>CAWBPS010000025.1:0-312957 GCA_963790645.1 Terriglobia bacterium | reverse complement strand
ATCACGTTGAGGGATCGTGCCCAGCAAATTTCCTACTTAACCAGGAACAGAGCGTAGAACACGATTGCTTCAGCGAATGCAATCGACAGAATCGACTGAACAAGAACCTTTGTGGCAGCCACAGGATTGCGTCCCACCGCTTCCGAAGCTTTCATACCAATGAGACCCACGCCAAGAGCTGCCCCTAATGCCGCCAGACCTACATGAATGCTTCCGTTCATACCGTCTTGTCCTCTGCTTTCTCGTGGCTCCCGCGATTGAACACGGTCGAGTCGTCGTTATTAGTCCATCAAATATTCGCGGGCACGGGTCCCTCGGTTTCGTGCTGGCAAATCAGCATCGTGAAGACAGCGGTTAACAACATGAAGACCATTGCCTGCACCAAACCCATGAGTAATTCCAAAAAATAAAAGGGAATCGATACCAGCCATCCAAAACCAGGGACCAGCTTGGCCATAGCCTCCAGCAAATTCTCCCCCGCAAAGATGTTGCCGTAGAGACGGAAACTCAGCGAGACCGGCCGAAATAAAATGGAAACGACTTCCAGACAGCCGGCTGCGAAAAACACCAACACCATCAGCAGCCTCATCACGCCTTCGCTTTCACCCTTGGGCGCGAACAACTCCTTGAAAAATCCCACTGGACCAACCTCCCGAAGGGCCCAGACAATCCAGCAGGCAAAGAACACCAGAGCCATGGCCAGGGTCATGTTCACGTCAGCGTTGGCGCCGCGAAAACAAGGGTTGGTCGATCTTGAACCCGTGAGCCGTCTGATAACCCCAGCCCATCGAACCGACTCCCGGAATCAGTCCCACCCAATTGGCGGAGAGAATGAAGATGAAAACCGTTGCAAAGTACCAGAACGTTCTGTCGGCCAAATGGGGGCCGATAATATCGGCCAGAAACTTGTAGAGGCCGCCAACCAGCCACTCCATAAAATTTTGTGCGCCTGAGGGAACCGGCTTCATGTTCCGCGTAGCAAACTGCGCGAACGTGATTAGACCCAATGCCACAATCCAACTGACCACCATGGAATTCGTGATTGGAAAGTTCAAGGGACGGGCAAGCTCCACGGCTTTAGCAGAAAGGCCGTGTTCCTCTGCTTCAGTCGGAGATCCGTCCTCTGACGTCGGATTCGCTGCGACTGGTTGCGATTCCGTGTCTACAGCCGCGCTGAAATGGGTGCTGAGTCCCAGACATACTGTGAAAAGCAGGAGCAGCACCACGCCGCGTCGTTGGTAAACAACCATTCTCATTGATCTACCCGTGTGCCCACGCCACTTATGCAGCCAGTTCGTGTTTAACGGCTTTCTGATAGCCAACGACCGTGAAGTAGAGAGTGCGGTCAAAAAACCTGTCGAGAGAGCGCAGCAGCATCACCCCGCCCCAGAACTCAACCGGCTCGTCCAGCAGGCACTCTTGCTGTATGTACTCCCAGAGATACTCGCGCGCGATACATACAGCCCAAAACACCTGGTCGAGCGGGACACCCTGATGCGCACGCTGAATTCCAAGGTCGACGTAGCGGCTTTTAAAGGGTGAGTCGGCTTCGACTCCAAGCCAATCCGTCAGGTCTCTGTAGATTTCCAACGCGGATAGTTTCTGTTCCTCGGCAGGGACCTTGCGTAACAGGTCGCTGCAACGGTCGCTGCTCCTGATTTTCTGGATTAACGCCTCGGACATGCGATCCCCATTGGCTTTCATGTGTTGAACTAACTTGAGGGCGCGCATCCGTAATCCTTATCTATATGTATATGATTGCGATCAGGTGGACGGTCCGCCTATCCCACCGGCTGCGACCTCGAACCGGGCCCAGTCCTCGCATCAACGAGCAAAGGCTAGCGGGCAGTGCCGCAGTCTGCATACTGGCAAAATCAACAGTGTCTTGGGAGCACCAGGCCGATTTCCGCCGGTGATGGACAAACGAAGTCCACGAGCAAGAAATCGACCTCGATCTCGTGAGAGTGGCTAACCCTTGTTTGCAGGATCGATTCAAACGCCGAGTGTTTCTTCGGGAAACCCCGACGAGAGGCCTGCCTTCACTGCATTGTATCGGGGTTGACGCGCGGAGTGCCTCTTGGGTGCAGGTCCAGGGGATTTGGTGCGGCAGTGGCGTCGAAAGCGACGGGAAACAGACGCTACATTCTTCCCCTCGCCTTCGACTAAAGCCTACTTCTTCACCGGTGGAGGATAATTCTTCAAGAGTTTGGCAATGGCCTTTTTCAGGTTTTTTTCCTGCTTCTCGGGTTTGGCCTTCTGATCGAGGGTCTTGCTTACTACGCCGCGCCACGCCAAATCGCGGTTTGCCGAATCGTACATGTCCAACGCCAACTGGCCTACATAGATTGTCGAGGTCTGTCCGGTGGTCGTACTCATTCCACCCGCGCCGCCGTACCAGCCTCCGCCATACCATCCTCCGCCATAGCCCCAGTCCGAATTGTAGGAGGTGAATTGCTTCTCCTGGCCAATGCCTGCCTGGTATCCGACGTAGAGGTCAGCATTGTCTCCATCGACTTTGGAAAGTCCTTTTGTCGCCAGTTCTGAATCCACGGCCGCAATGATCTGCTTGTCCATCAGTTCATTCGGCTTCGCGGCGTCCTTGAGGGCTACCCATTTATAAGTCTTGAACTTAGAGAAATCGGCGTTCTTGTCGAAGTTGTATCGAGTGTCCTGGGCGATCGCCGCATTCGCCACAAGCAGGATTGTTGCTACTAGCAGTGAGATTCGTTTCACGATGTCCTCCGGTTCACATCACGTACTCGTGAGCCAATCAAACCTGTATTCGGGTTTCCCATTCGTAGCGACTATATGTGCCAACATCGGGTACTGAACGATGCTAAGAGCAAGGCGCCGGACGCAGAAACTGTCAGAACTGACAGACAATCTGCCAAAGTACGGGACGCAGAAATGCGCGTAACGTCGCGACTACCAATAGCTGATAGAACTGCCAGTTCCTCCGACTGTGGCCACCTTGCAAACTACGAGCATGGCTCTGGATTTGTCAGGAGCCACCATCTGCACCGGAGGCGCTGTGCCCGGCAAAAAAAGAAGAATGGCAACGACCAAGGAACAGTTCCTCTGAAGAGAAAAGAGTATGAGCGGGAACTGCGCAAACTGCAGACCAAACTGGTCCAAATGCAGGAATGGGTGAAAGCCACCGGCGCCAAAATCGTAGTTGTGTTTGAGGGCCGCGACGCCGCGGGCAAAGGGGGCGTAATTCACCGCATCATGGAGCGCGTAAGCCCGCGCGTCTTTCGCCACGTTGCGCTGCCCGCCCCGACAGAGCGCGAAAAATCACAAATGTATGCCCAGCGCTACATCGTCCATATGCCGGCTGCGGGCGAGATAATTCTCTTTGATCGCAGTTGGTACAACCGTGCTCTGGTGGAACACGTGATGGGTTTTTGCACAGACAAGCAGTACGCAGATTTCCTGCGTCTTTGCCCGGGGTTTGAGTCTCTCATCAATAACAACGGAATTATTCTCGTCAAGTACTGGTTCGAGGTTAGCGAGAAGGAGCAGCACCGGCGCTTCCTCAAGCGTATTGAGGATCCAATGCGAACATGGAAGCTCAGCCCCATGGACCTGGAATCGCATCGTCGCTGGTATGACTATTCGCGAGCCCGAGACGCAATGTTTGCCGCTACTGACACGCCACAGTCTCCGTGGAACGTGGTCCAAACCGACGACAAAGCGCGGGCCCGATTAAACTGCATTTCCCATTTGCTTAGTGTGGTGCCATGGAAGAAAATTCCACAAGAAAAGGTCAAATTGCCGAACCGACAGAAGCCAAAGGGTTACAAAGCCCCTGACTGGAACTATCGTTGGATTCCCGAGAAGTACTGACGCCGCGGAACTAAGCGTATCGACTGGTCTCTTCTCAGTCCCTCCTCGTCGATGGGTCACCGCTCACCCGCCCGGCCTCTGCATTCGCCAGAGTACGGAAACGTTCCCCTTTCGTGCCATGGACAAGTAGTTCCCATTCGCTATAGGGTTGGGTATCGTCATTTAAAAATCCCTCGACGGCTCATCAGGCGCATTTTGTCTCCTTTCTGATAGCATTGAGACAGAGAGCGGTTTCCAATTGAAAACAAAGACCGCAGATGGAAAAGTGCGTATCCTGGTGGTGGATGATAATGAACCGTTTCGTCAATTTGTTGCTTCCATGCTCCGTGATCGGCAGAATTTGAACGTCATCGGAGAGGCTTGCGACGGATTAGAAGCTGTTCAACAAGCCGAGGCGCTGCAACCCGACTTGATCCTCCTCGATATCGGCCTGCCAGAACTGAATGGACTCGACGCGGCTCGGCAGATCAGTAAGCTTGCGCCCAACGCAAGAATTATCTTCCTGACTCAGGAATCCGCGTCTGATGTGGTAGGCGAAGCACTCAGTCTGGGTGCGTGGGGTTACGTGGCCAAAGTACAGGCCGGGAGGGAATTGCTGGTTGCCGTGGAGATGGTCATGCAAGGCCAGCGTTTTGTCAGCAGCAGCTTAAATGGGCACAAGGAGCCCAACAGGCTTTAGCTCCTACATTAGAGTCCCAAGCCAGAGTTCTTGCCAGCCATTCAGCTAGCGTACCCAGGTGCTCTTCCACGAACATTCAGCCCAATTCACTAGAAATCAAACCTCAATGCCAACTGTCCGACTCGCGGACAGGCTGCTGAAAAACTGATCGGCAGCGTGTTTTGTGTCTGTTGATCTCGTTAAAAATCTCGAAGAGTTCGCTTTCCGGCGTTCTTGAGCTCTTTGGTGCTAACTCTGTACTGCTCCAGACACACGTCGACCCCGACTTACACCACGGGAACTGCAGCCAGATTGCGCATGCGCACCAGATTGTAGGCGGCGCAGGCGAAGGTGAAAATCCAATCTACCGTACACACTCCGCGATGCCGCAACTTGCGCATGAGGGCAATCGTCTTCAACCAGCCGAAGCATTCCTCGATCCGCTTCCTCTTCTTCTGGCTCAGGGCATAGCCCGGTGCCGCGTCGTGCGGCCATCAATCGCGCTACCACCCCGCCGTCCCAGGTTCTGTGCCACATGCGGCGTCACTCGCAGATTCCGGCACTCTTTCACGAAATCCCGCGTGTCGAACCCTTTGTCGCCACCCACCGTCAGCGGTTGGATGCCGGGAAGCTTTTCCAACATGATCAACGCCGCATCGCGCTCCGCCGTGCCGTTGGCCTGAAACACTTCTGCGTCCACGATCAGGCCGTTGCGGTTCTCAACCAGCAGGTTCCCGCTGTAACTCAACTTCGACTCCTTGCCCTCGCCTTTGCGCGCCAGCAGAGCCTCGGGATCGGTTTTCGATGCATGAGTCTGGTTCGACCTCTGCTCCCCGTGAAAGTTCACCGTCGGATTGCCCGGATCGTCCGGCGGAGGCGTGGGCGGCTTGTCCTTCGGTTGAAAACTCTTCGCACCCGCCCACGCTTCCAGCAGCGTCCCATCCACCGTGAAATGCTCATCCGAAGTCAGACCCTTCGCCCGCGCTTGCTCCACCACCCGCATCAGAAACTCCTTGGCCACATCCGCTTTCAGCAAGCGGTCGCGATTCTTGGTGAAAGTCGTCGCGTCCCACACTTCATCGTCCGCGTTCAGTCCCACAAACCAACGGAACAACAAGTTGTAATCCATCTCTTCCATCAACAAACGCTCGCTGCGGATCGAATACAGCATCTGCAGCAACTGTGCCCGCAACAACTTTTCCGGCGCGATCGATGGACGCCCCACTCCAGCGTACATCGCGTCGAACCGCCGCGATAGTTGTCTCAGCACTTCGTCCACCATCGTTCGGATCGCGCGCAGCGGATGATCCTTCCGCACCCGCTCCTCCGGCGACAAGTAACTGAATATATGACTCTGCTGCTGATCTCTCCTCGCATACCTTCTCCTATCACACAAGGCTGTGGATTAGGAGTAGTTTTTCAGCATCCTGCTAGAAATCAAACCTCAATGCCAACTGTCCGACTCGCGGACTTACAGCTGTGCTGCTGATGACACCGAAAGTCGGCGATGCGAAGTCGGAATCAGGATCGGCAAATTGCGGATGGTTCAGCGCGTTATAAAATTCGACTCGAAATTGAAGGGTACTTTTCTCAACGGGCCAGTTGACCGCCACAGTTCTTGAAAACGCGAGATCGAGGTTGGCCTGTCCGGGGCCGTTTACGATCCCGGTCGCGCTGTTCCCGAATGCTGTCCCAATGCCATCTGCGCCGATGACGGGCGGAGTTGTGAAGCAGGATGCGTTGAAATAGCTGTTCAGTTTCGACTCGACTGCCCCTCCCCTGACCAACTGGCTTTTCGTGCATTGACCGCTTAGTTGTGCCCGATCTTCGCTGATTCCAAAAACATTAGTGGAATTTGTCTCAGCGATGGTAAGGGCGCTACCGGACTGGATGGTTGCGATCGCGGCCAGCGACCAGCCGCCCAGCAGGGTTCGCGGCAGGCCGTGGGGCGGACTGGGGAGCGTCCATGTTGTGCTGAAGATGAGTCGATGCGGGCGATCGAAACTGGCCCGCCCCCACCGCTGTCGGGGAGAGTTTTGGTCTCCCAGCGTCAATGCGTTTCCTGATGATGTTTGGTTGACGCTGGCGCCGTCCGTGTCCAAGGTCTTGGAGAAAGTGTAGGAAGCGAGGAATTGCAGGCCGTGGCTTAAACGTTTCGTCAGGCTCGCTTCCAGCCCGTTGTACCAGGAGCTTCCCTCGGACTCCATCAGCACAAGGGAGTCTGGAGGTACTCCGGGAACGGGAACGCGCCGCGCAATATTTGCGACCGTGTTTTCGGTGACCCCTCTTATTGGATTGCTCGCAGAGGCCGGCAGGGCCTGATTTAGGGAACGTTGACGTACCAGGTGCGTGCCGCGAGTGCCCACGTAACCAACTTCCAACAGCCAATCCTCATGCAACTCAGCCTGAACGTTCAAAGAATACTGTTGAATCATGGCAGGCCGGAAGCTGGGTGCGACGGAGTAGATAGTCGTGGTGGTGGTGGGAGAGTACGCGGGAAAGGAAGGAAAGGAGTCTTCCGTTGGGAATGGCTGCGGGAAAGGCGCCTGAAAAGTCGCATTTGCATTTGCCGCTCCGGCATTCAGTCGAAACACGGAAAACGGAGCGCCGAGTACGTTCTGATAAAAGGCCTGGCCCGTCGGTCGGGAATAATACGCGCCGTACCCCCCTCGGAGCACTAACCGACTTGTTCTGGGCAGGACCTGCCAGGCAAAACCGATTCGTGGTGCAACCGTGTTCTGCCCCACCCCATCGTTCCCGAACGTATTGTTCGCGCGTACGACACCCGGCGGAGTTACTCCTGGAAAGTTGGAAGCCACTATGTAACCTGCCACACTCCCGCCGGGCGGGGGATTGGGATCAGCCTTGCCGATATCGAAGCTTGCGTTCCTGCCCAGCCTGTCCCCAAATTGGCCGAGGCGCTCGTAGCGCACGCCGATATTCAATGTCAGCGACTTTCTGATTCTCCAGTCGTCCTGAGCGAAACCTCCACCTTCCCACACCCGGTACTCACGGGTTGTCAGGCCAAAATCATCGAACGAGGCAAAGACGTTGCTGAAACCGGTACCGTTGCCGCTTGCGCTAAGGCCAAGCAGAAAATCCGGCCAGCTCAGAAACCGTACGAATGATCCCAGACCCACGAGATTGACATTGTCCTGCAATCTGGTGACGGATCCTCCCAATCGGACGGAGTGAGCTCCACGGACGAAGCTGAGGCCATCGCTGAAGACAAAACTGTTTTGTGTATTTGTTCTCGGAAACCCAGAGGCGAAGCTGACGGAACCAAGAATATTCAAACTGGGGAGGTCGTTGTTTCTGCTCATTTCGCCTTCGGCAACACCAACGTCGGACCAACTGAACGGAACTCTGGCTTCCGTGCTGGCCCTCGTGCGGACATACCCGATTCGCGCTTCGTTAAGCCACGTGCTGCGGAACGTATATGAGTGGGCAAGAGAGAACACTCTAAAGCCAGAATCGCCGGGACTCGGAAAGCCAGGAATGTTGCCTGACGGATTCAGACCATTCCCGGGAAACGTGACGGTCTGATCATCATTTGCCAGGAAGAACCGGACTGCGATTCTGCTGTTCTGCTGGGCGAGATAGTCAATGTTAGTGGAAAACTGGTCTTCGCTGAAATGGCATGGTTCCGTGAACACTGAGAAGCCTTGTTCGACAAGTGGTTTTGCCGGGTCAACAGTTTGTGGCGTCGGGATCAGGAACGTTCCGGTGGAGAGCTTTAGGTTCAAGAGAGACAGTGCCACTGGATTGATGTTGGAACCATCTGAGTTGACAGTAGCGCCCCCCTGGGCGCCGCTCATGCCGCCAAACATTTTGCCAAGGGCGGCGGGCGTCCGGTCACTGGTTAGCGGCGGCTCAGTAAGGCTGGCTGCACAAGCAGTCCTCGACTGACCTGCAGCGACAGCGTTAATCTGGCGCGTCCCTTGATACGAAACAAAGAAGAGGAGCTTGTCCTTCTTTATGGGTCCGCCAAAGGCAAAACCAAACTGGTTCTGTTTGAGGACGGGGCGCGGTTGGCCGGCCCGGTTCAAAAAAAATTCGTTGGCGTTAAGGGCCTCATTTCTCAGGAACTCAAAAATCGCGCCATGAAAGGCGTTGCTGCCGGTTTTTGTAATCAGGCTGACGTTGGCGCCGCCATAACGTCCGTACGCCGCATCATACAGCCCGGTCTGGACCTTGAACTCCAGTATGCTGTCGGGGCTAGGGGTTGGGATTCCGCCACTTCCTGCCGCACTGCCCTGCACGTCGTTTACGCTGATGCCGTCTAACTGGAAGTTATTGTCATAGGAGCGCGCCCCGTGCACGAATATCCCGTCATTTGAGCTGGCGATCTGGGACAACGCCGTGCCCCCTAATCCGAGCTCCCCTGCGTTGTAAACGCCGGTGATCACCCCAGGTGAGAGACTGGCCAATTGAGCGAAGTTCCTCGTCACCAGCGGAAGACCGCTCACCGCGGTCTCGTTGGTCACCCGGCCCAGGGCGGAATTGTCGCTCCGGATCATCGTCGCCTCAGCCGACACTTGCACATTCCCTATGACTGCGGCAAGTTGGAGATGAAGTTCAAGTCGGAGGGTTTCTGCAACGAAGATATGCAGGTCTGTCTGGCGCAGCAATTTGAAATCTGTTTTGCTGGCTTCCAGAGCGTAGTCACCGGGTGGAAGCGAGGGGAATGCGAACCTTCCCTCCTGGTCTGCTGTGACGGAGTTTGTCTCAGAGGTCGCCTGGTTAACCAGGTGGATTACGACTCCTGGAAGTGCGGCCCCCGAGGGATCCAGCGCCACACCTGTCAGAGCGCCGGTTGAGGCAGTCTGGCTGGCGAGCTGACTGATCAAGACCGCCGTGACCGCAATAGTACTGAGGAAGCAAGACCGTGAGGTTGCAAGTGACCCATCTCGGTTGGACGTGCGGGGCACAAAAACTCCCTGTCCTGCCCAGGACCCCCACTGGGACGGGCTGCTAAGCGGATGAAGACAGCTTGTCCAGCAGGAATACTACGCCGCGCGAGTCCGCTTGACAACCTTCGACGTGAATGGTAAAGCGGGGTGGGGTTCCTGCGCTGTAATTGCGCTGTCGGTCTTCCTATGGCCTCGCTTCATGCGCCAATGAGAACCGTTTGGAGGACTCAAGGCGGCCGACTATCTCGCCGCCAACTACCTATTCCAAGACGAAGTGTCAACTGGAAGTTGGTGAGTCTCGTCCTGGTACTGACTGCGGGATGTCTGCTGCCCCAGCCGGCGGCCTCTGTACCTGTGAAGCAAGTTCGGCGCGTTCTTATTCTCAATGTGATGGGGCCGCTGTCGTCGCCCGGCGTCGCTCTGATGGATGAGGCGATAGTGACGGATCTGCAAAAGTCACCTTATCAGATTGAGCTCTATAGCGAGGATCTGGAGGCAACCCTGTTTCCGGATGAAGCTACCCAGCGGCAATTCCGTGAGTGGTACATCCGCAAGTATCGCGATCGCAAACCCGACGTAATCATTGCCGTCGGGTTCGAGCCCCTCAGGTTCATGGTCGAATCGCACGAACCGTTCTTCTCGGATATCCCGATTGTCTTTTGTGGAAGTACAGAGGAGATGTTGGGCGAACTAAAGCTCGATTCTCACTTCACCGGGGTGTGGGCGGTGGCGCAGCCTGAGGAAACTCTGAAGGCAGCTCTGGTGCTCCAACCTGGAACTAAGCACGTGTTCGTCACGGGTGGTGTGGGTGTGTATGACCGGTACCTGGAGGCCATTGCCAGGGAGAGTTTTCGCAAATACGAGTCGAGACTTGAGTTCACATACCTCACCGACCTCGGCATGCCCGCGCTAGTCGAGCGCCTCAAGCACCTGCCGGATCACACGATCGTCTACCACACCTCCATCATGCGGGATGGCGACGGAACGCGCTTCATCGATGCCAGCCAGTCCGTTCCCATGATTGCGAGCGCCGCACGTGCGCCGGTATTTATTGTGGATGATGTGGACCTTGGCAAGGGAACCGTTGGTGGTTCTCTGGTGAGCTTTGCGGCGATAGGTCAGCTTGTTGCCCAAATGACTGTCAGGATTCTGAACGGTGAGAAGCCGCAGGACATTCCGATCGTTAAGAGTGGCAACGTCTATACCTTCGATTGGCGGGCCCTGCAGCGCTGGGGATTAAAGGAAAGCCGCCTTCCGCCTGGCAGTGTCGTGCTGAACCGGCAGCCGACTGTCTGGGAGTTGTATAGGCGGTATATCGTCGGTAGCATCGTTTTGCTGTTGGTCCAAACGCTGCTCATTTTTGGACTGGTACAGCAGCGGGCGAGAAGAAGAACAGTGGAAAGCACGCTGGCGGAGACCTACGACCGGCTCCGTATGGCAGTGGAAGCTGGGAAATGTATCGGATGGGACTGGGACGTCAGGACCGGACGCGACCGTTGGTTCGGCGATCTGCAGACCATTTTCGGAATCCAATCAGACAGCTATTCTGGACGCGTGGAGGACTTTCACCGCCTGGTACACCCGGAAGACAAAGCCCTCGTCGCGAACGCGGTTGCCGATGCCAGGCGAAGCCGGAAACCCTACGCAGCAGAATTCCGGGTGGTGCGCCCTGACGGAACCGTGCGCTGGATTACGGGCAGGGGGCAGTTCTACTATGACGCCAATGGCGAGGCCGAGCGCATGCTCGGAATGTCGGTGGACATTACCGAGCGCAAGCAGTCGGAGGAGGCGCTGCAGAAGTCGGAGGAGAAGTTTTCCAAGGCCTTTCGGGAAAGCCCGATGGCTCTCGCCGTAACCAGAGTGAGGGACCATCGATACATTGATGTCAACGATACTTACGAACAAATGACCGGCTGGCGACGTGACGAAATAATCGGACGAACACCGCTCGACCTTAACCTTTGGGTCGATCCTACCCGAAGGACCGAGTTGGCAAAAGCGATTCAAACCAAAGGCACCGTTCGAAACCTGGAGTTCCGTTTTCGCCGCAAGGACGGGGAGCAGCGGGACGGCTTGGGGTCGGCAGAATTGATCGAAATCGAGGGCGAACCCTGCCTCATGGCTGTGGTCGCGGACATTACCGAGCACAAACAGATAGAGCAGGCACTTCGCGAGAGTGAGGAACGCTTCCGCCTGGTTGCAAACACGGCGCCGGTGCTGATCTGGATGGCCGGCGCCGATAAGCTTTGCACCTACCTCAATCAACCCTGGCTGGAATTTACAGGCCGGCCTCTTGAGGCAGACCTTGGCAACGGCTGGACGGAGGTAGTGCACCCCGATGACCGGAGTAGGCTCCTGGACACTTATACGCAGGTTTTCGATCGGCGGGGCCGTTTCGAAATAGAGTATCGGCTGCGGCGGCATGATGGAGAATATCGCTGGGTGTCCGACCTTGGCGTCCCAAGATTCAATCCGGATGGTTCTTTTGCTGGCTACATAGGCTCTTGCATGGACGTGACGGAGCGCAAGATCGCGGAAGAAGCTCTGAGCAACATGGGGCGGAAGTTGATTGAAGCCCACGAAGAGGAGCGTACGTGGATCGGGAGAGAACTTCACGACGACATCAATCAACGGATTGCATTGTTGTCGATCGAATTGGATCGATGGAACCAGTCTTCTGGATTGGACTCGCAGACCCATGATCACATCCAGAAAACTGGCCGGCGTCTTGCAGAAATCGGACAGGACATTCAGGCTCTGTCGCACCGTCTCCACTCCTCCAAGCTCGACTATTTGGGTATCGCGGTCGCGGCCCAGAGCTTCTGTAAGGAATTATCCGAGCTGCATAAGGTACAGATCTCCTTCAGCCATTCCGAGGTTCCCCGCAACCTGCCAAAGGAAATCGCGCTTTGCTTATTCCGAGTCTTGCAGGAAGCGTTGCAAAACGCTGTTAAGCATAGCGGTGTTAAGGACTTCAAGGTGGAACTCCGTGGCAAGACCGGGGAGATTCTCTTATCTGTGATTGACGCCGGAAGGGGCTTTGACTCGCAAGATGCGGTGAACCGTCTAGGAGTCGGGCTCATCAGCATGGGACAGCGACTGCAATTGGTGAATGGCGAACTTTCCATCGTATCGGAACCCGGTCGGGGTACTGCGATCTGTGCTCGAGTGCCCGTGGGTCGGCAAGAGGAGCATCGTTTAAAGGCAGGGTGAACAGAGAAGGGAGTTGCGCTCACCACGAGAACTCACAAAACCGAACCCCAATTAACGTGCCAATGCTGTCGCCCACAATGACTTGTTCTAACCTTCACTGAGAGAACTGACAGTTATGGCCTAGGGCGTGCCGTGACTAGCATGCATGACATGTTTAATCCAAATAGAGCCCGGTCCAGACGGCAGTCAAAGTAGCTGTTCTGACTGGAAACTCGCATGAGCAATCGTCACAGAACAAGACTGCTTATTGCCGATGACCATACGCTGGTGGCTGAAGCCTGTAAGAATCTCCTCGAACCGGAGTTCGAGGTTGTGGGCATCGTCGATAACGGACGCGCTCTTCTTCAACAGGTTCGCGAGCTGAAGCCTGAGGTGGTGATCCTCGACATCGCCATGCCTCAACTCAACGGGCTTGATGCAGGCGATCAGATCAAGCGCTTGCTTCCCGCTACAAAGCTGGTGTACTTGACCATGAACGTGTCACCAGAAGTCGCGGCCGAAGCGTTTCGCCGGGGCGCATCCGCGTACGTCGTGAAGCACGCTGCTGCCTCAGAGTTGATAACAGCCGTTCGACGAGCCATCAGGTCGGAATCGTATCTGTCACCTAACATTACAAAAGAAACAGTTGACTACCTTTTAAGAAGCGGAACCCCCTATGCGAAGGAGAAGAGGATTACGCACCGGCAGAGCGAGATTCTGCAACTGCTTGCCGAGGGGATGTCGATGAAGGAAGTTGCCAATATCTTGAACCTAAAACCTGGAACCGTCGCTTTCCACAAGTACCGAATCATGCAGACTTTGGGTCTGAAAAGCAATGCGGAACTACTTCAGTACGCCATCCAGCATCACTTGGTCGCTTGAGACTTTGATACCACACTAACCGGTTCTGGTTGGAGCTAAATGCGGGCGGCATCAGTGTCTGGATTGCTACTGGACCAAAGCTGGTAATTCTGCCAGTCGTCCACCGTGGCCAAGACCGTCCAGAATGACAAGCAATCAGACACGAAGCTTTGGATCGACGAAGCCTTGGCTCGAAATCGACGACGGTGATCTGAACGTGCAATTGCGTCTGATGACAAGAAATGACAATTACTCTGGTGATGCTGGCACTAGCGACGCTTCTCGCGCTGGGATACACCTTGTATCTTGTCTATATCGAGACATCGACCGATCTGCCCCCAAGGCATCAAAGTCTCCACCCGACACCAGCGTTCATGGACGTCCCCTTCAGGACGCCCAGATCTCCGCCATACAGGCGAAACCGAGAGCTTGAGAGCACTTCTGGGGCCTTGCGTAATGGTCCGTCGTCGGGCTGTCGAACTACTAACAGTGCCCACCATAACAGTGCTAAAGATGGAAAATGAAAGTGGTACGCCATGAAGATTACCACTTCAATATCGGCCTTTTTCCCTCCTCATCGCCTTCTGCGACCGGTTGCCTGTAAACACGTTGTCGGGTGGTTATCCGCCGTGAGACGCATCATCGCTATTTGCGCCTTGGTCGGAATTCTTGGTCCGGAGGGTCTCGCCCAAGCCAGCAGCGACCACACCTCTGAGTCTACGGAAGACAGTCGTTCCATCGCCAGCGAAGATACTGGCGTTCCGGTGGAGATAGACGGCAGGCCGATCCTGATGATTTATGCCCACATCGCCGGTTTTACTCCGCAGGATCGCGCTGCGGCGATACAGCAGCGCATCATTGCTCTGGCCAAGAGAAGGGACATTGCGCCCGAGGCAATTCGTGCGGTAGAGCGCGGTACATGGACCGAGATCATGGCGGGCGACGAACGCATCATGGGGGTCACCGAAGCCGATGCCATGGCGGCAGAGCGAAGGCGAGCAGACCTTGCTTCAGAGGACGCAGAAATCGTTCGCCTGGTAGTGAAGCAATATCGTTTGGACCATACCTGGCAGCGCTTTTTCTGGGCCGTGCTTTACAGTATCCTGGCAACGGCAGTGGTCGTTGGGTCGATTGTCATTTTGTTCTGGATCCGGCGCCGCATGCGCTCAAGGGTAGAGCATTGGCTGGGCAGCTCGGAAATTCTACGTCCAGCTCCATCAACGAGAGTATGGCTTAGACGCTATCTCGGCCAGCCATTAGTTACCGTGGGTCATGCAGGTTTCTGGGTTTTGGTCCTAGCTCTCATTCAAGGGTACGGAACAGTCGTGCTGAGTTTTTTCCCTTCCACCAAGTACGCTTCAGACCAGATTACAAACTGGCTATTTTATGAACTGGCAGTCTTTGCGAAAATGCTGATCGGTTACTTTCCAAATCTGATCCTGATTTTGATCATTTGCCTGGCGACATCCTATCTCTTGAAGGTGAATCATTACCTTTTTAGCGAGGTTCGCGACGGCAATCTCACGGTTCGCGGCTTTTATCCCGATTGGGCAGAACCAACGGCCAAGTTGATGAGGGGTTTGATTATTGTCGCGGCTGCCATCGTCGCCTTCCCCTATTTGCCAGGATCGGACAGCCCTGCGTTTAAGGGGATCTCTGTATTCCTGGGTGTCCTGCTGTCACTCGGTTCCACATCGGCGGTCGCACATGGGGTTGCGGGAACTATTCTGACCTACATGCGGGCGTTTCAAGTGGGGGATTTCGTGAGGATTGGGAACGACGTAGGAGAGGTAGTAGAGAAGACATTGCTGGTGACGCGCATCTGCACACAAAAAAAAGAAGTGGTCACCATTCCCAACGGCACGGTGTTGGGTGGCGTAGTGGTCAACTACAGTGCTGAGGCTAAACAAAAGGGCGTAATCTTCCACACCACTGTGACGATTGGATACAGCGCTCCGTGGAGAAAGGTTCATGACCTGCTCTTGGCAGCTGCTCTTGTTACAGACGATGTATTGCACGACCCACCGCCGTTTGTCCTGCAAACGGCGCTGAACGATTTCTACGTTGCGTACGAGCTAAATGCCTACACCGCCAAGCCGAGCGAAATGCTACATACGTACTCGCTGTTGCACCAGAACATTCAGGACAGGTTCAACGAAGCTGGGGTAGAAATAAATTCACCGCATTACCGATGTCTGCGCGACGGCAATCAGGTCACTATTCCAGAGAGCTACTTGCCCAGCGACTACAAAACTCCAGTATTTGAAATCCGAGAAGTGAGCCCTTTGCCAAAGCGAGTAGAAAGTACAACCCCCGGCGACGATAGGGCCCACTCGTTATAGCCAGGGTGATATTCCGCTGGTGGATACGCGACAAAAGCCTGAGCCCGATTGATTGGAGGCACAAGTGCTTTTCCCACCCCGGATGTTGTCAGAACACGCGGCAAGCCAGCTGTCAAACCCTGTAGGTTTAACCCACTACTACTCCTGCTAGGAGCCAACTGGTAAAAATGCTAGTGGCCAAGAGCACTACCGCGACCCTACCTTTGCATGGCACAGGTCAAGGGCAAGGGAGACTAACTCCCGGGCGGTCAGCGTAGCACCAGCGAGTCGTTCGCGAAGGAGCATAAACTATGAGCGTGACCATGCGACGAAATCTTCCCAGAGTTGTGATCGCCGATGATCACATTCTTGTGGCCGAGGCGTGTCGGAAGTTGCTCGAATCGGAATACGAAATCGTTGCCACCGTAAGTGATGGGCGAGCCCTGGTCCGAGCCGCCACCGAACTAAGGCCACAGGTCATCATCGTTGACGTTGCCATGCCGATATTGAACGGCCTGGATGCGGGACAGCAGGTGAAGGAGTTCTTGCCCGCAGTGAAGTTGGTGTACCTGACGATGAATCATGATGCCGACCTTGCAGCCGAAGCGTTTCGTCGAGGCGCGTCGGGATATCTGCTCAAGACCTGTGCCGCCTCTGAACTGACGACTGCGGTTCGGGAGGTCCTCAGAGGCAAGTCCTACCTCTCGCCAACCATCGCAAAAGACACGGTCGACTTCTTGTTGCGCCAAGGCACGAAATTGATTGAAGAGGGGGAGCGGTTGACGGAAAGGCAACGGGAAGTGCTGCAACTCCTGGCCGAAGGAAAATGCATGAAGGAAGTGGCCGGTGTACTGAACATTACGACCCGAACGGTTGCCTTTCACAAGTACCGCATTATGGAAGTTCTAAACGCCAAGAGCAGCGCCGAGCTGGTTCAGTACGCCATCCGGAATCACTTGATCGCCGCTTGAGCTGGTCAGCCATCACCAACAGAGATTGTGAGGTTGACGAGCCTTCTCCTGAACGCTCCCAGTGTCCCTAAGTCGGGCGGACTGCGAACGGAGGACTCCCACCCATCCGTCCCCACTAGGTTCTGCGGCTGGACTATCCCAATGATCACAGGTCGAAAAATGAAAACGGGCTCGAGTGATGGCGGATGCGTGGTTTCTCGAACCCGTTATGGATCAAAAGGTATTGCGAATTGCTTTCAGGCCGAACGAAAGCAAGAGAGCAAGAGTGCCAAGCAATCCGATGAGGGGCAGCGGACTCGCAGTCTTGGGCAGCTCCGCCGGAGCGGCCGGTAAAGGTGTAGGTTCCGCCGCGGCGATCAGGATCGGAACATCGGCGGGTGGTGCTGGGGGCGGCGGGGGCATTGTGCCGGTCAATTTTCGCTGCTGTTCAACCACACTGATCGGTTCCTCCACCACCTTGGTGGCTGCGACGATCATCCCTTTCTTCAATCCAAAGGCGTCCGTTTCTTGGCCCTCAACCATGAACTTTTGGCCCTTTGGGATCTTGAATTCCTGGTTGGTCCCGTCTTCCAGGGTCAAGATCACAGTATTGGGCGGAGAGATGTGCCACACTTTTCCGGTCACACTTTTTACCGTTGTGATGGTTTTGGGGGTTGTGGTCACGATGGTCGTACGCTCCAGCTTCATGCCAGGCTTCAGAGAGTGAATCCCGAGTTCTTGGCCGTCCACGGTGACCCGAGCGCTCTCCGGCACGTTGGCAAAGTGGCGGATCGTACCGTCCTCCATCTTTACCACCAACTCATTACCCGAAACGTATGCGACCTCGCCGCGTTCGATCGTCACGTTGTGTGAGGGCTGTGCGGCGGTGGTGTTGGTTTCTGTTCTCACTTGTGCGTTCATGCTCAGGACAAAGGCCAAGCACACCGACCCCGCCAAAAGCACCCGCAATTGTGTCCCTACCTTTATTGAGTTCATCGTTTCTTCTCCTTGTTAGCTCTCGCAGCCATGAATTTAAGTCCTGTCACTGATGTTTCAAATGAGATCATCTGTGCCCAGTCGTTGCCGCGCGCCCGGGTTCAGATGTCTCTTGCCGACTGAGCCCATCGCGATCGGCCATCGAGGCCTGAACGATGTAGCGCTCGGGTGCGCTGCCCACGAAATAAAACGGGTAACACGTTACTAGAGTGAGTGACGAAATCGAGCGTGGTTGCAGGACCGAAGCATCGTCCGGGGGTACAATCACGATCTGATCCACAATGTATGTATCTGTGCGGCTTGAGGTCGCCAGCTCAACGGCGTCTCCTCGGTGGATATCTTTGAGCACTCTAAAAAATCCATCCCGATGGCCGGCAATTCCGATGTTCCCGTTTTCCCCCGGGCGGACTGTGCCGAGGATGTGGCCCACACCCCGGTTTAGAATAAGATCGTCCGTTCCTTCCAACACGGGTACCTCGAGATGCACCTTAGAGATGCGCAACATAGCTAAGGGTGGATCAATGTGCTCCGCCAAGGTATGTTCGTACGCCGCGATCCGCGCCTTCGACCAGGTGCTAAAATCGAAGTGGCCTTCGGCGGCTTGACGGAA
The DNA here is from genome assembly GCA_963790645.1 of Terriglobia bacterium. Classification (GTDB taxonomy): domain Bacteria; phylum Acidobacteriota; class Terriglobia; order Terriglobales; family Acidobacteriaceae; genus JAIQFF01. Next base: position 294,610 of record CAWBPS010000025.1, on the reverse strand, counting down.
ACCGGCGGGCATTCCGCCAGGTTGGCGTCTTTGACTGTCCTGGAAGCGTCTCAACTCGGCGCGGAACAGGATCGTTCTATGGACGTATGCTGCCGCGTATGTAACGATCAGCAACACTCCAACGATTAGCAGCAGACGCTCTGTGTTCCTTGACAAACTCATTTCCAAAAGCCTAGTCGCTGAACGAACAACGCATCCCGACGCAACGGTACATCGATCTAAGCAGGCTTGTGCTGTTCGATCTCCGACGCCAGCATGAGGAGTCTAGATAAGAACGCTTAGTGGTTGTAACTGTCAGTAGTGACAGTCGGTCAGATCGGTTCCCAGCCATTCCTGTCTATGACATGGGATGTATTCTTCCGCAGCTCCGAGGGTTCAGCGGTAATTAGGCTCGCTTAGCCCGCGCATCACAGATGACCGCCTTCTTGCACAGATCATTCTCACTCGACGCGGAGGCACGACGTTCCTGTCAACACTGCCAGTTGTTAGGCTCTGGCGTGCTCGAATATAAAAAACAGTATGCAACCAGCAACCGGTCAGCCTCTTATGGCCAAACCCGCAGAGCGCAAGCAAATTGGCGGAGAAGCGACTCACATTGGTGATTGTCAGGTGTGGGTGGAGATCTACTATCTGGATTCGCAGACGGACTACCGTGAGTACTTGCCGCAAAAGAGGGCGCCATTTCGTTCCAACGAATTCATTCCGTTGTGTTCTTCGACATCTTCACCGCGATCAGATTTCCGGAGCGTATTGGCTTGGGCGATGCCCCTACTTTTCCTCGTAATATCCTGGTCATTCATGTATTTCATCTGGGAATCCTACTAAAGAGCTTTAACGATTCGGTCGCGATCGTGCTCGCGCCACGCAAACAAAGAACCGAATCATCCACGCTCAAGAAAACGTCTCCGCAGCAGATGAAGGGGAACTGGACAAGCAGGGCGGTCTGGCATTAGCAGTTCAGACGTTGTTATCGTGAGCCGGTTATAGCGGCGAGTGTATGGAAGAGGAGATGAAGGTGCTACCTTCCATGGCCTTCCGGATGGCTGGCCCCAAATCTGTTGCCATGCAGGGCTTGAAAACGTACCCAGCCGCTCCCACAGCCATCGCATTCGCCACAAAATCGGGATCTTCGTGGACAGTCAGGAAAATAATCTTTGCCCGCGAATCTTTTTCCCGTAGCCGTAGAGCAGCTTCGATTCCAGTCACCACTGGCATGGAAATGTCGAGTACGAAGACATCTGGAGCAAGGTTGGGGGGAAGATCCAGTACTCCTGCCCCAGTTTCAGCGGTGCCCACGATCTGAAAGTCTTCGCAGAGAATTTGAACGATAGTTTGGCGCATTTCCTCCTGGTCCTCCGCCAAAAAGATGCGAGGAATCGGCTTCTTATCCTGGTCCGCTGAATGCTCCAGATCGACTTGAGAGGCACATGACATCATCGAAATCTAGCAGACAGCGACATCCGCGTCTGCTACGAAGATAAGCAGTCTTTTATTTTCTTGTTCCTAGGGTTGTCTCTGGCAAACATGCAGCCTGAAGGACCAGTCACAGGATAGCGCCGACAGCCATTCCACCGTTCCGTCCATCTTAGATCCTGCTCGCTAAAGCTCCGTTTGGCTTCGTAGCCGCCCGCGCTCACTGTAACTTCTGCCAGTTTTCCGTACACCGCGCGCCTTCTACTCTTCGCTTGATCCGGGTCGAACCCATGACTACTCGTGGCTTCCATGAACATCAGAGGCAAGAATGCTTTCTTGTGAACATGTCCTCAAAAACATGTCCTCAAACCAGCCGCCGGGGCTGCTCTTTGTGATGCAACTGAATCCCATTGTTCTGGAATGAGCCTCGTGGTTCTACTAGTTCCGGTGCGAGGAGTTTGCCATGCGAATTGAACCTGAGTTGCGTCGTTTCAAACGACATGTCGAAAGTGCAATCTCCTGGCAATCATCAAGGCTGCGTTATCGGTGCGCTCGTAGATGCATGGCCAGGACGGCCTTGTTCCTCCTCGCAGTTTCGCTGACCGGATGCTCAGAGAAGGCGGCCCCTGCGGCGGCGGCGCCGCCGGAAGTGGTGGTTGCGTCGGTCATGCAGCAGGACGTTCCCGTGTACGGAGAGTGGGTGGCACAACTGAACGGTCCCGTGAACGCCGACATTACACCCAAAGTGCAGGGGTACCTGCTCAGCCAGAACTATGTCAATGGATCGTTAGTGAGGAAGGGGCAACTGCTCTTTCAGATTGATCCTCGGCCGTTCCAAGCAGCCCTGGATCAAGCGAAGGCAGAAGTGGAGAGGACCGTGTCATCGTTGTCAAAGGCGACAAACGATGTGCAACGCGACACCCCGCTGGCGAAGCAGAACGCCATTCCGCAAAAGCAGCTTGATGATGACATCGCTAATCAGGCCGCGGCCCAGTCGGAATTGACAGCCAAGAAAGCGGCGCAACAGCAGGATGAACTGAATCTCGGATGGACCAACGTCTATTCACCGGTGGATGGCATCGCCGGCGTCGCGACCTCTCAAGTCGGTGATTTGGTCGGTACGACCTCCAAAATGACCACAGTATCGCAGATTGATCCCATTTGGGCGTACTTCAACGTTAGCGAGAGCCTGTATCTCAGCTTCGCCTCGCAGATCTCAAGAGCCTTACAAAGGTCCGCGACTAAGAGCCATGTTCCGGTTGAGTACATTCAGGCCAACGACGTTCCCTACCCTTTCAAGGGGAACATCATCTTCCTAAACCGCGAGATTACCGCCGGCACGGGTACCATTCAGTTGGCTGCTGCATTCCCGAACAGAGATGCAATCCTCCGCCCTGGAGGATTTGGGCGTGTGCGTGTGCAGACCAACACCAGCAAGAATGCGTTGCTGGTTCCGCAGGCAGCCGTTATCGAAGTGCAGTCGCAGTACCAGCTCTTTGTGGTCGGGTCTGACAACAAGGCCGCGGTTCGGCCGGTCAAAGTAGGAGATCGTGTCGGTCCGAACTGGATCATCACTGAAGGATTGAAACCGGGCGAGAGGGTGGTGGTCGAAGGCATCCAGAAGATGCAGACGTTTGCAGCGCAAGCGCCGGATTTGGCCAAGGAAGGTATCCCGGTCAGTCCCAAAGTGTACGTGGCCCCTGCCGGCGGGGGCGATTGACCATGGCGAAATTCTTTATCAATCGACCCATCGTCGCGATCGTCATTGCCATACTGATGGTGGTGATCGGCCTGGTCTCGATGCTCAGCCTGCCCACGGCGCAGTTTCCCAATATCGCCGACCCGATGATCCAGGTAAAAGCCATCTACCCTGGTGCGGACGCCCAAACGATTGCCGAGTCAGTGGCGACTCCGATTGAGCAACAGATGTCCGGTGTCAGCGGCATGAACTATATGTATTCGCTGAGTGCCAGCTCGGGCGGAGGGGGTACGATTTACATAGATTTCCAGCTTGGGACTGACGTCAATACGGACCAGATTCTGGCGCAGATGCGGAGCGGGCAGGCTAACTCGCAATTGCCGAGCGAAGTCGTTCAGCAGGGGGTGCTCGTGCAGCCGGGTACGACAGCGCCCTTCATGCTGCTCGACCTTTACTCACCCGGTGGGGTGTACGACAACATTTTCCTGGCGAACTACGCCATCATCAATCTGCAGTACGCACTTACACGTATCTCCGGTGTCTCACAGGTACAGATTTTCGGTGCTGGGCCTTATGCCATGCGCATCTGGGTGAATCCTGATCGGCTGGCGAGACTTGGGGTCACGGTCTCCGACATCACGAACGCGGTCAAGTCCCAAAATAAGGTCAATCCAGGGGGCCAGGTCGGAGGAGAACCCGTTCCTTCCGGTCAGCAATTCACCTATAACGTGCGGGCTCCCGGGCGCCTGCCTACGGTTGACGAGTTTAATGACATCGTCGTCCGTGCCCAGGCCGACGGTTCAATCCTTCGGCTGAAAGACGTGGCGCGGGTGGAATTGGGCTCGCAATACTATTCCTATCTGGCGCGGTTGGGAACTTCAGGAGAAGGCAAACCCGCTCAGCCCGCAGCCCTCATCGCGCTCTACCTTACCCCGGGCAGCAATGCCCTGCAGACGCGAGACGCCGTCCTCAAGATGATGAACGAGGCGAAAGGGAGGTTCCCCCAGGGACTTGCTTACATTGTGGCCCTGGATACCACGCTCGCGGTCAGTGAGGGCATCCACGAAATCTACAAGACACTGGGCGAGGCTTTGATCCTGGTCATCTTGGTGGTCTACATTTTCCTCCAGGGTTTTAGGGCGACTCTGATTCCGTTGCTTGCCGTTCCTGTATCTCTGATTGGAACCTTCGCCGTTTTTCCCCTGCTGGGATTCTCCATCAACACCCTGTCGCTGTTTGGGCTCGTGTTGGCGATTGGACTGGTGGTCGATGATGCCATTGTTGTCGTGGAGGCGGTGGAACATCATATTGAGCACGGGATGACGCCTCATGACGCGACCGTCAAAGCGATGGAGGAAGTCTCCGGACCGGTAATTGCTATCGCACTGATTCTTGCGGCTGTGTTTGTTCCCACGGCGTTCGTTCCCGGTATCACCGGCCAGCTCTACAAGCAGTTTGCGGTTACGATCGCCGTTTCGGTGCTCTTCTCGGCTTTCAACGCACTCACCCTCAGTCCTGCGCTTTCCGCCATGCTGCTGCGCCCAAGGAAGCCGGCTCGGGGACCCCTGGGAGCTTTCTTCCGCTGGTTCAACCGTGTCTTTGGGCGCGCCACCGACGGGTATGTGAGTTGGTGCGGATACCTCATACACAAAGCCGGCTTCGCGTTTGTCCTGCTCCTCTTGATGACTATAGGTGCCGGACTCTTCGGCAAGGGAGTCGCCAAGAGCTTTCTCCCGGATGAAGACCAGGGATACATCTATGCCGGCCTGCAACTGCCGAATGCGTCCTCGCTTCAACGATCCTCTGAAGCGGCCCGGGAAGTCGAGAAGGCCTTGTTGGAGACTCCGGGCGTGCAGTATGTCAGCTCGGTCATGGGCTTCAGCATGCTGAGCGGTGTCAACGCTACCTATAGTTCATTTTTCTTCGTTTCGTTGAAGCCTTGGGAAGAACGCAAGACTCCGGAAACGAGCTATGAGGGAATCAAGGCCCATCTGCAACGGACGCTCTCAAAGGTCTCATCGGGAATTGCATTCTCATTTTCACCACCCGCGATTCCGGGCGTAGGGACTTCAGGAGGAGCCACTTTCATTCTGGAAGACCGGTCGGGTGGAGGCGTTGATTTTCTTGCGAAGAACGCGCAACTGTTTGTGGCCGAGGCCCGCAAGCGACCGGAGTTAGCAGGGGTCATGACCACGGCTCTGTTCGGCGTCCCCCAGGTCGGGGTAAAAGTGGACAACGCCAAGGCAATGACCCAGCAGATCCAGCTGAGCAGCCTGTACGAGACGGTGCAGACGTTTATGGGCGGTGCGCTGGTTAACTATTTCAATCGCTTCGGCCTGCAATGGCAGGTATATGTCCAGGCCGATGGTGACTTCCGGAACAGGGCCGAAAATGTAGGCAAGTTCTACGTCAGGAACGCCGCGGGCGGAATGGTTCCGTTGAGTACGCTGACCACCACCTATCCGCGCAATGGCGCCGAGTTCATGATGCGCTACAACCTGTTCAACTGTGTGCAGATTAATGCCGCCGCGGCGCCCGGCTACAGCTCAGCGCAAGCAATGGCGGCGCTGGAAGACGTCTTTCACAAGTCGATGCCGAGCCAGATGGGCTTCGACTACATGGGCATGTCGTACCAGGAGCAAAAAGCCGCGCAGGGCGTTTCAGCCGGAACCATCTTTGGGCTGGCCTTCTTCGTGGTTTTCCTCATCATGGCAGCGCAGTATGAGAGCTGGACGCTACCGTTCAGCGTACTCCTGGGAGTTCCCATTGCCGTTTTCGGCGCCTTCGCGACACTGTACCTTCGTCGGCTCGACAACGATGTGTATGCCCAGATTGGCCTGGTCATGCTGATTGGATTGTCGGCCAAAAATGCCATTCTGATCGTCGAATTTGCCAAGGCAGAGTACGAGAAAGGCAAATCCCCGATGGACGCGGCACTGATCGGAGCCAAACTGCGATTGCGACCCATTCTAATGACCGCATTCGCTTTCATTCTCGGTTGCGTACCCCTGTGGACGGCTTCCGGCGCAGGTGCCATCTCGCGTCAGGTTCTGGGAACCGTGGTCATCGGGGGAATGATGGCAGCCTCGGTGCTGGCCATCTTCTTCATCCCGGTCAGCTACGACGTCGTAGAGCGTTTCGGAATATGGGCATCGGGAAAGAAGAAACATCCACAAGAAATGGATGTCAGGCCGCTCCAGGGAGCCGCCGATGACTAATAAAAAGGCCCTTCGCGGCCTTGTGACCGGATGTCGCGGACCGACCAGCGCACCGGGGAAAGAAGGAGTCTCCGCATTGCCAGCAGCAACCATTCTGACAACGGAAGGGGACTGGCCATGACCCGCAGGCATTGGCCCATTGCACTCGCGTTGCTCCTGCTGACTGGATGTGCTGTAGGCCCCAAGTACAAGCGTCCGCCAGTGACGGTTCCTGATGGCTACCGGGGCCTCGCCCCAGATGCTGGCCAGCAGCCTCCTGCCTCGCTCGGGGATGAAAAATGGTGGACGGTCTTTCAGGACCAGCAATTGCAGGAACTGATCCGGGAGGCACTCGCCCAGAATTACGATGTGCGCATAGCCGCAACGCGCGTGCTTCAGGCACAGGCCGCACTGGGCATCATTCGCGCCGACCAGTTCCCCACGATCGCCGGGGGCGCATCGGCCAGCAACCAGCGCTTTCCGAGGACGCCAACGACATCTGCGTACGAGACAAGTCCCATCGGAGTCAACCTCTCGCTGTTCTGGGAGTTGGATTTCTGGGGAAAGTTCCGCAGGGCCACTGAAGCGGCGCGAGCAAGTCTGCTGGCCACGGAGTGGGGCCAGAAGGCTGTGATGTCGAGCCTCGTCAGCAATGTGGCTTCGGCGTATTTCCAGCTGCTGGAGCTGGACTTGGAGATGAACATCTCCCGGAACACACTCGCGTCTCGAAAAGACTCATTGCGGCTGGTGGAAATACGCGCAAAGGGAGGCACGACCTCCTTGCTGGACGTTCGCCAATCTGAGCAACTGGTTTACACCGCTGCCGCGTCCATTCCCGACCTGGAGCGGCGGATCGAGCAACAGGAGAACCTGATAAGCATTCTGCTCGGCAGAAATCCCGCACCCGTGACCCGCGGCAAACCACTGGTGGAAAATGCGGTGCTGCCGACGGTTCCCGCCGGGCTACCCTCGTCCCTGCTGGACCGGCGTCCCGATATTCAGTCAGTGGAGCAACAATTAGTCGCCGCCAATGCCCAGATCGGTGTGGCAAAGGCAGCCTATTTTCCCCAGATCGCGCTCACCGGTCTCGCCGGCTACCAGAGTTCTGCTCTCACGGACTTGTTCACCGGCCCAGCTGGTTTGTGGAGTTTTGGTGGTCAGTTGGCTCAACCCATTTTCACCGCCGGAAAGATCCGCTCCAACGTAAGGCTGACGGAAGCACAGAAAGAGGAAGCCGTTCTGATCTACCAGCAGTCTATCCAGCAGGCCTTCCGCGAAGTTTCGGACTCGCTGGTCGCATACCGCAAGAATCAGGAATTCCGGACCCAGCAGGAGTTGCTTAGTGCAGCGGCCCAGGATGCCACGCGGCTCGCGAATGTTCGTTACCAGGGTGGGGTCACGAGTTACCTCGAAGTCTTGGACAGCGATACCCGCTATTTCGATGCCCAACTGGGCCTGGCGCAAGCAGAACTTAGTGAACGATTGGCTCTCGTCCAACTCTACAATGCGCTGGGTGGTGGGTGGCAGCAGTAGGGAAGCGCGTGACCACTGCCCGAGGTCCCAGCGAAGTCGTTTAGACACCCGCTCGAACCGATGGAAAGGATCTCCGAGGTTCTGTTCGGGTTGATCATGGTTCTCACCTACACATGCTCATTCAGTGTCGCCGGAGTCGGTCGTGAAGAAGTCCGCACGATGCTAGTTGGTGCTTTGGGTTGTAATCTGGCGTGGGGCTTAATTGATGCGGTCTTCTATCTGATGGGCAACTTCAGCGTGCTCGGCCAAGGTATCCTGAAGGTAAGCGCGTTGCGACAGGTGGCCAGCCCTGCCGAGGCACACAGGATCATTGCCGACGCATTGCCTCCCTTACTAGTGTCTGTCTTGTCTTCAGCAGATCTTGAACATATGCGTCAGGAATTGAATCGAGTGCCTAATCTGCCGTCACGCCCACGACTTCGGAAAGACGATTGGCTTGGCGCAATCGGCGTGTTCCTGATCGTTGTACTGACTACCTTCCCAGTGGCGATCCCGTTCGCTTTGATCCGCGACGCACGACTTGCGTTGCGAGTCTCGAATGGAATTGCCATTGTGATGCTGTTTCTGGCTGGATATGCGTTTGGCCGCCAAGCCGGCCATCGTCCACTCGGCATGGGCCTGGCGATGGTGACTCTCGGAGTCGTCCTGGTCGCGATCACAATTTCCCTTGGAGGATGACAGCCACGCAAGCTCTGGCGATTCTCGCCGTGGCGATTCTCCTGGCTGCACCGGTGTGGGCCCAGGTCACGAATAGCACGCCGGCCACTTCCACAGAGTCCTCTCCCGGCCCGTGGTCGTTGTTCCTTAACGTCTCTGGGTACATCGTGCCCCACGACCGATCTTATGCTTCGCCTACATTTTCAGCGGATCGTGGGCGGGTTCACTTTGGAGCGCGCTACAACTACGAAGGTGAAGAGACTGGCTCGCTGTGGGTGGGATACAACTTCAGCGCTGGCGACAAAGTGGCGCTGGAAGTTACTCCAATGATCGGCGCTGTTTTCGGCAACACGACCGGGGCTGCTCCCGGATATCAGGCATCCCTGGTGTGGAGGCGGGTGGAACTCTCTACGGAGGGCGAATATGTGTTCGATATCAACAATTCCACCAGCAATTTCTTTTACAGTTGGATGGAGCTGAGCTATTCTCCGCTGGAATGGTGTCGCGTTGGTCTCGCAGCGCAGCGGACTAAGGCATACCACACAGACCTCGACATCCAGCGCGGACTGTTGATCGGAGTTTCCCACAAGAGGGTAGACTTCACGACCTACATATTCAATGCCGGCTGGACTGATCCGACCGTGGTTTTGTCTCTCGGGTTCAGGTTTTGAGGTGGCGCCTTCTGTTTCGCCGGACCTGAATCTACCTGGAACTTCCACTTGCGATACCGTGAGGTTCGTACCTTAGCACGCTTCTTAGAAAACATTTGGCAGGGAGATTCCAGCCTGATCGTGGCCATCAGGCTCCCACTCGCGAGGCAATGCCGATCGTAAGAGCCCTTACCGTGTCCACGCATTCTCACCCGCTGTAGCTGCGGAGTTTCAGTGGAGAACTGTCAGTTCTGTCAGTACCGGCTGCAGCGTCCTGATCCTAACGTGCTTGGTGAGGGGAGATGAGGCCTACCATCCTCCAAATCGCCTTGTCGGTTTACGTCGGACTGTTGTCTCTGACATCCGCGCCGAGCGCCCTGACTGGCAACTGTTCCGCGATGGATGCCCGGGAGGCGAATCACCACTGCAGGTAGTGGCGCGCGCGCTGATCGCGTTATAGGTCGCGTGCGCTCGGTCAACGCAGATGTCTTGATTTGTTCCAGCGGTCACTTCACCCGCATGTCCGTGAGCCGCTGGCTGAACCGTTCTCCAACGCTAGGCGTTGCATGCTAAGCAAGCAAGTTTGAGTGCAGTGGGTCACAAGAACGACCTGTCGCGGCCTGTGATTCGATTATGGAATGGCACCCTTCGTGGCAGCGTGGAAGAAAGCCAACTAACAGCAAGAGAGACAGAGCCTCTTAACAAGGTCCATCTGATGAACACAAGAACTGTGATTAATCCGAAGAGTCCCCAGAGCGCACGAACCGCGATGGTGGTGCCAATCCCAACCGTGGCGGAGAGTACTTCGAAACTCCTTCAGCAATATGGCTGTGGCCCGGTTCAGTTGTCTGGAACAGATAACTCCCTGTATGAACGCCACCTTGTTTTTGACAATGTTGTGGATCTTGGCGCAGCCGACGTTCGGGCGCGGTTTGAAGCATTTGCCCGCTCGGTTCGCGACATCCTTTCGCAACGCTGGATACAGACGGAAAACACATACGAACGTGAGAATCCGAAGCGAGTCTATTACCTTTCGATGGAATTCCTCATTGGTCGCTCACTGGCTAACAATGTCACCAACCTGTTGCTCGATCCGGTAGCGAAGCAAGCGATTCAGCAAAAAGACATAGATTGGCTTCCTCTGTTGGAACAGGAGCCCGACGCAGGACTGGGGAACGGGGGGCTTGGACGCCTGGCGGCCTGTTTCCTCGACTCCTTGGCAACCATGCAGTTGCCAGCCATGGGCTATGGTTTGCGCTATGAATACGGCATCTTCAAGCAAACTATTAAGGACGGATGGCAACACGAGGAGGCAGACAATTGGCTTCGTCGCGCCGATCCGTGGGAGGTGGCTCGCCCACAAGAGAGCGTCCAGATCAACCTGAACTGCTCGTTTGAGATACAAGGCGGGAGCTTGCGTGCCATTCCGCACATCCCCTCAAGTTTGACTGGTATTCCTTATGATCGGCCAGTTGTCGGTTACGGTGGCAAGACCATTAATACGCTGCGCCTCTGGGCCGCGGCCGCTCCTGGTTACTTTGATTTTCAGGAATTCAGTAGTGGCGATTTCGTCGCCGCACTGGCTGAGAGACTCACCGCCGAGTCCATCACCCGGGTTCTATATCCAGATGACTCTACCAGCAGGGGACAGGCACTTCGCTTCGTGCAGGAATACTTCTTGGTTGCCGCCTCGCTGGCTGACCTGGTGCGACGTTTCCGGCGCGCGAACAACGATTGGCGCGCACTCCCAGACAAGGTTGCTATTCAACTCAATGACACTCACCCAGCACTGGCGGTCCCAGAGTTGATGCGAATTCTGCTCGATGAAGCGCATCTCGGCTGGGAGGAAGCTTGGGAACTCACGACAAAAACCTTGGCCTATACGAACCATACTCTCCTTCCAGAAGCCCTGGAGAAGTGGCCACTGGCCTGGTTTGAAGTCATGCTGCGAAGACATCTGGAGATAATTCTGGAGATTGATCGACGTCTTCTCGAGGATATTCGCGCTCGCTTTTCCGGCGACGGGAGACGGGCTACGAACATGGCGCTGGTAGAGGAAGGAGATCACCGCCAAATCCGAATGGCAAATCTTGCGATTGTTGGGTCGCACAGCATTAATGGGGTAGCCGCCATCCACTCTCAGTTGCTGCGTACAACTACGGTCAAAGATCTCGCCGAGATGTTTCCGGGGCGCTTTAATAACAAGACCAACGGGGTGACCCCACGACGCTGGCTACTGCTGGCGAACCCCGGCCTCGCATCCGCGATCACAGATGCAATCGGGGAAGATTGGATCACGGAGCTCAGCCAACTCCGCAGACTTAGTGCGCTTGCCGATGACAAGACCTTTCGTGAGACGTTTCGCAAGGTCAAACGTGAAGCCAAGGTGCAGTTTGCAAATTGGCTTAAGGCAACCTCGGGACTGAAAGTTGACCCGGACACCATTTTCGATTCGCAAGTGAAACGCATTCACGAATACAAGCGGCAATTGCTAAATGCACTGCGGATTATTGTGCTTTATAACCGCTTGCGTGACAACCCGAATACCGATATGGCGCCTGTTACCTTTCTATTCGCCGGCAAGGCTGCCCCGGCCTATCGCTTTGCCAAGCTAGTGATTAAATTCATCAACAACCTGGCTCGCACGCTCGACGAAGATACGGCTGTGAGAGGGCGGATCAAGGTTCTGTTTCTGCCCGACTACTGTGTTTCGTTGGCGGAAAAGCTGATCCCGGCCTGCGATGTATCCAACCAAGTATCGACCGCCGGTTATGAGGCCAGCGGCACCAGCAACATGAAGTTCATGATGAACGGCGCACTCACCGTCGGTACCCGGGATGGTGCGACCATCGAGATGGCAGAAGAGGCTGGCGAGGAGAACCTGTTTCTCTTCGGTTTGACGGCAGATCAAGTCGCCAACAGCCGCGGATGGTACAGCCCTTACTGGCACTACGAGCACGAACCTGAGACCCGTGCCGCCCTGGACCTGATCTTCTCCAACCACTTTAGTCGTCAAGAATCCGGCGTGTTTGAACCCTTACGCGAAACACTTTTGACCCATGGCGATCAGTACATGCATTTGGCGGACCTGACCTCTTATCTCCAGGCGCATCAACGAGCGATGGAACTGTACTCCGATGCCGATGCCTGGGCGCGAACCGCCATCCTGAATGTGGCAGCGTCTGGCAAATTTTCCAGTGACCGAACGATCGCGGAATATGCAGCCGAAATCTGGAAGGCGAAACCATGTCCGGTGGCGTAGACACTCGGCCAGGACGGTGATCGTCAATGGGGGGAGTCAGTTACCAATCAAGTAGCTAGCTGTTTGAACCTTAAGAGTTGAAAAGACGAAGAGGAAACGCATATGTCGGCACATTTACAGGGAGTCAACAGCGAGCTGCACATCAAGCGGCCGGTATGGAAAGCTCTCGAAACCCACTACAAGAGAATCCGAGATCTACATCTCCGAGATCTCTTTGCCAATGATCCGACCCGTGGTGAACGCATGGTCGCCCACGGAGCAGGCATCTACCTGGACTATTCAAAGAATCGGATTACCGACCACACCCTCAAGCTCCTCACACAACTTGCAGAGGAGTCGGGTTTGCAGGCGCGGATCGATGCCATGTTTCGGGGAGCGAAGATCAACAACACTGAAAAGCGGGCAGTCCTGCACGTGGCGCTGCGTGCTCCACGGGGCGCATCCATCTTCGTTGATTCCGAAAACGTAGTTCCACGGGTACACGCGGTACTCGACAAGATGAGTCACTTCTGTGCGCGTGTCCGCAGCGGTGAATGGAAAGGCCACACCGGCAAACCGGTCCGCAACGTCATCAACATCGGTATCGGCGGCTCCGATCTGGGACCTGTGATGGCATATGAGGCGCTAAAGTACTACAGCGACCGGTCAATCAACTTCCGTTTCGTTTCCAACGTTGACGGCACCGACTTTGTGGAAGCGGTTCGCGATCTGGTGCCGTCCGAAACCCTGTTCATCATTTCCTCGAAAACGTTCACCACGCTGGAAACGATGACCAATGCCCGCGCCGCCCGCGCCTGGCTGGTTGGTGGTTTGGGTGGCGACGAGAAGTCGGTATCCAAGCACTTTGTGGCAGTCTCAGCCAATGCGGCAGAAGTGGCGAAGTTTGGCATTGATACCACAAACATGTTCGAGTTGTGGGACTGGGTGGGCGGACGCTACTCCATGGCCTCAGCGGTTGGCCTTTCAACAATGCTTGCCATAGGTCCGGAGAATTTCCGCGCCATGCTGGATGGTTTCCGCCAGATGGATACACACTTCATGGCCACTCCTTTCGAGCGCAACCTGCCGGTGCTAATGGGGCTGCTCGCGGTCTGGTACAACAACTATTTTGGCGCCCAGACGGTTGCGGTGTTGCCATACGACCGGTATCTGAACCGATTCACGGCGTACCTGCAACAGTTAACGATGGAGAGCAATGGTAAACACGTCACACTTATTGGAACCGAGGTCACGCATGCAACCAGCCCCGTTTACTGGGGGGAGCCAGGTACGAATGGTCAGCACTCGTTTTACCAGCTGATTCATCAGGGAACGAGGCTCATACCTTGTGACTTTATCGCCTTCGAACAGCCGCTGAATCCGCTGGGGCATCAACACGACATCCTTCTGGCCAATGTGTTCGCGCAGGCTGAGGCCCTCGCTTTCGGCAAGACCCAGGAGCAAGTCAAGGCCGAAGGCATCCCGGAGTGGCTTGTGCCGCATCGTGTCTTCGAAGGTAACAGACCGTCGAACACCATCCTCGCTGAGCGGCTGACGCCGACTACGCTCGGCAAACTCGTGGCCCTATACGAACATGGAGTTTTCACTCAGGGGGTGATTTGGAACATTAATTCGTTCGACCAGTGGGGCGTCGAGCTGGGTAAGGCGCTGGCTCAACAGATCATCCCCGAGCTGGAGAGTATAGAAGAACCTTCCCTCGAGCATGACAGCTCCACCAATGCGCTAATCCGCCGTTGTCGGCGAGTAAGGGAGAAGCACCCCAGCTCTTGATATCGTAACCAGCCTCTCCGCATCCTGCGCATCTGGCCAACTCAGCTCCTTTCGGAGCAATGTTGGAGTGAAGAGGCAACTCGAAAGCGCGCCAGAGCGAAAAAATCACGTGCCAGGATGTTCACTTAAAGCAATTGAGCAGGAGGGGAGTTATGCGCGTCGGTTTTGAGAACGAAACCGAGACTCTGGAGCTCACCAGATCGCCCGGGGCAGAAAGGGAAGCCGTTAGTAAAACGAACGGTCAAAGCTCTCCCCTTGGCGCCACAGTGAGAGCCGATGGCGTCAACTTCAGCGTTTACTCCCGCAACGCTTCAAGCATCGAGTTGTTGTTCTTTGAGCGGGAAGATGACGCTAAGCCGGCGCGAGTCATCGATCTCGATTCCGTCACTAACCGAACGTACCACTATTGGCACGTACTCGTCCCGGAGGCCCAGGCGGGGCAAATCTATGCCTACCGCGTCCATGGAACATTCGATACAGCCAAGGGAATGCGATTCGATCCCGAGAAGCTTCTGCTAGACCCTTATGGCCGCGGCGTTGTCGTTCCCAGAAACTACAGTCGTGGCGCGGCTCGGCAAAAAGGCGACAATGCAGCCACAGCCATGAAGAGCGCGGTTGTCGATCCACACACCTACGATTGGGAAGGTGACGCGCCCCTGGCGAGTTCGTCATCACGGACGGTCGTGTACGAGATGCATGTCCGCGGTTTCACCCGACATCCCAGTTCCGGTGTGGCAGAAAAGCGACGCGGCACGTACGCGGGGTTGATCGAGAAGATCCCATATCTTCGTGATCTCGGTATCACGGCTGTCGAATTGCTCCCTGTTTTCCAGTTCGACCCCCAGGATTGCCCAGTCGGCCTCGTCAATTACTGGGGCTACGCGCCGGTCTCGTTCTTTGCGCCGCATCAGGGCTACAGCTCAGAGCAGGATCCCCTGGGCCCGATCAACGAGTTTCGCGATATGGTCAAAGCACTGCATCGTGCTGGCATAGAGGTGATTCTCGATGTTGTGTACAACCACACTGCGGAAGGCGGTCAAGATGGCCCGACTCTGTGCCTCCGTGGTTACGACAACGGCGCGTACTACATGCTGGAGCGAGACCTCTCCGTTTATGCCAATTACAGCGGGTGTGGCAACACGCTCAACGCTAATCATCCCGTTGTTCGCAGGATGATTGTCGATAGCCTGCGCTATTGGGTCGGCGAAATGCATGTTGACGGCTTCCGGTTCGATCTCGCCTCGATCCTCTCGCGCGATTCGTCCGGCCAAACTATGTCGACGCCGCCCGTGCTCTGGGACATCGAGTCGGACCCTACTCTCGCGGGCACAAAGCTTATCGCAGAAGCCTGGGATGCAGCCGGGCTTTACCAGGTGGGCAGTTTCATCGGCGACAGTTGGAAAGAATGGAACGGACGATTTCGCGACGATGTCCGAAGCTTCATCCGTGGCGAGCAGGGGGCGGTCACACGCTTTGCCGACCGGATACTCGGAAGCGCCGAGATTTACGCTCACAAGCAGCGTGAAATGGAACAGAGCGTTAACTTCGTGACCTGCCATGACGGCTTCACGCTGAACGACCTTGTCTCCTACGATCAGAAACACAACGAGGCGAACCTCGAGGACAACCGCGATGGCAGCAACGACAACCGAAGCTGGAACTGCGGGGTGGAGGGACCAACCGAAGATCCAGCAGTCGAGCACCTGCGGAATCAACAGGTAAAGAACTTTTTCACGATAACCATGCTTTCACTGGGCATGCCGATGATTCTTATGGGAGACGAGATGCGGCGTACCCAGGGTGGCAATAACAACGCCTATTGCTATGACAACGCCAACAACTGGATGGACTGGGGCCTGCTGGAGAAACACGCCGATGTACATCGCTTCGTCAAACTGCTTATTGCGCGGCGTCTGCTGCGCGACGTAGAGGCGGAACAACAGCGTAAAAGCTTAGATCAGCTACTCCGGGAGGCACGCAAGGCCTGGCACGGTGTGAAGCCCGAGCAACCGGACTGGGGTGATTGGTCGCACAGCCTCGCGCTTGGAGCTGAGCTTAGGAAGCAGAGATTGCTTTTTCATCTAATGACGAATGCGTATTGGAAAGCTCTCGACTTCGAATTGCCGCCAACAGATGATCGCGGTGGAGATCCATGGCGCTGTTGGATCAATACCGCTCTCAAGTCGCCTCTGGACATCGTCGAATGGCAAAAGGCACCTACTATTTCAGACGACAAATACCGGGTGGAGGCGCGATCTGTAGTCATGCTTTTCCGCAACCTCGGCACCTGATTGTTCCGAATTAGACATGAACCAAGAATACATCAAGTCGCCCGCCTTCCAGAATGCTGAGTTGCACAGCGAACGCCTCCGCATTTTTGGCGTGCTGGGTTTCATGACCATCGTCGTCATCGTGACGGTTGTCCGGGTATTTGTTATTCATACGGCTGCGGCTACTTCCTGGGCGTGGACTTTGTTCCTGGTTGCGGTCGTTATGGCCTATGAATTGTGGATGCTGCGCAAGGTTGGTCTCGCCTTGAAGTCAAACATCTGTCTTGGGCCGCAGTTCTGGATCCTGAGCACGATCCTGGAGACCTCAATCCCGGCATTCGCAATTGCCTTCCTCACCAGCGCACAGGTTGAGACCGTGTATCGCCCTCTGGCCAGTCCCGCAGTGCTCGCTTTCTTTATCTTTATTATATTGTCCACGCTGCGATTGAGCCCCTGGATCAGCGCTCTTTCCGGCATTGTCGCAGCCGTTTCTTACATTTGCGCCGCTTTGTACCTCGGCTGGCGACCGCCTTTTCCCGGTGCGCCAGCTCCGGTCACTCAAACCAGCGTCAGCCTTTATGCCGTAACGCTTCTTTTTGGTGGACTGGTTGCTGGTGCGGTTGCAGGGCAGATCCGCAAGCATGTCCAATCTGCTCTTCGCGAGGCAGAAACCAAGCGGAAGCTGGAGGCCGTCCAACACGACCTGCAGGTAGCGCGCTCCATCCAGCAGTCACTTCTCCCGCGGGAACGTCCTCAAATTCCGGGCTTCGATATTGCCGGTTGGAACCAGCCCGCCGATGACACCGGGGGCGACTACTTTGACTGGACAACCCTTCCCGATGGGAAGGTGATTGTCAGTCTCGCGGATGTTACTGGACACGGGATTGGCCCTGCGCTACTCGCCGCCGTGTGCCACGCCTATGCGCGTTCCAACTTTAGCATCGCACAGAACTTACCGACAGCTTTTGAACACATCAATCATGAGCTTGCGGCTGATCTTGGGACCGGCCGCTTCGTGACTTTCGTGGCCGCCGTCTGCTGTCCTGGGTGTGCGGAGGTGGAAATGCTCTCTGCCGGCCACGGTCCACTCTTTTTCTATTCGCGTCCGGAGGACCAGTTTATGACGATGAATGCGCACGCGCTCCCATTGGGTCTGTTCCCCTTTTCAAAATCCGATCCCCCGGCCCGCCTCCAGCTTCACACCGGCAATCTGATACTCCTAGCCACGGACGGTTTTTTTGAATGGGAGAACGATCGGGGCGAACAATTCGGGGTAGAGCGAATGCAAGGAGAAATCCGAGCCTCACGAGACTTGTCTGCCTCAGAGATCATTTCGCACCTGTACGACGCCGTTATCAGGTTCGCCAATGGGACCAAGCAGCAGGATGATCTGACCGCGGTGGTCATCAAAGGTTTATAGACGAGGCGATGCTTGACGCAAGGCGGCGGAAAGCGATGCCGTTCGACGACGTTTTGTCGATGGTCTTTGCTCTCCTGTGTCGTCCTTTCCTGGGCTCATAGCCTGGCTCAGGACCTGGCTCCGCGAGCCTATCTCATCACCCCCGTCCACTCCAACGCGGTTACCCTCAGCTATTCATTCTTCACCGGCAATATCATCTTCGATGGGGCGGTCCCGATCACCGGCGCCACGGCGAGAGTGAATGTGCCGATCCTTAGCCTGACCCACTCCCTTAGCTTTTTCGGACGCTCGGCAAACGTCACAGCATCGCTGCCTTACGGCGTCGGGGACTTTCGGGGCACGGTGATTGGCGCTGAGACTCTAGCCTACCGCTCGGGCATGCTGGATTCCTCGTTCCGCTTGGCAGTCAACCTGAAGGGCGGGCCCGCGATGGATGTGCGCGATTTTCTCAAGTGGCGGCAGCGGACCCTCTTGGGGGTCAGCTTCAAGGTGGTGGCTCCAACCGGACAATACGACCCAACGAAATTGATCAACTATGGTGCAAACCGCTGGGCCTTCAAACCAGAATTCGGCCTTTCTCGACGATGGGCCCACTGGGTCCTCGACGCCTACGGAGCCGTGTGGTTTTTCACCACGAACCATGACTTCTTTTCTCGCAATCAGTTTTCTCCGGCCACCAATACCCAAAAGCAAAACCCTATGTTTGCGTTCGAAGGACACCTGAGCTACGACGTGAAGGCCCGCCTTTGGGCTTCGTTGGACGGCAATTTCTGGACTGGAGGCCGTACGACCTTGAACGGTGTTGAAAACTCCGGCACGTTGCAGAGAAACTCACGCATCGGAGGCACAATCGCTATTCCTGTGAGCCGGCATCAGTCTCTGAAGTTCAGCTACAACCGTGGTGCCTACATCCTATATGGCGGGAACTACCAGAATGTGTCCGTGGGTTGGCAGTACTCGTGGGTGGGCCGGCCGAACTAACAGGCACACCATGGATGCTTGGCGACACGAGCAAGGGTAGGCAAATGAGCAGGATCGTTTTCTAGACCTGTTCAGGAAAGACACAAAAAAGTCGACGAAAGGAATCAATCATGGAACCTCCCATTTCCCCTCTGCTCTATGCGGTGTTGCTGTTCCTCGGCATGTTGACTCTGCTGGAAGTCGGTCGTCGTCTGGGTGTCTGGCGCCGACCCAAGGAGTCGGAAGGTGAGCGGGGCAGCCTGGGCACAGTCGAAGGTGCTGTGTTCGCTCTGTTTGGCTTGATGGTGGCATTCACCTTTTCGGGAGCGGCAACGCGGTTCAACGAGAAGCGGATGTTGATCGCCGAGGAAGTCAACGCTATCGAAACTGCGTATCTGCGGTTGCATCTGGTGCCACGGGAGGCACAGTCCGCATTGCAAGAGTTGTTTCGTCAGTACTTGGACTCTCGATTGGAAACCTATCGCAAGCTGCCAAATATGGAGGCGGCCAAGCCGGAAATGGCCAAATCCAAGAAGCTCCAGGAAGAGATTTGGATGGAGGCAGTGGCCGCTACACTACTCCCGAAGTCTCATCCCGACGCGGGCAAGCTATTGCTTCCTGCGCTCAACAACATGATCGACATCACTACTACCCGCTCGATGGCACTACAAACCCACCCCCCGAGAATCATCTATGCGCTTTTGTTCGGTCTGGGTCTGATCTGCTCCCTGCTGGCTGGTTATCGGATGTCAAGCGCCCAACACCGTAGTTGGCTGCACATCCTGGGTTTCACGGTCATAACGGTCATCATCGTGTACGTGATGCTCGACGCTGAATACCCGCGCGCTGGTTTGATCCGCCTGGAGGCTGCCAATCAACTCCTGGTCGACCTCCGCGATGGCATGAAGTGACCTGAACAAAGACGGAAGCTCTTGATGATGCCCTCGCAGAGTTTCGACTGTGCTCATTGCGGCGCCTGCAGCGCCTCATCACTCTGCATCTGCTTCACGACGAGTTTTACTAGTCCGTTGATCGCTTTTTTTACATTGGACGGATTGAAAGTGTCAGTGACGCCGGTCCATACGAGTTCTCCCTCCTGCGAAGAGATCACATAGAGGTTAGTCTCGATGCGTACCTTCTTTTCTTCCCGCAGGTAGTCGGGCGAGTAAACTACGGGGTACACCGCGCCGTAGTATCCGTAAAAGGTGTTGTAATAGGGGAAGGGAGCAACGTAGGCGCTGCCTGGGATATATGTGACGGTATTGTCAACCTTGATCAGGCGCGACACTACGACCGCATCAATCTGGTTCTCCCGGACCTGCGTCTTGAGGTAATTCAGGTCGAACTGCGTTCCCTCGGGTCTCAGCAGGATGCTGTTACCGGGAATCGTCTCCATGCCGGTGGCCGCAAGCTGTTCCGCGAGCGCGTCTTCGAAGTTGGCCCGAACTCCTGTTTTGTCGCTCAGGCCCAGCGCCAGCACCCGGTGAAATTTCCTGGCGACGTAGTTGGGGTTCTTCCAGCTCATAACCAGCTTGCTGGACTTGGCGGTAGCCAGAGAGACTGCCAGGAGAACGATGACAATGGTCAGAATTGTTCGGTTCAAGCAGAGCCTCGACTTTAGTCGTGAGGGACACACCGCTTCTCGATCCCTCGGTTTCTCCTAGATGCCGATCTTCTCACCGATGACTTCACCCGACACGACGATTTCAACCCGGCGGTTCTTTTGTCTGCCTGCGGCGGTGTTGTTATCAGCAACCGGCTCGGACTTGCCAAAACCCTGGGCGGTCACACTATCCTGAGCCAGTCCTTGTTCAGTCAGATAGCCGCGCACCGCATCGGCACGGTCCTGGGAGAGCTTTCGGTTCAGTTCGTCGCTTCCAGTGCTGTCGGTGTAGCCTTCGATGGCGAGCTTTAATCCCGGATGTGCCAGGACAATACCTGAAAGTTTAGCCAGCTTCTCGCGTGCTTCGGAACGCAGGTCGAACTTGCCGGTGTCAAACAACACATCCCCCATATTGACCACCAGTCCACGAGGCGTGTCGCGGGTCTCCAGAATGCGGTTGAACTGTTCCAGCAACTGGGCACGCAGCGCTTCCGCTGCCTTGCGAACTCGCTCGGCTTCGGCCTGCGCAGCTTGTTCTTTGGCCTGCATGAGCCCTTCCTTGGCCGCGGACAGCTCCGCCTGGTGCTGCGCTTCGGCATCGGCTTTGCGCTTGGCCTCAGTTGCTTCCACTGCTGCCCTGGCTTCGGCTTCGGCCTTGGCCTTCGCTGCGGCATCCTCACGCTCCTTCGCAACGCGCTCCTCTTCCTGGCGCTGCACCGCCAACGCCCGCGCATCCTCTGAGAATTGTGCAGTCTGCCGAGCGGTCGAAATGACCGCGTTCTTATCGGCCTTGGCTGCCAGGGAATTCTCCACCATCTTCAAGCTGGCCTCCGCCTTGGAATAGATTTCCGGGGCGTACTTGTCCGCTCCCCGCGACTTGGCGATATCCACGGCGTTGCGCGCTTCATACACCTCCAGTGGAAGTTTCGGATCCAGCGTCAGAGCCAGGGGGTTCCCTATCTTCTCGTACTGTCCCCGCTTCATGAGCTTGTACTGACTAACAGGGAAAATCTTTCCTTTCGTATCTTTCCGAGTCTCGCTCTGAAGAACAACCATTTCACTCGGCACGCGGACGGCAAAATATGGTTCGGCTGTGACAATCAACGAGAATGTTTGTCCCGGCGTTGTCGCACTCAGTTTGCCCTCTCCATTCTTGGAGAGAAGAATCTCTCCAGTATTACCGGTGCGTCCTTCTGGGGTAACTACCCAGAGCACATAGGTCAGAAATTCCGCGCCGAGCTGCGACGGCGGCGTCATGTCTTTCAACTCGACCTCAACGTTCGTCCTCCCGGCCTTGGATTTGGCCTCGACTTTGGCCACACCATTGGCCCGAGGCATCAGCTCCGTGCCCTTCAGATCGACTTTCGTGCTACCGCCGCCAACCTCGTAGCCGACGGCCCTGACAGTCTTAGTGATGACGCTGGAGGGAGCGATTTCTTGATCTGCTTGAACTGCCGTGCTGCCTGAGAATGTCGATAACCAGCACAGCAGGACGGCAAAGGTTGTCGCCTGTCTATTGGGTGACTTCATAGCGCTACCCCTTTCAATCTAATAGTCGAGTGGAACAAGCGTCAGCCCTGCAGTTGCACGAGTTGTTTCGTTGTTCCAGGGGATACTCTGAAGACTCCAAGGCACAGAGCGTTGTGCGTCGCAAACAAATGCCGACAGGCAAGCCTCTTCTTTTCTTATGATCGAGAGTTGCAGCATAGAAGGGAACTGGCAAGAATGACAGTCTGCTGGTGAGGTCAAGTGGAGCGCGTGGCCGGCATTTGGCTAATCCGTCGGCGCACCATCCTATTTGTAAATGACCGGGACAGAGCATAGGGGATTGTGATGAGGACCGGACCGAGCAACAACGCTGCGCCGGGGTGGATCTCGCGAAAGATGAGATATTGCGATCCGACATCGGCAAGAATGGCTATCGCTACCAGGTTGCGGATGGATGCCAGCATATTTCGCAACAATCTCGGCCGGTGGGCGCCATGCAAAACCACCGCCCGAACAAAAGGAGGGAGCCCTGCGCGGGCGTCCTTAACCCCGTCGCGTGCCCCGAGTATGATCGCCACTGTGGGCTGCAGGACAAACCGCATTCTTCCAGGGCCAGAGAGACGTGCGAAAAGGTCGGCAAAGAAATCATGGGTGAACAGGTACGGGTTGCCGGTTTGTATGATCCTCCAGACTGCGCTCGGCAGCGCAGCGAGAAGTACCGCAATGACGACTACGGTCAAGACCGACCTGCGAGAGATAGAAGCCATTTAGGGCACAAAACTCCGTCAATAACAAGATCAGATGCGGTCGCTATCCTCAGCCGAGAAGGCTCTGCACGAGTCTGCCGCTGCATATCCGGTGCGCGAGCTGACGAAATTGCTCTGCATTCTCGGGCGGCGCGAACAGACCTTGTTCTTCGTCGATGATCTCATCGCGGGGTGAGAGGGGCAGCCGCACGCGACGGCTGACGAGGTCATAGTTGCCGAATACCACGCCCAGATCAGGAAAGTGGGCGCGAAATTCCTGGCAAAGGCAGTAGGCACTCCAGGCAGCGTTCAAGGTTATAGCTGCTTCAAGCAACGCGGCTTGATATCCTGGTTCGCGGATGACCTCAAGGCCATATACCATTTCCATGCTCATTGCAGCAACGCGCACCGCGACCAGGATCTGGTCCTCAATTGACCGGACGGCATAATCGGTTGCAATCTCCAGATAACGGCGCGGTTCGAGATAAAGACGTACGGCCTCGGTGACCGCACCGCACTGAGCATGGGACAACACAACCACAAGCTTGAGCGTGGTTGGAAAGTGACCGACTGCATACCGTAGGCTGCCCACGCACTCCTGACCGAGCACATTGCCGGCAACCCGGACAACGAAGAGTTCGTTGCAGCCCCTGCTGAATACCGTTTCAATTGGAACGCGAGCGTCGGCGCATCCCAGAACGGCAGCAAAAGGGGCTTGTGCGGGCACGTCCCCATTTCCAACGCCCCACCCAAAGGCCCGCGGATCGAACGCGATGATACGGCTGTTCTTGGCCGTGTGACGGGTGTCCGTCATTTCCGCAAAGTCACGATTCCCCTCTACCAGGAGCCGGCAAGCCTCTTCCGGAGTCTGGGGCATACTGTACGACTCGGCCTTCGCGGGATCGAAGCGATAGACGAGTTCGAACATAGTGTTTGTTCCTGAATCAGCACACGTTACGCGCGGCCGGCGCTGGCACCCGGCTTTGGCGGCCGGCAATCGTCCTTCAATGCCGCGACTCAACTTGCCGCCCGGAGTGCTCGCTTTCTTTGCTCGATCAGGGCAGCAATACACATTCTCTGTGCGATGCCTGGAATCCGAGTTTCGAGTCCTTCCGCATGCAACAGATCGCGCACGTCCCCGTGAACCTCAGCCAGCATGAGGGACGCTCCGCCTTGCGCCACTTGTTCGTCAAGTTCCCTGAGCATCCGTACTCCCGCCAGGTCGATGTTCGCCGACGTAGAGAGGTCGATAATCACCAGTTCCACATCGCCTTGTCGACGCGCTTGTCCCAGCACCTCGTTCTTGACGTTCTGGGCGTTGAAATAAAACAGTCCCGCCTCCACACGCAGCACCAACACGTGTGGAATCGTTTCACTGTCGGCATAGCGTGCAGAATCGGCAAATCCGTCGCTTCCGCGCAGCTTTCCCAAGACGGCGATTTTGGGATGGGAAGCTCGTCGGAGCAGAAGCAGAATAGAAAAAATAGCAGCCAGCAGCACACCCTTCAGGATCCCAAACGCCAACACCCCAACTGTGGCCACCATGGCTACACGAAATTCCATCCTACTTACCCTGTACAAATGCCTGAGTTCGCGGGGCCGGATCAGCCCCCCGACTGCTATCAGCACAACCGCAGCCAAAAGAGGCTCGGGCAGATTGTTCATTAATCCGGTCAAGAACAACAGGACTATGCCTATACCAGCTGAGGCAACGACCAAAGCCATCGGGGTCTTGGCACCGCCAGTTTCGTTCACCGCCGACTGCGACATGCCTCCCGCGAGTGGATACCCCTGTCCCATTCCCGCCGCAAGGTTCGCAAGGCCCAGGGCCAGCAACTCCTGGTCCGCGCTGATGGGATAGCGATGCTTGAGAGAAAACGTCCGAGCCACTGAGATGCTTTCCACGTACGACAACAGAAAACAGGCCAGCGCCACCGCAAGCAGATTATCCACTTCTCTCCACTGTCCTACTGGCCATCCGAAATCAGGAAACCCCTGGGGGATCACACCCACGGTTTTTACGCCCTGTTCAGCTAGAGAGGAGTACGACATCACCATGATTGAGAGTGCAACCACAAACAGCGTGATTGGGCGCCGGGGCAACAGTCGCTCCCCCAAGACAATAAGTGCGAGAGCACCTAGCCCCACGCCCAGGCTCGCCAGATTGGTCTCCGGGAGATGCCGGAGTACCCCGATCGTGCGGGTGAAGAAATTGCTGCCTCCGCTGCTGATGCCGAATAACTTCGGTAATTGGGTCGAAGCAATTACCAGACCTGCTCCGAGCTTGAACCCGCAAAGCACGGTCTCGGAAATAAAGTTAGCTATGGTGCCCAAACGTAGCGCCCAGGCAATGATGCCGACAAATCCCGCTAGTACCGCTACCGTTGCCGCCAAGTGGACTTGGCGCACCGTATCACCAGTCGCCAGAGTGCCCACGGCAGACCCGATCAAAATCGAAATTGCCGAGGTTGGCCCGATGGCCAGTTGGCGGGAGCTTCCGAAAGCTGCGTAAGCGACTCCTCCCACCAGATAGCAATAAAGACCACTTTGCGGGGGCAACCCGGCCAGGGAAGCATAAGCCACTGAGACCGGAACGGCATAGGCGGCAAGGGTCAGCCCAGCCACTAGGTCCGAGCGTAGCCAACTCCTCTGATATTGCGGTAACCAGGTAATGACCGGGAGGGCTGAACGGATCCGGTTGTGCCAGGCGCGTTCGTCATCCGTCTGCACTCGCTGCTTCCTTCCTCAGGTGTGCGCGCACCACTTAACCTGCAACCTGACGGCGAGTGATCTCAGCCATCAGGTCTGATTTGGCTGTTTTGAGCATCTCGGCTGGTTTCATACGCGCGAACAAATCGAGCGAGCGTGCGATCGTCCCCGTCCATCCGGTCTGGTGGCTTGCCCCAAGCCCCGCGCCGTTGTCCCCGTGGAAATACTCGTAGAAGAGGATGTAGTCTTTCCAGTGCGGATCGTCCTGGAACTTGCTGGTTCCGCCATAGACGGCCCGTTTGCCGTTCTCATCGCGAAGAAAAATGGCCGAGAGTCTGCGGCCAATCTCTTTTGCTACTTCGAACAAGGTCATGTATTTTCCCGAACCGGTGGGACATTCGACCTTGAAGTCATCGCCGTAGAACTGGTAGAGGTTCAGCAAACCCCGGATCAACAAAACGTTCACCGGCATCCAGACAGGCCCTCGCCAGTTGGAATTGCCACCGAACATTCCCGTGTTCGACTCCGCCGGCAGATATTGAACTTTGAATTCCTGTCCGTCGAGGTTGAATACGAATGGATGCTCCAGGTGGTAACGCGACAGAGATCGTATACCGTAGGGAGCGAGGAACTCATTTTCGTCAAGCAAGTAAGCCAAAATCCGCCCGATCTTCTCCTTGTTGCAAACCGACATCAGTCGACGGTCCGCGTAGCCGACGAACTTACTGTCCGCAGGAGCGATATGCTTCAGCAGATCCGGATGGCGCTTTTTGAACAGTTCGATCAATTCCAACATTCGGGGATGGCGCGCCATGGCTCCGGATTCGAACACCGTCGAAGCGCATAGCGGCAGCAGTCCGACCATCGAGCGGACTCTTAGCCGCTTGGCATCGCCATTCGGGAAATGGAGCACGTCATAGAAGAACCCGTCCTCGCTATCCCACATCTGGTCGTGGTGTTCCCCGATCCGATCCATGGCGTAGGTGATCCAGAGGAAGTGCTCAAGGAACCGGTAGGAAAGCTCCTCATACATGGAGTCGTAGTCTGTAAGGATCAGGGCGATCTCCAGCATGTTCTGGCAGTAGAAAGCCATCCAGGCAGTGCCGTCGGCTTGATCCAGATGTCCGCCCGTCGGGAGCGGAGAACTGCGATCAAACACGCCAATGTTGTCCAGCCCGAGAAATCCGCCGGCGAAAACGTTCTTTCCCTGTGGATCTTTCCGGTTGACCCACCAGTTGAAATTCTGCATCAGGCCTTGAAACGACCGCTCCAGAAAGCGGAAATCTGCCCGGCCCAGCGTTTTTTCAATATTGTAGAGAAATAGAGTTGCCCAGGCATGCACTGGCGGGTTCACGTCACTGAAGTTCCACTCGTAGGCTGGGATCTGCCCATTCGGATGCGCGTAGAGATTCCGCAGCATGAGCAGCAGTTGATCCTTGGCAAAATCGAAGTCCACCAGGGATAGCGCGAGCGTGTGAAACGCGAGATCCCATGCCGCGTACCAGGGGTACTCCCATTTGTCAGGCATTGAAATGACGTCGCTGTTCAGCATGTGGAACCACTCGGTATTGCGGACATTCTGTTTGCCTGATCCCATCAGAGGATGAGCGTCGTGCTCCTCCAGCCAACGGTCGAGATCGAAGTAGTAGTACTGCTTGGTCCACAGCATTCCGGCAAGCGCCTGGCGGTGTATGCGGCGTTCGTCTTCGCTCAACGAGCCCGGGGTGATCCTGTCATAGAACTCGTCCGCGTCAGCGTGGCGCTCGGTAAAGACTTGGTCAAAGGTGTCGAATGCGTCGCCTGTTGGCTTTGCCCTCAGTCGCAAACGAATGACCTTGCTGCCACCCGCTGGCACCTCAAGGCGATAGTAGGCGGCCGCTTTCGTGCCCGTCTTGTGTGGACTCACGGCCTCCTGTTTTCCTGAGACTACGTAATCGTGAAATGCGTCCTTCACATATGGAGACGGATTCGGCTGCCCCCAGAGCCGGTTGACGTTGGATTCATTTTCCGTGAACAGGAGGTCGGGATTCCCTTCGCACTGAAGCGTGCGCTCGCCCAGCGTGCCGTGTGAGGCCAGGACTGTCCCGTTCCGTCCTTGGCGCAGGGAGGGCTTGGCTGCGTCCTTTTCCCACGACCATGTGTTGCGAAACCACACCGTCGGAAGCAGATGAAGCTCCGTACGTTCTGGACCCCGGTTGTGAACTGAGATCTTGATGAGAATGTCTTCAGGATCTCCCTTGGCGTATTCGACAAACACATCGAAATACCGATCGGCATCAAATATCCCGGTGTCGAGCAATTCATATTCGAACTCTTCCCGTGATCGCTTCCGGTTTGTCTTGATGAGCTCACTATATGGATATTCTTCCTGCGGGTACTTGTAGAGATACTTCATGTATGAGTGCGTCGGCGTACTGTCGAGGTAGAAGTAGTACTCCTTCACATCCTCGCCGTGATTGCCCTCGTTATTAGTTAGGCCGAACAATCGCTCCTTCAGGATCGGGTCCCGGCCATTCCACAGAGCGATCGCGAAACACAGTTGTTGCTTGTCATCGGAGATGCCAGCCAGACCATCTTCACCCCAGCGGTAGGCGCGGGAGCGGGCCTGGTCATGATTGAAGTAGTCCCAGGCATTTCCGTCCTGACTGTAGTCTTCACGCACCGTTCCCCACTGCCGTTCGCTGAGATACGGCCCCCACTTTTTCCATGGGACGCGGGCCTCACGGGCCTCGTTCAGACGCTTTTGCTCCTTTGTTTCGATGTACGTAATTGGAGTCTTCTCGCTCGACTTCATGGATATCTCCCTGGTCGGTTGTAGATGGTCGTCTGGTGAGTATTCCGCTTTTTGATTTGTCTCGTGCTTTTTCATCATTGGGAACTGTTGCTTCTGCCAGTACCTTCGTTGATTCAAGCGATACAAAATTAGGGATTGGCCCACGTGGGCAGAGAACTTAAGCGCAAGGAAGAGAATCCGATGAAATCTTTAGCGATACTGCTGATATTGACCCTTGGAGCCTTGTTCGCAATAGTGCAGGCTCCATCGCCTAAGGCTTCCGCCTCGTCCCCTGCAAAGAGCATTGGCCTGTTTGCTTATCCAATGAACCAACAGGATCCTGAACAGCAGCTCAAAGACGAAAACGATTGCTACAGCTCGGCCAAGCAGCAGACGGGCGTGGATGCGCAAGCCCCGCCACCCGCGGCACCCAGCGCGGAGGAGCAGCAGGCTGCTCAAAAGCAGGCTGCGCAACAGGCGGCCGCAGCAACCCCGAAGGGAGGAGCAGTCAAGGGTTCCGCTCGAGGCGCCGCCGGAGGCGCAGCCATTGGCGCGATCGCTGGGGATGCTGGCACCGGCGCAGCCGTTGGCGCAACCGCCGGGGCCGTGCGCGGCAGGCGCCAGCAGAAAAAAGCGCAGCAGGGGGCTCAACAACAAGCAGCCGAGCAAACTGCTCAGGCGCAACATCAGGCCCAGGCGGAAGCCAACGCCAAGCACCAGGGAGCAATAGATACTTTCAAGAGGGCGTTCTCGGCATGTATGGAAGCCCGAAAATATTCCGTCAAGTGACAGGGAGACTGCCCCTTTCTGAGTTGCAAGCGCCACTATCAGTTTTGACAGTTCAACAATGTCCAACAGGTCTTTAAGCTAGGTTCGCCTCACTGGCTTGGAGTCCGAACGGAAAGGGCTGGGGACAGCGCTTCTCTGCTCACCCCGAAAGATCCAGACTTAGGAGACCGGGAAGGATACATTCATGCGGTACAAGCTGCGGACCGCGACGCTCGCATTTCTGACACTTCTGATCATTTCGGTGAGCACGTGGGCAAAGCAGGTTACGCAGAAGACTGAGACATTAGTGATAAATGGACAAACGGGTGAAGCGACGGTCATCGAAGTAGATGGCCGCTCCTACGTCGACCTTACAGCATTGGCCCAAATCGCGAATTGGTCCGTGAGCTTTAAGGCCAATCGAATTGTTTTGAGTCCGGTGCCAAACACCGCAAGCGCTCCCGGAACTGTTGGCCCGTCAACCCAGGACGACGACTCCAGCCTATCCCGCGATTTCATGCGTGCTGGGATGGAAGCGATAGCGCAGATGAGGGAGTGGGCCAGTCCGCTTTCATACGCTATTCAGAATGGATATCCAGTGACAGAAAGTTGGGTTGCAGGCTACCGCGAACAGGCTGCGCATGCTCTCAGTCTTGCATCGGTGGCAGCGACCACTGATGCTGATCGACGCGCCCTTCAATTGCTCACCAATGAGTTCGATGCCGTGCGACAGTGGAGCGACAAGCTCGTGGAGGCCCGCAAGTCCATGAACACAGGGCAATATGCCATGTCCGCCAGCGCGTTACGCGATGATCCGCTGTCGCAGAAGATCGTTGCCTGTGGACGGTTCCTGGCGCCGATGTTGGCAGGCGGAAACATTCAGGATGATCCGTCGTGCCACTGAATTGTTGGGTGAACGCCAAGTCAATGAGCCATCGTTCTTCAACTCGCGACTAGTACTCGTGGCAGTTCGAATAAGCCCGCAGGGGTGTGAAACAGGAACGTGGAAAGTGTCGTATTGGTAGGTGTTCGCCGGTGTAGTTCGCCAAACCAGGACGTGGGTGCTGGGGGTAGGCATATGAGCCGCCTATGGTGGGTCCTCCTGTTTTGTCTATGGTGGTTGTCTCCTAACGCGCCAGTGTTAAGAGGGCAAGTGGCGCAGACAATCGGTACGGAGGCCCAGCACGTCCAGAAGGCGACGCACCATGGCGGAAGAGATGACATTGAAGCTATTGGCAATCGGAAGATTGGCGGGAGGGGGTTAGGGAACTGGTACTCGTTGGAATCTGAAATCAGTATGGGCCGCGAGTACTCCCAGGAAATTGAAAGCACTTGGAAGCTGGTAGAAGATCCAGTGGTTGTGGACTATGTGAACCGTATCGCAC
The DNA here is from genome assembly GCA_963790645.1 of Terriglobia bacterium. GTDB lineage: Bacteria > Acidobacteriota > Terriglobia > Terriglobales > Acidobacteriaceae > JAIQFF01. The sequence goes on along the minus strand of CAWBPS010000025.1, from coordinate 264,307 downwards.
AAAATCTGGTTCGCAACTCCGACGCCAAGGTGCCCTTTACAATCAAAGTGATTGATTCGGAGGAGATCAACGCCTTCGCCTTTCCGGGGGGATTCCTGTTCGTGAACTACGGCGTCATTCTCGCGGCTGGCAACGAGGCGGAATTGGCCAGTGTCATGGCTCACGAGATTGCCCATGTTGCTGCGCACCACGCTACGAGGCAGATGACTCGAGCGCAAATGTTCAACCTGGCGTCTATTCCTCTCATTTTTGTCGGTGGCGGTGTGGGTCTCGCAGTGCGGGAGGCGGTTGAGCTTGCGATACCGTTGGGCACCACCAAGTTTGCACGAAGCTTCGAGGCGGAGGCTGACTACCTCGGAGTAGAATACCTGTACAAGGCTGGCTATGACCCTCAGGCGCTCATTTCATTTTTTGAGCGAGTTCAGGCGGGAGAAAAGCAAAAACCAGGATTCATGGCCAAGGCCTTTTCCACACATCCACAGACTGCCGACCGCATAAAGAAGACTCAACGGGAGATCGACAGGATACTTCCCGCCCGCGAAACGTACGTTTTATCGACCTCGGAGTTTGAGGATGTGAAATCACGGCTGGCAGTCTTCTACAATCGCCAGCGGACACGTGAGGAGCGGGCAAATCGCTCGATTCTTCAACGCAGGTCTGCCCAAGAGGACTCCAGCGGCGATGATCCGCACCCAACGCTAAAGCGACGCGATAATCAATGATTAGTCGCCAATCGAGGCTGGCAGGATCAGTGCTTTTGCTTTAGCAGACTTATAAGGCTGTTGACATCCGCAATCCTATGGGAATCCCAGTCTTAAGCGCCGAAACCCACCCACCAGACTCATCGAGCGCAGTTTTATAGCGCGAAAATGTAGGCTCCGATTCTGGAAGGTCTCGCCAGTACTCAAGAGACTGTCAATTTTGGCAGTCGCGGGTCGCTATGCCGCGAGTGATCATTCCACAGGTCCGGCAACGGAAACTATTTGGTCGCGAGAAGACCAAGAGCATCCCGCACTGGTGGCGCGTCAAACCTGGCCGTTCCAGCGCCGGACCGACTGCGGTCACTAGAGAAGGACATTCCTTTATGAACGCTTTCTGGGCAGAAATCCCGATTCGCGTCACACGAAATCTAGTGGCCATCAGCTGTGCGGCAATACTTGTGCCGGGCGACCTGAGTTCGCTGGCGAAACCAATGTTACCGCAAGCGGCCGCAGCCACGGAAGAAGCGGCCCGTGTACCGCCAGAACAGCTCGATTCTCTGGTGGCTCCAATCGCGCTCTATCCTGACCCCATGTTGAGTCAGACGCTGGTGGCATCCACCTATCCTCTTGAAATAATCCAACTTCAGCAGTGGCTGGAAAAGAACAAGAGCCTAAAGGACAAGGCTCTTGCAGATGCCGTCAAAAAGCAGGACTGGGATCCAAGCATCCAGGCGATGGCAGCCCTTCCGGAAGTAGTTAAGCAAATGGCCGAAAACATCAAGTGGACCACGGACCTTGGCAACGCCTTTCTGGCGCAACAGGGTGATGTGATGGACGCCGTGCAACGCATGCGCAAGAAGGCCAACGACTCGGGCAACCTGAAATCCACTGAGCAGCAGAAAGTAGAAACCAAAGTAGTCGAAAGCAAGCAGGTGATCGTGATCGAGCAGGCCAGTCCGCAAGTTGTTTATGTTCCCAGTTACAATCCCACCGTGGTGTACGGCGCGCCGGTTTATCCGTATCCACCCATTGCTTATCCGCCAGTAGGATATTACGCCGCGGGTATGGCGATTTCATTTGGTGTCGGCATGGCAATGGGTGCGGCCTGGGGTGGCGGCTGGGGCTACAACAACAACTGGGGCGGCGGAAATAACAATATCAACATCAATAACAACAACACATTTGTAAACAACTCCAACCGGCAGAACGTCAATAATCGGCAGAACGCCTCCAATCGGTCGGCCAGCGGCAATAGCAGCTGGCAGCATAACCCGCAGCACCGCGGAGGCGCTCCCTATTCAAACAAGGCGACGGCTAACAAGTATGGGGGCACGGCTCGCGGAGATTCAATGGCCAGCCGGCAGTCGCAGGCACGCCAGAACCAGTCGCAACGAGGCGGCCAGCAACAGGCCGGCGTCAGCAACCGGAGTGCGTCGGGAGGCCGACAGCAGGGATCGGCTGGCGATCGGAGCGCTGGTGGGAGAGAGGCCGGCAACCGGGGCGCGGGAGGCGGCAATACCAGTGCGAATCGCGGTGGAGGTGGAGGCGGAGGCGGAGACCGTGTCGGGAACCGCAGCGTTCCCAGTGGCGGAGGATCCCGCAGCTCCAGCGGGCTCGGCGGCGGCGCCGGAGGGTACAGCGGCAGTAGCGCGCGGAGCAGTAGTTCGCGCGGCTCATCAAGCATGGGAGGCTCCCGTGGCGGCGGGAGGAGGAGGTGAGTCATGATCAGGAAGGAGGAACACGTGAGATCACAACCATCTAACGTCATCACATGGACCATACCCGTCGTGCTGACGGCCATCCTGGCGTGCACCCTGGTGATGCCTCTCAACGCACAAACACAATCGAGCCAGAAAGGGCCCGCACAAGCTCCTCCGAAGCAGTTTGACAATCCTCAACAAGCTGCCGAAGCTCTGATCCAGGCAACGGAAATCTATGATGTTCCCGCCTTGCTCGAGATCCTAGGTCCGGATGGCAAGGACATCATTGCCTCGGCAGACCCGGTTCGTGATAAGAGCATTGCTGCCGCCTTTGCTGCCAAGGCTCACGAGAAGAATTTGGTGACCATAGACGCGAAAAACCAGAATCGAGCTATCCTCTCGGTTGGCAATGAAGATTGGCCGCTTCCGGTTCCGATTATCAAACAAAAAGGGAAGTGGCATTTCGACTCCAAACAAGGGCGAGACGAAATTCTCTTCCGGCGCATTGGAGCCAACGAGCTCGATGCAATCCAAGTCTGCCGCGGCTTTGTGGAGGCGCAGGACGAATATGCCTCACAAGTTCACGACGATTCAGGAGTCAATCAGTACGCGCAAAGGATCATCAGCACCCCTGGAAAGCGCGATGGTCTCTACTGGAAAAACGAAGATGGTACTCCGGGCGGTCCCATCAGCGAGGGCATTGCGCGGGCCATCGAGGAAGGCTACTCCAGCCGCTCGGAGCCCTACCATGGCTATTTCTTTAAAATTCTGAAAGGCCAGGGTCCCGCGGCGCGGCTGGGGCAACTCGACTATGTGGTCGATGGAATCATGATCGGCGGGTTCGCACTGGTAGCGGTCCCGGCAGAATATCGTGTAACGGGAGTGAAGACGTTCATGGTCAGCTACGACGGAGTCGTGTACGAGAAGGATCTGGGTCCTGACTCGCTCAACCTTGCCAAGAACATGGAGCGATACAATCCGGACAAAACCTGGCATCGCACCGACGACCAGTGGCCCACAGATAGTTTGGCGTCGGTGGAATGATCACTTGTTCTCATCGCAATGTGTTCGCTCGGTCTCGACTGGAAGTTAGCGAGCAGGCAATTTCGCCTGCCAGTCTGATTTCGCTCTTGCGCCTCACGTCTCAGCGACCCTGATCCCCAGAACACTAGCGAAACTTCCGCAAAACTCCATTGATGGCTCGCCGCAGGTTGGACAATAGGCATCGTTCACCTTTAGCGCCGAGTGAATCGATACGAACGAGTTGCACTGGTCGCAGCGCCATAGCGTGGCATACATTTCCTCTTGTGGTGTCGTGGGTTGCCGGTTCATGAGTGTCATGTTCATCGCTATTGAGCTCCTCGCCTAAGGTTGGCGCGAGACTAGCTCCAAAAGCAAGAAGCGTACAACTGGCAGTTTTGCCAGACCCTGAAATCAGTGCTGGTCGTAGCAACGACCTTTGATGGCCGACGACATGCGGGTGCCCTGATAGCCATCAATATCTCGGAATTGCCGAAGTCGGACATCCAAGTAAACAAAGTGATCGACAAAGAAGCAACCGAAGGTCGAAGTAGGGACTCGACTCTCCAGCAAGCAGATAACATTGACTAGAGATGCTCTGGTGACTTCGCATCTAGGGTCGCAGCCTGGCTTCCGATGAGCAATTGCGCCTCGCGCGCAGGAGTCTCTGTGTGTCTTAGTCCTTTTCGTGTGCAAGTCCCGTAAATCGCCACTAGCCTACCTTGTGCGCGACTGGTGGTGTCGGGGGAAGTCGGACGAATTCTCCGAGAGATGTTTATCCTCGACTGTAAGAACTTCCAGTACCCTGCGGACCAAGGTTGTGCCAGACTAGTCTCGCTGGGCTCTCCGGGGGGAGTGCCGCTACGCGGCCCCCATGACTTAACGGTCGTGGGGGTCGATATAGATTCCGCTAGTGTCGCTGTTAGTCTCTTGCCCCATCTTCTTCGTGGTGACAGATGAGCCTTCGAGTATTGTTAGCAGATGATCAGGGATTAGTTCGGCTCGGAGTAAGAGCGGTATTTCAATCTCTAGACGATGTAACCGTGTGCGGCGAAGCCACCAATGGGATCGATGCCATTCGGAAGGCGCACGAATTGAGCCCCGACATGATCGTTGCAGACCCTTGGTTACATGGCGCGAACGGGGTAATCCTAACAAAGCGAGTCCTCAAACGACATCCTAGACAGAAGGTACTCATTTTTGCCGACCTTGCGCCGGACGCGATGGTCTATCAACTTTTGTGTGCCGGGGTCAAAGGCCTGGTACTGAAGACAGACCCAACCGCTGAACTCATTAACGCAACCCGGGCATTTCAGCAAGATCGACTGTACTTTTCCCGCTCTGTTGCGGCAGCCATTATCGGCAGGCACCTGTGCTCCGATGTTCCTCCCGTTGGATACGAGCCAAGAAAGCACCGGCTGACACTTAGGGAACAAGAAGTAGCGCAATTGTTGGCGGAGGGCAAAGTATCGAAAGAAGTTGGGCAGATTCTCGGCATCAGCTACCGAACGGCCAACACTCACCGTTCCAATCTTATGCGGAAGTTGAGCATTCACAACTGCGCAGAGCTAACACTTTACGCGGCGACACATCAATTAATAAAAGATCCGAGACTCGCTGTTCGTTTCGATGTCGTAGAGCTCTCGACGCCAGCCCTCAAGATAAGCGCCAAAGCAGCGTAATGCGAGATTGAGCTAGCAAACGATAGCGGTCCCTTTGTTGTAGTGCAAAGGCTTGGCTGAATGACCTTCGTGTCGAACTTGCACAAGGCTCAGGACTGACGCATGCCCTTGCAAAGCAAAGGGCATGGGACGCACCGAAGAGCAGATCGTCGCGATCCTGAGGCAAGGCGGGGGCATGATTGACCACGGCGGACTTATGCCGACAGACCCGGGATCACGCAGCAGACGTGGCGCTGCGAAAACGAGTGAACGAGTTGGCGGCCAGGCGCACAAATCAACCGAGGACTCACATTGGGATTGGCACAGGCACTTTGGGACAAGGACGTAGAGGTGGTGCGGACGGATATCTCTAGCAGTAACCTAAGTGGCTCGCGAGAACCTCGGAGTGTCGATGAGAATTGGAGGCTGAATGAACTTCGAGCTGATTAAACGTTGGGCGTTTCTCCTGATTGCGGTAATTCCCGGGACCAATGGGTTCGCCCAGAAGGTCAATGTCGGATACGACAAGAGCGCGGACTTTTCCAGGTATGCCAGCTACACATGGGCTGAGCCTGAGGTGTCCCCATCACGCCCGCTGCTCTATGCAAGCATTGTCGGCTCGATCGATCATGAGCTGAAAGCTAAGGGCCTGACTAGGACCGACAGTGGTGGCGATCTCACCCTGATCCCTGCAGGCGGAATGGAGTTTGGCCTGAGCGGCGCCGCCGGGACGCCGATTATGCCCAGCTATGGCGGTGCTCCGCCAGCGATCGACGCCACCATGTGGTCCGGAGCGAACGGGACTTCCAACCTGACGTCGGCGTATGTCCCAGAAGGCACACTAGTGCTGAATTTCGTCGACCGACAATCCAATAAGATAATCTGGGCAGGCACCGTGAGGCAAAAGCTCGAGGTAGAAAACAAAAAGAAGTCTCTTGAACTGATCGATAGAGCCATCGCTAAACTGCTGAAGCAATACCCGCCGCAGAAGAAGTGAACGCTTCGTCTGCTTCCTGGGTGCCATGCTTGCCTGCACGGGAACATGGGGGCCCACTTCGGCAAAGCGGCTTGGGTCTTCTCGCACTCTCCATTCGAGCGCCGCTGCGGACTCAGTTCTGAGAGCTGGAGCGCCTACACTCAGGGTTCAACCAAAGGGATCTCAGAGGCAAGCTGCAGATCGATAACGGATCCAATCCGTCGGTCAACTTGAAAGAATCGCGCGACCTTCTTTCCCGGCAATGCCTTTTGGAAGATCGGAAGGTACTTCAGTCGCAACTGAACGGTGGCCTCATCGGCTGCACTCCAGGTTTTTACCATTCGCTCAGCCTGGGCATCGTTAAGAGTTTCGTAGGTCTGAACATATTCCTTTATGACGGAAAGCTTCGCGTCGTTAATCTTGGCCGCTTCCACCGTGTATTCATCGTAAACCGGCCAAAACTTCTGTGCCTCGGCTTCAGTCAGGAGCATGTTCGCTGCAACAATCTGTTTCTTTTCAGATCGTAGGTCTTTCCGGAGGAGTTCGACGTACTGGTCGGACGCCGCGGGAGTCGCTTCATGTTGCTGTGCTGATTGCTGCGCTGGTAAGAGCCGGCATACGAACAGGATTCCAGTCATTACACAAAGAGCGATCGCAATCCTTTTCATCGTTCCCCCTTTCCATCACACAAGGTGAGTCCTCTTGTGTCCTCTTACTCGCATAAACGCGAGTAGCAAGGCATCAACTTAGGGTCAATGCTCTTGCCCCGCTACTGCCAGAACTGACAGTCAACCGTGGTCGTCAATGTTACCTTCGGCGGGGGCGATGGGAATGACCTGAGTTTCCAGAATCGTCTGGCCGTGACGCGGGCATCTTCCATTCGTTCTTACTTGTTGTGGGGTCGTACAAAGAAGGGGTGTGCACCGATATATCCAGCCACTATGGCCTGCTCGAATCTGACTCCATTGGAACACTCATGGCACGCAGGAAATGTGTCGCCACAGAGTGTGGTCACGTAGTGTGGCCGTGCGTGCTGTCCGGCATGGACAACCTTGTACAAACCGGAGCTGGGCGCTCTGTTTCCAGGTTCAAGAATCTCTGGCATTTCACCTCAAGGTCTTACATGAAATCGATGATTCGTAGCTGAGTCTCCTTCACCCCTGCTGCGATCGGCAGTGGTTCAAGGCTCGCGGAGCGTGCAAGAAGACCCAAATTTGAAGTTACAGGGGAACGTGCGGCCCGTCGTTGCGTAGGCGCAAGCAACTGGTCGACGGAGGGGAGGGAAATGTGATCGAGAGCGGAAGTCGGGAGCTTATGAAGGCTAAGAAGAAAGCAGATGCTCTGGATGGCGAAGAAGCACCCTCCCCCTGGTTTTGGTCACTGCACCACTTCGTTGCCACTCGCTCATCAGCCTACTGGCAGTGAATAGCGTGACGTTTGCTGTATCGGCCAATTGCTCATTGGTGATTTCGAGGTCGATCCCATCAGGACATTTCCTGCCGAAACCACTGGCTAGGCTGACAAGCACATGAGCAAGCCTTTGCCGGGCGGTGCGAAACACCAGACCTACGTGACTAGCTAAATACCATGTCAGGTAGTCAGTCGCAATGGCCAAGGCATTCTCCAGTAATCTGGGGTATCGTGCAGCGAGAGTTCGTAATGTGTTGCGTTGCCATACGAGCACGCAGCTGTCTTTGACAAGTTCTGTGCCAACGAGAAAGACCGATGGTGTCGGCAGAAGGGTCGCGCCGCCGAATATCTCTCCGGACGCAAGCCAGAACAAATATATTTTCTGGCCGCCTGGTGCGATGAAGAAATACCGGGCAGAGCCTTTGAGGAGAAGAAACAAATGATTTGCCCGTTCTTCTTGATTCGTCACCACCGTGTGACGAGAGAGTCGGCGGTAGGAGGCAGCCCCCAAGATAGCATTCCGCTCCTCCCTGGATAGGCCTTCCAACAACCGTATCCTGCCCGGATCAGCAGCCAGCGAAGGCACGCTCATGGGGAGGGGTCGATCAGAGCTAGCGCCCCCGTGTGGAAGACCTTCCTCCATAGGGCTGCCGTGTGGCTCGAGGTCGCATTTGTGCCAAGAACTCACTTACATCCTTTGGCATCAAAGACACCCCAGCCGGAGAAGATGGGTCTCAAGACGCCTGTGGATCAAGAGACGGTGCAATTCGATAGTGGATGTTACGTGACCTTGCGCAGAAGCTCGCACTGGCAGAACTGACAGTTTGCTCAGACGGTCGACTCAGGCATTCTGCATCCAAGTTGAAACCTACCCTCTGCACCGATCCTCGCTCACTCCCGCAACGAACTGCTCTCGTCGTCGGGTCGGAACCCGACTTCGCCGCCACGGTCGCGACCATCCTTCCCGATTGGAAAATCGAGCGGGTGCGCGATAACGTGGCGGCGCTCGCCTTCATCAACGCGAGAGCGTTCGACCTCGTCCTTACCGGGGAGAACACATCGGGGCAGGCCGATGTAGAGCTACTGCGCAGAATTCGGTTGGTCCGACCACATACGCGACTGATCATTCTAACCAATGAAAGTACCCCGTCAGATGTCATTGCCTCCATGCGCGAACACGCCTTCAGCTATTTCTCGAAACCACTTTGCTGGACCTCAATTACAGGGATGGTGAAGCTTGCGGCTGAAGGGCCGTGCTGGGACGATGGCATCGAGGTTCTTTCGGCGACGCCAGCTTGGATTCGGCTGGCCGCACGGTGCGACCTGAAGACCGCAGACAGATTGCTGCAGTTCTTCAACGAAATCGCAGATCTGCCCGAGCCAGAAAAAGGTAATGTAGCGGCTGCTCTTCGTGAAATGCTGTTGAACGCCATCGAGCACGGAGGCCAATTCGATCCGCGCCAATACGTCGAGGTCTCTTATCTAAAAGCACGTCACATGGTAATTTGCCGTGTGAAAGATCCCGGTGAGGGCTTCGCACTCGACGAGATTCGTCACGCCGCTATCGCCAATCCACCCGACGATCCCATTCGCCATCACAGCTATCGGGACGCTCAGGGACTCCGTCCTGGTGGTTTTGGAGTGCTGCTTACAAGAAGTCTTGTGGACGAGGTCATCTACAGCGAAAAGGGTAATGAGGTTCTGCTCGTCAAGTACGCCGACTCCCGTCGGCGGCGCACGGCGTAACCTTCGGCAACATCAAGGAAGCAACGGAGGCCGGTTCCTTGTATCGAGCCTGATAGCCGCGTAATTGTTCGATCCGATCCGACTCGCCTCAGACTTGCTCCCCGCCAGCCATGAATCGGCGCCTCGTTCATGGAGGTCCGGTTCTCAGCTCAACGGAGATTCGCAGGGATTGGAAAGTGTCATGACGATAGCTGCACTACCTTGTCCGAACCTGAAAACCATGAAACGCTGTTGAACGGGCGCTGGTCAGGTTTGGCGCAATTTCTCTGATTGAAGAAGACGACAGTCAGTACAGTTCCGAGTCGGCAGAACTAGAACGCGAGTGACAGCAGGGTAGAGGCAGTGGGGGTGAGTCCAAGCGCTAGCCTCACCGGGATGAAAATGACGACTCTGGCCGCGACCTGAAAGGAAAGGCAGAAGAGGCCCTTGTCAATAGGCGTTGAGACCCTCGGCGCGAAACTGTGCGCAAGCGCTTTCAACCGCGTCGATAGTTGGAGGCAGCACGTTATCAAGTGTGTAGCTGAGTTTGAGCTCCTTCCACTTGAACTTCCCCATTTGATGAAAGGGTAGGACCTCGACTCGTTCCACGTTACCCAGGCTAGCGGTAAACGTAGCAATCTGGGCAATGTCCTTGGCATCATCTGTCAGTCCGGGCACCAACACGAAGCGTACCCATATTGGTTTTCCAAGGGTAGCCAGGCGGCGCGCAAACTCCAGAGTTGGACCGATCTCCATTCCAGTAAGCCGGCGGTGGCGTTCCGGGTCCCAGGTCTTGATACCGAGAAGCACCAGGTCGATCGTTTCCAACTCCGCATCGGTAAGGCGACTGCCAAGGCTGCCATTGGTTTCCACGGCAGTATGAATCCCCATCAATTGTGCGGCAGTAAACAGCTTCACGGCGAACCGATCCTGCATAAGCGGTTCGCCGCCGCTCAACGTAAAACCACCCGACATAACCTTGAGTCCGTATCGATACTTGAGCAGCTCTTCGGTCGCCTTTGCAAGCGTTACCGGGACGCCATTGCTCAAAGTCCAGGTGTCTGGGTTGTGGCAGTACTTGCACCGCCAATGGCAACCAGTCGTCCACGCAACCACGCGAACGCCGGGCCCATCTACTGTGGAACCGGTGGTGAACGAATGAAGAAAGCCCATGTCTCCGATCGCCAGGGCCGTCCGGACATCGGATTCCGGAACGTCCCGGCCAAGGTTCACGCGCAGTTCAAAAGGACTTTTTGCTTCCAGCGAAGGATTTTTCAGAGATGCGGTTTCAATCATAGACTCTGGCTCCCGTGGAAAGTGCGGTTGATCACATCCATTTGCTGCTCCCGAGTCAGCCGCACGAAGTTCACGGCGTACCCTGAGACGCGGATGGTCAGGTTTGGGTACTTCTCCGGATGATCGACTGCATCCAAAAGGGTGTCCCGATTCAGCACGTTCACGTTCATGTGATAGCCCGTTGAGCTGAAGAAGGCGTCAAGGATGCTTCGCAGGTTGGTGACTCGATCTCCAGCGATTCTTCCCAGGCCTTCGGGGACCAACGTAGCCGTCAGAGAAATGCCGTCGGCCGCATCACGATACGGAATCTTAGCAACCGAGGCTGCGGAGGCATGGATACCATGCGAGTCACGTCCGTGCATCGGATTGGCCCCAGGGGCGAACGGTTCTCCGCGCCGTCGTCCATCCGGGGTGTTCCCTGTGCTCTTCCCGTACACCACGTTTGACGTAATCGTCAGGATCGATTGGGTGTGCATCGCATTGCGATACGTGGGATAGTTCCGCAGCTTGTTCATGAACGTGCTGACCAGCCATGAAGCGAGCTGGTCAACGCGATTGTCGTTGTTGCCGAACTTGGGAAACTCACCTGTAGTCTGATAGTCGGTCACGAGCCCGGTTTCGTCACGGATCACCCGAACTTTCGCGTAACGGATCGCTGACAGGCTGTCGGCAACAACCGACATTCCGGCCATGCCGAAGGCCATCGTTCGCAACGGAGCATAGTCATGTAGCGCCATCTCAATGCGCTCGTAGGCGTACTTGTCGTGCATGTAATGAATAATGTTCATGGCATTGACGTAGACGCCGGCAAGCCAGTCCATCATCTTTTCGAATCTGTCGATAACATCGTCGAAGTCGAGGTACTCGCCCTGGACGGCCCCGCTTGGCGGACCCACCTGCTCGCCACTGATCTCGTCCCTGCCCCCGTTAATCGCGTAGAGGAAGCATTTGGCGAGGTTGGCTCGAGCGCCGAAGAACTGCATCTGCTTTCCCACCAGCATCGGTGACACGCAACACGCGATGGCCCCGTCGTCTCCCCACGCGCGCCGCATAATTTCGTCACTTTCGAATTGAATGGAACTCGTGTCTATTGCTACTTTGGCTGCGAAACTGCGAAACCCATCTGGCAGCCGCGGCGAGTACCAGATCGTCAGATTTGGTTCTGGAGCGGGGCCGAGATTGTAGAGCGTGTGAAGATAGCGAAAACTGGTTTTGGTTACGAGAGTCCGTCCATCGTCTCCCATGCCGCCAATCGACTCCGTGACCCAGGTCGGGTCGCCGGCGAAAAGCTCGTCATACTCCGGTGTGCGCAGAAAACGAACGATGCGCAGCTTAATGACGAAGTCATCGATGATCTCCTGCGCCTGCTCTTCCGTTATGGCGCCGGCGGTTAAATCGCGGTCGAAATAGATGTCGAGGAAGGTCGAAGTCCTGCCCAGCGACATCGCAGCACCGTTCTGTTCCTTGACCGCAGCCAGATAGGCAAAGTAGAGCCACTGCACCGCTTCCCGCGCGCTTTTGGCTGGGCCTGAGATGTCGAACCCGTAGAAGGAGGCCATCTTCTGGAGTTCCTTCAGCGCGCGAAGCTGTTCACTCAGCTCTTCCCGGTCACGAATGATTTCGTCGGAAGACATGGCGGAGTCGAGGCTCTGCTTCTCCTCCTGCTTCCGCTCAATGAGCCGCGAGACTCCATAAAGGGCCACGCGGCGGTAATCACCGATGATGCGGCCGCGCCCATAGGCGTCAGGGAGTCCGGTCAAAATGTGAGAGCTGCGACACCGCCTCACGTCCGCGGTGTAGGCATCGAAGACCGCTTCGTTATGAGTTTTTCGGTACTTGGTAAACGCTTCGACTACATGTGGATCGGGTTCGTAGCCGTAGGTCTTCAGGGCATTCACAACCATGCGGAGTCCGCCGCTCGGCATGATCGGCCGTTTGAGAGGAGCTTCGGTCTGAAGACCGACGATGATTTCGTTCTCGCGATCAATGTAGCCTGGGCCATGAGCGGTGATGGAACTTGGAATCTGGGAGACATCAAGCACACCTTTCTTTCGCTCTTCCACAAAGAGTTCGTTCAACCGATTCCACAGGTTCTTGGTTCGCCCTGTCGCGGGCGCAAGGAAGGCCCCGTCTCCCTCATATGGCTGGTAGTTCTGCTGGATGAAGTCACGAACATTAATCTCCTTTTGCCAGAGACCCGTCTTGAATCCCTGCCATGGGGAAATCACTTCCTCTGACGTGATCGGATGCACGATAGCGATAGCCATTTGTAGTTCTCCCTATTTCTGTTTATGCACGAACCAGCAGCCTCAAGCGCCGGTGGCCCTCGGTCAATCCAAGAAGCGCGCCGGTGTGGCGTGCGATCATGAATTCCTCGTCAGTGGGAATGACCCAAGCCGAGACTTTGCTTTTCTGCGTGGATATCCGCGCATCTCTATTAATGTTGGCTCGTGCGTCTAGTTCCACGCCCAGCCAGGAAGAGGCCTCGCAAATTCGCCGGCGGATTTCCGGTGAATTCTCGCCAATACCCGCAGTGAATACGAGTCCATCGACTCCGCCCAGTACCGCAGCCAAGGCGCCGATTTCCTTGGCCGCGCGGTAAACGAAGTAATCCACCGCCAGACGGGCCTCTGGCGCACTTCTGGTAAGCAGGTCGCGCATGTCATTACTAATGCCTGAGATCCCCAGCAAACCCGATTTCTTGTAGAGAATGGTCTCCACTTCTTTAGGAGACAGCCCGAGGCTCTGAAAGAGGTACAAAACAACTCCGGGATCAAGCGCACCTGGTCTCGTGCCCATGCAGAGTCCATCCAGCGCCGTGAAGCCTAGACTGGTATCTACACTTTTCCCGTCTTTCAAAGCACACAGACTGGCACCGCTTCCAAGATGTGCGATGATGACGCGCCCCCTGGCGATTTCTGGAGCCACTTCAGGCAGAACGGAAGCGACATATTCATAGGACAGACCATGGAAGCCATATCGCTGCAGGCCCGATTTACAAATCTCCCTTGGCAGCGGTATCAACTTCGCGACCGGCGAGTGCCCCGAATGAAAGCTCGTGTCGAAACAGGCGACTTGCGGCACGCCCGGCATTCGCTCGAAGATCGTTTCCATGGCTAACAGGTTGTGCGGCTGATGCAACGGAGCCAGAGGAACCAGTTCGTATAGCTCTGCCAGGACTTGGCGGGTTACGATCGTTGGTTGGGCATACCGTGCCCCACCATGAACCACACGGTGGCCGACACCGAGCACTCGTGCGCCACCATACTTGGAGCGAAGCCAGGAAGCCAGAACATCGAGGGCCGCGCGGCCATCAGACACCCAATCATCCAAGTTGTTCTGTGCGAGGATTGCGCCGTGAGCGTCCTTGGCGGAGAATCGAGGCGACGTCCCGATGCCCTGAATCTGACCTCCGGCCTCCAGTCGCCATTTCTCCGAGTCTGGCCGCCGGTATACGCAGAATTTCAGGCTCGATGAGCCCGCGTTGAGTACGAGTGCGTAATCATCCATACGGATCCTCTAGGTCTTCTTCCGTCGCGCATGTGCCACCAGCATAGCTACAGCGCAACTGGCAATTCGAGAGCGGACACTATCCGCCCGGCTGGTCAGGATGATCGGTACCCTGGCCCCCAGCACCAGCCCGGCGCTGTCGGCATTGGCCAGGAAGGTTAATTGCTTGGCGAGGATGTTGCCGGCTTCAAGGTCTGGAGCAAGAAGGATGTCCGGATCACCGGCGACCTCTGAGTGAATGCCTTTGGTTTCGGCGGCTTGCTTGCTGATCGCGTTGTCAAAGGCCAGGGGTCCATCGAGAATGCCACCGGTGATCTGTCCGCGCTCGGCCATCTTGCAAAGCGCAGCGGCATCGATGGTGGCCGGCATTTTCGAAGTAACCGTTTCGACCGCGGCGAGAATGGCAACCTTGGGCCTTTCACGACCGAGCGAGATAGCCAGATCTATAGCGTTCTGGCAAATGTCCACTTTGTCTTCCAGGGTGGGAGCAATGTTGATCGCGCCGTCAGTAACGATAAGAACCTTGTGATAAGTAGGGACATCCATGACGAACACGTGGCTGATGCGCCGTTCGGTGCGCAGGCCTTTATCACGGGCGACGACCGCTGCCATCAATTCGTCGGTGTGCAGACTGCCTTTCATCAGAACTTCCGCCTGGGCCTCACGTAGCAATTCGACCGCCTTAGCCGCCGCTGCGTGGCTGTGAGGAACGTCAATGATTTGGAAGTTGCTGAGACCGATCCCGGCCGCTTTGGCGGTTGATTCTATTTTGTCGCGGGGGCCAACCAGGATCGGGATGATGAGTCCCTTGTTCGCAGCCTCCACAGCGGCAGAGAGCGCCGTCACCTCGCAGGGGTGAGCCACTGCGGTTGGAACCGGCTGCAGACTTTTGCACCTCACCAACAGTTGTTCGTACTTTCCACTTCCGGTTATTGCGGTCCCGGTTGCCTGGCTCATCTCATGCCTCCTGTACTACCTCAGACAAGATGTTCGAATCGCGGAGCCTGTCTCCTTCAGACAGAAGGCGAGGCCAATCGCCACGACGACGCCCAAGAGAAGCGGAGCAAAAGCCATCTGGTAGTGTTCAAGCTGCATTGTCCTGGCGCCGCCGGAAAGGAGCTGAAGCATCCATCCGAAGACCGGGCCCAATAGTGCGCTGAAGGTAAAATTCAGAAAATTCATTACACCTGTCGCCGTGCCGCCAAACTGCGGAGGGTTGATTTCCTTGATCACGGTGTAGGGCAGCATTGCCGCGCCCGACGCCACTCCGGCCGTGAGGGCCACTGCGTAAGGAGGAAGGACACCCGGACGGCCAAACAGAATCCAGGCCAGGCAGGCAAGAAGCAGGAGTGCGCCGCCGATGATCACTGGTTTTCGTCGTCCGAGCCGGTCGGAAATGAAGCCGAGCAAGGGGCAACCAATGATCCACCCAAATGGAACGGCTGCTGTGCGCATGACCGCTGAGGCATAGTCGAAGCCATGCGCTTCCTGGAGGTAGCGTACGCCCCATACCATGTCGAAGATTGTCGTTGGAATGAAAAGCAGACCTGCAATTGCGCCACACAATATCGATTGCGGATTCTTGAATACGGTGTAGAATGCGTCGGTCGTGCTTCTCAATCCACTGACGGCCTGCTCAGTTCTCTTTTCGTCTGGTAGGAGAGCAAAGAGAAGGGCACCCATCGCCAAACCGATAACGCCCATCCAGATCCAGAAACGGTTCCAAGCGATTCCTGCGCCGATCATTGGCCCAACGGCAAACTGCCCGGCCGATCCGCCCGCCATTCCGAACATCTGAGTAGCGCCGATCAAAGTAGCGGCCCGCGATGCCGGAAAGTTCCTGGTAGCGATGTAAATGGCTCCCACAAGTGCAAATACTCCCCCAGCTCCCTGAAGTATTCTGCCCACACTCCCCAAATCGCTGCGGCCGGTGGCGAACAGCAGCGCCCCCACGCCAACTACGGCCGCGGCGATGGGGAGGACACTCCTCGGTCCCAACCGGTCCATCGCAGTGCCAGCAACAAGGCTGAATGGCGAATATCCGTAGTAGAACAGGCCCAGGATCGAGGCCATGCCCAGTGAACTGATCCCGAAAGCCTCTGATAACTGCGGCATCATGACGGACGGCGCGGAGCGCAAGACGTATTGATAGAAATAAAAAATCGCCGCCACCACCCAGGCAACGACGGCCGTCCTCATACTCGTGCTCGTTTCCTGGTCGCATGCAGGAGGATGCGGGATTACTTGCTGCATAACTTCACTCAAGACTGGCTCTCCTGGTCGTGTCGTGCATCACCTCTCTAGCAGAGCACGACAGACACAGCCAAGCCGCCTTCCGAGGTTTCCTTGTACTTCGAGTTCATTTCCTTGGCGGTCAGGGCCATGGCTGCGACCGTTGTATCGAGATCAACGCGGCGCTCCTCCGGGATTTCTTCGCTGGCGATGCAGTAAGCAGTCCACGCCTTGACCGCTCCGTAAGCGCAGCGCTCGATGCAAGGGACTTGGACGTACCCGGCGACCGGGTCGCACGTCATGCCAAGGTGATGTTCAAGGGCGGACTCGGCCGCATTTGAGACCACCTTCGGGCCGGCACCCAAAGCTTGTGCGATCATCGCAGCGCCCATCGAAGAGCCGACCCCGACTTCCGCCTGACAGCCTCCCTCGGCGCCGGACAGGGTCGCGTTGTGCTTGCATAGGTAACCAATCGCCGCCGCCGCGAGAAAGCCGTTTCGGATTTGCTGAGTTGGGGTCTTGAGGTCGCGGAGAGACTTGACGACCGCGGGTATGATTCCCGCCGAGCCCGCGGTGGGAGCGGTCACGATGATGTGGCCGCGGGCGTTTTCCTCACCCATGGCAAACCCGTACGAGGCCACCTGGGTAATCGCCCGACCGGCTGCTCCTTTGGCGGTGGTCTTCAGGTTGCGTTGCATCCCGGCAGCCTTGCTGTGCAGCTTGATGGGGCCAGGAAGGACGCTCTCTACCGTCAATCCAGTATCAACGCCACGCACCATGACTTCAGTCACTTGGTCGATGAACTCCCAAATGTCTTTCTCACTCCTGCCAGAGATTGCCATTTCATTTGCAAGCAGCAGTTGCGGCAGGGGAATCTTGTCGTCGATGAGGTATTTCTTCAGTTCTCCCGCATGCTCGAAGGGGTACTTGGGTTGCCCTTTGTCGGGTGGCTTGTAACCTTTCCACTCGATGAATCCGCCTCCGACTGAGTAGTATTCCAACTCGTAAAGCGACTCGTTGCCGGCGAGCAGCTTCGCGGTCATGGTGTTCGGATGGTGAAAGTCGCCCTTGGTAGCGTCGAAGATGATGTCTTTCAGAGAGAGGTCGAGGGTCTTGGGGCCTAGGGTGACTTTGTAAGTCTGATCGGGATTGGTGGCCAGCCCGTCCAGGAACTGGGGGGGACACGTCGCCGGAGCTTTTCCGAGTAGGCCGGCGAGCGAGGCTCTATCCGTGCCGTGACCTTTGCCCGTCGCACTCAGGCTGCCAAACAAATGAACCTTGAGCGCTGTGGCGCGCCCGAGTTGATCCTCTGGAAGCTTCGAAACCCGCTGGAAGAAATCGTATGTAATTCTCATCGGCCCCATGGTGTGGGAACTGGAGGGTCCAGGACCTATCTTGTAGAACTCTTCGAGCACAGTCATGATCGGACCCTTCGAACTCTGGACGACGGCGAGATCGGGCGAAAGGGCGGGAGGCGCGGAAGCTGCGGGAGCCGACCCGTCTCCTGGCTCCGCATTCTTTTGTGACGAACATCCTGTGAGTAGCGCGCTTGCCGAAGCGGCCAGAACCGCATGCCCGAATTCCCGCCGACTGAGGGCTACCGGAGTCTCATTCTTGCGTGGTGTTGGTCCACACGACCCACATCCCTTTGGCGCGCACGTGCCACACGCGGTTCCCGTGTTGCCAATGACATTCAATATCTTCTCCATTGCGCTTTCTCCCTTTAACGCATAATGTTCAGTCGGTTCCTGGCACGTGACAAACCTGATGATTGACAGGCTCGAAGGTGAACGAATGGCTCGGACCCGTCTGGTTCAGTCATCCCTCATGACGGTGTTGTACGAGGGCTCGGCGAGCGATTCTCACCCTCGCACCCTTGCGGGATGTCGGCGTTTTCAATGTACGAGTTCTCCGGCGCGGATAGAACTGGCAAAACTTGCAGTTACCGCCCAACACGGCTCTTCGGTAGATGTGCATTCTTGCGGCAGGCCAACACCCTGCCTCAGTCAGAATTCGAAGACCTTCCTCCAGTCATACTTGAACGAAAACTGGATGCGATAATCATTGACGTTAAAGCCGTCGCGGAAGTTAATCCGCCGGCCAAACACGAACTCGCTCCCAATCGTGACGCGCGGTACGGGGTGGTATAGAAGATTTGTGAGTGCATAGTGACCCTGATGGAAATCGGAGGGCTTTTGCGCGTCGGAGTTCTCGATATTCAGCATGGAATAGCCGATCGAGGTACTAAAGCTGTCACTCCAGTTGTGATCGAGGAACGCGACCACCCCTAACGCCGGCAACGCCACTCCTTCGATCGGTGTTACGGAATTCGCCAAATTGTTCTTGACGCCGATGTCGACTGGGGCGTCGTTCATATAGTTCTGAATGCCTTCGCCGTAGATGACCTCGAATTTCCCGGTGTCCTTCTTGCTGAACTTGAGGTTGGAAGTCAGGTTCAAACCCCAACCAAACGCATCACCGCTGAGGTCAAGGGTTGGGGTCCTGTTCAGGTCGACCCAACTGATCTTTCTGAAGATGCCTGCCAATTGCACGTATCCCCAATTCCTGATCAGCCGCGCATTCCAGGAGAAGTCGGGCATATCGAATTTGGGTTTGACTCCTTGCAACTCAATTCGATCTGCATACACGCCACCATCAGCACTGGCGCCGGGCCGCTCGACGGCAAAGGTAAGCTGAGTTCTGTCATTGCGGATTGGCATCCAACGAAACTGCAGGTTGCGGAAGAGGACCATCCCGTTGGGCCCCCAGTACTCTACCGAGTTGGGGTAAACATCAATGTCCATGAACGGGCTCCAGGTTTGACCGGCGCCAAACTGACCCAATTCACCGTACGCATGTCGTAAACGAAAGGTTGTTTGTCCTGCATCGACCCCTGTCCCGAACAACTCGAATTCGAACTGTGTCTTCAAGTTGCCAAATCTGGTCGGCGTAGAGGTCTTGACGCCGAACCGGCTCTGGCGGACCCCGTAGTAAACCTTACCTTCCGGGGCGAACTCGCCGCTGAAAGACGGCAACTTGGTTGGGCGAACAACATCGAACCAGTCGGGATCATTTGTCTTGAAGTCGTAGCCCGTGTCGAGCATGATGAAGCCGTACAGGTCGATATTGTTTTTCTCTTCCACCTGTTTCGTTTCGTTCGCCGGCCTTCCCGTTGTGCCACTGGAGACGGAAGGTGTCGTGGTTGTGGGCACTGCTGGTGACTTTGCCGCCCGTTCCACCGCGTCAATTTGCGCCTTCAGTTCCTTCATCTCCTGATCCAGTTGTTGGAGCTTCGTCTTAAGCTGCTGCAGATCTTGCGGGGAATCTTGGGATTGTGCTTGTGCCGAGGCCGCAAAAAGAAAGATCGCCATTACGATGCATGTACCTTGCGGCCACCGGCTCACATATCGCAGGCTCATGGAACCTCCACCTGTCACAAGGCAACGTGCCAGATACGGGGCTGGAGAAAAACTGTCATTCTTGTCAGTAAAACTTCTTCGCCGGGTCCGGGGACATTGGGGTGAACCTCAATCGGAATGGCTGCTTCCTGAAGGGCGATGTTTTCGTAGACTTACACCCGGCCTCGGACGAAACAGTGATCCTCAAGCTGAAGTGGACCGAGAAACCGCTGTTCTTTCTGGCAACCTGTGTAGCCACAGGAAGAAGGTCGGCGCCGGGAATGACACCGCGTGAAGGGGGATACCTGTTGCTCTATCTAATTGTCAGCTTGCTTTGTCGCCATAAGTTTCTTAAGTTGGTCTTTTTGTTGCTTCCGCATTTCTTGAAGCTTCTCCCTCTGAGTCTGAGAGAGGATCGGTTTTATCTTTTCATCGGAGGCGCGGACCACTTTTTCGAGTGTGTCCAGTTTGTCCTTGCGTGAGATAACTGGATTGTTCCAAAGGGGAGACAGTTCTCCGGATTCTTGTTCTAAGATCGGCCTGATTTTGGCCTGCTGGTCGTCACTGAGGGCCAGCTTTTCCGACAGATTTTGCAGCTTTAAGCTGAAATATTCACCGGGCGCGCGGGACAGGTCGGGGCTGCCCCGAGCCGGAAGCGTTTCTCGCCGCAGAATCGGCATGTCGGTCTTTCCTGAGACCATGCTGTTAAAAGTGAGCGTGTTGTCCCCGACCAGAAATAACATGTCGATGCCGGTCGAATACTCGACAGTATTTGAACCGTTAGGAGGCGTGAAGAGGACGACGTAGTTTGTGTTGCCAACCTTTACTGATACGTCATACCGTACTACATCACGGCTGAATTCTCCCGGAGCATTCTGATGGACGGTGACGGCAGTGATCGTACCGCGTTGATAGTTCGACGGGGCCGTCTGACCCATAGCCGAAAGACTCGCCGCGCAGATCACGGCCACGAGCAACCTGCCAAACATATTCACCTCTCCTGGTAGTCCGGCTGCAGAAGGTCCGGTGCACGTACATCCAGATCCCATTCCTAACCTGCAAATCAGCCTAAGGGTGGAACGGGTCAGAAAACACTGTCAACAGTGACAGGGAAAGCAGAGCCGATGACGGATGAGCAAGCAGAACTCTATTCTCATCACAACATAGCAACCTTGTACTCCCGCTGAGCGAAATAGACTGATTGCTGGCAGTTTTGCCAGTTTGTGGACCCTTCCCGCTTTCCTAAATTCTCATCTAGCAACCACAATCTGGGGCAGCAGGAAGACGAGATGGGCCGGAGACAACCATGGCTAGCTGTCTGCATGATTCTGGGCGCTGCAACGGCCATGGGGCAGAACGTCGAGCTTACCGGCTTCATCGGTCGCCAGATGAACGGTGGACTTGACCTCTCGACCGCGTTCTTTCAGCGAATGGATGTGCAAAACGGAAGAACATATGGTCTCGCCGTAGGCTATTTGCGAGGTGATCACTACGGTGTGGAATTCATGTGGGCCTACAACAAGGCTGATACGGTGGCTCGGCCCAGCGGAGGAGGATCGGGAGTAAAGATCTTTACGCTCGACACCAACCAGTACATCGGGAATTTCCTGGCTCATTTTACCCGTCGCGAAAAGTCGGTTAGGCCTTTCTTGTTGATGGGATTGGGAGCTACTAATCTGCACCCGGCCCGCGCGGGATTAAACGGCATCACCCGATTGGTAGGGGATTTGGGTGGTGGTGTGAAGTACAACTTCAGCCGGCGTCTTGGACTACGTCTCCAGGCAAAATGGTCGCCCGCTTATGTCGGAACCGCGAAGGCGGGCTATTGGTGTGACCCGGTATTGGGTGGATGCTGGGCCGTCGGAGACAACCATTACCTGAACGAATTCGACGCTACCGTAGGAGTAACGCTCCGGTTCTAGCCGGGAGAACAGCAGGCAATTGCGTGTCAAGGAGGCAAACACAGGAGCACTTCATGGAGGGAACCGGCAGCCACAAGCGGCAGAAAGCTACTCGAGTATCCGACAAAGGGGCACTCGGCACGAACGCTATCCCCAAATACCAAAAGGGCGACTACCTGCGGGTTGAACTTCTTTCGGGAGTCGCTGGCAGTTCGATGTCAATTTGGATGTATGTAGACCACTGCGATGATAAGCATGCAATCATTTTCGGGACTATCGATACTGGGCCTTCTGAGTGGTTGGGGAACTCGCTAAGGAGTGGCACAAAGGTGGCCGTCGGGTACCGCCAGGTGCGGGAGCATCGCCAATCGTGGTAGGTAAGCAATGGCGCAATCGCGGACTGCTTGACGCAGGTGCTGACCGAATGGGTCTCTAGCACTGCCACAGTTGCTAGACTGTTTTCTCGAAATGGCACAATGCGGCTTTGCGGGTGGTCTGTGCGGTTGACCCTCTCTTCGAGGAACGTCCACGTCACGAGTCGTTCTGTGGATGGTGTCTGACGGTCCGCCGGTCGTGCTCGTCGAACGTCAGACTCAGCTAAGCGCACCTCTATAGATATCGTCCAAACGGCCTTCAATCTGGGTGCATCGGATTACGTTATTAAGATGGATACTGGAAGCGAACTGCTGAACGCGGTGAAGGCCGTTCTAAGGCGTGGGAGATTTGTCGGGAGCAGATGTGCGGGCCACAGTTTCTTCGCGACTTCGGACGTGCAACCCCCACGAAGCGTTTCACTCCCGATGAAGAGGATTCTCCAGCAGCCTTTTAAGCATCACGCCGCAGCACTGTTTGCAGGTCGATGCAACTCGGTTTCTGAAACGGGCAGGAAAGTTCGAAGTGTGATGCAGGTCGGCCAGTGGTCGTTATACGCCACTCGGGTTGTGAAGACAAAGGGGCCTCCACGAAATCCCTGCTCCTATCCGGCTGCCCGTACAGAATCGCTGCTTGAACTGAAAGGCACACGAGCGTGGATCGTGGTGCCACTGCCGGGCTGTGAGTTGATGGAAATCTCACCGCTCACCAATTGCATTCGCTCCCGCATGCTGATGAGCCCGAGGCCGCGACGGTGGATGGCGTCCTGCGGGTCAAAGCCAATTCCCAGGTCGCTCACGGTCAGTTGAATCTCTCCCTCTGTACCGCGCAGTTCCACCTTGATGCGACGCACGCCACTGTACTTCATCGCATTCTGCAGAGCTTCCTGTAAGACACGGAACAGACAAAGCGAGATTTCCTTGGGCACACTTCGCGGTATGGCCATATCTCTGAAGTCGATTTCTACCTGGTGTTGCTCGGACAAGTCTCTGCAGAAGCTCTTGGCTGCTGCCACAAGACCCAGATATTCGAGTTTTGAAGAATGGAGGCGGTGCGACAAGGCCTGGATGTCTGTGGCGATGTTCGAAAGGCGCTGGATGGCGTGATGGATGTGATCGTGAAGTTCAACTGCCGAGGGCGGAAGTTGTTGGTTCCATCGATCCAGTTCGACTGCCAACAGTGCCATCCGTTGGTTGACGTCGTCGTGTAGTTCGCGTGCGATCCAGGTACGCTCCTCCTCGTGGGCCTCAATCAGCTTCCGCCCCATGTCGGCAAGAGATTCCTCCGCAAGCTTGTGCTCGGTAACGTCTGTACACGAACCGATGTACCCCGCAAAAGAATGGTCCGGGTTGAATCTCGGCACACCGATAGTCGAAAGCCATCGATATTCTCCATCGTGTCGCCGGAGCCGATACTCCATCTGGAAGTACTCCCGCCGATCGAACGCCTGAGTGTAGGTATCCATACACCCTTTCAAGTCTTCAGGGTGCACACCTTCTGCCCAGCCGTTGCCTAGCTCGTCCTCAAGCGGCCTCCCGGTGAACTCCACCCAGCGTTGATTGACGTAGTTGCACAGCTTATCCGTGCCGGACATCCAGATCTTCACCGGCGCTGTGTTGGCAACCAAGCGGAAACGCTCTTCGCTCTCACGGAGCCTCTGTTCAGCTTGCTTGCGCTCGGTGATGTCCACCGCCATCCCGAGCATGCGCACAGCGTCACCGTTGGCTGAGTAGTAGAACTGTCCCCCCTCCGTAACCCAGCGCACGGTTCCGTCAAGGTGCAAGACCCGGAACTCTGCGGTGAACGGTTCCCGTTGTTGCCTGGCATCAGCAACCGCTTTCCAGACCAGCGCTTGATCTTCCGGGTAGATCCGGTTACGAAATTCCTCTACGTCTCCGTAATAGGTATCCGACTGAATTCCGAACATGGTCCGCAGATCGCCGAACCAACGGTCGCACCCGGTCTTGACGTCCCAGTCCCATCCCACGCATTTCCCAGCTTCCACAGCCTGATGAAGCCGGTCGTTAGACAATTTCAGTTCACTTTCTGTCATTATGCGTCTCGCCCGCTGCCGCAGCAGTCCAAAAATGAGCAGCGTTTGGAACAACAGCAAAACAATGCTACCGATGATGTACCGCCAATACAGCTCCCAGACCTTCGGTTGCCGGTGCAGCACCAAACTCCCGGGCGGGAGGTTGCTTTCCTTCAATCCCCAGCGCCGAAGGGCTGGCCAATCGTACATATAGACATTGGGGCTCCTGACGATGGGAATATCCTGCGGCTTCTCACCGCTAAGCACCCTGACGGCCATTTGGCCAACCGTCTTCCCGATAGCAGCAAAGCTCACCAGATAACCACCGACGGTTCCGTTTCCGAGGTCCGCATCGTCCACGACAAAGACCGGCGCCCGTGCGGCGCTGGCAATAAGGGGAACGGACTGGCTTGCGTCTATGAAGCGCTCTCCCTCGGCATCCTGCATGATTGATGTGTGGTAGACGATCGCATGATCCGGCAGGTGCTTCAGCCGCTCAATCAGTGCGGGCATGCCGAGGTCGGTGAGGTAGGTGAACTGGAACCTTGACTCGTACTTACGAAAGCTCTCCCGGGCAATGGCCTCCAGGTACCTGTCATACACACCCACACCACCCGTGACGAACACGTGCTCAGTTCCAGGTTGGAGCACCAGAGCTGCCTTCAGGGTTTCCTCAGGCTGCGCCACCGCCCACACCCCGGTGAAGTGAGAGTCGACCTTCAGTTCGCCCAACATCTCCTCTGTACTCCCACAAAAGATAACCGGGATATTCGAGAAAGATGACTCGTGTGACGCGATCATGAATCTGAGGGGCTCGAGCCCGGCCGCAATAATCAAGTCGGGTTTGCGATCGCGATATTTGCGGATGTACCACTCACGAAATTGCCGCTGAACAGCTTCATCCGGAAACAGGGTGGCTTCCATATCCTCGCTGTACAGCTCAATCTGATAGGGCGACTCTCGCAGAGCTGCCACTATCGCCTCGTCCATGAGAGCGACGCCGGGCGAGGAGAGCGGCCCAAACACATTGAGAATAAGAACCCGGCGGACTTCCTTCACCTTGGCTGGAGTAGGGCCTTGGAAAAGGAGGAATGCCCCAATCAACAAAAGCGCGAGCTTCGGTGACTCCCAGCGCTCACCTCGCCGCCGGGCAGGGGGTTTTATATTGCCCCGGCCATTCTTTGGCAATGGCGTTCCGGCTAGACAAGCAAAGAGACACACAAATTTCCTGCTAAGCCTAGCTAATGGGCGCCGGGGGATCTGGTTTCCGAAGTCAGCCGGACGCAATGGCATCTTGAGAGTCTCCCTAGCACCGTGGAGGTCCCACACTGGCAGTTCTTACAGGCCGGGACCACTTGGACAGGATGGTGACTCGGGGTTTACATCTCGATTTCCGACGAGCAGCGTACACCTACAGACTAGCTTCGCGCCAGTGGCTTAGACCAGAGCAACGGCCTTCCCCTCAGAGCGGCGCTACCAGTGCCCATTGGCTCGAACTCGGCCGAGGGGGGCCCGATGTCGGGACGATGCGATCAACGCCTCTGAGGAAGGTGCTCCACTCCCGACTTCTCGCATCGCTGCGAGGCAGAACCCTGTTCGCCACAGTTACCAGGCCGCGTCGCCCTTCAGTTGCTGTCGTCGCGACGCTTCAGGGTTGGACGATCGTCGTCATCTTCCTTGTCATCTCTGCCGTTCTTGTCGGTGGAAGAAGTGCGCCGCAAGGTGGGTTTGGTGGGGTCTTCCTTCTTGTCCTGGATCTCGCGGCGGTTCTCAATCGCCGCCAGCCGCGCCTTCACGTCATCAAATTCCGAGGTCGAAACGACGTACTGGGGCCGTGCCGGCAGGATATGTTCGATCTCCTGCTGCGATTTCTCGATGCGATCTGGTGTTTGAGGATGAGTAGAAAATGCTTTGGCCAACGTACCCGGCTTCTTCTTTTCCTGGACTTGCACCTTTTCGAAGAAGCTGAGAAAAGCTTGAGGATCGTATCCCGACTTGTACATATACTGCAAACCGAGGTAGTCAGCCTCGCCTTCAAAGCCGCGGGAGAAGTGGAGGAAAGCCATGGGCAGGGCCAATCCCGCCGCTTGGTACGCCACATACCCCACCGTGCCACCCACGAAGATCAGGGGAATGGAGGCCATCTGCATCAGGTTTCCGCGTGTGTTCTCGCGAGACGCGTGGCAGGCCGCCACGTGTGCGATCTCGTGAGCCATTACACCAGCCAGTTCGGCTTCTTCGTCCGCTGCCAGAATCAATCCGGAATTCACGTAAAAAAAACCGCCCGGTAAGGCAAACGCATTGATGTCAGCAGAGTCGATCACCTTGATCGTGAACGGCACTTGAGCATCGGAGTTGCGGACCAGGTTCTGTCCAATCCGGTTGACGTATTCAGTGACCACCGGATCCTGGATCAACTTTACGCTGGCTTCCACCTGCTGGGCATACTGCTTGCCCATGGCGATCTGCTTCTCCACTCCATACCAGTTGCCCATGCCGGTCTTACAACCTACGTTCCGGTGGCCTACCGCATCAACATCCGTCTTACCGCCTTCGTGTTTTACTTTGTCGGGGTCTGCGGGCTCAACGCTGGCCGTACTCTTGGACGGGGCGCTGGTGGCAGCATCCTGGTCTTTCGTTGCTGGTCCGCCCTCGCCTTGTTCCTCGGCCAAAGTCCCGGGCGGTGCGTAGGTCAACGCTAACAACGTGACGATCACCGCCAAGAGCCGTAACTTCATGATGGAACTCACTACTCCGGTCCCTCGCCAGAGAGAAGCGACCCGCCGGGGCGGGAGGTGATCACGTTTAGCACACCGGCGGGGTCTGCGTTTGCATTAGTGGAGCAAGCCTACGCCAGACAACAAGGATCAGGCCACTAGTAATAGTGGCAGACCTGTTCCTAAGAGTCGCCTCGGATTTATACGGTTAACTCGTGTGTCTCTGTGCCGAAAATACTATTCGAGACCGTAAAGTTCCTGACTGTCGATATTGCGCAATTCTAGGGGGGAATCATCCGTCGGCTTGCCCCTCATCAGTTCCTATGACTGCACTTTTAGATGTTCAACCCGAAGTGCCGACGTAAACCTCCAGCGCATACCGCCTCTACCGTTGCTGTCGCCAACTGTCTGCGCGTCCGGAAGTTCATCAATCTAGTGGTGCGTCATGCGTGACGCCCGCAACCCCTATCACTTCCAGTCGCGACCGCGCACCAAAGTAACGCAATATGAACTCATTCGACAGTTTCGGGACACCGTTCGGGACACCACTCCGCTGCGAAAGCTCCCTAGATCGACCATCACCTGCAGGTTTTGGAGCCAGCAAAGATTGAATTGGCACGGGGACGGGAGATGGCTATCGCAATGAAGGTGTTTACTCGCTTCGACGTCTGATTCAGCGACGGACCAAGGACTGTTCAAGCTCATTGAAGGGATTCAGCGACTCCTACGAGGCGAGCTCAGCTCTCCACTGTTTGCAAGGAGACACTAGCCGACCTGGCTTTAGGGGAACTGTTGACGCATCGCCAGGGCGCGGGCGTCTTCGTAACTCGCGGTCACGGTGTTCGCTACCTGCAACAGTTTCTTGGATATTTTCTTTTCGCGGATTGCCCAAGACACCATATATTCATATAGGTTCTCAGCACTACTAAAGCTTTGTGCGGCATACTTCTCTGCCTGGGCGACCTTAGCGATTCGACGGGCATTCATGGCCTGGAGTAACTCTGGTGCATAACCCGAACTTGTATCGATCAGCTCGTACCTATAGCCAGGAGGTGCATAGCCATCTTGCAACAATTCACAGGGGGCGAAGGGGGGCTGCGTCTCACCCATACTCTTACCCACGAGCACAACGATATTACTTGGTCGCGTGACGGCGTAGTAGGGTTCCGCCGTGACAAGCATTCCAAATGTGCGCAGCACGGTGCTAGCGACTAGCCGGGCTGCGTCCCCGGTGACGGAGAGTTCGCCGATCTTAAGAGGCTGGCCTTTGGGGGTAATCGCCCACAGAATGTACGTTAGATATTCGTTACCGAACTTGGTTGGACCGGTTAAGCCGCTGAACTGAGCTTTGACCGAAACACTTCCTTCTTTTGTAATAGCGACTTGGGCCAGGCCTTTCGTATTCGGCATCAAGGCTGTAGCCTCGAACTCCGTTTTGGCGGCACCCCCAAGGGCATAGTAATTGACCAGTGGTACACGGATGCTCGCTCCATTTTGATGGACTGGCTCTTGGATGTTCGATCGAGGGTTCGGAGCGGTGCCATTCCCTTGTGCCTGGAGTCGAGCCACCAGGCCCGCGCAGGCTGCCACTACGAAACAAGCCACTACCGCCTGCTTCACAGTTAGGCTGAATGGCATACCTTCTCCGCTGTACGGAACTAGGTCACTTGGTCCACCTAGACCGTTGAGCCATTGCGTTCTTTAGGTGCGACTCCTGCGATTGTGTTTTGAAGTCGGTTCGCGCCTCAACGGAAGACTAGGATGCCGACTCCAGCTTGGGGACTGCCAAAAGGTACAGTTCGACGGTTGGAGCATCGGATGCAAACGGACGGGGCTGAGCCAAATGGGCAGACCTCATGCCTACTGTTTTCAATACCCACACGCACCGTCTTGCTGCGTACTTTCGGATCAGGGTCAAAACTCTTTAGCTTCGTCGCGGTGACCGAGCCTCCACCACCTCCCCAGCATCTGTATCCAGCCATGATTTGTTGGGAAGCCGGGTGATAGTCGCAACCAAATACTGTCCCTCTTCGGCTCCTTTCCTCGGATCTCTTTATTGGTTGGCGCCACAAGGTTTACCGGGACGTGGGGAGCTGACATTCTTATGGAATCACTACACTCATAACTGGATTATCGGCTCATGACCAGATCTAACAGTAAGCTCTTTGTGACCTGTAAGAACTGCCGGTTCTACCGGCGGCGCATCCCCCGTAGTATGGCTGTTCGCGGACCCCATGACACGCAGGCTCGAGGAACGAGTGTTTGCTAACGGTACTTGGTTTTCTCCCCAAGAATTCTATGATCAATGTTGTGCGCACAATCTGGAAAGACGACCGTGGGCAGGACATCGCCGAGTACGCCGTGATGCTGGCTCTAGTTCTGGTTCTCGTGGTGGGAACGATCAAGCTGGTAGGTTCGAACGCCAACAACGCGTTCTCTTCTGTCGCCAGTTCGCTACAGTAGGCTGGCCGAAGCCGCTACTCGGAAGTGTGAGATTGGGACGCAGTAACCCAACCACCCATCTTCCGGCGGTTTTACCGGCGGGTCGTAAAC
This sequence comes from Terriglobia bacterium, assembly GCA_963790645.1. GTDB lineage: Bacteria > Acidobacteriota > Terriglobia > Terriglobales > Acidobacteriaceae > JAIQFF01. The sequence goes on along the minus strand of CAWBPS010000025.1, from coordinate 235,103 downwards.
TCATGGCGAGCTTTCGCTCCGTGTTACAGCTATGTGCGAACCAAGAAAGTTTATGCCAGCAGGGCGGCAGCACTCGTCACGATGTCAGCGTTAGGTGGTTCCGTCACGCCTTCCCCTGCGAGTTGCTAAAGGTCGGGCCGCTTGCACTCGAGGTACCGGGCGACACGGATTGACGGATGCATGCGGAGAATTCAGCATCCGAGCCAACAAGACCACCGCTAGAGGAGTGAACAATGAAATCCCGCTTGATTGTTCTTACCGTATGCTTGCTGGTTGTCACGTCATATGTTGCCTTCCCTCAAACAAGCCGGAAAAGTCGAGCAAGTACAACGGCGGAACCTCATTCTTTGCCACACGCCTTCGCCAACGCAAGCCAACCGGACGAGATCATCGCACGCCTGTCAACATTCCAGCCAGCGATCCCGCTAGGGCCAGTCGAGGTGCTCAAGGGATACGAAGAAAGTATGACTTTGATTGCCCAGAGATTGTCCGCCGAATTGACGAGCATTTCGCAGGCCAATCGAGCCAATGAGATTACGCGCGACGAGGCGGAATATTTGATCCAAGATAGATATCAGATCGCAATAATGCAGCGGGAGGTGCTCGGCGCTTTGCACGACAGTTTGCAACACGACCTCGTCAAAGCAGCGAGACACCCTGGTAATGTCGGCCAGTCGGACACCCCAGTTGTGGTGCAGCCACCGTTGGCCGCGCAACGTCGACCTCAATAATGTAGCACCGGCAGACGCCAGAACCAGCAATCGTGTCAATGACTGTAGGCGCCTCCCATGAAAAGGTTAGTCAAGTCGTGTTTTTGCTTGTTCGTTGGCCGAGTTGATCCTGTCGCCACTCTTCCATCCGCACTCATCGAGAAGCGATTGTCGCTCGGTGCTCGGTGCCGGGTGGGGAGTCCTCGTTGCAGCCGGTGCTGCCACCTGTTTATCGACCTGTCGTTCCATCATCCCGATGGGAGTTGGGCCGGTCGACTAACGCAGTCACCGGTGCCCGAGATGTCTATGCTCAGCCCGAAGCTACTCGACGCGCTCAGCGTCTAACTGGCGTGGACTTCGGCGCAAGCCCACCGACTGCGGTTTCCCGGCAGCCGATGACAGACGGCAAGTCGTCAAGCCTACTTGCTGGCCGAAACATTCCTCGGCGAGTGCTCAGTCAGAGTGGAGAGCAGGAGTGAAGCCTCTGCAGGCGTGGGCACTGCACCCCTGACGATGATGTCCTCGGCACTGACCTCCTTTCCGTAGAGATTCTCGTTTGCGCCGCCATCGGGCTTGAGGGTTGATCCTTCGAGCGACACTCCGCCGAACACGCCACGCGAGCGGGAATAAGACAACATTTCGGCTTGCATTGATGCGGTCGTCGCGGCGGATGCGTCCCGGCCCTTGGGTCCGGCGGCGACACTTGCATCAGCACCCAGTTTCACCTTGCTATGCATCATGTTTCGGGCACCGCGAGGATTCACCACCAGGATCACGAAGTCTGTCGCCTGTCCGCCAATCTGAAGCCCAAAATTCCCACCCGTGGACTCCATCATCGTGGGGGTGCTCCACGGACCATCGAAGTTCGCTCCTCCCCGGCACGTCATGACTCCACGTCCATAGCTGCCTCCAATACCCACGGCAACTTTTTTTACGGACGGAAGCACAATCACGCATTCCGCCTTGTTTAGTAGATTCTGAGGAATGTCCTCCGGAGTGCCTAAAATCTCTTTCATGACCTGTCCCGATTCCTTTAGGCGGTCACGCTCTTGGTCTCCGGTTGCGGCGGCTAGGCGTGGACAAAGAGAAAGCCATAGCGACGTCAGCAGCAAGGCTTTGGCCATCATGAGAAGAAATGTGCTTAGTGTTCTGAGATTGTTCACGAAGAGTCTCCTTTGTTGGGGTTTCACTGATGTGATCCGGACTTATTCACAACATGAAGCGGGTTCCGGACGAAGTGACGACGGAAGAAGGATTACGGTAGGGTCGGATGAAAGGTCGTCATACCGTCAAAAGTGACAGCCAATCGTTTTAAAATGCAGAGAAGTCCGCGCAGTTCGCTGAAACAGGTGACCTGCCTCGCTGTTCTCATCGATGTAGAGCTGGGTAACTCGGCGGCTCGGCAAAACTCGTCGGGCGCGTCGCCGATGGCCAGAATGCGAACTCCGCGGCCCGTCGTCAAGGCATCACAGGCGAAGTCCACTCCTGGTTCGAGCGCAACAACAGCCGTCCCGCATATTTGTTCTTGGTTTTTCTGTCCCTGCTGTTGAGCTTTGCACGAATCGTCTTTCTGTGAGGCTCGCTCGGTGCTCCCTTCTTGCGCCTCTGCGGTTCCGGGCTGGCGCAGTGTAAGCGTGCCCCAGGAGGAGAATGCGCAAATGTTTTTTATCTCCCGACTACAAGAACTCCAGTGCCGCACAGACGAGTGCTGTGCCAAGGTATAGACAGTAACCGCGGATAAGTTAAACAACCAGCCAGTACCATCAAATAAACGATTGCGAACGCGCCATAAGACTCTTGAAAGTGTCCTATGCTGATAAAGAAAACCTCATGACCGACATTATTCGTGATGACGCCACCCAGTGGCGGCAACTCTGCCAGATTGCCTATTTTGAGCTTGAACCTGTCACACTACTTCAACGTGTAGTTGAGGCACGCAGTGCGGTTCTCGACAGGATCGAGGATATCGTTTCCACGCCAATCACATTCGAACAGGACGAACTGCGCAACGCCTTAAAAACGTTGAGCGTTCTGCAAGAGCTCGCGGAGTGCGATATCGCCGAATTAAAGAAAAGAGCTAGAACACATTCAGCAAGCTAAGCTGTCCCGCCATGTGGGCCCCCATGAATGCGTCTAACTCCACCGAATCTGCGCGATCTAGTCGAAACAACGGCGGGCTTCAGATGATCGGGAAATCAGGCTGTCGCGTTTTGAGGGAACAATGTCGCGTATTAGAGATGGCAGGTTGGTCCCGGAGCACAAAGTGGGGGCAGAAACTGCCGAATGATTAGGCGCCTTGCCCGGTTGGCAGGCAACGCTGCCTATTTGAGACTCTTGACCCACTCAGCGACTGCCTTGGCTTGCTCGTCATTCAGCCCAGGTATGCCCTTGTTATGCGGTGCCTTACTTCCTGACTCGCCTTTGGTTAGGTGTTCCGCGATTTGATTTACCTCAAGGCTTGTTCCCTTCAGCGCTGGGGCCTTTATGGCGGGTTTGCCCTCTCCGTTTGCCCCGTGGCAACCTGCACACTTCTTCTTGTAAAGAGCTGCCCCATCATCCGCGGCCCCGGAAGTCAAAGACGCAACGAGTAACATCGCAGCCAAACTGGCCACAAAATTGCGGTTCATAATTCGCTCCTGAATCACGTTGATTTATAGATCTCTGATACTTGTTGCAACCCGGCAGGTCACTGCTTCCGCACTTTCGAGATCTGGTCCGCGATTCCAAGACGGACCGGACTCCAACTTGCGCTCCTGGCTAGTCCCGCGTCGTCAGCAGAGTGAGGGCTATTTCCCAAATTCGATCGCCGCTGTAGGGGTTGCCGTGGGCGCCGACCTATGATTCATCGAATAACGCCGGTGAACGATGTGGGTCCGCAGTGCGCTCGCTTGCTACCGCGTGACATCACCCTTCCGCGCGCGAGGGAGGCCAGCGACTGCATCTGGGTGGCCCGGATTTCGGGGCACATCATGATCGAACAAGCGTCCGTTGCGAAAGACAAGGCTTGGGGGAAGGCCAGACGGCAGAATATGCATGAAACACACTTCTGTCTTTGCGCCAGCGCAACTAAGACAGAAAATAGTTCACATGGAGGAAAGGCTGATAAACCGCCTCCTGCTAACCAATCATGAGCGATTCGGGTGCACGGAGAAGGACGCGACCGCGCCCCTTGGAGACAACTCCTGCGTGGACCCAACTATTTAGCACGCGGCTGGCGGTAAACGGGCTGATATCGGCCAACGCGCCGAGTTCGTCGTTGGTAGCACGTATTTCGATCCCTTCGGGACGAAACTGGCCAGATTGATCACTGAGCCTAACTAGGGTCTCTGCCAATCTTTCCTGTGCAGTCTTGGTGACCAGTCCAGCATGGCGGCCGATGAAGCTTCGCAGGTGGCGAAGAGCGATGCGAAAGGCATTTTCTGCGAGCAGCGGGTGCAAGGAAATGAGCTTGCGGATGACGGAGTGCTCCCAGGCCAAGACCTCACAGTCGGAAGTCGCTTCTGCGGTTGCCATATAGCGAGGCGGACTTTTCAGTATGGTCACCAACCCGATGACGTCTCCCGGTACCAACCAAGCCAGCAGAACTACGTCGCCTTGTTTCGTGAGGTGGTAAAAGCGTGCCCGGCCGCTTTGAACTACGAACAAACGAGTAGCCCGATCGCCCTCGGTACTGATGTTGTTCCTGGCAGAGATTTTCTGGATCCTGGACGCTGCTAGAATCGCGTGCGTCGCAGGTCGCTCAAGACCCACCAGAAGGCCAGAGGACAAGGTGGCAATCGTTGCTGAACGAGAATTGACCATGTCCTTGCCATGGGGTGCCGGACACAAAACGGAGCGCAATCAAGCACAACGAGAAAAGCGCATCCCCAAAAATTCAACTCTACAGGCTTGATTCTCCCTCGTAAGGTTAGGTCACATGCCCGAGACCGGTAACTGTCAATACGTGCAGGTCCACGGGCTAGTTTCGAAGGGAGTCTTTCGTTGGGGCGGCTCATACCTGTTGAAGCAAATAACGAAATGGTCATGTATGACACAGCGAATTTCAGCGCGCGCGTCGAACGACAATTCAAGAACTTACAAATGCACTTTTGACCGTGTGAAACACCCCAGAAGGAGTTTTTCAACACCGACGCCTAATGACATCAATCATGGATTGGCCGCACCCCCTGCCCCCGGCATGTCCCAAACACATCGGAGGTGGCACCTAGCACAACTGCTAGCTGACTAGCCAGGGTGGGAGCAGGTATTCTGTGTCCAGTTCCGAACCGCAATGCGGCCATGGGTTAGTGGCGGGAAACCGACGTTCGGACCCTCACGATCGCATTGCTTCACTGTGATACGCGCGTTTCAGGCCGGACCCACGCGGGTCCGGCTTTTTTGCGCACAGCACCCCTCACCGTGGACGCGAGACCCGAGCCTGACAAGCCCATCGTGACATACCCCAAAAGCACAGCGCCTAGGGAGCCCTCCATATCGACACTGGCGTCCATTGCAGTGTTCCAGTCAGATCGCTTCGCATAAAAGTTATGGACCCCTTGATCATCAGCGTATTCAGTCCCATCAAGTTCAGGTTCCCACCTGCATCGAATGACACCGTCCCCCCCAACGTGAAGAAAGTAACCATCTCTCCCGGTCCAAGCGAACTCTGAATTGTGGCAATGGGTGTTGTAGATGGATTCAGACCGACCGAATGGACGCCACCGATATTGATCGAAGCGGCGGGAGCAAGTTGGGTTGTAATACCAGATGTGGGCGGAACATTCAACGATCCCGAGTACTGATTGTCCTGATAAATCACCTGCGCCAGATTTGTCCCGCTTACCACCCAGTCGGGACTTCCGTAAATCTGGTTATGGGTAAACACAATTCCGGATGCCAAGGTGGTCGCAACGTTAAGGAGATAGCCGGAACCGCCGTTGAGTCCAACATCGCCCTCGAATGCGGTGTCGGCAATGGTCACGCCTTTGGTCCCGATTCCCATGTGGTTGCTTATCTGGTATACGCCCCAGAGCTTTTCATGGTGAGACTCGTGGAAGACGATAGAGTTGGCGCCGTCGATCTGCACGGCTGTCGCGGCCGCCTGGCTCACCAACCCCTGAAACGTGATGTTAAGGGGGAACCCGGTAGTGCCTCCGGCCAGACCACCGATGTAAATATTGGTCCCGTCTCCGGCATTCTGTCCGTCGAATTCGCAATCGGTGAAACGCATCTCAAAGTTGGCGCCCTCAATCCGCAGGGCATTCCCGCCGCCGGCGTTTCGAAACACGACCACTTTATTAAACTCGAGCCACTGGTTCAGCGCCCCAAAGCCGCTATTCGAGCCCCGCAGATGGATGCCGATTCCCGCAAAGCCTTGTAGATAAATGTCATTTAACGTCGCGTACCACAAGCCAGAGTTGAACAGTGAGCTAGTGTCCAGGAAGAATCCGTCTTGACTGGTGTTTCCGGGCGAGCCCAGCACACGGAACCCGGAGAGCAGCACGTTGGAAGCCGGAGCGTGGTTTGCTTGCGGAATCACAAAAACGGGATTGTTTCCGTTTGCCGACTGGAGTGTGGTGCCATTGCAGGGTACCGGGCAGGTTGCGGACCCCACCTCTCCGCCCGACGCTCCCATTCCTATGATCTTCAGGGCCTTGCGCAGAGTAACCTGCTTCACGATGTAAGTGTAGGGCCCAAGATAGATGGTAATCGCTTTGCTACCCGGATCAATGCTTCCCAGGTTGCGACTTACCTTGGGGGAAACGGCGTAGATTACGCATCCTGCATCGGGACATGCCTCGATCGCAGAGGGAACGCCGCCGGAAAATTGCTCGGCGAACAGAACATTTGCCAGATTCTTCATGCCGACGACCCCGCTGGAATCTGTGATCTGGGAGCTTACAAGCGTTTGGCTGGCGGAAAACTTCGCGATCGAATTGGCTTTTGCTCCCTGCGGGACCACCGTTTGGTTGCCACGCGCACGTGGATCCACGTCCGCGTCTACCACGCTTGTTCCGGCTGGGACGGCTACAGTGGTGGTCCTGGATCCAGTAACGTTCGGAGCGGGACTGTTAGTCACGCGCACAAACGCCGACGAGGGCAGGCCCCCCAAGGTTTCCGCATCCGCCGCTTTGAGAGCATATGGAACGCTCACTAACAGCACTCTGGGCTGTTCCTCTTCGCCCGGCAACTGTGGTTGCACCCCTAGCCAGCGTGGTTCTCCTGAAACGAACAGATCTAATGGCATTCCCTCGCTTGCCACTCCTAGCATCGCCTCATAGTGTCCTTGCTGGTCCAATTGCACGTTTTGGGTTTCCTGCCACAAGCGCTCTCCACCACTGGACTCGTTGTAAATGGCAAAGGTAATTCCCACAGTTTTGGTCCTTGGCTCTCCGCCGGCATCTCGTATTACTCCATTAAATTTCACGAGTCGAGGTATTTTGGAGGAACAGGGATGCCCCCCTTCCACGCACTGGCCGCCTGCCGTGGGAGTAATGAGCGCCAGCAGTGACAATCCCCAGACGATGCTGGAGGCGAAAATAACGTATTTCATTTCCAGCAGCCTGTTTCCCTGACGAGTCATTGGTTCAATCATGCCGCGAACACCTGGCGATTCGTTATTGCCAGATACTCCTTCAAGCCTTCCTGCCAAGGGCGAAACACGTTCATCCCTATTGCTTTCAGTCCTTTATTTTCGAGCACTGAGTAGCGGGGCCGTGGCACCTTGGTGGGGAAATCGGACGCGTTTGCAACTCTAAGATCGGCCTTCGTCCCGGTCAGGTTGAAAATCTCGCGTGCAAACTCATACCAGGAACAGCTTCCCTCTGCTGTGGCGTGATAGAGCCCGAACGAGTCGCAACGGCTCAGGTTGACGATCAGGCGCGCCAGGTCGATCGTGGGTGTGGGCGTCACAAACTCGCTGTCTACAACCTTGATTTCCTTCCGCTCCTCGGCGAGCTTGCCCATCAGTTCCACGAAGTTCAACCCACCACCCTTGGCTCGACAAGGGTGTTTACCATAAAGTGCGGAGGTTCGAAGCACAAAATGCCGAGGCGACCAGGTGCGCACAAAGTACTCGCCGGCAAGCTTGGAATTGCCATACGCGTTGAGCGGACGCGGCAAGTCACTCTCGATATACGGAGCATCCTTGGCGCCATCGAACACGTAATCAGTGCTGATATGAATGACAACGGCATTCAGGCGTGCGCTTGCTTTGGCGACGTTGGCGGCACCACATGCATTGATCGCAAATGCCTTTGCTGGGTGTACCTCGCATTGTTCAACGTGGTGAAATGCCGCGGTGTTTACGACCACCTGCGGCTGGATTTGGGAAAGCGCAGCCAGCACCGAATCCACCGACGCAATCTCAAGCTCCGCGTGGTTCAAGCCGTGGACCTCATCCCCATGCCGTCCAAATTCCGCGCAGATATCCCTCCCCGCCTGACCTTCGGCTCCGATAACAACAATCCTCATGTGGTTTCGCCTCACGCAGCGACTGCTTGCTCCAGTCCGCGAGCTTCCAAAGCCTTGAACGTGACGATGTTGTAATAAAGAGGGTTGTCCCAATCCGAGAACTTATCCATGTTGTGAATCAGGTTGCGTACGATGCTCCGGACACAGTGGTGGGGATGAAAGCTGAGCACATTCCGCGCTTTCTCGAAGCTGACTTTGTAGTTCCTCGCGTCATTAAGGTGATTGATCTCGAGTTTGACGTGTTGACCCAGCTGTTCTTCGATTTCGGTCTTCACCTGGTCTGCCGCTTCTCCAACGGTGTAATTGCCCGACGCTACGTTGAAGATGCCGGAAATCCGGTCATTCGCCTCGATCGCCCGTATGTAAGCGGAGGCTGCGTCTTCGATGCTGATGATCGGACGCCAAATCGAAGGGTTATGCACAGTAATTTGGCCGTCACGCATGGCGCAGGTAAACATCGTATTGATAATGAGGTCTAACCGCATGCGCGGGCTGTATCCCGAGGCAGTTCCCTTGCGCAACGATATGACGGAGAACTTCTCATCGACCAGGTTCATTACCGCCTGTTCTCCCTGTAGTTTGGAGATCCCGTACGGATACACGGAAGACACAGGCTTGGCTTCGTCGTAGAGTTCGTTCTCCGTGTAGCCGTACACGGAACAGGAGCTGGCATACACGAAGCGCCTGGCGCCGGCCCTCTTGGCCATGTATGCCAGGAACGCGGGAGCCGCAGCGTTGAAGACGAAGTTCTTGCTGGGCGAGTATTCCGCCATGGGGTCGTTGGATAAACCCGCCAGAAAGACTACCTGGTCGTAGCCGGCGAGGTCGGAGACCTGCAGGGAGAAAATGTCCGCATTCACAACTCCCGTTTCCGGTGGAAGGTGGTTTCCAAACCAGAACAGGTCGACGACGTCTACGGTGTATTGGCGTTCGAGCAACCTCGGTATCAGGGCGGATCCGAGGTATCCCGCTCCACCAGCTATGAGTAGTTTCATTTGTGGCCTTTCCGAATGATTCTTGTCTGAAGAAGTTACGCGGGAGAGTGGTGCGAGGGGGTGTTCACCGGCTAAGAACGGCCTGGGGTTCATAAGCAATGTGCTCTGCATCTGGTGAGGTCAACCAGACCCTCAGACTTTGAGCGTTCCGATCCTTGTCGGAGAGTCGAACCTCCTTCAGAGGCCATTCGACGCCGACGTCGGGGTCATCCCATCGGATGGCCGACTCCGCGCGGTCGTTGTAGATGCCAGTACACTTGTACTGAACCTCCACCTCATCGGTGAGACCGCAAAATCCCCGGGCGAAACCGGCAGGGGCCCACACTTGCTTCATGTTTTCAGCAGAGGCTTCCAGTCCAAACCACTGACCCAGAGTGGGCGACCCCTTGCGAATATCCACTGCTACCAGAAAAGCGGTTCCCCGGCTCACCCGCATCAGCTTCCCCATGAGCGGCTCCCATTGAAAGTGAAGCCCACGAACCACACCTTTGCGGGAGAAGGAGTGATTATCCTGCACAAACTCGCTGGGGAGCCCAAGTTCTCGGAACTGATCCGCGCGATACACTTCCATGAAGAAGCCGCGATCATCATGGTGCGCTTTGGGCACGATGACAACGATGTCCTCCAGATGCCGTGATTCGATCATGAATCCCATAGGATTTCACCTGTCTGTTGGTGAGATTGAAAAGCGAAATATCGACTCGAAGCTAGAATGGATCACGATGCTCTAGTCAGAACACCAGCTGCTGCGCCAACGCTTTTCGTCGGAACATACATGCCGAGTTTACTGTCCAGAGCCGGTTTTTCTCCCGCAACCAGGCGGCGGAAATAGTCTTCGTATTGGTCCGTAATGTGATCCCACGTGTACTCTTCCAGAATTCTTTGCGCCGCGTGCCTGCGGTACCTCTCCGCCACAAGTGGTTCGTCTTCCACGAACTGAAGCTTGCAAGCAAGGTCGTTTGGATCGTTCTTGAAAAGGATGCCGTGCTTTTCCATGACTTGGCGGTTGAAAGACGTGTCCAGCGCCAGGACCAAATTGCCATAGCCCAACGCCTTCAAAAGAGCTGGATTTGTACCTCCGACACTGTGTCCGTGGATATAGCCGTAGCAGTTACAGTGAAGCTCTTTCACGTGTTCACTGTCGCTGACATGACCGAGGAAGCGAACTCGCGGATCGCGAGTCTTCTTTAGCGCTTCCACGAAAGAACTGCGATAGTTTGCGCCTCCCGCGATGGCCAAAACCCGTTTACTGCGAAGGCGCTCGAAGCCTCGTACGATCAGATCGGCGTTATTTTCGGGCACCAGCCGGCTGGCAATCAGGTAATACCCGAACGGCTCCAGCCCATATCGACGAACCGCCTCTGGATTCGTCGAAGTTTCAATGTTCGCGCCGTAAGCGATGCAGGCGGACCGAGTCCCGAATTGTTCCAGGTAAATGCGTTGCATCTGGATGGCGTCGGTGATGATTCCGTCGGAGCAAATCTTGCCTGCAAGACGCGCGTTCCAACGAAAGTAACGGCGACCGAGCGGTCCCCACTTCGATCGCTCCCACTCTACGCCATCCACGTTGAGCGCAACCTTCTTGCCAGCCAGTCGCGGCACTGCACAAAGCAGGGCATTTGAGACGTTCGAGACCAGCATCACGTCCACTTCGCGGAACACAACATCGCAGACACAAGCCAGAGTGTGTGTAAACGTGCCCAAGTGTTTTGTTTCAATGCTTGGAAGATAGATGAGCCGCACACCACGGTAGCTGGCGGGCTTCTGCGGGAACAGGCTACGCCGGCAGTACACGATCACGTCGTGACCTCGGGCAGCCAACCGTGGCGCAAGTTCGCCAAAGAATGTCTCAGTGCCGCTGTAGGTATGGGGTATGCCGCGTGAGCCAAAAAGAGCAATTCGCAAGAGCCGATCCCTCCACAGTGTCAGATAGAAAACGTCGATTGCCGCCCCGTGCTTCACCGCACTTTGCGGAAGCCAAAGTCAGTGTTCTAGCCGCTCAGGCCGAAACCCAATTGAAAACTAGAGGTTCTCGTAGACATCCATGGTCTGCTGGGCTGTCTTCTCGAAGTCAAACAATTTGCTCCTGCTTAGCCCCGCCTCGCGCAGTCGGAGCCTCAGAGCGGAATCCTCAAGGATCCTTTGTATGGCGCTGGCGATCGCCGACTCGCTGAGAGGATCTACCAACAATGCCGCATCACCCGCCACTTCCTCGAGCGATGATCCCTGTGAAGTGATCACTGGAAGTCCGCAAGCCATCGCTTCAACAACCGGAAGGCCAAATCCCTCGTACAGGGAGGGATAGAGAAACACCTCCGCGGCGTTGTAGAAGAGCGGTACGTCTTCGGCGGGAAGGAACCCGGGCAGCAGAACGTCGTTCTCCACTTGCAGCTCGTGAATGCGAGCCAGTACCGGTTCGAAAAGAGAATCCTGCCTTCCAGCCAAAACAAGCTTGTAAGGTAATCCCGCCCGCCGAACCTTTGCGAATGCCTCGACAACCCTTGTCAGATTTTTCCGCGCCTGCAGTCTTCCAAGATAGAGGACGAATTCCCCAGTAATCCCATACCTTCGAGCAACTTCTTCCCTGGCTGTCCTTTTGTCACCAGGTCGGAACTCCTGGCCGGCGGCCTCATAGGTGACTGTAACCTTGTCCTCTGGAACGCCGTAAGTTTGAACGATGTCGCGCTTCGAGTATTCCGAAACCGTAATGATGTGATTGGCCCGGTTAGCGGAATCCCGAATGAGACTTTTCAGCCAGGCGCGTTCACGACGGGGAAACGCTTCCGGAAAGTGTTCGTAGGCAATATCTGGAATCGTGGTGACGGTCTTGCATTTGAGAAACGGGGGAACGACATGCTGCGCATGGAATACATCCAGCCGGTCTTCCCGACTGCGCCAGGGAACTGTCAACGGAATTCGCAACAGTGGGTACCGCGGCCGGAGCCGCTTCAGGGTGACGCGGCCGTCGCTGCTGAACCGCTCCCGAGCCGCCGCGTTTGTGTAGTACAGGACCCACTCGTGCGCACACGGGAGTTCGATCAGCCTCCTGGTCAGCTCTTGAAAGTAGGTCTCATTGCCGCCCTGCTGACTCCCGACACTGTGGATGTCGATTCCAATCCGCAGCCTTGAATCCTTCGGGCATGCTGACTGAAAGAGTGATCGCGGATTCTCGCGATCCGTATCTGACACAGGTGTTCCCACAGAGTGAGTCGCCATTATCGGCCCGACACCAGCGACGGTGCTACGGAGACTGGAGCGATTGCCTCCTCTTTTCTACTCTTGATGACGCGCCCCGGGACGCCCGCTACCACTGAATATGCGGGAATCTCGCCCCTGACAATCGTTCCCGCCGCAATCACGCAACCTCGACCCACGCGGACTCCATCCAGGAAGGTCACGTTGGAGCCCACCCAACAGTCATCTTCGATGACAATGCCTTTTCTCGTGATTCCCTGTTCCCTGATGGGGACATCGAGCCGGTCATACCGATGATTCTCGGCGTGAAAGCTCACGTGCTGCCCCATGATCACAGAGTCGCCGATAAAGACACCACCGCCGGCACCGATATATGAGTAGGCATCCATTGCCGAGCGCTTCCCGATCCGGACACCCTCGCCTAGACGAGTCAGCATGCTGGCCCGGATCACGGAGTACGGTCCGATCATTACGTCATCGCCAATCTCCACTCCTTGACGCGACAGACCATCCACAATGACCCCGCGTTCGAGAGTGATTCCGTGTCCGAACCGGATCATTCTTGCGTTGCGCCAGGTAACACCGGGCGCTACGAAAACACTGCACAGTCGTTGCCGCAGGAGCATACTCTTGAGGTTGCCGCGTACAAGCCACAGCAGTCGCCGCAGCGCCACCGACACCAGTGGACCCAGAGGAATCTCCTGATCAAACGAGTATTCACGTCCTTTGATTCTGCTAATCAGCCTCTCAAGCGAGCGCCTCAGCAGGTAGCGATTCCTCGTGATGGGCAAACCCTGTTTCAATCTCTTGCGCTCCCAATCTCGCCAAGTTCGGTCTCATCCCACCAGAGGCTGCTCGAACTCATTTGAAACGGGTTCGGTCGCTGTTCGCAGGGCAGCAGGCAGAACCGACCGTTCCGGATGCAACAGCATCTCCCAAAAAGCCGCAACCCCCTGCAACATGGCCCAGCACGAACGGAGATCTCCGCGCAGGGCGAACCGAAGCGCCATCTTGGGGAGATAGTAGCCGGCGAAAATCGGCCAAAACGTCAGCCAATGATGCGTTCTCGCATGCTTGTGCATCACCCAGAGCAGGTTACGAACCAGGGTGAAACTGCGGACGTGCTCTCCCACATTCTTTTGATAATCGACTCCCTCCCGGTGCCAGACCTTGGCCATCGGCGCGTAGCGCACGACGTATCCCAGCTTACGCATGCGGAGAGACAGGTCCAGATCCTCGCCATTGCCAAAGAACTGCTCGTCAAACATCCCTGCCGCTCGCAAGGCCTCACTGCTCAGCATCATGACGCAGCCTGTAGCCCAGTCCAGATCGCGCGGGACGTCGTACTTCCCGGTGTCTTTGCATTTGAGATCGATGTGCTTGGCCAGTCCAGTCCGCAGGCTGTACGTACCGCCTACCCACCAGATCGCGTCGGCAGGGTCGAAATAGTAGATCTTCGGAGAAACGATACCGGCCTTGGGATTTCGCTGCGCTTCCGCCAGCAGTTCACGAAGAAGGCTGGGGTCAACAATGGTGTCATTGTTTACCAGCAGCACATAGTCCACGCCGTCGGCTAACCCCTGCCTGATCCCAATATTGCAACCGGCGGCAAACCCGACATTCCGGGAAATGGCGATCACCCGGATCTGGGGAAAATGGCTGCTAAGATATTCCACGGAACCATCCCGGGAACCATTGTCAACCACCATGATCGAGAACGAGTCGCCTTCCATCGCCAGCAGGCTATGAATACACTGAGCGGTCATCTCGCGACTGTTCCAGTTAAGTACCACAATCAAGGTCTTCAAGGTTCACTCTCGCCGGAAACGCGTGTGATGGGTCCGGGCCGGTTTTGAATGGCGCTCGCGAGTCTTACGCGGCTAGACTAGGCTGGATGCTTCGACTCTGGCAATCCGTCGCACCCAGGTAGTCCGGGCTCGCTCGCTCGGCTTGGGAAGGCCGGCGAAGGAATCGCAAATCAAGAGTTGCCGATCAACCGGGTCGCAGGCAAGTCGATGGGGCGAAACCATCGCTCCGAGCCGTTGGCCTCAAACCGCGGGCTACTTCCCGCACACATCAGCGTCTTTCTCTGTGCTCCGCTCCCGCTCAGCAAGCATAATGATGTCCATTGCCAGGCTTGGAAACACGTCGCCGGTGATTGCGAGCCAAGGTACGTCGATATCGTTGACAAAGTGTTGCGGAATGAAAGGCACCCAATTTCCCTTGTGCAAAACTATTCGAAACCCGTGATCCCGCAATTGTTTCTTCAAAACGCCAGGCGTATAGGCTCGTACATGTCCGCTGCCCGCGAGGTTGTAGTTGACCCATATGGGATAAATACCTAGCACGATGCGCAGCCGGTTCTCGAAAGATGTCAGATTGGGGGTCGTAATTAGCAATGATCCCCCAGAGCGCACGCAACGATTTAACTCCTTGAGAAAGGCATCCGTGTCTATCAGATGTTCGATCACTTCGCCTGCGAAAATCAGATCAAAGCTTTGGTCTTCAAATGGCAGAAGATCGCGGTTGAGGTCGCAATACTTGGCGTCAATGCCGCGATCGCAGGCAACCTCAACATGCGCGCGGTCTATATCAACACCCGCACATTGCCATCCCTTGCTTTGCCAGTGTGCAGCCCAGTCTCCCGTGGAGCATCCGATATCGAGCATGCGGCCAACGGGGAGTAGATCTATGATCCGGGCGCATTTCTTCAGCCGACTCTCGCGCAGTTCACAGGTAAAACGTGTGGCGTTGTTGTACTCGCTTATTGTCCGTGCGGTACTAGTGGCGACCATTAAATGTTAACCTCTATCCCATGCTCTATTAGAGCGACCCAATCGACGTTAGGGGACAAAGCCGTGGCATCCAGGTGGGTTGCGATGCCCGGAACCGGAGCCCATAGCTTGAGTCTTCGGCCGAACAATATCTGGCGCCAGCCGTACAGCCATGCCTTAACCAGTACCTTCCAGTAAAAGGCGCCTTGCAAAACATAGCGAACCAGAACAATAGGATTGAACACCCTATGCTTTGTGAGGCTCAACCACAACGCACAATCATCATTGCCTCGTGCATAGCTGCGGAACACGGACTCATGCTCCGCTAACGCTGCCTTGCGCGCCAGGAATGTGAGACAGGTGGAAGCCGCTGTCCGCCAGTGGTGGGAACCGTGCGTGCGCAACCATTTCGGGCCGCGATGCAAGTGGAGCCTGTAGCAATCCGGGTGATCATGCGGCGAGACAAAGTCGACGTCGTCCTGAGTGATAAGGAAATCCAACATCTCATGAAATTGACCAGGGAGATAGAAATAGTCATCCTCTGCAAAATAGACAACATCCGCATCGCACTGCTCGAGCAAGATATCGATTTGCCGGGCGAAGGTGGCGCGGTTGCCCGCCCTCTCGAGTCGCACCACGACTAAATCTTCCGGATCAAGATACCTGCGAAACAACCCTTCATATTGGGGTGGGCAACTGTCCAGCAGCACCCATACTTTCGCGCGGAGTGTACCGAGGGATTCCTTGAACGATCTAAAGCACACTTCAGAAAGCAGGTATTTGTCTTCGCCGAGAGGCAGGCTCTGGGCCGGTTTTGAAACCACCGGATAGACGCGGTAGGCAATCGCCAAATCGTACTGCGGCTTCATCATCGAGCTCATGCGGATGCACACGCATCAAGATCTGGCGGTTCTTTCTGGAGAATAGAGACGGCGGCTGCAAGGAGACCAACGTGAATCCATGTGAACGCCAGCATTGTCGCCTCGGTAGCCTGAAATGTAATCGCGTAGAGTGCGCTGCCGGCAAGAAGGGCGGTCAGGAGTCCCGAAGTTTGTCCGGTAGCTCTTCTTACCGATGCGCGGATGGCAACTAAGAGAAATGCCAGAAATAGCAGAAAGCAAACCAGGCCAATCACTCCGGTATCGTGCAGAATGCGAAGCGGCGTATTGCTGATCCAGCCAGGTTTATCCGCATCTCCTGCAAAGCCTTCCGGAAAATCATCCGGATCGAAGAACAGATGGAAGCTCGCCGTTCCGGTTCCAAGTAGAGGATGCGCTTGTACGTCCTCGACTGCTACGGCCATTTGTGCCAGTCGCTCCCAAGTCGTGTTGTCGGACGAGATGTCGGTGAGGTCGATTGTTCTGAACCGCTCCGGAATCAGGTCGACGACCAAGGGGCTGACCGCCAGAAGCAGTACGCTGAGACCAACGAAAAGAGGCACAACTCCTCGCAGCCGGAGCCGGCCCTTCTTCTGGGCGATCCACAACACCAGTAGGCCGGCAATCGGCAAAGCTACAAATACTGAACGCGACAGACTGATCACCGCTCCCAGGGAAGTGATCGCGAATCCCCAGTTGTACTGTGCCCGTCGGGAATCGTCCATCAGGAAGAGTGCCAGAAACATGATCGCGCAACAGGCTGTGTAGCTGCCGAACAGATTGGTTTCATACTGCGTTCCGTAGACTCCGGGAATGAATCCGTATTGCTCGACTTCGATTCCGAAAGTCGTACTCAAAATATGATTTGACAAGAAGCAAATCACCCCGTACGCGGCTTCTGCAGCTCCAGCCCATAGCATGATATGGAGTGCTTTGAATAGCATTTCTTCGCTTCTTACGAGGATCCGTACGAGAAAATATGGGCCCATAGCGAACGCGCTCAACGCAGCCCAACGCAGTGTCATTCGCGGCTCCGGAGATGTTACCGCCGAAGCCACAAAATTCAGAGCAATGTAGGCAATCAGAAAATAGTCGAAGGTCCTCGCTTCAAACGACAGCCGGAGGCGATTCCGGCCTGCCCTGAGCGCGACTACCAGCGCCACCAGGCCAATGGCAACGTGCTCCGCGCGCACGTGAAGACCCAGCAGGGTTCCTGCGAAGCGCGGCATCGCAGCGCTGACTACCATGACCCACAACGCTCCGAGCGGAAATCTGCTTGAGGCGACCGCCAGCAGGGTAATGGCTCCGATTACGCCGAGGAGTGAGAGGCCAACCCGACTCAGATCCTCGGTTGCCAACAACCAGCCCAGCATGAGCACCTCACCCGAGACCAGGAACGTGTTCAGCCAACGAGTCTGCGTCCTGCTGCTCATTTCAACGTTGGTTTCCAATCAAGCAACCTTAGTCCCGGCGCGGCAAAGGATCGAAGCGGGCGCAGCTTGAATGAAATGGACAATCCATCGTACTTGGTCGCGATAAAGCAGAGCCAGCGGGCCGGCGGTCAGTACCCAGTAGCAAACAGTTCGAGTCGCGCAGTGAGCACTCAAGGAGAAGGCCAATCGAAGGGAGGCGGTTGACCACGCGAATATCAACAACACCCCGGCGAAGTCACGCCATGATTCGCCGGTGATAGCACTGAGTCTCCCAGCATTTAACAGCCACCACGCTCCCACAACCACGACCTGCATGGCGGCCACAAGTCGAAGCGACCGGAAGACAAGAACGGCCATCGCTACCAGGCCCAGGCTGATCGCGAAAGCGAGAATCGCGTACAAGAGAAAGTACTTCTGCTTTCCATATAGGTTGAAGACGCTGCCGTGAAGAATTTGAATCACCGCAAGGAACAATGCTCCCAAAAGAAGTATCCCTGCGACCGGGAGAATGCCAACATAGTTTGGAAGGAAGTGCCGAACGAATAGGTCGACGACGAAGTAGTATGGCAGCAATATGCTCCAGGCCATCACGATCAAACCCGATGCTTTTCCGTATATCTCCGGGTGGCGTTTCCTCTCGGCCGCTGCCAGGTGAGGAAAGAAGACACGTGCGATCGCAGCGATGAGGGTCACCGGAACCATCATCGTGCTGGCCGCGAGACTGTACTGCGCAAATTCGTAGATTGAAGCCGTCGAGCTGAGGACGATGCGGTCAGACGATTGCACCAGACCGAAGGCGGCGCTCGCTAGTGTGACGGGCCAGCCAATCGCAATGTACCGCCTTCCAATCGTCCAGGCGGAGGTTGTAGAGGCAACCTGGAAGGGATGAGTTTTAGCCAACATGATTCCTAATACGATTACCCACGCCAGGAAATAGCAGCAGATGAGCACTCGATAATCGGGCTGAGCCCACCATGCCGCAAGGGATACGAACGCGAGAAACAGTCCGGCGGGCGCAGCCGTGGCGATGGCGACCGGCACAAAGTGGCGAGCCGCCTGCAAGGCGCACTGCAGCACCACGGCGACGTTCTGCAACAATGCGAATGCGAGCACAGCGAAGGCGACGAACCGAACCCTGGGCGGCAGCAGGGCAGCCGCGATGACGCCGACGGGGACGAGAAATAGCAGATGTTGTCCGATCAGAAACTGCAACGAAGGGCGAAGTTCCTGTTGCAACTGGCCCAGCGGCCTCCCGGCCCACGCAAGCAACGCTCCTTCTCCCAAACCGAGATGGAAGAATCCGACATAGCTGGCATAGAGAACGAACAGGCGCCAGTACCCGAAATCCTCGATCGGGGTAATTCTCGGGATCACAAAGACCACAAGCGCCCCGAAAACGGCCGCCAGAAACGACCCGATAACCAGAGTAGCAACGTCCCGAGCGATCTTGTGCACCCCGGCGGCGCCTGTCGGCGTCGTCTCTTTCGGTTCGATCAGCGTGGTGGCATTCATAGGCTCTAGACTAGATGGTGCTCGCACGTGCAGGCCAAGTCACGTGTCGTTTCGGTCGGCGACGACCAGATATTGTCGGGCGAGAAAGGGACCTGCCAGGCCGACGGTGGCGAGCCGAGCCATTTGCACCCGAACTGTTGTGCTCAGCAAAGGGGATATCTCGTGCGGTGTGAACCCGGTCGAAACAAACAGATCACGAATGCTGCTCTTTGTAAAAAAGCGCAGGTGAGTCCTGTCCATGATCCCGTATGGCGTGTATTCCCAGCGCCCACCCATCAGGTTAACTAGAACGCTCCAATGCTGAACGTTTGGAATGCTGGCTACAACTGTCCCAGAATCTCGCAAGAACTTTCTGACCCGGCGCAACATTGTCCAAGGGTCGACGAGATGCTCCAGCACGTCGGCAAAGATGACACAGTCGAAATAATCCTCGTATTCCAACTCCACTTGCTCGGCGTTCCCTATCAGCAGGCGGTCAACAACATCAGCGGCGTTCGCTCCTGCAGACTCGCACGCTTCGACGGCCACGATCTCCAGCTTGGAGTTGGGGCGTGCGGCTCGTAACGTCCTGGCGAAACCGCCTTCTCCACACCCTACTTCCAGGATTCGCGTCGCTTGCGGCGGCACAAGTGGCAGGAGTTCCGGCCGTGTGCAGGAGAAATACCCTTCGGGTTGCGCGCAAGTGCGCGGCCCTGCTGTACCGCCCAGCAGGGAGTTATTCAATATTGGCTTGGTTACGTTGCGACGCAAAGCCGTGGCCTACTCGTCCGACTGCGGTTGGAAGCGTTTCAAGGAAGCATTAACCCGTTGCAGATGCAGCCAGCTGGCCGCACATCTCATCGAGCGTACACTGCGGCCCCATATGCTGATTGCCAATCGCTTCCTGGGATCTCGGGGGTCCACGTCTTGCCAACGAGCAGATGCGATCGCACAGATCGCGGTGGCTACGACTGCCAACGTCGTCAGTGCGAGGATGATCAAAAGACGCGGGGGAAATGACTTCTTCTCCGGAACATTGGCGGGATCGATGACGTTGACCGTTGGAATTTCTTTTGCTTCCTGAATTCGTGCCAGCTCATATTGCTGGGTCAGCAAGTCGAACACCGTTTCCTGCACTTTCATGCGCCGGTACAGGTCGGCCCATCGCACGCCGAGAAGCGGCAACTTGCGGATCGAGGGATAGAGTTCATTCGAAGAGGTTGCATCGGAAACGAGGGACGAATCTGTGCCGCCCAATTGTTGCAGTTGCCGCTTGAGCTCGTCGACTCTTGCACGGAGCGCTCGAACCCGAACGTTGCTGCCCGTATAGATCTGTTCCAGGCTTTGCAGTTCGGATTGCGCCGCGATCATCTGGCCTTGCAGTACAGACGCCGATTCGACCATCGCCCGGGTTTGCTCTTTGATGTCCAAGGCAGCATTCTTACTCGCAAAGGCACTGAACTGTTTCTCTGCGTCTTCCAGGTCGGCATTGACCGTCGTGAGGCGCTGCTCGATGAACATTCGCTCCCGTCGCGCAGAGGACGTGCTCACTTGCGAGACCAGCCGATCCAGTTCTTCGACATATCCCTGGGCGACGTTGCGGGCGCGTTGTGGGCTGCCCTCGGCCACGGTCACGGAAATCACCCCACTCTTTCGGTCCTCGGTGACGTCGGTGTGGGCGTTGAGGGTCTTGCGGGCATCCTGCTTGTAACGCGTCCAGTAGACGCGCTGCAGATCGAATCTATCGACGATGCGATCCTGCACCGTTCGACTGCGGAGCAGGTCCACGAACAGCGCGCCCGTGCTCTTTGCCCCGAGAATGTTGCCGGCCATCGCTCCCAGGCCAGGCGAACTTTTCCCCGCCAGGGCGGCCAACATTAGGCCATTGTCTCCCATCCCGTCTTTGGGTGGCATGATGCTCACGGTGGATTCGAACTGGCGCGGGATCAGGAAGGCAACCACAGTGCTGATCAGAAGAGCGCGCAACGCCACCCAGTAAATCAGTCGACGCCTTTCCCAAATCACTTCCAGAGTAGCCAAGCCTCTTGAGGCAGGCAGGTCAGCGATCAGCGCTGGGCTCTCTCGCACCGGAGAAAATGGGCGCTCTGGACCCAATTCAACCTCGGAAATTGCCGTATGGCGTCTCAGACCTTCCACAATCAGCTCTCAAACGATCGCTGCAACCGACTAGCTTCTCGACGATTTTCAAATCCCACGCATGGCGAACACGCACGTGTGCAACAGGATTGCCAGGTCCATGAAGAAATTCCGGTGCTGGATGTAGTAGAGGTCGTACTCGACATTCTCGTGAATGAGGAATGCGCGGTCTCCACTCAACTGCCACAAGCCCGTGAGTCCTGGTTTCACTTGCAGCCTCTGCCGGTGTCGCTCCGAGTACTGCTGTACGATGAAAGGCATCTCCGGGCGGGGCCCTACCAGTGACATTGTTCCCTGCATTACATTTATCAGCTGAGGCAACTCATCCAGGCTGGTTCGGCGAAGAAATCTCCCGATGCGAGTGATTCTAGGATCGTCGGCAGCCCGGGGTGAATAATCGTAGGGTGCCGCTTCCATTCGCATCGTGCGAAATTTGAACATCTGGAACATTCGCCCATTCTGTCCGACTCGTTCCTGCCTGAACCAAACGGGGCCTGGCGAGTCCATCTTGATGAGCACGGCCACCAAGAGAAAGAGCGGCGCTCCGAGCACCAGCAGGGCAAGCGATCCTGCCACGTCGCAGAGTCGCTTGGGCAGTTCGTAGGTGATTCTTCGTGTTGATCTCTCGAACGACGCCAACAGGACGCCGTCGATATCCTGATAGTCCACCCACCGGTCGGGCACAAAATGGTTGGGCACGAAAGAAACGCGCGCGTTGGCCTTGAATGCTTCTTCGACGGTATGAAGAAAGGTGTCGCGGCCAATTGATGGAATCGCGACGATGACCAGGTCCGCCCAATTGCTGCGGATCAAGTCGGCAATCACAGGTCCCCTCAATATCCGCGCCGAGCGCTTCCGGCCATATCCCATCTCGAAAACGGTTCCTCCGGCTTTGACCGGCTGGTCATCGACGAACCCTATCGGCTCAAGGCCCAGCTTGGGAGATCTTGCCAGCACCGAGAAGACGCGCCGCCCCGTTCCACCCGAGCCATAGATCAACACCCTCTCGATTCCGAGTCCTCGAGAGTGGAGGGCACGTACGAGCAGGTACATCAGACTTTTCTCAATGAACAGCGCCAGAGGCACCATCGTCAGACACAGCGCCAAGACCCAGCGCGAGAAAAGAACACTGCTGACAAATGAGATCGCAAGGGCAATCAGGAATGCCTGCGCTGAGACTTGCAGCACTTGCTCGGTTTCCCGCACTCGCAGCAAGCTGTTGGCCCGACGGTAGGCCCCTACCCGATCGAGCATTAGAACCATGACTACAGCAAACGCGATCGCAAGGACCAACACTGCCTGAGTGGGATAGTGAAGCCGTCTGCCCAACGATAGGTAGGAATAGACCGCGTAGCTCAACAGTACCGAAACAACAATGGTCACAAGATCAGCCAACACTTCGAATGCGACGACGGCCCCTCGGAAGTGTCCCGTGGCGCCGCTTCGCCCCCTCGCCTGCACCAGGCGGAGGTCGGCCGCCAGCTCTCTTGCCAGGTGATGGGGTGGTGCCTGGCCTATGCCCACCGAAGAATGCATATCGGCTTCCTCTTGACCGTGCTCATCTGCGTGAGCCGGAAATCATCGGGTTGGGTGGAGACATTTCATTCCAGGTCAGCGGCGTCTACTTCAACCGCCACCGAACGCATGATGAGATCGATGGAGAGTACAACTCGGAGCTTTTCTTTTGTTCGCACCAGAATGCCTTCGATTCCCGCCAGCGGGCCGTACTTCACGTGCACCTTGCGGCCTACCTGCCGATATGGATATGGTTCCACACGTGCACTGTTCGCGATTCCACTCCGCAGCGATTCAATTTCACCGTCGTCCAGCGCAGCCGGATATCCGCTGAAACACACGAAACGCACGACGCTTGGGGTCTGCAAGACCCGCAAGCGGTCTTCCGGGCCGATATGAACAAAGACATACCCCGGAAACAAGGCGAGTTCCAGTTCCTTTTGTCGATCCTTCCAGCGCCGGACGCTGCGATACAGTGGCAGGAAGCAGCTGATGCCTCTTTCCTCAAGTTGTTTCCTCACATGTTTTTCATGACGCGCACATGTGTATGTCGCGTACCATCGGGCCGGTGAAGAGATACTCGAGCCGCCGGCCGAAAGCGCCGTATTCTCACGCAGTGTCATTTCGCAAGTCATCCCGTCGTGTCTCAGCGCTTATTACCAATCACAGCTTCGCCGCCTCACTTACAGGGTTTTCGTGAGCTAACCCGTGCAGCAGTAACCAGATACACCCAAATCGGCGACTATCCGTTCAGCAACCCTTCGAAGGCGTATCTACTCATGGCCGCCTCCAATTCCGGGTGTTTCACCGTCCACACCGCGACGGAACAATTTTTGCGGCTGAAATTGAATCTCTATGGTTGCGCTCACATTCCGGGCCGCTTTGGGCTGAATCACCGGAAACAGCCAACGCTCGTATTGCAATGAGGTGGAGAGGCCCAGGCTGGGACGCAGCCAATAATCGTTGCGTACTCCCACGTCAGTGAGAGTTCCGCCGCCTGGGATAAACTGCCAACTCACTTTCTGGTGCCGGTAGTTGAGCTGCAGACGATTTCGCCCACTGAACCAGTAGTTGGTCCAAGCTTGTGCGCCCTGTCCTTGGCGACCTATCCAACTGCCCAGCAGCTGACCCTGGTTCGTGTAGCCGTTGAGGTATCGGTCGTTAAAGTAGAAAAAACCATGGCTCAGTCGGCCACCGGTCGGCAAGTCCGTGTACACACCCTCGATGCGCAGGTCGAGTCTTGGCAGACGTGGTAGTCGAGAAAAATACAGGCCTGCACGGATTGCAGAACGATCGAAATAGGCTATGGGAGTTTTCTCGTCGTCAACGAAAGCGTCCCCATAAAACGTCACCCAGTCGCGGAATTTGGGCACCCGATACGACCAGTCCAATCCCGATCGACGGTCTCCCGGATCCGCCGGTCCGCCTTGGGCCCCGTTCGAGGTACTAAGGCTGAACATGCTGTTCTTAAACGACCGCAAAGTGAACGGCACTTCCTCGCCCGCAAATATCACAGTGCGGGAAAAGCCAAATTCAAAATTCTGCGTCGGCTTGAAAGTGAACCTCTCGCCGTGAATCATGGGTTGGTGGCGGAGTGGCTGCCCGAAAGTGCCAAAGGCGCCGTTGACGGCCATGAATTCCTGTCCGCTGAGTTGGCCCAGAAAGAACTCCAGCCGCAGAGGCCCCAACCAACCCAGAACACTGGGCAACTTGAACGGCGTCGTACGGTTAATGCGGAACATGTTGAGCGGTATGGCGTTATCACTGAGCATGATGGCGCCGCCGTCACCCGGTCCCCACCCGAGGCTCTGCCGCCCGAAAGAGATCTGCCAGTTTGAAAACATGAGCCCCACATAGGCATCAAGCACCTGGTACTGGCTTACTGCAGGCTGGCCTGAGCCCGGCGGCGTCTGTGGAAGGTGGTCAACTTGCTGAATGGTTTCGCGAGCCGTCAGGGGCAATGCCGGCAGACCAGAGGAGCTCTGCCACTCGCCACGGAAATAGCCCACCCAGCGGCCTCTCGTGGCAAACATCGAAAATCCCGTTATGTTGTTCCAGCCTTCGCCATACGGACGTCCAAAATCGTTGATCTGCGTCTGCGCAAAATGATAGCCGTCCCGGATGGGAATGCCCGAAACGTAACCAGTGCGGCTATATACAGACTCCACACGGAACGCTCCTGCCCCGCCGTCGTCAGCGCCCTCCATTTCCGGACGAAACTCGCGTTCGAGCGCGGCGACAATTCCCGCCGCCACCTCATTTCCATGCGCCTCATATGCCGGGTGATTTTCCGCTTCACTCAACAACCGCGCGCATTCCCGCCGTGTCCAGGGACGCATCCCGGCAAAGGCGCTGTCAATCAGTCCAAACCCAGCCAGGCGATCCAGCGCCGGATACACCCAGCTATCCTGCGGCACATAAGGCGATCCTTGATTCTGTGGTGACGACTGTCCATCGCCGCGGAGCACGTCGCCGACGTAGCGCCACGTATCGCCGCCGAGTTCTGGATCATGATGATGGCTGTAAACCTGCTGGGCGATAAGGCTGCCCACAACGCTGCCGACAAAAACGTCCGCCGGAAAGTGTTGCTCGGCGCGGACGCGAGAGTAGGTCACTAACGAAGCCAGGCCATAACCCAGCAACTTCGGCACCGGCCCGGGATATTCATGTCCGATGACGCCTGCTATAGCCCATGCCGCGGCGGCGTGCTCCGAGGGGAAGGAGGTTCCTCCTTGAAAGAAGTGCCCTGCGCCGTCTCCCTGGAGTGGCCGCTCCCGGCCCAGCGAGTACTTCAACGCCTCAACCGCAACCAGTGTGTGGAGCGCAGCTTGCCCCGCGAGCAAGCCAGTTTCGCGCCAGTGTTGATTGCGGGATGGATAGCTCAGGAGCCACATTCCAGCTGCACCGCCCACTAAAGCCCCCATCCCGGCATTAGAAAGATTGTTGTAGTGGCTGAGGGTCGTAGGCTTGTGAGACAAATGGAGACTGACATCCCGATCGGTCACCAGCAACCCTGTGGTGATTCCGGCAAAGGGAACCAGCCACTCGGTGTCGGAGAATCGGAGTCGCATCGGACTGGTCCAGATTTGCTTTTGGTCTTGCAAAAAACTCCTCCGCAGATCGTGGAACCGCAGCGGCGATGCCGAAACCTGCCACTCTTCGAAATCTGCCGGACTGCCTCCCGCCTTCGTCTTGCCTTGATCTCCTTTGTTGGCCGCCACCGACGCTTGCGCGTCAGCTTGCCTCTCAACTTGTGGTGGTTGCGGCGTCTGTGCCGTGCATACACCCGGTTGCGCGACGATCACACTCATTGCTCCCCAACCACATGCCATTAACACCGCCCTCACGCACATTTCAAACTTCCGTTGTTACGGCTTGAAATAAGCAATCGTCAGCGCCACAGAAGTCGCTAGCTGCGCCGCCTGGAGGGCTGTTGCCCAATTCCGGGTTCCGATTTTGGGCGCCTTCTCCGGTACCACGACCGAATCCCCCGGCCTCAATTCCGAATTGAGAGGATCACCTGACCACCATCCGGAGTTGTTTTGCGACGAGAGCACCGACCCATCCGCCCGAACTACAAAGACAGCTTTCTTGTCTGCCATCTGGCTGAGCCCTCCCGCCTGGTTGAGATACCACTTCGCGCTGCGGCCTGGCCGGTAACTGATCGCCGTGGGATTAAATACTTGTCCTGACACCAACACGTAATTTGCTTTCTTGGGAACTACTAGAACATCGCCGTCGCGTAAGGCAATATCCGCCGAGGTATTGCGCCACTGCTGGACATCCGGCTGAATGTGAACCACTACGCGGCCAATGGGTGCGTTGGCTTCGAGTTGATTAAGAGCGGTTTCGGTTTGTGCAACCGCTGTGAGTTTTGCATTCTTTTGGTCCTGGTCAGCGTCCGGTAGCGCTTTAAGGTTGATTGCCTCAGCTTTCATTCGCTGCACCAAGGCCAGGTAGGATTGCATCTGCAGCTCTCGAACCTCTTGCCGCATCAGGACAGCGCCGTAGGGATAAGCTTCCGGCGAGAATCCGCCGGCTCGCTCCACGAGCGAACTGAGCCGTTCGCCCGTACGAATACCGTACGATCCGGCATGCTGAACTTCACCACGAACCGTGGCCGAGGCGCCAATGTCGTTCCACCCCGGCGCTTGCCTGATTGTCAGCACGTCTCCGTCGCGTAGTCGCAGGTTGTCGTTTCCAACGCCACTCAACGCCGCTGCGAGCTCAATGGGTACGCTTTCGCTTGCAGTTCCCGGCAAACTTCCTATCGCGTAGTGCGTCAAGTCCGCCTTTTTCGGGTCGGCGCTTCTTTTGAGTCCGCCCGCTGTACGAACCAGGTCTTCAACGTCCATGTTGGTGGTCAGAGGATAGCGGCCGGGCTTGGCCACCTCCCCTTTCACATACACGGTGGGCGGATCAACTCGCGCGGAGTTGCGATGAACCAGGACACGGTCACGAGGTTCGAGCAGCAGGTTATCCACGGGATTTCCCGCCAGCGCTTGTCCCAGGTTCACACTGAAGATCTTCATCGTTCCGTCGGACTGAGTCCGGAAAAGTTGCGCCGACTCCAGACCGGCGTCGGGAGAGATTCCCCCCGCCAGATAGATCGCATCACGCAGATGCGCTTGCCCAGAAGTGCGGAACTGTCCCGGTGTCCGGACCTCACCGCCGACCCAGACAGTCGGCGCCGGCTCAAAATCGAACCGGCTGAATACGCGGACGGTATCGAGCGGCTCCAACTTTGGGGACGCCGCCGGATTGGCCAGCGCGGCTGCCAGATCAAAGCTCTCGACGCTGGGCCGGAAGTCCGGTGGATTCAGGCGGACGATCTCGGCGTAGTGTCCCGCCGGCTCGGGCAGAAGATCGTGGTACGAAGCCAACAGATCCGTGAGCCGCATCCCGTCGTGATAAGAGTAGCGGCCCGGACGAAGTACATGGCCCTGAAGATAAATTGCCTGCTCGTTGTATGAGGCAATCGGGAAGATATGAATCTGGTCTCCGTCCCGAACCTTGAAGGAGCTCAACTGCTCAGCGACCGCAGTGGAATTGCTATCTTGCGAAAGGTTGAGCGTCAACATCGTGCGCTTCTCGTGCGCCTCAAGCCGTTGCACCTCGATGTGGCGCAACGCCGCCGCGGGGAGAATTCCACCTGCCAGATCGAGAACGTCAGCCAACGACTCTTCGCCATGCAATTCGTAAATCGCAGGTCGCCGCACCATTCCGCCCACCGTGACTTGCGGGCCAACCGGCGGCACCAGCAAAGAGTCGCCGTTTTCCAGTCTCCGGGCCTCGGAGCTGACACCGTGCAGGAGCAGTTCGTAAGCGTCCACTTCTTCGATTAGCTGTTTGCCACGGTAGTGCTTCAGGCCGCGCAGCGACCCGCGCTGGGTGATTCCTCCAGCCGCAAACAGCGCATTGAGTGGTGTGGAAAGGGAACTGATGTCGTAAGCTCCGGGCTCCGCCACTTCTCCGACGACGTACACCCGAACGGTTCGCAGACGCGAAAGCGAGACATCGGCCGAAACGTCCCGGAATTGTGTGCGCAGAACCTTCTGCACCGAGTCCTGAACTTCTCCCAGGGTCCGCCCGCTTACCAGCAGCGGTCCGGCTTCAGGCAAATTGATTCTGCCTTCACGATCCACGGATCGAACCAGTCTCTCTGAAACAGCTCCCCAAAGATTGATAGCCAGGCCGTCACCCGGGCCCACCACATAGTCGGGGCCGACTGGCAGATCCATG
Organism: Terriglobia bacterium; assembly: GCA_963790645.1. Lineage (GTDB taxonomy): Bacteria > Acidobacteriota > Terriglobia > Terriglobales > Acidobacteriaceae > JAIQFF01. Next base: position 206,761 of record CAWBPS010000025.1, on the reverse strand, counting down.
GGGATGGCGTCCGGCTGACGTGTCCCGTTGCGGAAGATCTCCATGCCAAACCGTTCCGGTTCGCGATCCCGAGGAGCAGCCTGCACATACATGTCATACAGCGATGGAATGTCAGCGTAAGGGTTGCTCTTGTGAACCATGGTCACCGGCGCAAGTTTCGTGCTGGACCGCGGCCCAGTTTCAGCCGGAAGCCGGTAGGCCCGATTTGCTCCAATCGAAGGCGCCGATTCCGGGCGACTTCCCATTGTGAGAGGCGAAACATCGTCTAGGCTGCGTTGTCGCTGCAGGCCATCGATATCATCCGGGCTCGTACTGGCCATGCCGAGAGAAATGCTTCGGAAAGCTAAGGGCGACTGCCGCGAAACATCCGGGGCCAGGCTCAGATTTACACTGCCATCTTCTGTAGCTCCTTGCGCCTCGCGGCCGCTGGCCGTCCAAAGCGTTCGGATCGGATCAATCGGCGACCTCCGGTCGGGCAAGATCGGTGCCGACGGTTCAGTGGCTGGGGCCTCGTTGGTAGGTGCGCTTCCCGGAAGTCCACGCTTTGAGGTAGCCTGGCCACAATCCGATTTGGTTAATTGATCGCAAGCTGTGTGCTCTGTGCCTGGCTCCCACGCTTGCTGATACCCGTCACTTTGTCGAGCTGTAGCCGCTCCCGAGTCTCCCTGTTCCTCCAACTGCACCAGGCGACGAGCACGCTGCTTGAGGATAAGATCCTGCTCCTTGGCTACTTCCGAGTCCGGGTTCAAAATCGGCAGCAGGTAACCATAGCGCTGCACCAACTGAGTAGCAATGGAACGGAATTTCACGTCGTGATCCAAGCGGTCGAGGATGGCCTGACCGGTCAGGGCACTGTCTTCCACGATCTGTCCATTGTCGGTCGCTTCCTTGGCCACCCACAGCTTCAGCTCTACTAGGATTCCTGGGTCTCTCACCAAGACAGCCTGAAGTTGCGAGGCCGATGCAGCTACACGTGCCAGGTTCTCCTTGGCCAGATCGGAAACCTCGGAGGAGCGCGCAGGCGGGTCAGCATAGTGGGCATCGTGCCGGGTGTTATCTTCCTGCGCCGACAGGCCAGCATAAAAAATGCAGGCGACGAGCGGGGTAAGAAGCAGAAATCTGTTGCTGCCAAACTTCATCCTGCCCTCGTTTTCAATTCACACCGCTGCGATGGCGAACCCTCTCGGCGACGCTTCGCAAGGCATTAATAAAGCCCGCTTCCGAAGTCTCGATATCGTCTGAGTGGATCTCCACCGAAGCCCAATAGAACACGCTGTAGTCTTGGTGGGGCGCGACGGCAATGATGCGTAGTTCCGGGTGCCCCGCAGCAATACGTCGCAGAGACTGGGCCTTTTGCCCGGCTCATCCACGGCCATCACGAGCAGATCGGGCACCCTTCTGTCCACAAAGTCAGGAATATCAGCGTCATTGGAAACCTCTCCGATAACTTCGATCCAAGACCGCTCGGAAAGCAAATCCAGAAGCGCTTCCCGCATGACCTTCGGCCGATTGGCCACCAGGATGCGAATCGGCTTATTCATCAGCTACTCCTGAGCAAAAACACGAGTATTCGGCGAGTTCCCCTTGTAAGAGCTCCTGCCCGCCTCGATTTCCTTAGAACGCGGTTTGCGCGAAACGGGCTGATATCAGCGGCCTGGGTCCCTCCAGAAAAGAAGACAGCCTTTCTGCTGCTTGATTCTTCCTTATGAGGCTAGATGAGGCTAGGTCACTTGACCGAGTCCGGTAACTGTCAATACGTGCAGGTCACCGAGGGGTCGTCGGATGACCCAAAACCCAGAAACTGGCACAGAGGAGAGCATGAGGTAAGCTGGGGCAAGAGTCCGGGAGAGAAGACAAGGACGATGCTAAGAATGGCTAACACGGAAGAGCAGGCCTCCATGCTTTCTTTTGAGCTCGCTCTTAATCATCGCTAAGAGCTTCTATTCAGAATGACGCGCGATAGCTCAAAAATGTCCTTAGGTTAGTCCGCTTTGATGACGCGATCGACGGGCTTCTGAAAGTTCTTTTGATCCAGGTCGGCGCGGAGACAATACAAATCACCTGATGACGGTCTGAAGCCGAGCGATCTTGTGGTCGAGTCACCGGCACTTGACCAGGCAACGAGCGAGGTCTTGCGCGACCTCGAACAAGGTGCGGTGATAGTTAGGTCTGACAGATACGCCGCCAGAGGCCTGTCACTTTTGCTAGTGGCTGGAATCCTTCTTGTCTGGCTAACCTTGGTCAACTGAGACTACCGCAGAAGTCCCCGCCGGTTTCCTTCCAATCCAATCCCGTTCCGGCGGGGGTTTTCTTTAGGCCGCAGATGAGGAATGCGCGGCAGCGTTTGCTATGCGAACAGCGCAGCCGTGATTTTACTTTCCAGTGTCATAGCCCTTGTTTGGGCGAACTGGCTGTTCTGACACTTTTCCTCCCTAAGAATCATCGGTAGATTGCCTCCGTTGAGGCACGCTCGCGTAGCGCTCACTACTAATGTCAAGCGATGAGAGAACCCAGGCAGGGGTGCGACCAGCCCAGGAAGGGAACTGTGTTTTATGAAGAGCCAGAACGTTTGTACTGAGCTCGTGAAACGCGCCCAGCAAGGTGACTCGGAAGCCTTCGCTGCCCTGTTCCACGCTCACAAGAAGCAGATCTACTCCATCTGCCAGCGCATGACCGACAGTACAGCACAAGCTGAGGACCTCACCCAGGATGCGTTTTTGCAGGTGTTCCGTAAGCTCTCGACGTTTCGTGGAGAGTCGGCTCTATCTACCTGGCTGCACCGGATCGCGGTGAATACCGTGTTATTGCATTTCCGCAAGAAAGCTCTGAAGCAGGTCTCATTGGACGACATATCGAACCAGGACTCATCGAGCCCGGACTCAACTCCGCTGCGCCTGGAACCTGGCGGCCGAGACAACAGGCTTGCCAATACGGTAGAGCGCATCACGCTAGCCCGGGCCATTAGGGATTTGCCGGCTGGTTGCAGAACCATTTTCCTGTTGCACGAGGTCGAAGGGTATGACCACGAGGAAATTGCCCAGATTATGGACTGCTCCGTGGGAAACTCCAAGTCGCAACTGTACAAAGCCAGGCGCCGTATCCGGGAGTTTCTGAGCCTAGCCCCGGCCGAAGTGACCGTTGACCGCGTGTAAGAGCACCTTGAGATTTGATCGGGAACGCCGTGGGCCTGCCAAGCAAGCTTGAAATAAATAAAGGATCGGTGGCCGGCAGAGTCGATTGTCGGCCACTCAAGTGTAGCAACTTCAGTACAAGGTAAATCCTTTTAGGCGGCGATCCTCTGGCCCAGGAAATCCTTGGCTTTTTCTTTTTCGGCGTCCCACTTCTTCAACTGCTCGGGACTAAGGAAGCTGACGACGCGTTGACGAATCGCGTCGCGATTTGCAACAACCTTGCTGATGACGTCGGCCTTGGTCGTGTTGGGATTCTGTTCCATGTACTCTGCGATTTTTTCTCTTGCTTCCGTAAGAGCGGCATGAAGCTTTTCCTTTTGATCGTCGGTGAGATTTAGGTCGCTAGCAAAGCGTTTCAACTCGGTCGCCACTTCTTCGCGTTCTACAGTGCTGAGATTCATGACATTTCTCCTTGATCGTTCAGTAAGTTTGCGGTTTAGGACACCACTCGGCTGTTCGTGATTCTAGTTCCCAATCAGTTGCGGGTAGCTAACCCCGAATTAGAGCAGGGCTCCTCAACAAAGGGAATTAGCACAACTAGTGGGAACAGCGGAAACCTCTAACAGTGGGTGACCTGTCGCAACATGCTGGTTCGCCGAGGGACAGATGTTCCGCTCAATCCGCGTTCTGGTGGTGGAGGACGTCGGACTATTTTCGGCGGCTTCGCTCTTCCGCCCTGCAGGAAGTGCCGGGTTGACTGTTGTAAACACAGATGAGATGAGAACGCCGGTCCCCGAAGGGATACAGTACCCTCCCAAGTGGTCCGCAGCCCGGGCTATACCTTTCGTTGTGATGCTTATCCACGTCAGCCCATCTACCTTCCGACAGTTATTTAGGAGCTATCACTGGGTATCAGGTAAAAGACCGCCTGGGTCTGTTGCCTCTCGCCTGACCGGTCGAAAGTTAATAATCCTCTCAGGATGGGTGGAATAGGTCAGTTCCCCGTGCATCCCCTCTAACAACACAAGGCCCTTCCCAGGAGTCCACACTTCAATCAGCTGGCCGTCGTCCGTCTTGTACTTGACCGCATAGCGCAGCTCGATCAATGGTAAGTCCAGTTGGTGAACGGAGATAATCGTGCCGGGTCCGACAGTGAAAACCGTACAGGGGTTTCGGCCTAATGGAACTTTCATTGTGGCTTTACCCCATGCCGGATTCAGTAAAGTAAGCAAGAAAGCTGCGCGCAGTATTTGCTTTATCATTGCAGCTCCCAACGACACCATGTGATATGGAAAGTGTCTCTCCTCCAGAGTCCATTTGCATCTGTCGCTTTTGCCAGCAGTCCAGAGCTTTTCCAGCGGGCTGAACCTGATCATTGAGGCGCGCCTGGATGGGAAATTGCCCTTCCGAAGGAGACCGAACCAGCCACCTCCCTGTCACAATTGACACTGTTTCTCGTTGCGTTCAAGTCATAGAATTCGGGGTGTTAGGGAGGCTCCCCAATGAGCATGAAGACGCGTATCCGGCAGGCTAATGGCGTCACCATCGTGGATTGCCGCGGGCGCATCGTTCTTGGCGAGGAATGCGCGGTTCTAAGGGACGCAGTTCGCGAACTGCTCTCTAAGGGGCAAACAAAGATCCTGCTCAATCTCGGGGACGTAAACTATATCGACAGCTCCGGGATTGGCGAACTGGTCAGTGCCTTCACGACCGTTCGCAACCAGGGGGGCGACCTCAAATTGCTTAACCTGACCAAGAAAGTCCACGATGTCTTGCAGATCACCAAGCTGTATACCGTCTTTGATGTGAAGGACGACGAAGCAGGCGCAATCAAATCATTTAGCGCCGACGCAACTGCCGACGCAGCCTAGTTGACTGGCCCGCACAGTGCGTTAGCGTATCGCACGCCGCAGCCTTCGCGGAATCGCACAGGCGGGGGATGGAAGAAGCTAGTGCATCGAAACCAGCATGAAACGGGGCCAAGCGGACTTCCACTGCCCAAATTCTCTAGTTCCGATGGGTACAGGAAATAGGAGCGGTTCAACCGGAGAAAGTCTCACTATCCGTGGACTAAAGATGGGGCAGGTCACTCCTCTACCTGTTATTACTGCCAGTTTCCAGGCTTCGCTTCGTGCCTGATAGGTGATGCTTTGCATCCTTCAGGGTGTTAAATGACCGAACCAAGAATCTACATCCCTAAGTCAGTCGCGTTCCAACGCGCGGCAAAGTTGGCATCTTCAGCGTCGAGGCAGATCGACAACGGCGTTCCGCTGAACGAAGCCCATGTAGTCGCACTGCTGGAGTACTTCGAATTTCTCGCGCCTGAGCAGTTTACCTCTATCATAGGCCCGGGTTTAGCCGCCGAGTTCAGCGCTGTGACCGAGCATGAATTTCCGCTGGGCTTACTGAAGGAGCGGGCGCCACTCCTCCAGTTGCTCTTGGACCACACATCGATGTTTGCCGGCGCATTCTTACATGATGGCGAAGACGACCCGCGCTGTTATCGTGAGTGGAAGCGTATGCGCCAGGAAGGTTTTCCATCTGGACGCTTTAGCAGTTATGACTGCTTGGCTTCTAACATCACGATGGCCATGACACTCGGGCAATCACCAACGTTCGCCGACTCAAAGGTCCAACTGCTGAAGCACCGCATTCTTAGACGCACGGCCGAGATACTTCTCGCAGCCGGTTATAAGTCAGACGAACATTTGCGGCAGATTCTCCCAGCACAGGGACCAGATTCCGCGCAGCTTCTGGCAATACAAGTGTTTGTGTTGTCGAGGCGGGGCCCGGACGATCTGATGAGGCTGTGCGGCAAGATTAACGAGTCGTCAGAAGCAACATTGGTCTATTGGGCATCCAAAGACCCACTAGTACGCTACCTGCTGAAGACTTGGCAATGGCTTGAGCCGATTCGGTACGACGAGTCGAAATTGAGTCCAGATGTGCTCAAGGAGCGCGGAGGTATGCTTTACACAGCGTGGAGAAGTGGCTTGGGTGCTCCCGCAGGCCTGGCTCAGCGAGAATTACCCGGAAGTGGCGCGGATAGCGAGGACCGTTTCCCGTGCGTACTGAGCGCAGGCCAAAGGCAGCGATTCTCGCCCGTACCTGTGTTGCTTGTCGGTGGGCCGGGGGCAGGCAAGACTGCATTCCTTCGCGCGCTCGCTCGGCACCTGGACCACGCCGCCGGCGGCACCCTGGGGAAAGGACTACACCTAGAGCCCGGCGAGCCGCATGGATTCTGGAATTCAACCGGCGAGCTTTGGGAACCACGCACGCATGCCATCGAGGCTGAGCCGAGTGGATATCACCTTCGCATTCGCGACGATCAGGACCCACAAGTGGCCCGCTGGATGCGACTGACCTTGATGGACCATGACAGTGAACATTTCGCACGACCGGAATTGCGACCGGAGCTTTTGAAGCGGCTGCGCGCCGCCAAGGGGCTTTTGTTCTTTGTCGACGGTTGCTGTTTCCCCGATCGAGTTTCGAAAGATGTCCTGGGTGGCAGCCACCCGATGGAGGAATGGCCTAAGGACGCTGTGGGCTTGGCTGCATCGTACACCCGTATCCTGCAAGCGTTTTATGATGTGAATACTGATGCAATTCATCTGCCGGTTGGATTAGTTGTGAGCAAAGCGGACTTGCTTCTGGGAGGGGCACACTTGTCGCCGCCGGACCCGGCGTTCCTGATCACGGAGGAAGTGAAGATGGAACTGGTGCATGCAGGGCTGAAGTACCCAGGCGAACCTGATGACCCATTCGGCCGGCTACGGTACTGCATACGTAATACCCTGAGCAACAGCAAGGATATGAACCAACAGGCTTTCATCTTTGAGTTTCTGGAACGGTTCCGGGGATTCATTGCGGCGGCTCTGGGACAGACATATCGCTTTCAGATTTTTCTTACCTCGTCGTTGCCACCAAATTCCGAAAACAAAGAACGCCTTCGCTATGGGATATGGGAGGTTGCACGGTGGATGGTCAATCAGTTGGAGCCCGCGTATCGAGTTCAAGCAACACATCAGTTGGAAGAGGACCGTGCGGAGTTGGAGCAGCTTAAGAAGGACATCGAAGAAGCTCTTGTACGCGACAGGGAGGCGTACGCCGATTTCGAAGCGGCCTGCAAACAAAAGGAAAGCCGCCTAAATGCCAAGGTGCAGGTAGCGGTCCTCGATAACCTTCTTCGGAGAAGCCCGGAGGCCTCTGGTAAGCGAATCGACTCTTCGAAGGAAAGGATGCGGACGGCATTGGAGGAGGCGTTTAGTCTCGCTGACCTCGCGCCCGTAACCAACGAAGTGGATCCCGTCCCATTCACCACGCGCCGTCGAACGGTCCAGCAAGCACTGGGGCGACTGGAAGAGCAGATCGCGTATTTGACCGAATGGCGTCAACACTTGTCGCCGATCAAACTCCAGCCTGGAATACTTCCGGCGCAAAGCAAGAAGGCACCCACGAATTACATCAGAAGTACCATGAAACGGTGGGCAAGCTAGCGGTGTCAAACCTCATCTTGTGACACGGGCGGACCCAGGCTGGCCTCCTCGTAGTCAATTGTGCAGCTGTCGTACCCCGTTGAGCCGGGATTGGTGTTGTAAGGTTGTCCCGATTTGTGACAGTCGTGGCGCTCGACCTGACATTTCATACAGTTGACCTGCGCATCACACTCCCTATCCTATCTCCAAAGAAATACAAAATAGAAAGAAGACTGGAATGACCATGAATGCAAAAATGACCCTCGTTTCCACACTGCTGTGCTTCATTCTTCTGCTTCCGTCTGCTTCCGCTCAAAATGTTGAAATCACAGGCCACGTGGGCGGCCAATTTAATGGCGGGCTTGACCTGTCGACTTCGTTGTTTCGCAGAATCGAGGTCGGAAACAGCACGAACTATGGCATCACGGCAGGTTACCTGCTTGGTGAGCACTACGGCATAGAGTTCCAATGGAATCACACAAAAGCAGACACCGTTGCCCAGCCCATAGGCGGCGGCAGCGACGTGAACGTGTTCAAGTTGAAACAGGATCAGTACATGGGCAACTTTCTTTTCCACCTCACAGATCGCGAATCGAAGCTGAGGCCTTTTGGATTCTTCGGGTTGGGGGCGAGTGATTTGTCGCCCGACCGTAGTGGCGTCAGCGGCGTCACTCGTTTTGCCTTTGCTCTCGGTGCTGGCGCGAAATACAACGTCAGCAAGCATTTAGGTTTTCGCGGTCAGGCCAAGTGGTCTCCCACATACCTCACTACCACGGATGCCGGATATTGGTGCGATCCCTTCTGGGGTGGGTGCTGGGTCGTGGGTAATAACCACTACTTACACGAGTTCGATTTTACTGGTGGAATTACTTTGCGGTTCTGACAGGAACTTTTCTGGGTTCGGCCCTGCAAGAACTTCCAGTTCTACCGTCCGCAGCAACAGGAAGCGCAAGAGCGAGTTGCCTTGTTTGCCCGAGCCAAACCGCTCCGTCGTTCCGATGATCAGCACCAGGACCAGCGTGGTCAGGTGACCGACCCCGGGATGGTCAAATTGGTGGCAAAGTTAAGCAACCGCTGAGCAGTTTTCCAGTCGAAGGACGTGCCAATTCCGGAGGTTGTGTCACTTGGGAAATGGTGAGGCACATTCACACAAGTGCTCTCAAGACATAGCAGCATTGGAGCGGACGGGCAGAAGAAAGCGAGCGGAGAATTCCAGAGGTCCTCGCCACCCGAGTGTCGGGTCTCTAAAGCGTAGTGAGTCTAAGGACGCGGCTGACATTGTTAGCGATGGCGATTGTCCGCTATCCATCCTCAGCACGTTTGCTAAAGCTGATCGGGAACAAGAATGTTCACAGACCCAAATTCTTCCCTCCGGGCTCTCTTGCTCGCAATTGTGTGTGCTCTGTTGCTGCTGATTGCCTGTGACAAAAAAGACCCTCCGCTACAAGCCGGTACCGACCGGACCAGGCAACAAGCGGCTGCCCCCAGTCCGACATCGTCCACCGCGACAAAAGCTCTGTTGTTACCGCTTCACTTCGAACAACACACCGGTGATCTTGAAGAAATGGTGAAGCGACACAACATCCGTGCTCTTGTCATTCTTAATCCCATCGGCTTCTTTTATGACAAGGGACGGCCCCGAGGCGCAATCTATGAATCGCTGGAAGAGTTCCAGAGGTTTACCAACAGGAAGCTTAAGACTGGACGCGTGCAGCTGAAAGTCACATACCTGCCGGTCGCTCAGCCTCAAGCGGAAGCCGCCCTGAGCGAAGGAATGGGCGACTTCGTCGCGAACGCCATTGCTGTTACTCCTGACCGTGAGAAGCGGGTTGCCTTTTCCGTTCCTGTTCAGACCAATGTAACCCGGATCGTAGTTAGCGGACCTGGGTTCGGCTCGTTTTCCACCCTCGACGAACTTGCAGGGAAAGAAATCTATGTCAATCCCGTCACGATCGCCTACCAGGAACTGCAGAAGTTGAACGACTCGCTCCAGAAAGCAGGCAACACGCCCATACACGTTCAGGAAGCTGACAAGAATCTCACCGACGACGATCTGATCCAGATGGTCAACGCCGGCCTGATCCCCGCCACTATCACTACGCGGGAACGCGCCGAACTGTGGTCAAAGGTCTTCGATAACCTGAGGGCGCATCCCGACGTGCCGCTCGTCATCGAGGGACAAACCGCGCTGGTTATGCGCAAGAACAATCCCCAACTCAAACAGCTTCTGGATGAATTTGTCGCCAGCCATGGAGTTGGTACGTCTTTCGGAAACACGATCCTGCGTCGCTACCTGAAGAATACCAAGTGGGTGAAAAATTCCACCTCCGGCAAAGAGATGGAAAAGTTTCGTGCCACCATTGCACTGTTTCAGAAATATGCCGCGCAATACGATTTTGATTACCTGATGCTGGCCGCACAAGGCTACCAGGAATCGATGCTGAACCAGAGCCTGCGCAGCCCGCGGGGTGCGGTGGGCATCATGCAGGTCATGCCCAGATACGCCGCCGCCTCACCCATCAACATCGCCAACGTGAGCGTAGCCGACGCCAACATTCACGCCGGGGTTAAGATGCTGCGCAACATCGCCGACACCTATTTCAACGATCCCAAGCTGAATCCTGTCGACCGCACGATGTTCGTCTTTGCCAGCTACAATGCCGGCCCAACTCGCATCTCCCGTCTGCGGAAGCAGGCCGCAGAAAGCGGGCTCAATCCTGATGTCTGGTTCGATAACGTAGAACTGACTGCCGCCCAGGACATCGGGCAGGAAACCGTCACCTACGTCCGAAACATTTACAAATATTACGTAGCCTACAAGCTGGCGGTTGAACAGACAGGGCTACGGCAGAAGGCGGCGAAGGGCCAATGACGCCCGCAGCCAAGTGTGGTTTACACCATTCTCCGGCGCGCTGGGAATAGACGGGAGAGGAAGACACCTAGCCGAGGATCTTCATGATGAGCGAGTTGCAACGCCTTCATACTCAGCGCTACGACGTGCGATCTTCCCAGTCGACCCACTCAACGGGATGAGTCGCCCGGTAAGCGCTCACCGCTTCGCCGAGGGTCGCAAAGAAGGTTTGTTCGCCGAAGCGCGTGAAGAGTCCGAAGCGCTTCAACTTGTCCTTGACTGGATCCTTCATCTCGGCGAAACACAACTCGATGCCGGCGCCGTGCAGGGTGTCGTCGAGCTCGCAGACCGCATCGGCTGCGGTGACGTCGACGCTCGTGACCGGCTCCGCCGCGACCACGAGCCAACGGACGGGCGTCGGTGAGTTGGCAATGGCATCGAGGACGCGTTCGTGGAACAACTCGGCATTCGCGAAGAAGAGCGGCGCATCCCAACGGAACAGCACGAGGCCCGGGATCAAGCGCGCCTCGGGATAGCGGGTAATGTCGTGATAGCCCTTGACGCGTTCGACGCGGCCGAGCACGGCCGAATGTGGGCGCCAGCCGTCCCAGAGGAACTCAATCACGGCAATCACGATCGCGAGACCAATGCCCGGAATGGCGCCGAAGACGGCCACACCCGCGAAGCAGGCCATCGAAAGCCAGAACTCCCAGCGCTGGATGCGATAGATGCGGCGCAGGTCGGAAACTTCGACCAGGCCAATGGCCGAGGCAATGACGACGGCAGCCAGGGCGGTGTGCGGCAGATGCTGGAGCAGATTAGGCGCGAGCACCAGCAGCAGTGCGATGGCGAGGGCGCCCACCACTCCCGTCAGCTGGGTCTTTGCGCCAGCCGCCTCTGCCACCGGGGTGCGCGATGAGCTGCTGCTGATGGGGAAGCCCTGAAAAAAGGCTGCGGCGAGATTGGCGACGCCGAGGCCTACCATCTCCTGGTTCGGGTCGACTGGTGTGCGCAGACGCGCCGCATAGGTTCGAGAAAGCACGCTCGTGTCCGCGAATGAAACGAGTGCAACCGCAACGCCACCCATGAGGATCGGTACCAGATCGTCGACGTGGACAAGGGGTAAACGTGGTGAGGGCAAACCCTGCGGCAGAAGGCCGAGCACGGACACGCCGCGTTTTGCGAGGTCGAAGGCCGCGACTACACCGGTGGCGGCGACCACGGCGATCAGAATGCCTGGTACGCGCGGCCAGCGCTTCAGTAACAGTATGAGAGCGAGCGTGCTGGCGCCGATCGCGAGCGCCATGGGGTTCGTGTTCCCTCGGAGCACCTTGCCGACGATTCCCCACGCTTGGCGCACTGGGCCGTTCGCGGTGGCGGAGAACCCCAAAAGCTTCGGGACCTGGCTCAGCAGCACCGTCAGGGCAATGCCGTTCATGTAGCCATAGCGGATCGGCTTCGAGAGCAGTTCGGTGATGAAGCCCAGACGTGCCAGGCCCGTGGCAACGCACACGACGCCGGAGACAATTGCCATCATTCCGGCCAGCGCTACCGCACGTCGCGGCTCACCCGCTGAAAGCGGCAGCACGACCGTGAGGATCACGGACGCGAGCGCCGAGTCCGGGCCCAGGACGAGAATGCGGCTCGGACCGAACAGGGCGTACGCGAGCAGCGGCACGATGGTTGCGTAGAGGCCGTTGATACCCGGCACCCCCGATGCCTCGGCGTACGCGATGCCGACCGGCACGAGCATGGTCGTCATGACGAGACCGGCCACAAGGTCGTGCCGCAGCCAGGACGACTCGTACTGGCGCAGGGTGTTCAACCCGGGAAGCCAGCGTTTCCAGCCGGTTTGATTCGCCTGCATTGCGTGGCGGGCAATGCGGCCAGGTTCTGTGGTGTGGGAGGAGAGCGACTCAGTCATGGTTGTTCCCTGAGCATCGCTGACGAGTTTGGTTGAACTCCTTGCCGGGCGGACACGCCGCGTCAGGGGGTTTGCCAAAGTTCCGATGCCCCCCGCTCGGCTTCATCGTTCCTGCACATTGTTTGCGGTGCCCGCGGATTCCGGCACGACTGCCTCCAATGCCTGAAAGCATGTCCCTGGACATACCCACCCTGGTCGAGTGGGTAGACGATGTTCGCCGTAAGCGGGGCCTAATACCACTGTAACAACTGTCAGTAGGCGACACCTAGTTCTTCGACGCATCACCCTCGAACCTGTTCAACTGGCGAAAACAGATGGGATGAGAAGGTTGGTCTGCCCGCGCTTGCCCAACCAAAACGGAAGGCGACTTAGCACAACTGCTAGATGAGAGCAGGTACTTTGTGTCCAGTTCTGAACGGCAATGTGGTCATGGGTTAGTGCCGGGAAACCGAGGTTCGGACCATCACCACCGCATCGCTTCACTGTGCTAACAGACACAACGTTCAAAGATTCTTTGAGAACACCGGTCCTGTACCGTCCATTTGCAGACATGATTGCCTTCGATACAAGAGAATCGCGAGTTTTACTCGCTTAATTCCGCTGGTGATTCCGAAGCGCAGAAATAGTCGGTTAAAGTGCATTTTCACGGTTCGCCGGGCCATCTTGAGCTGGCTGGCGATTTCGGCGTTGTCACATCCCTGCAGAAGTAGCTCGACCACCTGCTGTTCGCGCGGACCTAAGCGAATGTCCTGTTCCTTCATCACCCCTCCTCTCTTATTGCATCGCCCCTGCTACATGGAAGGCTAGCCTTTTTAGTGGGTTAATGTCTTTGCCTGCGGGCAATGATGTTGGTTCGGCACATATATTTTGTAATGGGAGGCTCCGGTCAGGTGGATTGTCAGCGAAAAATCGCTGCTGCACCAACTACGCTCCCGGCCTTCCCCTCCGGGGGCCATGAGTGTTACCGCCTGTGGGTGTTGAAAAATTCTTTCTGGAGTGTTTCACGGTCAAAAGTGCATCTGTAAGTGGTTGAATTGTCGTTCGACGCGCACGCTGAAATTCGCTGAAATTACTGCTTTGGTTCCTTTTTCAACGGCCATGCCTGTTTTTGTTGGCTACCCTGAACTGTGGCCAGGCGCTCGTAAACCACGCCGATGCGCCTAAATCCATTTGAACTTCGCATGTCAAAATCGGAAGGTTGCAAACCTTCCCTATCTGTTGGGAATCCTCTAGTCAGGCCAGCATAGAATAATGAACTCTTGGGTACTCTCCCTTCTGCTGCTGGTCGTATTTGTGTCCCCATGCGCGGTAGCCAGCGTCGGCATCACCACGAAAAGCGTGCCCAACGGCACGGTCAAAACCGCCTATTCTGCGGCCATCAATGCCGGTGGCGGCTGCGCTCCCTACAAGTGGACGATCGTATCGGGAGCCCTGCCAGCCGGGGTCACTGCGAAGGTGCCCAGCGCGACGACGTCGCTGAACCTCGCCGGAACACCGACCAGGGCAGCTACCTACTCCTTCGCCGTGAAGGTCACGAGCTGCGGCGGTGGTGTCTCACAGGTGGCGTACAAGGTCATCATCCAGGGCACAGAATCGGTCGTCGGCATCACCACGAAAAGCGTGCCCAACGGCACGGTCAAAACCGCCTATTCTGCGGCCATCAATGCCAAGTGGCGGCTGCGCTCCCTACAAGTGGACGATCGTATCGGGAGCCCTGCCAGCCGGGGTCACTGCGAAGGTGCCCAGCACGACGACGTCGCTGAACCTCGCCGGAACGCCGACCAGGGCAGGCACGTACTCTTTCGGGGCGAAGGTTACCGGATGCGGCGGGCATATCTCGCAAGTGGCGTACAAGGTCGTCATCCAGGCCACGGCTAATCATGTTGTAGACCTGAACTGGAATCGTTCGACGTCGGGCAAGGTCGTCGGCTACAACCTCTATCGCAGTTTCGACGCGGTGACATGGAAGAAGATCAACGTGAGCCTGATTGCTTCCACGCTCTACAGCGATTCCACCGTCGCGAATGGCACGACGCACTACTACGCGGCGACGGCCGTCGATACAAACGGCCGTGAAAGCCGTCGAACAATCGCAGTGAAAGCGGTCGTCCCCTAGTTTCTCCGCGAGGTGCCGTGCCGGACGGCACTTTCTCCAGTTCTGCGAAGTCTGCCTTACAAGCAGGAGGTCGCGTGTTCGAATCACGCACTGCCCACCATTCTTCGTTGTTTTCTCTTTAATCCGAAGTTCACACCGGGCCGGAGGCTAGCGAGCGCTAATCTGCTTGCCCTCGGGAGGCCATTCCAGGCCCAAAGTCCAGAGGACTGGGGTATCGTCATTTCTGGGGCGGGCGCGCCACCAGGCCAACGCGTACATCCCCGAAAGCGTGGTGACCACAATCGCGGACTGGTAAAACCAGTGGACTCCGGCTCCGTCGCCGACCAGGCACAGCGCCGCAAAGCTGAAAAGCACTTGAACGCAGAAGACTTCCAGAGAGGACTTGCCCAGCAGCACCAACGGGCGCCACGCCAGGCGGTTTGCAATGTGGGGCCGAAGCGCGCTGAACAGCACGCCGAGGGCGGCGAAATCCAGCAGGCGCAAAACTCCGAGTTGCCATTTGTCGAAGAGCACCCATGCTTTTCCCTGGTCCACGGGGTGAGAAATGTATTGCGGCAGCCACTGATAGCGCAGGATCAGGAACGTCGCCGTCACCAGGGAAGCCAGAGCAATGGTCCACCGCGACTCGAACCACTCCAGCAGACGGGCCGAGTCTCCGGCGCCCAGCCACAGCCCGAAAATCCACAGAAATTGCCACGCGAACAGGTCAAAGGAACCCAGGTTCTGCAGCGGAATCGGGAAAGCGGCGTGGGTCACCAGGAACCCATGGATCAATCCCCGCACCCCAAATTGGGCGGCCAGCCACAGCAGTCCCGAAGGAGCGAGAACAAACTTCCAGCCCCAGCGCTGTCCCACGCCGAGCAGGAACGGCGTGAGCATCAGAAAGGCAATGTACATGGGCAGAATGTCGAGCAGGGGCGGACAGTAGAGCAGCAGCAGGGAACTGCCGACCGCCAGAGCGTGATGCGCCAGATAGAAATCCAGCAGTCCCAGCAGCGCCGGCTTCTGGGTATGCACCGCTATGGCCGCAACCAGGGTGAAGGCCACGGCCAGCAGTCCGAGATGATAACCGTACAACTTCGCGCAGCGCAGCCACAGCCTTTCGAACACTTCGCGCCAGGACCTTTGCTGCAAAATCGAGCCATAAACCCGTCCGGTCAGCACCGCCGACAGCAGCACAAAGCCTTCCGCCCAGGATACGAAGCCCAGCAACTGGTTGGAATAGTGGCTTGCCTGCGTCGGCAAATGGGTGAGCGTCATTCCAATCAGCATCAGCCCGCGCAGGGCATCCAGTTCCGGCAGGCGGGAAGACTGCAGCCGGGGCTGAAGCGTCAGCGCCGGGGTTGTCCGGTTCGATTGGACTCGCGCCGGGGAACGGTCTTGCACAATTTGTCTTTTACTCAGGGCCACTGCCTACCTTGGATGCGCGATTTGATTCTACGGGTTAGCGGACGGTCTCAAAATTACTCACCTCTCAGACGGAGGGTGGCTGTAGATGCTCAAGACGTTGTACCGCTGAAAACCGTGTGATTTGGTGGCCGTTTCTTGCCCAGCCGTGCAAAAGACGGCGCGATAAGTCCGCGCCTTGGAAATCGTTACAGCCGATTTCCACTTTCGCACCGCCCCTGCGACTACGAGGTCTGGGGAACGCCGCAAAAGGTACAACGTCCTGAAAGATCACAGGTGGCCCTCGCAAGCCCGCTCTTGGCACGAGTGGGGATGTCTATAAGACAGACATGGGTGGGGCTGGAATGCGTGCGGTTCCTACCCTGGCAAGAGTTGCTGAAGGCGTATCCTGACATATGGACAAAAAAGAAATCGAGTCGCCAAAGCTCACCGCGAGATTTCTCATCTGGATTACCGGATTCCTGATCGTGCTGTTCGCCCTCATTGCCCACTTTGTTTGGAGAGTCTTTTAGGGGCGGAACATGGAAACGGCATTCCGCGAGCGACGCGCCTCGGTACCGGCAGAAAAAGCAGGTCCCTCCACTCCCCAGTTGATTCGCACAGCGAATCAACTGGCTCGGTCGGGATGACAGATCTCAGCCCTGAAATTACCCTGTCATCCCGAGCGAAGCATAACGATTCGCTGGCGAATCGGTATGCGCAGTCGAGGGACCTGCTTTATTCCTGAGCCGCGAACTCAAGGATTGACGCGTTCCTTGTCGCCCGCGGCTTTCCACTCCGCCGCCAGCGTCTGAAACTCGGCCAGTTCCTGAAAAGATTGAAACTCGCCAGCATTCAGCGCCGACTCATCGTGGAATCCCGCGGCCAGCGCCAGCCGCAATTCGGCCAGCGTGCTTTTCCTGTTGCCCAGCATCGCGTAGGCTCGCGCCCGCTGATAGTGCGCGAAGGCCGGATTGGCCGATCCCGCCGCCGCCAGATCAAAATAGGCCAGCGCCGCCCGGTAGTCCTTGCTTTCCATGCTGTGCTGCCCGGACTCGTACGCTGCGACCACCAATCCTCCCAGCGCCCGCCGCACCACCAGTGCTTTCAAGTCGTCCGATTTCGACATATTGTCCGGCGCACTGTCCGCGCGTTTCTTGAGATCGGCAAAGTCGTGCTTGAGGGCGTTCAGGTCAACGTTGTCGCTGTCACCCGATGCAATGGCCTGCATTTGCTCGGCAAAAGGATCGCTGATCCGCGCCTGTTGCTCCAGCGCAGAGACCTCCTGCTTTTCTTCTGCTTTCACCCCCTTGTTCTTCACGAGTTCAGCCAGCGAGCTTTCCGCAGCGCTGACGTCTGTGAGGCCCTTGAAGTCCCTCACCAGGGACTGGTACTGCCGCACCGCCGCCAGCAAATTGTTTTTCGCCTGCAGGCTCCGGGCCTGGCCGAGTTCCTCATCGACAGTTTGCTGGAAAACGCGCCGGATCGCGCGGCAAACTGCCCGTTGCCATGGCCCGGATATCCATCCAGTTAAGCGCCTCCAGCCACATCTCCGGCGGCGCCCATCCATGCTGGCCATCAAAGATGCGGATGCGATACTGCGCCCCCGCGTCTTCCAGATTCCTTCGCAAGTCCACGAATTCTCCATAGTTGAAGTCGGCATTGCCCACGGCGCCAAAGTAGGCGAACTTCATATTGCGCTGCGGAGGCTTGTCGATGGGAAATCCGGCGGCGTTTGCGATCACGCCGGCGGCGCAACCATCGCAGGAGAGCGCGATGGCCGTGACCAGGCGCGCTCCGCCCGACATCCCAGCCAGGTAGCGACGCTGTTCTTCGACCGGAAACCTCTCCTGCGTGTCTCGCCACACCGCATTCGCCGCGGCAGTAGAATCCGCCATCGGTCCATTGCGGGAGTTGTTCGAGGCCACGACGATGTATCCGAATTTCTCCGCCGCCACCCGGGCCGCTTCCACCGCAACTTCGCCCCGGGCAAGCGGGTCAAAAAGATAAATGATCGGCCACTTTCGCGTGGCGGAAAAAGTGGAAGGCAGATAGAGCGCATAACTCTGCTTGCTGTCTGCACTGCACACAACTTTAGGAATTACCTTACCGGTGGGGAATGGGGAAGGCGCGACTTGCGCCATCAGTGAACCGCAGAACCAGGCCAGCAAAACCATCGTGAGGCGTCGTGGATGCACTCCAACAAAATAGCTGCAGCCCTGAGGCGGAAGCAAGAAGGGAGATTCCCTACCTTGAACCAGGTGGGGACAGCCGCCCTCGGCTGTCCAGCCGGGCAAGGCCCGGCAGAGTCCTGAAAACCACTCCGCCATCAATAACCCGTTTGTCGCGAAAGCAGCGACAACTGAAGCACCCGCGGGATCGAGACCAGTCAGTATTGCCCATACCTTCCCCGCACCGAATCCAGCAGCTTCTGGGAGTCGTAGCCTACGCCATCCTTGAAAACAATTTCGACATTCTCGATATCTGAAATCTGCTTCGAGGGATCTCCCTTAACCACCACCAAGTCCGCATTCTTTCCGGCGGCCACTGACCCAATCTGTTTGTCCCGGCCCAGATAAACAGCGCCATTCATCGTAGCGATCCTGATGGCCTCGACCGGCGGGAATCCGGCATCGACCAGCAATTCAATCTCGCGTTGATCGCCAAATCCCGGAAGCACGTCACCCCGTCCCGTGGGATCAGGCCCGGCGAGCAACAATCCTCCGGCGGCGACGAAGGCGCGTTCCAGTCCCAGGTCATGCTTCCAGAGCACTGCGGGGTCAATTTTCGGCGCCGGCGCAGATGCCGGGCGCTGCCGCAGCAAGAAGAAATCCTCGCGCGCCTGCGGGCTCATCGCGTCCAGGGCCTGCTGCCGCAGCGGCGGACGCCCTCCACCCACGTCGCCTTCGAATACCGGCAACGTTGAAGTGATGGCCACGTGATGGCTGACCAGCGTATCAATCAGTTCCTTCGCCTCGGGCGTGCCCGGAGCCATGCGGGCAAGAGTTTCGTCGCCCGCGCTCTCACTGCAGACGTCTGGTTTCTTTCCGGTGTCGAGCTGGGTGTTGACGAAGAAGCCGTGCTCAAGGTCATCAATACCCAGCTCAGCCGCCTCTTTGTATGTCACCGAGCACAGGTGGCCGGTCACCTTGATGCCGCGCTTATGGGCCGCATCGATCGCTGCCTTCAACTCGGCGCGCGTGATGTTCATGTACGCCTTGAACGACGTCACTCCACGATCCGCCCAGTACTCCACCGTCTGCCGCGCGTCGTCGGGACCGGTCAGATGCGGCATCTGCAGAAAGTAGCTCTCCGCCCCCTCCAGATAAGGTCCGCTGACATCGAGATGCGGCCCAGGAAGCTTGCCGGCATCGATGTCGCGCTTCAAATTCAGGTCGGCGTAGGGTTCGACGCTGCCGGTGGTGCGCATGGTGGTGACGCCGCCGGCGAGATACAGACGTGGCGCGGAGAACGTCATCTGGGTCACCAGCACTGGATTGTCAAAGTGACGCCGGCTGTCGAGATTCGGCCGCACGATATAAAACAGGTGATCGTGCATTCCCACCAGGCCCGGCATCACGGTATGTCCGCGAAGGTCGAGGACCGCGGTGCCTTTGTCCGCCGCTACGTCGGCACCCTTCGTGACCGCCATGATCTTTCCGCCTTCGATCACAACGTTCTGATCGTCAACGGCCGCCGCTCCGGTGCCATCGATAATCCGCACGTGCGTGAGCACAGTCTTGCCCGAGTTGACACGGACGAATTCCTGCACCGGCTTTGATAGCTCGGGAGTTTGCGCGTTGGCAGTGACAGAAGCCAGCACTAATAGAAAGATCCGTGACAGAAGGCGTGATGGCATTAGAGGTCCCCCGGTAGAGCGGAAGACATTGTACTTGAGGAGGAGGGTGCGTCGGCCAATGCAGCGCGTTCCGCAAGAGTAAAGCGGGTGCCCCGTCCAAGCTCCGCTTGGGCGGGAACCCTCGGGGTTGGTTGTACGCAACTTCAGAAGCGCACGAGCGGGGACGCTCGCGCCTACACTCGAGCCGGGGCTGCCGCACGCTTGGGCAGAATCTCTCCGATGCGGCGAATCTGTGCGCCTACGCCACGCAGTTTCTCTTCGATGTTTTCGTAGCCACGGTCGATGTGATACACACGGTCGATGATCGATTCGCCTTCCGCCACCAGCGCCGCCAGCACCAGAGACGCCGAAGCCCGCAGATCGGAAGCCAGCACCGCCGCCGCGCTCAATGGCGATGGGCCGCGCACCACTGCGCGCCTTCCTTCGATCTTTATGTTGGCCCCCATGCGCACCATTTCCAGCGCATGCATAAAGCGATTTTCAAAAATGTTTTCGGTGATGATCGACGTTCCTTCCGCCTGGGTGGCCAGGGCCATGTACTGCGCCTGCATGTCGGTAGGGAAGCCGGGATACTCTTCCGTCACAATGTCCGCTGCCTTGATGGGAACGTCGCCCATCACGCGCACCGAATCGGCGGTGAGCCGGGTCTTGACTCCGACTTCAGTCAGCTTTTCCAGCAACGCACCCAGATGCGTGGGCTCGCAGCCTGAGATGTTCAAGTCCCCGCCGGTCATCGCTGCGGCAATGATGAAGGTGGCGGCTTCAATCCGGTCCGGAATAATCCGGTGTTTCGCACCATGCAACTTGCTGACGCCCTTCACCCGAATGGTTGAAGTGCCCGCCCCTTCAATTTGAGCTCCCATTTTGTTGAGCAGGTCGGCGAGGTCGGCAACCTCGGGCTCGCGGGCGCAATTCTGCATCACAGTCTCGCCCTCAGCCAGAGTGGCGGCCATGAGCAAGTCTTCGGTGCCGGTTACAGTAATCCTGTCGAACAGAATCTCTCCGCCTTTGAGCCGGTCGGCGCTGGCCTCGACGTATCCGTGGTCCTGCGTGATTTTCGCGCCCAGGCGTTCCAGGCCTTTGATGTGAAGATCGATGGGACGCGCGCCGATGGCGCAACCGCCCGGCAAAGAAACGCGAGCTCGGCCGCAGCGCGCCACCAGCGGTCCCAGGACCAGCGATGAAGCCCGCATCTGCTTGACCAGTTCATACGACGCTTCCGGGCTGGTCAGACTGCGCGCGCAAATCGTCGTGCGGTGCTGGGCCCGGCCGTATCCCAGTTCGACTTCGGCGCCCATCGCCGCCAGCAGCTTGCGCGTGGTTTCAATGTCGCGCACCTGTGGAACATTTTCCAGAATGACAGGCTCTTCCGTAAGCAGGGCCGCGGCCATGGCCGGCAGCGCGGCATTTTTGGCTCCACTGACCCGAATTGTCCCCAGCAGCGGATTGCCCCCGCGGATCACAAACTTGTCCATACACCATCTATTCTAATGGCCATGGTCGAGAAGAGTGTACGGGAGGCCGTTACTCGGTAGGACACGGCCGGGTGGGGGGTTGATGTGTGATTTTGTGTGGTCGCGGGCGACTCGCCCGCGCCGGGTTTGGTAACACCGCAGTCCCGGCGCCTGTCGTGGGGGGCGTCCGGCCCCCACCTCCGGGGGCAGGATGCCCTCGGGGCGGTTACCAAACGCCGGCGCTACAAACTGCGCGCCGCCGCGATCGCCCGCCGCACGTGCCCGCCTGCCGATTTCAACGCCCGCTCCGCTTCCCGCCGGTCCACTTCCGCCTGCAGCATGACCAGCGCCACCGGAACGCTGTTTCCTGCAACCTGCAAAGCCTTGGCGGCAATCTCCGCACCCACGCCCGCAGCCCGCTGCAGAATGCTCACGCTGCGCGCCGCCAGTTTCGCGTTCCGTGGGGTGACGTGCACCATCAGGTTTCCATAAACGTATCCCAGCCGGGTCATGGCTCCGCTGGAGAGCATGTTGAGCACCATTTTCTGCGCCGTGCCGGCCTTCATGCGGGTCGATCCCGAAATCACCTCTGGCCCCACCTCAGTCACGATGCCCAGTTGGGCCGCTTTTTGCAGTGGGGTATTGCGATTGCAGGTAACGGAAATGGTTTGGGCGCCTTTACTCCGCGCATACTCGATGGCAGCGATGGTGAACGGCGTCCGCCCGCTGGCCGCTATTCCGACGACCACATCATTCCTGCCCGGCTTCCTCTTCGCCATCTCCCGCTTGCCCAGGTCGCGGGAATCTTCGTTCGCCTCGAGCGCCGCAGCCAGGGCCGCTGGCCCGCCCGCCATAATGAACTGAACCGTCCGGGGATCGACATCAAACGTGGGTGGACACTCGGCCGCATCCAGCGCGGCAATCCGTCCGCTGGTCCCCGCGCCCACATAGATCAGCCTTCCGCCCCGCTGCAGGGCGTTCGCAATCAGGCCAACCCCGCGCGCAATCTGCGGCAGGGCCCGCTGTACCGCCACTACCACCTTGCCGTCTTCCGCGTTGATCACGCGCACCACTTCCAGCGCCGACTTCAGGTCCAGGTCAGTCGAAGCACGATTGGTTTGCTCGGTGGTCAGGTGGCTCAGGTCTTCTTGCGGCGTGCTCGATCTTCGCTTCAAAGCTTTCTCTCCATCGCTTCCACCACCGCGTCATGAAACGCGGGTCGCACATCCTTGATCGCTTTATTGTCACAGTCAGGCCAGGTTCGGTTGGTCAGCAGTGTGACCGAAAGCTGGCGCTCAGGATCGATCCACAGCGAGGTCCCGGTGTACCCCAGATGCCCGAATGAACGGCCGGAGAAATACTTTCCTGACTGTGAGGGCGAGGAAGGCGTGTCCCAGCCCAGTGCCCGGGAAGTGCCAGCCGGCGCGGCTTCGCGGCGAGTGAACAGCGCAAGAGTTTCGGGACGGACCAGCGGCGGTCCTCCCTGCAGAAGAACGTGGGCGAATGTAGCCAGATCCTCCGCGGTCGCGAATAATCCGGCGTGTCCCGCGACTCCGCCCAGCACGCTGGCATTTTCATCCTGCACTTCGCCCTGGATGATTCGGTTGCGAAAAGTGTGGTCATCGGCGGTGGGCGGAATCGCAGCTCGCCACGCCGCCGGCGGATTGTAGGCAGTGTGCACCATCCCCAGCGGACCGAATATCTCACGCTGGCAGAAGCGGTCAAGGCTCTCGTCGGCGATACGCTCCAACGCAATCGCCAGGATGATGAATCCGATGTCGCTGTATTCGGCTCTCGCGCCGGGATCAGCTGTCAGGGGCGTAGCAAATGCCGCCGCCAGCAGTTCATCTCTTGTCGTCGCCTTGAGAAAGAGCTTTTCGTACGCCGGCAAACCGGAGGAGTGCGCCAACAGCATGCGCACCGTTACCTCGCCCCTCCGCGTGTCAGTCCCGGAAAACTCAGGCACGATGCTGCCCACCGGCACTTCCAGATCGATGAGCCCCCGCTGGTACAGAATCATCGCCATGCTGGTGGTCGCGACAACTTTCGAGACCGACGCCAAATCGAAGACCGTGGCTACGGTCACGGCAGGAGAGTCAGGCTCGTAAGTGAATCGCCCAAAGGCTTTCAGAGCGACCAATTTTCCCTGATAGGTAACTGCGACCGAAGCTGCAGGAAACGCCGCCTGCGTAATAGCTTCTTGCACGATGTGGAACGCGCGCCCAAAAACCGCATCCTGCCCTTGATATGCGGGAGCAGGGAAGCGGGGCGCGGCTTGTGTTCCAGCACTCGCCGAGGCAGGATTCTCAGACAAAGGTGTGATGGGTTCGATGTTCGGGTTATAACAAAGTTCCGCGGATGGGTAAAGCCGCCGCCTGCGGCGACGTAGTCAGGGCTCTTCTGGTAACAAGCGATAACCGCGTTTGGGAAATGGAGTACGCTACATCACTACTTATTGCCGTAGACGCATGGCGTTAGGATAACCGCGACACATGCCTTAGACGCATGGCGTTAGGATAACCGGCGAAGGCATGCGGTGGCTCCCCCGCGCGGGGTGGGCGGGACGCCCACCTGACGGACGCCCACCTGACAGCCGGCAGGACGCCGGCGCTACAAACATCAGTGCGGAAAGCTTCGTGCCGTGCAGTGATACCACAAACGGCACCCCTGCACTTCGGTTTCTTGAGCAATGTCTCGCCACTTGTTACATTCAAAGCATCCGCTCAATTTCCCCAACTCGTCGTCTGTACGCCCGTCACCTCGTTGCCTTAGTTGTTGTCAGCCTTTTTCCCTTGCTGGCCACGGCGGCCAAGCCCCCGGGCAACCCAAAACTGGCGGTTCTCGACCCCATCGTCCTCGACGCCATCCACGACCACCAGATGCCCGGCGCTGTGCTGCTGGTAGGGCACGACGGACAAGTCATCTACCGCAAGGCCTTCGGCAATCGCGCCCTCGAGCCCCGCCGCGAGCCCATGACAGCCGACACCATTTTCGATCTGGCATCGCTCACCAAGGTGATCGCCACTACCACCGCCGTCATGCAACTGGTGCAGAAGGGTGAAGTACGCCTGAACGATCCGGTGGCAAAATACATTCCCGAATTCGCTCAGAATGGCAAGGAAGACGTCACCGTCCGCAACCTGCTGACCCATTACTCAGGCCTGCGCGGAGACTTCGATCTTGATCCGCCCTGGAAGGGCCGGGAAGCCGCTCTGCGCCTGGCCTATGCCGAAACCCCGGTTTATCCGCCCGGCTCCAGGTTCATCTACAGTGACACCAATTTCATTACGCTCGGCGCGCTGGTCGAACGCGTGACCGGCACTACGCTGGATGAATACTGCGCCCGGAAAATCTTTCGCCCGCTGCACATGACGCACACTCGCTTCCTGCCGCCGGCAGCCTGGCGGCCGAAGATTGCTCCTACCGAATACGACGAGCAAGGCAAGATGCTGCGCGGCGTGGTGCATGATCCCCGGGCGCGCCGCATGGGTGGCGTAGCCGGACATGCGGGCCTGTTCTCCACCGCCGACGATCTTTCAAAGTTTGCCCTCGCTTTGTTGCAGGGCAGCCCGATTCTGGCGCGGGACGTGGTCGAGAAGATGACTACGCCGCAGCAACCGCCCACCGCGCAGGAACTGCGAGGCTTCGGCTGGGACATCGATTCGCCATTCTCAAGTAATCGCGGCGACCTTCTTCCGGTGGGCTCCTTCGGCCACACCGGATTCACCGGCACATCGATCTGGATCGATCCCACCACCCGCACTTACATCATCCTGCTGACCAGCTCCGTACATCCCCGCGGACAGGGAAGCGTGGTGGCGCTACGCTCCAAGATCGCGACCGCCGTGGCGGCAGCCCTTCCCCTGACCGTCAGCGAAAAAGAAGAACTGCGCTGGAAAAGCATCACCGGATACAACGAGGCCCAGACCGCCTCCCGCCGCATCGCCACCCGCAACGGAACGGTGCAGACCGGAATCGATGTGCTCGAGGCCCACAACTTCGATTCCATCCGCGCCGCCGATGGCAAAAAGAAAATCGGACTGCTCACCAACCAGACCGGCCTGGACTCTCAGGGACGCCGCACCATCGACGTGCTCGCCCAGGCCCCGGGCATCTCGCTCGATGCCATCTTCAGTCCCGAGCACGGCGTGACCGGCGCGATGGACACCACCGATATTGCCAACTCAAAAGACGCGGCCACCGGCATTCCCGTCTATAGCGTTTACGGCAATACTGACGCAGCTCGCAGGCCACCCGCCGATATTCTGAAAACTCTCGACGCTGTCGTCTTCGACGTGCAGGATGTCGGCAGCCGCTTTTACACCTACGAAACTACCCTGGGATACTTCCTCGAAGCCGCCGCCAAGGCGGGTATCGAGATGATCGTCCTCGACCGCCCCAACCCGGTCACCGGCTCCTTCGTGCAGGGTGCCATCCCTGACCCTGGTCACGAAAGCTTCGTAAACTATTTCCCCGTCCCTGTCCGTCACGGCATGACCATGGGCGAGCTGGCGAAGATGTTCAACACCGAGCGGAATATCAACGCCAAGCTGACGGTAATTCCCATGGCAGGCTGGATGCGCGGCGACTGGTACGATTCCACCGCGCTGCCTTGGATCAATCCTTCGCCCAATATGCGCAGCCTCACCGAAGCCACGCTGTATCCCGGCGTGGGCGTGGTCGAAGGCACCAACGTTTCGGTGGGCCGCGGCACCGACACGCCTTTCGAATTGCTGGGCGCGCCCTGGATCAAGGCCATCGAACTGTCCCGATATCTGAACGCGAGAAACATCTCGGGCGTGCGCTTCGTGCCCGTGACCTTCACCCCGAACGCCAGCATCCATGCCGGCCAGAAATGTGAAGGCGTCAACATTTTCCTGATCGACCGCAACGCTCTCGACTCCGCCGAGCTGGGCATCGAGCTGGCGTCAGCACTGCACAAGCTGTATCCCGGGCAATATCACATGGAGCGCCTGATCGAGTTGCTGAACAACCAGTCGGTTTATGACGCCATCGCCGCCGGCCAGGATCCCCGCCGCATCGCCGAGGACTGGAGGGAGCCCGTGGAAAGATTTCTCCAGGTACGCCAGAAGTACCTGATTTACAAGTAGCTCTAGTTACCGCCGCCGCGCCTCACTTCCGCTAGAATGTTAACTGACCGATTCGCTCCCGGGGAGTTGAGGATGAAAGCTGGCAAACCACCTGCACCCGCCGCTGCAAACGTGATGTATCGCTGTGCCGGCCCTAATTGCGGAACGCTCAAGGGCGTCACGGACCACTGGTGGCTGATGTGGGCTTCGTTCGCCGAATATAACCGGCCGGTGCTCTACCTTTGCCGCTGGGACGACGAGATCGCCGCCCGTGAAGGCACCCTGCACGTGTGCGGCGAGCTCTGTGCCCAGCGCCTGCAGTCCCAGTTCATGGGAAATGTCAGGGAAAACCAGCGCTCGGCCAGCGTGTAGGCGGCCCGCACAAAGATTCCGACAAACTTTCGATCCTCAACTTGCATCGTACTTTTATATTGGGCCGCTGCTTGGCCCGCCTGGTCTGTGCTTTGGGGAGTTCATGATGCCAACAAACATGATGCGAGTCATTATTGGGATGTTCCTGGTCAGCGGTCTGGCTGCGGCCCAGGCGAATTCCGCGACACCATCCGTTACGTCCGCTACCACCACCGCTGATGCCGCCCAGCTTACGATCCCTTCCGGCACCAGGGTGCCGCTGGCGCTCAAGCAATCCATTTCGACCAAGAATGCCCGCGAAGGCGACGCCGTCTATGCCGTCACCACCTTTCCGGTGGTGATCAACGAACGCATCGTGATTCCCGCCGGCACCTATGTGCAGGGCCGCATCAGCAGCGTCAAGCGCGGCGGACATATCAAAGGCCGCGCCGAAGTCCTCATGCACTTCAGCACTCTCATTTATCCCAGCGGTTATACGGTGGTGCTGCCCGGAGCCATCGAGAATGTCCCCGGAGCTGAAAAAACCTCGATGAAAGACGAAGAAGGCACCATCCGTCAGGACAGCCAGACCGGAGAGAAAGCGAAAACCGTGGCCACCGCCGCCGGGACCGGCGCTGTGATCGGCGGCCTCAGCAACGGCGTCAAGGGAGGACTGATCGGGGCCGGAATCGGCGGCGGAATCGGCACCGCCATCGGACTCTTCAGCCGCGGCAACGACGTGCGCCTGGAAGCCGGCACCACCCTCGAAATGGTCATCCAGCGCGAAGTCCCCCTCGACCCCACCCGCATCCCCAGATAAAGCGTTCGCCGGTTGTGTGGGGCGGGCGCCCTCGCCCGCCGCCTTTGACCTTGAATTAATTTCAGAGAACTTCAGAGTTACAGGCCTACCGGTGCCAGTTGCCATATTCCACACCGAACGTCAAAGTCAAAAGCGGCGGGCGAGGGCGCCCGCCCCACACTTGCGCATTACTTCAGCCCAAACAGTGCATTCACATGCGCCGTCACTGAAATTGTCTGCGGCGTGAACTCCTCAGTCGGCGCCGGGGCCGACGCCACATTCATCTTCATCATGGACCGTGCCATCGGCATGGGACGCACATTCTCAAACGTATCCACCGAGGCATAAGACAATTCCCCCAGCGTGCGCCCGGCGCTGCGAGCCAGCGCCGCCGCCGATTCCCGTGCCCGCCGGTAGGCATCTTCGACCGCCTTGGTCTTGGCCGCGTCCATGTCTTCCAGCGTGTAGTTCAGCGACTGGTTTTCCGTAACGTCGGTATCGGCCAGTTGCTGCACGATGGGCGCCACCTTGGAAAAATCCTTCAGCTTCAGGGAAACATTCGCGTTCACCTGATATCCCACCAGCTTTCGCTTCGGCGTCTTGTAGTCATAGACGGGTTGCAGCGAAAAGTAGCCGATCTCCGCGGCCTTGGGCTCAATCCCGTTGGACCGCAGAATCTGCCGCACCTGCTCCGCCGCCTTCGAAGCGCGGTCGTAGGCTGCGCGCGAGGTCGCTTCCTGCGCCGAGATATTGAATTGCATCAAGGCAGTATCGGGATTCGCCTCAAACTTCCCGTCCGCGCCCACAAAGATCGTGTTGCGCTCGGCGGCAATGGTAGGACGGTCCTGGCTCAGAACAGCGGTGGATGCGAGCAGTGCAATCAGTAGCGCAATCGTAGCTCTCATAGAGTCTCTCCCAACCGCTAATGATGTCACAGTACCACCCAGTGCGGGTCAGAAGAAGAGTGTGGGGCGGGCGCCCTCGCCCGCCGCCTTTGATTTTGGTTTTAACTTCAGGTCTTGACTCTCAGATTTTGACTTCAGGTTTTGCCTTTCAAGAACAACTCGCGAAGTCCGCCCCCTCTGGCAAACCCAACTTCAAAGTCAAAGGCGTCGGACAAGAGTGTCCGCCCCCACACACAACTCATCTCAGCGCCACGGAACTTGCAGTGGGCGGTCCAGCCTCACTTCGAGCATGGTGCCTTTTTGCAGCTGCAGCCGGTGGTCGCTGAATATGGCTTGCACCACACCCGCGGCCGCCCCGGCCTTGGCGCCGATGCCGTCCGAATCCGGATCGCGATGCTCGCCCCCGCCCTGTCCTCGGCGTTCGATTCCGCCCTCGGCCCCGGCGGTCAGGCCGTGCTCGCCCGGAACGTCGATGATGGTTGCCATCAGGGGCGCCCATCCGCGAGGGGTTTCGATCTCGTCAAAACTCAACAGCAGGCGGGGATGAAACCCGTTGCCCACTTCGCTGACGTGTCCTCTGATTTTGCTGCCCCGCTGGACCATGGTTTCATCCGGCCCCATCAGGTCTTCCGCCAGTTTGGCCTTGAACCTTTTCCCCGGTTGGATTCTGCTGACATCGAGCCTGTCCTCAAGACGGATGAGAAGCGTGGTTCCGTAGGGAATGGCGTGAGGAGGAGCAGCGGATTTTTCCTCCTGGCCGAGCAACGGCAGAGTTGCCAGAGCCAGAGTCAAACACAAGAAACAGCGAAGCCCGGCCATATCCGCAACCTCCCCAGGGCAAGAGCGACCTGCCAGTTGGGTTGGATGTATGCCGCAACCGAATTGCTGCCTGCGTCGCAGCTGGCGAGTTAAATGAACGCAACCTTAAGGCTTGTGTTTTTCTTTGCGTCCTTTGCGGTTAAGAGCCTTTTGGCTGGAAGTCAGCGAGATGCAGCAAATCTAGATCGAGCCCTTGGCGCTGGTGGAGTACGCAAAACGGTCGCTCTGCGCGCCAATCTGGCGGCGCAAATCGCCCCAGATATTTTCCGGCATGGTGAGAAACACTTTGACGACCTGCGGATCGAATTGCTTTCCCGACCAGCGCTCGATTTCTTCCCGCGCCGCTTGCAGCGACTGCGCTGGACGATAAGGACGGTCGGAGGTAATGGCATCGAGCGTGTCCGCCACCGAGAACATGCGCGCGCCCAGGTGGATCTGCTCGCCCTTCAGCCCGCGCGGGTATCCCGTTCCGTCAAAACGCTCCTGATGGGAATAGACGATCTCGGCCGCTTCGGTCAGAAACGGGATCCGGCTCAGGATCTGGTAGCCGTGGTAACAGTGCTCGCGCATGATCGTGATCTCGTCCGGCGTCAGCTTGTCGGGCTTGGTCAGAATCTTGTCGGGAATCGCCATCTTGCCGATGTCGTGGAGAAACGCGCCGCGAGCGATCACGTCAATCCGGTCCTTGGGCAGTCCCATGGCCCGTGCGATGGCTATGGTGAATGCCGTGACCCGCCGGGAGTGGCCTTCAGTCTCAGCATCTTTTAAATCCAGCGCGCCGCCCAGCGCTTCCAGAGTGATGTCGTAGGAGCGCTCCAGATCGGCCAGTGTTTTCTTGAGTTGTTCAGTGCGGGCTGCCACCAGCGATTCCAGGCTGGTCTGATAAGCGCGGTTCTCCAGCTTCAAACGGCGATTCTCCAGCGCCCGGCGCACCGTAGCCAACAGCTGTTCGCGCTCGAATGGTTTCAGCAGGTAGTCATAGGCGCCGTTGCGGATCGCGGCCAGCGCCACCGATATATCGTGCACCGCTGTGACCATCACTACCGGCATTTCCGGAAAGCGTTCTTTGGTTCTTTCCAGCAGGCCAATGCCGTCCAGGTTCGCCATCATC
Source organism: Terriglobia bacterium (assembly GCA_963790645.1). Classification (GTDB taxonomy): domain Bacteria; phylum Acidobacteriota; class Terriglobia; order Terriglobales; family Acidobacteriaceae; genus JAIQFF01. The sequence goes on along the minus strand of CAWBPS010000025.1, from coordinate 176,490 downwards.
AGGTCGGACAGCATGAGCTCGAACTCCTCGCCGGATTCGAGCAATGCCAGAGCTTCCATTCCGGAGCCGGCCTGTCGGCACTTGTAGCCCGCGGTGGTCAGCATGGACGAGACAATCTCGCGGATAGTCTCCTCGTCATCGACAACCAGGATGCGGTCAACTGGCATGGTTTTGTTCAGCGTACGGCCAATTCTACCGTAGTTCCGAGATTCCGAAAGTAACCAGAAGGTCAGGGAAAGCCCATTGGCCCTTCGGGGAAGCATGCTATTAAGGGAGGGAGCGCTTAATCCCCCCTGGCTGCGATGAATCTATTGAGCTTCTTTACCTGGCTTACGGCGAGGGACATTACTGTTCCCGGTCTGTCCCCACAGGAGTCGGGCGCCCTGCTTCTGCTGGCCGCCAGCCTGCTGGTTTTCCGCGCCTTTCGTGAGCGCTACCTTCTGATCTGGACCCTGGGATGGCTGGCCTACTTCGTTTCCCGCTGGACCCTCGCTGATCACGCCGCCGGACCCGTCCCCAGATATCTGATTGCAATTTCGCAAGCCGAGTTTGTGCTGGCGGTCTGCCTCTTTGCCGCAGCCATCTTCGTCTATACCCACGCCCGGGGACTCTTGCTCCCCCTGATGCTGATCACGTTGACGGTCATGGGCTTTGCCGTGGGCCGCATCTGGCTCTGGCCGGAATCGGTTCCCCTGCGTGTGGCCCTGGAAGTTGCCTATCGTATCGTTGCCATCACCGCCGCCTACCGCCTCATTCGCTATCGCTGGGCGCGCTGGGAAATCGGCCCCTGGCTGCTCAGTGTCAGCATGGTGTTGCTGCACCTCCACTGGGCCCCCATCGATTCGCACCTGCCGGTTGGGTTCAACCTCATGGTAAGCCTGCTCGCCGGGTTGAGCATGCTGCTGCTGGTTTTCGATGATTACAAGTTACACATGCGCCGCCTGGGCGTCGTCAACGCCCTCACCAGCAGCATCACTCGGGCGCAGCAGCACGGACCCATCATGGCCACCGCCCTCGAGGAACTCAAAGGGCTCATGCGCGCCAAGGCAGCCTGGTTCCGCCTGGTGGAAGGCGATCGCATGGTAATCGCCCAGCAGATCGGCCTGTCCAAGGGCTTTCTCCAGGACCGCCTCTCCGTCCCTCTGGACGACGGCTTTGAACGCACCCTCGGCGGCACCGTGCCGGTCGTGCTGGTCACCTCCGCTGCTGCGGAAACTGTCCGTCCCTATCTCAAGCAGGAAGGATTTCATCATGTTGTGATGGTGCCGGTGCTGGGTAAGAAATCAGTCATCGGGACCCTGGCCCTGGGCGGCGCTCATCGCCTGCACTACTCTCCCGACGAAATGGAATTTCTCGTCACCACCGCCCATCAGTTGGGCCTGGCGGTCGAAAACCTGCGCCTGGTGGAACAGATTCTGCGCTCCCATCGCCAGTGGACCAACACCTTCGATTCCATCCATGACCTGGTCCTCCTTCACGATTCCGATTTTCGTGTAATGAAGGCCAACCACGCCCTGCTGGAACGCCTCAACCAGGCCCCCGCCGATGTCGTGGGCCAGCTCTGCGAAGCCGTGCTGCCGCACAATCGCGGGCAGTGGCAAGGCTGTCCCTACTGCGGGCATCCCGAAGAGGGCTTTCACGAAGGCCCCGATCCCGGCTTCGGCGGCTTCTCCATGGTCTCAACGTCTTCGTACGTGGAGCAGGGAAGCAAGCAGAAAGGCACCATTCACGTGGTGCGCGACACCACCGACCGGCGCATCGCGGAAGAAAAATACCGCTTGTTGTTTGAGCAGGTGCAGGAAGGCGTTTTCGTTGCCACTCCGGAAGGCAAACTGCTCGATTGCAATGACGCCTTCATTCGCATGCTGGGCCACGGCAGCCGCGAAGAAGTGTTGGCCCTGAACGTAGACGCCGAGCTTTACGCCTCCCACGAACAGCGTGAAGTGTTCCGGCGCGAAGTGGAACTGCACAATTACGTTCGCAACTTTGAAGTCACCCTGCGCCGCAAGGACGGTACCCTGCTCACCGCCATGGAGAGCAGTTTCGCCACCCGTAACGCCGAGGGCAAGATCGAGCGCTACCAGGGCTTCCTGCTCGATATGACCGAGAAGAAGCGCGCCGAGGATGAAATCCGCCGCCGCAATCGCGAGCTCAATGCCTTGAATGCCATGGCGGTCATCGCTACCCAGTCTTTCGATCTGGACGAAATTCTCAACCTCACGCTTCGCCAGGTAATCACCCTGCTCGGCGCCGAAACCGGTTCCATCTATCTCTGCGATCTGGACGAAGCCACGTTCCGCCGTCGCGCCGGATGGGGCCAGCGCAGCGCCGAACGCGCCCGCCTCTCCGAAATCAAGTTCACCGAGGGCTTCGGCGAGCTGGTGACCCGTTCCCGCACCGAAGTCATCACCACTGACTATCTGCCGCATCTGCCATCCCAGGTGGCGGAATTCATTCGCGCCGACGGCCTGGCTTCCTGGATCTGGGTGCTGCTGTGGGGAAAAGACAAACCCATCGGCATCATGGGCATCAGCAGCCGCGAGAGCCGCGAGTACACCAGCAACGACGAGAGCCTGCTGGTGGCCATTGGCCGGCAACTGTCCACTACGATCGAGAAAGTGCGTCTCTACGAGGAAACCTGCCGCGCCTACGAAGACCTGCGCCGCGCCCAGGAACAATTGCTGCAGAGCGAAAAGATGTCGGCGGTAGGACAATTGATCGCCGGAGTGGCCCACGAACTCAACAATCCGCTGACCGCCATTCTCGGCTATGCCCAGCTGCTCGAAAGTGAAGGCCTGGGAGAGCGCGCGGCCGATTTCGTCAGCAAGCTCTTCAAGCAAGCCCAGCGCACCCACCGGGTGGTGCAAAATCTGTTGTCCTTCGCCCGCCAGCGCAAGCCGCAAAAAGAGCAGGTCGATATTTGCAAAGTGCTGGACGAAACTCTGGCGCTCCGCGATTACGACCTCAAGGTCAACGACATCAAAGTGGAGCGCGACATCGAAGCTGAAATTCCGCCGGTCACCGCCGACCCGCACCAGCTCGAGCAGGTGTTTCTCAACATCATCAACAACGGCGTGGACGCCATGCTGGAATCAGGCCGCGTCGGCACTCTTAAAGTCCGGGTTTACACCCAGGAGGGAACTGTCATCACCGAATTTCAGGACTCCGGGCCCGGCATCAAGGAACCGAACCGCATCTTCGATCCCTTCTATACCACCAAGAGCGTGGGCAAAGGCACCGGCCTCGGGCTCAGCATCTGCTACGGCATCATCAAGGAACACGGAGGCGATATTTCCGCGCGCAACCGGGAAGATGGCGGCGCCGTCATCGAAGTGCGCCTCCCTGCCAACGACCGCGCCGGCGTTCCCGAACCCGCGTTGCCTGCTTCTTCGCGAAAATCGGTGATCGAGGGCAGCGTCCTGCTGGTAGAAGACGAAGAAGCCGTGCTCGAATTCGAGCGCGACGTCCTGGCTGGCGCTGGAGCCAAAGTCGTGACCCTGATGAACGGCGAAGAAGTGAAGGCCAGGCTGCTGCAGGAATCATTCGACGCCATGATCATCGACGGCAAGATGGCCAACGGATGGAACGCCCCGGACGTGCATCGCTGGATTGCGGAAAACCGTCCCGGCCTGGAGAAGCACCTGATGTTCACCTTCTCCACCGCCCTCGAGCCCGAAATCCGCGACTTCCTGCACCACAACAACGTCCCGTACCTGGTGAAACCCTTCGAAGTCGGCGACCTGATATCCCAGGCCCGCCGCCTGCTGCAAAAAACCCACTCCGCGGTCGCCGGCTAAAAGGAATATCAAAGAAATGTGGACGCGAGCGCCGTCGCTCGTGTCCCCGTCTTTCGTAGCGCCGGCGTCCCGCCGGCTGTCGGGCGCAGGCTTGTCCTGAGCGACGCCGAAGGTGCCCCGAGCGCAGTCAGAGGATGCCAGCGTTATCGAACCTCAAAGACTCTTACGCAGCGACCGCCCAAACCCGCGCAAAACCGCCTCATTCCGCCGATACCAGACCCAAAGCCCAAGCTTCTTGGCTTCGACCACTCCGGCCTTGGTCAAAATCGCCATATGGTGAGAAATGGTCGGCTGCGACAGGTGAATGCGCTGCTCAATATCCGAAGCGCACAACCCCACATCCTTGCCAATCGAGCACCCGCCCTGTTCTTTAAGCGCTCGCAAAATCCGCCGCCGCGTCGGGTCCGCGATAGCATGCAGAATGCGATCCAGTTCCTGCTCCGAATGACTCATGAGCCAAGCAATAAACCATGAATCGACAGATGTCAATATACTCGGACGTCAGCCGCAGCCCTCAGCCGTTCTGTCCTCCTGAGCGGAGCGAGAGGTTTCGCTTGCGAAACCTCTCACGCAGTCGAAGGACCCCTATCAGCTGATGACCCCGAGTTAGAGGATGAAACTTTTGGGAAGGAATGATAGTCAAATGGCTGAAGTCCGACCAGACCCCGAGGTCCGCACTTGCTCTTCGAAGGAAATGATCGCCGGCAACTCGAGAAACTGAAGAAGAGCGAAGGCCTGCTGCCGCCCGGCCAGTCTCTCACTCTCAAATGGCCGGTCCTGCACTACGGTTCAGTGCCGAGGTTTGATCCCGATACCTGGGACTTCCGCATCACTGGCCTGGTTGATTCGCCGCTCACGCTGAGCTGGAAAGAGTTCAACGCCTTGCCCAAAATCCAGCGCACCAGCGATTTCCATTGTGTGACCCGATGGAGCCGTTTCGACAACCGCTGGGACGGCGTGGCTTTCCGCGAACTGCTGGCCCGCGTCCATCCCAAGCCGGAAGCCGCATACGTCCTGGTTCACGCCGAGCAGGGATACACCGCCAATGTGCCCCTGGCCGACCTCGACCGGGAAGAAGTATTGCTCGCCACTCACCACGACGGTCAGCCCCTTACCGCCGAGCACGGCTATCCCGCTGCGCCTCATCGTTCCTCATCTGTATGCCTGGAAGTCGGTGAAGTGGCTGCGCGGCCTGGAATTTCTCCAGCACGATACTCCAGGATTCTGGGAACAAAACGGCTACCACATGTACGGAGACCCCTGGAAGGAGCAGAGATTCAGCAGGTGAAGCGGACGTCCGCCCTCAGACCTAGGGTGTCATCCTGAGCGGAGCGAGAGGTTTCGCTTGCGAAACCTCTCGCGGAGTCGAAGGACCCCTATAAGCTGATGGAGTCCGCCCAAAGCAGATCAGAGTCCGACGCCCGCCTTCTTACTTCTTCAGTATCGGATTGTACCCATCCTTCACCAGTTGCCCGCGCGCGCTTTCCGCGTCCTTGATGTCGGAAAAAGGTCCCACCTGCACATGGAACAGCTTGTCTCCACCCGCACTGGCGGCGAAGGCGGCGTATTGCTTTTTCTTGAGCGCATCCACCAGGGCCGCGGCATCTTCCTGTTTGCTGACCGCCGCCACCTGCACGAAATAACTGTTCTGCCCGGTAACGGCAGTGGGATCGGGAGGCGCATCAGCATCGGCCGACGCTGTCTTGGCAGCGTTGCCTGCTGGTGTGTCCGCAGTCTTGGCCGTCAAGTCCGCCTGCGGATCTTTCTGTTCGACCGCCTTGTAAAACGTGAGATCGGAAGGCGCGTGAGCGTCGGCGGCTTTGACTGCCGTGGGCCGCACAGCAGACCCGCCCGTTCCCCCCTGCAACTCGACATTGGTTTTACCAGAATTTTTCCCCAGTGAGAATCCCATCCCGAAGAATACGGCGCACAGCGCTACCAGTCCAAAGAACAGGGCCAGCATCTTGCCCGTGCCCAGCGTGATCTCTGTGTCCTCAGAAGTCGCCATGTTTCACTCCACCCTCGCCGCTTCAGCTCTTGGGGCTGTCCCCATCCGGTTTGCCCAGGAATTTCTGAATGCCGGAGAAAAAGTCCACCGGAACCGGGAAGACCACCGTCGTGTTTTTCTCCACCCCGATTTCAGTCAGCGTCTGCAAATACCTCAGCTGCACGCTGACCGGCTCCTTGGCCAGCAGGGCGGCGGCATCCACCAGGCGCTGCGCGGCCGAGAATTCGCCTTCCGCGTGAATGATCTTGGAACGCTTTTCCCGTTCCGCCTCGGCCTGCTTGGCCATGGCCCGCAGCATGGACTCGGGCATGTCCACCTGCTTGACTTCCACGTTCGTGACTTTCACTCCCCAGGGCGCGGTATGCGTGTCCAGGATGCTCTGCAGCCGCAGATTGATCTTTTCGCGATGCGCCAGCAGTTCGTCCAGTTCCTGCTCGCCAAGCACGGAACGCAGCGTGGTTTGCGCGAACTGCGAGGTCTGGTACACGTAGTTGGAGACTTCAACCACTGCTTTGCGCGGATCGATCACCCGCAGAAAGATAACGGCGTTCACCTTCAGGGTCACGTTGTCGCGGGTAATAATGTCCTGCGGCGGGACTTCCATCGCTTCCTGGCGCAGCGAAATGCGCACCATGCGATCCAGCGGAGCGAACACCAGAATCACGCCCGGCCCTTTTTCGTGCCCCAGGAGGCGGCCCAGACGGAAAATCACGCCGCGCTCATATTCGGCCAGGATCTTGATCGAGCTGAAGAGGTACAAAACGACGACGATAGTAACGATGGCCGAGAACGAAAGACCCATGGGAAAGCCTCCGCGCCTGAAACTCAGGAATGCTTCTGCTCTACCGCAACGTAGTCAAGGATACGGCATCTTCCCCACAATAGGGGTACCTCGCCAGATGCCAGCACTTGGGAGTCTCCCCGCCCGGATAGCTGTCATCCTGAGCGGAGCCGGATGTTTCGCTTGCGAAACATCCGGCGAAGTCGAAGGACCCCTATTGCTCTGTCCGAAGCCAGGTAGCAGGGGCTGTTGACTTGCTCTTACATCGCTCTCAGAGCCGCGCTCGCGCGCGTTCCCCATAAGCTCAAACCATGCTCGCAGCCGGGGTGCGCTCCACTGCCGCGGATGGTTCCACCCGCAATTGCAATCCGTCCACTGCCACGACCACTACCGACTGTCCGGCCGGCACCCCGCTCGAGGACATTGCATCCCAGAGTTCGCCATGAACGAAGACTTTCCCGCGCGGGGACAGAGTCGTCTGCGCAATGCCAACTTCACCTACCAGGCCCTGAGCTCCGGTCGTGACCTTGTTGGCCCGCGCCTTCAGAGCAATGCTCATGAGGAACACTGTGATCCCGCCCAGCGGAATGCTTACTGCCAGCGCGGTCATCAAGTGCACGCGCATTTCCGGAATGGGGGCGTCCACCAGCAGCAGCCCGCCCAGGATCATGGTGGCCATACCGCCGATCGCCAGAACTCCATGGGTGGCAAATTTCGCTTCCAGCGCGAACAACGCAAACGACGCCAGGATCAGCACCACCGCCGCAAAACGTGTAGGCAAGAGATTCAGCGCGAAAACTGCCAGCAGGATGAACACTATGCCCACTGTCCCCGGGACCACCGCGCCCGGATGGTTGAACTCCGCATAGAGCGCCAGGGCTCCGATCGCCAGAAGAATGAATGCGATGTTCGGATCCATGATGAAGGCCAGGATCCGCTGCTTCAGCGTCATATCAAACTGCCGGATGGTTTCGCCTTCCAGGTTGAGCGTGATGGTCTTCCCATCGAAGCGCTTGATGGTCTTCCCCTGCATCTGCTGCAGCAGGTTCTGGTCGCTGGTCGCCACGTAATCGATCAACTTCTGGGAAAGCGCCTCCTGATCCGTAAATGACTTCGACTGGCGTACCGTGCTCTCGGCCACCTCGACGTTGCGCCCGCGCTTGGAAACCACGGAACGCATCAGCGCGGAGGCGTCGTTCTCCATCTTCTCCTTCATCACGTCGTCCACTTTGCCGCCGCCGAGCGTCACGGGATGAGCGGCGCCGGTATTGGTCCCGGGAGCCATCACCGCGACATCCGCGCTTTCCAGAATAAAGAATCCGGCCGACGCCGCCCGGCTGCCGCTCGGGGTCACATACACGATCACCGGCACCGGCGAAGCCAGAATCTTCTCAATAATGTCGCGCGTTGAATCGACCAGCCCGCCCGGCGTATTCAGCTCGATCAGCAACGCCTGGTCCTTATTGCGTTCCGCCTCAGCCAGGGCCCGCCCGATGTACTCGTCCGTGATGGGATGAATCGTGTCGTTGACAACAATCTTCAGCACTTCGGCGGAAGAAGGAATGGAGACGCACAACAAAACTGCGACCAACAGCATTCGCCAACCGGAAAGCATTCTCATCGCTACACCCGTCAAGCCCATTGTAGCGCCGGCGTCCCGCCGGCTGTCGCGGGGGCATCCTGCCCCCGCCGCTGGGCGGAACGCGACCCGTCACCGGTGCGCCATCAATCCGCAGCGGTGCTCTTTTCCGCTTCCTCGCCGCGCAATTCATCCCACCCCGGCAGGCGCTTGTCCCCGGTAATCAAGCGTGCCCCGCGCTCGTAGGTGAAATAAGACCATGCCCACTGCACCAGCACGATAATGCGATTGCGGAATCCGATTAAAAAGAAGATGTGAATGAACAGCCACGCCAGCCAGGCCACGAACCCTGAAATATGAATTTTTCCAAACTCGGCGATCGCCGCCGCACGCCCGATGGTCGCCAGGTTGCCCTTGTTGAAGTAATGAAAATTCTTGCGCGGCTCGCCCCGCAATTCAGCCGCGATGTTGTGCGCCGTGGCCTTGCCCTCCTGCATGGCGACGGGCGCAACCCCCGGCAGCCACTTTCCCTGTTCGTCCTGGAGTGCGGCAAGATCGCCAATCACGAAAACTTCCGGATGTCCCGGCAGGCTGAGGTCGGGATTCACCAGCACCCGTCCGGCCCGGTCCACCGGCGCTCCCAGCTTTTTCCCCAGCGGCGAGGCCGCAACTCCCGCCGCCCAAAGAATGACCGCGGCCGGCCAGCGCGTTTTCCCCATCTGCACCGCGCCCGGCGCTATCCCCGTCACCATGGCCGAGGTATGCACCTCCACGCCCAGCCTCCGCAGCTGTTCTTCGGCGCTGCGCGAAAGATCTTCGGGATAGGCGGGCAGAATACGCGGGCCACCTTCCAGAAGCACAATCCTGGTTTTTCGCGGATCGATGCTGCTGAATTCATTGGCCAGCGCCCGGCGCGCGATCTCGGCCAGCGTCCCCGCCAGTTCCACTCCCGTGGGACCGCCGCCGACCACCACGAAATTCAGCTGCACCTGTTCTTTCCCGTCCGCCGCCTGTCGTTCCGCCAGCTCAAACGCAAGCAGCACCCTCCGCCGGATTTCCAGAGCATCTTCGATCGTCTTCAGGCCGGGGGCAAAGGGCTCCCACTCATCGTGTCCAAAGTAGGCATGGCTCGCCCCCGAGGCCACAATCAGGTAGTCGTACGCCACTTCGCCATCCGGCAACTTCACCACTTTGCGCGACAAATCGAAGTCCTGTACTTCCGACATCAGCACTTCGACGTTCCGCCGGCGGCGCAGAATCCAGCGAATCGGCGCGGCAATTTCTCCCGGGGAAAGTCCCGCCGTCGCCACCTGGTATAGCAGCGGTTGAAATGTATGAAAGTTCTGGCGATCGATGAGCGTAACCTGAACCGGATTTCTGGCCACCGTGCGTGCCGCCAGCAATCCCCCAAAGCCGCCTCCAACAATCACCACCCGCGGTTTGGATTTCGCATCCATACCTATAAGATTCCGCCAGGCCCCCCAGAGTCTCGAAAATATAAACTGAGAACTGGGAACTATTTACTGACAACCGGGTTTTTCATTCCAACCCATGCCCAATCATCATCCCGTAATAAGCGGCAAACGAAACCACAAAGCCCACAAACCATGAGTAGTCGTAAGCGAAGCGCAAAGCTGGAACCACCAACCCCACCAGCGCCACGGCCGCCCCGAGAAACAGCGCGCCCACGGCCTTCCAGTTAAATCCGCGGGAATATTCGTACGCTCCGCCCCGAAGATAAAGATCATTCACCAGCAGCGACCGTTTCCGTATGATCCAGTAGTCGCAAATCATAATGCCCGCCACCGGCCCCAGAAATGCCGCATATCCCCCCAGCCATCCGAAGATGAACGTTTTGTAGTTGTCCAGCAACTTCCAGGGCATGATGGCGATGCCCATGAAACAGGTGATCACGCCCCCAATCTTGAAACTTATCTTGCGCGGCCACAGGTTCGAAAAATCATTGGCCGGAGAAACCACGTTGGCGCCAATGTTCACATTCAAGGTCGCCAGCAGGATCGCAACCAGCGACACTACCACCGCCAGGCGCGAATGAAACCGGCTCAAAAGCTGCACCGGGTCCCAGATCGCCGATCCGTAAATCACCACGGTCGCGGAAGTCACCAGCACTCCCACCAGTGAATAGAGAGTCATGGTGGTGGGCAGCGCCAGCGCCTGGCCGATCACCTGCGCCCGCTGGCTGCGGGCAAAGCGCGAGAAATCCGGAATGTTCAGCGAAACCGTCGCCCAGAATCCCACGGTCGCGTTCAAGGCGGGAACCAGAAACTTCAGAAATTCCGAAAAGCTGGTGAAGCGCGACGGCGCGGAAAGCATCGGCCCAAAGCCTCCCGCCTGGACATAGGCCCAACCCAGCAACAGCAAACCCACGCCCAGCAGGACGGGCGCGCTGATACCCTGCAGAAATCGTATGTACTCTATTCCTTTAAGGATCACCGCCAGGTTAATCAGCCAGAACGCTATAAAACATATGCCCGCGCCGTGCGGCACGGCTTTCCACGCGGGCCATACCGTAGCCAGCAGCACATTGATGGCCTCGCCTCCAATCCAGGTCTGAATGCCAAACCATCCGCACGCCACCAGGGCACGCAGCACGGCCGCCACGTTCGCCCCCAGCACCCCGAACGAAGCCCGCGCCAGCACGGGGAAGGGAATTCCATACTGAGCCCCGGGATGCGAATTCAGCAGCATCGGCGCCAGCACGATGCAGTTTCCCAGAAACACGGTAAACACCGCCTGCTTCCAGTTCATCCCGCCCTGGATCAAACTGGCCGCCAGCATGTAGGTCAGGATGTTGACCGACATCGAGACCCAGAGCGCCGCATAGTTGTAAGTGCCCCAGGTCCGCGCCCCGCGATCGCCCGAGGCCGCCTCGCCGGGCTGAACCGTCGGTGCCAGATCAGGGTTGTACAGCGGACTGGATTCGATATCGGTGCGCGCAGTTTGAGGTGGCATCGACATTCTGGAACTATTCTTATACACGCGCCATCAGTCCTGGCCGAGAAGTGGCCATTTTCAGCCCGGTGCAGGTAACTGCCGCTCTCAGTCCCCCGAGCCGGACTTCCCGCTCTGCGTGGTCAAAATGCCGTAGGTTTCAGGACGCCGGTCGCGGAAGAATTGCCACACCTTGCGCACTTCCAGGATCACGTCCAGGTCAAGGTCCGCCACCAGCACCTCATCCTTGTCGCGGCTGGCCTGGGCGATGATCTTGCCCCGCGGATTGCAAAAATAACTTTTGCCGTAGAACTCTCCAATGCTCCACGGCTTCTCCTCGCCCACCCGGTTGATGGCTCCGACAAAGTAGCCGTTGGCCACGGCATGGGCCGGCTGCTCCAGTTCCCACAAATACTCCGAAAGCCCGGCCACAGTGGCTGAAGGATTAAAAACAATTTCCGCGCCATTCAATCCCAGGGCCCGCGCCCCCTCGGGAAAGTGCCGGTCGTAACAGATGTACACCCCGACCTTCGCGTATTTTGTGGCAAACACCGGGTAGCCCAGGTCGCCGGGCGTGAAATAAAACTTCTCCCAGAACCCCGGATGGCAGTGCGGAATGTGATGTTTGCGATATTTTCCCAGGTAGCGTCCGTCCTCGTCGATTACCGCTGCGGTATTGAAATACAGCCCGGGCAACTCCTGCTCGTACACCGGAACGATGATCACCATGTGATGTTTCGCCGCCAGCTCCTGCATCAGCCGCACGCTGGGCCCATCCGGGACCGCCTCCGCCAGTTCATACCAGCGCGGGTCTTGCTCGGCGCAGAAATACGGCCCGTAAAATAACTCCTGCAGGCAGAGAATCTGAACCTGCTGCCGGGCCGCCTGCTCGATCATCTCCACATGCTTGCGCACCATGGCTTCCCGTATCTCGCCCAGCGAGTGCTCCGCACCCAGCACATTGCGCGCCTGTATCAGTCCGCAGCGAACCATTCGTGACATCGAACACCTCGAATTCCGAAAAAACTATAACAGACCAATTCCGTCCACTGAGAACCGGGAACTAATAACCAGGAACTGAATCACCACCCCCGAAAATAACCCTGACGCTTCCCCTGTCCCGACGTATAATCGCCCCAATCTGTTACCGGGGGCTAGCCATGAACTACCGTCTTACCTGCCGCGTGTTCCTCACCCTGATATTGACCCTGGCCGCCGTTGCCCAGACCGGTAAGCCCGCACCCGGTCGTGGTACCACAACTCCCGGCCCCACCCGAAGTCCGGTTCCGATGCGACCAGACATGAATCCGCCCGACTCCACCATGGGACAAAGGGCTTTTATTTCCGGCAAAGTCGTCCTCGACGACGGCACTCAGCTTACGGAATCAGCCAGCATCCAGACCATATGCCGCGGCCAGAAGCGGACGGTCACGCACACCGATTCCCATGGCGGATTCAGTTTCGAGCTGGGCGACCGGACCTCCCCTGCCACAGCGGATTTCAGTGGCGCCGACGTCGATTCCATGGGCCCCGCCATGGGACGCGGGGTGCAGCGCAATTGGCGTGACTGCGAGCTGCTGGCCTCACTCCCCGGCTTCTCCTCGCAGCCTATCGATTTGAACAGCCGCCTCACCACTTTCGAAAGCGCCGATATTGGCCGCCTGGTATTGCACCGCATGGGCCAGGTCGAGGGCTTGACCATCAGCGCTACCAGCGCCATGGCCCCTAAGGATGCCCGGAAAGCCTATGAGAAGGGCAGTAAGAGACTAAGCCAGGAAAAGTGGGACGAAGCCGAACCCCTCCTGGCCAAGGCAGTCGAGATTTTTCCCCGGTTTGCCGTCGCCTGGTTTGACCTGGGCCGCGTCCAGTTGCACAAGCACGACGATGCCCAGGCGCGCCATTCCTTCGAACAGTCCATCGCCGCCGACCCCAAGTATGTCAACCCCTATCGCGGCCTGGCGGAGTTGGATCTGCAACAGAAACAATGGCAGGCGCTGGTCACCGTCACCGGCCAGTTGCTGGCCCTGAACCCGGTGAGTTTTCCCGATGCCTGGTTGCGCAACGCCCTGGGCAATTATTATCTCTATAATTTTGCCGAGGCCGAGAAGAGCGCCCGCCAGGGCATGAAAACTGACGACCAGCACCAGGTCCCCAAACTGGAATACCTGCTGGGCGTCATCCTCCTGCAAAAACGTGAGTATCAGGAAGCCGCCACCCACATCCAGAACTATCTGAAGTTCGCCACCCAGCCGGCAGAAATCGAAGAGGCGAAAAAACAGTTGGCCGAGATCACCAGACTCTCAGCCTCAGCCACCGCGCCCGACAAAAAGTAAGCAGACCTCTCGAACCCTGTCATCCTGAGCGAGTCTGATCGTCCGCTTGCGGACGATCAGATGAGTCGAAGGACCCCTATAGATTGAAATGCACATTGCGTAAGGGGGATTTGTTTTGGCAGTTGGTTGAGAAGTGAAAAACTCAGCTCCCGGACGCAGAAGTCGCGATCCTTCGACTCCGCGGCTGCTTCGCTAAACAAACCAGCCACTCCGTCCATGATGACAGCAGCATTCCCCTTTCGGCCCGTCCCAAAGCCGCCCCAAACTCATTACTCAGAAGGCCCAAAGTCACTCCCTATCTCTCTCTGGACTGCTAAAATCAGGCTTGAGAGCAGTCATGCACAGTCGTATATCGCTGATCGCCATGTTCGTGGTGGGGGCCGCCGTTTTGCTCCACGGCACGCCTGCCGCCAAACCGCTGGCCACGCTCGAAAGCGTAAAGGTCACCAGCACCACTAGCGGCATAACGGTAATGGTTGAAGCCAGCCAGCCCGTGACGGTGCGCAGCCAGGTGATCACCGATCCCGATCGCCTGATCATGGACTTTCCCAACTCCCAGCCGGCTGGCGGTCTGCGCACCAGGCTGCTCAATCAGGGCGACGTAAAAGGCTATCGTGTCGCGCGCTACAGTGAAAACCCACCCACCACTCGCGTGGTCATCGATCTCAACCGCCCGCAGCACTACCAGATTTTTCCCGATGGCAAGACGGTCATCGTCAACCTGATGTCCGACCAGCAGCAGGCCGCCGCTCAGGCCCACGTCGATAACGTTTCCTTCACTCCGGCGCCGGCCAAGCCTGCTTCCAATCTGAACGTCGAATTCAAAAACGGAAAGCTGAGCGTGGCGGCCGATCACGTCAGCCTGGCCCAGATTCTCAACGAGGTCCACCGCCTGACCGGTACAGATATCACCATCCCGCCCGGCGCCGCCCAGGAACAGATCGTGGCCGGCATCTCCCCGCTTCCGCTGCGCGAGGCGTTGGTCTCGCTGCTCAACGGCTCCCGCTTCAACTTCATCATGGTCGATTCCGAGCGCGAGCCGGGAAAACTGAAAAGCGTCATCCTCACCTACCGCGGCGCCGGCGGCATATCGCAACCTGCCATCGCCGCTCCCGAACCCCCGGTCGCCGATACCCAACCCGAACCCGAACCGGAACCGCAACCCATGCCGCAAGAGCCGCAGCCCGACATGCAGCAGCCCCAGGAAGGTGCCGGCCAGCCAGGACCGCAGGATGTTCCCCCGCCGCCGCAGTAGTTTGTGAATTTATGGAGGACGGGCGTCCCGCCCGTCTGGTTCGTGAAGTATCGGCTATTGGTGAATAAGCCGCACAGGAATGGGAGAGACTCCGCCGCCGGAGACCACGGGGTTGCCGGCGCCTGGATTACAGCCTGCAACATTCATAATCACACCCTTGACCTGTCCATTGGGTCCCAGAGTGTTTTCCTGAATTCCCAGCTGCAGGAAACCGACAATCGTACCCGTCAGAGTACAGCCCGCCGGGCAGAGATCGTTCAGCGGAGAGGCGGCCCGATGGTAAATCGGCACTGTAATGATCGAATCACTGCGGCTGATACTAGTAACCCCTTGCAATGCCGGGTTCGGATTATTGTCGCCACCCTTAATCGTGATGGGAGGGGTGCCGTCGGGAGCGACACCGGTCGTTAGCAGTTCGTCCTGGCCCAAAGTTGGGCCCCGGCCGCTCGCGTGGATCACGCATTGTGTTCCTTCGTTGGTGCGGGGACCCAGAAAGCCGGCTCCCGGTAGCACTGTGACCGCCTGGCCCGCTCCGACCGTCTGGCCACAGCTAAATTGAAAGGTGGAGGTACACGCAATGTTGTCGCGATAATCATCGCCGCCCACCTGCGAGCAGCCTACTACGCTCGTGGATGGGCAGACCGGTTCCGGCGGCCGAATGGGGACGGTTAAGTTGTAGTAGTCGAGGGTCCGAGCAGGGGGCGCCTTGGGTTCGCCAGGACTAGCGACCTCGGTCAAGGTGATAGTTTTCCCCACGAACGAGCCATTGTTCTTGATGCTTCCATCAACCGGATCAACGAACAAACCTGCCCCGGCGCAGTCATGGGGTGCTGTGAGATTGGCGGGGTCGGGATCGCAATTCGGTATCAGCCATGGCTTGACCCCCTGCACGTAAATTGGCGCCGCCGACCCCGACGGGTTATACGCCTCAGCCACGGCCGTTGCCGAAACGCTGTTGGCAGTTCCTCCCCAGATCCGCCCAAAGAAAGTGGGCAATGCCGTCCGCTGCACCGTGACCGAGATCTGCGGATTCGCAGCCGTGAGCATGCAGGTAATGGATTGCACCGCCGCGGGCTGGCCCGCGATCAGGTTTTGCGCCGCCACCGCCTCTGCTTGCCGGTTGGCAGCGGCCGCCGCACCGGGAACCGCAGAAGTCTGGCAAATATCTGAAGCCGTCAGTGAAGTCGAAGCCGACGTATAGCCGGAGGAAGCAAACATCCGCGCCCCCGCCAGGGCTGCCGCATCGGCCGCGCGTTGCGCCTCGCCGTGGGCCATGTACAGCGTGGATACGTCGATGGCCAGAGCCGCCATGCCCAGCAGCGACAACAGGGAAATCGCCACCAGGACGATGGTGATGCCGCGCTCGTTCTTCCGATGTGCCGTGTTCACGCCAGTCACAAAGCCATCCTTCAATTCAGGTTCTGCATGATCGCCACGGAATTGATTTGCGTGGTCGCAGGATAATTCGCGCCCGGCGCAATCAACGGCGCCACCCGATTGAACTGCCATCGATAGGGATAGTTCAACGTCACCCGCGTGCCTTCCATCGTGTAATTCCCCGCCTGAAACGGCGGGCTGGGCAGCGTGGCGGTATAGATATAGCCGCGTTCAATCTGGAGCGTCAGGGTTCCGCCGCAACCCGCATTGGCGGTAAATGTCCAGCTCAGCGAGCCACTTGGCGCGCCCGGTGCGGTTCCCAACCCGCAATCGTTCAGCTTGCTGGCCACCAGGTTGCTCTCCACCACGTCGCGCACCGAGCAAATCGATGCCGGAGCGCCACAAGCTCCATTCAAGAAAAGATCTGTCGTGGGCTGGTTGGAAGCCACTCGCGCCCCCTGCAGCGCAATGTTGCCCACCTTTTGCTTGACCGTAAACGCCGACCCGAAATCGAAAACTCCAACTGCCACCACGATCAGCAAGGGAAGCGAAATGGCAAATTCCAGGATCTCAGCGCCCTCACTCCCCCGCAGGTTGGCCCGCATCGCGGAAGACACTCGCGCGAACAGCGATGGCTCGACCAATGGCCGCCGCCGCACTGTGTCCGCCAATGACACCGCTATTCCTCCTGCCGTGCTTCTGCTTTCGCCCGGACCGTGAGGTTCTGCAGGATTGGCGACAGCCGGGGTGGGCAGCACGTAATCCCGTTTAATTTGAAGTTGTAAGGGTAGTCGAGGCTGACCACCGCTCCGTGTTCGATAATGGGCGACCCCGGATTCAGGATGACATCTCTTTGCACGTTAAAGTTTTGTACCTGCGCCGGATCAAGGTGTGAAGCGATCAGAATGGGATACACAACATTGTCCCGAATGTCGTTGCTGGTTCGAAAAGCGTTTCCACAAGTTGCGCAATTGTTAGCGGCCTCCGCCAGCGCCCCCTGCCGCGCCGCCCGGTTCACCGTCGTATAGATGTTGTACGCCCGCGCGAACCACATGATGCCGAACAGCAGCATGAACAGCAGCGGCAGCACCACCGCGGCCTCGGCGATTTCCGCCCCCGCAGCATCGCGAAGGAGCCTGCTCCACCAACCACTGTTCTGCGTCCGCCTCATACCACTCCCCACGCCTGTCCCACAGTATAAAGAACAACCGTCACTGCCACCGCCACTCCAAATGGTACCTTCAGAGATTCCGGATTATCGAGCGAAACTTCCGGCCCCGGCAGGTGCAACGTAAACAGTCCAGCCACCATGTGGACGATATTGCGGGCCGTCCGCCCCACCCGCTTCTTCCAGATCACCAGCAGCACCGCCATCAAGCCCGCCACCAGGACCGTCCCCAGCAATACTGTAAGCAGGCGCGACGGTCCCAGAAACGCACCCAGCGCGCCCACCAGCTTCCAGTCTCCAGCGCCCAGGCTTCGTATCAGCACAAAAGGCAACAACAGCCCTAACCCCAGTCCAACTCCCAGCAAGGACTCTTTCGCGCCCACCCAGCCCGCAGCCAGCGAATTCAGCGCAATTCCGGCGACCAGCGCCGGCACGGTCAGCCAGTTGGGAATACGCCGCCACCGCCAGTCAGTGACGCCCGCAACCACTGCGGGGACCGCCGCCAACATCCACACCCCCTGTTTCAGCATCGGCCAGACCTCGTCCCGTGACCCCGGGGACGAGCGAAAACAGCCGGAATTTGGCTCCAGGGGATTGCCATCCAAATGTACGGAACCGGCGGCCGGCAAGGGTCAAAACCAGCCTCAACTGCGGATTATGAGCGGTAAATGAGGCCAAGTCAACGAGAAGAAAGTGCCGGTCGAAGGAGCCCGGATCGTGTCCTGATTCACCCGCCTTTGCGCCCTTTGCGCCTTTCCTTTGCGTCCTTTGCGGTAAAGGGTTTGACCTCGCCGTAAGTCACGCCAAAATCTCAACCGCAAAGGACGCAAAGAAATCCGCAAAAGGACGCAAAGAAGCCCCCGCTTTGTCCCCCGGACAAAAGAAAAGGCCCGATCACTCGGGCCTTCTGTATGAATACTTTACCCGCCTACTGGCTTAGCGGATGCCCGCCCGTCCGCTCCGCCACAATCTTGCGGGCATTTTCCGCCAGTGATTTGGCCTGCGGCAGTAACTCCAGCGCCTTGGTTACCTGCGGGTCCGTCTCCGCCCGCACCTTCAGGCCTTCCTCCTGCCCAAACACATCGACGAAAATTTCGCTCTTGATATTGGACCGCACCCAGGCGTTATTCTCCAGCAGTTCCGCCTCGGTGTAGGCAATTTTCTCGTCGTCCATGAATTTGCGGAAGTCCTGCAGCACCACATCATCCACCTCAAAATTCTTGGCGGGATGATGGGTGATGGCATAGTGCTTTGCGAAATTGAAGAAAGCGTAATGCTGCAGCAGCGAATCCTGGAAGTGGTTGCTCTTAACCGCCGGGATCTTCACGTCGGGCGTGATGCCACCGCCGCCGTACACCGTGCGCCCGCTGTCAGTGAGCTTCACTTCGCGGCTGGCATTGTGTGCGTTTTCTTCGCTCTCGCGATTGAAGTAGTAGTCGTAGAGCGAGACGTTCGAGTAGTCACGCTGGATCAGACGCATGCTCGGGGTGTAGTACTTGGCTGTGGTCAGCGCCAGTCCAGTGTTTTCCGACAGCGGATACACCGTCTGCACCAGTCCCTTGCCAAAAGTCGTTTCCCCAACGATCAGTCCGCGGTCATGGTCCTGAATCGCGCCCGCCACGATTTCCGCCGCCGAAGCCGTTCCCCGGTTCACCAGCACTACCAGCGGGTAGTCCTTGCCCCCGTTTCCGTGCGCCGCGGTGTACCGCTTCTCGGGTGAAGAGCGGCCGTGGTGCGAAACGATCAGCTGCCCCTTGTGCAGGAACTTGTCCGCCACGCCCACGCCTTCGTTGAGCAGCCCGCCGGGATTCTGCCGCAAGTCAAGAATCAATCCCTTAAGGTCGCCCATCTGGTCGAGCGCGTCCGCCACTTCATGTTCCGTGGTTTCATTGAAACCCGAAACGTGCATATAGCCGATTCCCGGCTTGATCAGGAAGTGCAGGTCCACGCTATAACGCGGAATCTCATCGCGTACCACTGCGAATTCCAGCGGCTTGTCCGCGCCTTCACGCAAAATCGTGATGTGGACCGTCGTCCCCTTGGGTCCCTTCAGCAGATCGGCCACATCGCCTGTGCTCATGTTGTCGGTCGGTTTGCCATCCACTGCCGCGATGATGTCACCCGGCCGGATGCCGGCGCGATAGGCGGGCGTCCCCACAAACGGCGCAATCACGATCACCTTGTTATTGCGCGGACCCACCGTCATTCCCACGCCGTAATATTTCCCGCGCTGATCTTCGCGCAGCAGGGAATAGGCCTTGGGATCGAAGAAATTCGAGTGCGGATCGAGCACATGCAGCATCCCCGGAATGGCCCCGTTGTAAATCGCCTTGTCGGGGTTCACCGGCTCCGCATAATTCTGCTCCACCACGTCATAGACCGTGGTGAATTGCCGCAGGCTGTCGCGGACGTCGGCGTCGCCACCGGGAGCGGCCGAAGGATTGATCTTCTGCCCGAATACAATCCCCAGAAATCCGCAGGTTACGAGAATGAATACAACCAGGAAGAGTGCGCGACGAGAACTACCCACCATCATTTTTTCCTTCGCCGGGGACGTAGAAACACCCCAGCACACCGCTTCTTATCGAAGTATAACGCTGTCCAGCCCGCTTCGCCAGCTTTTCGGCTACCCGGAAGTAACCGGGACCCCGCGAATCCAGTGGTCGCTATCCCCTGACGCCGCTATCAATTGGATGCGCCAGCCGAACCTTGTGGTGCCGGTTTCTCTGTGTCCTCTGTGTCCTCCGTGGTTTGACGATTCAAGAGTCTGGCCCCCGATTGCCGCCAATCCGCTCCGGCAGTATCATGGACTCATGAACCTGGGTTTCCCAGAGATGATTTTCCTCTTCCTGTTTGCCCTGATCCTTTTCGGGCCCAAGAAGCTGCCCGAAATCGGTCGCCAGATCGGAAGGGCCCTCAATGAATTCAAGCGGGCCTCGAACGAGTTCAAGGCACAAATCGAGTCCGAAATCTCCCAGCTCGATCTCGAAAGCAGCCGCCAGACCATTCTCCCCCCGGTTCAGGCCCCGGCCGGTTCCGTAGCCTCCGGCAGCGGTCCTCGCCCCGAGATTTCTGTCCCGGAGACGAATTCACTGGCCAAGGCCCCCGATGCCTGAGATGGCCGCCGAGCTTCCTCCCGCCGACGACTCCCACGACGGCCTTACCGCCATGAGCTTCCTCGACCACCTCGAGGAACTGCGCCGCCGCCTCATCTATTCCATCATTGCCGTCACCGTAGGGTTCTTTGCCTGCTGGAACTATCACGAGTTCATCTTCAGCTTCGTGCAGCGGCCCATCATGGACGCCCTGCGCCACAACGGGATGGCCGAAAAGCTGGTCTATCTGAACCCCACCGAACCCTTCAACCTTTACTTGAAGGTGGCGGCCCTCGCCGGCCTGTTCGTGACTTCCCCCATCGTGCTCTACCAGGTATGGATGTTCATTTCTCCCGGCCTTTACCGCAACGAAAAACGCTACGTATTTCCCTTCATGTTCTCGACGGTCCTGCTGTTCCTGTCGGGCGGCCTGTTCGCTTACAAGATGGTCTATCCCGCGGCCCTGACCTTTCTGATCGACTACGGCAAACAGTTCCAGCCAATGATCACAATTGGCGAATACACCGACCTGTTCCTGACCATCATGATCGGTATGGGCGTCATTTTTGAGTTGCCCATCCTGGTCTTCTTTCTTTCTCTGATGGGTATCGTCACTGCCGGCTGGATGTGGCGCAACCTGCGTTATTCGATCCTGGTGATTTTTATTATCGCCGCCATCATCACTCCCACCACCGACATCCTGAACATGTGCATCTTCGCCGCGCCCATGGTCGCGCTCTACATCCTGAGTATCGGCATCGCATTCCTGGTCCATCCCAAGCAACGCAAGGCCCGCCAGGCCCGAAAAGATCGATGATGGAGAGAGGCAGGGTTCATCGCCGCCCGTGTGGGGACGGGTCTCTGACCCGTCCAGGCCGAGCGAAGCTCGGCAGTGCATTGAGCTGTCTCCACACGGCGGCAGTCTTGTTCCTGACTGTAAGCGCCGGCGCCCAATCCGCTGCTTCCCCCGCACCCGCCTTCAACGCCGTCCGCGCCTTGCAATATACCCGCGAGGTGGTCGCTTTCGGCCCGCGCCCCATCGGCAGCACCAATCACAAAAAACTCGAAAACTACATCCTGTCGCACCTTAAAAAAGACCAGGTGGAAGACGACGCCTTCACCGCCGACACGCCCGAAGGCAAGTTTCCCGTGCGCAACATCATCGCCAAATTTCCCGGCACGCGCGACGGAGTGATCGTCATCGCCGGCCACTACGACACCAACTATCCACTGCGCGACACCGGCTATGTAGGCGCCAATGACGGCGGCTCCTCCACCGCCATCCTGCTGGAACTGGCCAACCAGCTTCGCGGCGCGAGGCACGCAGGCTACAGCGTCTGGCTGCTGTGGACCGACGGCGAAGAAGCAGTAAAGAACTGGACCTCGACCGACAGTCTCTACGGAGCCCGCCACCTGGCCGACAAATGGCAAAAAGATGGCACGTTGAAAACCATCAAAGCTTTTTTGCTGGCCGACATGATCGGCGACGCCGACCTCAACATCGATCGCGATGACAACTCCACTCCCTGGCTCGAAGACCAGGTTTACCTGGCGGCGACGCGACTGGGCTACCAGTCCCACTTCTTCGCCCGCACCATCGCCGTCGAAGACGACCACCTGCCCTTCGTCCATCTCGGCGTTCCCAGCGCCGATCTCATCGACCTCGACTACGGCTACGGCAACGTCTTCCACCACACCCCCCAAGACACCATGGACAAACTCAACTCCAAAAGTATCGAGATCGCCGGAAGCGTTATTCTCGAAACCCTCCGCATCCTCGAAAACCGCAACTGAGAACCGAGAACTGAAAACTGAAATCTGAAGTTAACTCTTCAATCCTTGCGTGGGGCGGACACTCCTGTCCGCCGCCTTTGACTTTGATTTGCATGCAAATTTCGATGCTTTGATGGTGAGACCGCCGCGTGATTTAGGATAAAGTCAAAGGCGTCGGACAAGAGTGTCCGACCCGCATAATTTATCTTGGGGCGCTGATTGCTACTGTTCTGGATCTTATTTAATCTTTTCGTCCTCGCCATGCTGGTGCTCGACCTCGGCGTGTTCCATCGCCGCGCCCACACCGTAAAGTTTCGCGAAGCCTTGCTCTGGAGCGCAGTCTGGATCGCCCTGGCTGCCATCTTCGCAGTGGTGGTTTTCTTCTGGCACGGTCGCACCCCGATGCTCGAGTTCGTCACCGGATACGTGATCGAACTCTCGCTCAGCGTCGATAATCTTTTTGTCTTCCTGCTGATTTTCCGTTTCTTCCAGGTGCCGGCGGCGCACCAGCACAAAGTCCTGTTCTGGGGAATTCTGGGAGCCCTCATCATGCGCGCCGTGTTCATCGCAGCCGGCGTGGGACTCATCCAGAGATTCCACTGGATCATCTATGTCTTCGGCGCCTTCCTGGTGTACAGCGGCATCAAGCTGTTCTTCCAGGAGGAAGCCGAGATCCATCCCGAGAAAAATCCGGTGCTGCGTCTGTTCCGCCGCTTTGTCCCGGTCACCAAGGACTACGAGGGCAACAAGTTCTTCGTCCGCCGCGCCGGACTCTATGCCACGCCCCTGTTCGTTGTCCTGCTGGTGGTCGAGACCACCGATCTCCTCTTCGCCGTGGACTCCATTCCCGCCATCCTCGCCATCACCCGCGATGCCTTCATCGTTTACACCTCGAACGTCTTCGCCATTCTGGGCCTGCGCTCCATGTACTTCGCCCTCTCCGGCATGATGGAAATGTTCCGCTACCTGCATTACGGCCTCTCCCTGGTCCTGGTCTTTGTCGGCGCCAAGATGCTTCTGTCGTACTATTTCGAGATTCCCACTCACCTGGCCCTGGTGGCGGTGGCCGGTGTCCTCGCCATCTCCGTAATCGCTTCCATGGCTAATCCCAAGAAAGCAATGTAGGCGCGAGCGCCCCGCTCGTGCACCGCCGCCCAGGTTTCCAGGTGCGACCATCCTCCTGCCCGATCCGCTTAAGTTATGATGAGAACGCATGACCCGCGTAACTATCGCACTTCCGCCGCGTCCCTATGACGCTGTAATCGAGAACAGCCTCCTGCACCGTTCCGGCGCAGCCCTCCGCAACATCTTTGGTGCAAAATCCCAGCGCCTGTTCGTCGTCACCGTCCCGCCTGTCCGCCGCAAGTGGGGAAAAAAGCTGACCGCATCTCTCTCCGCCGCTGGATTCGTCCCGAAAATGTTGGAAATGCCCAATGGCGAACGCCACAAAAAGCTGGCCACGGTAGAGAAACTTTCCGAGCAGTTGAGCCGCCTGGGCGCAGACCGGAATTCCGTCCTCGTAGCTTTCGGAGGCGGCGTAGTTGGCGACGTGACCGGCCTGCTGGCCTCCCTCTACATGCGCGGCCTCGAACTGGTGCAGATTCCCACCACCGTGCTGGCGCAAGTGGACGCCTCCATCGGCGGCAAAACCGGGGTCAACCTGCGCGCCGGAAAAAATCTGGTCGGGACCTTCCACCATCCCCGCATCGTCCTGATCGATCCCGCGGTCCTCACCACGCTGCCTGACCGCGAATTCCGCGCCGGTCTTTATGAAGCGCTCAAATGCGGCGTCATCGGCAAGCCGGAGTTGTTCCGCGTTCTGGAAGACGTCGATGCAAAGAAATTGCGCCGCGACCCCGTCAAGCTGGAATGGATCATCGCAGAATCCGTCCGGCTGAAAGCTGAAGTGGTCTCCTCCGACGAACGCGAAAATGGCCTCCGCCGCGTACTGAACCTGGGCCACACCATCGGCCACGCGCTCGAGGCGGAGACCGCATACCGGCATTTTCTGCACGGCGAAGCAGTCGCCTGGGGCATGATCGCCTCCGCCACAATTGCATCGGCCGTAGATCGCATCGACCAGGCCGGTGCCGCCCGTATTACCGACGCGGTGCGTGCTCTGGGCCCGCTGCCCAAGGTCAACTCGCGCAGCCGCGACATCCTTCGTTTGCTCAAATCGGACAAAAAGACCCGCAACGGCGTCGTGCACTTTGTCCTGCCCCGCGAAATCGGCAAAGTGGAAATCGCAAACGATGTACCCGAGCAGGTGGTGATCGAAGCCGTCGATGAGTTGCGCCGCCTCTCCCGCTAGCCCACGGTAGAGATGGAGGACGGGCGTCCTCGCCCGTCATTGGAACAGGGAGATTGGGGGGAGATGGAAGGGAGATTGGGAAGGGCACGATTTCAGTCGTGCCGCTAAAACGCCGAAAACGTCGCGCTTTAGCGCCTGAGGTTGGCTGTTCGCGTTCGCGCCCGAATCTCGAACTACCGTGCTGTCCCAGAAATACACGGAATATCGAAATGTAAGCGGCGCAGCTCGAGTTGGCTGCAACAGCGGGTCCCTCCACTGCGCTCGCTTCGCTCCGCTCCGGTCGGGATGACAATATTAATTCAACGAATTTCCGGGACAGGACACTAGCTCAGTCAAAAACCCGGCAAAGAAATTCCAAACGTGACCGATTCCACCAAATCCGCAATCCTCGGCGCTGCCCCCGAAGGCGCCGCCGACCCGCAATCCGCCGCCCGCGCCGTGCGCGCCATGTTCACATCCATCGCGCCCCGCTACGACCTGCTGAACCATCTCCTCTCTTTCAATATCGACCGGCTCTGGTGGAGAAAAACCGCCCGGGCCTTCGCCAGCATTCTCTCCCGCCCGGAATCCCAGGTCCTCGATTTGTGTTGTGGTACGGGCGACATGACACTCGCTCTGCGCCGTCAGGCAGGGAACTCCTCCCCCAGAATCCTGGGCGCCGATTTTTCCCACGCCATGCTGCAGCGGGCCGGCCAGAAGGCGGCCGCCACCTCGTTGCGCTGGATCGAGGCCGATGCTCTGCGCCTGCCTTTTCCCGACGCTCATTTCGATCTGATCACTTCCGCCTTCGGCTTTCGCAACCTGGCAGATTACGACGCCGGACTGCGCGAGATCATGCGCGTCCTGCGCCCCAGCGGAGAATTTGGCATTCTGGATTTCGGAGAGCCTGAAGGCCTGGTGGGAAACTTCTACCGGCTGTATTTCAAACGCGTCCTGCCCGCGGTCGGCACACTCATCTCAGGAGTGAAAGGGCCCTACGCCTACCTGCCCGCATCGGTGGCGCGCTTTCCCGCCCCTGGCGAAATGCTGCAACGCATACGCGAAACCGGCTTCCGCGAATCTGCCTGGACCCCATACACCCTCGGCATCGCCGGCCTATACCGCGGCAAAAAGTAGCGCCGGCGTCCCGCCGGCTGTCGCGAGGGCGTCTCGCCCTCGCAATCTTCGAATTCTACGAACCACACGTGCCGCAACCTAAACCCCAGCCGCGGACTCCTCCACTTTCACAACCGCCTCGCTCTTAAAGCAATCCGCAAACGCGTCCGCAATCGAGTAACGAATTACATCCTCATAACTCTCGCCCAGAAATTTCCGCAGCCGATCGGTATTCAGCAGGTATTCGCCGGTCATGTAAGGCGTCGCCTCTGGCGGAATGGCCGTAATCCCCAGCTGCCACATTATTTTCAGAGCCACCCTGAATGGCAGCTTGCCCGGCAGCCGCCACAGTTTGGCCTGGGCCACCTCGATGCAGCGCTCGATGGTCAGCGGCTCGCCGCGTCCCGCCACGTTGAGCACGGTCAGGCGTTGCGATTCAGGCTCCGTCTTCTGCAGAATCCGGCTCATCAGCCGGGCCATGTCATCGACATGCACGAACTGGATTCGATGCTCCAGATACCGGCGTCCCCGCGGCAACAGGCAGGGCAGGCGCTGGCCCCGGCTCCTCATGCTGGCCGCGCGCTTGCTTCGCCCACCCGGCGTGCCCCGAAAGGCGCCCAGCATGTAGTTCTGCACGCTGGCCCCGGCAAAAATATGCGGACGCAGCATATAGGCGCTGCACCCCCGCAGCGCCGGCGCCCGCTGCTGCACTACCTTGTCGCATTCCATCTTATGGATCGCATAGGGCAGGGTATGGGCGCCCAGCGCATGTTCTTCCGTCACCGGTCCAGGCAACTCCGGCCCGTAAACGGAAACGCTGCTGGGAAAAATAAATTTCCGCACCACAGTCTCTTCGTGATTGACCTCGGTGATCGCCTCCATCACCCGCGCCGTTCCGGCCACGTTGATCTGCCACATGCGATCAAGATCCAGCACTCCAGCTTGCACCGCGTCCAGAACGAACGCCAGGTGGATCACAGCCTCCGCCCGCGTTTCCCGCAATAAAAAGAAAAGCTGCCGGCAGGATTCCTCTTGCCCCAGGTCCATGCGTTCGAAGCGCAGCGGAAGATCGGTTGCCGGCGGAGTCAGGTCCACGCCAATCACGTTGAAGCTGCCCAGTTGCGGCAGCAGCCTGCTCCCTAGATTGCCGGAGATCCCCGTGACCACAACAGTTGGTTTTTCGTCGCCCATTTATTTGGGACCGGATGGAGGGGCCTTCATCGCCGGCTTCGTGCCCTTGTCGTCCTGCATGCCCGCTTCCGGCGCAGCCGCCGGTGCGTCAGCAAAATATTTCTCGTTCAACTCCGGCGTGGCGGACTGCTGAATCTTCTGCAGCGCATCCTGCATGCGCTGCGAGCGCATGGTGGAAGAGATTTCAGCTTGCACTTTGTCCAGGGGCAGAGTGTCTTTTTCTCCTGCTCTGTACACCAGGTATCCGTTGGGACCGATGATCAGCTGCGAGGTTTCCCCGGGCTTCAGGTTGAAAATCGCGGCTTGGTCGGGCGGCAGGCTGGTGCGCCGTATCTTGCCCAGCTTGGTGGGCGGCTTGCCTTTCATTTCAGAGGCGGCAATGGCCTCGTCCTGCAGCTTCTCGAAATCTTCTCCCGCCGCGGCCCGCGCCCGCAGCGCGTCCGCCAGTTTCTTCATGGCGTCTTCGGATTCCTGCTCTTGTTTCTTGGCGGCGTCGTCGGCCGGTTTGTCCCTGCTTTCCACCACTTGCTTGCTGCGCGGTATGAAGATTCGCTGCAGTTCGATCTCTTGAAACTCCTCATCATGGCTATGGTAATAGGTCTCAATCTCTTTGTCCGAGATGTGGCCGGCCTCATCCTGCAGGCTTTGGCTCAGTTCCTTGGTGAGCACACCGATGCGCGCCACCCGCATGAGCTCCTGATACTTCGGTCCCTGGTCCAGACCCATCTCGTGCGCCTTGTGCACCATCACCAGGGCCATGCCGTACTGCGTCGCCAGTTGCTTTCGTGCGGGTGGGGCTAGGGTAGGCGCCACCGTATTCACCAGTTGCTCAAACTCGGCGCGCGTTACCACCGTCTTGCAATCCGCTGCTTTGGCGGCCGATGGCTTGTCGCATAACCCGGCAATCGTGATCACAGGCGTGCCCGGAGCAACACTCGTCCCCTCAGCCGCCTTAGTGGCCGGCGCCGCAGCTGCGGTAGCGGCTTTGGGTGGCGCCGGACGGACCGCCGGCTTGGCCGCTTGTGCCCAGGCCGCAGTGCTCAACAACAACCAACACAGCCACCCTCGATAAGTCGTCAAATCAGATTCCTCCATCACAATTCCCCAGTGCACGTAGAATGCAGCACTGAGAATGCGCTCCTGAGAATCGTAGCATAGAGCAGGTTTAAGCCCGGGCGTCCCGATGTCATCCTGAGCGCAGCCACTCGATTCGCTCGCGAATCGAGTCGCAGAGTCGAAGGACCCCTATAACCGCGAAACCGCCGACAGTACCAGGCAGGCGCAATCCGTCGCTCGAGAGCGGAAAATACCGGACACGCGACAAAGCGCGGGCTCCCTGGTGTGTTCAGGGATTGATATTAAGCGGCTGCACGCTGCCGCAATCAGCGCCCAGCCATTTGGCGATTATCGTCGTGCGCGAACTGCGAACCTTATCGCCGGCTTTTGACGCCGAGGTGGACTGCACCGTGTAGTTCTCAGGGTCCCTGAAGGTGGCCTCGCCGTCAGCCTCATAGCCGGACTCCGGGCACGTGGTATGCCATTTCCACTCCGCCGAAGTCTGCTTGCTGAAAGTGGCTTTGCAATCGCTCTGCACCCCGGCCCAGGGGGAGTGCTTGAGCATCTCGCTGGTGTAGCACATCTTGCTCATGCCGGGCGCGCCGGTTTCAATCCCGCGCGCTTTCATCATGGCTTCGAACCGGGCCCGCTTTACCGGACTCATGTTCTTCAGGCGGTCGCTGGCATCCGGCACTTTCTGTCCGTTCACCTCCCGTTCGCTGTGCACTTGCCAGAGCCCGGGTTTGATGGGCGGCGCGGTTTGCCCCTGCACGGCGCAGCCGCCTGCAATCAGTACGAGAACTGTAATCACCGAACAGACATTGGCACGATTCATAGCTCTTTTCCTTGATCGGGCGGAAGAAACCCCGAAGCGAAATCGAAATGATGAGACGTTGACTGCCGCCTCGCAGCATCAGCTGTAGGTTCGATGGGAGCGAACAAAGACAGACTTTATAACAAACTCGTCGGAATACATAGAAATTAGGCATTGGAGGGGCCCGAAGTCCGACGTCCGCTCCCACAGCTATAATGCCGCTATGTCGGGATCGCCCGCGGTTTACAGTCCGGAATCCATGCGCGCCGAAAAACGCGCGGTGGCGGGAAATTCCGTTCTGGCCGCCCTGGCTATCACGACATTGAAGATTGTCGTCGGCGTAACCACGGGCAGCCTGGGCATTCTTTCGGAAGCATTGCATTCCGTGCTTGACCTGGTCGCGGCCATCATCACTTTGATGTCGGTGCGGGTCTCCGACAAGCCGGCTGACGCCGATCACCAGTACGGTCACGGCAAAGTGGAGAACTTTTCCGCCTTCATCGAGACCGGTCTGCTTCTGCTCACCTGTATCTGGATCATCTACGAAGCGGTCAAGCGGCTCTTCTTCCACCGCGTCGAAATCGAGCCCAGCATCGCTGCCTTCGTCGTCATGTTCATCTCCATGGCCGTGGATTTTTGGCGCTCCCGCGCCTTAGGCAGGATCGCCGCCAAGTACGACAGCCAGGCGCTCGAGGCCGATGCCCTCCACTTCTCCACCGACATCTGGTCCAGCGGCATCGTGATCATCGGTCTGTTCCTGGTCCTGTTCGGACGAATCTATGGCATAGGCTGGTTGCGCGACGCTGATCCGGTGGCCGCCCTCTTTGTGGCTGGCGTGGTGGTTTACGTAAGCTCGCGCCTCGCCCGCCGGACGGTTGACGCCCTGCTCGACGCTGCTCCCGCCGGAGTGCGCAACCAGATTGTTGCCGCGGTTTCCGGCGTCGATGGCCTGCTTGAGGTGGACCGCGTTCGCATTCGCCGCGCCGGCAACCGCTACTTTGCCGATCTCTCGGTTGGCGTGGCCCGCAATGTGACCTTTCAGCGCTCCGAGCAGATGGCTGAAGCCGTGACCAGCGCGGTCCATGAAGTGTTGCCTGACGCTGACGTGGTCGTGCACTCCGTGCCTCGGGCCTGGCGCACGGAAAACATTTTTGACCGCGTCCGCGCCGTCGCCACTCGCAACAATTTCAACGTCCATGACGTCAGCGTGCAGGACTTCCAGGGCCACCTGCACGTGGAACAGCACCTCGAACTCGACGAGAATCTCAGCCTGAAAGAAGCTCACGACCGGGTTACCGTCCTCGAATCCGAAATTCGCCAGGACGTGCCTGAAATTACGTCGATCCTCACCCACATCGAAAGCGAGCCCGCCACCATCGAAGCCGGCGACGAACTCCTGCACGACGCCAAGCTGGAACGGCGCCTGAAGGCGGTCGCCGCCAAATCTCCCGAGATCCTGGACATGCACGACATCCAGATCAAACGCGTGCGCGGACGCATTTACGTCTCCGCCCATTGCACCATGGCCGACGACCTGCCGCTCTCCAGCGTGCACGACATTTCCACCGAACTCGAAATCCGTTTCAAGCAGGAGTTTCCGGAGCTGTTCCGCGTCCTGATCCACCCCGAACCCAAAACCGACAACCGCAGATAATCACACCACCCACGTAGGGGCAGGTGTCCCACCTGCCCGGCCGAGCAAAGCTCGGCAAGCTTTTGTTGTAATCTGCAAGGTTGCGCACCCACGCTCGCCAACCCGTCCGCGGCTACCTCTACATCGCCGCCGCCACATTTTTCTGGGGCATCTCCGCCACCCTCGGCCGCGCCGCCTTCACCGGCCGCCTTCCCGGCCTCCATCAGGTCAACGCCATCGATCCCCTGGTTCTCTCCCAGGGCCGCGCCACATTTTCCTTCCTCGTTCTCTTGCCCATCCTGATGCTGCTCCGGGGACGCAACAGCCTCCGCCTGCCCTCACGAGACCTCGGCCAGCTCTTCCTGATCGGCATTCTGGGCGTGGCCGCCTCGAACTACTTCTACTATCTGGCGATTCAAAGGACGAACGTCGCCACCGCGATCATCGTGCAATACACCGCCCCGATCTGGGTATTGCTCTACACCGTCGCTCGCCGGCTGCAAAAACCCACGCTGCAGCAGGTCGCGGCGGTCGGTCTGGCGGTGACAGGGATTGCTCTGGTGATTGGATTGTTCGGTGGCAGCGGACTGCGGCTCGATGCCGTTGGCTTGTTCGCCGCCTTGCTGGCGGCCTTCTCCTTCGCCTTTTACAACATCGGCGGCCACGACATTCTGGCCCGCCGCGACCGCTGGATCGTGCTGCTCTACACCACCTGCAGCGCATCCTTGTTCTGGCTCCTGGTCAACCCCCCGTGGAAACTCATCGCCGCCCACTATTCCGCCGCTCAGTGGCTCTTTCTGCTGCTGTTCTCGCTCATATCCGTGCTGGCTCCCTTCGCCTTCTACTTTGCCGGATTGCAGCATCTGGAGCCTACCCGCGCCATCGTGGTCAGCTGCCTGGAGCCCGTGTTCTCCATCGTGATCGCCGCCATCGCCCTGGGCGAACTGATGCGCCCCCTGCAAGCCGTAGGCATAGTTTTTGTGCTGGCAGCCATCACCGTCGTGCAGTTACCCAACCGCCGCTCCGCGGTCACCCTGATCGAGCCCATCGAGTAGCCGCATTGCCCCCAATTCCCCACAGTGGTAACCTGAAATCGGCGCGGGAGTAGTTCAGCGGTAGAACGCCAGCTTCCCAAGCTGGATGTCGCCGGTTCGACCCCGGTCTCCCGCTCCATATGCACTTATCTTTATATTCTCCGAGGTAATTTCATGGCTGAACCGACTTATGAAGAACTCAAGGCGCGTCTGTCTGAACTGGAAAAGCAGGGGCCGCGGCGCACTGGCAGCCTGGAATTCCGGGTGAGCGAAAAGGGTGGCGTGAGCGTGTACGGCCTGGGGCGTTTTCCCGTGACCCTGTATTACGAGCAGTGGACCCGGCTACTTGAGGCCTCCGACAAACTTCGAGAATTTCTTGAAGAAAACAAATCCAAACTCAAGCTCAAAGGCAACTAAGAACCGGGAACTTGAAACTTGCAACTGAATCTCTAAATCTCCAGTCCTGAGCCCGGTTCGCAATCCATGCCCGCAGACGACATCCTGACACTCCCGCCCCCTCCAGCCGATGCCCGCCTGCCCTACGGCACAGACCCCAATCAATTCGGCGAGTTGCGCGTGCCCAAAGGCCCGGGTCCCTTTCCGGTGGTGGTGAACATTCACGGCGGCTACTGGCGTGCCAAATACGATCTGAAGCACGCCGGACACCTCTGCGCCGCTCTCACGGCCAAGGGGCTGGCGACCTGGAATGTGGAGTATCGCCGGGTAGGAAATCCGGGAGGAGGGTGGCCGGGAACCTTCGAAGACGTGCGCAGCGCCTACCGCTTCGCTTCACAAATCGCGCAACGCTACCATCTGGATCCCTCGAAGATGCTGGTCATGGGCCACTCCGCGGGAGGCCAGCTGGCTTTGTGCCTGGCTGGGCACGAGCCCTCGGTCAAGCGCGTGGTGTCTCTTGCCGGCGTGGTGGATTTGCAGCAGGCCTGGGAACTTCATCTGAGCGACAACGCAGTTGTGGATTTTCTCGGGGGCGAGCCCAGCCGGGTCCCGGAGCACTACCGCGAAGCCGATCCCATGCAGCTCAAGATTTCGTCAGCCACGCAATGGCTGATCCACGGCGCCTCCGATGACACCGTACCGCCGTTCCTCAGCCGCAACTACACCGAGCAAAAGAAAAAGCGCGGTGAAAACGTGCACTATCTGGAAATCTCTACGGCCGGACACTCGGACCTGATTGATCCGCGCTCCAACGCATGGCCCAAGGTGGAAGGCACGGTACTGCACTTACTGGAGTCGTGAAGCAGTCGTCGGTCGTCAGCTCCAGACCAGACGCCAGGGCTCAGTTCTCAGAAGACGGGCGGGACGCCCGTCCTCCATCTCAGACGATTAACTCGGGATTGGCTGACGACCGACGACTGAAGACTGCCCTACGCACAATTCCGCAGCACCAGCGCCGAGTTCTTCGATCCAAAAGCAATGCAGTTGCACACTGCATGCTCGATCGCGCGCTTCCGCCCCACGTCGGGAACGTAGTCGAGATCGCATTCCGGGTCTCGCGTCTCCAGGTTGATGGTCGGCGGAATCTGCCCGTTCTGCATGGCGACAATCGTGGCCGCCACCCCGGCTGCGCCGCACGCTCCCTGGGGATGCCCGATCTGCGACTTCAAAGCGGACATCGGCACCCGCGCCGCGTGTTCACCCAGCACCAGCTTTAACGCCCGGGTCTCGATGCGATCGTTCAATTGGGTCGAAGTCCCGTGCAGGTTCACGTAATGCACATTGCTGGCGCCGATCCCCGCTTCTTTCATTGCCAGACCGATCGCCCTCGCCGGTTCCTCGCCGCATTCCTGGAGCCGCACCCGATGAAAGGCTTCGCAAGTCGAACCATAGCCGGCAATCTCCGCCAGCATCCTGGCTCCACGCGCGCGAGCATGTTCGTATTCTTCCAGCACGAACATCCACGATCCTTCCGCCACCACGAAACCGTCCCGGTCCACGGAAAACGGCCGCGAGCCGCGCTCGGGCGCGTGGTTCCAGGAGTCGGTGAGAATTTTCATCAGAATGAATCCCTTCACGATGCCCAGCGAGATGGGCGCGTCGGCCCCTCCGCTCAACACCATGATCGAGTCTCCCTGATTGAATTTGCCGCACCGAGTATCCGAAGCCGTCAGTCGATGAAGTGCAACCGGTTGTCACCACATGACTGGGCCCGCGCAACCCGAAGCGCACACTCAGTTCGCTCGACAACGTACCCATCACTCCGGTGGGCACGCAGAACAAACTCATCTGCTTGTATTGTTCGTGAAAAAATAACCTGTACTGCTCTTCGGTGAATTCCTGGGACCCGCCGCCCGATCCCAGAATCACGCCGAAGCGGCGCTTCTGTTCGAGGGGCAGGGAAGCGGCGTCGATGCCAGCGGTTCGCAAGGCCTCGGTCGCAGCCGCCAGGGCCAGCGGCAGAACCCGGGACACATGTTTTCGCTCCCGCTTTTCCACCCAGGCCAACTCGTCGAAGTCCGGGACCTCGCCCGCGATCTGTACCTGAATTTCCGACGGATCGAAACGGGTGATCCGTCGAATGCCGCTTCGCCCCTGGAGAATTGCATCCGAAAACGCAGCGTTGCCCACGCCGTTGGGGCTCACCGCTCCCATGCCTGTGATGACCACGCGTCGCTTCACTCATCCACCTCGATGGGTCTGGATCGTGCCCAAGAACTATATATTGGATGCGGCGTCGCGACCAGCGGGCCGCGGTCCGGTAGTGTCTCAGTTTCAAAATAGCCACTAAACTGTGGCATACTCGCTTCGTGGCCAAACGTCCGCGCGATCCCGTCCAGCTTGCCAAGCAAGTCTTCGATATTGCCACAGGCGCAGCTGAGGACACGGTTAGCGAATCCAAGCGTCATCCCTCTCTGAAGCGCAAAGGTGGACTAATGGTTGCAATCCATGCCATGTACTACAATTTCGGACGCATTCACAAAACGCTAAGGATCACACCCGCAATGGCTGCTGGTCTAGGATCACGTTTGGTCGCTTGAGGAAATCGTGCTTCTGGCAAACTGAGAGGGCTGCGGCATGACAGAACCATTCAATGCGCGGGAACTCATGAGGCTTTTACAGGGACTCGAAAAAAGGAACCTTCCTTTTGAAATAGAACATCGCCGGGTGACGGATGACTGTGATGGCATCGTTGTCCGAATTGGTAATGTATCGAAGATTTGGGAGATAGGATTCTACGACAACGATCATGTCGAGATATTGAAGTACGCTCTGACAGGCGATGTCCAGACAGGTGTAACGGCGGCATCGATCCTTTCCGAATGGGACGCGTCATGAACCGGATACAGTTTGAAACTGAGACACTACCCGCGGTCCGGTTGTGGTGCAGTTTGAATATCCACAGGGCTGGTATGGTGACCGGGACTGTGGGAAACTTGGGCATGGCAAAACGCAATTTGAGAATCGTGACCGAAGGCTCCCCGCTCATCGGCATCTGTGAAGCCTGCAATACTCAATTCAGGTCTTACTCTCCGGTCAAAGAGGCACCGCAGACTATTCAAAGCCAGTTCGATGCGCACGGGTGCAGGCCCTTGGACGACAGCCAGAACGCCGCCCGGATCGTGAGAAAAGCCACTGAGGATCGCTAATCCTTTATCTCCTCGAAAGTGATCGCATAAATGGGCGGACAGTAGTACGTAATCTCACGGAAAAACTCTTGCTCAACTTGTTGCACAATTCCCGTAGAATCCAGTTTTCGCAAGTCCGCACGTGCGGTTGGGTAGGTTACCCCGAACACTACCCGCGGTCTGTTGAGGTCCGACGTCCAAGGTCTGGCTTCAGTACGCCGTGCAGAATTGAAAGTGCATGGGATCGCGAGTCTTGCCGTTCCAGTCTCCTCCCCACTCAAATCCGGCAGCACGAAAGACTTCAACCAGCCGGGCATCCATGTTCCCGGCGGACCCCTGCGCATTGGTTTGCGGATTGAGATCGATCGCGATGCCCCAACTGTGAGCGGAGAGTTTGCTTCCGGTGCGTTGGGGACGAAAAGCGAAACACCCGCCGAAGCTCACAACCTTAGACTCAAGCCCGTTTTTCTGTATGCCGGCGAAGACAGAGGCATAAATGCCAGTCATCAGGCGGTGGCACGTCATCTGAGTGATGACGCGCGAAGGGTCCCATGCGAGGCGCATGGGGAAGGGTAAGCTCGTTTTTGCAAGGAAATCCGACTGCCAGCGCGGAGCAAGCTGACCGTCCGTCCCGATATATTCGTAGATGTTTCCAAACGTGGCGATGATTTTATCGAGTCCATGCGGCGGTGTCAGGTCATGCCCCGACGTAGCATCCGTGCTTTCTACTTGCGGATTTTTCACGGGCGGCTCCTTTTCGGGTATATGGGTCCTTCGACTCCACCGCCTCTTCGCCAGCGAAGAGGCGGCTTCGCTCAGGATGACAACGTGGGGATACAATTCCGGACTGACCCACGACTCCTCTGGCGCTTCAAGCTTTTCGACACTGCCCTCTGCCGTATAATTGCCGTTTCTAAACGGGGGAAGATTTTGGCCTACGAAGATCTGCGGGATTGGATCGCGGCGCTGGAGCGCGCCGGTGAACTGAAAACCATCCGCACGGAAGTGGATCCAGTCCTCGAAATCACTGAAATCACCGACCGCGTGAGTAAAGGGCTTGTGTGGGACCGGGTCTCTGACCCGGTCAGGCCGGGCTCGGCCCGGCAGGCCTCAGCGGGCGGCCCCGCCCTGCTTTTTAAAAACATCAAGGGCCATCCCGGAGCGCAGGTCCTGATCAATCAGTTCGGCTCCGCTCGCCGCATGAACCTGGCTCTGGAAGTTGACACTCTCGACCAGGTGGCCGACCGCATTCGGGCTTTCATGGATGTGAAATCCCCACAGGGTTTTCTGGACAAAGTAAAAATGCTTCCCATGCTGGCCGAAATGGGGAAGTTCTTCCCCAGGACCGTGGCCACGGGCCCGTGCAAGGAAGTCATCAAGCGGGACAATTTCTCGCTGCTCGATTTCCCCATCCTGCAGTGCTGGCCCAAAGACGCGGGCCGTTTTATTACGTTGCCCTGCGTGGTCTCGCGCGACCCCAAAACCGGAAAACGAAACGTCGGTATGTACCGCATGCAGATTTACGACGAGCGCACCACCGGCATGCACTGGCAGCGCCAGAAAGTCGGCGCCGAACACTACCGCGAGGCGCTGCGAACCGCGGCCCAGGCCGATGTGGGCGCGAGCGTCCCCGCTCGTGCCAGTGCCGCGGTGGACATCATGGCGCGTACTTCCGGCGGGTCTGTATTGAGCGAAGGGGACCGCCCCCGCGGCAAAATGGAAGTCGCGGTCGCCATCGGCACCGACCCTGCCCTGACTTTCTCCGCGATCGTGCCCGCGCCGCCCGACGTGGAGGAATATCTCATCGCCGGTTTCCTGCGCCAGAAGCCGGTTGAACTGGTGAAGTGCGAAACGGTTGATCTCGAAGTTCCCGCCGCCGCCGAGATCGTCCTCGAAGGACACGTGCACCTCGACGAACTCCGCACCGAGGGCCCCTTCGGCGACCACACGGGCTACTACTCGCTCGAAGATCTTTATCCTGTCTTTCACGTTTCGTGCATCACTCACCGCAAGAATCCGATCTATTCCACCACCATTGTGGGCAAGCCGCCCATGGAAGATGGATGGATGGGCAAGGCGGTCGAGCGCATCTTTCTCCCGCTGATGCGGCTGACCATTCCTGAGCTGGTGAACATCAACCTTCCCGTCGAAGGCGTCTTTCACAACCTGATGCTGGTTTCGATTCGAAAATCTTATCCGGGCCAGGCGCGCAAAGTGATGAACGCCATCTGGTCGCTGGGCCAGGCGATGTTCACGAAGTGCATCATCGTGGTGGATGAAGACGTGAACGTGCAGGACATCGGCGAGGTCACGCTCAAGGTGCTGAACCACATTGATCCGGAGCGTGACATTCAGTTCACCCTGGGCCCGGTAGATTCGCTGGACCATTCCTCGCGTCTGCCCAACTACGGCTCGAAGATGGGCATTGACGCCACCCGCAAATGGCCCAGCGAAGGCTTCGCGCGTCCCTGGCCCGACGAAATCCTGATGGACGAAAAGACCAAGGCGCTGGTGGACAGTAAGTGGAAGGCTCTAACTAGAGAGATGGGGATCTATTGACATGAAAGTCGTAATCGCGATTGCAGCCTTCGCGGTCTTCTTCCTAATCTTGATCGCATTGCGCACACGAAATCGATCTTCCATGCTTCCCAATCAGTCGAACTCGCCTCCAGCAAAGACTTACGTTGACCTGCGCAATCTGATCTTCCAGGGGTCACGCCAGAAATTCAGCCTGCCTGCGACGTCGACTCCCACGGAACCTTGGGGAGTTGTGATGGATCTGAGTTTGAACCGCGGTACCGCCACGGTCACAGCCCTCTCCGACGGAAATGGGAGTATCTATCTGAGCAGTGGCGGGGGCTATATCGGCGGCGTGGGAAAGCCCGCGATTCATGACGCAGCCCAGAACTTCGTCCGTACAGCTGCCGAATTTCAGGCGGGAATGAAAGCTACGACTGAATTTCCCCTCCCAGAGACCGGCCAAGCCAAGTTTTACGTTCTTACGGACGCGGGTGTTTTCACCGCCAGCGCTGTCGAGGATGAACTCAATCAGCGCCGTGATCCGATGACTAAGTTTTTTGCCGCAGGTCAGGAAGTGATTACTCAGTATCGGCTGGACGGTGAACGATCCAGACAATAGTTAATTCAGGATCCAGGGCCTGCCTTCCCCCGCACGAGCGGGACGCTCGCGCCCACATTAGGGTCCCGGGGCATGGGGTTCTGCTTTCATCAATCCCCACGCTTCGCGATATCTTTCGTAGAAGCCGCCCCTTTTGCTTCCCAAAGGGGCGAAGTACAGACGGGTGCGGGCCGCGACAACCGCCACCGGGAGCACATACCAGGCATCCTCGGCGACAATGTAAACCACCAGAATGTCGATTTCTTCAGCCGTGTATGACGTCTTTTTTTTGCCAGCGATACTCCGGCAGACATTTACCGAATACTTAGGCGCGCGCGCCACATACGTGGACTTGACTTGTACGCGCCAAAATTTATTTCCTGTATCCAGGACGAAATCATAACGTTCGCTCTCCCCCCAGGGCTTGGCGACGCCGAACCCCAGGCCGGCGGCTTTGAGCATGAAGTGAATCTCGGCCAACTCTCCCCGCTGTTTATCGGTGCCTTTCTGTGGCTTACCTTTTTTGTCCCGCCCGGCGCGCTGCCCGGCAGGAACTTCCGCGCTGTTTTCCATGGCCCCAACTAAAGAGGCGCGGCGATGGGCCCGCGCATCTTCTTCCGAGGGCGCACATTTCAGGTGCGCCCGCCCGGCGTGGGTAGGGCACGCATTTCGGATGCGCCGGGGGTGTTCTCTTAAATCACGCCCGGCAACAGCCTTCGGCTGCTCACGGGACGGGCTCCTGAAAGCCGTGTCCGTTAGAACTGCAGCCGTTTCGAGTTTTCCTGGGCAAAATCTAAAGCGACCGGGAAACCCGTGATCGCGTCCCCGCACTTGCCGCTGGCCGGCACGCCCAAACAAGAAAAGGCGCGAGCCAAGTGGCCCGCGCCTGATATTTACCTTCTACTTATAGGATAGCAGTTTGAGCGGGGAGAATGGGACAGGGCGGGCCAAAGTATTGTGTCCAGCGAATGAATGGGTTGAAGGGAAAGAGCTCAGGAGAGGGGATTGACAGCTGGATCAGCCTCCAACATCCCCACTCTAAATTTCGCAAGAAGAACGCGAAATTTAGAATGGGCCAACCGCCGCCCGCCTGACGGGGAAGTCGAAGGCGTGGGAACCGCCAGGTCCTGCTTCCAGTGGACGACACGAAAAAAGAATGCACGTCTCACTCGTTGGACAATGGGCAGGAAAATCCCCACCCTGTCTCTCCAAACAACGGAGAGACGAGGGTGGGGCACCCACTTTTAATTCTGAAATAAGCTGGTGCACCGAAAGGTGGGCCACGCCGGCTTCTTTAGCTCGCTTTCTCCTCTGCGCTGCGCTTGCGGAAGGCGGCTTCTCCAGCGTCGGAAATCTGGACCCACTTGGGGTCAGGGGAGGTCTGGGCGCCGTAGTTGTCGTGCCAGTTCCACCACTTGTACGGCGCGCTTTGCGGGTAGCCCTCCGGTGAATCTTCCCAGGTCTCCTGACGGCCGAGCGGCGTGAGGTCGAGGTAGCTCCAGAGGCTGCCCATGGCTTCGTCACCGCGACTGTTGATGAAGTAGGTGCGAAACACTTCGTCGCCGTCGCGGAAGAAAACGTTGTGGCCGTGCCACTCATCGACGCCAAAGTCTTTGTCGAAGCTGTCGGTGATGGTGTACCACGGCATTTCCCATTCCATACGTGCTTTCAAGCGAGCGATGTCCTGCTGCGGCGCGCGCGAGGCGTAGGCAAGAGTAGTGTCGCGGGCGTTGAGATGGGCGAGATGAGAGACCTGGTCAGCCCCCAGGGAGCAGCCGCGGCAGGCATGCTCAGGCCAGCCGAACACGCCGGGCTCGAAAAAGGCGCGGTAGAGGACCAGCTGAGGGCGGCCGTCGAATAGGTCGAGCAGGCTCACCTTGCCCTTAGGCCCCTCGAACTCGTACTTCTTCTCCACGAGCGTCCACGGCATCCGCCGGCGCTCGGCGGCCATCGCGTCACGCGCGCGGGTCAACTCTTTCTCTTTCACCAGCAGTTTCTGGCGCGCTGCCTCCCACTCCTGCAGCGACACGATCGGTGGTGTTTTCATGTTCATCTTCGTTTCCTTCTTGTTGTCCATGTCTCTCTCCTTTCTTGAGGTTCTTGTTGTCGGTCGTAAACTCTCGTTTCTCGCCGCGCCGCTTCTTTCCGCGGAAGCTGCTCACGACCAGCGCGGAAATTCCGCCCGTCGAAGTGGTGCCTGCGGCGATCCAGGCCACGGTTGCAATACACGCAGGACACATAGGTTCTCCTTTTCGTTCAATGATGTTCGTTCAACGTTTGCTGCCGCGCTTTCCTGCCGCCGTGCGAATACGGGTCATCAGGTCGGTCCAGCCGGCATCAACTCCGCGGTCCGATTCGCCGATCCACCCCATCGCCCGATGGACAAACCGGAGCCGCGTCACTCCGTTCTCTTCGGTCAGCCGGTACTGGAGATTTGAGACTGCCGGCGTGGACATGAACAGCGGCCCGCATATCTCCAGCAGCGATGGAGGCTTGATCGCCTGCACCACGCCCCAGAAATGCCCCGTGTTGTTTCCCAGATCGCGCAACCAACGCCCGCCCGGCCACGCCTCCAACTTCATTGGCATCGGCTTCTCCGGGGTCGAGTTCAACGGTCCCATCTGCTCCAGAATCGTCTCGAACACGATGCCGATCGGCGCCGCAATCTCTTCCTGCTTCACGATCTCGAATGTCTGGACCACCTGCGTCGCCTGTTCCTGAATATTCGCTGCCATTAGTCCTCCTTCTTCTTGATGTCACTCGAAACCATCCGCTCCACAGCCTTGCGCTCCGCCCGTTCCTTAATCTGACCGATCTGATGCGTCCAGTACCGCTCGAAGGTCTTCGCCCAGTCATGCACGGGTTTGAGCTTGGCCGCATTCAATCGGTACATCCGGTGTTGTCCGCGTTTGATCACTGACACCACTCCAACCTTGCGCAACACCCCCAGGTGCTTGGAAACCGCCGGCTGCGACATCCGCATTCGCAGCACCACCTCTCCCACTGCGTACTCCCTGCCATCCGCCAGCACCCCGATTACCTGGCGCCGGCGAGGCTCGGCGACTGCGTTGAATACATCCGCCGTGGTTGCCGCTCTCGCCATTCCCTGAATATATTCCTATATAAGAATATGTCAAGTGGATTTTCTGGGGGAGATCGTCTGGCGTCCTAAACCGCATAGCCAGGCCTGCACTTGATTGACTGCCGTGCCATTCCCACCTAACATTGGCCGACTCCACTATGAGCCAGAGCATGATCGGCCAGACCATTTCGCACTACCGGGTCACTGAAAAGCTGGGCGGGGGCGGGATGGGCGTGGTGTACAAGGCCGAGGACACCGCGCTCGGGCGTTTTGTCGCGCTCAAATTCCTGCCTGACAATGTGGCCCAGGACCCGCAGGCGCTGGAACGCTTTCGCCGCGAGGCCCGGGCTGCCTCCGCCCTTAACCATCCCAATATCTGCACCATTTACGAAATTGGCGAACACGAGGGCAAGCGCTTTATCGCGATGGAGTTCCTGGATGGCCTGACCCTGAAGCACATGGTGGCCGGGCGTCCGCTGGAGAACGACACCCTGCTCTCGCTGGCCATCGAAATTGCCGACGCGCTCGATGCCGCTCACTCCGAAGGCATCGTGCACCGCGACATCAAGCCCGCCAACATCTTCGTCACCAAGCGAGGCCACGCCAAGATCCTGGATTTTGGGCTGGCCAAGGTTGCGCCGACTGCGGGTTCGTCCAGCCAGGTGGCATCGGCCAACACCATGACCGGCACGATCGACGAACAGCACCTGACCAGTCCGGGCACCATGGTGGGCACGGTGGCTTACATGTCGCCGGAACAGGCGAAGGGGAAGGAACTCGACGCCCGCACCGATCTTTTTTCCTTCGGCGCGGTTCTGTACGAGATGGCCACCGGCACATTGCCCTTTCGTGGCGACACCTCGGCCCTGATCTTCAAAGCCATCCTGGATTCAGGGCCGACTCCCGCGGTTCGCCTGAACCCGGACGTTCCCGCCAAGCTCGAAGACATCATCGACAAGGCGCTGGAAAAAGACCGCTCGCTGCGCTACCAGCATGCCTCGGAGATGGCGAGCGATCTGAAGCGCCTGAAGCGGGACACTGAGAGCGGGCGGATGGTGGTGCCTGCATCCGACGGAAGCGAAGCGGCGCCAAGGGCCACGGCGGGCCGTTCGAGTTCCAGCCGGCACGAGGTTGGCGCGCAGGTTTCAGCGGCGGCAGCCCCCAGCAAAAATCCGACCTATGGAAAAATTGCCGCGCTGGTTGCCGCCGTAGCGCTGGCAATTGGGGCTGTGGTTTTTTGGCAGCTCCGGCATCGCGCCGCACCCACCGTCAGTTCTGCCAACCCCACCACAGTCGCAGTTCTTCCTTTCCAGAACATGAGCCCCGACAAGGACGTTGATTTTCTGCGGCTGGCCTTGCCCGACGAAATCGCTACCGCCCTGAGTTACGTGAAATCATTGTCCATCCGCCCTTTCGCCACCACCAGCAAATACAACGCCGCCAGCCTGGACCTTGAACAGGCGGGGCGCGAAATGCGGGTGAGCAATATTGTGACCGGCCACTACCTGAAGGAAGGCGACCAGCTGCAGATCACGCTCGAAGCTGTCGATGTCGCGAACAACCGCTCAGTGTGGCGAGACACGCTCAGCGTCGGCGCTTTGGACATGATCTCCATGCGGGGACAGATTGCGACGAGAGTCCGCCAGGGCCTGGTGCCGGCGCTGGGGGCGGACGACACCTCAGCAGAAGGGGGAACGCGTCCCAAGAACGAGGAAGCCTACGATCTATACCTGCGAAGCGTGTCGCTGCCCCACGATGCCGCTCCCAACAAAGAAGCGATTGCCATGCTGGAGCGCTCGGTGGGTCTCGACTCCACCTATGCGCCAGCATGGCGTGCGCTGGGAGAGCGCTACTACTATGACTCCCACTACTCGGATGGCGGCGAAGGCATGTTCCAGCGTTCCACTGCCGCCCACGAGCGCGCCCTGGCCCTCGATCCCGACTACAGCGATGCCGCCGGCATGCTCATCACCAACCGGGTGGAAAGAGGTGAACTGGGCAAGGCCTATCAGGATGCAAAAGCCCTGGTGGCGCGGCATCCCGAGAATGCCATGGCGCACTTCGCCCTGAGTTATGTCCTGCGCTACGGTGGGATGCTCGATGAAGCCGCGCCCGAGTGTGACAAGGCAGTGGCTCTTGATCCCGGGAACTATCAATTCCGGTCATGCTCTTTCGTGTTTGATCTGATGGGGAATTCCGATCGCGCCATGGATTTCCTCCGGCTGGATCCCGGTTCGGGTTGGGTCTCGTCGAACATGCCTCTCCATTTCGAACGCGCGGGCAAACGGGGAGAGGCACGAGCCAGCGCGGAGAAAGTGAGCCCCAGTGATCCCTTCAGTGGAATCATTATGGCCTGCCTCTCCCCTTCGTCGCCAGCCCAGTTGGACAAAGAGGTCCGAGCCGCTACCCCGGGCTTTTTCGCTGATCCCGATCCCGAGAACCGGTACTGGGACGCAGCGCTCATAGCTGCCTGCGGAAAGCAGGACATTGCCGTGCGCCTG
The DNA here is from genome assembly GCA_963790645.1 of Terriglobia bacterium. Taxonomy (GTDB): domain Bacteria; phylum Acidobacteriota; class Terriglobia; order Terriglobales; family Acidobacteriaceae; genus JAIQFF01. The sequence continues at coordinate 132,953 of CAWBPS010000025.1, read as the reverse complement.
GTCAAGAGTGCGATCGAGGGGCGCTACTGCGCTTACGCTGCTCTTCAGACCGATCCCCTGATGGCGAGTCTGCGGAGCACTCCTGAGTTCGGTCCGTTGCTCTCCGCCGCGAAAGAGTGCCAGAACAAATTTCTCGCGGAACGCGCCCAGGTTTCGCACTGACCGGAAATGAAAACGATCATGCGGCGTGTCGGAAGTCTGCTCAACAGTAAATGACGGGTGCCCCACCCTCGCGCAACGCGCAGGGTGGGCCGCGCCGCCCTCAACCCCGACGGCGAACCAACGTAAACAGTAACCGAGAGCATCTGGAGCGTGGCCCAGGATTTCCGGGCACAGGTTACTGCCGCAACGTCAGTGTCCCCAGCACCGCCTGCTGTTTGGCAATCAGCGCCTGCACGCCCTGGCTGGCCAGGGCAATCATTTTTCCCAGTTGCTCCTCGTCGAAGACCTGGTGCTCCGCCGTGGCCTGTACTTCGACCAGCTTGCGGCCGGCGGTCATCACGAAGTTCATGTCCACGTCGGCGCGCGAATCTTCTTCGTAGCAGAGGTCGAGCAGGATCTCGCCATCCACGATGCCGATGCTCACCGCCGCCAGATAGTCGCGGAAGGGAACTGAAGTCAGCGTGCCCGCCTGCACCAGTTTTTCCAGTGCCAGGCCGAGCGCCACGAAGGCCCCGGTGACGGACGCGGTGCGAGTGCCTCCGTCGGCCTGAATTACGTCGCAGTCAATCCAGATGGTGCGCTCGCCCATGCGGTCCAGATCGGTGACCGCGCGCAACGCGCGCCCGATCAGGCGCTGGATTTCATGCGTGCGTCCGCTGGGACGCCCTTTGTTCACCTCGCGCGGCGTGCGGGTCAGCGTGGCCCGCGGCAGCATGCTGTACTCGCTCGAAATCCAGCCCTTGCCCCGGTTGCGCATGAACTGCGGCACGGTCTCTTCGACCGAGGCAGTGCAGATCACCCGCGTATTGCCGAGCTCGATCAGGACCGATCCCTCGGCCGTGTTAATGAAGTTGGGGATGATATTGACCGGCCGCATCTGGTCCGGAGAACGATTGTCGGATCGAAAGAACATTCAAGGATTCTAGCAGCCGGTGGTGCAGCAATTGGTACTTGGTAGTCAGTATGGGACAAATGGCAATTTCGACAGGTGGTCACAATTGCACAGATTAAAGTGCATCAAGGAAGTATTGTAAATTGTGGAAAATGTTGTTCGCAGTGGAGCTTTTCATGGACACCAACGAAAGACAAATCGCGCTATCCGTGCTCGAAAGCCTTAGAGGAGATCTGGTCTATGCGCACCTGAACAACGGAAGCCGGGTGCTGGACGTAGCCGATCTTCGCCAATACATCTATGAGCAGATGAACCTGATCAGGACAAACGCTCTCACCATGTGCGAACTGTACGGCTTCGACAATCGCCATGGGCGAGGCATCAGTAACGGTAATGGTCACAACGGAAAGGCGCATCCGTAGGATTAGGACAGTGGGAGCGCGATCGAAGCAGCATCTGGACTCTGGATTAGCCAGAAGCCAGAAGCTAGAAACTCACTTCTGCAACTCCGCCACCATCTGCCCCACCGCCGACACATCATAAACACAGGACAGGTCAGCGTGGCCCGCCAGGGTCTCGCGTTCCTTCCCACCCACCAGAATCTTTACCCGATTAATTCCAGGGATGCCGGTCGCCAAAGTCTGCACCAGTGAAGCCACCGTGAGCTCTTCCACCAGAACGCCGGACCGATGCGCGTCAGCGAAGGCATCATTCAGATCAATCACGGCCAGCCCGGGGTCCACCAGGTACACGTCGCGCACCTCGCTCCCCGGGCCCAGAGGGTGGGACGAAGCCTTGTCCATATACAGGCCGAGCAGCGCTCGCAGCAGTTCCTCCGCCCGCTCCTGGCGGCCGGCCGGCAGCGGAATGCTGGCCGCCTGCGCCCGCAGCACGCCTGGGTCGTCGTAGGCCACGTAGAGCGTGACTTGTTCGGTGGGCCCCTGCACCGGCGCTGCTACCGGATGGGCGTACTCGGCGGGCTGTTCGGCCTGCGTGGCCCGGCCTCGCATCCGCCAGGCATAGAGGCTCATTCCCAATGCCACGGCCAGCATGGCGGCGACCCCGATAATCAGATGACGCGGGATCATCGCGCGCCTCCCAGCAGGTTGCGCACCGCTTCGATTCCAGCCGTCACCGATTCCGCCACCATCTGCTGGTAGGAGGCGGAATTCAGGTCATCAAGCTTGCCCGAGGGGGGCGCGATTTCGATGGCCACGGCTGCGGCTGTAATGTTGTTCAAAGGACGCAGCGGCGCGAGCAGGGAACGGACCGCAATCTGCTTTTTCCCCAATTCTGTCGCCAGGCTGGCTTCGACGCTCTGGCTGGCGGCGCTAAACCCGGACTGTGCCGTGTTCCAGTCAAGAAATGGTCCCTGGTTCTCACTGCCCACCGGAAGCAATGCAGTGTAGAGGCGGACTCCGGTGCCCTGCGAGGTCGCGTGCAGGCAAATGTAGATCGCCGGATGCGCCGCGTTGGTCATATTTGCGCGCTGGTCCAGGCTCATGGTGGCGTCTCCTTCGCGCAAGACCAGGGTCGAAATCCCGTGCGCCTGCAGCTGCTGCCCCAGGCGTAAACCAAAAGCCAGCGTGACATCCTTTTCCGCCAACTGGTCGCTGAGCGCCGCGCCCCGCTCATCCCCGCCATGGCTTGCGTCCACGACCACGAAATAGTGCGCCGGGCTCGCAACCGGCGCGGGCATAACCGTTCCAGGCAGGACCTGCGGAACCGGGCCGCCCGGAGCAACGGCGGGCGGCGCTACCGGGGCCTGCGCGCTCGGCGCGGACTGCGGCGCCGGCGTAATCGTGATGGTGTGGCCGTTGTTGCTGAAGCTGGCGAAGAGCGGAACCGGTCCGTTCACCGCAATCTCCGCCGCTCCGTTGCTCTCCTGAAACGTGGCCGAAGGGATGGATGGGCTGTCAAAGGTCAAAGTCTGTGATCCGGGAGGGACCAGCGGCTCCCGGGTAAACACCATGCGCAGTTTCCCCGGTTCGGTTGCGATGGTGGGATTCACCGGCGCTGTGAAATTCATCACCAGGGTGGGAGGATTCGTCCTGTTTACCTGGGCAGTGAAATGGACCGCCACATTGCCGATAAACAACCGCCGCGAGCTTTCGTGGAAATTTACCGTCGTGCCCAGGAAGCGCTGCATCAGTCCCGGGAGAGAACTCAGGGGCACCAGGCCGTGCCCGTTTTCCAGCCAGAAATTGGCGGGAAGATCGAAATTTTTCCCGCGCACCCGCGCCCGGGTTTTTCCGGGCGTGAATTCGGCGTCCACGCGGTCGAATTTCAGTCTCCAGAGGCCGCCATCGGTGTAAGCGCTGACCGACCCCAGGGGACTGAGGATTTCGAGCAGGCCAACGTATTCCGCGCCATTCTGCTCCCTGACCGCGAGGGAGTAACTGGCCGTGCCGGAATAAACCGACAGGCGTTTCTCTTCGGAGAAGCCCGAAACCGCGGCGTCGAAAATCAGTAAAGCCAAGAGAACCACGGTCGCAACCATCACAGCCGGAGTGGCGCGCTCCCGAGGTCGGCTACTCCAGCGCATAGATGGTCAGACCGGTAAGCAGCTTGGGATAAAAATCGGTGGACTTCTGAGGCAGGACTTCGCCGGCAAAAGCAATGTCGCGTACCTGCGCCATGCGGGCGGGGTTCATAAGGAAGGCCACGTTGGCCGCTCCGCTCCTCACCTGAGCCATGGCCTCACCCAGGTCGCGTATGTAGCGGACATTTTTCTGCTCGCGGATGGCTTCTTCGGAAATCCCCAGCACGCCTTCGAGCAGGCATTTGTGCAACTGCACCACGTCGAGCGCCTGCTGCCGCAGCGACCATCCCGTAAAAATTTCGCCGGAGACCGCTTTTGGCCGGTCGAGCAGAAATACCCGGTCGGAGGTGACCGCCAGCAGGGCTGTGCCCATGCGTCCGGCTTCGCGCAGAATGATGGCGGCGCGGGCCGCGTCCACCGACGGATCTACCTCCTCCACGCTGAAGTAGGCGCTGGCCCCGTCGCGGAAGGCGGCGGAGGAAAATGACCCCAAACCGTGCACCACGCGGTGGGTGGGCAGGATCACCATGCCGGGACTGTCCATGTTGACCAGGGTCATCATGACCAGTTCGTGGGGCGCGGCCGTGGGATCGGGAGCCATGCTGACGTTTTGGCCCCTCGCATCCTGGAGCGAAGCGCGCTCTCTCGGGGCCGCTCCGGAAGGCGTAGCCACAGTCCGGCGCTGGTTGCGATAAGTCAGCGCGGTTTCGTAGCGGTGATGACCGTCGGCGATGATCAGCTTCTTGTCCCGCATCTTGCCCCGCACCAGGTTGACCAGGCCGGGATCGGAGATTTTCCAGACCCGATGCGAGACTCCGTATTCGTCGAGAGTTTCGAGGTCGGGCTGGCCGCCGGGCGCCAGCAGGCCTTCGATTTCGGCGGCAGGATCGCTGTACAGCATGAAAAGCTGCCCAAAGTGGGCCCGGGTGGCCCGTAATAGTTCCAGTCGGTCGGCCTTGGGTTTGGCCAGAGTCTGCTCGTGGCGGAATACGACGCCGGCGGAATAGTCTTCGATCCGGCCCAGGGCGATGATGCCGCGCCGCTCCAGTTCAGACGTTCCACCCGGCAAGGTAAAGCGCTGAACATAGAGATAGATGGAGGGCTGGGCGTCCTGGAGGAAGATGCCCTGACGCCGCCAGTCCCGAAAGAATTGCGCCGCACGGGTGTACCGGTTTTCCCCCGGATGGTCGCCGGCGTGCTCTTTGCCCAGGATAACGCGCACCAGGTTCTGCGGGCTGGCAGCGTAGTAGCCATCCTGCATCTCCGGCGTGATCTTGTCGTAGGGCTGAGTGACGACTTGTGGAATCGAGACCCGGGTTGGGTCATAACGAAGGGCGCGAAAGGGCTCAATGTGGGCCATGGCTGAAAGTGGAATCTGAAATTGTACAAGAGCTTTGTGTAGTGTGGGTCAGACAAGAGTGTCCGACCCACACGGTTTCCTGACTTCGAACCTGAACCGGGCAAACCTTTGCAGCGCTCATGCCATCGCAAGAACGGCCAGAAAACATGACAGAAGCATGACAACTCATTTTGAAGCTGTGATAGTATCGCGATCAATGAGGTAATTATGGCCCGCCTTCATGGGCGCGGGTCATCCCGCCCATCGACCCAGGCTCGAACGTCCCGCTTGGCCCTACCCTGGACCCAGAGAAGGCTTATGTTGTCCAAAGAGCAGACTCGTACCGTTTCTGTCTTTCTATTTCTGGCCCTGGTCTTTTCGGTTCCCGGTTCCGCCCGGGCGCAGAGTCCGGTGGACGATGTTCACGTTACCCCCAGGATTCAGCCCCCCGTGATCGAGAAACAGATCATGGATCCCTCCTTAAGGACGCACACCAAACCCCTTAAGGTAGATGTGGACCTGGTCCTGGTGCCCGTCACTATTACCGACCCCATGAACCGTCTCGTCACCGGACTGGACAAAGAGAATTTCACCCTGTTTGAAGGCAAAGACCGGCAGGATATCCGGCATTTTTCCAGTGAAGATGCTCCTGTGTCCCTGGGCGTGATCTTCGATATGAGCGGCAGCATGAGCAGCAAGATCGAGCGTGCCCGCGAAGCCGTGATCGAATTCTTCAAGGCGGCCAACCCCCAGGATGAATTCTTCATGGTCACCTTCGCCGACAAGCCGGAGGAGATTTCAGACTTCACTCAATCGATCGAGGACATCCAGGGCAAGCTTGTGTACACCATTCCCAAAGGCCGCACCGCCCTGCTCGACGCCATCTACCTCGGCGTCAGCAAGATGAGGCAGGCCAAATATCCCAAAAAGGCCCTGCTGATCATCTCCGACGGTGGTGACAACCATAGCCGCTATACCGAGGGCGAGATCCGGTCGGTGGTGAAAGAAGCCGACCTGCTGATCTACGCCATCGGAATTTACGACCGCTACATGTCCACTCCCGAGGAGCAATTGGGCCCGGCGCTGCTGAGCGACCTTACCGAACTTACCGGTGGAAGGGCCTTTACCATAGATAACCCGAATGATCTGGCTGACGTCGCTACAAAAATAGGGATCGAGCTACGCAACCAATATGTGCTTGGATACCGTCCAAAGAACCCGGGGCATGACGGCAAATGGCGTAAGATAAAGGTGAAGCTGCTTCCACCGAAGGGTTTGCCGCCGCTGCGGGTGTATGCCAAGACGGGTTACTATGCGCCAACGGAATAGTCGTGTAAGGCTTGGGCTTATCCCATTATTTTTGTTCAGCTTGACGGTTTGTGCTCAGGACACGACTCCGCCCCAGGCCCCACCCCGCAGCTCTCAGCCGGCCCCCACTGAGCCCGCATCCCAGGCCCCGCCGCCTCCAGCCACCCAGGGCCAGGAACCTGGGGTCGAGCCCGGTGGCTTCGTCTTCCATTCCGAGGTCCAGGAGGTGCTGCTGCACGCCACCGTCATCGACGACAAGCAGCACATCATCACTGACCTCGGCCAGAATGCTTTCACTGTGTTCGAAGACGGCAAGCCCCAGGTCATCAAGTCTTTCCGCCATGAGGACATTCCCATCTCCCTGGGCATCGTGATAGATAACTCCGGCTCGATGCGGGAAAAGCGCGCCCGGGTGGTCAAGGCCGCCATTAATCTGGTACGCGCCAGCAATCCTAACGATGAAGTATTTGTGGTCAACTTCAGCGATGAGTATTTCCTCGACCAATCCTTCACCAACAAGATCAACCTGCTGCAGACCGCCCTGGAGAAATACGAGACTCGAGGCGGCACCGCCCTTTACGATGCGATCGTGGCTTCCGCCGACGAGTTGAAAAAGCATGGCAAGCTGCAGAAGAAGATCCTGTTCGTCGTGACCGACGGCGAAGACGACGCCAGCCGGGAATCCCTTGAACAGGCGGTGCGCAGGCTGCAGGAAGAGAATGGTCCCACGGTGTACGCCATTGGACTGCTGGGCGAAGAGCGGCAAAGGCGTGCCAAACGTGCTCTCGAAACCATCGCCGAGCGTACCGGAGGCATCGCATTCTTCCCCCGCACGCTGGATGAAGTGGACGCCATCAGCAGCACGGTTGCCCGTGACATCCGCAATCAGTACACCATCGGCTATAAACCCACCACTCCCAGGAGCGTAGGCGGATATCGCACCATCCGAGTGGATGCTCGCGCCCCGGGTCACGGCAAGCTCACCGTGAGGACCCGCAGCGGCTACTATGCCGGCCAGGAAGAAGCCTCCGGCGGCGGAAACTAGCGATGACTCTCAGGTATCAGTCACTTCGGTAGCTATATCCTCATCCCACAATTGACGCTCCGCTCCGCGTTCCGTACCCTGTAGAGTGCTGACAAAGACCACCGAAGGCAAGCGCCTGCGCGTTACTGACGACATTTCCGAGCTGGTCGGCGATACTCCCATCCTGCAATTAAAGAAGCTGGTTCCCGCTGACGTGGCCGGCGTCTTTGCCAAGCTGGAGTACCTTAATCCCGGTGGCAGTGTTAAAGACCGGGCGGCCAGCGGCATTATTCTGCGCGCCGAAGCCGACGGGCGGCTCCGGGCGGGAGGCACAATTGTCGAAGCCACTGCCGGCAATACGGGTATCGGCCTGGCGCTGATCGGGGTGCAGCGGGGATACAGAGTTGCCCTTTTCGTGCCCGAGCGTTTCTCCGAGGAAAAAGTTGCGATCATGCGTGCGCTCGGTGCTCAGGTGACGCGTACCCCGGACGCGGAGGGCATGCTGGGAGCGATCCGGCGTGCCAACGAATTCGTGGCTTCGACCGCAGGTGCGTTCATGGCCGGCCAGTTTGAGAATCCCGCTAATCCTGACTATCACTACGAAACCACAGCCCCGGAGATTTTCGAGCAGATGGAAGGCCGTATCGATGCGCTGGTCATCGGCGCCGGTACGGCCGGCACATTTACCGGTGTCGCCCGCTTTATGAAGGAGCGCCTTCCCGGGGTGCTGGCGTATGCGGTCGAAACCCAGGGCTCGATTCTGGGTGGAGGCAAGCCCGGTCCGCACAAAGTGGAAGGCATTGGCGCGAGCTTTATCCCGGGAAATTTTGACCGCTCGGTATGCGACCAGGTGCTGATGGTGACCGACGCCGACGCTTTCGCCATGGTGAAAGCGCTGGCCGCCCGCGAGGGCGTGCTGTCCGGTTCGAGCGGCGGCGCCAATGTGGTGGCGTCGGTGCGGGTGGCAGGCTGGCTGGGCCCGGGAAAACGGGTGGTAACCATGATTCCGGATTCAGCCGAACGCTACTTGTCGAAGAAAATCTTTGAGGGCGGAATCTGAAAGAGCTTTCAGCTCTGAGAACCGGGAACTTGAAACTGAAAACTGACAAAATCAACTCATGAATTCACAACCGATGAATTCAAACTCATAAATTCAACCTGATGAACCAAAACTGATATAGCTGACTGCTGAAAGCTCCTCATGAAAAACAAACGTCCCGGATTTGCCACCCTCGCCATCCACGCCGGCCAGGAGCCCGATCCTGAAACGGGCGCTGTCGCAGTTCCCATCTATCCGACCTCCACTTACGTGCAGCAGGAGCTGGGCAAGAACAAGGGCTACGAATACGCGCGGGTTTCGAACCCAACGCGCACCCGCCTGGAAGAGAATCTGGCCGCTCTTGAAGGAGGGACAGCGGCGCGCGCCTTCGCCAGTGGGATGGCTGCGATCAACGCCATTTGCACCATGTATAAATCCGGCGATCATGTCGTCTGCGGTAACGATCTCTATGGCGGCGTGCCCCGCCTCTTCAACCAGGTCCTGGCCAACTTCGGAATGCAATTTACTTACGTTGACACTGCAGATGCGAAGAATGTTGACCGGGCGATTCGCAAGAATACGCGCATGGTGTATGTAGAGACGCCCACCAACCCGCTCATGTCGCTCAGCGATATTGCAGCCGTCAGCCAGGTATGCCGCCGCAGGAAGGTGGAACTGGTGGTGGACAACACCTTCATGTCGCCCTATTTTCAGCAGCCCATTGCCCTGGGCGCTGACATGGTAGTCCACTCCACCACAAAATTCCTCAATGGACACAGTGACGGCCTGGGCGGCGTGGTAGTTTGCACAACCAAAGAGCAGGCCGACAAACTCGCTTTCGTGCAGAAAGCCGCGGGAGCGATTCTCTCCCCGTTCGAGTGCTGGCTCGTCCTGCGCGGAGTGAAGACGCTGGCGGTACGCATGGAGCAGCACGACCGCAACGGCAGATTTGTCGCCGAGTTTCTGGCCCGCCACAAGAACGTGAAAAAAGTCTTCTACCCCGGCCTCGAGGAACATCCCCAGCACGACCTGGCGCAACGACAGATGACCGGCTTCGGCTCCATGATCACCTTTGAAACGGGATCGCTCTCCAACGCGAAAAAGATGCTGAAGAAAGTACGCGTGTGCTCGCTGGCGGAATCCCTGGGCGGAGTCGAAACCCTGATCTCGCATCCCGCTACCATGACCCACGCCGCCCTGGGCGAAAAGGGAAGACGGGAAATCGGAATTACCGATGGCCTGGTGCGCATTTCGGTGGGAATTGAGAACGTGGAAGATATCGTGGACGATCTCGACCAGGCCCTGGCCGCGATGTGAAATGTGGCGCGAGCGTTCCCTAGTCGTTGGTCGTTGGCCATTGGCCCTTGGCGAACCCACAACCGCCCGCGCGAGCGATACTTCGCTCACCGCTCACGGAAATCGGTTTTCCTTTGGTCTTCGACCAATGGCCAACACCAACGACCGGGTCTGCCCGGCAGGCCGGGCGGGGCACTCGCGCCTACGTGTTTTCCGTGAAGTCCTACTTCACCGATTCGCCCAGCCAGTTCAAATATTCCGCGCTGCCCTCATCGATGGCAATGCTGATGCACTCCGGCACATCATAAGAATGAAGCTCAGCAATCGCGTCGCGTACCCGTTCAAATGCGCCGCGTGTGGTTTTGATGATCAGTAACGACTCCTCAGCCTCCTCAATCTCTCCTTCCCAGCGGTAAATTGAATCTACCTGTGGGAGGATGCTTACGCAGGCCGCCAGCAGCCGTTCCACCAGGACGCGGCCGATCTTGCGCGCTTCGTCTTTGGAACTGGCGGTGGTGAGGACGAGAATCTTGTCTGTCATATAGAATCAGCCTTCAGTTTACGGTGACAGGGTAGCACCCGGTCGCGCTCGGGAGATTAAGATGGCCACAGAAATTCATTTCGGAACGTCAGGCTGGCGCGCCGTCATGGCCGACGAGTTTACCTTCGCCAACGTACGCCGCGCCGTCACTGGAATCGCGCGCTACGTGGTCTCGCAGAAAGCTTCCGGGGCGCGCGTCATCGTGGGCCGCGACCCGCGTTTTCTGGGCGAAACTTTCTGCTCCATGGCGGAAGAAATTCTTATCGCCCACGGCATCACGCCGCTGCTGATCGCTGAACCGGCTCCTACCCCGGCCATCTCCTACGCCGTGATTCTCGAGAAAGCCGACGGCGCCATCAACTTCACCGCCTCCCACAATCCACCGGAATACAACGGCATCAAGTTCTCTACGCCCGACGGCGCGCCCGCGCTGCCCGAGGCCACCAAACGGATCGAAGCCGAAATCGCCGCCAGCGATGCCGACAACGGCAAGCCGAAGCCATCAGGAAAAGCCGTGGCTGCTCAGGCCCTCGAACCTCGCAGCGCGTACCTGGCGCGGCTGCGCGAGATCATAGATTTCAAAGCCATCCAGAAAGCCAAGCTGCAGGTGGTGTTTGATCCCTTCTGGGGCGCCGCCCGGGGCTACTCCGACTCATTGTTGCGCGAGGCCGGCGTAAAGGTATCCACAGTCCATGATTGCCGCGACGTGCTCTTTGGCGGCCACGCCCCCGAGCCCGACGACCACCTGCTCGCAGGATGCAGGGAACAGATGCGGGCCACCCAGGCGCACATCGGGATCGCCACTGACGGCGACGCCGACCGATTCGGCATCGTGGACGCCGACGGAACTTTCTTTACCCCCAACTACATCGTCGCCCTGCTCTTCGACTACCTGGTGGACAGCCGCGGCTGGAAAAATGGCGTAGCCAAGTCAGTCGCTACCACCAACCTGATCAACGCCGTCGCCAGGCATCACGGCATCGAGCTGCATGAGACCCCGGTGGGTTTCAAGTACATCGGCGAGCTGATCAAGCAGGACAAGATCGCGATTGGCGGGGAAGAGAGCGCGGGTCTGTCCATCCGCCACCACGTCCCTGAAAAAGATGGTGTGCTGGCCGGCCTGCTGTGCTGCGAGATGGTGGCGCAACGCGGCAAGTCCCTCGGTCAACAGTTGCAGGAGCTATTTGCCGAAGTTGGTTCCTTTTACAGCCTGCGCGAGAACTTCCACTTGACGCCGGAGGTGAAGGAGAAGTTCACTGGAAAGTTACAGCGAGAGCCCCGCGACCTCATGGGCCGGAAGATCACTGAGGTCGTGCGCACGGACGGCTTGAAACTGCTGTTCGCGGATGGCTCCTGGGTTTGCTACCGATTGTCGGGTACGGAACCGGTCGTGCGGGTTTATTCTGAAGCCCGTAGTAAGGCAGACCTGGAAAAACTGAGCGCAGCGGCCAAAGAATGGATCTTCGAATAGCACGGCCAAAAATCCGGGTTGTACCGCGGGCCCAGCGGGGGCTAAGCGCGCTGGTTGATCGCGCCCCTCAGGCCGAAGCCCTTGGCCAGCGCATCAGGGAGAAGCTGCGCCCCGCGTCCACCTGGCTGTACGCTTCCCGGCGGCGCCTGGCCACCGTGGGCGTGGCTGCGATCACGGCTTGGCTGTTTCTCCACGTCATGTTCGGGGCCAATGGCATGGTGGTTTACCGGCAAAAGCGCGCCGACTATCAGAACCTGCGCCAGGAAATCGACCAATTGCAGAAGGAAAACAACCATTATACGGGCCAGATCCAGGCCCTCGAGACCGATCCCAAAACCATCGAGAAGGAAGCACGCGAGCAGTTACACTACGCCCGCCCCGGCGAAGTCGTTTACGTAGCCCCCGCCCCGCCTCCAGTCCAGATCCCCTCAACCAACGCCGCCCAGAAGTAGGACCTCGGACGTCAGACTTCGGACGGCAGCCCGCCAAGCGCGCGGGGACAGATGTCCTCATCTGTCCGGCGGAGCATCGCTCCGCTGTTATCGTTCTCAGCCGGAAGCCCTGGGTGAGGATTGGACGATCACATAGCCCTGAAAGGGCGAAAGAGGTGAAGGCGGGCCGCAGCCCGCTCGCAGCCGGGAACGCGCCGATCAGCCCCGTTCCTCAACTGTGTGATATATTTGCACAAATTCCAGTTGGGATAAATTGATGAGTAACCAACTGCTACCTCGTTACGTCAATCCAAGTAGCACAGAAACGCTCGCAGCGGGGCGTTGCTACAATCCGCGGCTACCGGCCGCCAAAAACTCGAGGAATTCAGCCATGAAGAAGCTGCTCGTAATCTGTTTCGTCCTCTCCTTGTTGTTCCTGATGGTTGCTGTGGTTTCGGCCGATGACATGGGCAAGTCCGAAACCGTAAAGGGTTGGGTCAGCGATTCCAAGTGTGGGGCCAAGGGCGCCAACGCCGGCGCAGCCGCCTGCACCAAGAAATGCATCGAAGGCGGCGCCACTGCAGTCGTGGTCACCGACGGCGATAACAAAGTCCTGACCGTTGACAACCAGGACGCGCTGAAGGGACATGAAGGCCATCACGTGGCCGTCACCGGACACGTTAAAGGCGACTCCATTCACGTGGAAAGCGTAAAGATGTTGTGAAGTTAAGTAGCGCCGCCGTCCCGGCGGCTGTCGTGAGGGCGTCCCGCCCTCGCACCCGCGGGCAAATCAAGGCCCACAGGACAGCCGCCAGGGCAGTGGCACTACATCATTGCCTTCGTCGTACTCCGCCGCGTTCAATCCGCAAAATTCTGCAGCAGCAGCCTGATCAACCTCTTCGTCGCTTCATCCGTCAAATTTTCCTCGGCATCAATGCGTTGAGCGGCATTGCCGATTATGACCTCGGGCAGGTTGACGGGAAATACATGGCAAAGTCATGCTCCTGGGCTCTACGCGGCCTTTGAAAACGCTCAAATACGTTGCTAGTCTGGTCCGGGTCAGCGAATCCATCTGCCAGTGGAAGCCGGTCGAGGAGGATATCCAACATGTCTCAGAAAGTGGATCTCTACGACACTGCGTATGGGAATTATCAGTCGCAGACCTACCAACAGGTGCGCATCGAGACCTATGGCGAGGACCTCGGGCAAACCAGCTGGGTCACAACCGAAGAGTCCAGGGAAATCCCCCGGCTGCTTGACCTGAAGCTCAATTCGACCGTGCTGGAGTTGGGGTGCGGTTCGGGGGGATATGGGTTGCACCTGGCGGAAAAAGTGGGCTGCCGCCTCGTAGGGCTGGACATTAATGCGCCCGGAGTTCGCAACGCGAACCAGCTTGCGCTGGCAAGAGGTCTCGCTTCACAGGCGCGTTTCGAGCAGTGCGATGTTTCGGACAGGCTCCCGTTCGATGACAGCGCCTTTGATGCCGTATTCTCGAATGACGTGTTGTGCCATATTCCTGGCCGGCCCAAGGTGTTGGGCGAGATGTTTCGCATACTGAAGCCGGGCGGACGGATGCTGTTTAGCGACGCTCTGGTAGTCGGCGGAATGCTTTCCCACGACGAAATCGCAACCCGCAGCTCGATCGGCTATTACGTGTACAGTCCGCCTGGAGAAAATGAGCGGCTCATGGAGCGCGCCGGGTTTCGCCAGATCCGCGCAACCGATACAACTGAGAGCGCAGCCCGGATCGCGAAGCAGTGGCATCAGGCACGGGAGAGAAGGAGACAGGAACTGGTCGCAATGGAAGGCGACGTCAACTTCGAGGGGCTGCAACGGTTCCTGTCCTGTGTGCATATCTTGACCAGCGAAAAGCGCCTGCTGAGGTATCTGTACTTCGCGAGTAAGGGCCCGTGAGACGATCTTTTCCAGGGAAAGCGGGCGATGGCGCGCACTCCGGGCATATCGTTCGGCAAGTCCGAAGTGATCAGGCTGGGCCGTCTGGTCATCATCTCGACCCCCAAATGTTTGCACCGCGCTACAATGCGCGATCAGGCAGGGTCCGGGTCGCAGGTGCGAATCCTGCGGATAGTGGGGAGGCGAAAAGTTGCAGGGAACAATGATGCAGTACGGTCTGACGCTCACCTCGTTCCTCGAACGGGCGGGCAAATTGTTTCCCGGGGTTGAAGTGATCTCCCGCTTGCCAGATAACTCCGTTCGTCGTTCTACCTACTCCGACCTGTACCGCCGGGCCCGTGCTCTGGGGGCAAGTCTGCAGCACGCTGGACTCAGACAAGGTGACCGGGTCGCGACCCTGATGTGGAACCACTCCACGCACCTGGAGGCATACTTCGGGATCCCGGCGGTCGGTGGCGTGGTACACACGCTCAATCTCCGGTTACATCCGGATGAACTGGCCTTTATTGCCAACCACGCACAAGATCGCTGGCTTATCGTGGATGACGTCCTGCTTCCGATATACGAGAGGTTTGCCGACAAGGTGAACTTCGAGCGCGTGTTTGTGGTGCCGTTCGCGGGCTCACCTACGCCTGCTGGATACGAAGACTACGAGTCGTTCCTGATGCAGGGCGGCGGCACTCCCACTTACGCGACTCCTGACGAGAACGCCGCGGTCGCCATGTGCTACACCTCCGGAACCACGGGCCAGCCTAAAGGCGTGGCCTATTCGCACCGGTCCCTGGTTCTGCATGCCCTGTCAATTTCCTTGCCGGACAACTTTGCCATGTCTCGCATGGACACGGTGCTGCCTGCGATGTCCATGTTTCATGCCAATGCCTGGGGCCTGCCGCATGCTGCCGTAATGAACGGCTGCAAGCTGGTGTTTCCCGGCCCCAATCTCCAACCCGAGGCACTCCTGGAGTTGCTGGCCGGCGAAGGAGTCACTCTGACCGGTGGAGTGCCCACAGTCTGGCTGGGCGTGATTGACTGCCTGGAGCACGATCCCGGACGCTGGAAGCTGGTGGAGGGATCACGCATAATCGTGGCCGGGTCAGCGGCGCCGGAAAGTCTGTTCCGCCGTTTCGACAAGTTCGGGGTGCGGGTGATCCAGCCGTGGGGTATGACGGAGACTACGCCGATCGCCACCTGTTCGACCCTGAAACCTGAAATGGCCGGCTGGTCCGAAGACCGGAAATATGAGATTCGTGCAAAACAGGGTCTGCCCTCGCCCTTGGTGGAGATGCGCGCGGTTGCCGATGACGGCGAGATCCCCTGGGACGGCGAGACTTTCGGCGAATTGCAGGTGCGCGGGCCGTTTGTCGCCGCAGCCTACTACAATCTGCCCGAGGCACAGGACAAGTGGACGGAGGATGGGTGGCTGCGCACCGGAGATGTGGTCACGATCGATCCCGAA
The DNA here is from genome assembly GCA_963790645.1 of Terriglobia bacterium. GTDB lineage: Bacteria > Acidobacteriota > Terriglobia > Terriglobales > Acidobacteriaceae > JAIQFF01. The sequence goes on along the minus strand of CAWBPS010000025.1, from coordinate 117,538 downwards.
GGGTACATGAAGATCACCGACCGTACCAAAGACCTGATCAAGTCCGGTGGAGAGTGGATCAGTTCGGTCGATCTGGAGAACGCACTGGTGGGGCATCCGGCGATTAAAGAAGCCGCTGTGGTTGCGATTCCGCATCCCAAGTGGCAAGAACGACCCCTGGCGTGCGTAGTGCTGAAAGATGGAGCGCAGGTTTCCAACGAAGAACTGCGCACCTTCCTTGGCGACCGGTTTGCCCGGTGGCAACTGCCGGATGGTTTTGTCTTTCTCGCGGAGTTGCCGCACACCTCCACGGGAAAATTGCTGAAGTCGCAGTTGCGCCAGCGATTCAACAATTTCAGCTGGGAAAACATCGGTTCCTGACTCATCTCCCAACCCAGGAGCGAACCGCATGTGGGGCCGTGACGCCTGTAACCGGCGGATGATTACTGTCAGGCACCAGCCGTGCGACACGTCTATGGCCCAGAGACCGTTGCAGCCGGAAACTATGGAGAAGAGCGCCCACTCTGTCGGTCACGCCCCTGGGTAATCTAGTGGGCTCAGGGGCGGGATGAGATAGTCCGCAGCCATGACCTATTTTCCCCAACCCAATCCATCCAAGCGGGCGAGGCGGATCAGGCTTCCTGGCTCGGTTGTCGTCTCACTTCGTTCGGAAAGCAGTCAACCCATTCGGGCCAAGCTCCATGAACTCTCTGCCACGGGCGGATTGCTGGTCTTATCGAAAGGTCTTGAGCAGGGTGACTTTGTGGAAGTGTCATTTCAGACCAGCCAGGGTATCGTTCGAGGTATGGCAGAGCTTCTGTCCGTAAGACGCAAATCACAATCGGGCTGCTTGCAACCCTTTCGGTTCGTCGCTTTGGAGGATGAATACCACAACACATTGCGCATGACTCTGGAATCGCTTCGGGACCAGACTCTCATTGGGGGCTTGGGCTTCACTTCAGTCGAATAAACCGCATTGTTGCTGAGAAATCGCGATTAGACTTACCGAGGGTCCGGCGAACAAACGGCGCAACTGGTGAAAACGCCTGTTTACGCCGACCTGTCGTCAAATCTTCCTGGAGAGTGCGACATGAACGGCCGCGGATTCTGCGTGTGGGGGGTGTGGCTTGCATTCGCTGTTGGGTGCACTCACACAGCACCCTCAAGCGCATATTCTTCGCAGCCGACAGCCCAACCCCTATCAGTCGACAATGCATCCGGCGTTACAGTTCGGGTCGCCACCGAGCATTCGGATCCAAGCCTGTGGCTGGATGTTTCCGACGAGCCGTCCGGCCAGAACGCCGTCCTCGTTCTCCTGCCAGAACACGTGACCGTCAGGAGACGCGGCCGGAATGAAGCCGAGCATCTGTACCTCTGGCGGCCCGGCCAATATGGTTCGCGTTCCAGCTGGACGCGTGTGCGTAACACGTTGCAGTATGAGAGGGAGTTCGCGCCTGGCATACATTTTCTGGCGCAAGTTTCTCTTGAGCCGGACGGTGTTCTCTACCATTACGAATTTCTCAACCATTCAGACGTAGATTTCGATTCCGTTCAGGCGATCACCGACCCGCGAATGATTTCTCCCCTCTTCCATGACGTTCGACTCGAACGTACCTATGTCCACGGCCAGCAGGGTTTCGTTCTGCTCGCGTCCGACATGCCCGAACGCCTCACGATGCCGCTTGACCAATGGCTTCCCAATCGCTACCGCATCTCCTACGCGTGGCCTGTCGAAAAAACTCGTGTGCAGAAGCAGGCAGACGGGATTACGTTTTTCAATGCTTCCAATCGGGCTGATGAGCCAGTCATGGCGACGCTCTCAACCGACCGCCATTGGATTATAGCGACTTTCTCTCGGAACCCAGGAAACTTATGGACGAATCCTGACCTAACATGTCAACATGCCGATCCCGAAATCGCGCTTCCACACCACAGCGAAGGAATCGTCGAGGAGAAGATGTTGCTCTTCCGGGGAACGCTCGATGACGTCGTCACCAAGGTTCGGCAACAACGCGCAACGCTGAAATAGAGCCGACTAAACGTAGTTGGCGTAACATCGCGTTTCTGACAGTGTCGGCGGTGTCAAGCACATTTCGAGCGTACTAGTCCGTGCACTCGGAACACGACGAGTTGCTTGGACTGTGGCGGACCGAATCCCATGGGCGAGTGGATCGTTCCCGTCACTGGAGCCACCCTGTAACCTCTCCTCGGTCGCCAGGCAGCTACCAAGCTGGGATGAGGAGAAGGTTGACGGGGTTCTGAGTGTAATCGCCTGTGGTGTTGAAAAAGTTCTGATGGAATGTCCATTTGCCTCATTGTCGGCTGCTGCGGAGTTTTTGCTTCTCACCAGGCTACGTGGTAGCTTCCACTGTGGGAGCTGTCGGTTGGCTGAGGAACCGCACCAGTCGCTTGAGGTTCTGGGCCACGGCTGCCAGGAGAACTGCTCCCGCACGAACTTCAGTCTGCGTAGGCGCAAGCGACGCAATCCAATCTGATTCTTGAGTTCCGCGAACAGGGCTTCCACCTTCTTTCTTTCTCGCTGTGCCTTCGCGAACTCTGGTGTGTGGACCAACCCGCGAGCGCGTTGCCGGGCCGTCTCGTCCATGTGAATGGCGAGATACTTATATCGCCCACTGGTGCATTGTGCTTTTGCGAACAGGCCCCACAACGTTTGCCGCTGCCGATATAGGCATGAGCGCGATTGCGAACATTCAGGCCGACATAGTTGAGCTGTTCCCCCGCAGGACAGCGATAGCTATTGCTTTCGGGTTGATACGTGAAGCGCTCGGGACCGTAGAACGGGCTGTTCTTTCGGTGGATACTGTCGCGGGTTCGCATATAGGGCGTGATGCTCCGATCCGCCAACCATTGCAAGAACTCCCCGTTGCCGTACGTGGCATCAGCAACCACCGACTCGGGGTCGCGTCCTTGCCATTCGGCGAAACGAGCGATCATGTCTTGTGCAGCCACCGTCTCCTGACTCATCCGGGCTGCGGTGGCTTGCACTCCCACGATCACGCAACTGTGGTTGTCCACCAGATAGTTGTCGTAATACCCCAGCCGGGCCGAGTTCCACCCTTGGTGGCATAGGTCGCATCGGGATCGGTTGTGGACACCAGTTTTTGCTCATGCACTGGCTCGTCGGTCGGGTTTTGCTGCTCTAATTCCACCAGATACTGGCGCACAGTTTGGTTCACCTGCGCCGCTTCCCCTAACTGCTCCCGTGGAATGCGGCTCTCCTTCGCCGCATTCGCCTCCACGAAGCTGCCATCGACCGACAAGTGCTTGCCCTGCACCAATCCCACTTCCACACACTGGAGCACGATCTGCTCAAACAGTTCCTCGAACAGCTTCGATTCCTGAAACCGTCCGTGCCGGTTTTTCGAGAACGTGGAGTGATGCGGAATCTCCTGATCGAAGCCCAGACCGGTGAACCAGCGCCACGCCAGGTGCATGCGCAGCTCCTCCACCAGCTTCCGCTCGCTGGTGATGCCGTACAAATAGCCGATCAACAGGATGCGCAGCAGAAGCTCGGGATCAATGGACGGCCGGCCGGTATCGCTGTAACTCGCTTTCAGCCTCTCCCGCACAAAGGCAAAGCTGATGTGCTTTTCGATCAGCCGCAGCAGATGAGTCTCAGGAACCTGATCTTCCAGGCGGAAGTAGTAGAACAGAGCTTCGGAGCGGTCGTGTTGCCCCATCATGATCAGCAGGCCTCCGACGATGAGAATCCAGAGCATGGGCAAGATCACTTTCTTCTAACATGCTTCTGCTGAATTCCACCTGCCAATCTCAGTGACTTTTTCAACACCCACGCCTGCTTACAACAGTAAAATGGCTCAGTTGCCAAAAGACCTCACTTACGAACAGCTCCCAGAGATGTCGCATGAATAACTGGAAGCAGAGTTTGCGGGCAACCCCCAAAATGGGTTCAAGAGTTTCAAATTCGCGACACACCCCCGCGAACCTGCTCGTCGTGGTGCAGCGATAGTGTTGGGGTCTGTCGCGCTAGTAAAAGAGGGCCGCCCGTGCGCTGGGGTAGGTTACGGCCCTCTGTTCTTCGCGTTTTGGGTATCCCTTTTTTAGCACAGCCGGCGAGACTGTCTATCGGGTATTCACCTGAGATTTCCTTGCGCTCAGTCGGTAAATGTCGAAATATCGCCTCTCCACTCGTTCACGGAATCGTCGGTGCAATCGCCCGTTTTCGTCGGTTATCCCCGCTAGTCGCGGCGTCCGGTTTCTCACATGTTTCGGTGAGCGCCGTCACAGCGGCCTAGTGACAAGCGGGGAGAGAATTAGGGTGTTGAAGTGTGGGAGATTCCCAATGCGCCCCGTTCGCGTTCTTGTAGTAGATGATTTATGAGCCGTGGCGACAGAATGTTTTGCTCCATGCTCAAGACACGGCCGGAATTGAAGGTCGTCGGCGAAGCGTCGGATGGATCGCAAGCAGTCCGGATAGCCGAAGAACTGAAACCTGACCTGATTCTGCTCGACATCGGCCTTCCGCACTTGAACGGAATCGATGTTGCCCATCAATTATGCCAAACGGTTCCCGGAGCGAAAATACTCTTCTTAACTCAGAACAACGACGCCGGGCTAGTACGGGCGGTTTTGAGCAACAGAGTGCAAGGATATGTCCTCAAGACAGGTGCCGGAAGTGACCTCTTGCCTGCCATCAAAGCCGTTCTTCAAGGTGAGAAGTTTGTCAGTAGCGGAATAAAACGGGACGACTTTAGAGACGCCGAAGATACGTAAATCCTCACTCTCCAGCTGTAATGAATACCTCTCACGGAAGGGCAGAACAGCATTGCTCCAACGCAACGACGATTGACGCTCTAAAACGCTACCCTTCCAATTGGGTGCGACTCAATTGAGGGGGACTTACCCTTGCTGTGAGGATGGACTTCCCCCGCTCACAAGCAATGCTCTTGAGTCGCACTCCCTCTAGATCGTGGAGATCGATTCCTTCGGCGCCATTATACTCATTGACCGGGTTGAACAAGAGTGAACCCCGGCACTTCCTGCAGGGCGAAAAGGAGAAGCCTCCGAAAGAGTTCGACGTCCGTCACCACTAGAACGCGGATTAAGGGGAACATCTGTCCCTATGTCGAACCAGTATGTTGCGACAGGTCACCCACTGGTAGAGGTTTCCGCTGTCCCGACTAGTTTTGCTATTTTCCCTTGTTGAGGAACCCTGCTGTAATCGGGAGTACTAATTCTGAAATCGGGACATCAATGTTCCACTCAATCTGCCGCGTTTTGGTAGTAGAGGATTTCGAGCCCTTTCTCCGGGTGCTCATTTCCGCCCTGGCGGAAGTGTCGGGGCTGGAAATTGTTGGTGAGGTGTCAGATGGCTTAGAAGCCGTCCGGCAAGCAGAACGATTGCAGCCGGACCTAATTCTGGTCGACATCGGGCTTCCTACGCTGAATGGAATCGAAGCTGCCCGACGAATCCACAAGCTTGTTCCCGCATGCAAGATACTCTTTCTGAGCCAAGAATGCTTCGCTGATGTGGTGCAAGAAGCCTTCAACTCGGGAGCCCTGGGCTACGTGGTTAAAGCACACGCCGGAAGCGAACTACTGGCTGCTGTTGAGGCGGTTCGTCAGGGCAGGCATTTTGTCAGCAGTGGATTATCACCTCTAGCACTTCAACTGACGCAAGCCCGCCAACCACCAAAAGCAGCTTAATCAAGCTGTTCTAGATTGCGCAGTTTCTTCCCTTAGTACGTGCAACTCGGTTTCGGGAATTGCAAATTCCGTGAAGCCACAATTCAAACAGGCTAGAACCTTTGGAAAAACCCAAACTATGGGTTTGTCCAGTCCTTCGAGTCCAGGGTAGTGAATTGCAATCTCACCATTGAACGTGCTCTGGTTGGCTGATTGGCATGACCTGCAATGAGGGCTGCTTTGGGCGGACATCATACACCTCACACGGACAAGTTTCTCCGACGAAGAAGGCACGAGCCGACATTTGAAGTTTGTACACGAACGCCCCCTACACTACATTAGCTTACCTCCTGCACTTGATATCGTTCAATTCTTTTTCGAATCGCGATCATTCGGCAGTGTGATATGCGGTTGTCGGAAAGCCGACGCCGCCCGGCGCCGGCGTAGTTGGTGAAATATCGCCATTACACTTATTGACCCCCTGGGGGGAGGCTCAGGGTCGTAGTTGCTTTCCCGGTCAAAACGCCAGACGTGCCGAAATGATCGGTTTGGGTCGTTGGTTTGGGGTACATGGTCACGGTCAGGAAGATAGGGTACATACCCTAGTGACCAACCTCTGTCTTCAGTTCACTCTTCATATTGCCATTCAGGAGGTTCTCATGTTTCAAATCCGGCTCGTTATTGCCCTGTTAGCCGCACTAGTATTCCTGCCAGGAAGTTCAGTAGGGCGTGAAACACAACCCGAGATGACGGCGGCCCTCCAGAACCTGCGGGAAGCCCAGAGGAACCTGCAATTAGGCTCGCATGACAAGGGCGGCCACCGGGCGAATGCGGTGCGGATTATCAGCCAGGCCATCGCAGAGGTTGAGGCGGGCATAAAATACGACAACCGGCATTGATACCCGCCGCTCACAGGATACGCCCTACGTTGTCGATCTCTGCGAGCACATTGCGTTTCTCGGCGACCTAAACCGGCAGATTGCAAGTTTACCTAACGGCGCAAAGGTGCGGCTTCAGGTGAAGCACTGACGCTCTTTCCCCTCGTATTTGGTGAAAAATCGCGATTTCACTCATTGACCGGGTCGGCAAACGGCGCAAACTGGTAAGAACGCTGATTTCGCCAACGGTCGAGGGTTGGGATATCGTCGCGCAGAAATAAACTGCGGTCCCAACTCGTACGCGCATGTCTGGCTCCAGTTCGTGTAGGACGGTGGAATCTAAAGCCGGTTTGTACCAGCGGTTGGAAAATCCGAGGATCTTCTCGTCGAGATTGTGCTCCGGCGGCGCTGCGACCGACGGGGACGGCAGAGGCAGCGCGGAATAAGAGACTTGGTATAGCCTTGATGACATGCCCGGCAACGAGTGCCGGCCACTTCAACCGGCTCGACCTCTTATGCGCAAGATTATTTCGATAGCATCCGTTTCCCTCCTTTTATTCGTGCCCTTCGCTGTGCCCCAGGCCACCAAAACGCCGGTCAGCCCGCGCGGACCGAGTGTCGCCGCCGGCAGCCAGGGCGTGGTTGTTTCCGGTAGGCCTGCTGCCACTGCGGCCGGCATCACGATTCTGGAACACGGCGGAAACGCCGCCGATGCCGGCGCCGCCACTCTGCTGGCACTGTCCGTAACCTATGTAGGCGCGTTCTGCGTGGGAGGAGAGATTCCTATTCTGGTTTACAGCGCTGGCCAGAAAAACGACCAGAAAAATGTGAAGCTGCTGGAGGGACAAGGGGAGGCCCCTCGCGATCCCAAAGCCATCGCCTGGTACATGAAACACGGAATCCCGGACGGTGACGTCAAGGCAGCCGCCGTGCCTGGCACCATAGATGCGATCGTCACCCTGCTGAAACTTTATGGAACCAAAAGCTTCGAGGAGGTCGTGCAACCGACACTGGCTATTCTGGACGCTGGCGGCCCGAGCTGGTATATCGACACTGGCAGCGACAAGAAGATCGAAACCGGTGTGAATTGGCAGGCGGACATGGCAGTGACCTTTCGCAAATTGGTCGCGTCCGAAAGGGCCGCGAAAGGTACGCGGCAGCAGAAACTGCAAGCTGTCTCTGACCGTTTCTATCGCGGTGACATCGCCGACGCCCTGGAAGCCTGGTATATCGAAAAGGGCGGATTCCTTCGCAAGGCGGATTTGGCCGCGCACAAAACTCCCGTGGTGGATCCGCTCAAAACCACGTACCGAGGCTACACCGTATATAAGGCCGGTCCGTTGACGCAGGGTCCTTATCTCTCGCAGACGCTGCGGCTGCTGGAAGGCTTCGACCTGAAGAAGATGGGCTTCAATTCGGCGGACTATATCCACACAGTGATTGAAGCGGAGAAATTGGCGCTGGCAGATCGCGATGAGTATTACGGCGATCCAAACTTTGTGAAGGTGCCGATGCAGCAGTTGCTTTCCGATCAGTACACTGAAATGCGTCGCAAGCTGATCGATCCGAAAAAGGCGTCTCTCGAGCTCCGGCCGGGCGACCCCTACCATATGAAACCGACCAGGCCGCCCACCATCACCGGACCCTGGCATGGCGGAACCACCGTCATGTGTGTGACGGATAAGTTTGGGAACGTCATCGCGGCCACTCCCAGCGGCCTGTCAAGCACAGCGGGCGTGGCCGGACGCACGGGAATTATTCACGGAAGCCGCCTCACCAGCCTGAATACATTTGCGGGAACTCCGAACGTTATCCAGGCTGGCAAGCGGCCGCGAATTACGCTGAGCCCCACTCTGCTTTTCCATGACAACCATCCCGTGATGGCGATTTCGGTAGCGGGCGGCGACCAGCAGGATCAGGCAGCCATCCAGGTCATTCTCAACTATGTGGAATTCGGCATGAGTCCCGAGGAGGCGTTTAAGGCGCCGCGCTTCTCCACCACGCACTTCATCGGCTCCTTCGGTCAGGACCGTGCCAGCCTGGGCAGCCTCTCCGTGCCCAACACCCTCTCCGAAGCAGTGCAGGCCGACCTGAGGGCTCGCGGCCACGTGGTTACCGCCAGCCGCGAGGGGGTGGGCGGAGTGGCGCTGATCGGCATTGACCCCAAGACGAAGCAGGCCACCGCCGTTGGTCCGGCCGCGGGCAAGATCAACTAGACTCCCGGTGCTTCCGATGTAGGTGGGGTTCAGGTCCGCACGTGCGACAAGCTTGCCAGTCTCCATGCTAGGCGGGGAAAGTCTTTGCAGTCAGATAGCGCAGCGCTCGATCGACACATGATTCCAGGGTTTCATCGGTGTCGAGAACCAGTTTGGGTGGGTCGATCGGCTCCCACGCCTTACGGATTTCTCGATAGAGTTCCGGCGTGCGATTGGCGGCGAGGTGGCTGTTTGCGGCCACAGCTTCCGCGATGCGTCGTAGTGCAGACGCCTCCGAACAGGCGCACTCCAGTGCGGCCCAGGTGGTCCCCACTTGCGAGCTGAACTCGATCACACGGTCGCGCTGGTATCGCCGCGAGAAGGTGCGGCCATCCAACAGTACGTGCAGTTCGGCATGTTTAGACAGCAGATACGCCGCGGTTTGCAGCATGATCTCCGCGCAGAAATCGTCCTGCGATAGCGAATACTCGATATACGCGGGTGGGAAGAGCGACGCTCGAATCGCGTCCTTATCGAGAACCGCAGCCGGCAGCCGCTGCGCCAGCGCTCGCGCCAGCGTGCTCTTGCCAGTCCCCGGGAGGCCCGCGATGATCACGATCATAGGAACTCTTCCGTTCGGCAGCGAGCGGTGCGCATTTATTTTACGCACTTCCTCGACCGGAACGGGTTGGTGGTGTAATCGCCTTGTTAGAACAGTTAGGAAGCGTTCGCAGCCTCCGCCCGCTGTTCGGGATCACGCCAGCCGAGTCCCTCTTGCTGATCAATTTTTCGATAATTGTCGAGTCTTGGCCAGACACCCGATGGCGAGGTGTGGTAATGTGCCGCGAAATGGCGAATTTCGTAGCTCGTTTGCTAGTTCTAGGTTTGGTGGTGACCACAACTGGCTTTGCCCAGGAGGCTGCGCGTTGGCATGACCCCTCCAAACACAAAGTGCAGTTGGTGACGGTGGAGGAGGGCGTCAAGCTTGAGGTGCTCGATTGGGGCGGAACGGGAAGGCAAGTTGTATTGCTGGCGGGACTCGGATTCACCGCGCATGTTTTTGACGGCTTCGCGGAGAAATTAACCGATTCGTATCACGTGTATGGAATCACGAGGCGCGGTTACGGAGCCTCGAGCCGGCCCCCGTCCGGTTACAGCGAACAGCGCCTGGCAGAGGACGATTTGCGAGTTTTCGATGCGCTCAAGCTGGTTGCGCCGGTTGTAGTAGGCCACTCCGTCGCGGGGAATGAGTTGTCGCAACTGGGCATTCATCATTTTGACAGGATAGGAGGGCTGGTTTACCTGGAGGCTCTTAACGACGGAACGGATGACTACACCGATTACGATGCGCTCTGCATGAAGCTGCCGAAAGCCATGCAAAACGGACCAACGCCTTCCCCCGCCGACCTAAAATCCTTTCCAGCCTATCAGGATTGGCGAAAGCGGACCCAGGGAATTTCAATTCCTGAATCCGAATTGCGTAATGACTTTACGGAGAATCGGGATGGAAGCGTCGGTAGCCGCACAACCCCAAGCTGGGTTCCTGACGCGATGATGGGAGCCTGGAAACACGATTATTCTCAGATTCGTTCGCCGGTACTTGCGTTCGTTGTCTACGATACGCTCGATGGGCCTCCCCAGAACCAGATACAGAAATACCATGTGACGAATGCAACGGAACGCACCATCGTTGACGCGGTGTACGGCTTATACATCGGCATGACCAGGATTCGGATAGAAAGAATGAAACGTGCCGAAGGCGGCGCTCATGTGGTCGAGCTATGGGGTGCGGACCATTTCGTGTTCCTCTCAAATGAAGCGGATGTGCTGCGCGAACTGCGAGCTTTTTTGGCAACTCTGAATTAGCTGTCGGTAACTCGGGTCAGCCGGGTGCCACACTCATTCGCGTTTCTTGCGAATGAGTGGGTGACTGCGCCCACTCCCAGGCCCAAACTTCTCGACCGGACGCTTTCGATCTGCAGCGGCCACTCCTGAGAGGTTCCCCGCATCGGGCCTGTTTTTCGCGCCCGGGTACGAACCACCGTGGTCCCGCGCATTGCAGCTGCAACGAGACCCACTCATTCGCAAACACAAACAACGCGAATGTGTGGGGCACACGGCCTTTCATGAAATGCGATGTCAGTAGGCGCTGCCACCCGGCTGTGTTGAACTGAGGACGCCGGCGTTGGCGGACACGGTATAAGCCACGCCACCGGTGCCAGTCCATTCTGCCAGATTGAACGATCCGCCGGTGGTGATTCTATAGACGGCGATGTTGATGTAGGTCAGTGGTGTTTTCGGCGCGCATACCTGTGGAGGGCCCGGAGCCTGCATGAAGTAGGCGTTGCTCGATCCAACAATGGTACCTTGTCCCGCAGCGTCGATCAGCAACGCGGTTCGTTCGTCGATGGCGATGTCACGGGGAGCATTCGACCAGCCCTGGGTGGAGATACGGCACATGAAGGCAAGGTCTCGTCCCATGCGGTCGCGGGTCACAAAGTGCGGATCGCCAATGATGCCTTGCAGATCGGCGACATTTGCGAAGTCACGATCAAGCGTGATGTACCGGTTGAACGGATCCGCCAGCGATTGGCTCGAGGTCGCCCCCTGACTGGCCAGCGCGGAATAGACAAACTGGGTCAGGACATTCATGCCGGCGCTGGTGCCTCCGATAGGCGCGCCGCGCGCGATCACGGCATTGATCTCAGTCTGGACTGGAGTCCCCTTCCAGAAATTGATGTAATTCGACTGGTCGCCGCCCGCGATCCATAGCGCCTCGGCACTTTGAATTGTCGAAATTACAAATGGATCGCTGGCCGCCGCCAGGTTTGGAATGATCAAGGTCGCCACTGAATTCTCGTCCGGACAAAGCTGCTGGATGTAGGGATTATAGGCGTCCGTGCCGGTGGCTCGAATGACTAGAAAATCGCCGTTGCCGCTTCTCTGGCACATCCATTGGAACGCGGCATCCACGTCGGTACCCCCACCCATCAGCACCGTGCCGGGCGTGGTCGAAGTATTCGCGTTGTTCGGGTTTCCCACCCGAAAATAAGAATATTTCTTCGCGGCCGACGCCGGAATTCCGCTACAAACCAGTAAGAGAAGAATCGAAAGGACTTTCATTACAACCCTCCGGTTGGACGGCCATCATAGCCGCACGGCGATTGCTTGACAACACGATGGACAACGCGTGATCGTGAAGCGACGAGAAATACTCATAGATGGGGCGAGCTGACAGCGATCACATGGACGAGGACTCGATCTCGATGTCAACGAACTCCAGGGTGTCGAATCTAAAACCGTTGGCGATCGCGGTAGGGACGATCATTGCTGACCGCCCCCCGCACAGACCCGGACGGGCGCTCATTAGCGCATCCGGTTCTTATCTCGGATGAGTAACGGCCAAGCGAACAGCTTGTCCGCACACTCGCCCACCCGTGGAACACGCGCAGACCCGCTCTGTGTCGGGTACGTGCAAGATGGACAAGCGTTCTCCTTGATCCGCAGCCTTCCCTCCTCACTCTCCGCCGACGATGCTCCGTCTTTGTTCGAATGATTCATCGGTACTATGCCGCGGTGTGACCCCTCAGAGACGTACACGCGGGCCGTGTGGCCTGAGCCTTCGCCCGCCGTCCTGCGAGAAATTTCTGTCGCAGGCATCCCCGAGGTCTCCCGGTTCTCGTGCATGAAGTTTCTAGGCGTGCCTGGGGTCTTCGACCACACCGGACCGAACAAGGACTCGCGCTAGCGTCCCTGTCCATGTTGCCTTCCGCGCATTTATACCGCGTCGGCGTCCGGGTTGTATGTTTTCGCGGCTCAATAGCCCACCCCGCCTATCCTCTATCTACGCTTCGCTGTGTCCCTCACGGTAGCAGCGCAAGACTCGAGGCCAAGTGGATCGCTACTCCTTTCTTGTAAGGCTTCTTCCTCCTCTGCTTCATGCCGGTTTATCCCGGCGCACATAAATCCCCATTGCACTCATCAACTGGCTGGTTAGGAAAGGGCGCCCCGGCTTGACTTTGCCATCGCCTACGCGCAGAATCCCTGCGAAACAAGGAGGCACTATGCGAATCAAGCGTCTGCTGATCCTCGGGCTGGCCTTGACCTTGGCACCCGTGGCCAGCAGCCAGACCAAGACCAGCGGCACGCTGTCTTGCGGTAAACCCGACCCAGCCTACTCCATAGAAGTCGGCGACCATCCCGGCCATTCCGTTGCCATCAGCAAATTCACCTGCACCTGGACTACGCCGATGGAGATTGCGGACGTGCAGACCAAGGACGGCTATGACGTCACCTACAGCGACGGCAGCGGCGCCAAGGTGCGCGGTTCCGGCTATCACGTTTCTAATATGTCCAACGGGGACAAGATCTATGTTCGCTTCCAGGGGAACGACACCATGATGGATGGCAAGCCCAGCACCACCGAGGGCACATGGAGTTACACTGGCGGCACCGGCAAATTGAAGGGCATCAAGGGCAAGGGGACTTACAAGGGCAAAACAGATTCTACCGGCAACATGGTCGCCGAGATTGAAGGCGACTACGAACTGCCGGCAGCCAGAAAGTAACCTCCAAAATCCACGCCGGTGTTCCGCTTGACCGCGGCACCGGCATTTCTGATTGCGCTTCATGAAGCATCCTCCATCGAAACTGGGAACGGAACGATCGTGGGTGCCCCGTCCTCGTCGTTCCGTACTTGGAACGACAGGGCGGCGACTTATGCGTCACGCTCCCACCCTGTCTCTCCAAAAAACGGAGAGACGAGGGTGGGGCACCCCGTTTTTGTAACTTCAAAGTGCAACGAGCCCATGGCGGCCGCTCACAGTGTTCCCGAAAGAATTCGAATAGAGTTCTGCTAAGCTGTGGCGCAGCCAGTGTTGGAGGCTGAGGAGAGAACTGTGCAAGTCGTGGCCGGAGTCGATCTGGGTGGGACCGCCATCAATTACACGTTGCTGAATCAGCAGGAGAAATTTCTTATCGAGGGACTGTTCGAGCATCCTGCTTTGGCTCGGCAGGGACCTGACATCTGCCTGCAACAGATCGCAGACGGCCTGAAACTCGCCGCTGCCAAGGCGGACGTGCTGCTTGACGACGTGGTCGCCGTCGGTCTCGATACTCCCGGTCCGGCCAGCGCCGGGGGCCAGCTCAGTGCGCGCGGTTCCACAAACTTCGTCCATCCCCGCTGGGCCGGGTTCGATATTCGCGAGGGCCTGGCGCGCCAGCTCGGTAAACCAGTGTCCTATTTGAACGACGCCAACGCGGCGGCGCTGTGGGGACACTACGCCATCTTCGGTCCCAACAGCCGCGAGACTTCGATTTCAAGCGTCATCGGCACCGGCAACGGCGGCGGCGTCATTCTCGATGGCAATGTGGTGAAGGGCAAAAACGGATTCGGCGGAGAGCTGGGCCACGTGCTGATTCCGTATCAGAGCATCGCCGGAACCAGCGGCCTCAATCCGGAATGCAACTGCGGACGCACCGGCGACCTGGAATCGCTGTGCTCACTCACTGCCATCGAGAAAAATATCCTGCCCTATTTTCTGCCGCGCTATCCCGGTCATGAACTGGCCAGGATGGACATCCACCAGGCAGCCAAACTGGTGCGCGGCCTGGCGGAGAAGGGCGATTCCCTGAGCAGGGAAGTTTTCCGCGTGCAGGCGCACGCGCTGGGTCTGTTCTTCGATGAGATGGTGAACACGTTCGATCCCGACGCATTCATCGTGGGCGGAGGCGCGCTCGAAACTGGCAAGCAGTTTCAGGATTGGTTTATCGAGCAGATCCGGGGTGCCATGCCGGCCCAGCGGGAGGAGCAGGCCGGTATTCCCATCCATGTAATGCCCAATGGCGATACCGCCGGCGCCCGAGGCGCCGCTATCGAAGCGCTGAAGCTTGCCCGTGAAGGCGGTCTGGCGTAGCCCGCCTTCTGCCAGGAGAGCATGTCGCTGCTCCCGATGGCTGACTTTCTGTGTCACTGATGCAGGCGCTTCAAGGCTGGGGCAAACTACCGCGTGTATGCTTCAACTGGCCATTCTGGTGTCGGCCAATTCCTGACATTGGGGGCAGCGGCATACATACGCTGCATCGTCGGGATACGCGGTATGGCCGCACTTTCCGCAGATGTACCTGCCATCCACATGCGCGACCAGGGCGAAAGACTCGGAGCCTGACACGCAATAGGGGCATCGGACGGTGTCTTTCATTTTTTCTGAACCTCCGGGTCAGGATTTGAGGCCCGAGCTCGATTGCCGATCTGGCCGATTCTTCAGTTCCTGGGGTTGGCCCGTGTTCATGCCACTTTGGGCTTTTTCGGTTCCGCGCCGTGGCGAGCCGCTTCTGGGTCATGGCGTTTGAGCAGTTGCTCTATACGCTGGATCGTGCGTTGCAGCTGGTGGATCAGGTCTTCATCGGAAACGGTGAGCAGATCGGCAAGCATCCGGCGGATCTGCGCCCGGATCTCCGCATATTTCTCGCTCCGGGTCTGCATTTCAAGAAGGTATTTGCGATAGACCACATACCCAATGGCCACGCTCACTCCCATGAACAGGGCCCGAAACCCCTGCAGCAGCCAATGGGGAGCGGCGTGGAGGTTGGTCACCAGGAAGTCCACGTCCATGCTCAGGAACCAGGCGCACCCACCCCAAAGCGCGGCTGCGGCCAGAATCTTCTGCTTTCCCTTCACCGATGTTTCCCCTTCTTTAATGCAAGCAGCAATTTAGCCCGTATCGGACTGTGGATAAGCTGTGAATTGTCCCAGTTTTTTCTGTTCAAGGGGAAAACGCGCGTTAACCCTCCGGTCCAGGGCGAGACGGAGCGGATAAGAGCTACATCTCGCCGGATGGATAACGGACCACGCCCATGGAACAGCGGCGCTTCCAGCGTTGCTGGCGGAGAGGATGCGTTGGGCCTCAGCCCTGGTGGCGCCGCTGGGCCTGAAGACAGATGACCCGGCCATCAATGCCGGTTGTCGTATTGAATGCCGGCCTCGACCTCGGCGATGGCCTGGCCGATAATCCGCACCGCATTCGCCCGGTGACCGCCTTTGTCGCGCGTAGCCAATTGCAGGTTCCTCTGGGCTTCCCGCAGGTTCTGCAGGGCTGCGGCCATCTCGGGTTGTGGTTCACGCCCGCCGCTGTCCCAGCCGCCATTCCAGCCGCTCTGCCCCCAGTCGCCGCGACCCCAGCCGCGGAACTGCGAGCCGTCCACTGTGCTGCCTTCGCGAAACTCGAACATGCGATCCTGCCCGTTCGGCCCGCGCGCATAGATGCGGAGGGTCTTGTCCTGTCCTTTGTCGGGATCCACGCCAAAGGTGCTGTTGCCCATGCGGAAGCTGCGGTCCTGGCGGGCCAGCTCCTTCAAACGGTTAGTGACGTCCACGTGATGCCGGGCAGTGCCGTATTGCGCGCTCAGGATGACGTACTGGCCGGAGTCGCGGTTGTCACCGCCGCCGTAGCCACCTCCGCCATAACCACCGCCTTCCCAGTTACCACTCCAGCCGCCCTGGCCCCAGTCGCCGCGACCCCAGCTGCGGAACTGTGAGCCGTCAACGGTGCTGCCTTCGCGATACTCGAACATGCGTTCCTGACCGTTCGGCCCACGGGCGTAAATGCGGAGCGTCTTGTCCCGCCCCTTGTCAGGGTCCACGCCAAAAGTGCTGTTGCCCATGCGGAAGGTGCGATCCTGGCGGGCCAGTTCCCTCAAACGGTTGGTGACGTCCACGTGGTGCTGGGCAGTGCCGTATTGCGCGCTGAGGATGACGTACTGGCCGGAGTCGCCGGAATTGTATTGGGCCACTGAACTTCCTGGCAGCAATACTACTGCGGCTAACAGGGCGATAACGAGCCTGATTTGAAACATGAGATACCTCCTGAATGATTTGCACAGGGCGCGAGCGCATTCTCTGGACACTCCGCCGCATTGTCAAGGACGAAAGTGCTCCCGGACCCAGGAAAACAAAAGTGGGACTGCTGTTTTAGGAATCTACCCGCCAGCGGTTGTGACACTCGAGGACTGGAATCGAGAACGCCTCATCTTCAATCAGCGCACCACGCCCTCCAGTGGCGAACTTGCGGTCGCATAGAGCTTTCGCGGCATCCGTCCCGCCAGATAAGCCTCGCGCCCGGCCAGCACGGCATGCTTCATGGCCTCGGCCATCAGCACCGGGTCCTGGGCATTCGCGATTCCCGTATTCATCAGCACCGCGTCGGCTCCCAATTCCATCGCTAAAGCGGCATCGGAAGCCGTCCCCACGCCTGCATCCAGAATCAGCGGCACGCCGGTAATCATCTCCCGCAGAATCCGAATGTTGGCGGCATTCTGAATCCCCAGCCCGCTGCCAATCGGCGCTCCCAGCGGCATTACCGTGGCTGCGCCGGCATCGAGCAGGCGTTTGGCAAACACAATGTCATCAGATGTATAGGGAAGAACTGTAAAACCTTCCTTTACCAATACCCTGGTCGCTTCCAGCGTGGCCTGCACGTCGGGATAGAGTGTCGCCTGGTCGCCGATCACTTCCAGCTTGACCCAATCGGAGAGCCCGACTTCGCGCCCCAGCCGCGCTGCCCGGATGGCTTCCTCGGCGGTGTAGCATCCGGCGGTGTTGGGCAGGAGAAAATATTTCTTCGGATCCAGGTAGTCGAGCAACGACTCCTTGCTGCGGTCCAGATTCACCCGCCGCACCGCGACCGTCACCATGTCCGCGCCGCTGGCTTCCAGCGCCCGCGCCGTTTCCTGAAAGGACTTGTATTTTCCCGTGCCCACAATGAGCCGGGACCGAAACTCGCGACCAGCGATGATGAATGGATCAGTCATGCATCATATTGTAATGAAAACCAGCCCATGTGGTATGTGGCGCGGGCGCCCTCGCCCGCGACTCCCGCCCAACCGCTGCCCGCGTGGGGACAGCCGCCACGCCGGCGCCGCTACTTCCGGGGCGTTGTTGGTTGAGGGAATCTGGGGGAGCGTTGCTCCGCTGGACAGATGAGGACATCTGTCCCTACGCGGTTCGTGGTCCGACAGCCGAGGCGATGCTCCCCACGTGAGCGCGCTGGTTCTATGCCGGGGTTTTCGTTAGAAGCGCAGCCGCGCTCTTATCCAGATACACAGTAGTGTTGGCGTGAGTACGCAGAATCGAGGCGGGCGCCAGCGGACTGATCTCCCCCTCCAGGCAATCGGCCACCGCCCGCGCCTTACGTGTGTCCGAAACAGCGCAGATGATTTCTCGCGCCTGCAGAATCTGGCGGATGCTCATCGAGATGGCCTGCCGGGGAACCTCGGAGAGATTCGCGAACCAGCCTTCGCCCAGCTGCTGCTTTCTGCAGGCTTCGTCAAGCGTAACAACGATGTAGGGCTCCTCGGTTTCAAAGTCCGCTGGAGGGTCATTAAAGGCCAGGTGGCCGTTTTCTCCTATTCCCACCAAAGCCATGTCAATCGGCGCTTGCCGCAGCGCGCTTCCGACGCTGCGAATAACTTCAGCCGGATCCAGTTCGCCATCGAGCAGATGGGATTGGGTGATCCCAACTTTATCGATCAGCCGGGTCAGCAGGTAGTTTCTAAAACTGGCAGGGTGATTCGCGGGCAATCCAATATATTCATCGAGATGAAACAGTTCGACGCGCCCCCAGGCAATGCCCGGCAAGCGGGTAAGAGAGTCCAGCAATTCGAACTGGGAGGCGCCGGTCGCAGCGATAATCCGGGCCTGGCCGTTCTCCTGGATCGCCCGCCGAATGGCTTCGGCAGCCTGCTGAGCGGCGGCCCGGCCAAGCGAAAACTTGTCGTCATATAACTTGATCTTCATCAGTGTGAGTATTTGGCTTCCATTTCTGTAGAGTGGTCCAGCGACCGCGATAGGCTATCAGCAAATGACCAGGGTGAAATATCTCTTCAGTCATTGCATTTTTTATCAATCTTCCTCTGGTTGTCTTTTGGCTCGTTTCAGTTGCCTAGTAGCGCCTGCCAGCAATGAAGTTTTTCACCACGGAGCTTTGACTCGGCAAACAATCCGCAAGTCAGGCGAATTACGGTCGGTGGCAGAATGGATTCGATGCCTGCCGCGCTCAACTCAGCGCTCTACGCCCCTCGTCTGAGTCAAGCTGCCTTCCAGTTCTTCCTCGAAGCCGACATGCCTACATGCGCACACGCGCCAGCGGGTCGATTCCCGTGGACTTGATCTGAGGAGCCAGACCTTCCAGGACCTCAAGGAACACCAGAACATCGGGCACCTTGTCCGATCTGACGCTGATCGCGCTGCGCCACTTTCCGGCACGCTTAATCTGCAGATTGCTACGCACCAGTTCGGCCTTAGTGATCTCTGATACCGGGACAGTAGCGCCCTTCCAGGTGATGGCCGTCGCCGACAGTCCGATACCACCGAACTGCACTGTCTCTCCTCGCTGCAACCTCGCCTTTGTGTTCTGCACCATCGGAGGAATAATTCGGCCGAGAATGATCCCGATAGCCTCGGCCGCGTTTCGGAAATTCGATGTGACCTTCAGCTTCTTGCGATCGTGGCCGATCAGCGTCAGGGTGAGCTGGGCGCGGCCTGATTTGCTCGACAAGGCGAGTACCGCGCCGATCAGTCCGAAATGCGCATAGACATTGATGGGAACGACACGGTAGCGAGTCTCCGCGATCTGGCTCCAGGCAATTTCCTGCTGTCCCAGTACTGACTCCCGCCGCACTCCAGAATCGCTGATGATCAGAGCGGTCTTACCCAGTGCAACGCACAAGGTAGCGGCCGCGACCATCAGCCCGATAGAAACCCACAGCAGGGCTGGATGTGAGGAGGCACGCGGATCTTCCTGCGCCGCCCAGAGTCCCACGACCAATCCAAGCACTCCCAGGGTCACAAAAATGTGCACCGTGTATTTGGCTCCGAACCGACGCTCCCCATATGCCATAGCTGCCGTAACCATAAATGCTCCATTGATGGCGGCAGTCGTGACGCAGCCGCGATTTGCCACGCCTATCCTAAGCACAAGAATCGGGTCGCGCTACTTACCTCTGTAACCTCAGGCTTTGGAAGTCTTCGTCGCGGCCAGCGATCGGCCGCGCTGGTGCCTCAAGCTGGCGGAGCGGGGTGAAAAGAGCAGGAAGAAACGACCCGTTATCGGGGTAATGTTCCTCTGCACCTGACCCACGCCAATGTGCAAGGTTTTTCCACACAGTTGCAACTCTCGACGCGATTTTCTGGCCACTCTATTCAAATGAACCAGTTCCACCGCTATTGCTTTGGCAACTGAACTGCGCCAATTTCCTCGGCAGGTCGATTGGATTAGCCCGATAGGAGTAACCAACATGACTGATCAAGCCTGGCGCAACGCGAATCTGGTTCGTCTTCGGAAAGCCGTTTTGTGTGCCAACTGCGAGGTCATCAGCGAGGGCTTGAACGGCCACTGCGCGGGCTGCGGAAGTCAGTCCCTGCTCGGCCTGAGCAGTGTGTTGGGCGGGACGATTGAGCCGGAATTGTCGTTCAGCGTCGCCGATTCTACGCAGGTCAGCGATGATTTGCGCGTTTGCTCTCTGGCCGCAGCGGCGTAGGCGGGTAGCCTAGGCTTTTGACCTCGCTGGCGCAAAAGATATAACGGGTGCCCCGTCCTTTGCGCTTTTTTGCAAAGGGCGGGAACCTGAAACGCATGCGCGATCGGGTTGCAGAGCCACAAAAGTTGTGTCGGCAGCATCGTTACCCGCCCTTGCAAAAACGCAAGGACGGGGCACCCTCAGCACCGATAGTGCGCACAGACATCATCAAAAGGTGGGCCACGCCACCAAAGGGCGGGAACCGGGCGCCAAAAACATAGTGGGTGTCCCGTCCTTTGCGCACTTTGCAAAGGGCGGGAACCTGGAACGCGTGCTCGATCGGATTGCAGAGCCACAAAAGTTGTGTCGGCAGCATCGTTACCCGCCCTTGCAAAAAACGCAAGGACGGGGCACCCTCAGCACCGATCGCGCGCGCAGACATCATCAAAAGGTGGCCATCCGCCTCTGAGAGGCTCCATTCCCTCCTCCCCCTCCTCGCGTTGACTTGCCCCCGCTGTCCACCTAAGATGGGGCGCCGGAGTTGCGTGTCAACTCAGAGGATCCGCCCATAAATGATCGGCCAAACCATTTCGCACTACCGCATTGTCGAAAAGCTGGGTGGTGGCGGCATGGGTGTGGTTTACAAAGCCGAAGACACTCGCCTCGATCGCTTCGTCGCCCTGAAATTTCTCCCCGAAGATGTGGCCCAGGACCGCCAGGCGTTAGAGCGCTTTCGCCGCGAGGCCAAGGCGGCTTCCGCGCTCAACCATCCCAACATCTGTACCATTTACGACATCGGGGAAGAGAATGGCCAGGCCTTCATCGCCATGGAGTATCTGGATGGCCTCACCCTGAAGCACCGCATCGCCGGCCGTCCGCTGGAAATGGATATCCTGCTCGGCCTGGCTATCGAAATCGCGGACGCGCTCGACGCCGCGCACAGCGAAGGCATTGTCCACCGCGACATCAAGCCTGCCAACATTTTCGTCACTAAACGCGGACACGCCAAGATTCTCGACTTCGGCCTGGCAAAAGTTACCACGCGCGCGGCCGATCTTCTGTCACCCGCGGGCCAGACCGAGGTCACGACCGGCGTCAGCCTGGAGTATCTGACCAGCCCCGGCACGGCCATCGGCACGGTGGCTTACATGTCTCCCGAGCAGGCCAAGGGCAGGGAACTCGACGCCCGCAGCGACCTGTTTTCGTTCGGTGCCGTGCTCTACGAGATGGGAACGGGCATCGTTCCCTTCCGCGGCGATACTTCCGCGGTCATCTTCGACGCGATCCTGAACCGCGAGCCGACTCCTCCCGTGCGCGTCAACGCCGATCTCTCTCCCAAACTGGAAGAAGTCATCAACAAGGCTCTGGAGAAAGACCGCGATCTGCGCTACCAGAGCGCGGCCGAAATCGGCGCTGATCTGAAGCGCCTCAAACGCGACTCCACCTCAGGACGCATTCGCGCCGCCCATGACTCGTCGCCGAGCGGGGCCGCGTCGGAACCAGCCAGCGCTGCATCCTCGAAGTCAGTGCCTCTACCTGCCCCGGTTGCAACCGCGAAAAAAGGACTGCCCAAAGTTGCCATCGCTGCTGCGCTTGCGGTTGTCCTCGCAGCAGCCGGGTTCGGGGGCTATAAACTGCTCAACCGTCCGCGCGGCTTCAACCTGCAAAACATGCAGATCACGAAGCTGACGGAGAATGGCAAGGCCAACCAGGTGGCAATCTCGCCCGACGGACGCTACATCGTGTATGCCATGCGGGACGGCGAGAAGCAGAGCCTGTGGGTGCGCAACGTTGCCACCAAGAGCGACGTTCAGGTGCTGGCCCCCGATGTGGTTGAGATCCCGGGACTGAGCTTCTCTCCCGACGGCAACTACATCTATTTCGTGCGTTCGGACAAGAGCACGGAGAACTTCCGGTATCTCTATCAGATGCCAGTGCTCGGAGGTTCGCCGCGACAACTGATTCGTGACATCGATTCCTCAATCGACTTCTCACCTGATGGCAGCCACTTCGTGTTCGAGCGCGGGGTTCCCGACCGCAGCGTGATTGAAGTCTGGACCACGCAGGCGGACGGCACCGGGGAACGGCTGGTAGCGACTCTGCCGGCGTATGCCGGATTCATATTCGGAGCAACCTGGTCCCCGGATGGCAACACCCTCGCAGCGTCAACGCTGGGCGTGGGCAACGACGCCAGTTGGCAATTGAATGCTGTCAACGTCGCGGACGGCCGTGTTCGCACCTTGTTCTCTGGTGGCGGAAGAGGCATCGGGCGGGCCGTATGGATGCCCGACGGTAACTCTCTCATAGCTGCGGTTGGGGAGACTACGCTGGGCCGGGGCCAACTGCAAAGCATCGACTATCCCAAAGGCGAACTGCATCGCTTTACCAACGATCTCTCGGACTACACCGCGGCCCTGGATGTCACCCACGATGGCAAGACCCTGGCGGCCATTCAGCGTACTCGCGTGTTCAACATCTGGACTGCAACGGCTGCGGATTCAGCTCAAGCTCGCCAACTGACCTCGGGGGAGCGGCCTTACACGCTGATTGCGCCCGGCCCGTCCGGCAAGGTTCTCGCCACCAGTGCAAATGGTGACGTCTGGATCATGAATGCGGATGGCAGCCAGGCCGCGGTTCTGATTCCGGACGCCCATAACACGAATTCCATCTCATCCTGTGGCGACCGCTACGTACTGTACGACAGCTACCGTAATGGCAAGTTAGAGATCTGGCGTGCTGACGCCGATGGTTCGAACAGCAAAAAGATAATCGATGCGGAAGCCCAAGCCGGGAACTCCCTGTGTTCGCCCGATGGCAAGTGGATCTTCTACAGCGGCAAGGACAGGATCTACCGCATGCCGTCCGAAGGTGGCGAGCCGGTCGCACTCGTGACCGTGCCCGAGGGCGGCAATTCACTTCAAGTCTCACCCGACGGGACCAGTTGGCCTTCGGCTACCAGGAAGGCCGCCCCGTCCCCATACCTAAAATTGCGACAGTTCCGGTCGCCGGCGGCCCCATGCATTTCATAAGCCAGGTGCCTGCTGGGGACGCGCGGCCTGGCCTGGTCGCCTTCCGGAAAGGCTCTGCAGTACGGGCTCACCAGAAACGGCGCCTCCAACCTCTGGGAACAGCCGATGTCCGGCGGGCCACCCCGCCAGCTTACGAACTTCGCCTCCGACCGGATCTCTAACTTCGCCTGGTCGCGCGACGGAAAACAGCTGCTTTTGATCAGAGGCGATGTAACCAGCGACGTAATCCTGATCAGCAACTTCCGCTAACGGGTGCCCCGTCCTGGTCTCTCCGTTTTGTGGAGAGACAGGGCGGGGAAGTCGAAGGCCTGGGGAAACCGCCACGTCGTGCTTTCCCGTGGACAACCCGAAGAAAGAACGTACGTCTCAGTCGTAGGACGTGAACGTTTGGACACGAAAATCCCCACCTGTCTCTCCAAAAAACGGAGAGACGAGGGTGGGGCACCCGTCATTGCGCCATGCAGTTCGATGTAATCCAGAGGCGCATGTTCTTCGCCATCCGGAACGGCCTCGATGCGAATCTCATCTCCCGGATGAAGTGTCAGCGCCGGAATTGTGCGGCGGGTGGAAGAGTCGCCGCCAGGTTTGGTCGCCGGAAGATGATCGTTGGCAATCCACTCATCTAGCTCTTTATCGCCCACCCAGACGCGAAACTTCGATGCCCCGTTGTTCTGATCGAAATACTGTACATCTATTTCATATTGCCCTGGGGCGCGGTCGAAGCGGAATGTAGCCGCGCATCCTGAGGCCTTCGTGCACTCAATCCCTTTGCCCCCGGAAGCGTTTTCCCAAGGCTCGACGTTAATCGGCACGAAGCCCTTGAGCTGCATGGCTTCCGCCTCAACGCGATCCGGATGATTTCCCACACGGCCCTTTTCATCCGCAATCCCGGAGGTGCGAAAGAACCAGTTGCAGATGGCATCCCGCCAGACGATGGCATGCCCAGCCTGATATTCCAGGCGCGCCAGCACCGCGGCATAGCGCTCGTCATCGATGGAGTGCTGCAGAGATTTCCATTGCCGCACGAAATCCGCCGCCTGTGCCGCGCCATCGTAGTGCGAGTCATAGATATGCTGGATCACGGTCTTGCCCGAATGCAGCACGTAGGTGTACGGAACGTGATGAAAAAATAAAAGCAGATTGTCGGGAGTCGTTTTCTCCGACTCGTACAGACGCTGAACGGCAGCGGGGTATTGCCCGACGATAGCCGGTCCCGGTCGCCATGCTTCGATCCATGCCGATGCCATCGTGGTCGGCGCGATGCCATTGCCCCCA
Organism: Terriglobia bacterium; assembly: GCA_963790645.1. GTDB lineage: Bacteria > Acidobacteriota > Terriglobia > Terriglobales > Acidobacteriaceae > JAIQFF01. The sequence goes on along the minus strand of CAWBPS010000025.1, from coordinate 93,001 downwards.
GCCATTGCGCTCCGACGATTCGATTCCCGGCCCGTAGTGGCTGCCCAGAATGTCAGTCAGGGTTTGCGCCCCTAAAGGTCCGGTATAACTTTCATACGCGTGCCACGAAGCCATTTGCAGCCCGGTGATGGTCTTTACCACTGCTGCGTCGTTGCCAAATGTCAGCCGCGTCCACTCCTCCGCGATCGTTGCCGCGACTGAGATTGGGGTCCCATGCCAGCCGTCCGAATCCATAAAGATTCGCCATGGCCAGCGGATGCCCCAGCCAGTTCGTATCCATGCCCACATTCGCCACGCCTACAAACGCGCCCATCGGACGATGAAAAGTCTTCCCCGCAACCAGTTCTTTCACCGGAGTCGCGCCGCCATTTACCCGCAGATCGAAATCCAGCATCTCCTTCCACATCGGCGCCAGAAAACACAGGTGCCGCTGCTGCCCGGTGTACTCCTGCGTGATTTGCAGTTCGATGCCCTGGTTGGTCTTCTCCAGTCCGCCAAACAGCGGCGACACCGGTTCGCGGGCCTGAAAATCAATGGGACCATACTTGATCTGGATGATGACGTTGTCGTCGAATTTCCCGTCCAGCGGATGGAAGATGTCGTAAGCGGCGCGGGCGCGATCGTTCTTCAGGATTTCGCCAATCCAGATGATGGTCATAAACGAACGCGCGATAAAACAGCACGCCGCCATGCGGCCGCAGCGCGCGCGCAATCACGTTGGCCGCATCCGCCGGCGTCCGCCCGTAGGATGACGGCCCCGCCCGGCCCTCCGAATCCGCCTTGACCACGAACCCGCCGAAATCCGGAATCTGCCGGTAAATCGTATCCACCTTCGCCTTCCACCATTCGACGACTCGCGGATCCAGCGGATCAAAAGTGCCCAAACCTCCCGCCGTCTTCGGGCTGCTCAGATCGACCGACACCGCCAGCCGCACTCCCCAGGGACGAAAAACATCCGCGATGCGCGCCAGTTGTGGAATAAAGGAGTCGTCCAGAATCCGCCGGTCGGCATTCACATTATTAATGGTGCAACCGTTGATGCCGACCGACGCCAGCAGGCGCGCGTATTGCCCGGCGCGGGTCAAATCGGCTCGGACGCTGCCGTTCTCAAAAAAAATCGATGGCCCCGCATACCCGCGTTCAATCGTGCCATTGAGGTTGTCCCATTCATCCACCCAGCGAAGCGGGACCAGCGGCTGACTTACACGCTCGACAGCGGTGAGGTCCTCACCCCGCGCCATCCTGCTCAAAAATGCGAACACGCCATACAAAACGCCCCGCTCTGTAGTCGAAGCGATGATGATGCAATCGAAGCCGCGCACTCGACGGCTCGCCAGCAGAAAGCCATCGGCTTCGAGTGGCTTGGGAGACTCGAATCCCGGGACGATCTTCCGAATCCCGTTGATCGTTCCAAGAATGATGGTTTTCTCTTTGACGATTCCGTCCAGGCGCAATGTCCGCCCCGTCATTCCGCTCACGCCGCGGACCATCTCGTCGCGCGCCGCGGTCAGCACAGCCGAATGCTCCGGCACAACCAGCGCCGCGGGAAGCGTCTCATATTTTGCGCGGGCCACAGCCTCGAGCAGTGCGTAACGCAACCATGCGTCCTGCCCGGTCTCGGCGTGCAGGGCGAGCGCTGCCCCGCCTCCGAGCAGCATCGCTCCAAGTAGTCCCACGCTCAGAAGTCGATTCATGAGTACTGTTGGAAATCCAGGGCGAGCCCACGATCCACTCTGCCGGTGCCCCGTCCAAGCTTCGCTTGGGCGGGGATTTTTGGGGAAAAAGTAACTATCTTCAGAGAACGTCACGTCCCCGTCGAGATTTATTCCGGAGCTCGAAAGCGAAGACACGCTGTTGCCAGTCATCAGCGTCCGCCCGATCCTCTTCGTCCTGTGACCGGCTCACGAGCGGCATTTGTGAGAGTCGTTCGAGAATCTCCGGGCTCATGTATCCCGAAGGATCGAAGTTCTTTGGTTCCACAGTTTCCACCCAGGCCACCAGGCGCTCCAGCGTCCAGTTCTTCTTGACCATGACATGCCAGTCGAAGAGGTGCGTGATGATGTCCTTGATTCGCATCTCGCGCGCGATCCAGATTCGCCAGCAATCGCACGGCCGCACTACCCTTTGCAGCACCCAGTTCCCCCAGATACCTTCGGTGCCAAGCGTCCGCCGGTCCCGTTCGTCAAATTGCTTCACCGTGTGAAAGGTGCAGCCGTTGGCGATGGCTGCCATGCCCAGCGCGCAGCCCGACTGCGTCTCCGCGAAATGCTGCCCGCCTGCCCTGGGCGTCAAGACCGTACTGCCCAATAAAATTGCCTCACTGAGTTTCATCGGTATCACTCCCACCGGCAGATTGTAGCGCTAGTAACCCCGATCGAGACAGGATATAGCAAGACTTGCGAGGGTGTGCTGTCCTCGTCTCTCTGTCTTTTGGAGAGACCCTCGGCTATCCAGGGCGAGCACAGCTCGGCAGGTCTCTGGTGTTTGTTCCTTGCACGCTGAACTGTGCCGAGCTTCGCTCGGCCTGGACGGGCGAGGGCGCCCGTCCCTACATGGGCGGAGGCACCAAAAGCAAAAGCCCCGCTCGAAAGCAGGGCTCTTGCTGAGGTCCGAAGTCCGACGCCAGACGCCGGGTTCAGCCGACGACTGAAGACTGACGACCGACGACTGTTCTTAGTACATGCCTTCCATACCGCCGCCGCCGTGTCCGCCGCCGGCGGGAGCTCCCTTTTTCTCTTCCGGGATCTCCGCCACCAGGGCCTCGGTGGTCAGCATCAGGGACGCGATCGAGCCGGCGTTCTGCAGTGCGGTGCGCACCACTTTGGTCGGATCAAGCACGCCTGCCTTGACCAGGTCTTCATAATCGCCGGTCAGGGCGTTGTAGCCGAAGTTGTAGTCCTTCGAGTCGTTGACCTTGCCCAGAACGATTGCGCCTTCTTCGCCGGCGTTCTCGGCGATCTGACGCAACGGCTCGACCAGAGAGCGGCGCACGACATTGACGCCGATCTGCTCATCGCCTTCGAGCTTCAGCTTGTCGAGCGCGCCCACGCAACGGGCCAGGGCCACGCCGCCGCCGGGGACAATGCCTTCTTCCACGGCCGCACGGGTTGCGTGCATGGCGTCTTCGACGCGAGCCTTCTTCTCTTTCATTTCGGTCTCGGTCGCAGCGCCTACCTTGATCACAGCCACGCCGCCAACCAGCTTCGCCAGCCGCTCCTGCAACTTCTCGCGGTCGTAGTCGCTGGTGGTCTTTTCAATCTGGCTGCGGATTTCCTTCACCCGGCCTTCGATGTCGGAGTGCTTGCCTTTGCCTTCGACGATCGTGGTGTTGTCCTTGTCCACCGTGATCTTCTTGGCCTGGCCCAAGTCGCCAATCTGGACGTTCTCCAGCTTGATGCCCAGGTCTTCGGTGATGGCCTTGCCGCCGGTGAGGGTGGCAATGTCCTGCAGCATGGCTTTGCGGCGATCGCCGAAGCCGGGGGCCTTGACGGCCGCGACCTGCAACGTGCCACGCAGTTTGTTGACGACGAGGGTAGCGAGCGCCTCGCCTTCGACGTCCTCAGCCACGATCAGGAGCGGCTTGCCGCTCTTCGCGATCTGCTCCAGCAGGGGCAGCAGGTCTTTCATCGAGCTGATTTTCTTTTCGTTGATCAGGATGTACGCGTTCTCGAGCGAAACTTCCATGCGCTCGGGATCGGTCACGAAGTAAGGAGAGAGATAGCCGCGGTCGAACTGCATGCCTTCAACCACGTCCAGTTGGGTCTCGAGGGTCTTGGCTTCCTCGACGGTGATGACGCCATCCTTGCCCACCTTCTTCATAGCCTGGGCAATGATGTTGCCGATGGTCTCGTCATTGTTGGCGGAAATGGTGCCCACCTGGGCAATCATGTCGCCGGTGACGGGCTTGGAGAACTTGTCCAGCTCGCCTTTGATGCGGTTGCCTTCTTTATCGAGGCTGCCGCAAATTGCGGTGATGGCCTTCTCGATGCCGCGCTTCATGGCCATCGGATTGGCGCCGGCTGCGACGGTCTTTACGCCTTCGCGATAGATCGCCTGGGCCAGAACGGTGGCGGTGGTGGTGCCGTCTCCGGCAACGTCTGAGGTCTTCGAAGCCACTTCGCGCACCATCTGTGCGCCCATGTTCTCGAGGCTGTCTTTGAGCTCGATTTCCTTGGCGACGGTAACGCCGTCCTTGGTGATGGTCGGTGAACCGAATTTCTTTTCAATGACCACGTTGCGGCCCTTGGGGCCGAGAGTGACTTTTACCGCGTCAGCCAGTAAGTTGACGCCGCGGAGAATCGCCTGTCGCGACTCCTCGCCATGTACGATCTGCTTTGCCATAATTCTTTTCTCCTGTCAGATATGAAAATCTTTAACCACAAAGGGCACGAAGGTTCACGAAGGGAACCCAACGCCCTCAAGTTTTTACTTCGTGCCCCTGAGCCTGCACTGAGCGAAGTCGAAGGGTGTTCCTTCGGTTGATGCTTTCAGAGGACAGAGGCACACAGAAAGCAGTTATCGCCGCGATCCGGCGAGCTCTTTCTTGGCGGCGCCGGTCAGGATGCCCAGGACTTCCTCTTCGCGCATGATGATGAAATCTTCACCATCCAGCTTGATTTCGGTGCCGGAGTACTTGCCGAACAGGATGCGGTCTCCCTCTTTCACTGCCAGGGGGAACACCTTGCCTTCGTCGTTGCTCTTGCCTTTGCCGACGGAGATTACTTCGCCCTCCTGCGGCTTCTCTTTGGCGCTGTCCGGGATGATGATGCCACCACGGGTGGTCTCGCCTTCTTCAATCCGCCGAACCAACAGGCGGTCGTGTAGCGGGGTGAACTTTGCCATACTTGCTGACTCCTTTCGTTCGTTTGGGTTAAAATCCTGAGGGTTTGATAGCTAGAAACTGGCCAACTGCTGTGTTAGCACTCATTGTTGGCGAGTGCTAATTGTAGGCAATGGAGCAGGCGGTTGTCAACTGGGAATGCGGTTAGAACCCTGTAACGTGTTGAATTTGTTAGTCTGGGGGCAAGCTATGAGAAAGCTAACCATCGGCTTTGCAACCATCCTCCTTCTGGGCTCCATGGCTCTGGCGCAGGATGACGACCTGGCGCTGTTGAACTTCGTGGTCATCCGGGACTACAACGGCAAGCCCATTCGCAATGCCAGCGTGGTCATGCATCCCGTGGAGAAGAACGGGAAACAGTCCAGGGGCGGACTTCAGCTCAAGACCGACGCGGAAGGCAAGGCCAGCTTTGATGGCGTGCCCTACGGCAAGCTGCGGATTCAGGTGCTGGCGCAGGGGTTCCAGACCTTTGGCGACGATTATGCCATCGAGAAGCCGACGATGGAGATTACGGTCAAGATGAAGCGTCCCCAGGGACAGTACTCTATCTATGAAGAGCATCCCGAGCAGAAAAAGGACGAACCTGGAGCGGAGAAGGCGCCGGAGAAGGATTCGAAGGACAAGCCGCAGTAGAACATTGCAGATTTCAGATTTTAGATTTCAGATTTAGAACCTCGGGGTTTCAATCTGAAATCTAAAATCAGCAATCTAAAATTTCGCTATGGATTACCTACTCAAGACCGAGCCTACCGCATACTCGTTTGCCGACCTGCAACGGGACAAGAGCACTATCTGGGACGGAGTGTCGAATCCGGTAGCTTTGAGAAACCTGCGCGCGATGAGGCCGGGTGACGGCCTGGTGATTTACGAAACCGGCGAGCATAAAAGCGCGATAGGTACGGCTTCGGTGGTTTCAGTGGATGCCTCGGACCCTAAAAATCCCCAGGTGAAGATCAAAGTTGGGAAGGCGCTGGGTAAGCCGGTGACTTTGGCGGAGGTGAAGGCCAACAAGCTTTTTGCCGACTCTCCATTGGTGCGGCAGGGAAGATTGAGCGTGGTGCCACTGAGCGGGCCGCAGTTCAAGTTTCTGACTGGCGAGTGATGAAAATACCCCACTCATTTCGCCAAAAACGCGAAATGAATGGGGGCACCCGTCGGGTCCTACGCTGGTCGCGGTGTCCCGGTTCTTCGACGCCGGAAATAATATCGCACTATCAAACTGAGAATGAACCAACCGGCGCCGGCTGTGCCTTTCAGAGTGCCGCTGATCTTCGATTTTCCGATCCGCGGGTAATAGCTCACCGGGATTTCGACCACGCGGAATCCTGCCAGTGCGCCCTTGAGGATCATCTCAACCGCCCAGCCATAGGTAGTCTCTTCGAGGGCGAGGGCGCGTAGTACATCTGCGCGGCCAGCGCGAAACGGGCCGAGATCAGTGATGTTCAGTCCGTACAGCAGCCTGATCAGGCTGGCGGCGAGACGATTACCAAACACTTGGTGCCAAGGCAACGCCCCGGCAGAACGCTGCCCCTGGAGGCGGGAACCGAGCGTGATGTCGGCGCGCCCCTCAATAATTGGCGCTAAAAGAATCGGCAGTTCGGAGGGCCGGTCGCTATAGTCGCCATCGAGGAACACAACCACGTCGGGGGAATTTGCCGCGGCCAGACCCGAGAGGCAGGCTCGGCCGTAGCCGCGGCGGGGTTCCTGAACCACGCGGGCTCCCATGCTTGCGGCGATCTCGGGAGTCCCGTCATTCGAGTTGCTGTCAACAACGATGACCTCCGTCGTAAGATGGGACGGAAGATCCCTTAGAACGAGCGCAATCGACTGCGCTTCGTTATGGGTAGGGATGATGACGGACACGCGCACGTAAATTTGGCCCCATCACCACCAGGGAGAAGATGGCCACCGTTGCGACAGCCACGCGTCAACGCCCCATTTCCGGCCGGCGTGTCCGATAGCGAGCCCGAGTGATGCCAGCACGGGAACCAGCAGTTCCCATATCCACGAAGTGCCCCACTCCGAAATCCAAAGGCTGCCGAGAAACAGAAAAGCCACAAATGCGGCCGGTCGGGTAAGCAGACCGATGACGAGCAGGATGCCGAGAGAGATCTCGGTCAGGCCCTGCATGGGAGCCGCGATCGCGGCGTGGCTTGCCGCCAGGCCCATCACCGCCTTCCAGGCGGCCGGGCAGTGGCTCGCCTTGATGTAGTAATTGATCAGACCCGCATAACCCGCCGGTGTGTAGAGGCCTTTCCCCAGATTCTCGAAAAAGACCCACATGAACATCGCGCCGATGGTCAGTCGGACGATGGCCAGACCGTCTGCTGCTGGCGGTTGGTGGACAACGGTGGTGGCGTCACTTCGCAGTGAGGTTGCGGCCCTTGTCATGATGGAACCTCGTCCTGTGGATGCTATACCAGATGGGAAATATTCGACTAGTCTCAGCAAAAGCTATGGGTACGAATTATCGCCACAAGTGCTCTTGAACAACGACGAACGTATAGCCGGTGGATCGGGCCAAAAGTGAGCGCTTTTGCTCAGACTCATTGGCACGCCGCTTGCTAGTCTCCCCGCGGATCCTTAAGGGAAATCGTCATGAATCGCCGAACAGGTGTGAAAGAGGCTGTCGGCGGCATGGAGGTAGAAGGCGCTCCTGCCGCTGGACGGGCCGAGCATAAAAGGCAGACCCATTACTTCGGTGGTTCGAATTAATTCAAGTCGTGTGACGTAGATCACAGCCAAGGCCCATTCCGGTCGTATATAAGAGCGAAACTCGGTGAATACTGCGCACTCGCTTGCAGACTATCGAATTGAGTTGAGAGGGAGTCCAATGGGGCACTCTAAGACTTTTGGCTGGCTGGCAATTGCGGTCCTGGGCCTGGTTTGCGTGCCGCTGACTTCCGCACTGGCGCAAGAAGGGCAAGCATCGACGAGCAGCTCGAAGGCTTCAGGGGCGGACGCCCCGGCGTCGACGGATCCCGGCCAATCTGAGTATGTGGGTGCGGAGACCTGCAAAACCTGTCATGAGGACATCTATAACAGTTGGGAGAAAAGCCCACACTGGAAAACCACGCTGAATAAAGAGGGCGATCCATCCCACCGGGGTTGCGAGGGCTGCCATGGGCCGGGGGGCGAGCACGTGGCGGGTGGCGGCGATAAGACCAAGATCTTCACGTTCAAGGGTGTTACAGCGGAGGCGGCCAGCAAGCGTTGTCTGGGCTGCCATACCTACGGAGAAGAACACAGTAATTTTGGGCGGTCCGCACACCTGCAAAACAATGTGGGCTGCATTGACTGTCACTCTCCTCACCACGCGAAAGAAAGTCAGCGGCTGCTGAAGGAAAAACAGCCGCAACTATGCTACGGCTGCCATCTGGAAATCAAACAACAGTTCAATCGGCCCTTTCATCATCGCGTGAATGAGGGCATGGTGCAGTGCAATGACTGCCACAATCCACACGGCGGTTTCCAGTCCCGGCAACTGCGCGCCACTGCTGCCCAGGACATTGCCTGTATCAAATGCCACTCGGAGAAAGCTGGCCCGTTTGTGCATGAGCATCCGCCGGTAAAAACCGAAGGCTGCGTCTTTTGCCACACGCCGCACGGCTCGTCAAATCCGCGTTTGTTGAAGCGTAGCCAGGTGAACCTGTTGTGCCTGGAGTGCCACTCGTTGACCGTGGACACCGGCGCCCCGGCGACTCCGACCTTCCATAACCAGGCACAGAAGTATCAGGCTTGCACCATGTGTCACGTTGCGATTCACGGGTCGAACTTTGATCCCTTCTTTTTCAAGTAGGTGGAGCATGGCTACGGGTAGAGAAAGCACACCGAGACAATCACGGCAACGTTTCCGGCGGGATTGGACCTTCCCAGGCCACGTTACCTTGCTGCTTTTCATGGCCCTGTCGGCCGCATGGTCCCAGCAGGCAGAGCAGGGCATCGATTCAGGAAATTACAATATCAAGCAGTCAGTGGAATTTGGCTACCGCTTTACCGACATCACCGGCAACCAGGCCACCTACGATACCTTCGTGAATCTGCAACAGGGCCCCCGTCTGCTCGATATGACCCTGGAGATGAGGTCGCTCGATCATCACGGCTTGCTGTTCGACCGGCTCTATCTGAGCAACTTCGGGTATGGGGGCGATCCCAACAACGTTTCTCGTCTGCGCATTGGTAAGAACAAGTGGTACGACTTCGATGCTACATTCCGGCGCGACCAGAACGTCTGGGACTACTCATTGCAGGCCAACCCGCTGAACCCGGCCAGCACGTTTACTGATGCCCCGCCGGGCTTCAACCCCATCATCAGGTCCTCGCCACACCTGTTCAACACCCGGCGGCGAATGGGCGACTACAACCTGACGCTATTGCCGCAATCGAAAATCCGCTTCCGGCTCGGCTACTCGCGCAACGTGAATGACGGCCCCTCCTTCAGCAGCCTGCATCAGGGGACTGAGGCGCTGCTGTTCCAGGATTGGAGAAACACGGTAAATGCCTACCGCGTAGGCGTGGACTTCAGGTTTATTCCAAAGACGAACATCAGCTACGACCAGATTCTGAGTTACTACAAAGGCGACACCGGGGTGTCGGACCAGAACCAGAACTTCCAGTTGGCCAATGGCACGCCGGTGGATATTGGTATTTCGCTCAATAATGCAGCCAACCAACCTTGCGCAGGGACATTTTTGCCTACTGGAGGCATCAACCCCTTGTGCAACGGATTTCTGAGCTATTCCCGCAACGGGCGGGTGCGCACCAACATGCCCACCGAGCAGCTCAGCTTGCAGTCGAACTACTTCAAGACGGTGGATCTCTCCGGCCGAGTGAGTTACACCGGCGGCGACATGAATGTGGATGGATATCAGGAGCTTTTCACCGGACGCGAGAGCCGCACCGGCCTGAGAAATAACAACGTTTTTGGCCCCGCCTTCGGACGCCACGTGGCCTCAACCGTGGACTTCGGCGCCACCTGGCACGTCACCGAAAGGTTTCGCGTGCTGGATACCTTCACTTTTTCCAGCTTCCGCAATCCAGGCCAGTTTAACTTTTCCAACTGCCAGTTTTTCAGCCCCGATCTTGCGACCGGGCCCAATGTATTCACTCCCGGCTTCACGCCCTCGCTGGCGTGTCCGGTTCCTGCCGATGGCGTACCTGGTACGCCAGTGCATAGCTCCTCTTCCGGGCCGGACATTTCGCAGGCTATCGAAGGGCTGCTTCTGAAACAGGACGAGAAGACCAATCTCTTCCAGCTGGAATATGACTTCACCCGGAAGTTTGGGGCGCGGCTCGGCTACCGCTTCCGGCACCGCGCCATTGCGGACGCTGATTTCGAGCAGGTCAATGAGATTTTCTATCCCTCAAACGCCAACCGCGGGGACTGTGCGCTGGACGCTGGCCTTCTCCCAGACGGATGCACCGACAATGGAGACGGCTCCTTTACCTTCCGGACGCCCACCCCGATCGTGACCGATACCGGCGAAGTTCTGATCAATGAACACTCCGGGCTGTTCGGCATCTGGGCGCGGCCTCTGGACGGCTGGCGAGTCAATTTCGATATGGAACTGGCCAGCGCGGACAATTCCTACACCCGCATCAGCCCGCGGCAATGGCAGGAATATCGCTTGCGTACCACCTACCGGGTGGCCAGTTGGGTGAGCTTGAGCGGCTCGGTCAACGTTCTCGAGAAGCGCAACGACGTGTCCGAGATCAATAATCTGCAGCATAATCGCATGTATGGATGGAGCGCGATCTTCGATCCCAGCGAGCGCGTCTCGCTCGAGGTTGGCTACGACTACAGCGACGATTTTTCGCAGATACTGGTCTGCTTTGTGAGCAGCACGGCGCCGGCGGGCATCGCCAAGTGCCCGGGTTCGACCGTCCTGAGCGAAGACCTTTCCATTTACACCAACAAGTCGCATTACGGTTATTTCGATGTCATGTGGAAGCCCGTCCGGCGGCTGACCACGCACCTGGGCTACAACGTCACCAGCACCACCGGCAGCGCCCTGTTTCTCAATCCGAACGCACCTTCCGGACCGCTCAACTCGAACTACCACCGGCCCTATGGCGGCTTCGACTACGCCTTTGCGGAAAGGTGGACGGGCAAGGCCTATTGGGGCTACTACGGCTATCACGAAGATCCGAGTGCGGTAGCACAAGACCTGTTTGCCCCCAGAAACTTCCGCGGCAACCTGATCACGCTTTCGATGCGGTATGCGTTCTAAATCACCTTGATCGTACGGTCCTCCAAACTGCGCCCGCGACACCTTCTGCGACATGCTGGAAAGGAAATATTCATGACATTCAAGCGGCGAAGCAAATCGTCGTCCCTCCTGGTTATTTCGATAGCTGCCCTGGTCTTCGCCCTGTTCCCAGCTCAGGCCCAGAGCACTCCGACTGACGGGGCCGCGCTTTTCAAAGCGAAGTGCGCCATGTGCCACGGTCCGGATGGGGCGGGCAAGACGCCCATGGGCCAGAAGCTGAACGTCCGCGACCTGCGTTCGGCCGAGGTCCAGAAGCAGCCGGATGCCGATCTCATGCATGTGATCGGACAGGGCAAGGCAAAAATGCCGGCCTTCGGCAAGTCTTTGAATGAAGACCAAATCAAGCTCCTGGTCACTTACATTCGTGAACTTGGCAAGAAGTAGTCCATCGAAAGGCGGCTATGGCTACAGGGGATGAGGGAATGATCAGCCCGGCTGATCATATTGATCCGGTGCCGCGCCGGCAGTTTGTCGAACTGGTATTAGGTAGCGGAGTTCTGGCCACGGTGGTGGCTTTTGTGTATCCGGTACTTCGCTATCTGGTGCCGCCCAGGGAATTAGATCTGGGAAGTGATGCGGTGGTAGCTGGTCGGGTTGGGGAACTCAAGCCGAACAGCGGGAAAATCTTCCGCTTCGGCAACCGCCCGGGACTTCTGATCCGTACCGCCAGCGGCGACTACCGTGCGATGTCAGCGACCTGTACCCACCTTTCCTGCACCGTTCAGTACCGCGATGACATGCAGCAAGTCTGGTGCGCATGCCACAACGGTCATTACGACCTGAATGGCAGAAACATCGCTGGGCCGCCCCCACGCCCACTGGAGTTGTATGAAGTACAGGTCCGGGGCGAGGAAATCTTCGTGAGGCGGCGCCGGGAGGCTTAACCATGAGTCTTCTGCGTGGCCTGCGCAGTTGGCTGGACGAGCGTCTCGGATGGGACGCACTGATCGCTCCGCTACGAAAAAAGACTGTCCCCCTGCACCGGCTTTCCTACTGGTATTTTCTCGGAGGCATCACCCTGTTCCTGTTCATCATCCAGGTGATCACCGGGATCCTGCTGCTTCTCTACTACCGACCGGGGGCGAGTGAGGCCTTTGAGAGCGTTCAGTACATCATGACCCGGGTGCAGTTTGGCTGGCTGATCCGTTCCATCCATTCATGGTCGGCCAACCTGATGATCTTTACCGCCTTCGGTCATATGTTCAGCGTGCTGTTTTTCAAGGCATACCGCAAACCGCGCGAACTCACATGGGTGAGCGGCGTCATCCTGCTCTTTCTCGTGATGGGATTCGGATTCAGCGGTTACCTGTTGCCCTGGAACACGCTGGCGTTTTTCGCCACCAAAGTCGGTACCGAGATCACCGGACAGGTACCAATCGTCGGAAGGCCCATGATGATCTTCCTGCGTGGCGGCGAAGAGGTCACCGGGGCGACACTGACGCGATTCTTCGGGTTTCACGTCGCGGTCCTGCCAGGTTTGACAACGTTGCTGATTCTTGTGCACCTGCTTTTGGTCCAGCGCCTGGGCATCAGCGTACCCCCCAAACTGGAAGCGGAATGGAAGGCGAGTCCGACCCAAAGACGCGAGATGAAGTTCTTTCCGAATTTCATGCTGCGTGAACTGATGGCCTGGTATGTCGCGTTGGGCGTTCTGGGCGCTCTCGCGGCAATTTTTCCGTGGAATTTGGGCATCAAAGCCGATCCGTTTGTATCGGCACCAGCCGGAATCAAGCCCGAATGGTACTTCCTCTTCATGTTTCAGACGCTCAAGCTGATTCCGCCGAAGGTTTGGTTCATTGATGGGGAGGTCATTGGAGTTGTGGTGTTCGGGTTGATTGCTTTCCTCTGGATGCTCCTGCCATTTCTGGGCAGGAATCATCCTTCCCGCGCCCAACGGTGGATCACAGGAATCGGAATATTTGCCCTCGCCTATATGGCGGGTATGACCGTCTATGGCCATTTCGCACAGTAACGGCAGGATGTTAATGGGAGGCCTGTTAGGCTGCCTGATGCTCTGGGCCGCCGCGGCCACCGGGCAGACCAAAAACTCTTGCCTGGACTGCCACTCCAACCTGCCTGAGCCGCTGGGTGTGACCCAGGAAAAGTTCAGCCATGACATCCACGCGCAGAAAGGCTTGACCTGCGCCAGTTGCCATGGCGGCGATCCCACCAGCGACGATCCCGACAAGGCCATGAGTCGCAAGGCGGGATGGAAGGGCAAGATTGATCGCAAGCAAATTCCCCAACTGTGCGGAACCTGCCATTCGGATTCAACCTATATCCGGCAGTTCAACCCCAGCCTGCGCACCGATCAGTTGAGCCAATACCGCACCAGCGTGCACGGCAAGCGTCTGGCCTTGGGCGATACCAAGGTTGCGGTCTGCACCGACTGCCACAGCGTGCATGACTTGCGCGCGCCCACCGACTCGCAATCAACGGTAAACCCCGTCAACGTGGCGAACACATGTGCCCGTTGCCACGCAGACGCCAGCTACATGGCCGAGTACAAGATTCCAACCAGCCAGTTCGCGGAGTATGGCAAGAGCGTTCATCATGAGGCGCTGGTGGTGCGTGGAGATCTGAGCGCTCCGACCTGCACTACCTGCCATGGGAATCACGGCGCCACCCCGCCGGGATTTGCGTCGGTGGCCAATGTTTGTTCGACTTGTCACGTCTTTCAGGCGCAGTTATTCGATGCCAGCCCTCATAAAGAGGCCTTCTCGTCAGCCGGCCTTCCGGGTTGCGTGACTTGTCACAGCAATCACGGCATCCTCCATCCGACGGACGAGCTTATCGGAACAGACGACAAGGCCGTTTGCACGCAATGCCACACCCAGGGGGACGCAGGTTTTGTTGCCGCGGGAAAAATGAAACAACAGTTAGTCCAGCTTGCAGCGGCAATCGACGGTGCAGATCAGATGTTGAGTCGCGCCGAGCAGTCGGGCATGGAGGTGAGCCAGGCTAATCTGGATCTCGTACAAGCCAGGGACGTCCTGACCAAAGCGCGAGTTACGGTCCACACTTTTAACGTTGCCCGCGTCGAATCCGAAATCAAACCCGGAATGGAAACTGCGGCGAAGGACTACGACGCGGGCAAAAAGGCCATGGCTGAACGCGATTACCGGCGTGTCGGATTGGGGGTGTCTCTGGTCGCTATCGCATTAGTGTTGGTTGGATTCCGGCTGTATCTCAAGCAGATTGAAAGCTAGGCGGCAGCAACCGGCGTTGGCTGCGGTTTGATTTTGAGCATCGTTTCACGATGTCGCGAACAGGAAGGATGGGTGTACTATTGGTGCCGTTTTCAAGATTAAAAGAGGAGACTGGGTTTCGAAAATACCGTGCAGATTTCTCAGGAGGAGTCATGGCAAACATGAAAATTGGGTTGCGTATTGTGGCCGCAACCGTCACGCTCGCAGTCCTTACCCTATGGAGTACGGCACTGGTTGCGCAGGACGCTGCCGGTCTGTACAAGGCAAAATGTTCAGCCTGTCACGGCGCGGACGGAAAGGGCGACACCCCGATGGGAAAAAAGATGGGACTGCGGGATTTCGCCTCTCCTGAAGTACAGAAGATGAGCGACGACGAATTGACTGCCGTCATTGCGGACGGCAAGAACAAAATGCCGAGCTACAAGAAAAGCCTGAAGGCGGAGCAGGTTAAAGAGCTTGTAGGTTACATCCGTTCGTTGGCCAAGAAATAGGATCGATGCGGGCGCGAGCGTTGACGCTCGCGCCTGCACGAAGAACTGACATGCACTTTCCGACAATACTGCTGCTCTCGCTGATCGCCGTCAGTGCGGTGCTGATTGGAGTTCTGGTCACACGGCCCGGCGCGACCGCGACCCGGGGCGGAAAAATGCTCGCTTTCATCGCCCTGTTCCTGCTGCCATCGCTGTGCATGACGATGGGTGTTTCTTCTGAACTGGAACGGTCCACCAGCACTGAATTCTGTCTGTCCTGCCACGTCATGGAATCTCACGGCCGCAGCTTGTATGTGGACGATCCCACTTACCTGGCTGCGGCGCACTTTCAGAATCACCGGGTCCCGCCGGATCAGGCCTGCTATACCTGTCACACCAACTATACGATGTTCGGAGGATTCCGGGCAAAAGTTAACGGTTTGCACCACGTTTACGTGCAGTATTTCGGCAAGCCCCACAGTCCGATTCGGCTCTACGAGCCCTATAACAACCGCGAATGCCTTCACTGCCACTTGGGGGCGAGGTCGTTCGAGGAGGGCGCCGTGCACACTGCGGACCCGGACCTGCTCCCCGCCGTGAAGGCGAACAAGATGTCCTGTCTTTCCAGCGGATGCCATGATGTCGTGCACAACGCCGAACAACTGAACAACGTGAAGTTCTGGAAAGGAGACAAGTGACAGAATCGACAGTTGGACTGACAAAACGACTGCGATTGGCCGGGATGCTGCTGATCTCAGGCCTTCTCGTGGAGGGCATCTGTCTGCTCTGGGTGCGGCCGCTGGCTTTTATTTTTCTGGTCTGCGTCGGCGGCTTGCTGTGTGCCGCCGGGATCGTTGTGTTTCTCTTCTCGCTGGTATCCACTGGCGAGGCCGCGCCTGAGCAATAACTCCACACCCAGGGAATGCGCCATTTCATCCGGGCGGACTTCGTATTGAGCAGATGATTTCTTGAAACTCCATGTGGCGGCACACGGCGGGAGGTGAAATATGAAAGCAATGAAGAGATCGGCTCACCGTGGTCTTCTCGTTGCGAATGGTTGGATTCAGGCGGTCGCCATCGTTGTGGTTTTTGGCTTCTTCGTCCTGGGTCTTCTCGCCTACCGAACGTACAAAGACGAACCACCGATTCCGGCGAGAACAGTAGGGGAGGCTGGTGAAGTGCTCTTCACCCACCAGGACGTGGTTGAGGGCCAGGGGGTGTTCCTGCGCAATGGCCTTATGGAGTACGGCTCGATCTTCGGCCACGGAGCCTATCTCGGTCCGGATTTCACCGCCGACTATCTCCACCGTGCGGCTCTTCTCGTAATTGATGAATACGGAGGTCCGTCATCAGATCAAGCGAAAGCCCGGACCATAACCGATTTCACCTCCAATCGGTATGACGCTGAAACCAGCACGTTGACTTTCAGCGCGGCACAGGCGGAAGCATTTCGGAGACTCGAAAGTCATTATCATGAATTGTTCGCCGACCCGACTTCAAAGTTCGGACTCAGACCGGAAGCGATTACCGATCCACTGCAGACGCGCCAACTGACTGCCTTTTTTTGCTGGACAGCCTGGGCCGCCTCCGCCCGGCGACCAGCACTGACTTACTCCTATACCAACAACTGGCCTCCTGAACCGCTGGTGGACAACCGTCCCACGGCGGATACCGTGATTTGGAGCGTGCTGTCATTGATCGCGCTGCTGGGTGGAATTGGGATTCTGCTGGCTGCGTTCGGCCGCTGGAACTTTCTGGGGTGGCATGGAAGCGAACAGCAGACGATCTCCTTTCGTCCTCCAGATGAGGTTGTGCTTACTCCGTCCCAGCGGGCATGCTCGTGGTTTTTCCTGGTTATGGGGCTGCTTTTTCTCTTACAGGCAATGCTCGGAGGTGCCACCCAGCATTATCGTGCAGACCTCTCCAGTTTCTTCGGCATTGATCTCGCCCGTGTGCTGCCCTTCAACCTGGCTCGCACCTGGCACCTTCAGCTGGCGATTTTCTGGGTTTCTACTTCTTTTCTGGCCGCGGGAATCTTCCTGACTCCGATGATCGTTGGCCGCGAGCCCCGAAGGCAAAACTGGCTGGCGTATGGCTTGCTCGTAGCGCTCGCGACGGTTGTATTTGGCAGCATGCTGGGCGAATACGCGGGGATTACAGGGTGGATTCACCGGGAGTGGGA
Source organism: Terriglobia bacterium (assembly GCA_963790645.1). Classification (GTDB taxonomy): domain Bacteria; phylum Acidobacteriota; class Terriglobia; order Terriglobales; family Acidobacteriaceae; genus JAIQFF01. Next base: position 76,031 of record CAWBPS010000025.1, on the reverse strand, counting down.
GTGGTTTGGAAATCAGGGCTTCGAGTATCTCGACCTGGGACGATTCTGGCAGGTTCTCCTGATCGTTGGCCTTTTCTTCTGGACAGTCATTCTTTTCCGTGGATTGCGTGGGCGTCTGGGCACGGAGCACCTGGGCAACATGCCGTGGCTGTTCTTCTTTTCGGCCCTTTCGATTCCCGCCTTTTATGCGGTAGGGCTGCTGGCGCATCCCGCTTCTCATTTCACCACAACCGATTTCTGGCGGTTCTGGGTAGTGCACCTTTGGGTGGAAGATTTTCTCGAGTTGTTTACCACGATCATGGTCGCATACATTTTCGTGCTGCTCGGTGTAGTCAATGAAAGGGTGGCCCTGACTGTGATTTACCTCGACATCGTGCTGTACTCAGCGGGCGGGGTAATTGGAAGCATGCATCATGTGTATTTTTCTGGCGAACCATCGGTGCATATGGCGCTCGGAGCATTTTTCTCCGCAGCTGAGGTAATTCCTCTCACATTCTTGACTGTCGAGGCTTGGAGTTTTCTTCAACTGGGTGCTCATAAAGAAGGAGCTTCGCGTACACCATTCCCTCATTTCTGGGCGGTCATGTTTCTCGCCTCAGTCGGCTTCTGGAATTTTCTCGGTGCCGGTATTTTCGGGTTCCTGATCAATTTGCCGATCGTTTCGTATTACGAAATCGGAACCGCCTTGACCGCCAATCACGGGCACGCTGCCATGATGGGGGTTTATGGCATGCTGGCTGTTGGACTGGCCTTGTTCTGCCTGCGGTACATGGTTCCCGAGGATCGCTGGTCGGACCGGGCAGCTAAGATCAGCTTTTGGTCGCTGAATCTTGGTCTGGCCTGGATGGTATTCGCAACCTTGTTTCCCCTCGGAATCTTGCAGCTCTATCATTCGGTGAATTCGGGCTATTTCGAAGCGCGCTCTCTGAAATTCCTGACCAACAGGAGCAACGCGTTGCTGGAGTGGATACGATTTCCGGGCGACGCGCTTTTCATCGTCGGGGGAATCCTGCCGGTCCTATATTTGTCGTGGTTAGCTGTCCGCCATATGGTCCCGCGGCCCGCTCTCGATCAACCCGATGAAATCCTGTTCACGGAAGTTGTCAGACCTCAAGAGTCACGATGAGCAGCATCCATATTGAAGTGCTGTTGGCTTCCGGGTATGCACTGTTCCTGCTGGCGGTGGCAACTTGCCTCGAAAAGCTGGGGCGACATACGCACCATAGATCTGGTCGTTACCAGACAGCTGGGTTCACCTATCATCAACACATCAATGTTTGGGAGTGTCCCGCCGGTCAGTACCTCAAGCTGTGGGCGTTCGACTCTCAACGCCGGGTCGCACAATATCGCGCGGAGGCGAAGTCCTGTAACTCCTGTGCGCTTAAGAGAAACTGCACCGATTCCGAGGATGGCCGGACACTCGACCATCCCCTCGAGTCCTGGTTGCAATCGGAAGTCCGCCGTTTTCATCGAGGAATTTCGCTGACGCTGGTTTTCCTGGCTGGGCTGATTCTTGCGCTGGAAATGACAGTCCAGACAGGCACGACTGACTTTGGCGTGCTCCTTTGTGCCATGGTGCCGGTCGCAATCATGGCGACACGTCTAGGATTCGGAAATGGCGGGGTGATCCGCGGTTAGGGCGGGAGATTGGCATTGATTAAGACGCGAAAAGTCTCCCGAACCGGCCTTGATGACATTATTTCTGCAGCATCAACGAAAACTGCAAAAATCCTCGGCCTCTCGGGAGCCAACGTAAAGACCCGGCGAGGTCGCGCCCGGCTTCAGATGCGCGACGCCCTGGCGCCCGGCCTGGACGGCGCCTGGACTCGGGGAAAGACCTACGAGAAGGTCTGCGCGTTCTGATAGCATCGGGCGCTCCGTTCGCCGCGATCCGTCGGTGGATGAGACAGGCCTAGCTCATCTTCTTCAGGTGTTTGCTGATGGCCTTGGTCATCTGGAACATATCCAGTCTGGCCTTCCCGAAGACCGGCTTGAGTTTTTCGTCGGCCACAATCTCCCGCCGTTTCTTCGGGTCCTGGAGCTTGTGCTTCTTGATATAGGCCCACACCTTCTTCGCTACCTGCGGCCGGGAGATGGGCGCGGGTGATCCCAATATTTCAGCCAGTTGTGGGGACGGCTTGAGCGGCATCTGGGCCATCTTCAGGAAGGCCGAGTTTGTCTTTTTCTTGGGCATTGAGAAATCCTCCGTTAACTGCACAGACATTGTAGCTTCGCCAGGGCTATTCACGGGAGTAACGACTTGAATCTGTGCCGGCGAGGCACGACGCCCCCCAGACTGTTATGGGGTATGAGTGCGGTGAGTGTCGTCCCGGTCTGAGACTATCGAGAATCGCCGCAACCTCCGTCGTTGTTTGCCAGCAAGTTTCGCGGGCGCATGATCCGGCCGGATCTGGTTGCCCGGCGTGACCCAGCATCTGAACTATTTCGTTGCCTCGTCCCACTCCTTGCCGCCCCGAGCCAGCAGGGGTTCACAGTCTTCCTTCAAAAGCCAGCGCTCTTTCACCAGGGCGTCAATCGCGTTTTCATAACGGCGCAGGTAGTCTTGGCGGCTCGGGTAGCGCTCTGCTATCGACATGCGCGGGTCGCCCGTCTTCTCACGTTCCGCCACGGTCCTGGGAAACGGCAGGTAAGAGCCTTCAAATGAAACGCGCTGATCCGGCGCCCCGATCGAGGGATCACGCAGGTTCCATCCCGTGTACGTTGCCAGGGGCACCGCAATTTCCGGCAGATGAATGCCCGCGCGCTCATTGCCATCGAGATCGACCTGGGGCACGAGTACCGGAAACGGTTCGCCCACTTTCGGAGGCTGGATGCTGATGATGCCGCGCCGCCACTCTGGTCCGAAACTCAGCCGGTATGCCCGGTTCGCTTCCCGCGGCAAGTTGACGTTGGGAACCGTGGGGAATGCGTAATCACGGATCGGCACCAGGGTATGATCGGCAATCTTCGGATAGCTGCTCTCCGGTGGCGCGGTGCCGTTGCGAACCCAGGCATCCATGTTGGCGACCATGGCCCGCCAGAAGTATCGGATCGGAAGCGGCGACTGAGGTTCCTGCCCATGCAGGTCTCCGGTTCCCCGCGCCGGCGGAAAGGGTCCAGAAAAATGCTGTAGCCCCGGGAAGTAATAAATGCGGACCCGGGAAGAAATGGCCGCGTCCTGCCTTCCGTCTGCAGTCGTATGAATGAGCGAGGCCGCCCGTCCCCAGTATTCGTACGATGTGTGTGACAGGAACACGCGGGGAAGGACATTTTCTGCTGTTGCGCGATCAAGCAGTCCTCCCCTTTTCCCGGTCAAGGGATCGGTCTCCGGCTGGTCGGTGAACGGAAAGATGTCGGTAGGGAAGAAGACTGCCGACGTGGGCTGCGCATCGCGCGATGGTTGCGCAAATCGGAAGTTGAAACTGCCGCGGCCCGCCCCCGCGACATGGGCGAGCACGCCATCGAGAGCCCTCCTGCCTGCTTCGTCCGCATTGAATCCCTGATAGAGAAAGTCCCGCAGAAAGCGCCCGTTCTGCGAGATGCCTTCCCCATACACGCGGGCTGCGGGAACAAGCGTGCCGGGATCATGCTTGGCATAGGCGGCGAAGTCGCGTACCGCAGCGAGACCCAGTCCAGCAACAACCGGGTCGCGGACCACGTAGATGTATTCGTAAATCCTGCCGGGCTGAAACCCTCCGGTGAGATGAATATGGCGATCGCTGGCAACGAGTTTGCCGTCAACCGTGTGCGCGAATCGCCACTGCGACCGGGGGATTACTGTTCGTCTGGCTTCGCGCGTATCCCTCACCGTCAGCTGGTTTCGTGGGTCATCCGCGTCGGCGACTGGATATTCGCTGCCGCCGAGGTTGCCCACCATAAGGTGTCCGAGCGGAATTTCCTCCATCACCTGCGAAGGCATCAGGTCGCCGCGCAGCAACCCACGGATCGTCTTTCCCTTGTCCCTGGCGACAGGAGCGTACAGACGCAATGCGTCCTCGCCGACAGCATCCCACTGCCATCCGAGCGACACGACGCTGTAGCCGTTGCGCAGGAGCCATCCGTCTCCGGCGTCCGGCACAGCATTCCAGTCGCCCCCATCGATGAGGCTGACGATGCGTCCCCGGCCGCGGTTCGGAATCTCCAGCAGCAGGGAACCGTTGCCCTTGCCGGAGTCCTTGGGTCGCAGGGCCATGAAGTCGGCGGAAAACTCGACCGAACCGTGGTTCAGGTTCACCGCCTTGTCGAGATCGATGATGCCCCGGTTGTGCGGATTTGTGACCGGTACCGAAAAGAGGACACGTCCGGTGAAGCGCTCATAGGCACCCGCATTGCCAAATGCCTGGCCGCCCGAAACCTCCTGCCGCGAGGCGATATCAACTCGAATGACCCGGGCGTTGAGCAACGGGAGAGTGAAGACCAGAAAACAAAACCACGGAACCCAACTCATTGGCCGCATGGGCGGAAGGATAGCAGATCAAACGCGACCCTTCAGTTGCTCCCAGGCGAGTCGCCCCCTCCGGCTGTGGCCCTCAGCCGGGACCGAGAAGCGCCGTCGAAGTTTGGTCCGGACACAGACTGTCGCCCAAGTTTCGGCATCCCTCTGATGAAGGTGCACTTTTTAAATTCAGCGGTGAAACTACCTCCGCTTCAATTCCGAACCCGCTGGATTAACCGCGGCCAGGGACAACGGTCCCGCGATCTTCAACACGTATGCATACTGTCCCGGAAGATCGTGCGGTAGCGTGATCCGGGTATCGGGACCCTGTTGAGACCACGCCAGGGGTTGGGCATTGCCGAGAAGATAAATCTGCGTACCTGCTTTGGGTGCGAGTGATTTCAGACTGATCGTCTTCGTCCTGGGCTTGCCGAGAAGGGTGGCGTACACCGCGGAATCCTTTTGAGTGAACCGCAGATGAATGCCTTCGGCAGTCTCGCCTTCCGCGGTTCTCCAGGGATGGGTGCCGTAAATGGCCTCGCCATTCTGCTTGAGCCATGCTCCCAGGGCCTGCAGGCGGCTCATCTGGACGGGAGGGATGGTGCCATCTGCTTCCGGACCTACGTCAAGAAGAAGATTGCCATTCTTGCTCACGATATCGACTAACAAGTAGATGAGTTCGCCGGGAGCGATAGTTTCGGCTTCACCTTCCGCGCGGTTGTAGCCAAACGATCGTCCCAGGCCGCGGCATTCTTCCCACTTGGTTGGGCTGATCTTTTCCATGACCTTGTATTCCGGAGACTTGAAATCAGAATGCTTGACTCCGAACCGGTCGTCTATGACGCCATCCGGAACGGCGTTGTAATACTCCGCCATAAGTTCCAGGGGGTGGCCGGACTTGGGGTAGTCGATGTCATTCCAAAGCACAGCCGGGCGGTAGCGTTCAATCAGTTCGCGAAACTGCGCATCGGCGTATTTGCCGTACGCTTCGCTCTGAGGTTTGACGGACTGGTAATCGGCTGCTGTGCGAATGGGACCGGGCACGAAAGTCCAGTCGTAACCGCCGGAGTAGTAAAGACCCATGCGCAACCCTTCCTTGTTTACTGCCCTGGTCAAATCGCCAACGATATCGCGGGTGGCGTGTTGCCGGTCGGCAGGCAGCCTGGGGTTTGGCGTCGAGCTGGGCCACAGAGTAAATCCGTCGTGATGTTTGGTGGTGAGAACCACATATTTGGCACCGGCGTCCCGGAAAGTCCTGGCCCAGGCGTCGGGATTCCACTTTTGGATCTCCCGGTCAAAGACGGACGCAAAGTTGTAGTAATCGTAGTCGGCACCGTAGTGCTCGCGATGGTAGGCCTGGGTGGGCGATCCGTCGATTCGCATGACGTTCAGATACCACTCAGCGTAGGGATTGTTCTTGATGTAGTCGGGTGTCCTGAAATCGTGCTCGGGATGGACCAGGGGAGCCCAGCCCGGAACCGAGTAAAGGCCCCAATGGACAAATATCCCCAATTTTGCGTCCGCATACCACTGAGGCAAGGGATGCTGATTGAGCGATTCGAGAGTGGGCTCGTAATGCGTCGGAGTCTGCGCATGGGCCGAAAGCGCAAGAAAACCAAGCATCAGGAAGAAAACAATTCCACTGACCTTGCCGGACGCGGGCAAGGCTTGAAGGGATCGAGGCTTCATTATTGTCGGCTCCCGTGGGATAAGTTTTGGGAAGCAGTCCACAGATACTATAAGGGTTTTTGTCTTGATCTTCCTTACGTGTCGAGCAGCGGCACGGAATCATGATCTCTACCGCTCACATTTGGATTATCGGAGGGTTGCAGCCAGCCAGGCTTTTTGCCCGAACGTCGTCCGCGAACTGCTCGCCGGGTCAGCATACTGCGACTCAACAGTTTGGCAGCCCGTTGGGCAAGATGTCTGGTTTGCTGGCGGTTCTGTCTGAGAATGGCTGGCCGGATGAAGCCGAATTCGAAACCCAGGGAAATCAGCGCGTGGGCAAGCATCTCGATGTCTCTATTCGAATAGTGACTCGGCGTGCACAACCGGATCCGCTGTGCCACCAGCGCCGTCCGTGCGGGCATGTATTTGCGGAGGAGATTGCCCAACCGAGGTTGCAGAATGCCGCATGAGAACGCCAGACAAAGAAACTCACGCTCCTTCCAGAGATGGTCGAGTTGCCAGTCCATCAGCTTCTGGATTTCCGCCTCCAACGTTGCGCAGGCGGGGCGCTCGATGGTTGTGGCTGACTCTTGGGCAAGGTGAAGCTTGACAAGACTGACGAGCAGCCCCGATTTTCCGCCAAAGTACCTGTGGATCAAACCCTCCGCACATCCCGCGCGCGCGGCGATCTCGCGGGTCGTGGTTGCCTCATACCCGAAGCGAGCAAACAAGGTAGTAGCCGCCGAAATTAGAGCCTCCTGTTTGGCCGAGCGGTTGTTCGATGGTCTGGTCATTAGGCAGATTGGCGGGGACACCCGCGGAGCCGGTATTTGCCGGGAGCAAATGAGGGACGCGGTAGTTGGTTTCTTCCCTCCTAGATGCAACCTTGTTGCATATAAGCAACGTGAGGCCAAATTTGAATTCATTTCTATTGGCCGGTCAAGCCTGATCGCAAGTTTCTGTTGCATACCATTTGCAACTAGCTGCAACAATGCCGCAGCCATCGCAGCTTGGGCAAGAGGACACACACGTATCTCCAGAGAAAATTGCAGTTTTCAGAACGGAAACAGTCAGGGATTGGCGGCCAAGGCGAAGGCTTCGCGCGGGTCGAAGAGACAGCGACGCCAGAGCGCTTCATCGGACAGAGCGCCTGCCTTCCACTGTCTTAGAGTAGGCACGGTCGCGGCAATCATGCCGCCATCATCCGAGTCGAAGATCACCACCACTCCAACCACTGTGCTCGAAGTACGGATGAGGTCGGCATATTCCCGGTCGAACACGGATTTTGCGAATGCCAGCTTGGCTTCGGGGCCGGTAGTAGCCGGGTTGTCAGCGGCTTTTTGCACCGTAACAATCCTTACCGTTTTTCCGGCGAGCGGTATCCAGTTTCCGGGAAAGGTCGCGACTTGTTCATTCTGCACTTTGAATGGCTGCGTGTCAGTGCGCGCCGGTTCGCTTTCAGCTTGGGCTTGTGCGGGCTCCGGGCCAGGGTCTGCGCCAGGCATTTCCAGGCTTGAACGCCGGATCCATCCGCGGGAAAGTCCGGAAATACGGACATGCACCCAGTTGGAATTTGCGTCCAGCAGTTCAAACTCGTCTTCGGCCGCAGCCAGAAAGAGTACCTTGGCGTTTTCAATCGGGTTGGCCAGTACGGGTGTGTCCGTTTTCTTTACCGCCACCAGGTTGGCGGGATGGGCCTGGTTGTGCAGGATCTCCTCCAGACCCTTCACTTCCTTGGACTGTTCCTCGGTGCGCCGGTCGATCACCGCTTTTTGAGTGGCCAACGAGGACATGTGATCCAGACTCAGAGGGTCTCCCAGCTTGAAGGGCGAAGCGGTTGGTGGCCTGGATCCCGCGCTGGTGGAGGCATGGGGCGGTGGAGTGCGAGCTGCTGCTGGCGGATTGGACGGACTTCTGGAAGCGGAGGGTGGAAGGTTCGGCTGCGGCGTGGCACCCATCGGCGATCCCTGGTCGCCCAACGCTTCCTGCAGGCGATCGAGGAAATCGGCCTCCAGCCGGCCATTCGAGGGCAGAGCCTGGTACCCCGACTTCCCCGTAAGCGGGTCGGTGTACCAGGCGGTAATGGTGGCGTTCACTCGCACCATTGATCCGCCGGTTGGACTAGAACTCACCTGGGCGGTGCATTGATAGTAGCCGCGTTGAAAGCGATCAAGAGGACGATCGCCGGAGACGGCAAAACCCTCCAGCGCAGGGAGATGTCCGGCGCTTGACGATTGCATCTGCTTGACTTGCTTCTCCACCACTGCCGGGGATTGAGCAAACGTTCGCTGATAAGGAACGCTCTGCGCGATGCCGACCCGGGCCGACGTAACCCAGAGGATGGCGGTGGCCGCCAGGAGGACGGACCGCACTCTCAGGTTGAAGTTGGCGGCGGAAGCGGCGGTTCTCACGGGAGCGACTCCAATTGTGCGTGGTTGATCCAACCATGTTGTCCATCGGTGGTTTCCACGCCGTACCAGTATGGAGTCACGATCAGGATTACGACTTCGGCGCCGGCGTCCAAAGATTTCACATTGCTTGCGCTGCGGAAGGGGGCGGACTTGAGTTGACCCCCGGGGGCCTTGACCACGCGCTCCGCAAGGTGGCGCAAGGAATCGAGGCGCTGGCCCAGGGTTTGGGCTGAATTTTGCGCGTCGGCGAGCGCGGATGTTTCCTCCTGCACGCGCTTGCGTTCCAGTTCCTGTCCCGCGAGTTTCTCCATGCGCTGTTTCTCGAGTTGCTCGCTTTGCTTCTTCTCCGCCTCCACCGCGTCAATCTGGTTCTGGATCTCCTGGCTCTCGGCGCTTTCCACGCTGCCGTCGGAGGGATGCACGGTACGGCGGAAATCCTCGACGAAGACTGCGTCGATGCGCAGGATGGACTTAGACGCATCCTTGCTCTGCACGATATAGCGGACGGCCAGCGTTCCTTCGTCATTGCTGTCCTTGAAATGCAGGGGTGCCAGCACGCCGGTGCGAACCTTGTAATAAACCTTTCCCGGATCTTTCCATTCCGAAAACAATGGCGAGGAAGCAGCGGCGCTGGCGCTCTCGATGTACTGGTCTTTGTTGTATTCCTTGCTGCCCTGGATGATCCCGTTACTTACGACCGCCTCTACGGCTTTAAGCACTTCACTTTCGGGGGCTGCGATCTCGGTGGAGAAGCCCAGGCCGTAGTCTTCGGATGCGACTTTCTTCTCGTGCCCGCGACCCTGAAGCGGAGGAACGGCCGCCAGCAGGAAGACGATTGCAAACACGATGATCATTACTGGACCGCGCCGGGGAGAGGGCTGGGTGAGGAACCGGCGGATTGGAAAAACCGGGTGGCCAAATGCCCTCCATCCAGCCTTCTGCCGCATCGGCCTGGGTCTCCAAGGTCCTGGTGCTGAAACAACTCCCATCTCCTGTTCCATACTCTCGAACAAGTGAGGCTGTCAACTGCCCGGGATGGCGCTCGCTCTCCGGCGCGCTCGAAAGCAGGGCCCACCTTAAGTTCCGAATGCAATCCGCTCTGGCTTTCGATCGATCGATCAGCGGGCGCTGGTTTGGTGACAAATCTTTTACAACTTGTCCACAAAATGGGTGGTACGCTGACAAAATTATTTGACGGATCGGCCAGCGTCATGAAGTTGAACTCACAGAGACAGGCAGTTTCCAAAGTGGGTCTCGACGGGCACAAACCCAGATCGAGCCGGACTCGGGACCGCGCCGGCAAAAAACAGGCGCTCACCGTTGCCGCCTTGAAGTTGTTTGCCAGCAAGGGATACGACGCGACCACAACCCGGGAAATCGCGGCTTCCGCCGGGTGTGCGGAGGGCTTGATTCACCGTTATTTCAACGGCAAAGCGGGTCTGCTTCCTGCTCTCATGGAGTACCGTGTCTCGCTGGAAGTAGCCGACCTGACGCGTCACGTCCCCTCGGGGCGCACTTTCGAAGACGAATACTTGCGGCTGGTGAGCTGGGCGGTTGAGCACATGTGGCAGGACCGCGAGTTTCTGAGGGTGGCCATACCGCGAGCGCTGTTGGATCCGGGCTTTGGGCAGGTCTTGCGTCAGGTCGGTCCGCTCCAGAGGGCGCGTGCCATCGGCGCACGACTGAAGAAATTCAGGGAATGCCAGGAGTTGCCCCAAGCCGAGTTCGATGCGCTGGTCCAATCGGTGAGCGTGATCGGATTCATGTTCGGTTTCATGCGTCCGGCCGTGCTTCGCCAGGAACGGAAAACCTCCACCAGAACGGCTTTTGCCATTGCCAAACTCCTTGTCCGCAGCCTGTCCGGCGAAGGCCCTGAGCATCAGCCGGCGCCGCAAGCGGAACTCTTACTCAGTTAGCCGCCTCCGCTCCCTCACTCCGTACGGTGTTCACTGTAGCTTGGCTCGCAATATTTTTCTTGACGATTTTCTTGCGCACGTGATATTAACTTTTTAAATTATGTAAGTGCGCCTGCACGCACTAACAGAGTATTAAGAGAAATCGAATTGCAATTCGGGGCCCACGGTCAACGTGGGTAAAGGGGCAGTAGCTTTTGGTTCGTTGTAACTGGATCCGGTTGTTCCAGTTTGGCGTAATACCAGGAGGACTCGATGACCTCTGCCCGGAAGCGCTTCGCCAGTGGTGTGGTGCTGGCGTCCATCTTTCTTCTCTTTGCCGCCAGCGACGCGAACGCCCTCCCCGCCTTTGCGCGAAAGTATGGCTTGCGCTGTTCCGCCTGCCATGAAGCCTGGCCGATGCTCAATTATTTCGGCCAGAAGTTCAAGGACAACGGCTACCAGCTCATGAATGATCGGGACGCTCCGATCTGGCAGAACAACGGCTACTGGCCGGTGACCATACGAATCACGCCGAGCTGGCACCGCGAGAGCACCGACAAGGTGGCGGTCGATCAGGCGGCAACCGGACAACAGCGGGTCACCTCGCACGGTTTTGATGTTGGCGGTCTCGATCTTCTTTCGGGTGGCACGCTCGACAAGAATCTTTCCTTCCTGTTCGTGCTGTCGTCGGACGAGAACGCTGTCTTCCATTTTGAATCGGTCAATGCGCGATTCGATAACCTGTTCGGCAGCCCCTGGCTCAACCTCAAAGTCGGAAAATTCGAACTGGACAACATCGTTTCCGAGAAACGCGGGTTGACCCTCAGCGGGAGCGGAGGTGGTTTCCAGCTGTATCACTTCATTCCGATCGGAGACAGCAACTTCGTCGGACAGATTGGCGACAACCAGTTCGGATTGGAGTGGATGGGGCACTCGGCCAATGACCGCACGCGAATCTCAGCCAGCCTCTTGAATTCAAGCGACGGCAATGTGGACCTGCCGGGAAGCAACTCCTACACCGGATTTTTTGCCGGGAGTCAGGCCTTCGAACTCGGCAAACTTGGGACCCAGCGTGTGGGCTTCTATGCCATGGTCGGACAGGCGCCGACCAATACGCTTACTTCTGGCGGGGAACCAATTCCCGGCGGCGGGTTTGGCAACAAGAACTTCAGTCGAGTCGGCTTCAACGGATTGTTTTATCTGGGCAAGCTGGATTTCCAGGTAGTGACGCAGCACGGTTCAGACGACGCCTACTTCGGTACGGCCACGGCTGCTCCCGATGCTCTCCCGGCCGGCGCCCGCTCCGCGGTCTGGAACGGCGCGTTCGTCGAGACCCACTACGTGTACAGCCCGCAGCTCGTTTTCATTCAACGTTCAGAGTGGATGCGAATGTCGCAGCAGTCGATTCCGGGCACGCCTTCCAATCTGGGTGACATCGACAACTATGTATTTGGATACAGGTATATGCCGATTATGAACAGCCGCGCCGGATTCGCTATTCATAACGAATACTCCTGGATCCGTCAACGCGGAACGGCGCCGGACGGCACCGACCTGGCTAGCAGCAGCGTTTTGCTGGGATTCGACTTCGACTTCTAAAAGAGGGAACGTTCGATGCGAAGAATGATGCTTAACGGTTCGCTGGTTTTGACGGCGTTGGTGACGGTGGCTCTGTGCAGCTTGTCCTGGGGACAGGCCACGAAGGCGGAAGAGGATCAACGCTTGGGGATGGAGAGCCACATCGGCAAGCTGACCGGTCATGCCGCTTCCGCGAAGGGCAACTATCGCAGGTACTGCGTTGGCTGCCACGGTGAGTTGGGAGACGGTGAGGGAGAGAATGCGCAATGGCTTGACCCCAAGCCGCGCAACTTTACCCTGGGAATCTTCAAGTGCCGCTCCACAACGACCGGGACCCTTCCGCTGGACTCCGATCTTTTCGACACCATCGGGCGAGGCCTGGACAGCTCGAATATGCCGTCCTGGAACCCGCTTTCCGCGCAAGAGCGGGCGGACCTGGTGGCTTACGTCAAACACTTCTCGGCGCGTTTTGTCTCCGAGAAGCCGGGAACACCGATTGAAATTCCGAAGGAACCGGCGCTCACCGCCGAACGCCTGAAAGCGGGGCAGGAAGTGTTTCAACGAGTGGAGTGCTGGAAGTGTCACGGGCCGACGGGAATGGGGAATGGACCGTCCGCGGCCACGCTCACTGACGACCAGAACCGGCCGATTCTCCCCTACAACTTTCATGACGGGAGGCGCTTCAAGTGCGGCACCACCGACGAAGACCTGTACCGCATCTTCATGACCGGACTGGATGGAACGCCCATGCCTTCGTGGTCGGACAATATCAAGCCCGATGAGGCTTGGGACCTGGTGTTCTATCTGCGTTCGCTGCAGCCCATGAAAAGCAAAGAGAAAGAGCTTGCCCGGCAAATCGGTTTAAAGCCGGGTGCTCCCGCTGCACCAGCGCCGGCAGCGCAGCAATAACAACTTCGAAGTAAAGAATCGGGACGTATCTGAAAGAAAGGGAAAAGCAAATGAAAGCACGCTACCAGGTAGCAGGCATGATCTCAATCCTGCTGCTGCTCGCGATCGGACTCTTGTGGCCAGCCCGGAGTGTGAGCGCGGCCGCCGAGGGCAAGATCACAGGAACGGTCAAACTGAACGGTGCAGCTCCGCACATGAAGGGCATTGACATGTCGAAAGACCCGTTCTGCGTGAAGCAGCATGAGAACAACCCGGCGCACCTCGAGAACGTGGTGGTGGGTGAGGGCGGAGGGCTGCAGAACGTTGTGCTGTACATCTCCCAGGGTTTGAGCGCCGCCGAGACCAGCCAGGTGCCAGCCAAGGAGCCGGTGTTTGATCAGAAGAATTGCATGTACACGCCGCATGTCCTGGCGATGGACGTCAATCAGAAATTCAAGGTGATGACCAGCGATCAGACCACTCACAACATTCACCCTCTGCCCAACCCGCTCGCCGGCAATATTCCGTGGAACAAATCGCAGCCGCCCGGCGCCCCACCGATTGAATCCAGTTGGAAGGCGGAAGAGGTGGCGATCCCGGTGAAGTGCAATATCCATCCCTGGATGCACGGCTATTTCGTGGTAGTAAAAGGCCCCTATGCAATGACTGATGAAAAAGGCTCGTACACCATTGAGAACGTGCCGCCGGGAAGCTACACCGTGACCGCCTGGCAGGAAGAATACGGAACGCAGACGGCGAAGGTGACAGTGGCTGCCGGCAAGCCTGGGACCGCCGACTTCACGTTCAAGGCCAAATGAAAAGCCTGGGGATGCCCGGGTCAATTCCGGGATTGACTGCCCTCCTTGAGGCGACTCCCGCGCTCGGGTCGCTGCTGTTCGAGTTCGTGTGCTCAGATTCGAAAGCCAAGCCGGACCACGAAGCCGGCTAGAAGCGAGACCCATGGCTAAATTCTTTGCGGTAACCATCATCGTGATCGCGATTGCTTCCGCGATTCCCATTCTGCGCCATACCTGGCCGGAACCACAGGACATTTCAGTTCACGGACATCTCATCGATGAACAGATGTCGGAGACTATGGCGGAGGCCGGAATCTCGTTTCTGGCAGCGCAGTTCATCCTGGCGATCTTTATCTGGAAATTTTCCAACCGGGCGAAGGACGCGAAAATCAGCAAATTTCCGGGCGGAGCCCGGGGACTAGTCATCGCCGCATTTCTTTTGGTGGGCACGGAAGTTCTGGCCCTTGGAATTTTTGGTACCAGGGCTTGGGCGAGCGTATATTTCACGCCTCCCTCCGCTGACGCCCTGCCTGTCCAGGTACAGGCGGGGCAGTTTGCCTTTTACTTCCGATATCCCGGGCCGGACGGGAAGTTTGGCCCGCTCCATCCCTCGTTGATCAGCGAATCGGACGCGAACTTTTTTGGCCTTGATCTGACCAATGACCAGGACTCCAAAGACGACATCGTGACCGCCGAAATGGCAATTCCGGTGAATCGCGAGATCCACCTGCTCATGCATGCGAAAGACGTCGGCCACTCGTTTTATGTGCCGGAGTTGCGGGTACAGCAGGATTTTGTCCCCGGCCTGGACTTGTCCATTCATTTCACTGCCACCAAGATTGGGAGATACGAAATCGTTTGTACCCAGCTTTGCGGCCTGGGGCACTACAACATGAAGGCCTATCTCTCCGTTCTTTCGCAGGCTGACTTTGACGACTGGATGAAAAAGGAAGCGGCACTGCAGTAGCCGGTCCGCTGGTTTGAGGAGAAATCCATGCACGATGTGACGGCACATGCGGCGCAACACCATGCCCCACCGCAGGGCTTCATCCGGAAGCACGTTTTCAGCCTCGACCACAAGGTGATCGGCAAGCAGTATTACGCCCTGGCCCTGGTGGCGGTCTTCGTGGGCATGGTGCTCTCGTGGATCATGCGGTTGCATCTGGGGTGGACAAACCTGGCGATACCCGGGCTGCATCTGCTTTCCAAGAACGGGGCCCCCGGCGACCTCATGACCCCGGAGTACTACCTGCAACTGATGACCATGCACGGCACCATCATGGTCTTCTTCGTGCTGACCACGGCGCCGTTCGCGGCCTTCGGCAATTTCTTCCTGCCCATCCAGGTGGGCGCCGAAGACATGCCCTTTCCCCGTTTCAACATGATGTCATTCTGGGTTACGTTCACGGCGTTTCTGGTCCTGATCGCGTCGTTTTTCGTGGGTGATGGACCCACCCTCGGAGGCTGGACACAATACGCGCCGTTAAACGCGGTGGGCCCGGTGGGTGGTCCCGGCCAGGGCATGGGAGTGGTTCTGTGGGCAGCTTCGATCGCCATCTTCTGCGTAGGGCAGTTGCTGGGCTCGTTGAACTTCATTACCACAACCCTTGATTTGCGAGTGAAAGGGATGAGCCTGATGCGCCTGCCGCTTACCGCGTGGGCATGGTTCATCACCTCCTGCATGGGCCTGACCGCGTTTGCGGTGTTAATGCCGGCGTGCATCCTTGTGATTCTTGACCACGTGGCCGGCACCAGCTTTTTCGTGCCCTCGAACCTGGTCATCAATGACCAGTTGCAGCCGCACTCCGGCGGGTCAACGCTCCTCTGGCAGCACCTGTTCTGGTTCTTCGGACATCCCGAGGTGTACATCGCGATCGTGCCTGGAATGGGCATCGTTTCTCATGTGCTGATCACCAACATGCGGCGTCCGCTGCTCAGCCACCGCGTGATGATCGGCTGCATGGGTGCGATCGCTATTCTCAGCTACATGGTTTACGGACATCACATGTTTGTCAGCGGGATGAACCCGTTTTCCTCGCTGGCATTCTCTTTCCCCACACTCATCATCACCATCCCGGCGACCATCATCGTGTTGATGTGGATCGGCAGCCTGTATGGCTCGAGGTTACGCATCAACACTGCTTCGCTATTTGCGCTGGGCTTCATTTCGATGTTTGTCGCCGGGGGCGTAAGCGGATTCTTTCTGGCGCAGCCGTCGATTGACATCATGCTGCACGCCACCTACTTCGTCGTGGGCCACTTCCACATGGTCATGGCAGTCGCGGCCATCTTCGGCATCTTCGCCGGGACCTACTTCTGGTTCCCCAAGATGACCGGGCGCATGATGAACGAGACTCTGGGCAAGGTCCATTTCTGGCTGAGCTTCGTGGGCACGTATTGCATCTTCATGCCGTTCCACTATCTGGGAATCGCCGGGAACGTGCGCCGCTACCAGGCGTTCGTGGATGAATATCTGCAACCTCTTATCCCGGTGCACAGGTTCATTACGGTGGCGGCCATCGCGACTGGCATAGCCCAGTTCATCTTTCTGTACAACCTGATACACAGCCGATTCTGGGGCAAGCCGGCCCCTGACAATCCGTGGGAGGCGACTTCGCTGGAGTGGAGCACGCCTACCCCGCCGCCGTTCGATAATTTTGGCGGAAAGCATCCCGTGGTTTATCACGATCCTTACCAGTATGGAGTGCAGAGCTCGACCGGAGACTACGTGATGCAGACGTCGCCCGAGCAAGTTGCGAGCGAGCACGACGAGAAGTAAACGCGCACGATTTGAGGTAACGGCGAGTCAGGGCATTTATGGCGACTACGATCCACGAACCACCGAAGATCGAGCCACGTAGTCAACAGGACAACGGTAACGGGGGCTGGCGGAACCTCGTGCCCGCGGATGGAGACCGCCGAATCGTGCAGGACTACTCGCCGCCGCCGGCGAGCACGGGCATCTGGGTGGTGGTGTATGCCATCTGCATGACATTTGCGGCCCTGACCAGCGCGTTGATTGTGCGCAAGGGCTCTTCGCTGGACTGGCAGAGTTTCACCTTGCCGTCGATCCTATACCTGAATACGGCACTGATTTTGTGCAGCAGCATCACTCTGGAGATCGCACGGCGCCGCGTCGCCAGGTTCATGGGTGGAATTGCGATCCCGGGCGAAAGTCCGGCGCGCTGGCTCTATATCACGCTGGTCTTCGGCCTGCTCTTTGTGACCGGGCAGTATGTAGCCTGGGTCCGGCTCAGGGCCGAAGGGCTTTATCTCGCCACCAATCCCAGCAGTTCCTTCTTCTACCTGCTGACGGCGGCCCATGTGCTGCATGTGCTGGGAGGACTGATCGGATTGCTTTATGTCATCGGGAAGCTCAGGAAGTCCCAGTTGCGACGGAGCACGCTGGATGCGGCGTCGCGTTACTGGCATTTTGTGGACATACTCTGGGTATATCTGCTGTTACTGCTTTGGATGAAACTCTAGCGCGATCGCGAACAGGAGACGCTGTGAGTCAAGCTGATATCACGATGCAAGGGCACTCCGCAGGCATGCCGACAGATCGCCCGTTTGCCATCCCCACTAAAAAGCTTGCGATGTGGCTGTTCATTATCGCGGACACGATGACGTTCGCTGCGTGCCTTGTGGCCTACGGATTTCTGCGCAACGGCACCCCCGACTGGCCCCGGCCTTTCCACAGCATCGTCAACGTGGCGGTGATGACCTTCATTCTTCTCACCAGCAGCCTGACCATGCTGGTCGGAGTCCAGACCGCCAAGCGAGGGGACAAGGCGGGAGCCTTCCGCTGGACCATGATCACCGCCCTGGGCGGAGTTGTGTTTGCGATCCTGCATATTCGCGAGTGGCTGGGGTTGATCGGGGAAGGCATGACGCTGTTCAAGAATCCCTGGGGTACGGGGCTGTTTGGTGCTGCATTTTTCAGCGTCACCGGCCTGCATATTACGCACGTTCTGTGCGGCGTAATCGCCTTGATCATCGTAGGCCTGCGTTACAAGGGCGGGCGTTACAATGCCGACGACATTGAGATCGTCGGACTGTACTGGCACTTCGTGGACCTGGTCTGGATGTTCGTCGTGCCCTTTGTTTATCTGCTGAATCTCGCCCATTAATTACAGTCTGGAGCAGAACACTATGACAACAATCGCAGAGCAAAAACACGAGGGGATGGGGAAGTACCTGGTTGTCTATGTCTGCATACTGGCGCTGGCGGGGTTGCAGTTTGTGATTGCCTATCAAAATATCTCGGCAGGGCAAATGTTCCGGCGAATGTTGTCGGTGTCGCTCATTGAAGCCGCGGTGGCCGTCATGTTCTTCATGCATCTGTGGTCGGAGAAACGGGGCTTCCTGCTGTTTGTCGTGGTTTTCACGATCTTTGTGTTGCTCTCTATGCAGTTTGGGTGGACTGACAGTTTCCGCCTCGTGCACTGCGCGGGCTATTGTTCGTGAGTGGCCGCCTCGGTCATTTTGTCCCTGTCCGGAAAAAGCTGGACCGCAAAGGTCGCAAAGAATGGCGCAAAGGTCGCAAAGAAAAACTTTGAGAGTCAAGGAAGGAACACGGCCAACAAGGCCGATGCTGATGGTTCTGGCGGCCTTGGTGCTGCTTGCCAGCCCAGTGCCGGTAATGGCGCAGAGTTGCGCGCTTTGCTACACCCAGGCCGCCTCCGCGGGCACCCGTATGATTGACGCCTTAAAGAGCGGAATTCTGATCCTCATTGTTCCGCCCACTCTGATGTCGATTGCCATGGTATTCATCATGTACCGCAATCGGGCCCGGTGCCGCGATGCGGCCGGTACGGCGGATTCCGAAGGCACCTGGAGCAAACCTGATCTATCGATTGCAGCGACCACCCCATGGCCTCCACTCACGCGATAATCGAGTCTGCACCGGCAAACGACATACCTTCGAAGCTGCGGGACTACTACGCACTGACCAAGCCGGAAGTGAACCTGCTGATTCTTATGACTACATCGGCGGGCTACTACCTGGGATCGTCAGGGCCGCTGCGAATGGGCAGGCTTCTGGTCACGCTCGCCGGCACCTTGCTGGTTGCCAGCGGCACGGCGACGCTCAACCAGTGGATGGAGAGAGGCTACGACGCCCGGATGCGGCGCACCGCAAACCGGCCCCTGGTTTCCGGCAGACTCACGGGCCGCGAGGCTTGCTGGTTTGGGCTGGCATTGAGTGCCGCGGGCGGTGCGGTTCTGGCCGCGTCGGTCAATTTGCTATCCGCTTTGCTCGCGATCGGGACCCTGCTGGGATATCTTCTGGTTTACACGCCGCTAAAGAGGAAGACGCCGCTCTGTACACTGCTGGGTGCCGTGCCCGGCGCCATGCCTACCCTCATCGGTTGGGCCGCCGCATCCGGCGGCATCGGAAGAAATGCCTGGCTGCTTTTTGGCGTGCTCTTTCTGTGGCAGTTTCCACATTTCCTGGCCATCGCACTGCTTTACCGGGAAGACTACGCCGCGGCCGGCTTCCGCATGCTGCCCGGCTTCGATGTCGATGGCCGCTTCACCAGGGCGGAGATCGTAGTATTCGCGGTTGTCCTGGTGGTGGTCACGATGCTGCCGCTCGCGGGCTGGAGCGGAGCTGTTTACTCTCTGATTATGTTCACCGCAGGAGCTTTTTTCATGTATCACACGGCGAAATTAGCT
This sequence comes from Terriglobia bacterium, assembly GCA_963790645.1. Taxonomy (GTDB): domain Bacteria; phylum Acidobacteriota; class Terriglobia; order Terriglobales; family Acidobacteriaceae; genus JAIQFF01. Next base: position 56,683 of record CAWBPS010000025.1, on the reverse strand, counting down.
GTGTCGAGCTCCCGAGTCATGGCCAGTCGTGTAGTTCATGCCTCGGTGATCTACTTGCCGGTGGTACTGGGAACCATGATGGCCTGGAAGCGGTGACGTTCCTGATCAACGTTCTGCCGACCTCGCCTTAAAGAGGCTGCGAGGAAAGCGAGGCGGAGGGAATAGGCGTTGCGTCCCAGGCTTTGGATCCTCTGGTTTGGCATCGCTGCTGGCGTGGCGGCGGCTCTGGCGCCGGTTCCGGCCATCGCCGAATCTGTCCAAGGGCAAACTGAATCTCAAACCGGCCGCCATCACTTTCGCGGCTTCCTGCCCCTCACCAACTTCTATTCGACTCCCAAGCCACTCCCTCGAGGCCAGCCGGGGGAGTTGATTCGTGCCGCGGAGTTCGACGAATATCAGCTTCCCGAGGGCGTGTCTGCATTCCGCATTCTGTATCACTCGCGCTCTGCGGGCGGTATGGATGTGGCTGCATCCGGTGTGGTCCTCACTCCTGACCAGGCCCCGCCTGCCGGGGGCTGGCCGATCATTGCCTGGGCGCACGGCTTTACCGGCATAGCCCGCCGCTGCGCCCCTTCGCTCATGAGAAATCTGAATGAGGGGCCCTTTCTCTCCATGTACGTCAAGCTTGGCTACGCGGTAGTGGCAACAGACTACGTGGGATTGGGAACAAATTTCAGGAACGCCTCCGTCGATATGCAATCCGACGCAGCCGATGTGATCTATTCGATAGCCGCTGCGCGCGCGGCGGTGCCGCAGCTGGGCAGAAAGTGGGTCGCGATGGGGGAATCCGCGGGAGGCCTCGCCGCTCTGGCCGTCGGGGAGTTGGAAAGTGACATCCGCGATCCCGATTACCTGGGCAGCAGTGCAATTTCCGGCATTGCCGATGCGAAAGAATTCTACGAAACGTCCGCAAAAGACGGTTTACCGGCGCCGCTGGTTGTCCTGGCCTATGAAATCCAAAGCGTGTATCCGCAGTTTCAGGCGAACCAGATGCTCACGGAAAAAGGGCTCGCCTTTTATTCTCAGCTCGAGAAGGCATGCGTCGTGATGTCCAGAGATCCCGACACGATCGCCGCGCCAGTGTTGAAACCAGGCTGGCAGGACGACAGCGTTGTGGAGCAGTTTCTTGCCCGGAATACGATCGGCCGGAAGCCTGCCTACCGTCCGCTGCTCATTGTCAGCAGCGATGCCGATCCGGCAGTGCGCACGGGCATGACCGCACGGGTCGTGGCGCATTTGTGCCGGCACCGCAATGTGGTCCTATTCCATGACTACCAGAGTTCCGAATTTGCCAGTGTGCTGGGAGACTCGGTGAGGGACCAGCTTACGTGGATTCAGGCGCGTTTCGCGGGACGGCCTGCCTCCAGCAATTGTCATTGAGTGTGGTCTGTGTTCGTCGGGTGGCAGGGCTGAGGAATGACCCAGCTCTTATTTTGCGCTGAGGACAAAGTTGATAACGGCGGTTTCGTCGGGTGCGACCGTGACTGGTTTTTCCCAGGTTTTAGGATCTGAGAATATGGGACGCCGAACCTTGTGTTCGGTCAGGACGTCGAACGCAGCTTCTTCCCGCTCAAGCTTCCAGCCCTCATGCCAGGCGACGATCTGGTATTGGCCGGGAGGCACATCCGTCAGCTCGAACCTTCCATCCTCGTCGGTCACCGCGTAATAAGGATGGGGCACAACCAGGACCTCCGCGTTCATCCAGGCATGACCACCGTTACACCTCACATTCACCAACCCTGCGGCCGGCATGTTGCGAGTCACAGTCCGGTCGGTGAAGGGGAACGGCAGGTTATAAGAGGCGGCACCATCCATGTGGACGGTGTGCAGCACCGCGTCCGAGCTCTTCATCTGCAGGGGGCCGTTCTCGGGCACCAGCAGAATATGGGGCTCGTAGCGGCATTGCTTCTGGTCCAGGGAGCGCCTGGGTGCCGGAATGTCCATTGCTTTTCCGCGGGAAATGTCCTTGAGGAATACCACTGTGTTGGCCACCCCGTTCTGGGGTCCCACGATTAATCGATCGAGGTCGCGAACCTTGTGCGAATCTGGATCGCAAACCTGCGGATCTTTGTCGATGGGATAGGCAGGGATGCGGGGCAACGGGCCTGACCACTTGACGGTGCCGGAGATTGTCCCGGCCTGGGTGAGTTGAACCACCTGGTAGCCGCTCTGAGCGGCGGCCCCGACCACGGTCAGGGTCGCGAGCCATAATAAGGAGGCGACGATTTTTGCGGCTCGAAACATCACATTAAATTCTTCCAAGTCCAAATGCTAGCCCGGTTCTGCGATGTGGCAAGTCACGAAGGTAACCGATTCAGGAGGCCGAGCAGGGAGAACGCAGGCGTCTTGCGGCGCCGGGATTTACTTTCGCGGTGAGCGTTTGATGGCGCGGTCCAAGGTTTGGTCCAGGGCGGTCCGCGCACGCTTATATTGACGCCGCGAAATGCGGCCTTGCTGATGTTCCACTTCGAGCTGAAACAACTCATTTTTTATCTGCTCAAGCAGAAGCTCGGACCGGCTGGAGGGAGCGGCAGATGGGCGGCGCCGTATCGCATAAACGGCTGCCCCGCCCAGCAGCAGGAAGATACCGCCAAGGATGTACCAGCGATATTTCTCTAGCCGATGAGTCGCGACATAGGCTGAGCCCAGTCCTCCACTCTGGGGGGAATCGGAGGCGGGTGGAGCGACGGTCTCACCTCGAACTGGATGTGGCGCCCCCAGGCTGTCGTCACCGGGATCATTCAATGTCCCTGTGCCCGAGATGCTGAAACCTAGAGGCTGTGCAGCGCGCGTGTTCGACATCACCCGGACAAGAGCGTCGGACTGGCGAGGGTCCTCCATGGCCTGAAAGACGGCGCCCGGCGCGGCGGTGAAGTGCATGGTCTTCGGCACCATGACTACGAAGTGCTCCGCGCCATAGAGCGCCTTGGGATCAATACTGAGTTCTCCGCTATATGCCATGTGAAACGTAACTTGAAATTCGGTTTCGCCGGGACGAAGTGGGAACACGAACCGGTATCGGCCATGGTCTCTCTCGGAGACTGGAGAAAGGTTTACGGGCTGGACCCCCGCCGTGGTGGCTATACCCTGATCGATGACGGCACCTTCAGGGAGAAAAAACTGAAAGTTGTCACCGTGCACCTGGGTGCGGGGCGGGTTCGAAGCGTTGTTCACGGCAAACAAGCGGGTGGCGCGCAATTCACCGCCCTGGGCCTGAAGGCGCATCACGTCTGCAGCGACAGTGATCCCTTCGACCTTCCGGGAGACATCGAATACCTGCACTGCGACAGAATTGGTCCCGGGCGGCGCCATGCGATGGTAGGTGACGCCCTGATGGACGGCGCGAATCAGGTGCGGGCTGGAGTCAGGCAGGCGGAAACTGAAGTGACCACTGGCATCGCTTCGGGTATGGGCCACTTCCTCCATCCCTTGCCCCAATGTGATCAACGCTACACGATCTCCAACGGCCGGCTTACCGGTGGTGCCGTTAGCGACTTGACCAGTGAGGGTCTGGCCGGAGAGGGAAGGGGAGAAGGTAAAAAATATGGAGAGAGTGATAATAGTAATAATAATGATGGAGTCCGACCCAGCCGGCATGACAGCTGAGGCCTGGTCCTGCAGATCCCCTGCCCGGTAAGCGTTCAGATTCTCCGCCTCACGAATGCGGTGTCGTCACTCCTTCCGCGAGTAAACGTCGACTGCGCCTTGCATCTCAGACAGGCTGAAATCAAAGAAAAATCTCGTATTCGGCCAGATATTTCTCTATCCGGCGTGTCGATTTAGAGCTCCTCCGTTCGACTTACTCCAGAAGGGCGATCTATGCGTGTGAGTAGTTGATGAGCGCGAGGGGCTTTGGGCTTCAACAAATTTGCAGTGTCTTGTCAGGAATTGTACGTGCGATTGAATTACCTCGAATCCTCGCCAGCCCGGGCTGAATCAAAGACCAATCGGGATCTGACTCTGGGCGCGGGGTTTGTGCCTGGCACTCCAGTTTCCAGGATCAACCGAGATGTCACCTGCCGGGAGTTGCCGGCAATGAAAACAAGTATTTGCTTGGGGTAAAAAGGGGAAGTCATGGCGAAGAGAATGTTCCTGATGTTGGGCGCGACAGCGGTGCTGCTCACGGCCCTGGGCTTTGTAAAGTTCAAGCAGGTTCAATCCGCAGTGCAGGCGGCCTCGTTTCAGCCGCCACCCGAAGCGGTGACGAGCGTGGTGGTCAAGCGTGAAGTATGGCCTTCGACCACAGGTGTAATCGGGACCATGGAGGCGGTTCGCGGCGTGATGGTCAGCGCCGACCTTCCTGGTTCGGTGGCGCGGATCAATTTCGACTCCGGCAAGTCAGTGCGAGCGGGGGACGTTCTGGTCGAGCTTGATACCCGCCAGGAGCGGGCCCAGCTGGCAGCGCTCGAGGCGCAGCGCGATCTTGCGAAGGTGAATTTCGCCCGCATGGAGCAGTTGGTGAAACAGGGCGTGATCTCGCGGATGGAGTACGACCAGGCCACGGCGCAGCAGAGACAGACGGAAGCGAACGTGGGGGAAATACGGGCCACGATTGAGCGCAAAACGATCCGGGCGCCGTTCTCGGGCACGCTGGGTATCCGCAAGGTAAACCTGGGGCAGTACCTCTCCGCCGGCAGTCCGGTGGTCCAGCTTCAGGACCTCAATCCTATTTATGTGAACTTTGGTTTGCCGCAGCAGGCGTTAGGGCAAGTGCGGGTGGGCCGCAGCCTGCGCGTGACCTCTGACGATCTGGTGGGCAAGACGTTCACCGGGCGGGTCACCGCGGTTGACTCGGTGGTGGACGCGGCCACGCGGAACGTTCAGGTGCAGGCGACCCTGGCCAATCCGGAGGGCAAGTTGCAGCCCGGCATGTTCGTGCAGGTGGAAGTGGCGTTGGGCGCAAGCCGGTCCGTGGTCACCCTGCCGGCGTCGGCTATCAGCTACGCCCCATATGGCGACTCGGTTTACGTGATCACCGACCTGAAAGACCCGAAAGGTCAGACCTATCGTGGAGTGCGACAGCAGTTCGTGAAGGTCGAAGGATCGCGTGGCGACCAGGTGGGGATTGTGTCGGGCTTGAACCCCGGTGACGAGGTTGTGACGTCGGCCGTGTTCAAGCTGCGCAATGGCGCCGCCGTCCAGGTCAACAATAAAGTTCAGCCGGGAAATAATCCCGCTCCCAAGCCCGAGGAAAGCTAATGAAGTTCACGGACCTGTTCATCAAGCGACCCGTTCTCGCGATGGTCGTCAGCCTGGTGATCCTGATTGCCGGGTTGCAGTCCATTCGCTCGCTGAGTGTGCGTCAGTACCCGCGCAGCGACATCGCCGTGGTGTCGGTTTCGACGGTTTACGTGGGCGCGAACGCCGACCTGGTTCGCGGGTTTATCACCACTCCGCTGGAGCGCGTCATTGCCAGTGCGGATGGTATCGACTACATGGAATCGTCGAGCGCGCAGGGGCTCAGCACCATCACGGTGCACCTTAAGCTCAACTACGATACCAACGCGGCGCTCACCCAGATACAGTCAAAGGTGGCGCAGGTTCGCAACGACCTGCCACCTGAAGCTGAGGCGCCGGTCATTGATCTGCAAACGGCGGACAATCAATTTGCCGCTATGTATATCGGCTTCTCCTCGGCCGACCTCGATCAAAACCAGATCACCGATTACCTGACGCGGGTCGTGCAGCCCAAGCTGAGCGCCATCAGCGGAGTGCAGCGCGCCGACATCCTGGGCGACCGTACTTTCGCCATGCGAATCTGGCTTAAGCCGGACAAGATGGCGGCGCTGGGGATTGCCCCCTCCGCCGTGCATGACGCACTGGCGAAAAACAACTACCTCTCCGCGCTGGGAAGCACAAAAGGTTCGATGGTGTCGGTGAACCTGGTCGCCAACACCGACCTGAGCACCGCAGATGAATTCCGCCAGTTGGTGGTGAAGAACGACAATGGCGTGGTGGTGCGACTCGGTGAAATCGCGGACGTGGTGCTCGGCGCCCAGAATTATGACTCGGAAGTCCGCTTCAACGGCGAGACCGCGACCTTCATGGGCGTCTGGGTGCTTCCCACGGCCAATTCGCTGGAAGTGATCAAGAGAGTTCGCGAGGCGATCCCCGGAATTCAGGCGCAGCTGCCGACCGGTATGAAGGTTGGCATTCCTTACGACTCGACGGCGTACATCCAGGATGCCATCAACGAAGTGCTGCGGACCCTGACCGAGACGCTGCTCATCGTTGTCGTGGTCATCTTCCTCTTTCTCGGCTCTTTTCGGTCGGTGCTCATCCCAGTCGTGGCCATTCCGATTTCGCTCATTGGCGCTGTCTTTTTGATGCTGGCCTTCGGTTTCACCATCAACCTGCTGACCCTGCTGGCCATCGTGCTTTCGGTCGGACTGGTCGTGGATGACGCGATCGTGATGGTGGAGAACGTCGAGCGTCATCTGCAAATGGGCAAGTCTCCGCAACGGGCTGCGCTCGATGCCGCCCGTGAACTGGTGGGGCCGATCATTTCGATGACCATCACGCTGGCCGCGGTGTATGCCCCCATCGGCATTCAGGGCGGGCTGACCGGTGCGTTGTTCAGGGAGTTCGCCTTCACGCTGGCGGGCGCTGTGATCGTCTCTGGTGTGGTAGCGCTGACCCTTTCACCGATGATGGGATCGAAATTGTTGCGCGCGGGAGACACCGAGCGAGGGTTCGCGGGATGGATCAATCGCCGCTTCGAACGTGTGCGGCGCGCCTATGAACATACTCTGACCGGCACGCTGCGTTACCGGCCCGTGGTGCTCACGCTGTGGGCAATCGTCGCTGTACTGATGATTCCGTTCTACATGTTCTCGCAGCGGGAACTGGCTCCGTCCGAGGACCAGGGTGTGGTCTTTGGAGTGATCCAGGCGGCGCCCAATTCAACCATCGATCAGACCCGGTTGTTTACGAACGAGGTCTATGACGTCTATCACGCCTTCCCGGAGAGTCAGAGTATTTTTCAGATCACTTCTCCGACCGGTGGGTTTGGCGGCATGGTGACCAAGCCGTGGAGCGAGCGCAAGAAGACCGCGCAACAACTGCTGCTCGAATCCACCGGTCCGCTTTCGAAGATCGCGGGCATTCGAGTCATCCCCACGACCCCGCCGGCACTGCCTGGGGGAGGAACTTTTCCGGTTGACTTTGTGATTGCGTCGCCGGGAGAACCGCAGCAACTGGTTGCCATCGCCAAACAGCTGGTGGGGGCGGCCTTTGCCAGCGGAAAATTCATTTACGCAGACTCCGATTTAAAATACGACCAGCCGCAGACCGAGGTCGTCTTTGATCGCGACAAGCTGCGCTCCCAGGGAGTGGATCTCAGCCAGGCCGGGCAGGACTTATCCACCATGCTGGGTGGAAACTACGTCAACCGGTTCAGCATTCAGGGCCGGAGCTACAAAGTCATTCCGCAAATCGAACGCGCGGAGCGCCTGACGCCCGAGCAGCTCTCGCAGATTTACGTCACTGGATCGCAGGACAAGCTGGTCCCGCTTTCCACTTTCGCGACCCTGAAGACCACAACCGAGCCGCGGGACCTGAAGAAGTTTCAGCAGCTCAACGCGGTGCGCATTCAGGGAGTGGTACCGCCGGGGGTGCCGCTGGACCAGGCGCTTAAGGTGCTCGAAGCCAAGGCCAAGGAGATCCTGCCGCAGGGCTTCACGGTTGACTACGCGGGTGAGTCGCGCCAGCTCAGGACCGAGGGCAGCAAGTTCCTGGGTACGTTCCTGTTGTCTGGAATCCTGATCTACCTGGTTCTGGCGGCGCAGTTCGAGAGCTTCCGCGATCCTTTTATCATCCTCGCAGGGTCGGTCCCGCTGGCTATTTCAGGAGCGCTGTTGTTCTCCTTTCTGGGGCTGACCACGCTCAACATATACAGCCAGGTCGGATTGATCACGCTGGTCGGCCTGGTGTCTAAGAACGGCATTCTGATCGTGGAGTTCGCCAACCATCTGCAGGAAACTGGGAAGGACAAGCTGGCAGCGATTATCGAGGCGGCTGAGACCCGGCTGCGGCCCATTCTGATGACGACGGCGGCTACGGTCATCGGACACTTCCCGCTGGTGCTGGCCAAGGGCCCGGGAGCCGGAGCGCGCAACAGCATCGGCATCATGCTGGTCAGCGGGATGATCATTGGAACGCTGTTTACGCTCTTCATCGTGCCATCGATTTACATGCTGGTGGCCAAGACGCACACCCGGGCTTCGGAGGAAGATGCGGAGCCGGAGAGCATGCTGGAGCCCGCGGGGGCGGCGTTCTAGCCGGAAGCTGGCATGACAAAAGCAGCGCCCGGTCGCCGTCGGGTCGGCACTGCATGGGCGTAAGCATGCCGTTCGCCGTGTCAGAGGAGCCCCGGTAAAGGGAGTTTCTACTCTGTAGGGCTTCCTCCATCGAAAAACCCAAGGTGGCCGCGTCCGAAGAGGTGTTCCCGACGTAGGCCGACCCGGAAACCGTTACTCGACCTAAGCTGGCAGTAGAAATCCAGTTCTTCAGATTTGAGTTCTCGGTTCTCAGTATGTCAGGTAGCGGTGGCGCTTGCCGCTTGGATTTTGGCGCGGCTGCGGAAGAAGATCGCAATGAGCAGCAGGATGACAAAAGCACTCAAGGCGGAGCTGGTCCAGAAGGCGCGCCAGTTGCGGGTCACCTCGGTGCCGACGGTCTGACTGAAATAGTCCACCGCCCGGCCGGAGATCAGAGACCCGATCAGCATTCCCACTCCATAGGTCAGAAATGTAATCAATCCCTGCGCGGCGCCTCTCAGGTTGGCGGGAGCTTCCTGGTCAGTGTATAGCTGCCCGGTCATGAAAAAGAAGTCGTAGCAGATGCCATGGAGAAGGATTGCCACGTAAAACATCCAGATGGCGCTGCCGGGATTGCCGTAGGCGAGCAGCATATAACGCACTGACCAGGCGAGCAGACCCATGACCAGGATGCTTTTGACGGTGACGCGCCGGAGGATGAAGGGCATGAGGATCATCATCACGACTTCGGAAGCCTGTCCCAGGGCCATCTTTCCTGCGGCGTTAGCGACGTGCAGCGAATTCAGATAGGCATTGGTGAACGAGAAGTAAAAGGTGAGCGGAATGCAGGCCAGGATTGAGGCCACGGCGAACACCGCGAATGACGGACGCTTGAGCATCACCAGCGCGTCCAGCCCGAGAATACGCCGAAGCGTGACCGACTGGCCTTTGCTGGGCGGCGGCGTGTGCGGAAGAGTCAGGCTGAAAATGCTCATGACCACGGAGGCTCCGGCGGCCAGCAGAAAGGGTACGGTGGAGGTTTCGACTCCGAGCCGTCCGATGGTCACGCCAATCGCGATCCATCCCAGCGTGCCGAAAACGCGGATCAGGGGAAAATCACGGCCCGTGTCTTTGAGATGCTGCAGGGTGAGCGAGTTGGTGAGCGCGATGGTAGGGAAGTAGCAGAGACAATAAGCGAACATCAATGCGTACACCGCGCCAAAGCTGGTTGCCTTGGTGACGAAGAAGAGAAGCACTGCGCCCAGCAGATGCAGGGCGGCAAGGACCCTCTCCGAGGCGAAGAAACGGTCCGCGATCAGGCCGACAAAGAAAGGAGAGATCATGCAGGCCAGGGCGGTCGTCCCGAACACCGCGCCGGCTTCGGTCCCCGTAAATTTCAAAGTGATGGTGAGATACGCGCCGAGTGTGACGTACCAGGATCCCCAGATCACGTAGTTGAGGAACATCATCAGGCTGAGCCGAATTCTGTCTGCGATGGGCATGTTCAGTGGACACCAGTCGGTGGATTTGGAAAGGGCATGACTATTGGGCCCGCCGGGTTGGGCCATTCAGCCACAAATCGATGGGCTTCTTTACGGCGGGAACCTGAAAGGGAAGCGCGATCTTTTTGCCTTCGCCGGCGGAGGCATATCCCGCATAGAGCGCGTGCATCACGACCAGCCCATCTTCTCCCGTGACCCGCGGAGTTTCTTTACCGCGGACGCAGCGGGCAAAGTGGGTCAACTCCTGCGGAGTGCCGTAGTTCCAAAGTTCCTCGAAGACGGGATAGGTCCAACCTTTGGTGGTCGGGGCTTTCTCCACGGCATAGCCATAGCCGTTTTCGCTGTAGGTGGGCAGCGCGTTGCCCATGTGGAGGTTGGCGTAGGTTACGCCCTCGGCACCGAAGACCTCGATGCGGTCGTCCATGCCGCCGCGGCGCGCCCAGCTGTTTTCGATCAATGCCACCGCTCCGTTGGCGAATTCCATGATGCATAGCGAGTCGTCTTCCGCCTGGGTCTTGCCGGCGTGAACGTAGGTGCCCATCTGGCAATAGATCGACTTGATGGGAGAGCGTCCCATGAACCAGTAGCAGAAGGCGATGCCATGGCAGCCGAGGTCCATGAAGGCGCCGCCCCCGGAGCGGTTCACATCCCAGAACCACTCGCTGTGCGGTCCGAAATGCTTTTCGCTTTGCTTGATCAGATAGATTTTTCCGAAGGCGCCGGCATCGGCCATTTCTTTCGCCTTTAGGTATTTCGGAGTGAAGACAAGCTCCTCTCCGTACATCAGGAGAACGCCATGACGTTTGGCGACGGCGATCATCTCCTCGCCTTCCGCGATAGTCATGGCCAGGGGCTTTTCACAGACGATGTGTTTGCCGGCCGCCGCGCAGTCCCTGGTCATCTGCGCGTGCAGGCTGTTGGGGGCCGCGACGGTCACCATCTCGATGTCCTTTTCCTTCAGCATCTCGCGGTAGTCGGTGAACACGCGGGGAATCTTGAACTTTTTAGCGAATGCGGCGGCGTTGCCGGGAGTAGGGGAAGCTACGGCAACGACCTCGGCCTCCTCCGGCATGATTTGTAGCGACGCGGCATGAATATCCGCCTGAAACTGCGATCCGATGATTCCGACTTTGACTCTGCCGTTTGCCATGCGCCTTTACGCTCCTTGTGTGCTCAGGGCTTCTCCGGCCCCAGTGGCTTGACTCTGACATCACGAAACCATATTTCGGAACCTTCCGCTTCCAGCAAAATCCTTCCACTCTTCAGCGGGATCATCCGCGAGGGATTGGCCGGGTCGGGCTGCTGGATGTCACGGGCGCGGTTTACTATCCTTCCATTCACCAGGTGTGTGGACTGATCCCCCTGCAGAATCACATCTACGCTATTCCAGCCGTCGCGGTTCTCGAAATCTCCCGACTTCAGCACGCGCAGGGAGTCGCCGGGCGCACTACGGACCCGAGTGCCGGCCTGCATATCGTCGTCATACATGGGAAAAGAGGGAGCAACGAAGAAAGCAGTCACCGATGCGCCGTTGACAATCCACAAATCTCCGACATCGGTCTCCTCGATCTGGCATTCCAAAGATGTCGGATAGATCCGGTCAGCGCCCACTGCGAGGTAGAGCAGGCCGCTATTTCTTTTGCCCTCCGAAGCGCGTTTCGTACCCCACTTGTATTCGACATGAATGCGAACGTTGGAGAATTCCTGAGTTAGTGGCCAGGTAGCCATTGTCTGATTTTCCACCGGACATGGGAACGTCCAGGATGTGAATCATGCCATTCTCAACTTTGAAAACACCATTCGGGTCCTTGTTCTTGCCGCTCGAATCCAGATACGAATACCAGCCGTCCAGATTTTTGCCGTTAAACAGAGGAACCCATCCCTCACTTTCCGGCTTCTCCGCGGATGCGGCAGGTGCAGAGGGAAAACTCAGCATACAGGCCGCAAGCAGCACGCCGAGGAACGGGCGCAGGAGCGCTGATTTCATGTGGACCTCCTCTGACTATGTCTGCACGCGGTTATGATGACTTGGGCGCGGGATCGTCACAGCCGACAAATTCCAATAGAAGCCGGTTGCCCTTGTACTCCATCTCGTCGTGAATGCCGATCTTGGATGTGTAATAGCCACGAACTGTAAGGTGCTTCAGCTCGCGAAAAAACCGGACTTCGGGAAGCTCAGTCAGTTGATCGTTGTCGGAAAGCACAGTGAGCACCGCGATTCTTTCTTCCGGGCTGGAATCAACAAACGATTTTCCGTGATAGTGCTGGCTCATGAGATCGACCAGACGGAGCCCTTCGCGCCAGGTTGCCCTCCGGTTGTCATCGGTGATCTCGCGCAGTTCCTGCTCGATATAGTCCACAACCTTGGCGGCTTTGGCGCCGCCGGAGTGGCTGTCAGCGGGAATAATGGTCTCCGATAACTCTTCGACCAGTGTGTGCTGAGCGGGAGTGAAAAAGCGGGCAGGAGATTCACCCCCAGCGGGCTCGGTTTGCGGCGTGGCGCGTTTTCGCCTGTGACGCTTCCGCAGCCACGGGCGGCAGTGGCAAGAGTGATGCGCCCAGCACAGTGGCGGAGGCTTTCAGCCATTGGCGGCGGTCCTGTTTCAGATTGATCGGGTTGTTCGACATTGCCTCTCCCTACAGATTGCCTTTGCCGAGTTCGTCGGCGAGATAGTCGCAGGAGCGCCAGCACAAAGCCATGATGGTCCAGGTGGGATTCTGGCAACTGGCGTTTACGAAAGCGCTGCCATCCACCACGAACAGGTTCTTGACATCATGGGACTGCTCAAATTGATTCAGCACCGAGGTTTTCGGGTCGTTACCCATGCGCGCGGTACCCATTTCGTGGATGGACCAGCCTTCAGTCAGCACGCGGTCGCTCACATGCATGATCTTGAAGCCAGCGGCCTCGAACATCTCCTGGGCGGTTTCCTTCATGTCTTCGGCCATGCGATGTTCGTTGTCGCCGAACTTGTAGTGGAATCGTAAAGCGGGGACACCCCACTTGTCTTTCACCACGGGATCGAGATCGACATAGTTTTCGTAGCGCGCCAGCACTTCACCGAACGCTCCCATGCCAATATACGAACCCTGGTTCTGGCGAACCTCCTCTTTGAAGGACGCGCCGAAGCCGTGTGCGTCCGTACCCTGCGGAAACATGCGCGCACCGCTGCCACCTTCAAATCCGTAGCCCCGGATGAATTTGGGATGTTTCTCCGCGAGGTTGCGAAACCTGGTCAGGTAAAAGCCTCCGGGACGGCCGTCATCCAATGTGGGTGGCTTGCCGACAAGATTCTTCGCCTGGCCGGTGACACCGGGGCCCATGATATGTTCGCAGAAATTATGGCCGACATGGCCGCTGGAATTTGCCAGTCCGTTGGGATGCAGGCGCGATTTCGAGAGCAGAAGCAATCGCGCGGACTCGAGCGTCGAAGCCGCCACAACGACTACTTTGGCGCGCACGTTGTAATCCTTCATGGTCTCGGAGTCGATGAAGTGCACTCCGCTGGCCTTGCCGGTCTGGGGATCGACCGTGACTTCGCGAACTACCGCGTTGGTGCGCAGCGTAAGTCTGCCGGTATCCGCGGCGGGATAAATCAAGCCGGTGGGAGAGTCAAACGCGGCATGAATGTCGCAGCCGCCTTTGCGTTCACAGGCGCCGCGTCCCCAGCAACGGCTGCGATATTTATTGTGCTTCAGTCCGTCAGTGGTGACACCGGCCCGGTATTGGGTGAGGACACGCCCCATTTTTCGCAGGTTTTGCTGAAGCGTGACTTCGGCGCAGTTCAGCTTCGTGGGCCGCTGAAATATGCTGTCGGGAAGGTGGGGAAGATTTTCCTTCACCCCGGTGATGCCAAGGTACAGGTCCACTTTGTCGTAATAGGGAGCGAGGTCGCTGTAGCTGATCGGCCAGTCTTCGCCGAATCCGTCGCGACTTTTGGCCTTGAAATCGTAATCGGAGAGCCGCAGCGCCAGGCGTCCCCAGATGTTTGTCTTGCCGCCCAGGCAGCGCGCCCGCACCCACGCGTAGTTGGTCCCGGTGAACGGGTTTTCGCGCTCATCCACCACGATGTTCTTCACATAATCGGAGTTGCCGATATAGCTGTGAAGATGTTTGGACTTTTCAAAACCCGGACCGTAAGGAGGATTGCGGATGGTGTATTCGTTGAAAGTGAGGGAGTGGCGGTCGGGCGGAAGTTCGCCCCGCTGCGCATTGTCGTACGGCCACTCCATCGACCGCAGTTCCTTCTCGATGGGAAGCTTCTTTCCCGCCTCGAGCATCAGCACCTGCAAGCCGCGGCTGGTCAGGACATGTGCCGCCATGCCGCCGGCGGCGCCTGATCCCACCACCACTGCATCATAAGTTTTCTTTAGATCAATCTCGGACTCGTCCATCGCGAAGACTTTCTGTCCCTGTTTCGGACTTACCTTGCATGGGGTTTGTGGAACTCACGACTATAACAATCGCAGCGGTTGGTTTCGAGCGAAATCTGTCGTCTTCATCACTTTCCCCGCTACGGTTTTGGAGTCCAGAAAGGCTCGCGCGCCGGAACAAATTGGATGGGGACCCCGGTCACGAATGTCTTCAACCAACGCGTACATTCTTCCATGCCGGCCTGCTCCGACGGGATGTGGCCGAGGATGATCAGCGATTTCTGTTTGCCTTCGCTGACCGCGTCCGCCACATATTCGACCGTTTCCCACTCCCGCGCCTCGCCAATAAGAAGGGCCTGCACTCCGGGCATCTCGAGCGCCCGGGCGTGATGAGTGAATCCAGCAGCCCCAGGCGCGAATGCGAGCCTGCTTACCCGTAGGCCCGGGTCCCCGACCACCCGCACGACGTGTATGCCGAGTTTCTGCTTGATGTCGGACGCCAGCTTCTCCAGCGAGATCTCGGGCAGGTTGAACAAGTACTGATTTTGGGCATCCTGAAACTTCTCCCATCCCAGCGCGTGGACCATCCCGGCCTCGATGCCGTCCGGAGTACGGGCGTGCCAGTGGTCGTGGAAGCGCCAGACCACCAGGCCGTGTTTTTCGATGAACTGCCGTTTCTCCATCAGCACGGGGTCGTTGTCTTTCTCGGGCAATTGATCGGCGATGTCCAGGTGATCGAAGAAAGTCGGTTCGTGAGTGATGATCAGATTATCTCCGGCGGCAGCGGCACGCTGCAGAACATCGAGGGTGGCCATCATGGTCACGGCGATGCCTGTCACTGGGGTATCGGGATTGCCGGCTTTAAAAGTGTCCACCGTGTCGCTTTGCCAGGGAACTCCAACCTGGTGCTGGATGCGGGCCACGACCTCGCGAGCCGTCAGTCGTTCATCCCGGGCAAACGCGGTGCTGGCCAATACGGCGATGGTGGTAAGGGCGACGGTGGTGGATCTGATGCGAGACATTCGACCTCCGGCAGACCGGACATGATAGCATCCCATTTCTTTTGACCTGATGTTCGCCAGCACACTATTCTGTTCTTCCTCAAGCGGCAAAAGGGATGATCAATGCCTCCTGAAAACGGGCCCGGCAAGACGGACAAAGCTCTCGGCATGGACCAGTCCATCTCCCGGCGGGATTTTCTGAATTCCACGCTGCTCGCCTCCGGCAGCCTATTGATGACCTCCGTTTCGCCCATGCAACTTCTCGGCGAGGGCGACGACTGGACGGGCTACGGAGGCGTGGGCGACTACAGCGGCTCGAATGGCAACACTCTCGAAGTTTTGACCGCCGGCCATCGCATCCGCGACGGCGAATTTGACCGACCGGCGGCCAACGTAGCTGACACCGGAGAAGTGTATGACTGTGTGATTGTAGGCGGCGGCATCAGCGGTTTGGCGGCGGCCTTGTTTTTCCAGCGAAAGAGCGGCAGGAATCGGACCTGCCTGGTGCTGGACAATCATCCGGTCTTTGGAGGCGAGGCCAAACGCAACGAGTTCATGGTGGACGGACATCGCCTGATGGCGCACCAGGGCTCCGCGGTTTTCTTTGTTCAGTATCCGCACAGCTTTCTTGCTCGTTTCTACGACTCCATCGGGTTGAAAGAACCGCGGCTGCAATATCAGAAATGGGCCGGGCCGGCAAAAGAAATGACGCTAAGCAAGACCCCGTACGACCTGGTGGGAAGCGAACCGGCCACGTACGGATTGTATTTCGGAGCGAAGTTTGGCCAGAAGCCGGGCATGTGGCTGATCGATCCCTGGGGAAAGAAACTTGAAGGCGCACCCATTTCCGCGGCTGCGCGCGCCGAACTGTTGAAGTGGCGGGCCGGTCCACAGCAGGAAGAGAAGAGGCCGCAGTATTTCGGGGATGAGATCTCCAGGCATCTCGATTCGATCACGCTCGAAGAACACATGATGCGGCGCTTCGGCATCAGCCGCGAAACTATCCGGACATTTCTGTCTCCCGTGGAAGGCGGCGGCTCCGGCCTGGGACCCGATGCTTTATCTGCGTACGCCGACTACGCGGCCGACATGCTTCATCCCCTGCAGAGCGACGATACCGACCAGATGTTTCCCGGCGGCAACACCGGGATTGCCCGGCTCATGGTAAAGACGCTCTTACCGCGCTCCATCGCGGGAGATGCCAGCATGGAGGCGGTCTGCCGCAATAACATCAATTTTGCCGAACTCGATCAGCCCAGGTCTTCGGCGCGCATTCGCCTCAACTCCTCGGCGGTTTGGGTGAAACATGACGGCGATCCGGAAAAATCCGAGTTTGTGTCTGTGGTGTACACGCGCGCCGGTAAAACATATCGCGTGAAGGCGCGCACTGCTGTTATGGCAGGCGGAGGCTGGACGACAAGGCACATTGTCCGGGATCTTCCCCAGGCGCAACAGGACGCCTACAGTCAGTTCTTTCGCTCGCCCTGCATGATGGCCAATGTGGCCCTGCGAAATTGGCGCTTCCTTTACAACATGGGCATGACCGGATTTCGCTGGTTCGAGGGCGTGGGTAACTATACCGAGGTGCGGAAGACGGCGTTGATCGGCGCGAACTCGGCCACCATCAGCCCGGACTCGCCAGTAGTGCTGCCCTTGAAGGTGCTGTATTCCTATCCCGGGTTGCCAGCGGCCGATCAGGGACACCGCGGCCGGGGAGAAATGCTGGCAACCTCTTTCCGGGATTACGAAAGAAAGATCCGCGAGCAATTTACTGAAATGTTTGGCGGCTTCGGTTTTGATGCGCGGCGCGATATTAAGGGAATCATTCTCAACCGCTGGGGGCACGCCTACCTCAATCCGCAGCCCGGTTTTTTCTTCGGCAAGAACGGAAAGCCTGCGCCCAGCGAAGTCCTGCGAGCCGCGCCCTTCGGCCGCATTGCGTTTGCCAATACAGATCTGGCGGGAATCATGGACCATCGTTGCTCGATTCTCGAGGCCGAACGCGCTGTGGGGCAGCTGCTCGACCAGGTCCTGACTGACTAGGCAATCGCCTGCGGGCACAAAGGAAACACTTGATGATTCCGCCTCGGAACATAATTCCTGGACTTGCGATAGCGGGTGTACTCGCCATCGTATTGGCCTCTTTTGGTTTCGCCGAGCCTCAGAGTTCGAGCAGGCCGGCCGGAAATGCGCGCGTAAAACACAGTCCGGCGCGGGAGCAACAGGACTGGCCGGCATACGGCGGGACGTCTGAAAACAATCATTACTCTTCTCTGGCGCAGATCAATCGAACCAACGTAAAGCAGTTAGCGTTAGCGTGGAGTTTTGATTCACAGGAGGAAGGAGGCCTGCAGAGCACGCCGATTGCCGTCGATGGCGTGCTCTATGGCATCACCCCGACACAGAAAATCTTTGCCCTGGATGCCGCGACCGGCAAGCTGTTCTGGAAGTTTGACTCAGGCATAAAAGGGACCCAACCGGACCGCGGACTTGCCTACTGGGCGCAGAGCAAGGACAAACGGATCCTGGTTGGCGTGATGAATTTTGTCTATGCGCTCAACGCGACCACAGGCCGTCCCATCGTCAGCTTCGGACACCACGGACGAATTGATTTGCGCGAGAACCTGGGACGCGAACCGGCCACTGCGCAATCGGTTGATCTCACCAGCCCGGGGATCGTTTACCAGGACTTGCTCATCGTCGGTGGCCGGAACCCCGAAACCCTTCCCTCGCCACCCGGAAACGTTCGCGCCTTCGATGTGCGAACCGGAAAACTGCGCTGGTCGTTTCATACTGTCCCGCACCCCGGGGAGTTTGGCAACGACACCTGGCCGCGGGATGCGTGGAAGACCGCCGGCGCCGCCAACAATTGGGCCGGCATGGCCGTCGATGCCAGGCGGGGAATTGTTTTCGTTCCCACCGGCTCCGCCGTCCCTGACTTCTACGGCGGCGACCGGGTTGGCGATGATCTGTTCGCCAATTGCCTGATCGCCTTGAATGCGCAAACGGGAGAGAGAATCTGGCATTTTCAGGCAGTCCGTCATGATATCTGGGACCGGGATTTTCCCGCCGCGCCTGTGCTGCTCACGGTAAAGCGTTACGGCAAAGACATCGACGCGGTGGCGCAGACCACGAAGCAGGGTTTTGTTTATCTTTTCGATCGGACCAACGGGGCGCCTCTTTTTCCGATCGAGTATCACAAGTATCCTGCCAGCGCGGTGCCGGGCGAAGTTGCCGCCGGCGAACAGCCGCTTCCCATACTCCCGGCGCCTTACGCGCGGCAGGTTCTTAGCGAGGACCTGCTCACCAACCGAACTCCCGAGGTCCACCAGTGGGCGGTGAAAAAATTCCGCAGCCTGGTCAGCGACGGACAATTTGTTCCCCTCAGCGTGGCAAAAGACACAGTGGTCTTTCCCGGATTCGACGGCGGCGCGGAGTGGGGTGGTCCCGCAGTAGATCCAGAGACGGGCATCATTTATGTGAACTCAAACGAAATGGCATGGACCGGCGCTCTCGCGCCCAACACCGGGGAGAACAGCGCTCAAGGTATTTACCTGAGCCAGTGTGGCGTCTGCCACGGCGAAAAAATGATGGGCTCACCACCTGCAATTCCTGCACTGGTGGGGGTGGGAGATCGCTTGACTCCGCAGCAGATTACAGCCACCATCACGGCCGGAAAAGGAAGGATGCCCGGATTCCCCAATCTCTCCGACGATCAGATGTCCGCCCTGGTGACGTACCTCACCAGCGGTGAGACCAAAGAACTCAGCGCTGGTGGTCCGCCACCTGTACCTGTGAGATATCGATTTACCGGATATCACAAGTTCCTGGATCCGGAGGGATATCCGGCAGTCCTGCCACCGTGGGGAACGCTGAATGCCATTAACCTGAACACGGGCGAATACGCCTGGAAGATTCCCCTGGGCCAGTATCCGGAGCTTGCCGCAGACGGACAGAAAGACACAGGGTCGGAAAATTACGGGGGGCCGATCGTGACCGCAGGCGGCCTGGTATTCATTGGGGCAACCAATTTCGACAAGAAATTCCGCGCTTTCGATAAGTCCACGGGCGAACTACTGTGGGAGGCAACCTTGCCCTTCGCGGGCAACGCAACGCCGATCACATATGAAGTGAATGGACGCCAGTTTGTGGTGATCGCGGCGGGAGGCGGTAAGGACCCCAAGTCTTCGTCGGGAGGAGTGTACGTAGCTTTTGCGTTGCCGCGATGACCGGTCAACCACAAACGCACACAAAAATACCGGACATCGGATGTTGTCCATCGATGTCCGGTATTTTTCCTGGCACTTAGGTTCAGGATTCGGGTTGCCGCTCCCGAACCAATTAGTGGTTGCGTACCTGGTGACGGCCGGAGTGGCGAGCGCCGCCCGGACCAGAGTTGTGAATCGCCTTCCTGGCATCGTTGTCTGAAGTAAACAACGTCAGGAAATTGACCACTTGATCGGCTTTAGGGGAGCCCAGGCCGGTTGTGGCATCCCACTTATGTCCGGCCTTAAAGCCGTTGACGGCGACATCCAGTCCGTTTACGTCCTGCTCAACGACTGAGTTATTGCCGCTGGTGACGTCGTGGAACATGGCCGAGGAATTGGGGAAGAATCCAAACAGATAGAGCGTTGCGTTGATAAAGCCCAGACTTCGATTGGCCTTCTGATCAGCAATTGCCACCAGCGCGGCCCACTGAGGCGAGCCGGAGCTGGTGCCGCCAAATCCGTAGAAGCCGGAGGGGATCCCGGGAATGTCGAGATAGGTGAGCACCCCATGAGCTACGGCGGCGTTATACGAGACGTCGGGAACGCCCCGCTGCTTACGCCCGAACGGAACGCTTCCCAATTGGTACAACGGTGTCGCATACAAGAGGCTGAAGCCGCCACCGCTCGCAAGGCTGCCGAATTCGTTCCAGGCTATTTCGCCCTGGTAGGTTCCGGGGGCCGGGTTCGCGGTAGGATCGCAGCCGAGTTGGGTGAGGCAGTAATCGGCCGCGTGGAGTTCGGTGCCACCCACGGATGTGACCAGCGGGTCGCTGGCGGGCGAGGAGGCCGCTCGAACCCAGGAGGTGCTATCGCACGTTCCCTGCGCCGCGCCGTCGTCACCCGAGGACGCGATAAGAGTAATGTGCTTCAGGGTCGCGTTCACGAACAGCTGATGCTGAGCCGCTAAAAGGTCGGAATCGACACAGCTCTCATTCTCGCCGAAGCTCTGGGAAATGACGTTACCGAGATTGTGATCGACGGCATACTGCGTAGCACTCAGGATGTCGGCATCGTCGTTGGTCTTGGAGAGGACCAGGACAATGTTCGCGCCAGGCGCGATGGCGTGGGCCCACAGGACATCCAACGAGATTTCCTCCGCCCATCCGACCATGTTGTCATCCGTGGAATCAAAAACGGTCAACCCGTCAGGGGCGATCTGGGTGAATGTGCCGAGGCTGGGGTCAGCCGGTTCGCCAAGTCCGTTCAAGCCCGGCAGGCCGTAAAAGCTATTGTAGAGATTGAGCTGGTCCACAATGTTCGGGGACTGGAAGGCATCGACAATGACGATCGTCTTTCCCTTACCGGTAAAGCCCGCGCTGATGAGGGCGTCGATGTTATAGGCATGCCGCATCTGATAAGGGTCGTAACAGACATCCCCTGGTGTCAGTCCTACCTGGCACGTGAACAGGCCATATTTCGGAGTGGAGAGGCCAGAGGGGAGCGCTTGCGGTCCCTTTACGATAAACGGTGATGCGACTCGGTGCTGACGGGCAACTTGCGGCGTGGTAGCGCCTGCGGCGGGAAAGGCGGTCAGGGATAGGGCGACGACCAAGAGCAAGGGGAATCTACTCCGTGCGTTCATCAGAAAACTCCTTCCGTTCAGGCCACGATCTCCCTTTGACTTCAAGAGGGGCGTCGATTGTACACCGATCCAGTGTCTAGTGAAGCTGTGAAACATTTTGCACACGTCGGGTTCCCGACCGGCCGTAAACCGCATCAGGAGCGGGATGCGCCCCACTTTCCATAATTAGAATCGATGGGCGGAGGCAAAAGAGAACGCCCTAAGCGACGGGTTCCGCGCCAGGGACTGACGGCGACCGACGTCGCAGGATTTCATAGACTGGCAATCCCGCCGAGACGACCGATATACCAAGCAGCGCCCCCCGCGGCGTCCGCACCGCCACCAGGACCAGCATAATCGCGACCAGCAGCAGGAACGCGAGAGGCGTCGCGGGATACCCAGGAGTCAGGATCACGGATTCAGCTGCCCGCCGCCGGGACCCGCAGCACCCTGCTCACAAGCCGACGGTGGTCCCGAAGAAGACGACGGTGGCCATAGGCTAGAAGTTGGCTCGAGGCGTGCCCCGCGTTGCGTGCAGACCACGGTTGCGTCAGTTAGCCGGGGAATTGCTGCAGCACGATAATGCAAACATGGCCATCGTTCCCCTTGCTTCGACGCCTTATCGGTGGTCCGTCTTCGCGTCCTTCGCGGCACTTCTTTGCGACCTTTGCGGTTAAAGATTTTGCCTGACATAGGGTAAAAGCCAAAGCTTGTAACCGCAAAGGACGCAAAGAAGGACTCGCAAAGGTCGCAAAGAAAGCCGGGAACAACTGCATCAGGAGACTGCTGAGTCTCCGCAGGCGAAATCGAATACTACTTTCCAACTATTGACCGGTGGACGCGAGTCCCTATAATCGCCGAATTCCTGTGTGAGTCGGGGCCTTCGCGCTGTCCATTCTGCGGCCGGATTGTGCTTCCAAATCTTGAACAACGTTGGCCCAAGGAGATGGGACCTATGGTTCGTTTCAGAAACGTGGCTTGTCTGATGGCGCTGGTCATCGCGGGTTTGAACGCTGGCGCCCAACAGATCACGGGAAGTATTCGGGGAACTGTGCAGGACCCCAGCAGCGCGTTCGTGCAAAGCGCGTCGGTGAGCGCCCGGCAAACCGAGACTGGTCTGACGCGCACAGCAACCACGGACCCGAGCGGCGCATACATCCTGTTGGAACTGCCGGTCGGGCACTACGAACTCCAGGTTGAGGCCAAAGGTTTCCAGAAATACGTACAGCAGGGCATCACCCTCAACGTAAACGAGACCGCGGCGGTTCCAGTGCATCTCTCAGTAGGTGCCGAGACGCAGCAGGTCCAGGTGATGGCGGACGCACAGTTGATCCAAGGCACGGTGACCAGCCTGGGCAAGACGGTGTCAGAGCGCGAAGTGCTTGACCTGCCCCTGAACGGCCGCAACTTTACTCAGCTGGGCCTGCTTCAGCCCGGCGTCGTGCCACTCACCCCGGGCTTACAGGCAGCGGGAGGGTCGCTGCGCTCGGGCCAGGCTTACGCCGTGAATGGCCAACGGCCGGAGTCGAACAATTTTCTTATTGACGGGGCCAACAACTTCAACGGCGTGGATGGCGGATTCGTTCTCAGGCCGCCGGTGGATGCCATCACCGAGTTCAAGATTCTGACGCACAACGCCAGCGCCGAGTTCGGACAGAGCCTGGGTTCGACCACCAACATCATCACGCGCTCCGGTTCCAACCGATTCCACGGAGCGCTCTGGGAGTTCCTGCGCAACGATATCTTTGACGCCACCAACTACTTCGCAGCTACGACGGAACCTCTGAAACAGAACCAGTTCGGCGGGACTTTCGGCGGACCTATCCGCAAAGACAAGACATTTTTCTTTGTCTATTACGAGGGCTTCCGAAACCGCCAGGGAGAGACGGACTCATCCACGGTACCTTCGGATGCGGAGCGGACAGGGGACTTTTCGGCGATTTGCACTGCGGGATTCAGCGGCGGCTTTTGCAATAATCAGAACCAGCAGCTGTTCAACATTTTTTCCAACACCCCGTATCCCAACAACCAGCTGCCGCAGCCGTTCAATTCAATATCCCAGGGCTTGTTGCAGTACTTTCCGCACGCCAACAATGGCCCCAATGTGTTTACCTCGACCGAAATCGTGCGTCAGGACTCTAACCAGGGTGGGGTGAAGATCGACCATTACCTGAGTCCGTCTGACATCCTCAATTTCCGTTACGGAATCAGCGACGGCACGCAATTCAACCCTATCCCGACCTCAGGCTCGACTGTTCCCGGCTTTCCCGTCGGGCAGGAACAGAGGGCGCAAACTTTCGTCGCCCAGGAGACCCATACTTTTTCTCCCAGCATGATCGGTGTCCTCCGTTTCTCATTCTTAAGAAATAAATTCCTCTACGGCCAGCACACCAGTGACACTACTCCCGGTGAGCTCGGCTTCGGATACGCTCCCAGCCTTGACCTGGCTGTAGGTCCTCCATCTATTCAGGTGGCGGGCTATACCACCATCGGTGATCCCATTACCGGGCCGCGCAATACCTATGAGAATGCTTATGACGTCTCCGGTTCCTTGAGCTGGGTGCGTGGCCGTCACGAATTCAAATTCGGAGGCGGGTATCAGCGCCTGCAGGTCAACGCGCTGCAAGGTATCGCCAGCAATGGCTTCTTTGTTTTCGCGCCTCCTCCCATCGTTCCCAATTCGTTCGCCAGCTTTCTGTTCGGCCAGCCGGTCGTGTTTCTGCAGGGCCTGGGTGACTTTGAACGCGGCATCCGGGGAAATTCCGCGAACTCCTATGTTCAGGACACCTTCAAGGCGACATCGCGGCTCACCCTGAACCTTGGCCTGCGTTATGATTTGCCGTTTCCCTACACCGAGATCAAGAACCGGCAAACTCTTTGGGTTCCGGGCCGGCAGTCCACGGTGATGCCCGATGCGCCTCCCGGATTGCTTTATCCCGGAGACAAGGGAGTGCCCGCGGGCTTGATTCCGACGTTCAAGAAGGGATTCGCGCCGCGGGTCGGCTTCGCCTGGGACCCGACCGGAAGCGCCAAGTGGCTGGTCACATCCGCGTACGGAATTTTTTATGAGCCGTATTACACCGGGCAGGGTGGACCCTTGCAGTCGCCGATCAGCGCCCCGCCCTATCTTCAGACGCCGCAAGTCAGCTTTCCTAACTTCGCCGATCCCTTCAACGGCAACCCTCCGATCAGTGGTGAGTTTTCCAAGCCACTGACCAACTTGACCCTGGCCGCGGACCTGCCCCTGCCCTATTCACAGGACTGGGACTTGAATATTCAGAGGTCCTTCGGGTCGGACCTGCTTTTCGAGGTTGGCTACGTGGGAACTAAGGGAACCAAGCTGCCGCGTATGATTGAAGCCAACCCGGCCATCTACAGTCCGGGTTTTGACAACAGCACCAATCCCCCTTCACCCATTTCCACGTCCGGCAATGCTGACCGCCGGCGGATTCATTCCGGATGTACGCTCGATCCTGCGTCTCCACCCTGCGACTACTCTTCAACCGGCCTGATCACTGGCATTGCCAATTCTTCGTATAACGCTCTCGAGGCCAGCCTGAAGAAGCGTTTCAGCCATGGCATCTCGTTTCTGGCCTCCTACACATATTCCAAATCTATCGACGACTCATCTACCTTCAACCTGACCGGCTCAGCGTCAAAGCCGCTGGCCGGGGAGAATGACCTGGCCCAGAACCCGTTTGATGTTGGCGCGGAACGCGGCCGGTCGCTGTTCGATGCCCGCCACCGCTTCGTGCTGAGCTACCAGTGGAGTCTCCCGTTCTGGAGACAACCTCACGGATGGTATCAACAAGTTCTTGGCAACTGGCAGGCGAACGGGATCGTGACCCTGATGACCGGCACGCCATTCACCGTCTTCGACGGAAATGATTTTTCAGTGCAGGGCTCAGCGCCAGAGATCAGCGGATTCTTTTCGAACCGGCCAAACGTGGTCGCCGATCCCAATGACGGGCCGAAAACGACAAGCGCGTGGCTCAACCCGAATGCGTTCCAGAGAATTACCCAGGATCCCAACTCTCCGGTGCAGCAATTCGGCACGGCCGGCCGTAACATTTCCCAGGGGCCGGGATACGCGAATTGGGACTTCTCGTTGTTCAAGGATATCCGGGTGACGGAATCAAAGGAGCTGCAATTTCGAGCGGAGTTCTTCAACCTTCTGAACCATACCAATTTCCGTCTTCCCGACAGCGACATGAACTCGCCAACCTTCAATCAGATTCTGGAGGCCCAGCCGCCCAGGTTGATGCAGTTGGCATTGAAATTAAGCTTCTAAGCGAGGGTTGGCCGAAGTCCAAGGTCCGAGGTCCGAACGCCCGAAATGCGGCGCCCGCTACTCGTATCGCAAGGCCTCGATGGGATCAAGCCGGGCCGCCTTGCGGGCGGGATAGAAGCCGAAGAAGATTCCCACCGCCATCGAAAACAGCACGGCGGCGAAAATTGCGGTGGGAGAAACCAGCACGGGCCATCCCAGGGTTTGCGTGATCAGGTAAGAGGCCCCCATGCCGGACAGGATTCCGACACCGCCCCCAACCACGCTGAGCACGACGGCCTCGATCAGGAACTGCTGCTGAACATCTCCTTCGGTGGCGCCGATGGCCATGCGGATGCCGATTTCGCGGGTGCGCTCGGTGACCGAGACCAGCATGATGTTCATGATGCCGATGCCGCCGACCAGCAGTGAAATGCTGGCAATCGAGGCCAGCAGGATGGTAAAGAGGCGGGCGTTCTGGTCGGCCAGATCGGCCATGTCCGCGAGGTTGCGTACGAAAAAGTCGTCGTCCTGTCCGGTGCGGATGCGGTGGCGGTCGCGCAGCAGGGCTGTGATCTGCTGCTGTGCCGTGTAGCTGGCGTCTTTCGAGGCCGCGGAAACCATGATCCAGCGCAGCCAGTCCTGCCCGGTAATTTTCTTTTGCAGGGTGGTGATGGGAACCAGAATGATGTCGTCCTGGTCCTGGCCCATGGCGGCTGAGGTGCCTTTCGGGGTCAAGAGTCCCACCACCTTGAATGACAGGTTGTTAATACGGACCGTCTGTCCGATGGGATCAGTGGCTCCAAACAGGTTCTTGCGCACGGTTTCCCCGATGACGGCAACATTGGCGGCGGTGGTCACGTCATCTTGAGTGAAGGACGTGCCCTCGGCAAGAGGCCAGCTGCGGATGTCGAAATACTGCGGTTCGGTACCGTTGATGTTGGTGGCCCAATTGTCATTCCCAAAAACCACCTGGGCGGCCGCCTGGCTCCCAGGGGCGGCGGCCACGACCGACGGGCACTCGCGCATGATCGCCAGCAGGTCGTCGTAAACCAGCGTCTTGGTGGCGCCCCAACCCATGCGCATGCCGCCGCGGTTTACCGTGCCCGACTGCACAAACAGCATGTTGGACCCCATGGCCTGGATCTGTTGCTGCGCCTGCTGTTGCGCCCCCTGTCCTACGCTGACCATGGCGATGACCGCGCCGACTCCGATGATGATGCCCAGCATGGTGAGCATGGAGCGCAGCTTGTTGCGGGCCAGGGCCCGCATGGCAATGCGAACGATCGCTACTACATCCATAATGCCTTCCTATCAGGCCGCAGCGCGGTTGCGACCTTAACAGCGAACCTCAGGCGCTAAAGCGCGGCGCATTTTCCCGGCATTGGCGGCACGACCAAAGCCATGCCCTTCCTAACCCCAACACTACGCCGGCCCACAAGCCCTCGTTACTCTTCCTATCCCAAAGGCGCGCAGAAAAAATATCCTCCCGTAGTCCTACGCCACCTTGGCGCCAAACATGTCCAGCGGAGTGTTGGGCCCGATTCTCCCGAGTTTCACCAGTCGCGCAATGATCGAACCGACGGTCCGGTTGTGGGTCTTGGCAATCTGGTTAAAGTCAATGCCCCGGCGCAACTCCTCGCAAACCTGTTCATCTTCGGCGCGCGACCAGGACTTGCCCGCATTCGCCGGCTGCGTCTTTTTAGAACGCTCGCGTTCTTCCACGTATTCCAAGGCGCGCACCGAGCGGTGAAGAGCTCGGACCACGGGCAGGTACTGATACACCGCATCGGCGGTGAGGACCTCGCCGGTCTCGGGATTCACTCCATCGGCCAGGGCTCGCATGATTTTCAATGCTTCTCCAATTTCCATGACGGACCTCCCGACGCACATCGTAGAGGTCCAGGTTCAGCCTAAGCTGTGACGACTGAACCAAAGTGATGTTCACTCCCGCGACGGGAATCATCCGGTGACGTTGTCCATATCCGATCGTCAATCCTCCAGTGCCGGCATATTTTTCAGGGCCTCGGCTGCCACCGGCCGGTTTTGCACCGGTTCATCGCGACGAATGGTTCCGTCGCGAAAGTGGATGCCGCGCTTGGCAAACTCCGCGATATCAGGCTCGTGCGTCACCATCACGACCGTGAGCCCATCGTCATTCAGCTTTTGAAAGACTTCAAGAATCTCGACCGAAGTCCGGCTGTCGAGATTACCCGTGGGTTCATCAGCCAGCAGGATGGAGGGGTGATTGACCAGGCCGCGGGCGATGGCAACCCGCTGCTGCTGCCCGCCGGACAGCTGGGAAGGGAAGTGTTGCATGCGATCTCCCAGTCCCACCAGTTCGAGAGCTTCCCGCGCACGTTTCCGGCCTTCTTCCTTACTGACCTGGGCGTAGAGCGTGGGCAGTTCGACATTTTCCAGCGCGGTGGTGCGGGAAAGGAGATTGAATCCCTGAAAAACGAAACCGATCTTGCGGTTGCGGATGGTGGCCAATTCCTTTTTGCGTCAGCTCCGAGACGGCGATATTCTCCAGCAGGTAGCGCCCGCTGGTGGGCTTGTCCAGGCAGCCCAGAATATTCATGAAAGTGGATTTTCCGCTGCCGCTGGCGCCCATGATAGCCACGAATTCGCCGCGTTCGATGCGCACATTGACGCCGCGCAGCGCGTGCACCTTGGTTTCCCCCAGATCGTAGTATTTGTGGACGTCATCAATCTGGATGAGGTTCCGCGAGCTGTTTTCGGTGGGCTTGTTCACCGCGGATTGTGGGATGGTTGCCATTGTCTGAGTCGTCGGTCGTCAGTCGTCGGTCGTCAGTTGCCAGCTTGGCTAAAAGCCAGTAAGCCAGTGCATCTGCCGGATTCTATCTTCCGCGGGGCCGGGCCCCTCCTCCCAGGCCTGGCGCCCTGGTCGCGCCCGAACTCGCGGCCACGCCGCCGGTGACCAATTCGTCTCCTTCGTTGAGTTGGCCCTTCAGTATCTGCGCGACTTCGGTCACGGTGTGGTCGGTGATTCCAGTGCGGATCCTGACCGGCTCAAGAGTCTTATCGGGACGCAGCTTCCAGACCACGGCGACATCCACACGCGGAGTGTGCTGCTGTGCGGCGTCAGCGCCGCCGCCCTGGCTGCCCTCCGCGTGGGCGCGCTGCTGCTTGGCGGCCGCCCCGGTGTCTCCCGAGCCCGGCGTGCTCGCTGCCTGAGCGCCTCCGCCCTGGCCGGAGGTCAATCCATATTGTTTATAGAGCGCGCGCACCTGTTCGGCGGGCATGTCCGGCTTATAGCGCAGCGCTCCGTTGGGTACGCGTAATGTGTTTTGGCGCGTTCGCAACCGGAATCGTGATGTAGGCAGTCATGCCGGGGAAGAGCTTCAGATCCGGATTATCGAAATCGATGATGGTGTTGTAGGTGACCACATTCTGCACCGTGGTCGCGTTCAATCGCACCTGCGAGACCCGGCCGGTAAACGAGTCTTTGGGAAATGCGTCCACCTTGAAGGTGACGATCTGGCCGGCGTGGATCATGCCGACGTCGGATTCATCGGTGCTGGCATAAACCTGCATCTTCGTGAGGTCCTGCGCGATGGTGAAAAGAGTGGGCGCCTGCAGGGACGCGGCCACCGTCTGGCCCACATCCACGCTGCGCGCGATGACCGTGCCATCGATGGGCGCATGGATGGTCGTGTAATCGAGATTGGTCTGCGCCACCGTGACCGCCGCCTGCTTCTGTTGCGCCTGCGCCATCGCCTGGGTGATGGTTGCCTTGGCCGCGGCCACCGCCGCTTCCGCGGAGTCGGCGTTGCCCTTGGCCAGGTCGAGCTGCTGCTGGCTCATCACGCCTGCCTTGGCCAGCCCGGAGGTCCGTTCATAATCTGCCCGCGTCTGCAACGCCGTAGCCTGCGCCTTTTCCAGATTGGCCTGGGAAGCGACCACATTGGCCCTGGCGTTCGCCAGATCGGCCTTGGCCTGCAGCAGAGAACCCTCGAACAATGAAGGATCGATCTGCGCCACCACCTGTCCTTTTTTCACCCGCGAATTGAAGTCGGCATTCAGCCGGGAAATCGTTCCCGAGACCTGCGAGCCGACCTGGACCGTGGTGACGGCGTTGATCGTTCCGGTGGCCTCCACCACCTGGTGGATTTCGCCGCGATCGACCTTGGTGGTGAAATACTTCGGCTGGTCATTGCCCTTGAACTGAAAGGCGGCGAAGACAGCAATGGCCACAACCACCAGACCTGCTATCAGCCAATGACGTTTCAGCATGTTCACCACGTCTGCCTCACTTTTGGGGTTTCTGTTTCGGATTCGGTATAGCAGCACCCCACTGAATAGAAACCCCGAACCAGGGCCAGGGTTGCGGATAGAATCACTAGCTTGCCGTGAAAGGCCGCAGACCTACCATCATCGATGGTACATCTTGCGTGACAAATGAGGGGATCAGGTAAGATTTTACAAAAGTTTACTTAGATGAATGTTGGCTGAAGATGAAAGTTTCATAACTTTGGGTGAACGAAGGGTCGAGAGGAGAAACGCAGATGGATGGGCAGGCATTCTGGCTCACGGTCCGGCTGTCCGCGCTGGTGGCGGCCGTTCTCCTGGTGATAGGGCTTCCTCTCGCCTACTGGATCACCTATTCCCGCTGGCGCTGGAAGTTTCTCGCGGAAGCAGTGTTCGCCTTGCCTATCGTGCTGCCTCCCACGGTACTGGGTTTTTACGTCCTGGTCGCGCTGGGGCCGCACAGCCCCCTGGGCCGCGGATGGGAAGCGCTCACCGGGCACACCCTGGCGTTTACCTTTGAAGGACTGGTCATCGGATCCATCGTGTACAGCCTTCCATTCGCGGTGCAGCCTTTCGCGGCCTCGTTCTCGGCGGTGGACTCGCGGCTGGTGGCGGCTTCGCAGACGCTGGGAGCGTCCCGGGTCAGGACGTTCTTTCGTGTCATTTTGCCCTTGTCGCGCTCCGGCCTGGTGACCGGAGTGGCCCTCAGCTTCGCCCACACCATGGGCGAGTTCGGCGTGGTGCTGATGGTGGGCGGCAATATTCCCGGAGTCACGCGGACGGTTTCCATCGACATTTATGACAAAGTGCAGGCCGTCAATTATTCCGGCGCCAATGTCACGGCCCTGGTGCTGCTGGCCATCTCGTTTGCGACGCTTTCCGTCGTTTACGCCTTGAACCGGCGAGTGTGGATATGGAAGGAAATACGATAACCACGAAGGACACGAAGTACCACGAAGGAAAAACATGAACGACAACAATTGCGGATGTGGGAATTCCTTCGTGGTACTTAGTGTCCTTTGTGGTCAACGGTTTTGAGCGAGCGATTGTTCATGCACTCATCACTAGGCAACGCTGCTGTCGTCCAGCCTGCTGCAGAACTGCACGCAGCGTCGGTGCAGATTCGCAAGCGTCTGGGAAGAGAATTCGAGCTTGATCTTGCCCTGGCGCTTCCGCCGGGGATCACGATCCTGTTTGGTCCTTCGGGAGCAGGGAAGACCACTCTGCTCGATTGCATCGCTGGATTGCTCCGGCCAGATGCGGGCCGAATCGCGACGCAAGAGAAGGTCCTGTTCGACAAAGCGCTTGGGATTGAGACTGCCTCCCGCTTCCGCCGGATTGGTTATGTGTTTCAGGACCTGGCGCTATTTCCCCATCTGACGGTCGAGGGCAACGTCGAGTACGGGCTTTCGGACTTGAGCGGCGAGCAGCGCAAGCAGCGCAGCGGCGCCATTCTGGAATCGTTCCGCATCGCGCATCTGCGCGGCGCGCCGGCCGGGGCAGATTTCCGGCGGAGAGCGGCAGCGAGTCGCGCTGGCTCGCGCCCTGGTGATCGATCCCGCAATCCTTCTGCTGGATGAGCCGCTGGCGGCTCTGGACGCCGCCACCAAGTCGAAGATTGTAGATGATCTGCGCGCCTGGAACCAGGAGCATCGCATTCCTATCTTGTATGTCACGCACAGCCGGGAAGAGGTTTTTGCGCTGGGCGAGCAGGTGATCGTGCTGGAAAATGGCCGCGCCATCGCGCGGGGGACGCCGCACCAGGTGATGCGGGCGCCGCGCCTCGAAACCGTGGCGCAGCTGGCCGGCTTCGAGAATATTTTCGATGCCACGGTCGTCGCCGCTCACGAAGAGCGGGGCACCATGGTGTGCCAATTGTCCGCAAGCAAGGTTGAGCTGGAAACCCCGCTGGTGCGGGCGGATGTGGGCTCGGTGTTACGGATCGGGATCGGCGCGGGAGATATCCTGCTGGCTTCGGTCAGCCCAGCGGCCTGAGCGCCCGCAACATCATTCCAGGCCGCATAGTCTCGCTGGCGCAGCGCGACGTGATTGTGGTGGCGAAGGTGAATTGCGGAGTTGAAATGGAAGTCCACCTCACGCTGGCGGCGCGGGATTCGCTTCATCTCCAGCCGGGAAGGGAAGTGTGGCTGGTAGTGAAAACTCACTCCTGCCACCTGATGGGAACTTGACTGAGGGATGGAGGCCGGGGCGTCCCCGCCCGGCTGGAGCCTGGGCGGGACGCCCGTCCTCCAGCAAGACAAAAAGCCCCGTCGCTGGACGACGAGGCTCTTGAGAAATTTCAAAAAATCTTACACGCTGAACGATGATCCGCAGCCGCAGGTGCTCTTCACGTTCGGGTTTTCGAACTTGAATCCCGCGCCTTCGAGGGTCTCGACGTAATCCACGACGCATCCGTTCAGGTACATCACGGAGGTCGCGTCCACATAGACCTTCAGGCCGTCCATGTCGAAAACCTTGTCCATCATGCCGGCGCCGTTTTCAAACTGCATGGAATAGGAGAAACCGGAGCAACCGCCTCCCACCACCCCCACGCGCAGGCCGGCCGGGACCGGGTTCTGTTGCGCCATGGTTTCCTTCACCTTGGCAATGGCGCTGGCGGTCAGGCTGATGGGCGCCTTCTTTGTCTCTGCGGGCTTCACTTCCGGGGTCGTCGTCGTAGCCATGGGTATCTCCTTGAAAGGACTGGTTACCTATTATAACAAACCCAGAACCAACTGGCCTGCAAAGTCCGTCCGGGAGGGACGTTTCCAGGCTGGTTCCGGCTAACTCGTTACCAACTAGATTAGATGACCGGGCGTGCCCCCGGGGTGCAGACCGAAAAACACCCGCCGGTTATTGCCAACAGGTCTATAATTCCGCCTTGGGGCCCTTGTCCGAAAGCTGGGTTGTGGGGGCCACAACCACAATTTATCTGCAACAGCCTTCGGGACCGGCTCGACATTAGTACCGAGGTGGTCTATGACTCCGGGATTGCTATGGCTGCTGATCGTGTGGGGCGCTCTCACCGTTGTTCTGGTCATCCTTCTGATTTACCGCAGTACGCTTACCATGCAGGAGGACGATCAACTTTTCCTCGATGACTCTGCCTCAGCAATGGCAAAAGACCAGATGGAACTCATGGCCAAGGTAAACAAGATCACTCCTGTGGTGAAATATCTGGGTGCGGTTTCCGGGGCCATGATCCTGGTGATCGCAGGCTGGGCCGTCTATCTGGGATTGAACTCAGTCCAGCCCTGAGAGATCAGCGAGAGTACAATTTCGCAACCCCAGCCGGCAAAGGCGTGACTGGCAACGGCACACCCTGAAAGGCGCGACTGGGAAGGGCGCGACTTCAGTGGTTGCGGAAAAACTCACCGATGTCGGACCTTCCGTGGAAGAGCGGCCCTTCAGGGCGCGTAAGTCGTCAGAAATGTGTGCGGGCTTTAGCCCCCGTGGTCTGTTCGTCCGGGCAAATTGAGTTTTTCCGCAACCACTTCAGTCGTGCCGCCGCCGGTGGAGCGGGGTGCGGCTCTAGCCGCTGAGTTCGCTTTTTCAAGCGGGCTATCCGACTTAAGGGCGCGGTCCTGTACGCGGCCCAGGATCCAACGCCCAAAAGGCGTGCAGGTTCAAATCCTGTTCGCGGCACCATTCATAGAAGCCTCCCGTCCAGCCGGTTCCGCCGGGACCTTTTCCTGGAAATCTTAAAATGCAGGCAGCCACTTCGCCGGTGTGAACCCGGCCGACCTGCTCGTGGGCAGGCAAAAAAAAGGCAAAAGGAGAATCAATCCCTGGCGTTCCGGGGCGCATCTGAACCAACCCAGGGGCCGGGAATCAAGCGCTCCCTTCACAACCACATGGAGAATCGGCGCGCCACCATCAAGAAGCTAACCATCCGTGAACTCTTAAAGCCACACGTAAAGGCTCTGACCATCGGCTTCATCGCGGTGGTCGGGGAGGGCGTGGCCAATCTGCTGGAACCCTGGCCATTGAAGATTGTCCTCGACAGCGTCCTGCGATCGCGGCCGGCGCACGGTTGGCTCAACCAGTTCATTCAATCGACCGTGGGCGGAGACAGTTTTGCCATCTTGAAGTTCGCATGCGCGGCGGTGCTGGGGATTGCGGTGCTCGATGCGGTCAGCTCTTACACGGAAAAATATTTCACGACCAGCGTCGGACAGTGGGTGACCCACGATTTACGCCGGACCCTCTACTCCCGCATCCAGCAACTCTCCCTGGCATACCACGATCAGAAGCGCAGCGGCGACCTCCTCAGCCGGGTAACCAGCGACATTGACGCCATCCAAAGCTTCATTAATACCGCGCTGCTGGGTGCCTTGATCAACCTTATTACGCTGGTGGGCATGATCGGCGTAATGCTCTATCTTAACTGGCGCTTCACGCTGATCGCCCTCTCCGTGGCCCCGGTCCTCTTCCTGGTGGTTTATAGCTACACGCGCCGTATCAAAAAGGCTTCCCGAGAAGTTCGCAAGAAAGAAGGCGAAATCGTTTCAGTCATCGAAGAAGTGCTGTCTTCGATCCGCGTGGTCAAGGCCTTCGCACGGGAGGACTATGAGCGCCGGCGCCTGGAAGAAGAGAGTCTGGAGAGCGTGGAAATCGGGCTGCGCGCGCGTGGCCTGAAGGCCAAGCTTTCTCCACTGGTGGACATCATCGTCGCCATAGGCACGTGCCTGGTTCTGTGGTTCGGCGCCCGCCTGGTGCTCAGTGGATCGCTGTCGCCCGGTTCTCTGGTCGTCTTCATCCTTTATCTCGGGAAGATGTACAAGCCGATGCAGGAACTCTCCAAGATGACCGACGCGTATTCGAAGGCGCTGGTCGGATACGAGCGCATCCAGGAAGTCCTGGAAACCGATAAGGAGGTCAAAGACCTGCCTGGCGCGATCCGCGCCCCCCGATTCAAGGGGAAGATAGAATTTGACCACGTCGATTTCTGTTACGTTCCGGAAAACCCCATTCTTGAAGATGTCAGCTTCACCATCGAGCCAGGGCAACTGGTTGCTCTGGTGGGACCGACCGGCGCCGGCAAGACGACCATCATCAGCCTGATTCCGCGCTTCTACGATCCGACATCCGGGATTGTGCGCATTGATGGCACCGACATAAAGCGCTTCCGGCAGAAGTCACTGCGTCAGCAGATCAGTTTCGTGTTGCAGGAAACCGTTCTCTTCCAGGCCCCCATCTGGCAGAACATCGCTTACGGAAAGCCCGAAGCGACCCGGGCGGAAATACTGCGCGCGGCCGAGCAGGCGAACGCCCACGAATTCATTCAGAAGCTGCCGGAGGGCTATGACACCGTGCTGGGTGAGCGCGGTATGACCCTCTCGGGCGGTCAGCGGCAGCGTATAGCGATTGCCCGCGCCATCATCCGCGATACCCCTATTCTTGTTCTGGACGAGCCGACGTCGGGACTGGACGCCGCCTCGGAAAAGCTGGTGTTCGAGGCGCTGGATCGATTGCTGGAAGGCAAGACCTCAATTGTGATTGCGCATCGTCTGTCCACCATTCGCCGCGCCGATGTCATTTTTGTGATCAAGGATGGCGGCATCGCCGAGTCCGGCACGCATGAGCAATTGATCAAGACCGGCGGACTGTATTCCGAGCTTGAACTGCTGCAGCACCGGACCGAAGAAGATGACGTGGAGAAGACCGCGACCAGTTGACCACCGGTGGTCTTGTGAGGCCTGAACTCAGATCAGAGCCTGGTCAGTTCAGCAATTCGTTCCTGTACGATTTTCGAGAACCCGTCCACTTCCCGGGGCGAGTAACCGGCTGATCGAAAGGCATCCTCGATCTGTTCGGGCGATAGACGGGACAGCAGGTCTCCCATCCATTTGGCATCCTCACGCGGAATGTGTCTGCCAATCCAGCGCATGCGCAGCCGGCGGATCAGACCGGGGAAATGAAAAAAATAAATGAGCGCCGGCCGGGTGGGAACGTTGAAATCGACAAACTCCGGATGCACCTTCCCAATGAACTTGGAGTGGCTGTAAGACTTTAGATTGCCCTTTGCCATGGCCTGGGTCCAGCTGTATCCGGTCGTGCCGAAGCTGGCGCCCAGGTCGCTGACCACGTAAATCTTGTGCTGGCCATCCCCCTCGGAGGTGCGCTCGTACACTGCGTTATTCTCGTCTTTCAGGTCCCAGCTGTTCATCAGCGCCATCATCACCCGCAACCCGTTGAACTGGCGGGTGCCGGTGAATGGGTTGCGCCGCCAATGCCAATTGCCTGCCTTGTTCTCGTCCTTCAAGTGGCGCTCCATGCGCACATTTGAAATGGCTCCATCCCGTCCAATGAGATTCTGACCACGCTGCAGATGCGCAGGAAGGCCTTCCACGATCAGGCTGGGCATGAAGTAATCTTCGTCGGCGTAGTATCCAACCGCCCACAGCAGATGCGCAGCGGCTGTTTCTGGCCGGGCCTCAACTCCCATTTTCACCGTCCATTTCGTGCCCTGCGAGTCGCGGACATGGAATTTGGGATTTGTGCCGGCGTGGTCTTCATCAACGAATACCATTTTCCCGCGGGGCTGGTGTTCTGCTCCGCCGGGCCCGTAAAGAAGGCTCCGCGCTGCGATATTGCCCGGTTCGCGCCACAGGATGGCCTCCTGGTTTCCCTCAGCCGGCGTTTCCGCTGACGCATTCGAACCGGCGAGAGTGAAAGCCGCACCCAGCAGAAACAACGCGACGAGCCTGCGCCGCATCCTCAAGCTTTCGCGCTGAGCTTGAGACTCCCCAGTTGGAACCGCGCCCAAGGGCCCGATGAGTCGAAATAGCGATTGCGCAAGAGTTTGCATATTCATTTGAGGTACAGTCGTTCCGACGACTGTAGATGCCAGAGGGCCGTCAAGCGATAGCTTGCCCGGACGAAGAAATGCTACCGCGGCTACGCCCTGTTGCATGGGGCAACAAGGGGAGAATCATGAAGCTTCTTATTCAGCCCGGAGATGGCATCGGGCCGCTGGTAAAAGCAATCGAGAAGGCGCGCACCAGCGTGGAAATTGTAATCTTCCGTTTCGATCGCATCGAAATCGAGCGGGCCCTGGAAAGCGCTGTAAAGCGCGGAGTGTTTGTCCATGCTCTTGTCGCCTACACCAATCGCGGCGGCGAGAAGAACCTGCGCAAGCTGGAAATGCGCTTTCTGGCAGCTGGCATCACCGTGGCTCGCACCTCCAACGACCTGGTGCGTTACCACGGCAAGATGATGATCGTGGACCGCAAGCAACTCTATCTTCTGGCCTTCAATCTGACCCGCCTGGATATCGATCACAGTCGCAGCTTCGGCATCGTCGCGACGAACCGGCAGCTGGTGCAGGAAGGGGCAAAGCTCTTCGAAAGCGATACCAAGAGACAGGCCTACACTCCGGGCAATCCCCGGTTCCTGGTCAGCCCGCTGAATGCGCGAAAGCAACTGGCGGCGTTTATCCAGGGGGCCAAAAAAGAGTTGCTCATTTATGACATGAAGATTGCGGACCGGGCGATGACCCGGCTGCTGGAAGAAAAAGCCAAGCAGGGAATTGAAGTCCGGATCATCGGCAAAGTCACGCGTAAGACCAACGGCCTGGCCATACGCAGGCTGAACGGCATGCGCCTGCATACCCGCACGATCGTCCGTGATCGCAGCCAGATGTTCATCGGAAGCCAAAGCCTGCGTGAACTCGAACTGGACGCCCGGCGGGAAATTGGAATCATCCTGCCTGATCGGAAGATCATTGCGGCGGTGATCAAGACCTTCGAGTCAGACTGGAATGCGGCGGTTGCCTCCGCCAAAGAATCTGCGGCTGAGCCTGCCAACTCGACCGTGGTCAAAGCTGCCAGCAGAGTAGCCAAGAGCATTGCTAAAGATCTCCCGCCCGTGGGCCCGGTGGTGGAAAGAATCATCAAGGAGGTGGCCGCGGAAGACTCCGATATCGAACTCGATCATAAGGATGTGCAGAGCACGGTTAAAGAAGCGGTCAGGGAGGCCGTCAAAGAGGCGATCCAGGGAGTCATGGCAGAGGTAACGGACAAAAAAGAGCCCGCCGGAAAGTGACACGGAGTTTCAACCCCGTGCTGCCAGAACGCATCTAACTGCGACGTGACCATGATCAAAGGAGTCGTTGCGGTAGCGTGGGTGCTGGCTGCGAACAGCTGGCTGCCGGCGCAAGACGCGCCGCCGCAACCGAAGTCCGCCAACGGGATTTCCGTCAATCAGGATTCTCTGACGATTCAGGACTTCAGCAAGCGGGTGGACGAGTACGTGAAGTTGCGCAAGCGGATGGAAGCAGGCCTGTCCGCCCCAAAATCCAAGAGTTCGGCGGCGGACCTCAAACAATATCAAGCGGCCCTGGCACAGAAAATCAGCGCGGAACGATCACAGGCGAAGCCGGGAGATATCTTCACTCCGGCCGTCAGCCGGCTTTTTAAAAAATTGATCGCGACGCCCTTCGAGAGTGGCCATGGCAGCAAGATTCGAGCTAGCTTGCGTCATGCCGAACCGGTCCGTGGACTGTCACCCGCAATCAACGAGCAGTATCCTCAAACAGTGGCGTTGCAATCCACACCTCCGACGCTCCTGTCGGATCTGCCAAAACTCCCCGCAGAAATCGAGTATCGCATCGTAGGCCGCGAACTGATTCTTCTGGATAGTGCCGCCGGCCTGGTGGTTGACCTCTTGCCCGATGCCTTGCCCGCATCACAGCCTGGGCGCTGACGTAATGAGAGTGCGAATATTCATCTTTCTGACCTGCATTATCCTTGCCGGGGGCATGGCAAGAACCGGTCCCGGGCAGACGACTCCTGTACCCATCCATGCCCGGGTAGAGACGCTACTTTCTCTTTTCGCACCGCCGGCCTTTGCCGCACCCGCGACGCCGGACTTACCGCTTAAGCTTCCCTTGAAGCCGAATTCAGTGCGCTTTGCCGTGATCGGCGACTCCGGAACCGGAGACCTTCCCCAATTGCAGGTGGCTCAGGAAATGGAGGCATACCGGCAGATCGTCAGCTTCAGCTTTGTGCTCATGCTGGGGGACAACATCTACGGCGGGGACAGGCCCCGCGATTTTACCCGCAAGTTTGAAGAACCGTACAAGCCTTTGCTCGATGCCGGCGTAAAGTTTTACGCCTCGCTGGGAAACCATGACAATCCCGACGAGCGCTTGTACAAGCTGTTTAACATGGGAGGCAAGCGCTATTACAGTTTCAAAAAGAATGACGTTGCCTTCTTTGCGCTCGACAGCACCTACATGAACCCGGAACAGCTGAATTGGGTGGAAGAGCAGCTGCGAAATTCCACGGCGGCGTGGAAGATCTGCTACTTCCACCATCCTCTTTATTCTGACGGAAAGTTTCACGGACCGGACCTGGACTTGCGCTCGACGCTGGTTCCGCTCTTCCAGAAATACGGTGTGAATGTTGTCTTCTCCGGACACGACCATGTATATGAGAGATTGAAGCCACAGAATGACATCGATTACTTTGTCCTGGGGAACTCCGGTGAACTGCGATATCACAACCTGAGACCCTCGGACCAGATGCAAGCGGGTTTTGATACGGATCGCGACTTTATGCTGGTCGAAATTGACGCTGATCAACTTTACTTCCAGACGATATCGAGGACCGGTCTCACGGTTGACTCCGGTGTGCTACAAAGACAATCGAAATCTGCCGGCGAGGAGAAAGCCCAGAACTAGGCGGGGTAGCCTTTGCCGCCGTAATTCTTCCTGACAATTGCGCCCAGGATGAGCGCCAGGGCCAGGAGACGAACCACGTAGATCCACGGGCTGCCTTCATTGGGCCGCGTCACCAGCAGCAGCGCTACGCGATTTATTCCTTCCACCAGGAAGAAGACGGCGAAGGCGAGAAACAGGAGATCCCGCGTGGCGGTCCAGAACTTCAGAAAGAACACTCCGGCCGTAAACGACGCGGTAGCGATTGCGCCCAACAGGAATGCCTCAATCATGAGTCAGTTACTCTCCCAGATCAATCCGTACAGTAACAGCGCCATCGCGACTCCCGTGGTCGTAAGCCGCCATAGATAAAGATCTTGAGCCGGCAAGAGAATGAGGTCAACAAAAACCAGGAGATTCGACAAGGCGAGACCTGCAAAGCATAGTCCGCTCCACAGCAACAGCCTCTTCCTTCCCCGCGAATAGCCTCGCAGCAGCAACACCGCACAGGCCAGACTGGTCAAGGCACCGAGAATGTAAACCATCGCGGCCATGTCAGTTTCACTCCTTGGTAAAGCGGAAGGCTCGAGCAAAATCCCGCACCGGCGAAGATGGCTTCGAATGGATCAGAGTAGATACGCGAACAACTTCCCGGCGATACGTTTCATCCACCATTCTGATCAATCGGCTCCTGTCGGCCGGGTCATCCCGATAGCAGTACCGTTCGGGGGAACCGGCATCGGAGTCGATCAGCTGTTGTCGCGCCAGATCTTGCAGGAGCCTGAGTGCAACCTCGCGGTCCACATACAGGCGGCCGGCCATTTCGTCGGCCTGCCACAGTTTCGGCCGGCTATTCCACAGCAAGAGCAACGCCTCGAGATGAGGCACGCTGTCGATCTGGTCCAAAAGGAACTGGCGGACCTCCGCGTCGTGTTGGTTATTGTCGGTCACCACTTATCAGCTACGGACTGGAGGAGCAGACCTGCGGCCCAGGTCGGCGCCACACTGGGCAGCCATACTTGGGAAGACAGGCAACTGCGGTTCACTGCTCATAACCTGCTGAAGCCTGGCCCAGGACCGGACTGCGACCGGTCCTCAGGGCGGCCAGTTTTTCTTCTCGTCCCCGCGGACCGTCAGATGGCACTGAAACGGAACGCGGAATGATCACCTCAACGATCGTACCGGGATGGGCATTGGTCAGTTTCAATTGTCCACCGAATTCCCTGGCGCGCTCGCTCATCCCCCCGATGCCGACGCCAGTGCTGCCGGGCCGCAACTCTACAATCCCTTCAACCACGCCTTTGCCGTCATCCTGCACCTTGACGATGACTTCGTTATCCCGCTGCATCAGGGTGATCCCCACTTTCCGCGCCCCGGAGTGGCGAAAGACGTTGGTCAGCGCCTCCTGGATGATACGAAACATTGCCGTCTCAAGCTCGAGCGTGAGCCGGGGAAAATCGCGCGGCTGCATTTCGAGCGCGGTCTCAAGGCCGCTGCGCTGGGTCAGTCCGTCCAGGTACCAGCGCAGGGCGGAGACCAGGCCCACTTCATCGAGCAGGGGCGGGTGCAGGAGATGGGAGAGGCTGCGAATCTGCTGCGTAGCATGATCAATCAGACTGTTGGCCTCGCTGATCTGGTTTTCCAGCAGGGCCGGGTCCTGCCGTAAAATGCCGCTTATCATCATCTTCAGGGCGACCATTTCCTGGCCCAGGCCGTCGTGCAATTCGCGCGCGATGCGCCGCCGTTCGTCATCCTGCATGGTAATCAGGCGCCGTGAAAGGCGCCGCAATGCGGCCGTCCTTTCATCCACCATCCTCTCCAGTTCGGCTGCGTTTGCGCGCATCGACTGCTCCAGCAGTTTGCTGTCATGGATGTCGGAGCAGGTCCCATACCAGCGCATGACCTCGCCGGTCTCACCTCGAATGGGTACAGCCCGGGCGCGAAACCAGCGATACTGCCCATCCCGGCCGCGCAGGCGATACTCGGTTTCGTAATTCTCGCCTGACTGAACGCAATGCATCCAGTGCGCGCGGCTGCGCTCGCTGTCGTCGGGATGCACATACTGCAGCCACCCGAAACCGCCTACCGTGCCGGGAGCGGCGCCCGTGTATTCGTGAAAACGGGTGCTGATGTAATCCCGGGAGCCGTCGGCCTGCCGGCTGAAGATGATGTCCGGAGCGGTTTTCACAATGGCATCGAGTTCCTGGTTCTTGCTGGCCAGCTGTCCATTCAAGAGCTGCAAGGTCTCCGCCCGCTGTTCCAACTCCTCGGTCCGCTCGGCCACCCGCTGTTCCAGCTCTCGGTTCAGCGTCTCCAGTTGATTCGTCTTCCGGTGCAGTTCCGCGAACACCCTGACCTTGGCGCGCAGCAGTTCAGGAATGAC
The DNA here is from genome assembly GCA_963790645.1 of Terriglobia bacterium. GTDB lineage: Bacteria > Acidobacteriota > Terriglobia > Terriglobales > Acidobacteriaceae > JAIQFF01. The sequence goes on along the minus strand of CAWBPS010000025.1, from coordinate 15,136 downwards.
CGGCACGGAAATGTAGTCCACGGCGCCGTGCTCGTAGCCTTTGAGCTGATCGAGAGCAGTCAGGTGCACCGCCGAGATAAAAATCACCGCTGTCTTCTGACAGCGTGGATGCTGGTGGATCATCTCCGCCAGCTCAAAGCCATCAAGCTCGGGCATGCTGACATCCATGAGCACGATGGCGATGTCGTTCTTGAGCAACTGCTCCAGCGCCTCTCGTCCGGAAGAAGCCTTGATCAGGTTTTCGCCCAGTTCCCGGAGGATGACCTCATAGCTGAGCAGCTTGGCCGGCTGATCATCCACCATGAGAATGTTGACTTTATTTTTCTTCGCGCTCATAGGCTCCCTTTCTTGCGCCGGCCTGTCTGGACCGGTTACCGGTGAAGCCACACTCGAAGTGCCGAGAGCAGTTGCTCGGTATTGACCGGCTTGGCCAGATACTCGGAGGCACCCGCTTCCAGACACTTCTCGCGGTCGCCCTTCATCGCCTTGGCGGTCAAGGCAATGATGGGCAAGCGCCGGAACAACGTGTTCTGCCGGATGACCTGCATGGTCTCGTAGCCATCCATTTCCGGCATCATGATGTCCATGAGCACGATGGCAATTTCCGGAGTGGACTCGATCGTCGCTATTGCCTCCCGGCCGGTTCCGGCGGTCAGCACGGTCATTCCCCGCCGCTCCAGCACGCTGCTGAGGGCGAAGATGTTGCGTACGTCGTCATCCACCACCAGCACCTTCTTGCCCACCAGCGCGTCATCCGAGCGGTGCAACCGGTCGAGCATCCTTTGTTTTTCCACCGGAAGGTCGGCCACCACCCGATGCAGGAACAAAGCGGTTTCGTCCAGCAGCCGCTCCGGTGACTCAACCCCCTTGACCACCACACTGCGTGCCAGGGTATGGAGGCGGGCATCTTCTTCCGGTGACAGTTCTTTCCCGGTGAACACCACCACGGGTAAATCGTTCAGTTCCGGAGTCTCGCCCAGACGCTCCAGGACTTCGAAGCCCGTCATGTCAGGCAGGCGCAGATCCAGCACGACGCAGTCGAACGGCTGTTCCCTGACTGTGGAAAGAGCCTCCGCGCCACTGGCAGCAATCGAAACATCGATGTCGTCGTGAACCAGGAGCTCGCGAATGCTGAGCTGCTCCGCCGGGTTGTCTTCCACCACCAGCAGGCGTTTCCGGCGCGGCGCGGTGTACTGCTTGATGCGCGCCAGCGCCGAGTTCCAGCCCCTCCGGCGTAGTCGGTTTGGTGACAAAGGCGAATGCGCCCCGGGTCAATCCATGATGGCGGTCTTCATCCAGGGTTAACATCTGGACCGGGATGTGCCGGGTAGCCGGGTCCTGCTTCAGGTGGTTAAGCACGGTCCAGCCCAGCATGTCCGGCAGGAATACGTCGAGCGACACGGCCGTGGGATGGAACTCGCGGGCCAGAGCGAGCGCTTCGGCTCCGCCCATGGCCACCAGCACCTTGAACCCCTTGTCATGGGACAAGTCAACCAGCACGCGGGCATAGTGCGGATCATCTTCAACGATCAGCAAGACGGCGTCGCCGGGCTTCAGGTTGGCACGATCGTCCGCGACACGCTCAATGGAGAATTCCGCGGTGACTGGTGATCCCTGCCGCGGCAGGAAAGCATTCTTGCGCTCCGCGATGGCCACGGCAGGCACGGACGGACCAACGTAGGTTTGCGGGAGAAAAAGCGTGAACGTGCTGCCGCGGCCGGGGGTGCTGCGCAACTGAATCTCGCCTCCCAACAGGCTGGCCAACTCGCGGCTGATGGCCAGGCCCAGTCCGGTGCCGCCGTATTTGCGGCTGGTGCCGGCGTCGGCCTGCTGAAACGCCTCGAAGATGATGCGCTGTTTCTCCGACGGAATACCGATACCGGTATCGGAGACTTCGAAGGCCACCACCGATCCTGCCGTCCCCAGCACCGGGTGATCATCGCTCCAACCCCCCGTGGCCACCGACACGGAAAGGTTTACTCCGCCGTGTTCGGTGAACTTGAATGCGTTGGACAACAGGTTCTTGAGCACCTGCTGCAGACGTTTCGAGTCCGTCACCAGACTGCGGGTCAGGTGGGGATCGCTGTGCACTTCGAAACTCAAGCGCCGGCTTTCCGCTTCGTGACGGAAGGGACGGGCCACCATGTCGAGCAGGCTGGCAAAGAAGACTTCCTCGGCATCGACCGAGACGGTTCCAGATTCGATCTTCGAGAGATCGAGAATGTCGCTGATCAGGTTCAGCAAATCGGTCCCGGCGCCGTGAATGGTGCGCGCGAACTCAACCTGCCTCGGGGTCAAATTGCCGTCAGGATTATCGGTGAGTTGCTGGCCCAGCACCAGGATGCTGTTGAGCGGAGTGCGCAGTTCATGAGACATGTTGGCCAGGAACTCTGATTTGTACTTAGAGGTCAGGGCCAGTTCTTTCGCCTTACCTTCCAGAGCGCGCCGTGCCTGCTCGATCTCCTGGTTCTTGCGTTCCACTTCCACGTTCTGTTCGGCCAATTGCTGGGCTTTTTGCGCCAGCTGTTCATTGGTCTGTTGCAACTCTTTCTGCTGGGTTTGCAGTTCCGTGGCCAGCTGTTGAGACTGCTTCAGCAAGCCTTCGGTCTGCATGGTGGCCTCAATGCTGTTGAGCACAATGCCGATGCTGGCGGTCAGTTGTTCCAGAAAAGCCAGATGCGAAGTAGTAAAAGCACTCAGAGAGGCCAGCTCGATTACTGCCTTCACTCGGTCCTCAAAGAGTACCGGCAACACGATCACGTTCCGGGGAACAGCCTCGAATAGCCCGGAGCGGATGGATACCGTCTTCTCGGGCAAGTCAGAGATCAACATGCGCCGCTTCTCGGCCGCGCACTGTCCCACCAGGCCCTCGCCGACTTTCAGGCGCCGGAGTTGTCCGTCTGGTCCCTCGGCGGCGAAAGCCGAAAGCAGGACCATGCTGGCGGATTCTTCCGACTCCATCTGGTAGATGACGCCCTGCTGGGCATCGACCAGCGGCGCCAACTCCGACAACAGCATGCGGCCCACGCTGGTCAGATCGCGCTGCCCTTGCAACATGCCCGTAAAGCGCGCCAGGTTGGTCTTCAGCCAGTCCTGCTCGGTGTTGCGATCGGTGGTCAGCCGCAGGTTGTCGATCATGGTGTTGATGTTGTCTTTCAGGTCCGCGACCTCGCCGCTGGCTTCCACCTGAATGGAGCGGGTCAAGTCGCCCTTGGTGACGGCCGTGGCGACCTCGGCAATGGCACGTACCTGGTTGGTAAGGTTGTCCGCCAGCAGGTTCACATTGCCTGTGAGGTCCTTCCAGGTGCCGGCGGCCCCGGGCACGTTGGCCTGGCCACCCAGGCGGCCTTCCACGCCCACTTCGCGCGCCACCGTGGTCACCTGGTCGGCGAAGGTGGCCAGCGTGTCGGTCATGTTGTTAATGGTTTCAGCCAGGGCGGCGACCTCGCCCTTGGCGTTGACCGTGAGTTTCTGCGTCAGTTCGCCGTTGGCAACAGCGGTCACGACCTTGACGATCCCGCGCACCTGCTCAGTCAGGTTGACCGCCATGACGTTCACGTTGTCGGTCAAGTCCTTCCACGTTCCCGCCACACCGGGCACCTTGGCTTGACCTCCCAGCTTGCCGTCCGTGCCCACTTCGCGCGCCACGCGTGTCACCTCGGCGGCGAAGGCGTTGAGCTGGTCCACCATGGTGTTGATAGTGTTCTTGAGTTCGAGGATTTCACCTTTCACGTCCACGGTAATTTTGCGCGACAAGTCGCCGCGCGCTACCGCGGTCGTGACCTCGGCGATGTTACGTACCTGCGCCGTCAGGTTCCCCGCCATGGCGTTCACGGAATCGGTGAGATCTTTCCAGGTCCCGGCCACTCCCGGCACGTTGGCCTGTCCTCCCAGCCGGCCTTCGCTGCCCACTTCGCGCGCTACGCGGGTAACTTCCGCGGCGAAGGAGCGCAACTGCTCGACCATGGTGTTCAGCGTTTCCTTGAGTTGCAGGATCTCGCCGCGCACGTCCACGGTGATCTTCTTGGAAAGGTCGCCGGTCGCAATAGCCGTGGCCACCTCAGCGATGTTGCGAACCTGGCCAGTCAGATTGCTGGCCATGAAGTTCACGTTATCGGTGAGATCTTTCCAGGTGCCGCCGACCCCAGGCACCTGTGCCTGGCCACCCAGTTTGCCTTCCGTGCCCACTTCACGCGCTACGCGCGTAACCTCGCCGGCAAAAGCGTTGAGCTGGTCCACCATTGTGTTGATGGTGTTCTTCAGCTCCAGAATTTCACCCTTCACGTCCACTGTGATCTTTCTCGACAAGTCCCCGCGGGCCACCGCCGTCGTTACCTCGGCAATGTTGCGCACCTGCCCGGTCAGGTTTCCGGCCATGGAATTCACCGAGTCAGTAAGGTCCTTCCAGGTGCCGGCCACGCCGGGCACGTTGGCCTGTCCGCCCAGCCGGCCTTCGCTGCCCACTTCGCGAGCGACACGCGTGACTTCACCTGCAAAGGCGTTGAGCTGGTCCACCATCGTGTTGATGGTTTCCTTGAGCAGCAGAATCTCGCCGCTTACGTTCACGGTGATTTTTCGGGACAAGTTGCCGGTCGCGATCGCCGTAGCTACTTCGGCGATGTTGCGCACCTGCCCGGTCAGGTTGCTGGCCATCGAGTTGACGGAATCCGTGAGGTCCTTCCACGTGCCGGCCACGCCCGGCACCTGCGCCTGGCCTCCGAGCCTGCCGTCCGTACCGACTTCGCGGGCCACACGCGTCACTTCTGAAGCAAAGGCCCTCAACTGGTCCACCATGGTGTTGATGGTGTCCTTGAGCTCGAGAATTTCTCCCTTCACGTCCACCGTGATCTTGCGCGACAAGTCGCCGCGCGCGACCGCCGTCGCCACTTCCGCGATGTTGCGTACCTGGCCGGTCAAGTTGCTGGCCATGAAGTTCACGTTGTCGGTAAGGTCCTTCCAGGTGCCGGCCACGCCGGGCACCTGCGCCTGGCCGCCCAGCTTGCCTTCGGTTCCGACTTCGCGGGCCACACGCGTCACTTCGCCAGCGAAAGCGTTGAGCTGATCGACCATGGTGTTGATGGTGTTTTTCAGCTCAAGAATTTCGCCTTTCACGTCCACCGTGATTTTGCGGGACAAATCGCCGCCCGCCACCGCGGTCGTCACCTCAGCGATGTTGCGCACTTGCCCGGTCAAGTTACCGGCCATGGAGTTCACGGAATCGGTCAAGTCCTTCCAGGTGCCGGCGACGCCCGGAACGTTGGCCTGGCCGCCCAGCCGGCCTTCCGTGCCCACCTCGCGCGCCACGCGCGTTACTTCGCCGGCGAAGCGGTTCAGCTGGTCCACCATGGTGTTGAGTGTTTCCTTGAGCTGCAGAATCTCTCCACGGACATCCACTGTGATCTTGCGCGAGAGATCGCCGCTGGCAATCGCCGTAGCCACTTCGGCGATATTGCGCACCTGGCCGGTTAAGTTGCTGGCCATGAAGTTCACGTTGTCGGTGAGGTCTTTCCAGGTGCCGCCCACGCCGGGCACCTGCGCCTGGCCCCCCAGCTTGCCTTCGGTGCCAACCTCGCGGGCCACGCGGGTAACTTCGCCGGCAAAGCCGTTGAGCTGATCCACCATTGTGTTGATGGTGTCCTTGAGCTCAAGAATTTCTCCCTTCACGTCCACCGTAATCTTGCGCGACAAGTCGCCGCGAGCAACAGCGGTAGTGACCTCGGCGATGTTGCGGACCTGCGCCGTCAGGTTTCCAGCCATGGCGTTTACGGAATCCGTGAGATCTTTCCACGTGCCCGCCACGCCCGGCACGACCGCCTGACCGCCCAGCTTGCCGTCGGTGCCGACTTCGCGCGCCACGCGCGTCACTTCCGAGGCAAACGAGCGCAGCTGGTCCACCATGGTGTTGATGGCTTCCTTGAGCTGAAGAATTTCGCCGCGCACGTCCACCGTAATTTTGCGGGAGAGATCGCCGCTGGCGACGGCGGTTGCGACTTCGGCAATGTTGCGCACCTGCCCGGTCAGATTGCTGGCCATCGAATTGACGGAGTCGGTAAGGTCCTTCCAGGTGCCGGCCACGCCCGGCACCTGGGCCTGGCCGCCCAGCTTGCCGTCGGTGCCGACCTCACGCGCCACGCGCGTTACTTCAGAAGTAAAAACACCCAACTGCTGAATCATGGTGTTGACGATGTTGGCGGAGCGCAGGAACTCCCCTTCGAGCGGCCGCCCATCCACGTCCAGCCGGACAGTTTGAGTCAGGTTGCCCTGCGCCACGCCCGCAATGGCGCGGGTGACTTCCGCGGTGGGCCGAAGCAGGTCCTCGATGAGCGTGTTGATCGACCCTTCCATCTCGCCCCACGCGCCCTTCGATTCATGAAACCGGGTGCGCTCCCGCGTTCGCCCTTCCTTGCCCACAACTTGCCCGACCCGATTCAACTCCTGCGCCATCTGCTGGTTAACGGAGACGATCTCATTGAATGTGTCAGCTATCTTTCCGGCCAACCCGGTCCAGGAGCCCGGAAGGCGCACAGAAAAATCACCCGCCCGCATAGTCTGCAGGCTTGCGAGTATGACAGCCAGATCAGGAGACACCGGTTCGGCAGCCAGGCTGGAGCGACCGTTGTTCTTTGAACTCTTCTCGACTGAATTCATGCTGAGGCCAGCCGCGTCACGGTCGCTTTTCTTCACGATCGCCTCCTGACCAACGGAGAAATATTTGCTTGTAGAGCCTCTGATTCTCGCCCTTCGTAATTCGGCAAGGCAGACCCTCGCTCAGACACAGAGGGGTACTGTTCGGGGCATGGAGCCGAAAAAGACGTCGTTCCACGCCTACGCCAGGCCTTTCATACGCCACGGGGGAAATCAGAAGCAAGACAAAACGTAGTCATTCTAAACATTTAGACTTGCAGCTGACTCTACAGTATTTCCTGTAGTGACCCGCGAACGGTGACTTGTGGCTGGGTACGCGAGGGTACCTTGAAGGTGGCGATGATGACTCGTAGGGCCAACGAGATCGGTTACGAAGGGAGAAGTGAAGAGCTCAAGCGGGTGCCAAGCAGCAGCGCTAAGTAATTGATTAGATCTGGTGCCGGGAACAGGATTTGAACCTGCACGCCTTTTGGGCATTGGATCCTAAGTCCAATTCCCCTACTTTTTAACTTGTGTGTTTCACAGCGAAACCAATCACTTAACTTTTCAGCGTGGCTATCGCTACCGTCTTTGACCCCAGTTTGGCACACCATAAGCCATAGTTTAGCCATAGGTTTTTGCTCCAGCTCACTGAAGGGGCACATTCAGACGTCAATTTCCTCAACAGGCGCTACAGTACACGCTCGTTCGGCTCATCCCAAGCGCGTCGATCTTGCCATGCCATCGTGGTTGATCCAATCGCGGAGGTGGGCTCTCCACACGAGCGGAAATCGACAAGCTATTTCAGAACTTCATCATAAAGGATGGCCGCTTGTTGCGACGTAGCACGTCTTCCACTCTGACATGTGCTGCGTTGAGATATGGTTTCTAGAAGCCTTATCAAATGGGCATCATTTCCTACTGCGTACTCTTCCGCCCCAAACAATTCTCCATTGTTATGATGTCCATGCGATGGCGCTGGCGGGCGTCAGCTCCCCCAAACCCATAAACTCACTCCATTGCGCTCGGCGTTTTTGAACACTTCAACGCCTTTGTGGTGACGGGTCGCGTAGTACGATAGGCGACATGCGTTTCATCGCACTGCGGGTTGAGCCACGATACTCGTTGCAGCATACGGGAAATTTCCGCCCGCGCTACTTTGCTCTGCCTATGAGAACGCAGCGGCGTCCTCACGCTCTTGGCCGACGAGTTCCGAATCTTTAGCCATTGCCCGTTCCCCCAGCAGGGCTTCAAAGTCCTTTCCTTCAACCTCAAGGAATCGCCGGATGTGCGAGGTCATGAAGTTGATTAGCACCTCGCATGGATCGGTTTCGGCACAGCAACGGCGTGAGCGGGCCAATGTTGAGAGGCAACCAGCCAGTAGGATCAACAAAAAGAACGGAAAAGAGCCCTTGCGCTCAAACAAATCGCTTGATTTCTGGGATATGCTGACGAATCGCCCAGCAGTGTTTTTACTTCATATCCGAGATCGCATCGCAGTATTTTTTTAACTGCGCATAAGCTGTCGGATCTTTTTCAACAAACACGCAGCGGAAGGAAACTCGGTGGCCTTCTTCAGCTAAAATCTTCGTGCTTCTCGCAGTTGCCGCAGCGAAATCCCAATCAAACTATCCGACAAATAATCATAACAGTCTTCCACGGCCCTAGACAGCAGTCCACGAACGCTACTGTCCTAAACCCAAGTCCAGCCCACTCTGGCAGCGGTCTAAGGTAACAGCCCAGGCATACTCACTGCAGTCTGTCCCGACCGTCGTAGGCAGTGACAGGCATTCATTAATGGGAAGGCTGCCTTCTTCAGCTCTTACACTTCCAGTGGTTACCCTTTCCCACAGTTTCCATCCTTTAGGCTCCACATTGGTAATTCCTCCACCCTTCATTCTCCTATTTCCTTCTCTCCCCACCCCACTACTTAAGATCGCGCTGTACCTTCCAACACTGATTTTTTAGCGACACAACCCATTCCTTTTGCATCGGTCTGGCACCGTGTCCACTTTCACCGCCCACTATCACCCAGTGAATACCTGACAGGTTCATGCTTCCCAAGTCCTCAAGCAGTGGTTCGACGGACAGGAAGCGCATGGCAACGTCAGCTCCACGTAAATGGTCAACGCGGGGCAGCCCGTGCTTGCGGTTCTCCACGCTGACACCCCACCAGATGTGAGCAGAGTGAGCCGCGAATTTCAGCTTGGAGTTCAGAAGATCACGCATCCGCTCTGAGCGTTTGGTGAGAACTTGAAACGTGTGCCAGTTGGCTTTGTTCATGACTCCGCAACCTTGATGATGTAGTCATCTGGCACGCCCGGTTGAAACAGGTCACTCATTGAGTTCACAAAAATGAAGCGCGGCGCTTTCCACTTCAACGGCTCTTCCAGCTTTTCAGGCACCAGCCTCAAATCAAATCCCTGCTCATAGGCGTGACCGGGCACGCCACGGAACCGCTCTGCAAAAACTTCCGCATAGCAATGCTTGCATCCGGGGCTGATTTTTGTGCAGCCACGTACCGGATTCCACGTCGCATCAGTCCATTCGATTGTGGATTTGTCTGACATTTCGCTTTTTATTCGACTCGTTAGAATATCCCAACAGTAGCATTGCACACAAATTTTGCATGCCTGTTACCTGTTCAGGTGCTCCGAAACTGAGTCTAGCACTGACTATGGATGAAGGCCGTAAACGCGTAGTCGCAATGTTGGCAGGGATCATTTTCGCGCGTCATCTAAACACGGCTGACGATCTATTCGGTGGGCGCACAGGGAAGCCCACGGACTGACAAGATGATTTCGGCGGCGGTGCAGTGGGCTACTCTGATTTTGCAGAAGATCGACAACGTTTTCCCAACCTAGAAAAGCCGCTGTGACGAAGGCTGTGCGGATTGACGGGCTGCCTGCTGACGGAAATACTTTATCCAACTTGAAAGAGGCGCTGAAATGGGAAGACTTGCCAGAACGATGCTCCTGTTCACTCTACTGGCCGCATTCGTGCCGTGTTCCTTTGCAGAGACCCGCTCTGCACAAGATATGGCGAAAGAGTGCCGTGTCGGCTAGACCTGTTCCAAGGGCGCGTCGAGAAGAGTTCGAGAATACGCTGTTCGCAGGTGAGTGCATCGGGTATGTACAGGGTGCTGGAGATGTGTCGCTCGCAATGGCAGACAATGTGAAGTGGTTCAAGGTCTGTGTCCCAGATAGCACGTCAACGATGACACTCATTCAGAAATTCATCGCATTCGTGGACAAGAATCCAAAGTACACGTTGGCTGCGACAGCTTTTCAGTTAATGCTTCGTCAGGAGTACCCGTGCAAGAAGTAGTTCACCGCAATCGGATACGACTCCAAAAACAAAAGCCTGCCGAACTAACCACCAGAGACGGTGTAAAAGGCACGAACCAGCGTGTCGTTCTCGTCAAGGCATTCGATCCCGAAATTGCCGTACCTGAACAGGCGTGGTGGGAACCCGATGATTTCGTTCAGAAGACCGTACGCTGCTTTTACAGCCCGCAGTGAATCGGCTGCGACTGTTGATGGGTCACCAGAGTGCAAGTAGCGGCAACGGATGTCGTAGATTTCGGGTAGTTCTTGGCAAGGTCATCGCTGAGGTACTTCCAGCCCACCAGTGCATCAATGTTCGGCTGCCAATCGTTGGTGGAACCCTTGTTCCATAGGTGTTTCACCTTCGGAGTCGTCAACTTCTGTAGCTCTATTCTAGCTGTGTTCAACATCCTCTCAATGGTGACGAACCGAAGCGGATAGTGCAGAAAAGAACATCCCTAGAATGTAGGCTCGTTCGATTTCCTCTATGACAGTGTCGAAGGCAGTTGTGCCACGAGTCTGTGGTGGTTCAATCTCCAAGAATCTGTCAATCATGGAATCCGTGACAAGATAGTCAGGCACCATCGCATCAGAGATAGCCATCCCCGCGTCACGGGGAACCACAAACAACTTCACAGTGCGACGTGCTTCTGCACGACGACGTATTTCATCACTCACTCTGCATGTATTACGAGTGAAGTTGATGTAGAGATTCATCAGTGCCATAGCAGTCTCGCGGGTTCTCGGGGATAGAGGTAGGACTAGCTGTGCCTGCTTTTGCAGTGCAATCCGACGTATGGACGACCTCGACGACAAGGATGCCTGAACTGACGCCGTGAGGGAAGGAACGTTCACTGAGTTTTAGCCCGCCAAATCGAACACGGATACAGCGACAGTGACATCGGGACGCCATGCGGAAAGACTGCGGTGGCGAAGTGCCGACTGCGGAGCTTCGATCTGTTCTGACTGCTGTACGGAATGCTGCGGAGATTCTTTCTGCGTCGTGTGCTATGACTACCACCTCGACGCATTCGTGCGTGAGGAAGCCTGTTCAGAACGAGCGCCACCCATTCCCGCTTTCCGACATGCCCGACAGGACTGGTTAGCATGTTCACCTGTCCTCATTGCGGGCGGCAGACAGCCAAATAAGCGCCTATTGCTACGCCAGAATCGTATTACTGATCCCGTAATCGGGATATCGTTCACTATCCAGAAATAAATGCCCAGATGCTATGTAATCGCTTACAAACAAAGGAGTTGACGCTAACGCTCCGTTCGTTTTATAAAAACGAAAATATGAGCAATATTGAACACACGCCCTTTCTCCCGAGATGGCGGCAGCTTTGCCAAGCTGCTTTGTTCGAAACCAACCCCGTGAAATTGCTTGAACGGATCGCCCTTGCTCGAAATGCCGTACTTGATCGCATCGAAGACGGCTATTCGAAATCGACGAATGGCGAAGAAGCCGCGCTGCGGGACGCATTGGCTACGCTAGATACTTTGCGCAGAATTACGGAGCGTCAAAATGGCTATCAGTCAAAGGCTAGTTGATCCTTCCCGACAGTTCAAAGTGCCGACCAGCTATAGCTGGCAAGAGTCATATCAAGCGGCCCTGCTCGAAACCGATTGGACGAAGATGCAGGAGCGCCTTCAGAGAGCCGAATCTGAAATACACCAAAGGCGGCTGGTGCTTTCTCAAGACCACGGTGGAACCATGAGGAGAGGGCAGCTCTCGTCAATGCCATGAGCACTCTTCGAGTTAGCGGCGTCATGCAGGAAGCCCGTTGCAGACATTACCCATCCCTATACTGTATTTGATTTTCGCCTGACAGACCCTTTAGCCCCCTTGGCAGGTTGCGGAAAACTCATTCAACATGGCTCTACTTCGGATGCACTGCTGCTCAATTTGACCATTCGGGAATGCGTAGCCGGATAATTCTCTGGAGCGAATGCGCGGTTCAAGCGTGCAAACCGGGGCTTCAGCTCCGCAGCTAGGGCCGTGAGGCCGATGTAAGACAGTGTGGCGGGATCGTCATTATATGAGATGGGAACGGTCAGAGTAGCAGCGTCTTCGCCTGTGCTTGCTGCGAGAGCCACGTGTAACAGTTCCCATACTCCATGTCCGTTACGCGGCGCGACGGCAACCCGAAACTCTTGATCTCGGTCATTCTTCGCGAATTTGAATTCCAAATTGCCTACTACAACCATGATCTCCGAATTCGCCGAAGGCTTCGAGAGTATTCGCACTAACCGTTGCTCCGTGTTTTTCGAAGAGAAACGCCAGATCATGGCGGATGCGCTGTTCGAGATCCAGATCTCCGCTTCGGCAGGAAAATCGATATCAATTCTGAATGTTTGAGCTTACCTCCCCCATGCACCACTTGAGGGTAAGAAAGTTTTGCTTCCGCAGGCGAAGCTGATAAGAAGAAGGCATGCGCGGACAAGACGAGCAGCATTTGGACGTGTTCAGCTAGCCGCGTTGCTTTGCTCTGACCTTAGCCCAACGCCGTCGCTGCGCAGCCGCTATCTTGGCTCTGCTCTTTGCCGACATCGTTCGTTTGGGGTGCTACAGCCTTGCCCCTAACCTTAGCCCAGCGTGCTCTCTGAGCGGCAGCGATCCTCTTCCTGACCAGCCGCACTGATCCGCCGCTTCCCGTTTGTAGCACTCCCGCTATAAACACTAGCAAACGCCGTAAGCGCCGCGTTCAAACCCGTTAACTGCCTCTCTACGCGATCTCTTTCCTGCCTCAACTGCCTAACGATTGAAGACAAGTTCGCCATTTATCGATGATCCTCCAAGGTCGAGAAGTCTAGCACATTGACATTCCAATCTGGCTCTGACGGGCATGTACTTCTGATTCCCGATTCTACCTTTACCGTGACTTCCGTTACTTAGGAAATCATCAATTCCCATGGAAGAAAAGGTATGCTGCTGCATCCCTGTGGTGGGAATTTGAGCGGCGGAGAGAAAGCATGTACCGACTAATGGGTCTGGTGGTCTTGTTGATGGCAAGCATCGTCTCGCAGGCTGCGAACGACCAGTGTTTAATCGTTAGAAGTGCCGAAGGTCACCGTTTTAGAAACTCGATGATTGCGGGAGCGTTGACCGGGGGAATCGGCTTTGCAGCAGGAGCCGCCTTTAGCGGCGCGAAGTATGAGTATGCCGATAGCTTTAACATGACCTCTACAAAACCGAAATACAAGGGCAAGGAGCTTGAGAAGCTACAGCGGTCGGGTGTACACGTAATTGTGGTCAACAAGAAGACGGCTAGCACGGAAATGGATTCCGCTCGCAATTCCTGTAAGTCGCTCGCTCCAGTTGCGGTCGCAGCCCCGGCTCCTGTCTGCCGGCTGCGGCTCCGGTAAGCAGTCCTGCGGTTCCACCGCCGCCGACCACTCAGACCATATCAACTCCCGAACCCAGTCTCGGCGAAGCTGCACGTCAGGCAAAGGCTCAAAAGGAGCAACCAAAACCTCCGCAGTAGCAGGCTGGTTTACGCTATGGAAGAGGACTGCGAGGCCTCTCCTTAAATGGAGGGGCTCTTTTGTGCTGTTTGGCGAACCGCTCGGACAACTCGTGACGGAGGTTTAGCCGTTGCCACAAGCCGTGGCAACCCAACAAAACTGTAGACACGTCGTCCCTACCCGGTATCCGATCTGCCTCCATCCGCTCCTTCTATAGATGCTCACGCGCCCACCATCGACTCCCGATTAAGCAGATACTCAGCTACTAGTTCTCCCGAACGTACAGATACTCGTGTATCAACAAACGTTGCTGATTCTGACTTAGTAAGTCATGTGTTTCTAGCACGCGATTGTCATCAAATAATTGTGCTGATAATCGTCCGTTACATGATACGTTCGCACGATGAAAGTTGCCATCTATGCCCGTGTCAGCACAGACAAACAAGACAACGCAAACCAGCTGGAGCAGCTACGAGAATTCGCCAGCAAGCAAGGCTGGGAGATCGTTACTGAGTACAAGGACACAGTGAGCGGTTCTGGAAGCGCACGCGCCCTCAGTTTGACGCCGTGATGCTGGCGGCATCGCAACGGAAGTTTGACCTGCTGCTCTTCTGGGCACTGGATCGGCTGAGCCGCGAAGGCATCGTCAAGACGCTTGGGTTATCTTGAACAGCTGCGCACGTGGGGCTGCGGCTGGCGCAGCTACACGCAGCCATTCCTCGATACTGGCAACGAGATGACGAATGGCATCGTGCTCGAGCGTACTGGCCGCTGTAGCGAAGCAAGAACGCATCACGTTGTCTGAAAGCACCAAGGCGGGGCTGCAACGTGCACGTCGTGCAGGCAAGCGGCTTGGACGTAGGGCTGTTGCAGGTGGATGTCAAGGCCGCTCACAGACTGCGGGCCGAGGGTTTGGGTTGCGCGGTATTGCTAAAAAGCTTGGGATATCCGTCAACACACTCCAGCGATCACTGAGGGCTGGATGAGTAACACATTGTGAAAACGTTATTAATTGCGTGCGGAAGCCGGGATAAACAGTCTAAATACGACACAAATATCTGATTCCAATGACGCAAATGCCTTGTATTCAGTGCGCCCCGAAGATCAATGCGAATCGTGAGTGGAGTCGCCTGTTTTACTAGCAGCTATCGCTTATTGGCTGCGGGGTCTTGCGAGGTAAACCTGAGCAGGAAGTCGTCGTCTCAGATTGTCCACCTCAATAGGCTGACGTGGAGTCAACTGCGGATGTATGCACGATCCTCGCTCCGTCAGTGTGTGAAATCTCCGCCAAAAACAGATTGAATGCGTCCCTTCTGCCCTTCAGCCTTGCATCAAGAAAGGCCAGCAAGGCCCGATACGCATGTTGGTTGCCGATGAAGCCAGTCTCACGCGTCCGTCCGTCGTCATTGGGCGGCAACGGCACCGACAATTTCAATCCGATCGTTCCAAATTCTGTGAAATCTCCGTGAAACATCTTTGTAAACGTGATTAAGTAGCGATCCGACCGAGTCATCCGGTCTACTACAGCGGGATCGAGCTTCGCCCCTTGCACTCCGTTCGCACGACGCATATCGAGTAGCGATGCTTTCACGCCGCCGGGTTGGAGTTGATTCAAGACCTTCATGACTTCTTCCGTCCGGTGTGGTTCTGGGGCAAATCCATATGAGGCATCCAACCCCACTACCACTCTGACTTCCGCATTGCGTATGGAGCAATGCGTT
>CAWBPS010000024.1:0-10907 GCA_963790645.1 Terriglobia bacterium | reverse complement strand
GTCCTCTACTTGGTTGGATTACGTATTTGTTGGGGTTGCCCCCTGTTTTTTTTTTTTTTTTTTTTTTTTTTTTTTTTTTTTTTTTTTTTTTTTTTTTTTTTTTTTTTTTTTTTTTTTTTTTTTTTTTTTTTTTTTTTTTTTTTTTTTTTTTTTTTTTTTTTTTTTTTTTTTTTTTTTTTTTTTTTTTTTTTTTTTTTTTTTTTTTTTTTTTTTTTTTTTTTTTTTTTTTTTTTTTTTTTTTTTTTTTTTTTTTTTTTTTTTTTTTTTTTTTTTTTTTTTTTTTTTTTTTTTTTTTTTTTTTTTTTTTTTTTTTTTTTTTTTTTTTTTTTTTTTTTTTTTTTTTTTTTTTTTTTTTTTTTTTTTTTTTTTTTTTTTTTTTTTTTTTTTTTTTTTTTTTTTTTTTTTTTTTTTTTTTTTTTGCGCGCGCAGCGCCAGTTCGCCAGCCGATGCCGCACAGGGCGCGGAGGTGGTCTGGATGTGCGTCTCCGATACCCATGCGGTGGAGAGCGTTCTATTCGGGCCACGGGCGTCGAGGAATCGCTGGCGGAAGGGATGACTATTGTTGTCCAGCACGATTTCGCCCTCGGCGACCCGCAAGTTCGCGGAGCGGGTGGCGACGCGCGGAGTGCGCTACGTGGACGCGCCCATGACCGGATCGAAGGTCGCGGCCGAGGCCGGTAGCCTCATTTTTATCGTCGGTGGAGACGAAACGGTGATCGAGTCATTGAAGCCGTTATTCGCCGCCATGGGTAAAGTATTTTTCCGCCTGGGCGAAACCGGTATGGGACAGTCCGCCAAGCTGGTCATGAACCTGCAGATCGCCCTTATCTATGAAGGCTTCGCCGAAGGCCTCACTCTGGCCACCAAGCTGGGCGTGGATGTCGAGAAACTGATGCCGGTGATTCAGGCATCCATGATCCGCTCCGGCGTGGTGGACTACAAAGCGCCTTTCGTTCTGAAGCGAGATTTCACCCCCAATTTTCCGCTTCGCCTCATGCATAAAGACATTCGCCTTACTCTGGAGGCGGCGAAAGAAGTCCGGGTAAGCTGCCCGCCCTCGAGACCGTGGAAGAGATCTACGAAATGGCCAGCGAAGATGGACATCAGGATCTCGACTACGCCGCTACCCTGACCCTGCTCGAGAAGTGGGCTGGAGTCGAAGTAAAAGGCGCGTCTGCCTGAGGGTGGTTGGAGTGTGATTGTAGTGTGGCGCGGGCGCCCTCGCCCGCGAGAAGGCATCATCACCACAACCGCGTGGGGACAGCCGCACTCGGCTGTCCGGTCGATTCAAAGAATCGACGATGTTTGACCGCAGAATTTCCAGGATGGCTCCCCGGCCGTTCACGGGCGAGTCGCCCGCGGCCACACCATCCGCAACCACACAACCCTGGCCGGAATGATCGAGCTAGTACCTCCCGTAACAATTACTACGGGCAACGTCGTAGCGCATACTTCACGGGCTCCACTGAACTAGTTGTCACGTCGAAGGTTACCCGCCTGCTACAATTCGCCGAGGGTACCTCATGAAGTTGTCTTGTGGTTCATTCGTGCTGTTGGTATTCATCACTGGGTGTGGTGGAGGTGGTGGCATGCTTAGCAGCAATGTGACTGTGACCGTTTCGCCCGCGACGGTCACGATCCCGACCGGCGACCAAGTCACATTGCAAGCCACGGTGCAGGGTAGTTCCAATGATGCCAATCCGAGTTTGACTTGGACCATCGACGAGCTAAAGACAAACGGCGCTAGTGGTGCGCAGTGCAACTGGCTCAATACCACGCCGCCTGCCGGACCTTGCCCTGACGGTACGATTCAGGGGGCAGATGCTAACTCCTCGACAGTGACCTACCATGCTCCCAGTAGCGCGGGGACGTTCCACGTGACTGCCGAGACCATTGTGTCCTTGAGTCCGCCGGTGCTTAAAGATGGAACGTCCGTCATCACTGTTGGTCCCTGAGATTCCTCAATAAACGCTGCGCAAGCCTCTGTATTCAGCGATTCCTGCGGATGCTTAATCTGTTACGTAAGGTACATGAGGTGAATCGTACCTCCGTAACACCCAGGCATCCGCTATTACAGAAGTCTTACACGCGTCGATATCTGTCCCTGCTACCGTAAGTATTGGAAGCTCAATACCGGGCACAGGAAAGAGAACATGGCCATCGACCTCGAAGTGTTGGATCGGAAAGCAGCGGCAGACGACGAAATCAACTGGGTAACCGCGATTTTTATGGGCCTGTTCCATGTGGGCGCCATCGCGGCCTTGTTCTTCTTTACCTGGAAGGCTTTTCTGGTCTCGATGTTCCTGTGGTGGGTTTCAGGAAGCCTGGGCATCGGCATGGGCTACCACCGGTTGCTCACCCATCGCGGATACAAGACTCCCAAGTGGGTCGAATACATTTTGACCACCTGTGCCACGCTGGCGCTTGAGGGCGGACCGATTTTCTGGGTGGCCACGCACCGCATCCATCATCAGCATTCCGATCAGGAAGGCGATCCGCATTCGCCGCGCGATGGCAAATGGTGGGCGCACATGGGCTGGATCCTGACCGGCAAGTCGATGCATCACGACACCACCACCCTGGCGCGATATGTGCCTGATCTTGCCAAAGATAAATTTCACGTCTGGATCACGAAATATCACTACGTGCCCATGATTGTCCTCGGAGTGATGTTGTTCGCGATTGGCGGCCTGCCATTCCTGCTGTGGGGAGTTTTCTTCCGCACCGTGATCGGGCTGCACACCACCTGGCTGGTCAATTCGGCTACGCATAGCTGGGGATCGCGGCGTTTTGTCACGCGCGACCTTTCCACCAACAGCTGGTGGGTGGCTTTGCTGACTTTTGGCGAAGGCTGGCACAACAATCATCACGCGCACCCGGTCTCTGCCCGCCACGGCTTGAAGTGGTACGAGATTGATTTCAACTGGTACGGCATCTGGGCCCTGACCAAGTTGGGTCTGGCGCGCCAGGTTTACCGGGTAAAGCTCTCCGAACTGCGCCGCCAGGAAGAAGAACAGGGAGCACCAGCGGAAGCACGAGCCGAAATGGTCTCCGCCTAGTTTTGTGTGAATGGAGGACGGGCGTCCCGCCCGTCCAGCCGGGCGGGACGCCCGGCCTCCATCTCCTCGGGCGGAAACCAACCCCAACCCCCAACGGCGGCGGGCGAGGGCGCCCGCCCCACACACTCTTATCTCCGCGCGGTAGAATCCTTGCCATGCGCATCAGCAGCCGCCGCCGGGCCGTCGCTTTTTTCGTCGTGCTGGGCGTGTGCCTGGTACTGCTGGCGGTGGGGCTGAACGTCGGCTGGATCATTCTTAACTGGCGTGAAGGCGTCCTGCTCTTCCTCGGAGTCGTCTTCTTTGCCCTGCTGATCGCCGGGCTGATCGTGAACACCAGCTTCCTGGTGCGTGAAATTCGCCGCAACGAACAGCATGACAGCTTCATCAATGCCGTCACCCACGAACTGAAGACGCCCATCGCGTCCATCCGGCTCTATCTCCAGACTTTGCAGCACCGCGACGTGGACGAGGCCCAGCGCCGCGAGTTCTACCGCCTCATGCTGGACGATACCGATCGCCTGATGGGCACAGTGGACCAGGTACTCAAGGCCGGAGAAGCCGGCCACAAGCGGCAGGACCGGCGCGTCCCGGTGGACTTCAGCGGACTGGTTCGCGAGTGCGTGGACGTGGCTCGCACCAGCCATCACCTGGCTCCCGAATCTCTGCGTTATGAGCAGTCGGTCAATCACGGCGCCGCCGCCGGTGTCCTGGGAGACTCCGAGGAACTGCGCGCCGCGGTTTCAAACCTTCTGGACAATGCGGTCAAGTATTCCGGAGAGCACGTTGAAATCCTGGTGCGGCTCGACACGCCCGACGAGAAGCGCGTGACGGTGAGTGTTCGCGACCGAGGAGTGGGAATCCAGGCCGAGGAGCTGAAACGCATCTTCAAACGCTTTTACCGCGTCTCCAACCGCTCGCTGAGTCATGTGAAGGGTACCGGCCTCGGCCTTTTCATCGTTCGGGCCATTGCCCGCAAGCACGGCGGCCGCGTCTTTGCCGAGAGCGAAGGCGAAGGCCGCGGCACCACGATGGTTCTGGAGTTGCCGCGGGTAAGCTTGTAAGAGTGGGAGTGCAGGTGTGGGTCGGTCGTGTGTGGGTCGGACACTCCTGTCCGACGCCTTTGACATTGGGGTGCTGTGCAGCATGTGCAGCAAGAACGAAAGCAAGAACAAAAGTCAAAAGCGGCGGACAAGAGTGTCCGACCCACACAGGGATGGGATCCCGTATGAGTCATGTTCTGATTGTCGAAGACGAAGCCCACCTGGCCAAGGGACTGCAGTTCAACCTGGAGGCCGAGGGTCACTCGGTCGCTGTGGTGGGCGATGGCGAGCGGGCGCTGGACTTGCTTCTGGGAAAGTCTGCCGCGCCTGCCGCTTTCGATGCCGTCGTGCTCGACGTCATGCTTCCCGGCAAGGATGGCTTCACCGTGGCCGCGGAGTTGCGCGCCGCCAAGCAATTTGTCCCGGTGCTGATGCTGACTGCGCGCGGCCGCCCGGAAGATGTGCTCAAGGGCTTTGCCTCGGGCGCCGACGACTATCTGCCCAAACCCTTCGAACTCCCCATCCTGCTGGCCCGATTGCAGGGACTGCTGCGGCGCCGGGAATGGATGCAGCAGAGTCTGGCTCCCAATACTGCCCCGGCGCTGGGAAACAAGGAATACGAGTCGTTCTCCTTCCACGGCCGAACGATCGACTTTGGAAAACTGGAGTTGCGGGTGAACGGAAACACCATCCAGTTAACTCTGATGGAAGCGGAACTGCTCCGCCATCTCATTCGCAATGAGGGAAGGGTCGTCTCCCGCAAATCGATTCTTGAAGAAGTCTGGGGACTGCACGAAGACACCGATACCCGCGCCATCGACAATTTCGTGGTTCGCCTGCGCCGCTATATCGAAGACAATCCCTCTGAACCTCGGCATCTGCTCACGGTTCGCGGGGTCGGCTATCGCTTCATCGCGGAACCGGACAAAGAGTAAGCCGCGCAGCGGCGCCAGAATGCAGCCCAGGGCGTAAGCCCTGGGTCGTCGGCAAGAAGATGACCCAGCCCTGAAACGCGGCAGAAGCCTGGCCTGTGCCCTTCCTACTCGCGGCGGCGGAGATTCGAAATGAGATTTTCCCTGTGACCCAGGGCAATTCCATCCACCCGATCCAGAACAAAAGCGTAAACCGAGAAGGCGAACACAGCCGGCAGCCATAACACCAATAGTTCCACCCATGAATTTTCAAACGTCCGGGAAAACCAGAGCATCAGCCCGCCCACCCCGAACAGAGCGCCGCGCACCGCAAAGCTCGCCAGTACGGTGGTCAGGGAGGCCCTCTGCCGGCCAAACACTCCGGCTTCAATCCGGGTGGGGGAATAGATCGAAAACAGGTTGCCGGCGGCGAGGTCGATGGGTACGACAAAGAGAATGCCCGCCAGTGTGGCCATGCTTACGCCTAGCGATGGCAGGCGGTAGAGCAAACAGGTTCCCAGCCACACCAATCCAACTTCCAGGGCAAACACCGCAGCATGCGCCAGGTTTTTGCCCATCACGATTTGCCGGAAGCGCACCGGCGAAGCGAAGAAGAACTGGGTGCCGCCGCCATCGGCTCCAAAATTGTTGTAGGAGAGATTGGTCAGCAACAACAGTGAGTAAGCGGCGCCCAGGGGGAAGGTGAGATCCGGTGTCCGTGCCAACAGGCCTTCATTCTTACCGGAACTGCGGAAGACCGCCAGCATGAACAGGGGAACAATCAGAGTGAAGAGCATCGGCCCGCTGCGACTGAGATAGCGCAGCTCCTTTTCGAAGACGGCGACGACCGGGCCGGGGACTCCGGGTAAATTCCAGCCCGGGCGCGGCTCTGGAAGCCCAATGGGCAGGGCCTTGCGTCGCGCCGATTCGCTGAAACTGGCGCCGCGATATTCGGCCCGCAAGCGGAAATTCAGGAGCCAGAGGAATGCGATCCCATAAGACAGCAGCAGTACGAAAGGAACGACGCTGCTCGAGGGCTGACTCCGCAGGGGTCCCGCGATGGCAGCGGCCGCCAGGCCCGGAGGCAGAGGCCGCTGCGCGTTGCCGAGTTTCTGTCCTATGAAACTTCTCTTTGGCATGGAGCGATGTTCGTAAGCTGTGATCAAGGGCCCGATCAGCTGAAAACTCAGGACAAAGAGAAAGAAAACGACGCCCAGGATTTCGCGCGTCCGCCGCTGGGCCAGCCAGCGCTCCAGCCAGGCAAACAGCATGCGAGCTAGAACGATGTTCACCAGAGCAAAGATGAGGAGCACGAGGGTGGCCCAGGGGAGCACGCGCAGCCGGGCGACTCCGATACCGACGTCGATTCCAAGCAGCCACAAGCTGGCCACGGCCGTTGCCGGATCCAGCGATCCGTAAGCCAGGCGGATCAGAAAGTACGACCGGTAGCTCAGCGGGAAGCGCAGAAGATTTGCAGATTCGACATTCTGGGTAAAGGCAGTCGCCATCAGCGGGAAAAGCTGCCAGAAGAGAAAGACCGGCCACAGCAGCGTGCCCAGCCACTCCACATTTCCATGCAGGATCAGAAACCAGGCCGCTCCGCCCAGGCCGACAGCGCCGCCGATTCCACCGCCCAGAAAGGCCAGGCTGATGAAAATGCGTGATGCCAGCTCCAGGCGTCCGCGAAAAGTCCGCAGCGAGTTGACAAAGACTCGCCAGCGCAGTCCGGCGACCGCCGCCATTTGCTGGCGCGCTTGCGGAGACAGACTCAGACCGCGGGAGGCCATTGCTCGTCATCCTCGCTCAAGCTAACAGTGGAGGACGGGCGTCCCCGCCCGTCTGGCACGGGCTGGTGCGTGACGGGCGGGACGCCCGTCCTCCACATCGGCCCTAACCTAACCACGACAATTCCTGTCCATTGCCGCGCGATCCGCCCACGGTAAGCAGGAAGATCTGTTCCAGGGTCAGCTTCTCGCCTGCCCGGCCGCCAGCCCCCATCGGGAGATCCGCCGCCCGCGCTTCCACGCCCGCCCGCAGTTCCTCCACCGAGCCCTGCGCCACCAGCCGCCCGCGATGAATGATGCCGACATGAGTGCACAGCCGTTCCACGATCTCCAGCACATGCGAGGTGAGGAAAATGGTCGCGCCGCGCGCGATCATGCGTTGCAGCATGGTTTTCAGAGTGCCGGCGGCGATGGCGTCCACGCCTTCGAAGGGCTCGTCCAGAAATAGCACCTTGGGCCCGTGAATTACGGCTGCGGCCATCGCCAGCTTCTTCTGCATGCCATGCGAGTAGTCCGTGACCAGCGCCTTGGGTTGGTCGGTGAGCTGCATGAAGGCCAGAAGTTCCGCCGCGCGCTTGGCCGCAGTCTCGCGGTCCAGGCCATACATGCGGCCCACGAAGTTTAGATATTCCGATCCGGTCAGCCGGCCAAACAGCGCCATGCCTTCCGGCAGCACTCCGATCTGCCGTTTCACTTCCACCATGTTGGCGACCAGGTCGAGACCGAGAATCTCGATTCGCCCGGACGTGGGCGCAAGCAAGCCGGTCAGCATTTTGATGGTGGTGGATTTTCCCGCGCCATTCGGACCCAGAAAACCGAAGAACTGTCCCGGAGCCACCTTCAGGTTCACGTCCTCGACGGCAACCAGGTCGCCGAAACGCCGGGTCAGGTTTTCGGTGCAGATGGTGGGAGCAACCATGAAAGTTCCGACTCTAGCACACCGGGAGGCCGCTGGCAGAGGGTCCATGACCGTGGAAGCGTGGCGCTTCCAGCGCCACGATATAGGGGCTTGTCGTGAGGGGCTTCCAGCCCCCGTGGCGTTGCATTCGAACGCACGGAGCCTGAAGGCCTCGCTTTCTTGGCGCGTCCACGTCATCGGGACGGTGATCTCTCCACTTCGTACATCCGCCCTATCGTCGTTGCACACTCAGCTGCAACGTTTCCATTTGATTGGTCAATCTCCGTAATCCGCGCTTGGACAAAAACCATCTCCGTACTAGACTAGGCGGCTGAAATTCCCGGCCCTTTCCAACTGCAGGTGCAGGAAGACGCGATCGGGATACGTGTGCTTAGTTTCAGGAGGCGATTTATGGGCTCTCGCTGGCTGCTGCTGATCCTGATCCTTTTCTCATTGACTACCAGCGCGCTGCTGGCGCAGTCGTCGTCACCACCGCAGTCTCCGCCATCCCAGTCCGCGGCTGCAGCCAGCGAGCCCTCGGTGCAGAGCCTGCTCGAGCGCATTCAGCAGCTGGAGAACCGGATCACTCAACTGGAGGAACGTGATCGCCAGAAAGAGGCTGCGCTGGCACCTGCCCCGCCCAGCGCCGCACAAGCTCCGGCTCCGGCGGCCGCCACCGCTCCCCCTGCCACGCCCGGCCCGGCCGCAATGCACGACGAGCACGCCACCATGAGCGAAATCCGCGACACCGAGCGCCGCTTCCCCTCGCTGCAAATCCGCGGATTCGGCGATGTTGATTTCGCGGCCACCGATGAGAAGGGCTCGGTCAGCGGTTTCAAAATGGGGCAACTGGTTCTGCATTTGGCTTCGCCGTTGTCCGAAAAGGTCAGCTACTTCGGTGAAGTCAGCTTTACCGCCCAACCTGGCACCTACGACCTGAGCGTGGAACGCAGCATCATTCGCTACGACTACAACGACTACTTCAAGATCTCATTCGGCAAATACCACACTCCGATCGGTTTTTGGAACACCGCTTTCCACCATGGCGCCTGGCTGCAGACCACCATCGACCGCCCGGAAATGGTGAGGTTTGGCGGAACCTTTATTCCCGTGCATTTCGTAGGCATACAAGCGGAAGGAAATATTCCCTCCGGCGGGTTGGGCCTTGGATACAACGTGGGCTTCGGCAACGGGCGCTCCTCGCTCCTGAGCAAGTCCGGCGACAGCGGCGATTCCAACGATAACCGGTCGTGGGTGGCCAATGTCTATGCCCGCCCCTCCCGGTTTTACGGCCTTCAGGTTGGAGCGTCGGTGTATCGCGACAAGCTCACGCCGCAGCCGGGGCAGAATTTCGGCGAGTGGATCACCGCCGCCGATGTGGTCTGGACTAAGGAAAAACCGGAATTCCTTGCCGAATACGCCAACGTTCATCACCGCGACGAGCTGACTTCCAACACCTGGGACAGCCAGTCATTCTATGTTCAGCTCGCCTACCGCCTGCCCTGGCAGCAAAGCAAATGGAAGCCTTATTATCGATACGAGTATATTCATAAGCCCGAGGACGATCCCACGCTGCTGAATGTGTTGGATCTGACAGGTTCGACCCTCGGGGTCAGGTACGACATCACCAACTACGCGGCGTTTAAAGGCGAGTATCGGAACAGTCGCCATGGTGTGAACGAGCCCCGGGTCAACGGGGCCTTTTTCCAGACTGCCTTTACCTTCTGATACCGACATGACATCACATTGGAAATTCGTCTCTCGCGCCTTCGTTCTCAGCTGCCTGTGCCTGGCCCTGCTGCAGCCGCTGGCAGCTCAGCGCCACGACGTTGACGTTGCCGTCGTGGTGCACCCCGATACTCCGATCAGCAATCTCAGCCTGGCCGAGGTGCGCAAAGTCTTTCTCGGCGACCGTCAATACTGGAGCACGAACATTCCGGTTGTCCTGATGATTCGGGCCCCCGTGGCCAGGGAGCGGGACGTGGTCCTGAAAATCATCTACCAGATGTCGGAATCGCAGTTCAAACAATACTGGATTGCGAAAATCTTCCGGGCAGAATCGGCCACCGCGCCCAAAGTCGTCTATTCGAATGACATGGCCAACCAGTTGGTCACCGCCATCCCGGGCTCGATCGCATTCATCGACAGTAAGGATGTGAAGCCCGGTTCCAAGGTACTGCGCGTGGATGGCCGTTTGCCGGGAGAGCCAGGTTACCCGCTGCGTTAAGCGCCAGCGTGATGGTCTTGTGGAAGGCACGACGTCATTCGCGCCGGAGTGGAAGCGGCAAGACGTCAGTCTTGCCGGAGTGGAAAGGGCGCGACTTCGAACGTGCTGGAGTGGGAAGGGCACGACTTCAGAGGTTGCGGAAAAACTCAATTTGCCCGGACGAAGCGACCACGGGGGCTAAAGCCCGCCCACATTTCTGACGACTTACGCGGCCCTGAAGGGCCGCTCTTCCACGGAAGGGCCGACATTAGCGAGTTTTTCCGCAACCACTTCAGTCGTGCCGAAAAAGCCCGCGCAAAATCGGCTTTAGCCGCTGGGGCTTCGCTTGTCCCGCTCGAAGCACCGTACCACCCGAACAGCCAACCTCGGGCGCTAAAAGCGCAACCCGGGCTCAGGGCTGGGGCAGCACGACTGAAGTCGTGCCCTTCCCGAACCGTGCCCTTCCCAGGCCGCCCAGCACGTTTCATCCCACGGGGACGAATGACGATGGCCGCCCCTACTGGGGCAAGGCGAGCTGCTGCACGATCTTCTGGAATCTGGGATCGGAACGGAAGTCGTCGAAGGCGGGCTCGACCTTCACATACGTGAGGTTGCTGTCCCGGTCGTGGTAAGCCTGTTCGAGCGCGGCCAGCGCCTGGTTCTTTTCTCCCAACCGGGCGTAGCTCTGGGCCATGTTGTAGGACGAAACGTAACCGTGCTTCGATACTTCCTTTAAACCTTCCAGCGAACTCTTCAGCACGCCGGGATAGCCGGAGGCGTTGAAGTCCTCGCCGATGGATGCCGCCAGGTCGGGACTGCCGAAAAGCGTCAGCACCTTCTGCCGTTCCCCAACCGCTTCCTTGAACCTGCCGTTCTGGGCGTAGGCGGCTTCAATGGCATGCTGGGCGGGAACGAATTTCGGGTCCATATCCAACGTCTTCGTGAGCTGCAGGGCCGCCTCGTCATATTGCCGCGTGAAGTAGAGCAGCCGGCCCAGGCTGGTGTTGGT
>CAWBPS010000023.1:0-292787 GCA_963790645.1 Terriglobia bacterium | reverse complement strand
TTATCGATACTGATCCCTTCCGGTTTGCCGACGATCCGCCCGCAGCCCTGTCTTCCCTCCAATCTCCCCTCCGGCGGGAACACGGAGAAGAAGAGTGAGAGCAGATTCTCTTCTCCTCTCACTCTCACGACAAACGTTCCTTGACTTCACCGCCCTCTCGCGGTTGATGTTCGCACGTTTAGTGCAACTTACCCTGGCTTGAGCCTCGACCAAGCTTGTTGCGACGGAAGCTGCGAGGCTCAGTGCTTTCGACCGATGTCCGCGGGCACAACGTTGCCGTTGGAGAGGACACTAACGACTTCCGGTTGCCGCCTTGGACTCTTGCGGGTCAACTCCTTCTCTACGCTCGACCGCTCAAAGTCATAGGTTGACTGCCACGATCCATCGGATATTGCCGCAAGGAAATATGCTTCGCCGTAGCGGTGGAAGACGGCACTTGCTCGCCCGTCCACTTCCTTGCTGGAACCGGCAGGCTGCACATGCTCGAATGCGAATGCCTGGCTCTCCACATTGCGCAAAGCTAGAATGAATTGGGTGGGCTGTCTCACCTCATATTCACCTGCCGCAAGCGTGGTGTTCTGGACCGTGAATGGAAACGGCACACGGAAGCGGAGCACCAGGGTACTGCTCTTCTGGGCATGGGTTGTGGTGGTAATCAGGCAAATTGCGATGATCGTAAGTACTAAGGACACGTTCCGTGTGCATTTCATCTCTATTACCTCTGCGCGTGAATTTAGTCGCCCGTGCTCTTAGGCTACTTTTGCGCTTCATCTGTCTAAAGCGGAAATGCCACGTGAAAACTGTAGAGGGGGAGAAGTTTCTTTTTGGCCGGTTCGGAATGGGTATATAGTTAGCCCCCTGAGCGGTTGATCGAGAGGGTTGTTTGACAGATGTTCCCGCGCATGAAGTAACCCAACTTCTCCAGGCTTGGAGCGTGGGGGATGAGGAGGCGCTGGGAAAACTCATCCCTCTGGTGCACAAGGAGTTGCACCGGCTGGCCCGGCGTTACATGGCTGGTGAATCTCCCGGCCACACCCTTCAAACCACGGCATTAGTGAATGAGGCATACCTGCGACTGGTGGATGTCAAGAAGGTAAGCTGGCAAAACCGGGCTCACTTCTTTGGCGTCTCCGCCCAGCTGATGCGGCGAATCCTTGTGGATTTAGCACGTTCGCGCCACTCTCTTAAGCGGGGTGGAGACGCCCACACGCTGTCGTTGGAGGAATCTCTGATCGTATCTCCGGAGCGAGGTGCGGACCTGGTGGCACTCGATGACACGCTGAAGGCTCTGGCTTCCGTTGACCCCAGGCGAAGCCGCGTCGTGGAACTGCGTTTCTTTGGCGGGCTGAGCGTTGAGGAGACAGCCGAGGTGCTGAAGGTTTCACCGGAGACCGTGATGCACGATTGGAAGTTGGCAAAGGCGTGGCTCCTGCGAGAGCTGAGCGCGGACAAGGGCCATGACGCCTGAACATTGGGAGCAAGTAGCGCTGTTGCACCGTGCCGCCCTGCAATATGAAGAAAGCCGGCGAGCAGCATTCCTCGATGATGCGTGTGCCGGGGATGAGGATTTGCGGCGCGAGGTGGAGTCATTGCTCGCTTACGAAGGGAAGGCCGAAAACTTCATGGAAGTTCCCGCCTTGCAGGTGGTAGCCAAGCAGTTCGCTGAGAGGCAGGCCGTACGTATGGTTCAGAGATCGGGCACGAAACTCGGACCGTATGAAATCCTGGTGCCGCTCGGAGCCGGCGGCATGGGAGAGGTATATCGCGCGCGTGACAGCAAGCTCAATCGCGACGTCGCCTTAAAAATCCTGCCTGCCATGTTCACCGATGACGCCGAGCGCATGACCCGTTTCCGCCGGGAAGCCCAGGTGCTGGCATCGCTGAACCACCCCAACATTGGGTCCATTTACGGATTAGAAGAGTCGAACAATCTCCGCGTCTTAGTGCTTGAGTTGGTGGAGGGACCCACACTCGCCGAGCGCATCACCGGAGGTGCCATCCCCTTAGAAGAGGTGTTGGCGATTGCCCGTCAGATCGCGGACGCCGTGGCGTACGCACACGAAAAAGGAGTTACCCATCGCGACCTGAAGCCCGCCAATATTAAGATCACCCCCGAAGGGAATGTGAAGGTACTCGACTTTGGTTTGGCGAAGGTGCTACAAGAACCTAATAATCTAGACTCCGACCCCTCACATTCACCCACCTTTAGCAACCCCACCACCCTTGAGGGGATGATCCTGGGCACCGCTGCGTATATGAGTCCGGAACAGGCGAAAGGTAAGCCAGTTGATAAGCGGGCCGATATCTGGGCATTTGGCGTCGTGCTGTACGAGTTGCTCACTGGTGTTCACCTGTTTCACCGGGAGACGATGTCGGACACTTTAGCGGCAGTACTGAAGGAAGAACCGGATTGGAATCGGATTCCGGTCAAAGTGCTACCCCTCCTGCGGCACTGTCTCGAAAAAGATCCTAAGCAGCGTCTGCGCGATATCGGGGACATGCCCCTGTTACTCGAGACCGCTTCAGTTCCTGTCGAGACACACCGACCTTGGCTAGCATGGGGCGCCGTGGCGTTGTTTCTAGTAGCCTTCGCAGCGCTATCCGTCGTTCATTTCCGCG
The DNA here is from genome assembly GCA_963790645.1 of Terriglobia bacterium. Lineage (GTDB taxonomy): Bacteria > Acidobacteriota > Terriglobia > Terriglobales > Acidobacteriaceae > JAIQFF01. The sequence continues at coordinate 290,168 of CAWBPS010000023.1, read as the reverse complement.
AGAGGCCATTGGTGTCCGCGCCGGTTCAGTTCCAGATCTCTCCCTCCGGAGGCTTGCTCCCGGGCCTCGCGTTCGCGGTATCGCCTGACGGCCGCCATCTCGCATTCGCCGCGACCGGTTCTGATGGCGTAGCACGCTTGTGGATGCGCGACCTGGAGTCGCTGGAAATTCGGCCACTTCCAACCCCTGCTAGCCTGCACTTAACCGGAAGCGACGTGGTACCACCGTTCTTCTGGTCTCCTGACAGTCGGTTCATTGGATTTCAATCCCTGGGCAAACTCGCGAAAATCGAGATCTCTGGCGGCCCGGCACAAACACTGTGTGATGTGCAGGGGACCGTAGTAGGTGGTTCGTGGAACCGCGATGGTGTGATCGTTTTTGCGGATAACACCAGAGGCTTAATGCAGGTTTCTGCGGCGGGTGGAGTCGCATCTCCGCTGACCATTATTAATCCATCACGCAAAGAAATTGTGCACGTTCTCCCATCTTTCCTTCCGGATGGCCGACATTTTCTGTACCTGCGCGCCTCAAGCATCCCCGAAAACACTGGCGTTTATGTCGGCTCCCTCAATGCCAAACCGGAGCAACAGGACTCCAGACGGCTGCTGGCAACCACGTTGGGGCCAGGGTATGTGCCTTCGTCAGATTCGGATTCTGGGCAAGTGCTGTTCTTGCGCCAAGGGACGTTGATGGCGCAGCCGTTTGATGCCCGTCGGCTGGCACTTTCCGGCGAGGTCGTTCCGGTCGCTGAGAAGGTTGGCTCCTTCCTCGACTATGGCTTCTTCTCGGCTTCGAGCAATGGTGTCCTGGTTTACAGGAGCGGTGTTGGGCTGGATTACCAACTCACATGGTTTGACCGGCAAGGGAGAGTGCTGGCGAAAGTGGCGGAACCCGGCCGTTACAACAGTTTGGCAATTTCACCGGACGGAAAGCGGGTCGCTGTTTCCCGCACTAATCCCGAAAACACACCCAATTGGGATGTGTGGCTGCTCGACGTAGCGCGGAACACCAGCACACGGTTGACGTACGAACAGGTCCGGGCTACGTTCCCTGTCTGGTCTGCTGACGGGAGCAGTGTCATTTTTGATTCAATCCGTGGGGGTGAGGTTAGCCTTTATCTCAAGCTGGCGAGCGGTGCCGGTGACGAGCAGCTCTTGTTGAAGTCAGATGCTGGATACAAATACGCCACGAGCTCGTCCCGAGACGGGCGCTTCCTGTCATATACCGTGGTTAATCCAGAGACAAAAACCGACCTATGGGTGCTCCCGATGCAGGGCGATCGTAAGCCAACACCATTCCTGCGCACGGAGTTCAACGAACGCTCAGGTCAGTTTTCTCCTGATGGGCATTGGATCGCCTACATCTCGGACGAGTCCGGCAGCGATGAGATTTACGTCCGAGAGTTCTCCTCCGGCTCCGCTCAAGGATCTGGGGATGCGGCGGGCAAGTGGTTGATTTCCAAGGGTGGCGGAACTTATCCCAGATGGCGGGGGGATGGCAAAGAGCTGTTCTATGTGGCTTCCGGCGGAAAGCTTACGTCAGTCGACATTAGCGCCAAGCCGGTATTTCAGGCAGGAGCGCCTAGGCCTCTGTTCCAACTACCACCTGGTTTTATTGGCAGCGAAGTCACACCTGACGGCGGACGTTTTCTCATTGGCGTGCCTGCGGCGCTAAGCGCTTCTGTACCCTTCACGGTGCTGCTGAATTGGCAGGCGACGCTGAAGAAATGAATCCTGGACTCTGCTGGCAAGTATTGATGTCGGCAGTTGTCGGGTATCGGGAAGAAGGCCCTCTCTGCTGGCAGTCTCGGATCTGCAAATCATCGTCTGGCCTCCAGGCGTCCGTAGCATCGTTGGATTTCGGGGCGGATCACAGGCAAGCTGGAAGCTTGAAGTTATCAGTTCGAGGATCGGTACCGACAAACGCGCTTGTGGTCTTCTGATGGGCCGATTCCTGGATTGTCGGCTATTCGGAAACTGAGCCGAAAACGTTTCCTTCCGGCACAGCGAAGACGAAACAGGATTTCACCGTCCGGCATGGCATGACAAAACCACTAAACAGATAAGTAAGGCGGCTTTTCCAGAAAACTGAGATTGCTAGCACTTCAACCCAAAGCATGTCTTAAACGCAGCGTTTTAAATACTCTCTGCGTTTCTTGCCTAAAATATAAACTTATTAAAATTAAATCCTGTTTATAAGAGTTATCATACACTAGCGTATGGAATATCGGAAAACACCCTATATCCGCAGATTTACTGGAATACTTTTTATTTACTGGAATACTTTTTTCTTTCAAAGATGACCAAGTCAGAAGTTCTAGCAATTTTTGCTCGGCATGGCGGGTTTCTTAAGCCCGATGCTGTTCTCGGTCGGCTGCTGCAGCCGGTTCCAGACCGCCGTTCGCTATACAGTTACCTAGGACGGCTGAAAAGGCAAGGGTTGCTCGACCGGCACCCAAATTCTCGGCGGGGCCACTTAGCCTATCGACTAACGGATAGAGGACGTGCCCGGCTGGAATACCGTCGCCGGAACTCGGGAGCGTGAATCGGTCCCCTTCACCGACCGGATCGCCAACCCCAGCCAAAAGTGGTCAGAGGGATTTCGGCACAGGGGTGGGCGCTTTCTGGCGCTTCGGCTTCTTGGGATCGACTTCGGGAATGTCGTAGATCCTTCGATAGTGTCGGTCGGCGTTCCCGGCAATCATCAAGTCGGACGGCTTCGTCCGACACCGCTCCAGGGAGGTCGGCCACCTCAGTTTCGGCACTCCCGCCATGGCGTTGGCAATCTGACGGGATGGCAGACGGTTCGCGGCACGCTTCCTTCTTTCGTCATCGTAGGGGCGATTCAGGGCATCGAGGGCAGTCTTTGTCGGGGGCTTGATCTTGAATTTCGTGCTCCGAAGGAAGTCCAGCAGTTCCGCCGGATGCGCCAGGAACTGGCTTTGCCAGGGAGGTCGTAGCTGTTCGGTTTCCGCCACCCGCTCGAAAACCATCGCCAAGTCCGATGCGTTTTTCGCCGTGCGGAGTGAACCGGCAATCATCGGCCAGTTCGCCTCCAACCAATTCACTAGGGCATCGCGGTTGTGCAACAGCTCAGCGTCACTGATCTTCTTGCCGGGGCCAGGCTTCTTCTTCGTGTCATCGGCGATTCCGTAGTAGTACGGGGGTGCTATGCCATCCAGTCGGTCAACCCTTTCTTCTAGATCCGCCACCCTCGCCTCCAGGCTGGCAACGAGCGAATCAAGAGCCTCGTTCGATTCTTTCGAAAACCCTGTCAAGGGGATATTTAAATTTTTCGTTCGTGGATTTTTAGTCCGTTCTGCTGTTTTGCCGTGGGTCATTCCGACGATCTCCTGATCTGCCACGCATTCAAAATCAGCTATTCCCGCACTTCCCGCCGTTCTCTGAAATCGACCCCATACTGGCATTCGCCTTTAGAGATCTCTAAAGGCCGAAGAGCAGAGTCAACCATCTCGTCGAGGTGAATTTGAGTATGAACCAGGACCAGAATAAGCCACGCCGCAGTATCTTCCAAAGTTTGCGACCGAAGACCACACCAGAACAAGAGGCGAACGCCCAGAAGGGCGAGGAAAAGGGTAAGGCACAGGAATCAATAGTTCTCGCCCCGGCCCTGCCCGAGCTGGGCACCACGCCGTGTCCGATCTGCAGGCGTCGGGTCACGGTCTTCGTCACCAAGACCAAGCGACCCTTCATCAACTGCGGCTACTGCTCGGCCCGGATCTTCTACAACGGCTCCCGATCCATGCGACTCCTCGAGAGCCAGTTGAGGTCCCGCAAGCGGGGATGGAGTCTGGACAGCAAACGTCCCCGAGGGGAACAGCATGAATAGTTCCACTCCCAAAACGGTCGCCCTCTACGCCCGGGTTAGCACGATGGATCAGAGCTGCGACTTGCAGCTGGAAGATTTACGCCGCTATGCCAGCCAAAGGTTCGGGCGCTGCTGCGAGTTCGTAGACGAAGGAGTAAGTGGAACCCAGCGCAGGCGCCCCCAGCTTGACGAGCTCATGAGTCAGGCTCGGAAGCGGCGTTTCGATGTTGTCCTGGTCTGGAAGTTCGACCGTTTCGCGCGTTCGGTCAAGCACCTCGTCGACAGTCTCGCCGATTTTCGGGCCTTGGGCATTGACTTCGTCTCCTACACCGAAGGGGTCGACACCACCACCCCCACCGGGCAGTTGCTGTTTCACATCGTGGGGGCCGTCGCACAGTTCGAACGAGATCTGATCGCAGAGCGGGTCAGGGCTGGGATAGCGCACGCGCGAGCCCTGGGCAGGCGCATTGGACGCCCGCGCGCAGAAATCAACACCGAGCAGGTCAATGCATTGCGACGCCAGGGCCGGTCGCTCCGTCAGATCGCGCAAATCCTAAGCGTTCCAGTGTCGAGAGTACGGCGGGCTTTGGCAGCAAGCAAGGAGGCCAAGGACCCGTCTGCCCTGTCCGGCAGGTGAGGTTTGGAAGCTTCGCTCACTATGACTATACTTCTCAACGCGGAAAAGCAAGGCGAGCTAGCCCAGTTAGGAGGCTGGCAAAAACAAATGGCTCGCCGACGTTATCAGAAGGGAAATCTACGTAAACGTGGCAAACGCAATCCGGTATGGGAACTGCAGTGGTGGACAGACTGTATCAATCCGGACGGAACCATCGGGCGCAGACGGGAGTCTACGATTCTCGGCTGTGTCTCGGAGCTCACTCGGCGACAAGCGCGAAAGCGTGCCGAGGAACATCTTCGTCCTTTGAATCTGGGCAAGGTTACGCCGCTTTCGAATCTGCCTTTTCGGGAATTCGTGGAGCGTCACTTCGTCCCGAATGTCTTTCCCACGCTGAAACTCTCTACCCAGGAACGTTATCGCCGCACACTCAAGAAACATCTTTTGCCTGCCTTTGGCAATTTGCGGCTGTGCGATATAGGGACCCTCGATTTGCAGCACTTTTGTCTGCAGAAGATGGAAGGGGGGTTAAGTTGGGCGTCCTGCGATCACCTGCGAAACTTGATGTCCAAGATATTCACGACCGCGAAGAAATGGAACTTCTTCCTGGGGCACAATCCTGCCTCGGGAGTGGAGTTACCAGAAAACAAGCCCGTTCGCGAAAAGCATGTTCTGACTCCGCCACAGATCGCGCTGCTGTTGGCACTTCTGCAGGAACCATGCCGAACTATGGTTCTTGTGGGCTTGTTGACCGGTCTGCGGGTTGGAGAGATTCTCGGCCTGCGTTGGAAGGAAATAGATTTGATCTCCGGCCAGCTGCGCGTCGAGCAGACCATTTATCGAGGAACGACGAGTACTCCCAAAACCAAGGGCAGCCGACGCATTTTGCCCCTACCTCAACCTGTTGTCCGGGCCTTGCTTGCATTACACCAGCAGCGCTCGGGCAAATCAGACCTAGACCTTGTGTTCTCGACGAGCAAGGGCACCTCACTCAGCGACACGAACCTGCTGCACAGAGAGCTCAAGCCTGCGGGCCGAAAAATCGGGGCCCCCTGGCTGGGCTGGCACACGCTGCGGCGAACGCATGCCACACTGTTGCAGGCAGCCGGAGGGTCGCTCAAGGATGCCCAGGCCCAGCTAGGACACACGAAACTATCAACTACGCTCGAAATCTATACCGTGCCCATTCCCGCACATCAGCGGGCGGCGGTGGAAAACCTGGCGCGTTTGGTGACCAATGGTGACGAGTTGGAACAAGGCGCGGGGAAACTGCCAGAGACCACTCAGCAGATTCAATGAGATAAATGGTAGGCACGACTGGACTCGAACCAGCGACCTCTACCGTGTCAAGGTAGCGCTCTAACCAACTGAGCTACGCGCCTATATTGTTTCAAGCATCTGCCGCCCGGCGTTGGGACACGCGAGCTAACAGAGAATTTTACCACGCGTCTTTTGACTCCGGCGCTTCGGTCGTGTGGGCGCGAGCGTCCCGCTCGTGCGGCAGCGCCCCGGACCGGCACCAGGGCGCCTGCCTCGGCTCGCGTTATTTCGCGCCCAGTGCCGCCTGGGCCTCGATTTTCTCGAATACCTCTTCCGCCCGCCGCAGTGCTTCCTGCACATTGGCGCAGATGTTTTGGCGGCCGACCACATCTTCGAATTCTGCCTGATGAATCATTTTCGCGGGCTGCTCGCGGGCGCCGCACAAGATCAGCGTGCGCCTGGTTGCGTGCAGTTGTTTCGCTATTTCCTCCAGGGCGAAGAGTCCGGTGGCATCAATGGCGGTCATGTTGCGCAGGCGGATGATCACGATCGGAGGCAGCTGATGCATTCTTTCCGTGATCACGCCGATCTTGTCGGTGGCGCCGAACAGGAACGGCCCATGAATGCGGAAAATGGTGGCGTAGTAAGGGATGTCCTTGTCCTGCAAAATGTGCAGGCGCCCGTCTTCGACGTAGTCTCCGGTCACCTGGGAGACGGTCGTGGTCTCAGCCACGCGGGCGATGAAAAGCAGTGCCGCCAGAATCATGCCGGCCTCGACGGCTACAGTAAGATCGGCGAAAACGGTCAGCGAAAACGTCACCAGCCACACGCTGATGTCGGTCTTGGTCAGGCGCAACAGCTGCGGAATTTCCGGCCACTCGCCCATGTTGTAAGACACGATCATCAGAATTCCCGCCAGCGCCGCCATGGGGATGTAGCTGGCCAGGGGCGCGGCAAACAGCAGCACGCACAATAAAGTGAGCGCGTGGATAACGCCCGCGACCGGCGACTGTGCTCCGGCGCGGATGCTGGTTGCGGTGCGAGCAATGGCGCCGGTGGCCGGCAGGCCGCCGAACATGGGCGAGACGATGTTGGCAATTCCCTGCCCCATCAGTTCAACGTTGGGATTGTGGCGGTCGTTGCTCATGCGGTCGGACACCACGGCCGACATCAGCGATTCAATCGCTCCCAGCATGGCCACGGTAAAGGCCGGTCCGAGGAGGCCGTGGACCAGGCTGGCGTGCCATTGCGGAATAGCGAAATGCGGCAACCCGCTGGGAATACCGCCGAAGCGCGTGCCTATGGTTTCCACCGGCAGCTTGAGCAGGAACGCGGCCACGGTCGCTCCCAGCATGGCGATGATCGCGCCTGGAATCCGGTTGGAGATGACGCGGCACAACAGCATCGTGACAACAGTCCCGGCCGCCAGCAGAGTGGCCGCCAGGGAAAATGTGGGGGCGGCGTGAAACAGGGCCTTCATCCGCAACCAGAATTCGCTGGGGACCCTGGCCAGGTGCAGGCCGAAAAAATCTTTGATTTGCGTGCTGGCAATCAGCACCGCGATGCCGTTGGTAAAGCCGATCACTACCGGCCGCGGAATAAACTTCACCGCCGTGCCCATGCCGGTTGCGCCCAGAACTATGAGGACGGCGCCGGCCATCACAGTGCACATGTAAAGTCCGTCAATGCCGTGCACGGCGACGATCCCGGCAACCACGACGACGAACGCGCCCGTGGGCCCGCCGATCTGAGTCTTGGATCCGCCCAGTGCGGAGATCAGAAAGCCGGTGACCACCGCGCAGTAAATACCCGCCTGCGGCGTGAGTCCGGAGGCAATGGCGAAAGCCATGGCCAGCGGCAAGGCGACCAGGCCTACCGTGATTCCGGCAATGACATCTTTCAAAAATTTGCTGAAGCTGTATTCACGCAGACAGATGACCGACTTGGGCAGCCAGCGATCGTCCAACTTTAGGGAAATGGCGGGCCACATATACACCATTATGACAGCGGTGGCAGTTGAGCGTAATAATCAGCGAGGCACGAAAGGCCGGTGTGATCAGTGTAACCAGTGTGACAGTGTGGTCGCGGGCACCTCGCCCGCGTTCTTGCTGCCCTCTGTGAAGTTCCCAGTGTTTTCGGTCGTACCGAAAAAATCGCGGGCGAGGTCGCCCGCGGCCACACTTTACCTTCTTACTTTCTACACCTCGGGCGTCATGGCTCTTGCAGCCAGTTCTTGCGTGGCTTTCAGGCGGGCGACGGTGCGGTCTTTTCCCAGGGCCATCATCACAGCGAACAAACTGGGTGCGACTCCCTGTCCGGTCAGGACTACGCGGGCGCCATTGATCAGCGCGCCGGCTTTCATCTCTTTTTCCGCGGCGAAATCCCGCAGCAGCCTTTCGGTCCCGGCTTCGGTGAAGGTTTCGTCCGAGGCCGCGTAGCGTTCTCCCAGTTCGACCAGCAGCCGGCGGACTCTTTCATCCGCCAGAAATTTCTCGACTGCAGTGGGATCGGGCTGAAACGTGTCGGTGAAATAGGCGCGGAACGATGTAGCAAAATCTTTCAGGCTGCGGGCGCGCGGTTTCAGCAGGTTGATGGTCGCAAGAAGCCAGTCGCGGTCGGTGTGCTCGGGCTCGAAGCCTGCTTTGTGCCACTCTTCCTGAATCAGCGAGAGTAATTTTTCGGCGGGATAGGCGCGAATGTATTCCGTGTTGAACCAGTCCAGTTTGGCGCGATCGAAAACGGCGTTGGAGTGCGAGATGCCGTTCAGGTCGAACAGCTGGGTCAGTTGCTGGTCGCCCAAAATTTCCGCCGGACGCGCCGTCCGTCTGGGATGCGGGCGGCGTCCATCCCAGCAGCGCCAGAAAATTGCGGAAAGCTTCGGGCACGATACCTTCGTCGCGATAGGCGATTACGCTGGTGGCGCCGTGGCGCTTGCTCAGGCGGGTCTTGTCGGAGCCGAGGATCAGCGGCACGTGCGCGAACACCGGCAAAACCTCTCCCAGTGCCTGGTAAAGCAGGACCTGCTTGGGCGTGTTCGAAATGTGGTCTGCGCCGCGAATGATATGCGTGATCCGCATGTCCACGTCGTCGGTGACCACGCTCAGGTGATAGGTAGGAACGCCATCGGAGCGCAGCAGCACGAAGTCTTCCAGTTCAGAATTGGCAAACTCCACCCGCCCAAAGACGACGTCGTCGAAAGCGGTATTGCCGGACTCGGGCACGGCAAAGCGTACCGCTGCGGCCTCTCCGGCGGCGCGCCGCCGCGCACCCTCCTCGCGAGAAACCTTCCGGCAGGTGCCTTCGTAACGCGGCGGGCGGCCCTCGGCGGCGGCAGCGGCGCGGCGCTGCTCCAGTTCCGGCTTGGTGCAGAAGCAATAGTAGGCATGTCCGGAACCCAGCAGCTTCGCGGCGCTCTGGCGATACATTTCCATACGCTGGGTCTGGTGGTAGGGACCCTCATCCCAGTCGAGGCCGAGCCAGCGCATGCCCTGCAGGATGCCGTCAACCATCTCTGCGGTAGAGCGCTCGAGATCGGTGTCCTCAATGCGCAGGACGAGCGTGCCGCCATGATGACGGGCGAACAGCCAATTGAACAGGGCGGTGCGTGCGCCACCCACGTGCAGGTATCCGGTGGGCGAGGGCGCGAAACGGACGCGTGGGCCGGAGGGCGAGGCGGAGGTCGGACTGAAGGCGGGGGACATTACGAAAGGTCGTGTCCTGATGGTACGGGCTGAGGAAATGCAGCGTCAAGCATTCGGGACGCGGAAGTTCACTCCAACTGGTTGATGCAGAAGAGGAAACGGACCATTCTCTGCTTTCTTGGCGGTTTACAGAAGACTATTGTCTTGCCCGAACCGCTGTGAAACCATTAATAGTTAGAAATTGCTCATCACTCTGGCTGAGGTTGCTGTTTTAGCGCCATGAACAGCGTCACGATTAGTTTGCTGGTAGTTCCGGCCGTGGTTGCCCTGCTGCTCTTTCTCGTGTTCACTTACCTCTACGAGCAGACCCGGCAGGACTACTTTCGCGCCTGGCAACTGGGATGGGGAGCTTACACGCTTCATTACATCCTCGACGCCTGGAGTGCGTTCCGCAATCCCTCGCCCGTGGTTTCTCTTCTGGCCTCACTGCTTCTGGCGGTGATGGCAGTCTGCATCTTCATCTCTACGCGCCTGATGCGCGAACGATTCCACCTGCGCTGGTATGACCTCGCCGTCGGCCTGGGAGGCGTAGCGCTCAGCCTCTGGAATTTGAAGCAGCACATGGTGGGAAGAGTCTTTCATCCCGAGATCGTTACCGACCCGCGCTTCCGCCTGGAAGTGGGCGTGGCCCTGGTGCTGCTCTACTGTTCGTTTTTCTTTTACCGCTACGCGCACCGTAGAAATTCGCTGGCCTTCACGCTGCTGGCCATGGCGCTGGCCCTGTGGTCGGTGTTGATGCTGTTCGGGCAGTTCAGCATGTCCTATTTGCAGCTGTCCGACATGCTGGGCCCCATCCCGCAACTGGCGCTGGGCATCGCGATGGTGATGGTGCTGGCGGAAAACGAGCGCAGCGCGGTGCAGGAAAATGCCCTGGCGTTTTCGACCCTGGGCGTAGATCCGACCCGCCTGCTTTCGGCCGACGACCTGGTCCCCAGCATGCAAAGCATTCTGGACCGACTGGTTGCTCCCTTGCCCGCGGGCGGGGCTGTGATTTGCATTTCCGAGCGCTGGCGCGCTGTGTTGCCCTCGGTGCAACGCGGCTTTTCCACCGAGTTCATCGACAAACTGGAGAGGAGCGGAGCCGGAGAGTACGTTTGTGAACTGGCTTACCGGCGCGGCGGATTCGTGACCTTTCGCGGCGTGCCGGAGATGGCCGAACCCCTGCCCGCATTCCCCGGCGGCCGCTTCCTGCAGTTCCGGGAGGTCATGACCGAAGAGCGCATTTACAACCTCACGGCCGTGAGCCTGCAGACTCGCGAACACAATTTTGGCGTGATCCTGTTTCCTCACACCGCGCGCCGGATGTTCGGGTCATCGAACCTGCGCCTGCTGATCGGGCTGGCGCTGCAGATCGGCTTGACCCTGGAAAACTACGCGGTCATGCACGACGCGCAGCGCCGCACCAAGGAATTCGCGCTGCTCACCCAGATCGGACAAGCCATCAGCTCGCGGCTGGACCAGGACGAGATCCTGCGCACCGTGCAGAAGGAGCTGGGCCAGATCTTCGACACCAGCGAGTTTTATATCGCGTTCCAGGAAGGCGATGAGATCCGTTTCGAACTGGAAGTGGAAAAGGGTGAGATTTTGCCCAAGCGCAGCCGCAAACTGACCAATGGACTGACCGAATACATCATTCGCAGCGGCCAGCCTCTGGTGATTCGCGCCGACCTGGAAAAATCGCGGGAGCGCCTGGGCGTCACCTTTTTACCGGCCCGGCCCGCCAAATGTTTTTGCGGCGCGCCCATCCTGCTGGGAGGCCGTCCGGCGGGAGTGATGGCGGCGCTGAATATTGATCGCGAATATGCCTTCGAACAGCGTGATCTCGAAGTCATGCAAACCGCGGCGGGGCAGGTTTCCGTGGCGGTGGAAAATGCCCGGCTCTTCGCCGAGGAGCAACGGCGTTCACGCCAGCTGGCCTTCCTGAACAATATTTCGAAGACCGCGATTTCGAGTGACGATTCCGAGCAGATGCTGGCCGACATCGTGGGCCACATCCAGAAGAATTTCAGCTTCGACCACATCGGCATCGGCATTCTCGATTACTCCACCAAGGAGATCGAAATCAAGGCCGAGGCCGGGGTCACCGCACAATCCCTGGGTAAGCGCATCGCGCTGGGAGCGGGCATTCTCGGCCGGGTGGCCCGCAGCGGAGAGGCCGCGCTGGTCCAGACCTCGAGCGAAGCACAACTGCAGGGCGTGCTGCCGGGATCGCGCTCCGTTCTGTGCATCCCCATCGCATACGGAGAAAACTTCCTTGGCGTTCTCAACGTGGAAAGCCACAAAGAAGATGCTTTCACGCCGGCCGACCGCCTGATCATGAGTACGCTGGCCGATCTGCTGGCCACCGCCCTGCACAACGCCAACGTGTTTCAGAAGCTGCAGCAGCAGTCGATCACGGACGGGCTCACGCTCATCAAGACCCGGCGTTTCTTCTTCGAGGCATTGAGTTCGGAGCTGAAGCGGGCGTCACGCTCCGGCCGTCCCATCTCAGTCGTGCTGATGGACCTGGATAAATTCAAGAGCGTGAATGACACCAAGGGACACCTGGAAGGCGACCTGGTGCTGACCCGGGTGGGCAGGCTGCTGGAGCAGAAGTGCCGGCAATCGAACGTGGTGGCACGCTACGGAGGCGACGAGTTCATCATTCTCATGCCGGAAACCGGGGTGGAGCAGGCCCAAATCCTGGCCGAACGCCTGCGTCTGTGGATCGCCCAGGACCCCATGCTGTCCGAGCACCAGATCACCGGCAGTTTCGGGGTGGCCAGTTTCCCGGTGCACGGCTTCTCCATGGAAGATATTGTTCGCGTCGCCGACGCCGGCATGTACGTGTCCAAGCGCAAGGGCGGCGACCGAGTGTCCACCGCCGAAGAAATCGCGGGCGGCGAGAGCGCAGCGGTGCGCCGGCAGCAGATCTCGGGATACATCGAAGGCTTCCTGCGACGCGAGCACACCGGCCCGGAGCACGTGGACGAACTCATTGTCACGCTGACGAAGATGTGTGGTGAGGAGGCCCTCACTGACCACATTCTGCGCGAGGCCATTGAAACCCTGACCAGCGCCGCCGAGTCGCGCGAACTGAACAGCGCCGGACATGGCGAGATGGTGGCGCGGTACAGTGAAATCATCGCCCGCTCGCTGGGCCTGGCCGCAGAGGACATCGCCGATCTGGCCTTTGCCGCCCGGGTGCATGACGTAGGCAAGCTTTTTGTTCCCGAACGCATCCTGAACAAACCCGGCCCCCTGACTGAAGGCGAGTTCAAAATCCTGAAAATGCACGCCGACGTGGGGGCGGAAATCCTGGCCACTTTGCCAGAGGGCAAAAAATTGCGCGAGGCCGTGCTGCATCACCACGAATCCTTCGACGGCGGTGGCTATCCCAACGGGATGCGGGGCGAGAAGATCCCGCTATGGGCACGCATCATGGCCATTACCGACGCCTATGTGAACATGACCAGCGAGCGCTCGTTTGCCGCCGCCAAGACCAGTGAACAGGCCCTGGCCGAGCTAGAAAAACTGAGCGGCACGCGCTACGACGGCATGCTGGTGCGCATTCTGATTCGCGAGCTCAAGGCGGAGCGAACCACCAGTTGGGGAAGCTGAAATCGCCCGCAAATACACACTCTTGTCATCTTGAGCGGAGTGAGCGGACCCGCTTGCGGGTCCGCTCGCGGAGTCGAAAGACCTGCTGTTGGCTTGCGCCACCGCTGCCGTTTAGCTTCTGAAGGTTGAGGGCGGTACCAGAAGAAAGCAGATCCCTCCACCGCGCTTCGCTCCGGTCGCGATGACCTGGAGTAATGTTCCGGCACTGCCGAACGACCAACGCCCACCATCAACGACTCAAAATCAAAGGCGTCGGACAAAGCCTGCCCTGAGCGAAGTCGAAGGGAGTGTCCGACCCACACACGCCCCACTTGCCAATTCTGGGCCGACACTGGAAACTATCTCTGCATGCCTATCCCTCTTTCTCTCTCTGGCAAGGTGGCTCTCATTACCGGCGGATCACGCGGCATCGGTGCGGCCGCCGTCCGCATGTTTGTGGCGGCGGGAGCACGCGTTTTGTTCAACTACGAAAAGGGCAAAGCCCCATCCGAGCAACTGGTCAAGGAGCTCGGAGCGGACAATTGCGCAGCCGTGGCCTGCAATCTGTCGGGCACGGAAACGGCGCAGGAATTGGTCGCGGCTGCCGTGAAACGTTTCGGGCGGCTGGACATCCTGGTGGCCAATCATGGCGTCTGGCCCCCGGAGGATGCACCCATCGAAAAAATGTCGGACGCACAGTGGCGCAGCACCATGGCCATCAACCTGGATAGCGTCTTCGCCCTGATCAAGCATTCCGTGGCGCAGATGAAAAAGCAGGGGAAATCGGGATCTTCCGCTGGTCACATCGTGCTGGTGAGCTCGACGGCGGGACAGCGCGGAGAAGCGTTTCACTGCGACTACGCCGCCACCAAGGGCGCCCTGATCAGCATGGTCAAGGGTCTATCCACGGAACTGGCGCGCGATGCGATTTACGTCAACACCGTGGCGCCGGGCTGGGTGGACACCGACATGTCCGCTCCGGCCCTGAATGATCCCAGGACCAGCGCCCGCATCTTTTCGGCGATCCCGCTGGGACGCGCGGGCAAGCCCGAGGAAATCGCCGGCCCCATACTCTTCCTGTGCTCGGAATACGCTGGCTTCATCACCGGCGAGGTCTTTAACGTAAATGGCGGAGCGGTATTGATAGGCTAGTGCGGTGTGGGCGCGAGCGTCCCCGCTCGTGCTCCTGTCCAAAACGCCGCACGAGCGGGACGCTCGCGCCTACATTGAGTTTGCTTGCATCTAACTTTGTGAACGATGAAGTTCTACCTGGCAATTCTCCTACTGGCCGCCCTCGCCGTGGCGCAGACCGACAGCGCGCCGCCCTCCCAGTCCATTCCAGTGGACCAGGAGAACGCCCGCAGGGCACGCGCCGTGCTGGATCGGACCATCCAGGCCCTGGGCGGACAAGCCTATCTGAACATTCAGGACATCACCCAGGCAGGGCGCACCTACAGCTTCTATCACGGCCGGCCCAACAGCCTGGGCATACTGTTCTGGCGCTTCTACAGGTTTCCCGACCGCGACCGCATCGAGCTCACCAAACAGCGGGATGTGATCTACGTGTACAAGGGCGACAAGGGATACGAAGTCACTTATAAGGGGGCGCACCCCCAAGACCCCAAAGATTTGGCCGAGTACCTGCGGAGACGCCGCTTCTCCCTCGACTGGGTGCTGAGAAAATGGCTGTCGGAACCCGGAGTGGCACTCTTCTACGAAGGCCCCACCGTGGCCGAAGAAAAGCCAGTCGAGCAGGTCACGGTCATGAACGCGCACAATGAGGGCGTCACTCTGTATATCAGTACCGACGACCATCTGCCGGTGAAGAAAACCTACTCCTGGCGCGACCCGACCGACCGGGAACGCAACATCGAAGGAGAGGTTTACGACAATTACCGCGAAGTGCAAGGCGTCATGACTCCGCACACCATCACGCGCTTTTATAACGGCGACATGTCCAACCAGCGCTTCTTGACCGAGGTCAGCTACAACCAGGGGATCAGCGATGCCCAATTCGAGCCTACGGCGCCATCGGATCCTAAGAAGCGTTGACCTGAAGGACGGCGGTTACGGTCTCTTTTCCTCGCATGCCGGACTCAATCCCTGAGCGGAGCGCCTCGAATTTTGCCAGTGCGAACTCACCTAGGAAGTAACACCTTAGTTTCGCCCCTGCTCGGCAACAGCATTCTAAGTCTATTTTAATGAGATAGATATCTTGATTTCTACCCCGCATGGACTATGCTCGCGACCACGTACTGTGGCTAATTAGCCACAGTCGAACCCGCGCCGGGCAGGGTAGATTCATCATCAAACAGCAGACAGCCGAATCCATTTGATCCACGAACAGACAATTCGCACACCCGTCGAGTGCAGTGGCGCAGGGCTGCATAGCGGTGCTCCGGTCAAGCTGCGGATCCTGCCTGCGCCCTCCGGCTCAGGCGTAATCTTTCGTCGCACCGATCTGGACGGCTTTGAAATGGAGGCCGTCAGCAAGAACGTAGCCCGGGTGAGCTATGCCACCAGCTTGATGAAAAAGGGCGTGCTCATTTCCACCACCGAGCACCTGCTCTCTGCCCTGATCGGTTGCGGCATCGACAACGCCATCGTGGAGCTGGATAACCTGGAACTCCCCATTCTCGACGGCAGCGCGCTGCCCTTTGTGGAGGCCATACGCAAGAGTGGTATCCGCAAGCAACGCAGGGCCCGCACCTATCTCCGCATCCGCCGCGAGCTTGAGCTGCGGGAAGGGGCCAAGTTTATCGCGGTGTACCCGGCCGAGACCTATTCCGTGTCATACGCCATCAATTTTCCCCATCCCCTGATCGGCAAAGAGACATTCAAGGTGGACCTGTCGGACGGGAACTATCGCTCGCAGATCGCGGCGGCGCGCACATTCGGTTTTCTGCACGAGGCCGACGCCATGCGGCAGCAAGGCCTGATTCGCGGCGCGTCCCAGGAAAACGCCATTGTGCTTACGCGCGACGGGCTGATGAACCCGCCGCTGCGCTTCCCCGATGAATTTGTGCGGCACAAAGTCCTGGACCTGATCGGCGACCTGGCGCTGCTGGGCAAACAGATTCTGGGAAACGTAGTCGCCGACCGTGCCGGCCACGCCATGCACACCGCCCTGGTGTCTCGCCTCCTGCGCGACCGGACCTTATGGGAAGAAACTACCGTGGAGGACCAAGTAGAAACTTCAGTTCCGCTGGTGCAAGCAGCTGCCCAGTCGGTGATGTAGCCAATCCCCTGTAGATAGCCCTATGTGACCGCGTGGGGACAGCCGCCCTAGGCTGTCCGGGCGAGCGATGCTCGCCATTGTTGCTACCCCAAGCTGTCCACACACCAAACCCGGCGGAGCCGCGCTCCGCCCGACAGTCGAGGGCGGCTGTCTCCACGTGGTTTCTGTTAGTCAGCGGGATGGGGCGTATTGTCGTTCGAATCCCAGTAGGAGCCCTCTTCGAGAAGCTTTTCCAGTTCTGCCCGGGCGTGCGCGGTCAGTTGGGCGGCATAAGTCTTTGCCGACCGTTGATAGTCCGGGGTCAGTTCCGCTACCCGAAGCGCCAGGCGCGGCGCATCCCCTTCCAGCATGCGCACCAGGCGTTGGGCGCGATCAATTCTTGCGTGGATCGACAGCATAAGACCTCGTTCTGATTCTCCCTTCCAGCCTGATGGGCGCGGCGGAAACGCGCAAGTCTCAACCTGGGTACGCTCAGGAACCAGCGCTCCGGTGGTCACGAGTGAAACTACCTGGCGGGGCTATCGATGTAGTCGCTTTGTCCGGCCAGCCAGGCATCGAACTGCGCCCGCGCTTCCCTGGGCACGTCAATAAAACGCAGGCCGGCGTGGCCCGATTCATCCATCCAGGCAATGTGGACCTTAGGTTCCAGAGAGGTAGCGGCCCCGGGCAGTTTGAAAGACACGGTGGAAACGCCGCCCTTGGGCAGCGAACCGCGAAAGAAAATGGCCATGCCGCCCTCGCTGAGATTGGTCACCGTGACTTTCATTTTCGGTCCTTCGCGGAAGGAAAGTGTGGCCGGCATTTCCACGGAATGCCGGAAATAGCGCCGCCTCTCGCGCATCATGAAGTTGACCGCGGCGCTGAAGCAACGTCTGGCATTCAGCGCCGAAATTGGTTTCTGCAGAACAAAGTTTGCTCCCATCTTAAAGGCCTGCTGGGTTGTGGTGCTGCCGTTCACGATGGCGAAGGCGGCGGAATTCCTGTTGCTCACGCTCTTGCGCAGGCCTTCCAGCACACCTATAGCGCCCTTCAAGTCATCGCAATCGACTATGATGGCGTCAAATCTCTCGGTGCGCAGGATTTCCTGGCCCGAGTTGACCCCGCGGCAGACCTCGACGTCAATGGACAGCTTCTCCAGGGCGGGCTGAACCACACGAATGACTTCGGGGTCCCGGCTGAGAAGCAGCGACTCCAGCTGCATAGAAATTTCATGGTAACTTTCCTATCCGGCGAGGCGATAGTGACTAAAGTCATCGGGGTCGAAGAACCGGCAGTGACGTGTGCCCGGCTCCCTCGCAACATTTCTGCTGGAAACACGAAACCGGAAACAGGAAACCTGGTGAAATGCACAAACGGGTCTATCTCTCACTGGGCTCAAATGTTGGTGACCGCGCCGAGAATCTGAGAACGGCGATCCACCACCTGGGCCGTCTGGGCAAAGTGGCGGCCGTCTCGTCTTTTTACGAAACCGAACCGGTCGAACTCACCACTCAGCCCTGGTTTCTGAATTGCGCGCTCCAATTGGACACGGAGAAAATGCCCCGGCAACTGATCCACGGGGTGCTGGCCATCGAGCAGGAAATGGGCCGCCGGCGCCAGCAAAAGAAAGGCCCGCGCAACATCGACATCGACATTCTGCTGTTTGGAAACTCCGTGGTTCAGGCCAGGGGTCTGACCATACCGCATCCAGCCATGCACGAACGCCGCTTTGTGCTCGAACCCCTTGCCGAAATCGCCCCTGACGTGCGGCATCCGGTCCTCAAACAGAGCGTCCGCGAGTTGAGAGACGCGTTGCGCCCAGGCCAGGAAGTAAAGCGGGCGGCGGGCGGCGGACCTCGGACTTCGAA
The DNA here is from genome assembly GCA_963790645.1 of Terriglobia bacterium. Lineage (GTDB taxonomy): Bacteria > Acidobacteriota > Terriglobia > Terriglobales > Acidobacteriaceae > JAIQFF01. Next base: position 272,099 of record CAWBPS010000023.1, on the reverse strand, counting down.
GGTGCGGACAAGTGAAGAGTAGAGCTTCCTGGGTGCCCCACCCTCGTCTCTCCGTTTTTTGGAGAGACAGGGTGGGGAATTTTGTGAGAGAAGGGCGGGGCCGTACTGTCGGCCGAACTTCCCCGCCCTGTCGTTCCAAAGTGCGGAACGACGAGGACGGGGCACCCTGGTCTGAACTCACATTGACTTGCCGAGGGCGCAGCCTGGCGGCACACCTCGGACTTCGAAGGCGAGGACAGGTGAAGAGTAGAGCTTCCCGGGTGCCCCACCCTCGTCTCTCCGTTTTTTGGAGAGACAGGGTGGGGAATTTGGGGAAGACAGGGTGCGGGCGGTGCGGGCCGCCGAACTTCCCCGCCCTGTCGTTCCAAAGTGCGGAACGACGAGGACGGGGCACCCTGGTCTGAACAAAAGCACTGGAGACTGCGTATCTTCAGACTGTCCTCCGTACCCGTGGTGTTCAGGACTGTTTAAAGCCGGGCTCGCATTGACTTGCCCGGGGGCGCAGCCTACCATCTGAAAATCGTTTTGGAGCGGCTTGGCTGATGACAGGCGAAACCATCTCTCACTATCGCATCCTGCACCAGCTGGGCGGCGGGGGCATGGGGATCGTGTACCAGGCCGAGGACCTCAGCCTGGGACGGCACGTGGCCCTGAAGTTTCTTCCGGGAGAGTTGGAAAAAGACCCTTCGGCCCTGGAGCGCTTCCAGCGCGAGGCCCGGGCCGCCTCCGCACTCAATCACCCTAATATCTGCACTATCTACGAGATCGGGCAGGCCAACGGCCGCTACTTTATCGCCATGGAACTGCTGGAGGGGCAAACCCTCAAGCAGCGCATCGGCAAGCAGGCCATGGAGATGGAGAGGCTTACCGAACTGGCCATCCAGATCGCGGACGCGCTCGATGCCGCCCACTCCAAAGGCATTATTCACCGCGACATCAAGCCGGCCAATATTTTCGTCACCCAGCGCAACCAGGCCAAAGTCCTGGATTTTGGACTGGCGAAGCAGACCCTCAAGGCCGAGCCCGTGACCAGCGGAGTCACCGCGGGTTCCACGGTGACGGTGGATGAGGAACTCCTCACCAGCCCAGGTTCCACCGTCGGGACCGTGGCTTACATGTCTCCCGAGCAGGCGCGAGGTAAGGACCTGGACACCCGCACCGACCTGTTTTCCTTTGGCGCGGTGCTGTACGAAATGGCAACCGGCGCGCTGCCTTTCCGCGGAGACACGTCTCCGGTCATCTTCGAAGCCATCTTGAACCGTCCTCCGGTGCCGCCGGTGCGGCTGAATCCCGACGTGCCTCTGCAACTGGAAGAGATCATCACGAAACTGTTGGAGAAAGACCGCGACCTGCGCTACCAGAGCGCGGCCGAAGTGCGGGCCGACCTCAAGCGTCTGAAGCGCGACACGGACTCGGGACTGATTTCCGTTGCCTCGAGTTCCGCCACCCTGCGGGCGCCGCGCGAGCGTAAGCCGGGCCGGGCGTGGAACCTGGCGGTCATGGCGATCGTTGTATTGGCCGTGCTGGGGCTGGCGATGACCGTCTTCCTGCGCCGGACGCGTGCGGTCATGACCGAGCGCGACGCGATCCTGGTCACCGATTTTGTGAATACCACGGCTGACCCGGTTTTCGACGGCACTCTCAAAAAAGCCCTGGCGGTGGACCTCGAGCAGTCGCCGTATCTGAATGTTTTCCCCGAACAGAAGGTGAGGCAGACCCTGCAGTTCATGGGACGGACGCCCGACGAGCGCATCACCGGCGATGTGGGCCGGGAAATCTGCCAGCGTGTGGGCATCAAAGCCATGCTCAACGGGTCGATCGCCAACCTGGGCAGCCAGTACGTGATCACGCTGGATGCGGTCAATGCCGGGACCGGCGAATCGCTGGCCCGGGAGGAAGTGCAGGCCTCAAGCAAGGAAGCCGTGCTGAATTCACTGCACCAGGCCGGCTCCAGTTTGCGCAAGAAGCTGGGAGAATCGCTGGCCTCGGTGCAGAAATACGACAAGCCGCTGTCGGAAGCCACCACGTCATCGCTCGAAGCGCTCAAGGCGTTCAGTCTGGGCGACGTGAAGCATCAGTCGTTCGATGAACTGCCGGCGCTTCCGCTCTACCAGCGCGCCGTGGAACTCGACCCTAATTTCGCCATGGCTTACGCCCGGCTGGGAACGGTGTACAGCAACCTGGGACAAAGCGAACTGGCGGAGAAAAACCGCGAAAAGGCCTTTGAGCTACGCGACCGGGCCAGCGAGCATGAAAAGTTGTACATCATGTCGCACTACTACGTGGATTCCGGGCAGCTTGAAAAGGGCATCACCGCCCTTGAACTTTACAAGCAGACATATCCGCGGGATTCAACTCCGTACAACAATCTGGCGGTGGTTTACATCATGATGGGGCAGTATGAGAATGCCCTCGACAATGCCCGGCGGTCGGTGCAACTCGATCCGGACAGCGCCAGTGGATACTCGAACGTCGCGTTTGCCTACGCCGGTCTGAACCGGCTGGATGAGGCCAAGGCCACTCTCAACCAGGCCTTGCAGCGCAAGGCCGGCGCGGCGATAGTCCATTCATCGCTGGCGGTCATCGCGTGGCTGCAGGGCGACCCGGCAGGCATGGAGCGCGAACTGGATTTGATGAAGAACGATCCGCAGAGCGATTTCACCGAAACCGGAATGCGATCGGCGATGGCAGCCTATGCCGGGCAGCTCAATGCGGCGCGGACTTTCGGACAGAAGCAGAGGGACGCGGCCCAACGTCTCGGCTTCAAGGAGGCTGTGGCGGGCGAATATTCGCAGGAAGCCTCGATGGAGGCCATATTTGCGGACAAAGCCCGTGCTATCGAAGATGTAACCCAGGCGCTGAAGTTGTCCCAGTCTCCCAATGTCGTGCTCAACTGCGCGACTGCGCTGGCCCTGGCGGGCGAAAATGCGCGGGCCGCAAAGCTCGCCGACGACGTCGCCCAGAAGCGGCCTTACGATACCCTGGTGCAATTCGTCGAGGTGCCGCTGGTGAAAGCGCAAATCGAACTGAATCAGGGCAACCCGGCGAAAGCCATCGACCTGCTCGACGGCGCCCTGGTGTATGCCCGGGCAAATTCCGGTGTGCTGTACGTCCGGGGTAATGCCTATCTCAAGGCTGGCCGCGGCGCCGAGGCGGTGCAAGCCTTTCAGCGCCTGCAGGACTTAAGAAGCATTGCCTTTATCGATCCCGTCATGCCTCTGGCCAAACTCGGCCTGGCCCGTGCCTACGTTATGGCGGACGACAAGGCACGCGCGCGGGTCGCCTATCAGGATTTCCTGGCGGTGTGGAAGGATGCAGATCCGAACGTCCCTCTGCTGCGCGAGGTCAAAGCGGAGTACGCCAGGCAGCAGTAGGCAAGGCCGGGTGCCTACATCGGCAGGCTTGCGAAGATTTGAGATTCCCCAGTTAGCCCACAATAAACGAGGGTGCCCCATTTCTCGCGTCTTTTGCGAGAAATGGGCACGCGCGGCTCCCATTCTCTCTCAAGGGATGCGCAGAATTGTGGAATCGCCCCGCATCGCTTGACGATACCCCAGGGGCTAAAGCCCGGCGTTTACCCAATCTGTGCGGCACGACTGAAGTCGTGCCCTTCCACTCTGACTCGGCCGGAAAAATACTGCTGATAGGACTCGACTAAGGCTCGCCGGAGGCCGAACAGCGAACCTCAGGCGCTAAAGCGCGACCGGCTGCGGCGGCTTAGTGGCACGACTGAAGTCGTGCCCTTCCACAAGACCATTCATCCAGTCCGCTCTGCCAAGGCCCGAGGTCGGACGCCCGAAGTCCGACGCCCGAGGTCCGGGGCCTGACGCCCGCTTCCGGCCTACTGCAGCAGCACCACCAGAACACGTCCGTCGGAGTGATAGCCGCCGCCGGTGGCGTTTTTTGCGCCCTGCACCGGGTCGGGCGGCAGATAGTAGTACAGGCTCTTGGCCTTGCCCGACGCCTGCAGGGTCTGGCCGATGTTGTCGCGCTCGCCATCCACCGCGGGGTCGATCTTGTGAGTCACTTTTCCGTTGCGCTGGTCTTTTTCGAATCCGATGTCGTGGGTGCCTGCTCCGGCCCACACGGTTTGTCCGTTCCAGGTCGTCGGAGCTTTCCAGATTCTGAAGTGATGGCGGCTGGCAACCACTGAATAGGCCTGGGCCAACTCATAGCCGTAGTCCTGCTTGCGTCCGAACAGGTAGAGCTGGCTCATGGGCATCTGCAGGTAGTCTTTCTTCTGATAGGTCTGCAGCACGGCCTTCACCACTGCTTCCTTGGTGTCGATATCGGCCACGTGCCAGTTGGCGGCGTCCAGTGCATCCTTCACCTGCTGCTCGGAGCCGACCAGAACAAAGTTCACCATGTCGCCCTGGTTCTGGAACTCATCGCTTACCCGCCGGGGCAGGCCATCGATATCTTTCCGCAGGGCAGAATCCAGGCTGCCGGACGACACCTTGAGAGCAGGAGTTGGCGCGGTGGCGGTAACAGCTGAGGTCGGCGGCACCACATCATTCCCCGCGGGCGCGGCCGACGACGAGGTGGTGGAGGCAGTCGCGCCAGTGCCGAACTGGCCGGCGAGAAAAACCTGGGCCGCGCTGGCCAGCTTCGACTTGATGTCCTGCGTCGGCTTCTGAGTTTCCGGCGATGCGGATGGAGGCTGCGCCGTGGCAGGCGAAGCAGCAGGCGTCAGCGAGTTACCAGCTGCAGGCGCGGTGGGCACCGCCTCGGAGGCTACGTTGACCTTCACCACGAAGCTACCGCTGCAGGGCGGCGTGCCCGATGTATTCACTCCCAGGAAAAGATGGCCCGGGGCTTCCACTTTAAGCTGCTGGCCGCTGCCGACCAGGACTGGCACGCCCTGCGCCTGCAGCCGGGCGATCAAGGCCCCGGCCGGGGCCGAGACTACGGGAAGGCCAGCGCTGGCGGAACCGCTGACTCCCGCGGGATCGCACTTTTCCGCCGAACTGGCGTCTATGCGTAAAACTTCGCCCAAGTGCAGGTCAACTCCAGTGTCGGTCCAGGGCTGTGCGGTTGAGATGGCGAACGAATAGTCCTTTGAGGGCGTGGCAATCTGGAACTGCGCCGAAATCGCGGGGACCGTGAACATTCCCGCCAGCAGAACGAGTCCGCCCGCCGTCAGGGAAGAAAACTTCATAGGCAAACTCCGGGTTGGCGCTGCAAGCAATGCCGGAGAATTTTATCGATTATCGCCCAGGGAGTCGAGTTGGGGCGGGTCGATGGAGGACGGGCGTCCTCGCCCGTCCCGTAAGACGGGCGAGGACGCCCGTCCTCCACACCGAAACCCTCGCTACGTGATTACCGGGCCAGCGCCGGTTCGAGTTGACCTGACTTCAGGCTCTCATAGCGCTTGTTGATTTCGTCCCAGTTCACCACATTCCACCAGGCCGCCAGGTATTCGGGACGGCGATTGTTGTACTTGAGGTAGTAAGCATGTTCCCAGACGTCGTTGCCGAAGATGGGGAACAGGCCCTGGGAGATGGGATTGTCCTGGTTGGGAGTGCTGAGAATCTGCACTTCGCCGCTGCGCTTGCCGGCCAGCCATACCCAGCCGCTGCCGAATTGCTTGACCCCGGCATCGTTGAACTTGGTTTGAAAATCCTTGAAGCTGCCGAAAGACTTCTGGATGGCCTCGGCAATCGGTCCGCTGGGGTCGCCGCCGCCTTTGGGCTTCATGATCTTCCAGAACATGCTGTGGTTGACGTGTCCGCCGCCGTTGTTGCGCACGGCGCCGCGGATGTCTTCGGGCACGGCGTTCAGGTCGCGAATCAGATCTTCGGCGCTCTTGGATTGCAGGTTGGGATGCTTCTCCAGGGCCGCGTTCAAGTTCTTCACATAGGCCGCATGGTGCATGTCATGGTGCAGCTTCATGGTCGCGGCGTCGATGGTGGGTTCGAGTGCGGAATAGTCGTAGGGCAATGGGGGTAGTTCGAATGCCATGTCTTTTCTCCTCTATAACAGTCTCAGATGATGGTATCGCGATTGGAGATTCAGCGTCGAATGTGTTTGTTTTCGCTGGAATATTTGAATTCTGGATGGCGGGAAACGGGAACGGGTTGCTTGTGGAAAAGCCACCCAGAAAAACGGCCACGGATCTTCACGGATCCAAAGCTTGATTGGTGATCCGAGTGAATGGGGTTCTGAATCCACGAAATCCAATGGCGATCAGAAAGAGCGGTGTGGAAGAGCGGCGCTTCAAGCGCCGCGTCTCGGAGAAAAGACAGTCGGGCTTCAGCCCCGGTGGCGCCACCTGGCCTGAAGGCCGACAGATATTACCTTGCGCACGCGGCCCTGAAAGGGCCGCTCTTCTACGACATCAGCCACGACATCAGCGATCTCGGAAAACGTGGCTTGGATCAAGAACCGCCTGGAAGAGGCACGCGGGAATTTCGTCGTCCGAGGTCCGCTGGCCGCTCTTACTGGCTCAGTGCGCGCAGCAATTGCTGGCTGTCGGTGGCATAGCTCAATCCCACTTCCTGGTCCACGATTCCGGCTCGAACCAGTTTTTCGATCTCCTGGTCGAAGTGGAGCATGCCCTCCGAAGCGCCATTTTTGACTGCTTCGAGCAGCGTGCCGGAAGCGTCCTCGCTATCGACGCATTGCACAGTGCGCTGAGTGTTCTTGAAGACTTCCAATACGGCCACGCGTCCGCCGGCCTTCCGGGGCAGGAGCTGCTGGGAAATTACGTAGCGCAGAGTCTTGGCCAGACGGCCGCGCAGCGAGGGTTGCTCGGCCGCCGGAAATGCAGACACGATACGCTCCAGAGTCTTCGCCGCATTGGGGGCGTTCAGGCTGGAGAGCACCAGGTGGCCAGTCTCAGCGGCTTCGAGGACCATTTCCATGGTTTCGCGGTCGCGCAGTTCGCCTACGAGGATCACTTTGGGCGCCTGCCTCAGGGCGGCGCGTAACGCCAGCGCGAAGTTCGGCGTATCGCTGTGCAGTTCCCGCTGGTGGATTGTGGACCGTTTGTGATTGTGCAGAAACTCGATGGGATCCTCGATGGTGATGATGTGGCAGGTCTGTTTTTCATTGATGCGGTCGAGCAGCGCCGCCAGGGTGGAAGACTTCCCCGACCCCCGCGCCCCCGTAACCAGGACAATGCCATCGCGGAGGTTTGCAATCTCCCCGAACTGCGGCGGCAGTCCCAGAGCGGCAAACTCGGGAATGGCAGTCGGAATCACGCGCATGACCACGGCGCAGCTGCCGCGCTGGATGAAAATATTCACCCGAAAGCGGGCCAGCCCAGGCAGGCCGAATGAAATGTCGCAGGAGCCCTGCTCGCGCAACATGTTGATGGCCTGCTTGTTGTCGCCGATGAGATCGGAGGCGATGCGCCGGGTGTCGTCTGCCGTAAGCAACCGCAGGCCTGGGCCCTCCACCGGAATGAGTTGCCCATAAACTTCCACCTGCGGGGGACGTCCGGGCGAGAAAATCAGGTCACTCACCTTTTCAGTGGCGCGCAACATGGCCGCCAGCAGGGCATGTGTGGCCGCCATTCCGGAATGCGATGCCGGCTCGAATGTGACCTGCAGCGGAGCTGTGCCTGGTGATGCCATTTCGTTTGTCAGGATTTGGAGCCCGAGTGAGGGGAAGCGCTCAGGACCGCGATCTCAATTCAATGTAGCGAAAACCAGGGCGGGGTTCCACGAAGAACGTCACGTACATAGACCTTAGTAATGTATGTGGTTGTGTGGGTCGGACACTCTTGTACGACGCCTTTGACTTGGACCCATCAGCAAAAGCAAACCAAGGTCAAAAGCGTCGGACAGAGCCTGCCCTGAGCGAAGTCGGAGGGAGTGTCCCACCCACACTCAGGCTACTTCTTGGTCGGCTTTTTCTTCGCGCCATAGCTGGTCTCGATACTGCTTCCGATGTACTGGAGCATGCCTTTTGCGCCATCGGCGAACGGTCCGGTGGGCTGCAGTTCGAGATATTTGTTGAGCGCTTCCGCGGTGCCCGGCGCCGGAATCACTTTGCCGGTCTTGGGGTCGGTGGTGGCCTTGTTGATCAGATTTACGCCTTTCTGGTAGTACGCCTCCGCCTTGTTGGGATCGGCGGCGATCGACTTGTCGAAGGCCGCATTGGCCTCGTCCACCTTGCCACTGTTGGTCAGCACCGCTCCCTGGTTGTAGTAGTACTGCGCCGCGCCGGGAGGATTGAGCGCTGCCGCCTGGTCATAGGACTTCACCGATTCTTCGAGCTGACCCGTGCGGGCTTCAGCCTGGCCCAGATTGTTGTAGTAGGCGGCCAGACTTTTAGCGTCCTCGGGCTTGGGGCTGGTTTCCATCACTTTCTTCTTTAGGTCGATCGCTTTCTGGTAATCGGAAACCGCGTCGGTATAACGCTTGGCCTTCTCCGCCGCATCGGTCTGCTTGGGAGCCGAACTCAGGTGCGCATCTCCTAACCGGGCCCAGAGCAGGTCTCGCGTTGGGTCCATTTGCGTGGCTTCGTTAAGGGTGTTAACGGCAGTTTCGAAGTCGCCGGTCTGCATGGCCTGGTTGGCTACAGCAAGTTTCTCGTTCAAGGCCTTGACCGTGTTGGTCTCCTTGGCAGCCTTGGCTTGCTGCTCCTGCATCTGCTTCAACTGCTCGGGAGTAATGCCCTTCTGCTGGGCGGCCTCGACCTGGGACTTCTTCAAATCAAAATCAAGGGTGGCCTCTTCGCCTCCCACGGGAAAATTACTGACCTGGTCCAGTTGCTTGCCGCCCTGGGTGAGGGTGACCTTGTACTTGCCAATCTCGATGCCCAGGGAGAAGTACTCTCCCTTCTTGTTGGTCTTCAGGTTGTACTTCCTCCCGTTGTCGGTGTTAAGCCATTCGAGGTTGGCGTCCACGATGGGCTTCCCTTCCATGTCCTTACAGACACCCTTCACGGTCCCAGTGGCCTGGGCAAACACCGGGGGTACACACAGCGCTGTCACCATCACCACCAGCATCAACATCAGCAAACGTTGCTTCATGTTTTTGGCCTCCCGGCTCATAAAACTGATTGATATCGCGGCGCCGGCATTCGGGCCGGCGCGACTAAGCTCTTTCCGCCATCTCCACGTATGGAATCGGGTCCGCGCCGCCCGCATCCCGGAAAGCTCGCAGGCGCAAAACGCAGCTGTCACAAACGCCGCAGGCGCTGTCCTCCCGGCTGTAGCACGACCAAGTTAAATCGAAGGGCGCGCCCAGTTCAAGGCCCAGCCGCACGATTTCCCACTTACGCAGCTGGATCAGAGGCGTGACGATTTCTATCCGCCCATCTTTCGTGCCCAGCTTTATCACCTGGTTGAACGCCTGGTAGTAGGCCGGACGGCAGTCCGGATATCCAGAACTGTCCTGCTCCACCGCACCGATGTAAATCCTGGCCGCCCCCAGCACTTCCGCCCAGCTCACCGCTACCGACAGAAAATGGGCATTGCGGAAGGGCACGTAGGTCACCGGAATATCGCTTCCAATCGCGTGCGCCTCCGGAACGCCGATGCTGCGATCCGTCAGCGCTGAACCGCCTATAGCGGAGAGCGCCTCGTTCCTCACCAGCAGGCGGTCACGAATGCTCAGGCGATCGCAGATGGCGAGAAACGCCCTCCGCTCGCGTTCTTCGGTGCGCTGTCCGTAGCTCACATGCACCGCAGCCGCCTCGTGATCGCGCGCCGCCAGTGCGGCGCAGACGCAGGAATCCATGCCGCCGCTCAAGAGGACAACCGCGCGCTGTGAGTCTTTCACCATTGCTTAGATGTCGTTCGCGTCCAAACCGTAATTGCCGCCTAAATCACTGAAAGCAAGACGGATCGGTCTTGTAGCGCCGACGTCTCGCCGGCTGTCCGGCAGGCATCCTGCCCGCCCATCGGGCCGGCGGGACGCCGGCGCTACCCTAGACCCCTTTCATCGCCGGGTCCCAGATAAACTTGTGGATCTGCAGTCCCAGGCGCGCCGGGACCCCATCGGCCAAGATCCATTCCGCCAGTTCACGCGGGTCCAGCAGACAACCAGATGCATCGCGCGCGCCGCTGGCTTGCTTGCTGAAAGCAGGGGAAAACAGGACCGCCTTCACCCGCCGGTCCAGAGTGTGATGTGCCACAAAGTCCCGGGCAAATTCGTAGTCGCCGCGATCGCTCAGCACAAACTTGACCTCGTCCTCGGAGTTCAGGCAGTCGAGATTGCCCATGTGAAAGGTGCCGGGCTCGCCCGAGTTCGGACATTTTACATCCACGATCTTGATGACCCGGCCGGGCACGCGCTCCAGTGGACGCTCACCGCTGGTTTCGAGCAGGACGGTGTAGCCCGCATCCAGGAGACGCTGCATCAGCGGGACAAGTTCGCGCTCCTGCAGCATGGGCTCGCCCCCGGTGATTTCCACCAATCCGCCGCCGGGACTTAAGCGCTCCACTTCTTCAATCACTTCTTCCATAGTCCGGCGCTGCCCGCCGGTGAACGTGTATTCGCTGTCGCACCAGGAACAACGCAGATTGCAGCCCGTAAGCCGCACGAAAACGCAAGCCAGCCCGGCGTGCGTGGATTCACCCTGGATCGACTTGTAGATTTCCGTGATCTGCATGGAAAGCAGGTTTAAGATCGCAGGATTTCCCGGCCCCGGCCCTCGCTACTCCGAATACGTCGCGGTGGTCACATCGGTTTCGAATACCGTGACATTCTTGACTCGCACCCGTCCCTGGGTCACACGATTGAGATTCGCGTTGGTCTCATCGTAAAAATATTTGGCCAGGTTTTCAGCCGAGGGATTCAGCACTTTGAACGGCTCCAGATCATTGATCATCTGGTGGTCCAGTCGATCGATGACTGGCCTCATCGCTTCCTTCAATTCCCTGAAATCGAGCAGCAGCCCGGCTTTGTCCAGTTCCTTGCCCGGCCAGGGTCACCCGCACCTTGTAGTTGTGCCCGTGCGGGTTTTCGCACTTGCCCTTGTAGTTGCGGAGGTAGTGCCCGGCGGCAAATGAATCTTCGACCGTGACTTCAAACATGGTCCCTCTCGGCAGCTTATGATCAACCCTCTATTTTACCCTGTACGCATGTGGGGCGGGCGCCCTCGCCCGCCGCCTTTGACTTTGATCTTTGGTTTTGAGTTTGCGGGTGTTTCATGGGTCACCCAAGTCCAAAGTCAAAAGCGGCGGGCGAGGGCGCCCGCCCCACACGGGTTCTTCTATTCCACGCCGAAAAACTCTTCCACCTGCTTCAAGTCGGTGGTCCTGCGATAGGGCGGCAGGCTTTCCACGAAGACCTTCCCGTACTGCTTCTTCAAAATTCGATTGTCCAGCAGCACCAGCAATCCCCGATCGTGTAACGAACGGATCAGGCGCCCGAAGCCCTGTTTCAGCGTAATCACCGCTGCCGGCACCTGGTACTGGAAGAAGGCATTGCCTCCGTCGGCGTCGATCGACCTGACCCGCGCCGCCACCACAGGATCACTGGGAACAGCGAACGGCAGGCGGTCGATGATCACGCAACTCAGCTGCTCGCCCTGCACATCCACACCCTGCCAGAAGGATGAAGTGGCGAACAACACCGCGTTCGGGGTCAGTCGGAATTCTTCCAGCAGCGCGGTCTTGGGGGCATCGCCCTGCAACAGCATGGGAAAATCCAGCAGGCCCAGCAGGCGCTGGTACACATCGTTCATCTGGGCATAGCTGGTGAACAGGACGAAAGCGCGCCCACGGGTAATTTCCAGCAGGCGCCGGATGCGGTCCGCGGCCTGCGCGGCGAATTGCGGCGTGCGAGGGTCGGGAAGGTCCGGGGGAGCGTAGAACAGCGCCTGATTTTCATAGTCGAAATGCGAGGGCAGCACGCTTTCCCGCGCATAATCCAATCCCAGCCGCCGGCGCATGTATTCGAAGCTGCCGCCTACAGCCAGTGTTGCCGAAGTCAGCACCGCGCATTCCAGCTTGTCGAACAGGCAAGTTTTCAGGATGGGAGCAACGTCGATGGGAGTGGCCTGCAGAAAAACATTCTGCTTGTCGCGGCCGCCGCGCCGGCGCTCGATCCAGAACACGGTGTTGCGGTCCTCGGACTCCATCAGGAAGCCGAGTTGCACCTGCAACTCCTGCGCGCGGCGGGCGAAGTTGAAGACTTCCTCCGGCTTAGAAGGCAGGTTCTCCAGTTCCGAGCCCAGACGGGTGAGCGCCTGCTGCAATCCCAGAAACTCGTCGCCATTTTCTTCCATGAACTCGCGCCGGTTTTCGAAGGCGAAGCGGCCGTCGCCCTGGGGCAACAGCGCGAAGAAGAACAGGGCCCGCTCGCGCACGCTCTTCAGCGCGCCCGAAAGCGAGGCCGATAGCATGTGGTTGCGCTGCAGTGAGACTTCGACGTCGCGGCACAGTTCTTCAAATCTGCCGTTGCTCACCGAGACGCCGAAATAGCTTCCCGCGATGTCTTCCAGCTCATGGGCTTCGTCGAAAATCACGGCGCCCGCTTCCGGGAGGATTCCTGCATCGGGCGCATACTCCGCCTGCTGCTTGATCGACAGGTCGGCAAAAAACAGGTGATGGTTGACGATGATGATGTCGCTCTCCATCGCCTTGCGGTGCATCTCGGTGATGAAGCAGCGGTCCCAGGCGCTGCATTTCTGTCCCAGGCAGGTATCGGCGCGGGCATCGATCTTGTGCCAGAGCGCGCTGGCCTCGGGAAGCGATGCCAACTCGGCACGGTCGCCGGTATTCGTCACTTTCTCCCATGCAGCGATGGCGCGGTAGTGCTCGATCTCCTCCAGTCCGCTGAGCACGGGCTGATCGGTCAAGTCGTAGAGCTTCTTGCGGCACAGATAGTTGTTGCGCCCCTTCATGTAACAGGCCTTCAGCTTGCCTTCGCCGCCGGGAAACAGCGCCTGCTCGAGAAAAGGGATATCTTTGAGGAAGAGCTGTTCCTGCAGATTTTTTGTGCCGGTCGAAATGATGACGCGCTTGCCGGAGCGAATGACGGGCACCAGGTAGGCCAGCGTCTTGCCCGTGCCGGTGCCGGCTTCAACGATCAGGTGACGCTTTTCTTCGAGCGCCTGTTCGACCGCTTGCGCCATCTGCAACTGTCCCCGGCGAAACTCGTAGGCGGGATGAGTGCGCGAAAGCACTCCGCCCGGCGCGAAGAACTGGTATAGCGAAACGTCACGTTTCCTGGCAGGTGGGACGGATTGAGAACGGGAAGGCACGGAGTCACTATAATAGGCGTTGCCGCCCATGTGTGTGGGGGCGGGCGCCCTCGCCCGCCGCTTTTGCCTGTAGATTTTGGGTTGCGGTTACTTCAGAAAGGCTGAGAGTCAAAGGCCACAGCAGCGGGCGAGGGCGCCCGCCCCACACTTTATATCTCTATATGACCCATCCAACTTTGACTTCACCTTCGGCTGCGGCCACTGCCGGCATGCCTACCGTCGCCATCGTGGGGCGCCCCAATGTCGGCAAATCCACGCTGTTCAACCGGCTGGTAGGCTCGCGCCGCGCCATTGTGGGCGATGAACCCGGCATCACGCGCGACCGTCTCTATGGCGAGGCCGAATGGCGCGGACGCCAGCTGCGCATCGTGGATACGGGCGGCATTCTTCCCGAGGACAAAGACTTCATCCCGGCGGAAATTTTCCGCCAGGCGAAAGTCGCTCTCCAGGAAGCCGACGCGGTCATCATGGTGGTGGATGGGCGCACGGAAATGGCTTCACCCGATATTGAACTGGCCCGCCAGTTGATCCGCTCCGGCAAACCGCTCTTCCTTGCGGTCAACAAGGTCGATACTGAAAAGCAGCAGAGCCTGACCGACGAGTTTCATCGTCTCGGAATCCGCAAGCTGTTTCCTATTTCCGCCGAAAATGCCCGCGGATTGGATGACCTGCTGGATGCCATCCTGGAAATTTTGCCATCGAACCCTCAACTAACCACTGAGGACACGGAGGACGCGGAGGAAACCCCGGAGTCTCCTGAGATTCACGAAACCAAGGTGGCGATCATCGGCCACCCCAACGTGGGCAAATCCACGCTGCTGAACCGGCTGACCGGAGCTGAGCGATCGATCGTCTCGCCGATTCCGGGGACCACGCGGGACGCGGTCGATGAGATCGTCGAGCACAACGGCAAATCCTTCCGCTTCATCGATACCGCCGGCATTCGGCGCAAGGGCAAGACCCACCTGATGGCGGAAAAGCTCTCCGTGGTGATGGCGCGCAAGCATCTGGAAGCCGCCGACATTGCGCTGCTGGTGATTGATGCGACCGAAGGCGTGAGCCAGCTTGATGCCGCCATCGCGGGATACGCCCACGAGAGCGGCCGCTCCATGATCATCATCGTGAACAAGTGGGACCTGGTGCTCAGCGGTAAGGAACGGACCGGCCGGCAGACGAAAGCGTCACGCATGCAGGAAAACAAGCGCCCCGGCGATCGCGCAGCCTACGAAGAGCGCGTACGCCACGCGCTGAAATTTCTCAGCTACGCTCCGATCCTGTTCGTCTCGGCCTCAACCGGGAAAGGCACGGAGAAAATATTTCCCACGCTGGTGGAAGTCGCCACGGAACGCCGCAAGCGCGTCGGCACAGGCGAAATGAACCGCTTCCTCAAGCACGTGGATTTCGAACGCGCGTCGGTGCCCGCGCGCCAGCAAGTAAGGATTTATTACATGACCCAGGCCGCGGTCGGCCCGCCCACCTTCGTCATCTTCACCGACCGCAAAGTGAAGCTGCACTTCGCCTACCAGCGCTTTCTGGAAAACCAGATTCGCCACGCCTTTGGATTCCTGGGCACGCCCATCTGGATCAAGAACCGGGCGCGGGATTGAAGGTCGATTGCTACCCGATCGGCTCAGGCGTGGGCAGCAACGGCGGCGGATCGAGGAGGCGGCGCCACAGGTGGCGGCGCAGGATATAAAACCGCGCTCAGCGCCGGATAACGCGCAGCGAAGAAGTAGATGGAATAAGCCGGAAAGAACACCACGGCGGGCACCGAAACCAGAGACATAATATAGAGCAAAGAGAAAATCGCAATCGATCCGACCACCACCGCAAGCGTGATGGTGTAGAGGTTCCAGGTGAGTCCTGCCGCCATGCCTCCGATCACCGCCACTGCGCCCAAGCCTGCGACCGGAATCAGAAACAGTAGGAACACAATGGCCGACACGATGCCAAGAATGATCGCAGCGCCGATCGCCATCACGATCTTCATTCCAATGTAAGCGGCATAGCCGCCCATCTCGCCCTTGATCCGCGGCCACAGCCGCCGCCAGCCCTCAATCGCGCCGATCTCCTCCAGCGCCATTTGCGGGACTACAAAATCTTTGGTCATCACGTGAACCACCAGCTGCACCACAACAAAAAGCAGGAGTACAAAAAACAAAACCAACCCGCCCAGAATCAGGGGAACCATGTGCGCCTTGGGCTCTCTGAGCCAGCCCACAAGGAAAGCGAAGCCGGCCGGGATCCCGATCAGAATGGTGAGACCCATGATCGAAACCAGGGCCAGCAGAATCTGCCAGACAAAAAGGCGCCGCCCGGGCGCCTGGCGCCGCATCCAGCTCTGTCCAATGCGGCACTCTTTGGCAACAACGCTGTCGAAGAGCACGAATCGCATGACGCTGTTCACGTAGATGAACAGAATGAACAGCACGAACCCGGTGACGATCAGCACGGCGATCAGCGAAGCGGTGAGCGCGGGATTGATGGAAGGCAGCGCGCCCAGAAGTCGCTGGGAATTATCCGGATGTGGCATCCGGAAGCTGCCCGGATTGCAGCCGCCACCGCCGCCCGAGCCCATCTCGCCAGCCAGCAGACCGACCAGCGCCAGTTTGGCCCACTGCCCGGCCCGGAAGGGCCGCAGCAACTGCTGCCGGGCATGCTCAAAAGCGGGAGTAATCGCATCCACGGCGGAAATCGGCAAATTGCACCTCAGAAGATCGCGGTTCGCAGCAAGGTACTGCGAAGCGGGGGTTGGGTCAATGGGATTCTTGGTACGCGGGAGATTGCATATCTCAGATTGCAGATTTCAGATTTAAAATCCCACACTTCAAACGCCGAAGTAAACGATCGGCTTTCAATCTGAAATCTGCAATTCTAAAATCTGCAATCCCCTGTTTCTCACTCGTACCGCAGCGCCTCCACGGGGTCCAGCTTCGAGGCGCGCAGCGCCGGCACCATCCCGCTGACCACTCCCACGGCCAGCAGCACCAGTGTGGAGAGCATGACCGTGGCCATCGAAATCCGCAAATGGATATCAGCCTTGCCGGAATCGTCTTCAAACAACGGTCCCATCAGGGGCAACGTGCCTACGGCTGCGGCAATCGCGTAGGAAAGCAATACGCCCGCGGCCCCGCCCAGCAGCATGATGAGCAGGGTTTCCGCCAGGAACTGCAGCTTGATCTGCCACTTCTTCGCCCCCAGCGCCCGCCGCAGACCGATCTCCCGGATGCGTTCATCGACCGAGACCAGCATGATATTCATCACGCCGACGCCGCCGATGCCCAGGGTCAATGTCCCCACGAATGTGAGCAGCACCTGCAGCCCGATGGTGAGGCCGTCGATGACCGGGCGGAACTCGTCGCGCCCGAACATCTGAAAGGCCTTCTTGTCGGTGGGGGAAAACTGCTGGCGCGTAGCGATGGCAGCCAGCACCTGGGCCTCGGCCCTTCGCTCAAACTGGGGCGCAATGGGCTCGAAGAGCATTACGGCGGCGTACTTCGTGTTCCATACGTCGCCGGCGGCGCTATAGGGAATCCAGGCAGAGTCGTCGTCGCTGGAAAAATAGTTGCTCAGCTGGATTTTGCGGGCCATCACGCCGATCACGGTGAAATGCACACCGCCGATCTGCACCGTCTCTCCCACCGCCGGCCGCCCGCTGAACAACTGCTCGCGCACCCGTCCGCCCAGAAAGACCACGCGGCGGCGCTCCAGTTCGTCTCCGGCGGAAATCCAGCGCCCTTCGGAGGGGACTTCGTTGCGCATCTCGCCGTACTCGGGGCAAACACCGCGGATGGCGGCCGTGCCTACCATCCGCTCTCCATAGCTGATACCGGGTCGGTCCACGGTTTCCAGGCAAACATGTTTCACCAGGGGAGCCATTTCCTTGACAATGTCGAGGTCGGCCTGTTCCAGCCGCACCTTCTTGCCGGCACGCTGCCCTCCGGGCTGCTCGCTGGTTTGCTGCGGCCAGCAGATGACCACGCTCTTGCCGAACGCGTCAAACCCGCCTACCAGGATGCGTCGAAAACTGCTGCCGTAGGCGATCAGCAAAGTGACGGTGGCGATTCCCCAGACAATGCCCAGCATGGTCAGCAGGCTGCGAGTGTAGTTGCGCCGGAGGGCGGTCCAGGCCTCGAGAATGATTTCCGTCAGCATGGCTTAAACCAATAACCACCAAGGACACGAAGGTTCACGAAGGCGGAACTTTCGAGCTTTCCTTCGTGCCCCTTCGTGTCCTTTGTGGTTCAATATTTTCATCCGCCCGCCTCATAGCGCAGCGCTTCTATGGGATCGATTGACGCCGCTCTCCGCGCCGGATACAACGCCGAGAAAATCGCGACGATGCCCAGCAGCGCGCATGCGGTTGCGCCGGACTGCCACGTCGCCACCAGGCCGGCGAAGAAGTCCGGCATGGGAAGCAGGTTCACCAGGAAGCAAATGCCATACGCGATTCCCATCCCTATGGCCCCGCTGAGAAACGCAATCAGCAGCGCTTCGATAAAAAACTGTTTGAGAATGGTGCGGGCCGGAGCGCCCAGCGCCTTGCGCACGCCAATTTCGCGGGTCCGCTCCCGTACCGCCACCATCATGACGTTCATCACCCCCAGGCCGCCCAGGAAAAGAGTCACGATGCCGACTGCGCCCAGAAAATACTTCATGCCGTTGGTCATCTGCTGGAAAGCCTTGGCCTCCTGCACTGTGTCCCAGATGGGGCAGGCTTCTTTGTCGTGGGGATCGAAGTTGTGCATCCGTCCCAGCACGGTCTGGACTTCGCGTTTGCAGGCCTCGTGCTGCTCGACCGACCTGGGCGTGACCAGCAACTGGTCAAAAGTTGTGGAGGTGCCGGGAGGCTTGTCGGGAAAATCGCGCCGCATGGCTGCGAAAGGAATGAATATCTTGTTGACGTCCCAACCATCGTAACTGGAATCCTGCTTTTTGGCCGCCATCACGCCGATGACTCTATAGGGAAACGCGTTCAGGTAAACGTCCTCGCCCACGGGATCGCGGCCCGGGAAAAGCTGTTTGGCTGCATCACTGCCGAGGAAGGCCACGCGACGGGCCTCCTTCTGATCGTCCCAGTTGTAGAAACGACCCAGGCCCACGTCGAGGCTACGAATGTATCCAAAGGGAGGATGAGATCCGGTGACGGTAAAGGCGGCATTGTTGTAATTGCTGTGGGCGCGGACGTCGTTCTGCTCCAGTTCAGGAATCGCATATTCGCAGTCCGGTGCCTCGGCCTGCACCGCACTCACATCCGAATCTTCCCAGCGCAATGCCCGCCCGGCGCGGGCTCCTCCCACCTGCATGCTGGTACGTCCGTGAAAAACGATCAGAATATCCTTGCCCAGGTTGCGGGCCTGTTCTGCCTGTCCTTTGCGCAGGCCTTCGCCCGCAGCCACCATCAGAACAATGGAAACGATTCCCCATGCGATTCCGAACATGGTCAGGAAGGTGCGCAGTTTGTGGGACCAGAGCGTGCGCAACACGTCGCCGATGAGATCGCGGAGAACCATTGCTCTATGGACGCAGACGCCGCCCGAACGTGAGCCGGGCACCAGCGCCTGAACGCATATACGAGAGCCAACCTGATTTTGTTCAGAATGAGTGCGT
The DNA here is from genome assembly GCA_963790645.1 of Terriglobia bacterium. Classification (GTDB taxonomy): domain Bacteria; phylum Acidobacteriota; class Terriglobia; order Terriglobales; family Acidobacteriaceae; genus JAIQFF01. The sequence continues at coordinate 253,328 of CAWBPS010000023.1, read as the reverse complement.
CTGTGTGGGGCGGGCGCCCTCGCCCGCCGCTTTTGAAGTTGGTCTTTAGGTTGTGGTTGGTTGGAACCACCTGAAATCTAAGTCAAAAGCGGCGGGCGAGGGCGCCCGCCCCACATTTTTCCAGCCATGCATCAAACTCCTGCAACGCCAACTCGCACTGTCGCCGGTGTCTTTCCTGGCGGTCGCGAATCTTGTGCTCCAGGGGCGGCAGAAGATCAAAGGTAATGTTCGCCGGTTGGAACTTTTTGGCGTCGGCGTGGGTCACGTAATGAACCAAAGAGCCGAAAGCCGTGGGCCGTGGTGGAGGTACCAACTCCGCTCCGGACGCCAGGGCTGCGGCATGAATGCCAGCCATCAGGCCGGTCGCGATGGACTCGACATATCCCTCCACTCCGCAAATCTGCCCGGCGAAGAACACCGCCGGATGCCTCTTCATCTGGAGCGACTCGGACAATAGCGACGGCCCGTTGATGTAGGTGTTGCGATGGATTTGCCCGTAACGCAGAAAGCGCGCCTTCTCCAGTCCGGGAATCAGGCGCAGCACGCGGGCCTGGTCGCCAAATTTCAGATGATTCTGAAAGCCCACCAGATTGTAGGAATCAGCCCGCAGGTTTTCCTGCCGAAGCTGCACCGCGGCGTAGGGAATCCGCCCGGTGCGCGGGTCTTTCAATCCGACCGGCTTCATGGGACCGAAGCGCAGCGTGTCGCGGCCGCGGCGGGCAATTTCTTCGATGGGCAGGCAGCCTTCAAAATAATTCAGCTTCTCCCAGTCGCGCGCTTCGACCGATTGCCCAGAAATCAAAGCATCGCAGAAACCGTCGTACTCCTCTTTGGACATGGGGCAATTGATGTAATCGGCCGAACCTTTGTCGTAGCGCGCCGCCAGGTACACCTTGGACATGTCGATGGAATCGGCTTCGACAATCGGACTGATGGAATCGAAGAAATACAAGTGGTTCGCACCGCTCAGCCGTGCGATTTCTCCTGACAAAGCATCGGAGGTCAGGGGACCAGTGGCGATGATCGTGATCTGAGCCTCGTCAATCTGCGTAACTTCCCCGCGCCGGATCGTAATCAACGGTTCTCGCGAGAGTGCATCCGTGACTCTGGTGGCAAAGGCCGTACGGTCAACCGCCAGCGCATGCCCGGCAGGAACGGCGCACTCGCGCGCAATCTCCAGCAGCCGCGATCCCGCCCGCCGCATTTCCTCTTTCAGCAGCCAGGGCGCCGTGTTTTCGCTATCGGATTTGAGAGAGTTAGAGCAGACCAGTTCGGCAAAGTCCGCGGTCTGATGCGCCGGCGTGGAGCGCACGGGACGCATCTCCCAGAGTTCGACTGCAATTCCGCGCCGCGCGCACTGCCACGCTGCTTCCGATCCCGCGAGTCCGGCGCCGATGACTTTTACGGCGGTGGTCATGGCGCTCCCTTTGCCACATGTTCCAGCGCGTCTCCGTCCAGGCTCACAGTTTTCCAGTCGTCCAGAAAAGTAGCGCCCAGTTCCTTGTAGAACTCGATGGCCGGAGTATTCCAGTCGAGCACCTGCCAGCGCACACCAAAGCAATTATTTTCTCGCGCCACCGACGCCACTCGGGCCAGCAGCGCCTTGCCAATCCCCTTTCCCCGGTACTGGCCGCGAACATAGATGTCCTCAAGAAAGAGTCCGGGACGACCCTCAAAGCTGGAGTAGTAGTCAAAGAAAAGCGCATAGCCGACAGGTTGGCCGTCCCATTCCGCCATCACCACGCGAAATTTTGGCGCCTCACCAAAGCCATCGCGCAACAGGCCCGCCTCGCTGACCACAGCTGGGAGGCGCTCGAAGTCGGCAAGCTCATGAATGAGCGTATTCACCGTGGGCACGTCTCTGGCCTGGGCTGGACGAATTGAAAGCATCGACTGATTCCTTCCGGCACTCCGAACCACATGCCGTGGCGAGTATGCGCTTCATTATACGAACACCTGCTGACCCGCCTTGCCCAGCGCTCACCGATGTGTTGGGACGGGAGTTGGAAATGCACGAGGAGAAGAGCCGGCCACGGATTCACACGGATCTCACGGATAGATCTTTAGGATCGTTTTAAGGCTTTATCAGTGTATATCCGTGAAAATCCGTGGCGATTTTCTCTTTACAGGATCACTCTTTCATTTCCCACCCTCCGCGTCACGTGCTCGCGGTCGAGATATTCCAGCAGAGGAATCGCGTATTTCCGGCTTACGCCGGTCATGTCCTTGAAGCGGGCCACATCGATCTTCGGCGATTTTGCCTTTTCCGAAGACATGCGCCTGCGCAAATCCAGCAGCGCGTCGCGATGAAAGACCAGGTCTTCAGAGATCTTAACCAGAACTTTGTCGCGCAGCAGCAGGGTGACGATCTTTTGAGCGCGGGCTTTGTCCACTTTGAGTCCGGCCAGTACGTCCTTCAACGCGGGAACTTTGAGGCCAGCCGAAGCAAATGCGCGCTCGATGATTTTCTGGGATTCCGCCTCTTCATCTTTCATCACCACGCCGCGTCCCGGAAGATGGATAATCTCCGCGGCAACTTCCAACTTCCTGTCGCGTACCAGCGCGTCCACGGCGTCGGTGAACACCTCGCTGGATGTCCTGGCCTGGTCGCGCAGCTCTTCCTTGCTGATCCCCGCGACCAGCGGGTTCTTCTTGTGAAAGCCGCCCACCGCGTCGATGATCAACAATTTCAATTCCTCCATCGCAGGCAGATGCATAACCCGTTCGCCGATTCGAGCAACCCCGGCGGACCCCGGCGGAGCGGACAAATGCGATTCAACGACGTGCCTGAGCCATCCGGTTTCCGCAATCAGTTCTGCGATTGTGATTCCGGCGTAACTTCGCCGCGCGATGCGGGCCCGCAGGATCGATTGAGCATCGCCCTCCGCCAGGGTTTGCAGGAACGCCTCCCGCCCATGCATGCGAGAAAGCGGCGAGGCGTCGAGCACCACGCCTCCGCCGATAGTCAGGACCGGCGAAAACTGCCGCACAATAAAGCGGTCCCCGGGCAACAGAAGGGTGGGTTCAGCCAGGCGCAACTGGGCCATCGCGGTTTCTCCTGGCGAAAACTGCTTTTGTCCGGATTTCTGGCTGAAGAGCACGACGGTAGCGATGGTTTCAAAAGTGTAAGCGTGCACATGGACCCGCGCCCGGTCTTTCAGGGGCTTGGCCGAAGGCAATAATGTGAGCAACACATCCAGGCGTGAAGCAGTGTGAAACGTTGAAGGAGGGGCCAGCACCATGCCGCGAGTCATCTCTTGCGTGGTCACGCCGGCGAGATTCAAGGCAGTGCGCTGTCCGGCCACCGCTTGTTCCGCCACCTGCCCATGCACTTGAATTCCGCGCACCCGCACCCGCCGGCCCGCGGGAAAAACTTCCAGCTCATCCTCTTTGTGAATCGTGCCCGAGACCAGCGTACCCGTCACCACGGCACCGAAGCCTTTAATGGTGAACACACGGTCAACCGGCAGGCGGGGCAGCGCCGAAGAGTTGCGCACTGGAATTTCAGCGGCGGCCCTTACCAGGGCCTGCCGAAGCTCATTGAGGCCCGCGCCGGTCAGTGAACTGACAGCGACCACCGACGAACGGGCCGCATCCAGAAACGAATTGCGCAGAAATTCTTCGACTTCCAATTTCACCACGTCCAGGGTCTCGCGGTCCACCAGGTCGGATTTGGTCAGCACCGCGATTCCCCGGCGCACCGACAGCAGACGGCAGATATCGAAATGCTCGCGGGTCTGCGGCTTGATCGATTCATCGGCCGCAATCACCAGCAAGACCAGGTCGATGCCGCCCACCCCAGCCAGCATGTTGCGGACAAAACGTTCGTGACCGGGAACATCAACAAATCCCAGGCGCAGAATTTCACCGTCCGGCAACGGCAGTTCGAGATGCGCAAACCCGATGTCAATGGTGATGCCGCGGCGCTTTTCCTCTTCCAGGCGATCGGCGTCGATGCCGGTGAGGGCCTTGACCAGCGCGGTTTTCCCGTGGTCGATATGCCCGGCGGTGCCGACGATGACGGACTTCATTCGGGGAACATTATAAGTCGGCCATGTAGCCCCCGGCCGGAAGGCGGTGTGGGTCGGACACTCCTGTCCGACGCCTTTGAATTTGGTCTTGCGTTTGGTTTCGGTTTTAGTTCTGGTCATTCCCGTTTTCGCCCGCCAAAAGTCCAGGTCAAAAGCGTCGGACAAGCTTGCCCTGAGCGAAGTCGAAGGGAGTGTCCGACCCACACCCGGCGGGCGGGACGCCGGCGCTACTTTCCTGGTTTCCGCTATGCGACAATAGAGTCTCCCCATATGAGCCCTTCTTCAACAGTGGTTATCACGCCCGAGGTCATCCGGGAGCACGGCCTCACGCCCGACGAATACGAAAAGATCAAACAGCTGCTGGGCGGACGCCACCCCACCATCACCGAACTGGGGATCTTCAGCGTGATGTGGAGCGAGCACTGTTCCTACAAGTCCTCGCGCGTCCACCTGAAACGGCTGCCCACGCGCAGCCGGCTGGTGGTGCAGGGACCGGGGGAGAACGCGGGCATCATCGACATCGGCGACGGCTGGGCCTGCGCCTTCAAAATCGAGTCACACAATCATCCATCGTTTATCGAACCTTTTCAGGGCGCCGCCACGGGCGTGGGTGGCATTTTGCGTGACATTTTCACCATGGGCGCGCGGCCGGTGGCGGTGATGGACTCGCTACGCTTCGGCCCGATTGGTGTAGGGCGGGCGCCCTCGCCCGCCAGCTCTGGAGCCGGCACGAGCGGGGCGCTCGCGTCCACATCAAGCGCCGAGATTCACAAGAACCAATCCGTGCTTGAAGGCGTGGTCAGCGGAATCGCCTCGTATGGAAATTGTTTTGGCGTCGCCAACCTGGGCGGCGAAACCAAGTTCGAGCCCTGCTACTCCGGCAATCCGTTGGTCAATGCATTCGCTCTGGGATTGGTCCGGCGCGATCAGATCTTCTACGCCAAAGCGTCGGGCGAAGGTAATCCGGTCATTTACGTCGGATCGAAGACCGGGCGCGACGGCATTCACGGCGCCACCATGGCCAGCGAGGAATTCAGCGAGGCCTCCGAAGCCAAGCGGCCGAACGTGCAGGTGGGCGATCCTTTTCTCGAAAAGCTTTTGCTCGAAGCCTGTCTCGAAGCCATGCAGACCGGCGCCATCGTCGGCATACAGGATATGGGCGCCGCCGGGCTCACCTGCTCCACCTGCGAAATGGGCGCTCGCGGTCATGTGGGAACCGAGATTGAACTTGATCTCGTGCCGCAGCGCGAAACCGGCATGACGGCATACGAGATCATGCTGAGCGAATCGCAGGAGCGCATGCTGCTGGTGGCGCAGAAAGGCCGCGAGCAGGAAGTTTTTCGCGTCTTCGAAAAATGGGGACTGGATGCAGTCGAAGTCGGCCGCGTCACCGCCGACGGCAGGATGCGCGTTCTCCACCATGGAGAAGTGGTCTCCGACATTCCCAACGAAGCCCTCACCGACGACGCGCCGCTTTACCAGCGTCCGCTGGAACGCTGGGAGCCGCCCGTGCCGCGCGAAATGCCGGAGCACGTCAAGCTGGCACATGCTTCCGATCTCACCGGAAATCTGAAGCGGCTGCTGGCCAGTCCCAACATCTGCGGCAAGCGCTGGATCTGGCAGCAGTACGATCACATGGTGCAGACCAACACGGTGGAAGGTCCGGGCGCGGGCGATGGCGGAGTGATCCGCATCAAAGGTTCGCAGCGCGGCCTGGCCATGGCGCTCGATGGCAACGGACGCTGGTGCTATCTCGATCCGCGGCTGGGCGCCATGCATGCCGTGGCCGAAGCCGCCCGCAACGTGGCTTGCGCCGGCGCAACTCCAATCGGCGGCACCAACTGCCTGAACTTCGGCAATCCCGAGAAGCCGCACATCATGTGGCAGTTTTCGCAGGTGATCGACGGCATCACGAAGGCTTGCGAAGAATTGGAAATACCCATCACCGGAGGCAATGTCAGCTTTTACAACGAAACTCTGGGAGAAGGAATTTATCCCACGCCGGTGCTGGGCGTGGTCGGCATTCTGGAAGACGTGCACAAGGCGGTGCGTCCGGAGTTTCGCGAGGTGGGACGCGCTATCGTCTTGCTGCGCGGAGCGGAGCCTGGCGATGCGACCGACGCAGAATCAGCCTTCGGATCTTCCGAATATGCGAAGGAAATTCTGGGCGCCGTTTGGGGATATCCTCCAGAATTGGAGTTGGAAAAAGAGGCCGCTCTGCAGAAAGCGCTGGTGGAGATTGCCCAAATCGAAATTATGGATTCCGCCCATGACTGCTCTGATGGTGGAATCGCGGTAACGCTGGTCGAATCGGGGCTGGCTAAAGGCATTGGAATGAATGTCGATCTGACGTCGCTGGGGCTGCCGCCGGAGTTTGTTCTGTTCGGCGAGGACGCCAGCCGGGTGATCATCTCTTGCGACCGCGAGAACTTCGGCAGAATCCAACGAGTGGCGGTAAAATATAGCATCACGGCAGAATTGATCGGAGAGACGGCGCCGGAGCGGGTTGAAATCAAGCTCGATGGCCGGACAGTGGTGTCGGCAGCGGTTGCGGAATTGCGCGAGGTGTACGAGGGCGCGTTGGAAAAAGCGCTGCGGACGGACGTAGAGCCGATGGCGGCGGATTAGAAAGCACTGCCGAGCTTCGCTCGGCCGGACAGCCGAGGGCGGCTGTCCCCACGTGGACCGTGGTGGCAAAAAGCTAGGGCTAAAGGCTGACTATGTTCGATAAATTCCATGACGAATGCGGAGTGGTGGCGATCTACGCTCACCCGGAGGCGGAGAAACTGGCTTACCTCGGACTGCACGCTCTGCAACACCGCGGGCAGGAATCGGCGGGCATCGTCACTTCGAACGGGCTGACTTTGCGCGCCCATCGCGCCATGGGACTGGTGGCCGACATCTTCACCGAGGACGTTTTGTCACCCCTCCACGGCACGCTGGCCATTGGGCACACGCGTTACTCCACCGCCGGCGATTCGGCTCTCTTCAATGCCCAGCCCATCATGGTGCAATCGAACAAGGGCATGATCGCGCTGGCCCACAACGGCAATCTGGTGAATGCGCACGAAATCCGCCATCGTCTCGAGGCCCAGGGCTCGATCTTTCAGACCAATAGCGACACCGAAGTGATCGTTCATTTGATCGCGCTCTCCAAGGAGCAGACCCTGCCGGACGCGATGGCCGACGCGCTGCGCCGCGTCGAAGGCGCGTTTTCGCTGGTCATGCTCAGTTCGGACCGGGTATTTGCAGCACGCGATCCTCGCGGTTTCCGTCCTCTAAACATGGGAAGAATTCCGCGTCTCGAAGGACAGCGGCAGGACACGATCGTGTTTGCTTCCGAAACCTGCGCCTTCGATCTGATCGGCGCCACCTACGAACGCGAAGTCAAGCCCGGCGAGTTGGTGATCGTGGGACCGGAAGGCATCACGTCGCGCTTTTATTCTCCGGCGGCCCCTCAGTCGAGTTGCATTTTCGAGCACGTTTATTTTTCGCGGCCCGACAGCATGGTGTTTGGGCGCCCGGTGCAAGCCAGCCGCGAAGGCCTGGGACGGCAACTGGCGCGGGAAGCCCCGGCCGACGCCGACCTCGTAGTTCCTGTGCCGGATTCCGGCGTTACAGCGGCCGTCGGCTACGCCGCCGAGAGCGGCATTCCCTTTCGCTTCGGACTGATCCGCAATCATTATGTAGGACGCACCTTCATCGAGCCCCGGCAAAGCGTGCGCGATTTTGGAGTAAAGCTGAAGCTGAACCCGGTGCGCACCCTGCTCGAAGGCAAGCGCGTGGTGCTGATCGATGACTCCATCGTGCGCGGCACCACCAGCCGCAAGATCGTGCGCATGATCCGCAACGCGGGCGCGAAAGAAGTGCACATGCGCGTCTCCTGCCCGCCCACGATTTCGCCCTGCTTTTACGGCGTGGACACGCCGTCCAAGAAAGAACTGATCGCTGCCAACAAGTCGGTGGAAGAGATTCGTGAATTCATCGGCGCCGATTCCCTGGCGTATCTCTCGCTCGAAGGAATGAAAAAAGCCTGCGCCGACGGCGAGAAGACGACCTACTGCACCGCCTGCTACACCGGTTCCTATCCCACGAAATGGGTTGATGTGGAAGACATTCTGCCGGCTACGATCAGCCAGACCTAGCAGCTTGCAGCCCGACCCAACCCCCAATCTCTGTCATCCCGACCGGAGCGAAGCGAAGTGGAGGGACCTGCTGTTTCTCGCCTGCACGATAGACCAGGCGAGCTTCGCTCGCCCGCCCGGGTCCTGAGCGAAGTCGAAGGAGGGCGTCCGGGCCTACGTGGTTCTTGCCGAAACTACGCGTTCGATCCCCTGTAGATCTTTCGCAATCTGCACATCGTTCCAGCCCGCTAGCAAGTCACGCACATCAATTGCAATCGTGCCGCTGATCTCCATCACCAGCCAGCCTCCGGGCTTGAGCGCCTCGCGGGCCTGAGGAATCAGGCGCTCGATCACCTCCAGTCCTGTAGCGCCCGCAAACACCGCGGTGCGCGGTTCATACTTGCGGACTTCAAGTTGCACCTGGTCTGCTTCCGATTCGCCCACATACGGCGGATTGGAAACCACGAAATCAAACTCGCCGCGGTCGCGGCCTTGCAGCAAGTCGGCTTGATGAAACTTGATCCGGCCTTCGAGTTGGTGGCGAGCTGCGTTGGCGCGGGCGATTTCCAGGGCGGCGGGTGAGATTTCTGTTGCGTACAATTCGGCGCTGGGCAGCTCTTTGGCCAGGGCCAGAGCGATGCATCCTGATCCGGTGCCGACGTCGACGATACGCAACAAAGACGCGGGCGAGGGCGCCCGCGCCACACCCACACGTGCGAGCACGGTCTCGATCACGTGCTCGGTTTCCGGTCGCGGAATGAGCACGGCTGGGGTAACGATCAGATCCATGCCCCAGAATTCCTGGTGGCCGGTGATGTACTGCGCAGGCATGCCGCGTTCGCGCTCGGTCAGGACCTGGTCGTAGCGGCGCTGCTCGTCGGCAGAAAGTTTGCGCTCGGGATGAGCGTGGAGGTATGCGCGGTTGCATTCCAGAGTGAACATGAGCAGGAGTTCGGCATTCATCCGAGGCGAGGGGACGTGGGCAGAGCTAAGGCGATCCACTGCGGAATTGAGGGCGGCGCGTAGCAACACTTTCTGTCTTTCGCCTCTCACAGCTCTGATATCGGCGTGGTGCCCCCTATGTGCCCGAGGGCTTTAGGACATAGACCCAGTAGTCACTTCGTCCAGAGAACTCCATATCGCCGGACTTGATCCGCGACGTCTCTAAGGCCTCAGCTGACTGCAGTGTGCAGTTGGCAGGTACAGCTAGCAAATAATCCACTACAATAATGCCACCGTTGGCTTGAACCACACAGAAGGGACGCCCTGAAGCGTCGATCCGAATCTCTGGTCGCAGGAAATCCAACTGATCGCTGAAACGCGCCCAGGTTCCAGAGGCCCTTTGGCTCGCAACTGCCTGAGCAATATAGTCTGCGGTAGACCACGTCTCCAGTACCTTGTCACCGCGTCTGCTCTCCGGATGTAGCCGGTGATGTTCCATAGCGTGGCGCGTGTACGACTTCTCCTCTTCAAGACCTTTGTTCATGGACGAATCAATTCTGTCGCAAACGGGCATGATGGCGCACAGCAAAATGGACAGAGAAGCCGGAAATAAAGTATGGATCCTCATCGTGGCTCTTAAACCGCCGCGGTAGCTTCGCTCTTCAGTTTTTCCGACTGATAGTGAGTGACCAGGGCTTCGATCAGGGGTTGAAGCTTTCCGTCCATGACCTGCTCGAGTTGGTGGATGGTCAGTCCGATGCGGTGGTCGGTAACCCGATTCTGCGGAAAATTGTAGGTGCGGATCTTCTCGCTGCGGTCACCCGAGCCCACCATCGCCTTGCGTTCTTTGGCCAGTGCGTCCTGCTGCTTCTGCATTTCCATCTCATAAAGACGGGCACGCAGCACCCGCATGCCCTTCTCGCGGTTCTTGATCTGCGATTTCTCGTCCTGGCAGCTTACGACTGTGTTGGTCGGAATGTGGGTGATGCGCACAGCGGAATAAGTCGTATTCACCGATTGTCCGCCCGGGCCGGAAGAGCAGAAGGTGTCGATGCGCAAGTCCTTGGCTTCAATCTTGATGTCAACATCCTCGGCCTCGGGCAGCACGGCGACTGTGACCGCCGAAGTGTGCACCCGTCCCTGCTGCTCGGTGGCAGGAACGCGCTGCACCCGGTGAACGCCGCTCTCGTATTTCAACCGCGAGAAGACGCGCTGGCCTTCGATAATGGCGATCACTTCTTTCAAGCCGCCCACCGAGGAGTCGGACGTGGAGAGCACTTCAACCTTCCAGCCCTGAGTCTCGGCGTAGCGGGTGTACATGCGGAACATCTCGGCTGCGAAGAGCGTAGCTTCGTCCCCGCCAGTGCCGGCGCGAATTTCCAGGATGACGTCTTTCTCATCGTTCGGATCTTTCGGCAGCAACAGGACCTTGAGTTCTTCTTCCACGCCGCCGACGCGCGCTTCCAGTTTGTCGAGTTCTTCCTGGGCGTAGGCCCGCATGTCGGGATCTTTTTCATCCGCCAGGACAGCCTTGCTCTCGGCGATGCCGCGCGTCAGGTCTTTGTACTCGCGATATTTTTCGACGATAGACGAGACTTCGCTGTGCGCCTTGGCCGTCTTCTGGTACTTGGCCGAGTCGTTCATGGTCTCCGGCGAGGAGAGCGCCTGCGTCAGTTCCTCGTAGCGGGCTTCGATTTGGTCGAGTCGTTCAAACATGGGAATCAGTCGTCGGTCGTCAGTCGTCGGTCTTCAGCAAACCGGCGCTGCGCACCGTTCAATTCTAGTACTGAAAGAGTTTGGAGAGAATGTTCGCGGGGGAACCGCTAGGCTATGACCAACTCGCCGCCGTGCTCTTTTTCCAGCGCCATGGCATGGTCCAGTGCGATGATGGCGCATTCGGCCTGGTCGTCGGACGGTGGTTGCGTTGTGATGCGCTGCAGCCAGAGGCCGGGCGCGGTCATCAGCGCGAACAGGGAGCCGCGATGCCTGGCGGCGAAGCGAATGATCTCGTACGAAACCCCAGCAATCACCGGCAGCAGCACGATACGCATGCCGAACTTGGCCCAGAACGTGGTTACCGGAATCACCGCCGACACCAGGATGTACACCATGATCGAAATCAGCATCACCGTCATCAGAAAGCTGGTGCCGCAGCGCGGATGGAATGTCGAATACTTCTGCACCGACGCGGTCTCCAGAGGATCGCCGTTTTCGAAGGCATACACCGTCTTGTGCTCGGCGCCGTGATACTCGTACACCCGGTGAATATCGCTCCACAGCGAAACTCCCCAGATGAAGAGCAGGAACAGCGCGATACGAATGACGCCGTCCACCAGATTGAAAACAATCTGCTCACCGAACAGCGGGTTCACCCGCTTCATTTCCGTGGCCGCCAGCAGCGGCAGGAACTTGTACATGAAAATAAAAAAGCCGACCGAGATGATAATGTTGACCGCGGCCATCCAGCCTGTGATTTCGAGCTTCTTCTTTTCCGACGCGGGCTCGGGTTGCAATTCGTCGAGCGCCACGTTGGCGGAAAACTTCAGCGCGCGGAAGCCCAGAGTCATGGCGTGACCGAGCGTCACCACGCCGCGAATGACCGGCCAGGCCATCCACTTGCGCTTTTCCGAAAGCCGCTCCAGAGGTTCGCTGTGAGTCGATACTTCACCGGAAGGTTTGCGGCAGGCGATGGCCCACGCGTGCGGAGAGCGCATCATTACGCCCTCAAGCACGGCTTGTCCGCCGACCAGTGTTTCCTCGCCGCCTTCAAGCGCGGGCAACAGCTGCACGGCCACCAGGAAACGCCACCAGGTTCGCAAGAAACGCATAAGCTTTAGATGCCCGTCCAGGGCGCTGGGCTCAAACTAAGGGTACCACAGCCGGTTTCGTTTAGGATGATGGCAACGCCGCTTAAGTGACTAAAGAGATTGGAGTTAGAGGAATTGAATGTAGGCGCGAGCGTCCTCGCTCGTGCAGGACCAAGAAACCGGCCTCTCCCGGGCGTGAGAGAAAGGACAACGTACTGAATTGCCGATGGCACGAGCGGGACGCTCGCGCCCACATCAAAACTTCATGATCAAGCTGGCTGAGGCCTGTGAACGCATCGCAGGCACTACCAAAAAGCTCGAGAAGATCGCGATCGTCGCCGACTACCTGAAGGCGGGCACGCCGGAGGAGGCGTCCGTCGCCGCCATCTTTCTCTCGGGCCGGCCATTTCCGGTCTGGGAAGAAACCACCCTGCAGGTGGGCGGCAGAGTGCTGTGGAGGATCGTCGCCGAGTTGTCCGGAAAAAGCGAAGCCGAACTGACCTCCGCCTACCGCAAGTTCGGAGACCTCGGCGCCGTAGCGGAAGCGGTTCTCCCAGCGTCAATCAAGACCCACGTGGGGACGGGTGCCCCCGCCCGTCCTGGCCGGGCAAAGCCCGGCAGTGCATCATTGACCTTGCCAGAAGTCGCTGCCAGATTCCGCGAAATTGCGACAGTCCGTGGCCCGGCCGCAAAGGCCGCGCTGACGCAAGAACTTCTAGCGCAGGCCTCGCCTCTCGAAGCCAAATACATTGTGAAGATCATGACTGGCGATCTGCGCATCGGCCTGAAAGAAAGCCTGGTAGAGGAAGCCATCGCCAGGGCCTACGGCGTAACGTCGAGCGAGGTGCAGCGAGCCAACATGCTGCTGGGCGACATTGGCGAGACTTTAAAGCTGGCGGCGGCAGGCAAATTGGCCGAGGCGAAGATGCGCCTGTTCCACCCTCTGGGCTTCATGCTGGCCAGCCCGGCCGAGTCGGCGGAGCAGGCCCTCAGCTATTTTGAGAACGCACTGGTAGAAGACAAATATGACGGCATCCGCGCCCAGGCACACTGTTCCGGCGGCGAAGTAAGAATCTTCTCGCGCACCCGGGACGAGATCACAGAATCGTTCCCCGAACTTCCCGAGGTCCTGGCTGGCCTGCCGGACGACGTGATTCTCGACGGCGAGATCGTGGCCTGGAGCTACGAAAATGTAGCGCCGGCGTCCCGCCGGCTGTCCGGCGGGCTTCCCGCCCGCCGCGCTGAAACCAGTGCTGAAGATCAAACCGGCCGCGCCCTCCCCTTCAGCGCGCTGCAGCAACGCCTGGGACGCAAGCAGGTCAGCGAAAACCTGATGCAGCAGGTGCCGGTAGCGTATCTGGTCATTCGATGTGCTCTTCGCAAAGGGCGAGTTACTGCTGGAGCGTCCTCTCCTCGAGCGCGAGAGAATTCTCGATGCCCTGCTGGCGGCGCCGAGAAGATCCCAGGCACGAATTGCTTCGGATAAACAGGCGCGTTTCGAATTCGGTGATGACGCCGGCGCCGCGCACACGCGGGTGATTCGCGCGCCCGTATTTCAAGCGTCAACGCCGCAGGAACTCGATCAACTGTTTGCAGCCGCGCAGGCCCGCGGCAACGAAGGCCTGATGATCAAGGATCCCGCGTCGCCCTACACTCCCGGACGGCGCGGCAAATCCTGGCTCAAGCTCAAGCGCGAACTGGCCACGCTCGACGTGGTGGTCACAGCGGTCGAGTACGGCCACGGCAAGCGCATTGGAGTATTGAGCGACTACACCTTCGCCGTACGCGATGGAGAAAAACTGCTCAACATCGGCAAAGCGTATTCCGGCCTGACCGACGCCGAGATCTCCGAGATGACTAAGTGGTTCCTGGAACACACCATCGAAGATCAAGGCTTCCGCCTGATCGTCGAACCGAAAATCGTTTTGGAAGTCGCCTTCAACAACATGATGCAATCGGACCGACACGAGAGCGGGTATGCACTGCGCTTTCCCAGGATTGTGAGGTTCCGCCCCGACAAGTTGCCCGAAGAGGCAGACACGATCGAGAGAGCGAGAGAGATTTACGAGAGTCAGTCGAGCTAATGCCGGAGAACCAGCCGGGTCAGAAACCCGTCCCCACACGATTTGGATTCCGCGCGGAACCCCCGAAAGGATTTCTAATGTTTGTGCGGGTGCGCGGATTCCCCCACCGGAATCACGCAGCCATGCGCCACTTCGCAGACTACGTTCTCGAACTGGATTGTGGTGTGGGCTATGTGGAACTGGTTACGCAGGCGGTCTTTCACGTCGCGCAAGATGCGTTCACTGACCGAGGGCGGAATGTCAGCGATCGAAATGTGGCAGGAAAGCGCCCGCGTCTCTGAACCGATGTTCCACACGTGCAGGTCGTGAACATCGTTCACGCCGTCGATCAGCCGCATCGCCGCCTCGACCTCTTCCAGCTTGATGCCGCGCGGCGTGCCTTCGAGAAGAATGTTAAGGGTCTCACGCACAATCCCGAAGCCCGACCACAGGATCAGGACTCCGATTCCAACCGAGAGCACGGAGTCGATCCAGTACTGGCCGGTGGACATGATGGCCCAGCCGCCGGCGATGACTGCGGCGGTGGAAAGCGTGTCTCCGATTTCGTGCAGGAAGGCGCTGCGGATGTTGACATCGCGTCCGGCGCGATAGAGCAGAAGCGCGATCACGCCGTTCATCACCACGCCAGCGGCGGCCACGCTGATCATGACTCCCGCGCGCACCTGTTCCGGGTTCTGCAAGCGGTGGAAGGCTTCGTAGAAAATGAACCCCGAGACTGCAACCAGAGATACCGCGTTGACCAGTGCGGCCAGCACCCCGGCACGGTGGTATCCGTAAGTCTTGGTAGAACTGGGCGGACGAGACTGCAGATAAACCGCGGTCAGGGAAAGCAGCAGTGCGAAGAAGTCAGAGAGATTGTGTCCCGCCTCGGAGAGCAGCGCCAGCGAATGGGCACGAATGCCGGCAACGACCAGCAGCACAATGTAGGCAGCCGTAACCACCAGCGAAAACCGCAGAATGCGGGAGGTCCTTTCACTGCCTCCGGGGCTGGCGTGCACGTGCATATATTGAGTCTAAGAGGATTGAGTAAGAGGTTCAAGGCACAGCGGTAACAGGGTGCCCCGTCCTCGTCTCTCCGTTTTCTGGAGAGACAGGGCGGG
Source organism: Terriglobia bacterium (assembly GCA_963790645.1). Lineage (GTDB taxonomy): Bacteria > Acidobacteriota > Terriglobia > Terriglobales > Acidobacteriaceae > JAIQFF01. The sequence goes on along the minus strand of CAWBPS010000023.1, from coordinate 238,240 downwards.
GGTTCTGTTCGCCACAGCGTCGCCTCACGCCCACCCTGTCGTGCCAAAGAACGGAACGACGAGGGTGGGGCACCCTGTACAATGCTTCGTCATTCGCAGAAATAAAAATGCCCATCCGCGAACAAAACTTCTGGCTCACTACCGCTGCCATGCCGCAGACCGACCCGGCGCATCCGCTTCCCGGCGGCGTAAACGTTGCCATCATCGGAGCCGGTTTCACGGGGCTTTCGGCGGCGAGGACACTGGCAAAACTCGGAGCCAAGGTCGCCGTGCTCGAAGCCGAGACCATCGGCTGGGGCGCCAGTTCGCGCAATGGCGGCATGGTTCTTACCGGGCTCAAGCTGGGCGTCAACAAGTTGATTTCGATGTACGGCCGGGAGCGCACGCAACGCATGTACGCCGCGTCACTGGCGACCATCGATTGCGTGGAGAAGCTGGTCAGCGAGGAAAAGATCGATTGCGACTTTGTCCGCGGCGGGCATCTCGAAGTCGCCTGCAAGCAAAAACACTTCGACGACTACGCCCGCCAGGCGGAAGTGATCGCGCGCGAATTCAATCACCAGCTCCGTGTGGTGCCGCGAGCCGAGCTTCAGTCCGAGATCGGGTCATCCATCTACTATGGCGGCATGGTGGATGAAGTCAGCGCCGGATTGAATCCCGCGAAGTATGTGGCCGGACTGGCGCAGGCAGCCACAAAGGCGGGCGCGACGATTTTCGAAAATACGCGAGTTGAGAATCTTGAACGTGAAGACCGGCACGGCATGCCACGCTGGCGAATCGCCACTTCTCGCGGCGACCTGTGGGCACGGGAGGTATTCGTCGGCACCAGCGGTTACACCGGAGCGGCCACCCCGGCGCTGCGCAAGAAGCTTATTCCGATTGGCTCCTACATCATCACCACGGAAGTTCTGCCCGAGGCGCTGGCACGGGAGCTGAGCCCGCGCAATCGCATGATCTACGACTCCAAGAATTACCTCTACTACTACCGCCTGACGCCGGACCGGCGCATGCTCTTCGGCGGCCGCGCGGCATTCTTCCCCGAGACCCGGGATTCGACCCGCAAGAGCGCGGAGATTTTGCGCCGCGGCATGATCGAGGTCTATCCCCAGCTGCGCGATGTGAAAGTCGAATACGTCTGGGGCGGCACGCTGGACTTCGCTTTCGACATCATGCCGCACGCCGGGCAAATGGATGGAATCTACTACGCCGTCGGCTATGCCGGACACGGCGTCGCCATGGCCACCTGGCAAGGGCAACAGATGGCCCACATGATCGCAGGCCAGAAGCCAGAGAACCCGTTCGTGGGGATCCCGTTTCCGGGCGCGCCGCTGGGTTTGTACAACGGCAAGCCCTGGTTCCTGCCCTTCGCCGGAGCCTGGTACAAATTCAAGGATTGGGTAACCTGAGAACGCGGGGACAGCCGAGGGCGGCTGTCCCCACGTGATTCATGCCGGCCTGGCCGCGCGCAACCCGAAGTACACTACCGGCCCTACTGCCAGCGCCGCCGGACCCCAGAGCAGACCGTAGCGGTCGCTGCCCAGCAGGGCTACCGCGCTCATGATCAGGACTGCTGCCACGGAGTAGATCAGTCCCGCGCGCCCGCCGGGAATTACGAACGGCCGCGGCATATCTGGCTGCTTGCGGCGCAGTTGCCAGGCGGCAAGCACCGTCATGACCGTGGTTGCGACCCGCAGCCAGTTGTAAATGCTGATGAGCTGCACCAGAGAATGCAGGGACAGCAGGCCGTACACCACGGCCGACACGACAATCGCAATCCAAGGCGTTCCATAGCGCGGATGTTGACCGGTCAACACCCGTGGCAGGTAGCCGTCCTCGGCCATGGCAAACGGCATGCGCGTCGAAGTCAGAATCGTGCTGTTGAGCAGCGCCACGTAAGTGATCATGGCAGCCAGCGACATCCAGGCGCCCAGCCAGCGGCCTCCGATCAGTTGCGCGGCTGTTGGAAAGAATCCTGTATGCCAGCTCTCCCAGTTGCCTAACGCCGCCAGCGCAGCCAGGGTGGGCAGGAAGTAAGCCGCGATGGACATGGGCACCACCAGCGCGAGCGCCAGGGGATAGCTGCGGCGGGGGTTGTCCACTTCTTCCGCCACAGTCGAGCACTGCTCGTATCCGGAATACAGCCACAGCCCAAGCGCCAATCCCACGCCGAACACGTGGAACGTGGGCTGATGCGGAGGAATTACCGGAACAAACGGATTGTGATGCCACTTGGCCAGTCCGATCACTACCAGCACCAGCACCGGCAGCAGGATGAAAAGTTCGAGCACGGTGGCAAATTTTCCCACCATCTGAATGCCACGTACGTTGATGTAAGTGATGACCGCGACGATGGCGAGCGAAACGACGTAATGCCTCCATCCCGTGAGTTCAGGAAAATAGAAGCCCATGTAGTCAGCGAACTGCACCGCGTAAACGCTGCCCAGCAAAAATGAGGCGCACCAGTTCCACCAGCCGGCGAGAAATCCCCAGAAGTCGCCGAAGCCGGCGCGCACCCAGCGATAGAAGCCGCCTTCAACCGGCATGGCAGTGGTCAGCTCAGCGGAAACCAGCGAGACCGGAATGCACCAGAAGAACGGGATCACCAGCAGGAAAATCAAGGTCATGCCCGGACCGGAGGTGGTGACCATGTCCTCCAGGCCGAAGGGGCCGCCGGTGCAGTACGAGAACATGACCCAGACGAAATAAAACAGGCCGGCTTTGCGCAGGGCGGACTTCGCGGTGGTGGACACGGGGTTGGATTATACGGAAGGCGATTGCAGATTTCAGATTGATGATTTCAGATTGAAAACCCTGCGCGCACACCTTCGGCGTTCAATTTCTGAACTTTGGGAAGGGCACGAGTTCACTCGTGCCACTTTGGAGCCGCGACAGTTGCGCTTTAGCGCCTGAGGTTCGCTATGTGGCGCACGATACGCGGAGGGCAAGATGCCCTCCGGACAGCCGGCGGGACGCCGGCGCTACAAAGAAATGGGCCATTCTGCAATCTGAAATGAAAAAAGCCTCCCGCTTGCGCGGGAGGCTTTTTCCGGGGGAGGGCTCCGGGCCTTTCGGTCCGTCGTCCTGAATCAACTATTTCGGAGGCGCGGGCTGGTCCTGGCTCGCGGGAGCCGGGGCAGCTGAGGTCGAAGCCAGCGTTTCCAGATCGTTCTTCAGGAGGCTGATTTCGACGCGTCCACCGCTGGTGCGCTTGGTCTTGGCATCTTCGCCGGCCGCCGTGGGCACGGGAGCGTTGCCCATGCCAACCACATAGATCCGATAGACCGGAATCTCGTGATTGAGCACCAGGTAACGCACTACCGCGTCCGCCATCTTCTGCGAAGTGGCAATCGCGGCCTGGCCGTGACCGGAGGAGAACCCCTGCACTTCGATGATGTAGCCGCGCTGGTCTTTCAACGGCGTCGCCATGTCATCAAGCGCAGTCTTGGCGTTCTTGCTGAGCACGCTCTGGCCGGGACGGAAGCGAATCTCGGTCTGCGTGGACGCCTTGTACTGGTCGATGTTGCCTACCACCTGTTCCACCGTGGTGAGGCGGGCGTTGGCCTGGGTCGCAGTCTGCTGCGCCATCTGGGCCTTGTTGCCGGCGTCAATCGCGTGCTGGTCGGCTTCGGTGGCCTTGGTCGAGGCCAGGCGGATGCCATCCTGCGCGCGCGAATCGGTGTCCTTGATCATCTTGGTGTTCGAGGATGTGAGCTCGTCCAGTTCGTTGACGCGGTCACGAATAGGAGCAGTCTGGCGTTGCACATACTTCTTACGGGCAAAGGGATTGATCTTGCCCCAGAAGCCTTCATGCGTGTCGGGCTGCAGAGCGGGCTTGCCGCTCGCGCCGGAAGTGGCGGCAGCGGGTTGGTCCTGCGTGGTAGTAGGAGCGGCCTGCTGCGCCAGAGCGGGAAGCACCAGCACACCGGCCAGAAGCAGCGCTACAAACATACGATTCTTCATTTCTACGTCCTCCAGGGGGGAGCCTCGGGCTCCACTCCAACAAAAATGCAAAAAATATCGGCGTCCTGAAATCGCCTGACGCCTGCTCTGTGTATAACAGGTGGAATGCCAAACCCAGCTAAACCTAAGTCGTTAGCCCACAACACATTGTAACGCCGCCGTCAGACGGGCGGGAGCGAAAAAGCGCAATGCCGGGTAATTTTGGCGAAATCTGATATAAAAACTTCGTGTGCCCATGGCTGCAAAAAATTGCGGTAATCAAGTAACTCCTGCGTTGTCCGCCAGGCACACCAGTTCGGGAGTTTTCCCGCGTGGGGTTCGAGGATTCGCGCGCGCCGCTATTTGTGCCCTGTTTCCTTTGCTGTGGCTCTCCTGCAACCACTCGGAAAAACTCGATTTAACCCGTCTGAAGCTACCGCCCGGATTTCATATTTCCATTTTCGCCGCCGCGCCCAATGCGCGCCAGATGGCCTTCAGTCCGGGCGGCGTGCTTTTGGTGACTGATACCAGTGACGGCACGGTGCTGGCTCTCCCCGATCCTGCGCACACCGGACACGCGGGGGCGGCGGTCCCCGTGCTGTCGGGCTTGAACGCGCCGCATGGCATTGCGTTTCACAAGGGAAAACTCTACATCGCTGAGATCAACGCCGTGCGGCGCTACGATTGGAATGAGACAGAATTGCGCGCCACCAATAGCCAGAAGATCGCGGACCTTCCCGGCAGCGGCGGCGGGCACTCCACCCGGACTATTCTTTTTACCAACGGCAAGATGTACGTCGCGGTGGGATCGAGTTGCAATGTCTGCGTGGAAGACGACAAGCGCCGTGCCGCCGTGACCGAGTACAACGAAGACGGAAGCGGCCAGCGCACCTTTGCCTCCGGCCTGAGAAATGCCGTCGGCCTGACGGTCAACCCGAAAACCGGCACCATCTGGACCACTGACAACGGGCGCGACTGGCTGGGTGATGACCTGCCGCCCGAAGAGGTCAACGACCTGGGCGCGCGCGGCGGCAACGCCGGCTGGCCTTACTGCTACGGCAACCGCATCCCAGACCGCTCTCAGAGCGAAGACTATGACTGCTCGAAGACCATTGCGCCCGCCGTCGAGATGCAGGCGCATTCGGCCCCGCTGGGTCTGCTGTTTTACCAGGGCGAAATGTTCCCTCCGGATTATCGCGGAAGCCTGTTCGTAACTTTTCACGGGTCCTGGAACCGCAGCGTGCCCACCGGATACAAAGTGGTCCGCATTAAGTTCAATGATAAAGGCGAACCGCAGGGCCCTCCGGAAGACTTCATCAGCGGATGGATCCGCCCCCGCGAAACCAAGAAGGGCAAGTGGATGGGACGGCCGGTAGGATTGGTGACCGGCCCGGACGGCGCCTTATACGTCAGCGACGATTCCGCCGGGGTAGTGTATCGCGTGACCTGGAGCCCACCGTAAACACGTAGGGGCGGGTGCCCTCACCCGCCCGGCCGGGCAAAGCCCGGCTGGCTTTTGTTCGTTGCACCGGAAAACCTTGGCTAGCTTCGCTCGCCCACCCGGACGAGACGTCCGGGCCTACGTGGTTGCAGTGCCTACGTGGTTCCGCAATACTTCTCGTGCTGCTCGTAAATAAAATTGTCAGTCATGCCTGCGATGTAGTCGCAAATCACACGCGGCAGGGACTCCTGCCCCGCTTTCTCCTGATAGCTCTGCGGCAGGCTTTCTGGTTTCGCCATCCAGAAGTCGAAGAGCCGGCGAATCACGCGCTCCGCGTCGTTCTTCTCCGGCTCCAGCGCGGCGCTGAAGTAGAGGTTCTGGTGGAGAAATTCCTTGGTGCGGCGCCTTTCTTCTTCCACCGTGGGACTGAACGTCGCGAGCCGCCGTGGATGCGCCCGCACGTCTTCCAGGCTGCGGATGCCGGCGTCCTTGATTCCCTGTTGCAGGTTGCGAATGAGATCGCCCACCATACGATCGAGAATCCGCTTTACCGCTTCGTTGAACTTCAGCTTTTCCATGGCATCGGGATAGGCGCGCTCGGCCTCGCCATAAAAGCCATCGAACCCCGGCACGCCATCGCGGATCTGCGGAAGCGTAAGCAGGCGGGCCTCATAACCGTCGTCCAGATCGGCCGTGTCGTAGGCGATTTCGTCGGCCAGATCGATGAGCTGGGCCTCCAGGGGCGGGCGCTGATCGAGGAAATATTCCGCCAGTTCGGGAAACTGCGCGGCGGAATAATCGTGCGAGTGCTTGATGATGCCTTCGCGAACTTCGAAAGTAAGATTGAGCCCGCGGAATGCCGCATAGCGCAGTTCGAAGTCTTCCACGATGCGCAAGGCGTGCAGGTTGTGATCAAAGAAAAGACCGTGCTCGCGCATGAGCGCGTCCAGTGCCTTTTCGCCGGCGTGCCCGAAAGGCGGGTGACCGACGTCGTGAACCAGGGCGAGGGCCTCCACCAGGTCCACGTTAAGGCCAAGCTGGCCGGCAATGGTGCGGGCAATTTGCGACACCTCCAGCGTGTGAGTCAGCCGGTTACGAAAATGATCGGAGAAACGCCGGGTAAAAACCTGGGTCTTGGCCTCCAGCCGGCGAAAGGCGCGGGAATGGATGACGCGGTCGCGGTCGCGCTGGAAATCATTGCGATAGGGGTGCCGGGGCTCGGGAATGCGGCGTCCGCGCGATTGCTCCACCCGCACGGCGTAGTCGGCCAGCATGAGGAAAGTTTAGCATTGGGTAGCCTGATGTAGGCGCGAGCGTCCCGCTCGTGCGTCCGCAACGCTGCTCTCTCAAGCATCCCGATGCATTTCTGTTGCTTACGTCTTCCGGAAACCCGTCACTCGAAAACGGAAACTATGATTCACGACCTGCACGAGCGGGACGCTCGCGCCTACATTGTGTCGCTCAACTTCAAACGCATCTCGTTGGTGGATTCAAACCCCAGGCTCTCGTAGAGCGGCCGGCCTTTATCGCTGGCGTGCAAGGTGACGTGCACGAATCCCTCCTCGCGGCACCAGTCAATCATGGTTTGCATGAGACGGCCGGCAATGCCCTGGCGGCGATATCGTGGATCGGTGTACATGTTGAGAATCGTAGCGCGGCGGCATTGGCCGTCATAGGGATGGCTGGGCCACGGGCTAATCAGCACTACGCCTCCGGCTACGACTTGTTCTCCCGTACACGCCAGCCATCCCCTCAGCGAGCCGTTCGCGAGTGCCGCGGCCAGATAGGGCTTGCAGGTCGAAACCATCGCAGACAGGGCCACGGGGTCGCTGTAGCCCATATCTTCGTACATGCCCTGGCGATGGCGCAGCAATGCAGGAATGTCATCGAGCGTGGCCTGCCGAATGAGCACGTCACTCATTGATTTTCTCCATTGGGTGCCCCACCCTCGTCTCTCCGTTCGTAGGAGAGACAGGGTGGGTCTCGCGATAAGATTTATCAGGATACAAAAAGAAAGCCGAGCTTGCGCTCGGCCTGGACGGGTCGGAGACCCGTCCCCACACGATCTGGGTTGAGTTACTTGTTCTCGGAGTCTTCCTTGGCCAGCTTCATCTTGGCGGATTCGAGTTTTTTCTGCACCCGGGCCAGGTCGTTCTGGTCAACTTCCGCAGCCACGGTCTTGTTCCACTCTGCGATCGCGCGCTCCCAGTGGGCCGCCGCCAGTTTGAGGCGGCCGGTCTTCTGATAGAGGTCGCCGAGGTGGTCCTGCACTGTAGGATCGGTCCCGATGCGCTGCGAAGCTTTGATCAGCGTATCTTCCGCGGACTCGTACTTGCCCAGTTTGAAGTAGGCCCAGCCCAGCGAATCGAGATAGGCGCCGTTGGCGGGATCGAGATCGACTGCTTTCTTGATCAGGCCGAGCGCCTCATCCAGCTTGATCCCGCGGTCCGCCAGCATGTAGCCGAGATAGTTGAGCGCGGTCGCATTCTGGGGATCGCCGGCCAGGACTTTCCGGAACATCTCTTCCGCCGGATCATATTTCTTCTGGCGCTCGTAGGTCGAGCCGCGCAGGAAATACACATATTGCTTGTCTTCGTCCTTGGTCGAGAGCTGTTCCGCCTTGTCGAGGGCCGCTTCAGCCTCGGGCCAGCGCTTCAGACGGCTGTACATCTGAGAGAGCGTGATGTAAACGTCGCGGTCTTCCGGCGTCCCCTTGAGCAGCGCTTTGACCTGCTGCAATCCGGCATCCGCCTGGCCCATGTCGGAAAGCTGGGCGGCGTACACCATCTTCAGGCTGCGATTATTTGGAAGCTTCTGCACCGCTTCCTTGGCCGTGTCCGTGGCCTGCTGCCACTGCTTGGCCTCGCGGTAGGTATCGATGATCTGCTGGTAGCCGCGTTCGGCATTTTCGTCGCCCAGCACCAGCATTTTCCTGAAAGTCTCGATGGCCTGAGTATCATTCTTGTTGTCGCGATAAATCGTTCCCAGGCGTTCCAGAAAAACTGACCGGTTATTTTTCTCGGCCTGGGTGTAGCTGTTGTCGGTCTTCTCCGTTTTCTTGAGCAGGTCCTGCAATACCTGGATGGCCTCGTCGTAGCGGCCCTGGGCCTGATACACGGCAGCTATGTTGTAAGGGACCTCGATCGAGTCCTGCACCATCGACCCGGCCTTCTTTAAGCTGTCCATCGCCAGGTCGAATTTGCCGCTCTTGCGGTAGATCTCGGCCATGCGCAGGTAGGTCTGCGCATCCTCGGGATTCGCATCCGCTATGATTTTGTACTGCTCCAGCGCGGCATCGGTCTGGCCGTCATTCATCAGGTTCTGGGCCAGGCCGCGGATGGCGTCCAGATTGTCGTGGTCTAGCTCAATCGCTTTCCTGTAGGCGGCGATCGAGTTCTTGTACTGCTTCTGCTGTTCGTAGGTGTAGCCGAGAGCCGAATAAAGTTTGGCCGAGCGGGAGGCGTCCGGGATGGAACTCAGCACTTCGCCGGCGCGCGCCGTATCGCCTTCCTCGTTGTACAGGTAGGCCAGCGTGGTGACCGCTTCTTCCGAATCGGGGTCCAGCTTGACCGCGGTCTTGAACTCGCCCTCAGCCTTCTGCAGATCATTGTTCAACCGGTACAGACGACCCAGCAGAAGGTGGTCGTCAACATTGTCAGGCTCGATCTTGATGATCTGTTCGTACTGGTCGATGGCGAGTTTGAGAACGTTCTGCGAGCCCTGCCCTGCCTGGACGTCGCCCAGCGAGCGCAGATAAATACGGCCCAGCAGCTTGTGGGCTTCCAGGTTGTTGGGATCGCGCTTAAGAATGTCCTGGGCTTCGAGGACCGCATCCCGAATACGGCCGGTCTTGGCATAGAGCTCGGCCAGCGCCGAAGTCAGATACTCGGAAGTAGGATCGGCGTCGATCGCCTGCCGGTACTCTTCGATGGCCTTGTTGGCCAGTTCGCTGCGGCCGTACACCGCCACCTGCTCCTCGTACATATGGGCCAGCGTGTAGTGGTAATACGCCGCCGCCTTGTCGAGCTTGCGGGGTGCGGACGCGGGAGCTGATTTGGAATCCGCAGCCGGAGTTTGCTCCGCGGAAACAGCAGGGACGGCCAGCAAAAGAATAAGAGTGCAGTAAATACTTTTCATCGAGAACCTTCGGCTTCCGCGAAGCATAGCGATTGGATGCCGAACCGCTGCTGGCGGGTGCTTTTCATATTGTAAACCGTGCTGGCGCAACGGGGTGAAAAAGCGCACCGCGGAACCGGGCCGGTAATGATCGGAAGTACAGGGACTAACAGAATTGACAGTAGTCGGATTTACGAATGGACGGATTGTAAAGACTCGTCATGAAAGGTGTCATCCTGAGCGAAATATCGCCTTCGCGCAGCGAAAGCGATACGGAGTCGAAGCACCCCTACAAGCACCGAAGGGCCGTGCCGAGCTTTAAAGGAGGACGTCCCCCACGCTCCACCCATCACAGCAGTACCGCAAGCGGGTAGGGGTCCTTCGACTGCAGCGGCGCATTCGCAAGCGAATGCGCCGCCTCCGCTCAGGATGACAGCGGGCGATATTCTAGTGCCGGAAATGCCTGACGCCGGTAAAGATCATCGCCAGCCCCAGCCGGTCCGCGGCTTCGATGACTTCCTGGTCGCGGACCGATCCGCCGGGTTGAATGATCGCCGTCGCTCCTACCTTGGCGATTTCCTCCACTCCGTCGGGAAAGGGGAAGAACGCGTCGGACGCGGCCACGGTTCCCTGCAGCGGCAGGACGGCCTTCATGGCGCCGATCTTGCAGGAATCCACCCGGCTCATCTGGCCTGCGCCGACGCCCACCGTCTGCCCGTCGCGAGCATAAAGAATGGCGTTCGACTTCACGTGCTTGGAAACCTTCCAGGCAAATAACAGAGCGCGCTTCTCTTCCGGCGTCGGTTGCCGTTTGGTGACCACCTTGAGATCGGCTTCCTGGAGCGCGCGGGTATCGGTATCCTGCACCAGAATCCCGCCGGAAACATTCTTCAGCACCCACTTCTGCTGAGCGTGGCTGATCTCCACCAGGCGCAGGTTCTTCTTGGCGGCAAACTTGGCTTTGGCGGCATCGTCGAAACCTGGGGCCGCGATGACCTCGAGAAAGAGCTTGGCCATTTCTTCCGCAGCCTCGCCATCCACCGCGCGATTCACCCCGATCACGCCCCCGAAAGCCGAGACCGGATCACACTCCAGCGCTTTCCGGTAAGCCTCGGTCAGGGTCTTGCCGGTAGCGGTGCCGCAAGGATTGGTGTGTTTAATGATGGCGCAGACAGTCTCATCAAACTCCTGGGCCAGGTCCCAGGCCGCCTGCAAATCGACAATGTTGTTGTAGGAAAGCTCCTTGCCCTGGATCTGGCGGCCGTTGGCCACGCCGCTTCCCGAGCCATCGCTGTACATCGCAGCCTTCTGGTGCGGGTTCTCGCCGTAGCGCAGGTCCATGATCTTGCTGAACGAGAGCCGCAGGTTCTGGGGAAAACCGCCTTCGGGATGAAACTCGAAATGGCCATTGGCGCTGACCCGCTCCAGCGTGGACGCGATGGCCGAATCGTACGCTGCCGTAGTGGCGAACGCCTTCTGCGCCAGGCGCCACTTGGTGGCCGAGGAGAGCGCTCCGCCCGACGCGGCCATCTCTTCCGCCAGCGCGTTGTAATCGGCGGGCGAGGTCACAACCGCAACATCCTGAAAATTCTTGGCGGCGGAACGGATCATCGACGGTCCGCCAATATCGATGTTCTCGATCAGGTCTTCAAAGGGCACGCCCGGCTTGGCCGCGGTTTTCTCGAAGGCGTAAAGATTGACCACCACCATGTCGATCGCCTGAATGCCGTGTTCGGCAACGGCGCTGCGGTGCGAAGCCATACTGCGCCGGTGCAGAATGCCGCCGTGCACTTTGGGATGCAGCGTCTTGACCCGCCCGTCGAGCATCTCGGGAAAGCCGGTGAGCTCGGAAATGTCCTTCACGCTGATCCCGGAATCGCGCAGCAGCTTCGCCGTGCCGCCGGTCGAAATGAGTTCCACGCCCAGGCCGGCAAGTTTGCGGGCAAATTCCACCAGCCCTGTCTTGTCGGTCACGCTGAGGATGGCACGCTGGATTTTCGTCTGGGTCGCGGACATGGCTGACCTCGAATGAACTGGGAATGTGCCTGGCAAAGGCAGGAGGAAATTCTAACAGCAGTCGTCAGTCGTCAGGGCCTTTGTAGCGCCGGCATCTTGCCGGCTGGCTCGGGGGCATCTTGCCCCCGGGGGCGGGCAGGATGCCCGCCCGACAGCCGGCGAGACGCCGGCGCTACAAAACACCGAAAAGTGAAATGAAGTGGAAGGGCTGACGACAGATGACCGACGACTGACGACTAAGTCTTCGCCTTGGCCTTGAGCTTTACCTGGCCGCTCTGCATTTCGACGGTGTATTCGACCTGTTCGCAGCCGTACTGTTTGCGGATTTGTTCGGTCTTTTTCTGCACGAACGACGCAAAGCTGTCCAGGTTGCCGGAGACGGCTTCGCCTGACCTCTTTTTCGCATCCGTGAGCGCCTGATAGAGCTTTTGCACCTTGTCGCGTTCGGCGCGGGCATCACCACACTGCATGCTGAAGGGCTTGGCTTCGACCGCCTCTGAGGCAACGGCAGCCGCGGCGGCGTGGCCTACTCCGTAAACTTTGTGCTCGGGCTCATGCTCCTGCACCCGCACACCCTGGACCGATAGCAGCGCGTCCTGGGGACGGCGGTAGCCCTCCTCGCGAATGCGGTTCTTCTTGCGCCATAGATCGCTGTAAATGGCATAGCGTTGCGCGATTTCGTTGTAGCGGAAGCGTTGCGAAAAGCTCATGCGCCCGCCGTCGCTGAACTTGCGCAGCAGAGAAAGCACCTTCCATTCCACCTCCGTCGGGGGGCGCTTGGTCGGATTGCTGAAATAGATCTCGTACTCGATCTTCAGCCGGCGCAGTTGCGTGTCGAGCACGCTCAGTTCTTCGTCGATGGTCACCCGGGATTCTCCACTGACAGTCTAGGGGCTAGCCGACCCCGAAACGAGATTCCCGTTGGCCACAAGAGGGATGGAACGAAAGTACCCAAAGGCAGCTCCCAGCTATCAGCCGTCAGCTCTCAGCCGTCAGCTCTGAGCGAAAACCTCTGGTCTGCTCGCACCCCTGCTCCTCCACGCTGTCATCCCGAGCGAAGTCGAGGGACCTGCTTTGTGCTGAGGATGAGCGCAGTGCACGGAAAGCCATGCACGGCCGACTGTCCATTAGGGTTTTTGAACCAGAGGTTGAGTACATAGAGATTTAGCTGAGAGCTGACAGCTGAAAGCGTTACTTCGCCGCCATCTTCTTGACCATGGCCAGCACCAGCTTGCGGTCGCTGTCGTTGAGGCTGACGGCGTAGCGGCGAATCTGGCTCAGGAAGCGGACTTCGTCATCGGACAGTTGCGGAAGGTTCTTGGAACCGTTGCTGTGTCCGGACTCGGAGAAGAACTGCGACAGTGCGATTTCCATGGCGCCGGCAATCTTGGCCAGCGTATCCAGAGACGGAATGGTATGGCCGTTTTCCACCCGTGACAGGTAACAGCGCAGCAGGCCGGTGCGCTTTTCGATGTCGCCCTGGGACATGCCTTTTTGCAGCCGGTAGTTTCGGATGGTCTCGCCGATGTTCATAGAGAAAGCAACCAAAGCAGACCCCCAAGGATGACGTGCATAGTAACCAGAGTAGTACCTTCTGGCAAGAGGAATTTCATTGCACCACAAGCGGTGATGAAGTAGGGAGCAAAGTTCCGCTCGGCTGAGCCGCACTTACAATAGTTTAGTATTCAATCATCGAAGCCGGTTGCTTCTTGATTACTTTTCCGCAGCGCCGGCGTCCCGCCGGCTGTCGCGAGGGCGTCTCGCCCTCGCTTTTAAAGCTTCAACTCCATATACAAGGCCCCCTCAATCGGATTAGCGCGGTAGGCTTCAATCTCCGCGAATCCCAGCCGCCGGTACATCGCCACCGCATTGGGCATTACGGGCTCGACCGTATCGAGGCGCATCTTCCGGTATCCGATCCTACGGGCCTCCCCGATCACGGCCTCCGCCAACACGCGCCCCAGGCCCTTGCCGCGAAATGGCGAGCGCAGATAGAGCCGTTTCATCTCGCAGATTCCGGATTCCAGCGGGTGCAGCGCGACGCAACCGGCCAGGCGGCTTCGATATTCGGCCACCAGCAGACGGCCTTCCGGCGGGGCGTAGTCGCCAGGAAGCCCCGCAAGTTCCTGATCGAAACTTTGAAAGCACAGGCTGAATCCGAGCGATTCGGCGTACTCGAGGAAAAGCTCACGGGCCTGAGCAATCTGGGCGGGCGATTCGGCCTGCCTCAAGGTAAGTCTGGGATTGGCCACACCATCAGTCCTTGAAATTCCTATGCAACGAGCGAGCCCAAAAGCAGGTCCCTCCACTGCGCTCGCTGCGCTACGCTCCGGTCGGGATGACAGACTTTGATCACGGATTCAGCTTCAGGCTTAGCCCATCAGCATGCCTCCGTTCACGTTCAGCACGTGCCCGGTGATATACGAAGCTCCTTCCGACGCCAGAAACGCCACCGCGTTCGCGACCTCGTCGGGCGTGCCCACACGCCCCAGCGGGATCATCTTCACCGCATTCTGCTTGAACTCATCGCCCAGTCCGGAAGTCATGGCAGTCTCGATGAAACCAGGGGCGACGGCATTACAGGTGATGTTACGCGAGCTGACTTCGCGGGCGATGGCCATGGTCAGACCGATCAGGCCGGCCTTTGACGCGGAGTAGTTGGCCTGGCCGGCCTGGCCGGTCTGCCCGAAAATCGAAGTGATGTTGATGATTCTGCCCCAGCGCTGCTTGAGCATCGAGCTGATCGCCTGCTGGGTGCAGAGATACGCCGAGGTCAGGTTGGTGTTGAGGACGGCGTCCCAATCGGCGCGCTTCATGCGCATGACCAGCTGGTCGCGGGTGATCCCGGCATTGTTCACCAGGATGTCAATCTTGCCGAGCTGAGCTGATTACGGCCTTGAAGGTGGCCTTGATCTGTTCCTCGTCGCTGACGTCCAGAGGGAAAGCCGCCGCGGTGCCTCCCGCCGCGGCGATTTCAGCCGCCAGTTCCTGCAGCTTTTCCTGGCTGCGCGCGGCCAACGCCACGGTGGCCCCGGACTGGGCGAGCTTCAGCGCGCAAGCCCGGCCGATGCCTTGCGACGCACCCGTGACCAGCGCAACCCGGCCTGCAAGAGTCATGGATTCTCCTCAGCAACAGAACGTGGAATTATAACCGGGTTCAATGTAGGCGCGAGCGTCCACGCTCGTGCGGGGTCATCGAACATGGCATCAGTTCACGGGCAACACGAAACCGAGAGCGGGGACGAAGGATGCACGAGCGGGACGCTCGCGCCTACACTGGTTTCATCTCTCCGCGAAACAGATAGCGCAACAGAGGCGGCGCCAGGATCGTGGTCACCGCCGTCATAAATACGACGATGGCATAAGTCGAAGGCAGCACGATCTGCGATTGCAGTCCGACCAGCGCGACGATCAAGGCCACTTCGCCGCGCGGCATCATGCCCACCCCCACCTGCAGCGCACTCATCCAGCCATCGCGCCAAAGCGGCAGCCCGCATCCGACCACCTTGGAAACGATGGCCAGCAGCGAAATTACAATCGCGGTCCACAAAATGTTTCCCGTAAACAGGTGCACATCGAGACGGGCGCCGATGGTGAAAAAGAAGAAGGGCGCCAGAAACTCGGTAATGCCTCCCACCCGCGAGCGCAAATCCCAGCGGGGCGCGTAGTCGGCAAACATCAGGCCGGCGAAAAAAGCACCGATGATGGCAGCCATGCCAATTTTCGCCGAGAGCCACGAAAGCGCCAGGCAGAGACCCAGCGCAATGATCAGCGGAGCATGCTGGGTGGAGAGGCGATCCATGCCTGGCTGGATTCTGCGGACAATCCGCGGCGCCACAAATATCATGAACAGGGCGAATGCCGTTGCTTCGACCACAAGGACGCTCAGGTGCAACCACTCCAGGCCGCCGCCGGAAGCCAGGCCGGCCACAATCGCCAGCAGCACCATACCCAGAATGTCATCGAAGACGGCCGCGCCCATGATGATCCGGGCTGTGCGTGTCGCCATCACATGCAAGTCGCCCAGCACCCGCGCGGTGATTCCCACGCTGGTAGCCACCATGGCCGCGCCCACGAAAACGGCTTCACTGGAGGCATCGCCCCGCCACTTCATGTAAGCGAATCCCAGAACGAATGGAGCCACGATGCCGGCTACTGCCACCAGCAGCGCCTTGCGCCCCACCCGGATCAGATCTTGCGAGCTGGTCTCGAGGCCGGCGCTGAACAGAACAAAGATCGCGCCGATTTCCGCGACAGAATGAATTGTGTCACTGGGATTAATCCAGCCCAGGGCAAAGGGGCCGAGGGCAGCCCCGGCCAGGAGCTCGCCCAGGACAGACGGCAGCCGCACCCGTTCAAACAGCTCCCCCACTACCTTCGCGGAAACGAAGATGGCAAGAAGTTGCAACAGAAGCTGGTCGGGACCGTGCGGCATGATTGCAGGCGAGCATAAAAGAAGCTGCTCATGTCCGCAAGAAAACCGATGGGGGTGCCCCGTCCTCGTCTCCGTTTTTTGGAGAGACAGGGCGGGGATTTCCCCCGAGTGCGCTCAGCTCAGTCGATCTGGCACGTGAGGCCAGCCCAAATATTTTCTCCGGGGAAAGGAAAGGCGGAGCGTTGCTCCGCCGGACAGCCGAGGGCGGCTGTCCCCACGTGGTCTGTGCGACTCACTTAATGTGGCAGGTTGCCAGTCCGCGCTTTTCCAGATACTGCTGGTGGTAATCCTCTGCGGCATTGAACGTCACCGCCGGCACGATCTGGGTCACAATCGGCTTCTTGAAGCGCCCCGATTTCTCCAGTTGCGCTTTGGACAGCCGGGCTTCACTCTCCTGCTCCGGAGTGTGAAAGAAGATCGCGGAACGGTATTGCGATCCGTAGTCGGGGCCCTGGCGATTGAGCTGCGTGGGATCGTGGTTCTCCCAGAATACTTCCAGCAATTTCTCGTAGGAAAGTTTCGCGGGATCGTACTCCACTTCGACCGCCTCGGCGTGGCCGGTGCGATCGCTGCAAACATCCTTATAGGTGGGATTGGCGAAGTGTCCGCCGGTGTAGCCGACCCGGGTGCCCGTGACCCCTGGCAACTGGCGGAAAGCGGCTTCAACTCCCCAGAAACAGCCCGCGGCAAAGGTGGCTTTGGCCATGAAAAACTCCTCTTTTGTCAGGATTGATTATAGCGGCATTACATTAGATGAATTGGCGTCCGGAAAGTAGCAGGGCCATCTCCAGAAGCTGGCGGTTTCCAGTTTGCAACCGGCTCAAGTCGGCATACTATGGCTGGCCTCAATTTCGCTTCGCGGAGAAAAGGACATGATCTTCATGGGTGTGAACTTGTGGTCAGTTCTGGTCGCAGCCGCTGCCACCATGGTGCTTGGCTTTCTCTGGTATTCGCCGCTGCTCTTTGCCCGTCCCTGGATGGTCGCCATGGGCTACGATCCAAACGACAAGGCAAGAATGGAAGCCATGCAGAAGAGCGCAGGCAAAAGCTATGCCATCTCTTTCATCGCCGCCCTGGTGTCAGCTTTCGTTCTGGGCAAGATTGTTCAGATCACCACGGTGAATAGCGTTCTATATGGGATGAAAATCGGTTTTGCGATCTGGCTGGGCTTTGTGACCACGGTACAGCTCACCGCCAAGCTTTTCGGAAACCAGTCCACCAGGCTGTATCTGATCAATACCGGCTATCAGTTGGTGTGCTATATGGTGATGGGAGCAATTCTGGCAGTCTGGCCCCGGTGACTCAGTCGTCGGTCGTCAGTCGTCAGCCAAAGATTTTCTGACGACTGAAGACCGACGACTGACGACTATTATTCCACCATGCCGCCGGTCAATTCCGCTACCCGCGGTATGCGCCGTTCCGCGCACCAGGTTTCCAGTTCGGCGGCGATCTTCTCGGTCGCCACCGGGTCCCAGTAGCTGGCGGTCCCGATCTGCACCGCGCTCGCCCCGGCCAGCATGAACTCCACGATGTCAGCGGCGGTCGAGATTCCGCCCATCCCGATGACGGGGATATTCACTGCTCGCGAGGCGTCGTAAACCATGCGCAGGGCAATCGGCTTGATGGCGGGACCGGAGAGCCCGGCGGTCACGTTGGCGATGCGGGGCTTGCGGGTTTCAGGATCGATGGCCATGGCCACGAAAGTGTTCACCAGCGAGATGGCGTCTGCACCCGCTTCCTGGGCCACGCGCGCCATCAGCGCGATGCTGGTCACGTTGGGTGAAAGCTTCACAATCAGCGGGCGGCGGGATATCCGTTTAGCGGTGTTCACGACTTCGTCCAAGGCCCGCGGATCGCTGCCAAACTGTATGCCGCCGGAGACTGTGTTGGGACACGATACGTTCAGTTCATAGGCGGCTATGTCTTCCCCTTCGTTCAGGATCTCAATGGTGCGCTCGTACTCTTCGCGGCTGTAGCCGAACACGTTGGCGAAGACCACGATATTTTTTATTTTGCGCAGCTTGGGCAGCTTCTCATCGACGAACGCGCGCGCCCCGATATTCTGCAGTCCAATCGCATTGAGCATCCCGGCCGGGGTTTCATAAAGACGGGGAGGCGGATTCCCCGCCATGGGCTGGGCCGAAAGTCCCTTCACCACAAAGCCGCCCAGTCTGTTGAGGTGGACCACATCCTCGAACTCAACGCCATAGCCGAACGTCCCGCTGGCGGCGATGATTGGATTCTTCAGCTGGATGCCGGCAACACTGACGGAAAGATCAGGGGCGGCTGGAGCGGCGGGAGAAGTCATCGTACGCTCTCCGCGACTGTCCGGTCAGATTGCCTCGCCGCAACCATTTTGTTGGCGGCTTCAGCTGTTGAGCCGGCGGCTGGCCTGAAGCCACGCCTCTCCACGTCAGGCGCGCTGCGCTCCTCCCGCTCGCCTCCACGAGCCGAACCCGGGACGCGCCTGGGCGGAGCCAGCGCCTCAGTCAGCACCCGCCCGACAGAATGACTCGGCGCGTTGATGCCGAGCAGCGAAGCCAGGGTTGGGGCCAGGTCCACGGTCTCGGCGTGAGTCCGGTAGGTTCCCGCCTGGAAAGGCAGGCCGTAGAAAGCCAGGGGGACGTGTGTATCGTAGGTATAAGGCGACGCATGGTCGGTGCCGCTGGTGACGCCGATGGTGTACGGGACCGGGACCCCCAGCACGTACCATCCGCCCAGCGGAGAGTAGCTGTGCAGATACTTCAGCCCGGCTTCAGTATTGGGCACGTCCCCGCGCTCCAGCTGCGAACGGGTGTAGTAGGCGCGCAGGCCCGCCTGCTTGAGGGCCTCTCCCACGGCGCGCTCCGCGTCGTCTTCTTTCATTTTTACGGTCGCGAATGCCTCCGGGTTTACCCACGCCAGAGGGTAGTCAATATCTTTTACATATTCGCCAGAATGAGAGAACCGTGCCGACAGCGCGCTATTCACTTGCCCTTTCATTTTCTCGGGGGAGAAACCTGCCGCCGGCAAATGCATTCTGGCCGCCACCGTGGGCAAGGGCGCGACGCCGTGATCGGCGGAGAGGGCGATCCAGACATTGGCCAACCCCAGCTGGTGTCCGAGAAACTCGAAGAAGCCCGCGAGTTGACGGTCCATGGCAAGCGCCATGGCCTGCATCTCCGGGGAATCGGGCCCAACCTGGTGGCCGAGAATATCGTTGGCGGACAGACTCACGACCAGAAGATCGGTGGCGGGGCCGCTTCCCAGCTTCTCGTAGGTGATCAGCTCGCGCGCGAATTCAAATTCGTAGTCATTGGCGAACGGTGTGGAGCCGACCAGTTCGAAGAAACTGCCCGCCTTCCCCTCACCAGGCTTGGTTGTACGGAGGACTTCGCCGTTGCTGTCTTTCCATTCCAGGTTCAGATATTTCTCCACCCGCTTGCTGTTGTTGAAATCCTGCGCCCACCTGGGGAGGTCGCTGCGATAGTAAGTGGAGGTAATCCAGGTCCCGGTCTTCTGATCAATCCAATAGGCGCCGTCGCCGGCGAAGCCGGCCGGCAGAATGGCGGCGCGGTCCTTTAACGCGACCCCGAAAACCCGCGCCTTCCCCTGGGTAGCGAGTTTGAGTTCGTCGCCCAGCGTGTCGGCGAGCAGGTTGTGGGGCGAAGCGCCGGTCACACCGCCGCTGATGCCGACCAGTTTCGTCGCGCTGTCCTCGACCGAGGTCACCAGCCGCTTCTTCGCGGGGTCCCACCATTCGTTGGCCATGATGCCGTGGCTATTCGTATATGCCCCGGTCAGCAGGGTTGCATGCCCGGGCGCGGTCCGCGTGTTGGCATAGTCGTAGTTGCAGTCCGTAAAGTCGGCGCCATGGTCGAGCAAGAGGCGGAACCCGCCTTCGCCCCACTGGTCGCGATAACGCTCCAGATAGTCGCCGCGAAACTGGTCGATCACGATGATGACCACCAACTTGGGACGCGCGTTGTAGGCGGAACCGAAGCCCGTGCCGGTAAGGCCGAGACACAGTAGAAATCCCAGGATCGAGGACCGCAGCGAAGATCGCATTGCGGGGTAGTTTACAGCGTCGAACACCCCAGACCAAATGTGGGAACTGATTGTGTGTGTGGGGCGGGCGCCCTCGCCCGCCGCTTTTGACTTTACGACCTAAAGCAAATCCAAGGTCAAGGGTGAAGTGAAAGTCAAAGGCAAGCTCAAAGTCAGGGGCAAATTCAAAGTCTAAGGCAAATTCAAAGTCAAAGGCCGCGGGCGAGGGCGCCCGCGCCACACGTGCATTTCCGTGCCTCTTTTTCGGTACAGTAGTTAGCTCCCATGCTTGATCTCAACTTTGTTCGCGACAACCTGCCGCTGGTGGAAGAGAAGTTGCGCCAGCGCGGCATGGATCCGGCGCAGGTGCTGAAGGATTTCCATCAGGTGGACACGCAGCGCCGCCACGCCATCACCGAAGCCGAGACCATGAAAGCCCGGCGCAACCGCGCCTCCGAAGACATTGCCAGGCTGAAGAAGAGCGGCCAGGATGCCAGCGCGCAGATTTCGGAAACTAAAGAACTGCGGGAACAGATCCAGCTGCGCGAGAAAGCGGCGGAAGAATTCGAAGCCAGTCTGCAGAACATTCTGACCGGCATCCCCAACCTGCCGCACGAAAGCGTGCCGGTGGGCAAGACGCCCGAAGATAATGTCGAGGTCCGGCGCTGGGGCACGCCGCCCCAATTCGATTTCACCCCCAAGCCGCACTGGGAACTGGGCGAAGAACTGGGGGTGCTCGATCTCGAACGCGCCACCAAACTCTCGGGCGCGCGCTTCGCGGTCTATTGGGACCTGGGAGCGAGGCTGGAGCGGGCGCTGGCCAATTTCATGCTCGACCTGCACACCCGCGAACACGGCTACACCGAAGTGCTGCCGCCTTACCTGGTGAATTCCGAGTCCATGTATGGCACCGGACAGCTGCCGAAATTCGCTTCCGACCTTTTTCGCGTTCCTCACGGCGAAAAAGATTTGTGGCTGATTCCCACCGCCGAAGTGCCGGTCACCAACCTTTACCGCGACGAAGTGCTCGATGCTTCGCGCCTGCCGCTTTCGCTCACCGCGTACACTCCGTGCTTCCGCAGCGAGGCCGGTTCGTACGGTAAGGACGTGCGCGGCATCATCCGGCAACATCAGTTCCAGAAAGTCGAACTGGTCAAATTTGCCCGGCCCGACACTTCCTACGAGCAACTGGAGAAGCTGACTCACGACGCCGAGGAAGTCCTGCAAAAGCTCGGCTTGCACTACCGCGTGGTCGCGCTTTCCACCGGCGACATGGGCTTCTCATCGGCCAAGACTTATGACATCGAAGTTTGGCTGCCGGGCCAGCAGTTGTTCCGCGAGATTTCATCGTGCTCGAACTTCGAATCATTCCAGGCCCGGCGGGCGAACATTCGTTACCGCCCGGAAGGAAAGAACAAGACCGAATTTGTCCATACCCTGAATGGCAGCGCACTGGCCGTGGGGCGTACCTGGGTGGCGATCGTGGAAAATTTCCAGCAGGCCGACGGCAGCGTCCTGGTTCCAGAAGCGCTGCAAGCGGCCATGGGCACGGATCGCATCCGGCCAAAGAAATTCTAGTTGTGCATCGAATGTGGTCTGGTTTAGTGTGTCCGCCGGCGACCTCGCCCGCGCTCCTCTGACCGGGCCGGGCGCGTTTGCCAAGCCCAGCGGCCAAAGCCTAGACTTGGAAGCGACTTGATGGGAAAAGACTTGACCGAAGCCGGAATTACGACCACCATTGGCGACACGCCCGCCGTGCCCATGTCCCGGATCTGGCGCACAGTTCGCGACTTCATTCTGTGGTCTTACGAGCGTGGCACCCTGCAGTATGACGTGATGGTCACCCTCATTCTGCTGTTCGTCTTTCTCTCGCCCATCTGGATCGACTTCCACGATAAACCGGTGGAACGCAATCCGCATCCAATCGGCGTAGTTGTAACTCCGGAGCCGGGCGGCGGATTCATTTACCAGATTGAAGGTTCGGCCGTCGCGGCGACGGATGAAGCGGCGGTACGGCAAGAGCTGCTGCGGATTGTGGAACCCATCGCCGGCGAAATCAGCATTACCAAGTACGACGTTGTGCGTGATCGTCAGGGCCGTGTTCTGACTTATAAGGTGTGGGTGCAAAAGGAGTAGCCATTGGGGCTACCGCTGTGCCCGGTGAGGCAACCATGAAATGGGGCGTGCAGACACTGTGCCGGTTGTCCCTGGCGATGGTCTGCCTGAGTACCGTGATCGCGGTCGCAGTCGCGGCCGCCGCCGATTCCGCCACGGATCCCGCCTTGGATAAAGTTCTGTCCCAGATGGACAGCGCCGCCGAAAAATTCCGCACCACCGAAGCCAGCGTGGTCTGGGACCAATATCAAAAAGTGGTGGACGAACACGAGGAACAAAAAGGCAAAGTGTATTTCCGTCACGGCGACAAAGAAGTCCAGATGGCCGCCGATATCACTGACCCGGACCAGAAATATGTGCTGTTCAACGGCTCCAAGATCCAGGTGTACCAGCCTAAAATCGACCAGGTGACGGTTTATAACACCGGAAAGAACCGGGAAGCCTTCGAGAGTTTCCTGGTGCTGGGCTTCGGCGGTGGCGGGCACGACATGCTTAAGTCCTTTAATATTAAATACTTGGGAAGCGAGGTCGTGGACGGCACCGCAACCGCCAAACTCGACCTGGTGCCCAAGACGGTCAACGTGCGCAATAACGTTGATCACATCGTCCTCTGGATTGACCCCAGCCGGGGAATCTCACTGCAACAACAGTTCTTCTTCGGCAGCTCGGGTGACTATCGCCTGGCAAAATATTCCGACATCAAGATGAACGAGAAAATCCCCGACTCCGTTTTCAAGCTTAGAACCACGGGCAAGACTAAATTCATATCGACCCAGGGCTAACGAGGGCCGGATGCCATGCAGAAATCTTCACAATTTGGGGGCTGAAAACCGCCAGCGGAGCGTTATACTGAAATTGCGCCCGTCGTATTGGTTGAGGAACTCTCAGAAATCGACTCCGGATACCCGAATTGCATGGCCAAGGTTTTTACGATCCCGGTTCCTCCCAGCATAGGGCGCAAACGCCGTGAGCGCACCGCCGACCCGCGCTATGTGGACGGCCAGCGCCTGCTGGTGGAAGCCATGAAATACCTGGCGCAAGCCGATCCCATCGCCAACCGTGGCGCCATCGAACTCCTTTCCGAGCATGTCCGCACCCGCTTCCGCATGAGCGATTCCCCTTTGAGCTAATGTGGATCGATTTCGCGGAGCGTCTCAGCCTCAGCCCCGGTTGACCTCGACAAGAAAATTTGCTGTCTTGGACGAAGAATCCGAATCAGCAGTAGCTATGTGCAGGCCCGCAGTTTCAAAATTCAGGTGGCGGCTCTAAACCCGTCAGTGCTCAACTGGGGGGAGATCTAGCTAACAACTTAAAGCTGACGGCTGACGCCTCATCTGTGACCTTCAGTCAGCCGCGGCAACAATCCAATTCCGTTTTGTGCAGTGATTTCTTCTTGATACTTTCCTCTCGCGCCCACTAAACTCCGACCTGATAGCGCTTGTTGTCTGATCGAATCCGAGGGGGAAGCTATGCGGCGAGAGCGGGTTTTCCAGCGAACGTTATTTCTGGTTCTCGTTGTCTGCCTGAACGTCAGCCGTCCTGTTCTGGCCCAGAGAATCACTGGCGATATCGCCGGCGAAGTCACCGACAGCACGGGCGCGGTTGTGCCCAACGTCACGGTGACGGCGGTAAACACGGGCACGAATCTGTCCCGCTCGGGCGTCACCAGCGATAGTGGCGCCTTTCGTATTCCAGAGCTTCCCATTGGCACTTACCGGGTCACAGCTTCAGCCGAGGGATTCAAGTCCGCGGTGCAGACGGCGGACGTGCAGGCCGGCGCTGTCATTCAAGCCAGCTTCAAACTGACGGTTGGTCAACGAACCGAAACCGTCGAAGTCGAAGGCACAGCGCCGCTGGTGGAACTTTCGTCCAACAACAACAACTATGTGGACAATGTAAAAATCGAAAACGTTCCGCTGAACGGACGCGACTTCAACTCGCTTCTGGCCATTACTCCCGGCGTCCAGCGCACTCCGGGCGGCGGATTTCAGGCCATCAGCATCAACGGCAGCAAAGTCGAGTCCAACAATTATTTCATCGACGGTTTGTATAACAACGATCGCTA
This sequence comes from Terriglobia bacterium, assembly GCA_963790645.1. Lineage (GTDB taxonomy): Bacteria > Acidobacteriota > Terriglobia > Terriglobales > Acidobacteriaceae > JAIQFF01. The sequence continues at coordinate 214,087 of CAWBPS010000023.1, read as the reverse complement.
CTACGGCGATTCGGCCATTGGCGAAACCGGCATCGTGGGCATTCCCGCCGTGTTGTTTCCTCCGGAAGCCATCGAGGAACTAAGCATTCAGGAGACGCCCTCGGCCGAATTCGGAGTTAAGGGCGGCGCACCCATTCTGCTCAACATGAAGAGCGGCACCAACACCTGGCACGGCTCCGGGACCTGGGTCAACCACAGCGGATTTGGCGATGCTACCAACTATTTTTCCCAGGGACAGAAGACGCCCATCCACAACAATCAGTTCAACGCCACGATTGGTGGCCCCATCGTGAAGGACAAGGCCTTCATGTTCCTGTTTTACGAGGGACAGCGTTACAAATCCTTGGCCGTGAGCAGCCGGTTTGTTCCGACCCCTGACGAAATACAGGGCGCGATTGACGACATCACCGCGAAGGGACTGACCGTCGATCCGGTCGGCCAGACCCTACTCAATTTCTTTCCCACCGACCCCAGCGGCGTGATCATCGCTCAGAGTCCGACTACGGCCAGCGCCAACACCTTCGGCGTGAAGTTCGACTACCGGCTGAACGAAAAGAATTCGCTTGCCGTGCGCTACATTTTCGGTGACAGCCTGCAGAGCGCCCCACCCTATGCGGGCCTACCGCCGGGCCCGGGGCAGCCCGCGGATTTATTCAACTCGGTGGCGCCCTCACGCGCCCAGATGGCGGGCGTGAGTTTGATCTCGAACTTCGGCACCAACAAGATCCTGGAAAGCCGGGTCGGCTTTACCCGCTTCGCCCAGTTGCTGGGCATCCAGAACAAGATCGATCCCAAGAGCCTGGGCGTGGATACCGGGCCGCTCAGCCCTGCCGATTTTGGCGTGCCCTACGTTTATCTCCTGCCGCTCGGTTATGGCGGCTACATCGGCGGAGTGCAGGGCTATCCTATCACCACGCGCCCCGACCAGACCTGGGATTGGTCGGAGCACTTTTCCTGGGTGAAGGGAAACCACACCATCAAATTCGGCGGCAACTTCCAGAGGGCCTACACCAACAGCCTGCGGAACAATGCCCGCACTGGAATGCTGCTGGGATATTTCACTTACTACACCTCCATGCCTGGGGATGCAGTACAACAATCCATCGAGGAGTTGCTGCTGGGCAAGGCTGACAATGCCAACCGCGCCTTCGGCGATACCCATCGCCACCTGGTCCAGAACTCGGTTGGGTTTTACGCCCAGGATGACTGGAAAATCAAACCGCGGCTGACCCTAAGCTTTGGACTTCGCTACGACATTTTCGGCAACCTGCGCGACCGCGAAAACGTCGCGGCGAATTTCTTTCCCGATGCCGGGCTGGTGCAGGTTGGTCAAGGCATCAACCGCCTCTACCATATCGACTATAAGGACTTTGGACCCCGCGTCGGTTTCGCCTGGGACATTTTTGGAAACGGCAAGACAGCCTTGCGCGGCGGCTATTCGCTGACTTACGACGTGCCGAATTTCGCCACCCTAGCGTCGCCCTATTCCCTGGCGGGCGCGAGCGCGGGCGCATTTACCCAGCCCAATCTCGGGCTGTTTTCGGTTTCGATTTCGGGCGACGTCGGCCTTGGAGGCGGTTCCGGACTCGCACCGAACCAGTCCGACAACATTCCCGGCAGTGGCTGTTTCGATCCCGTCACCGGAGTGGGCGATTACATCTGTTTCTCCCAGGGACCGGTCTTTGGCCCCAGCCCCACCGGAGAGCCTCCTTTTGACGCATATTCAGTCGTGCAGGATTTTAAGACCCCGCGGGCCCATATCTACAGCTTGAGTATCCAGCAGGAAATTGCGCGCAACAACGTGCTGACCGTCGGGTATTCCGGCCAGCACGGACAGGATCTCGCCATTAACCGCGACCTGAACGCCAGTCCGCTGGGCAGTGGCGGCGATGACACCGACCGGCCATTTGCCACTCAATTTCCCAACCTCAGACATATTGTCCAGACCACCAACCTGGGCGATTCTCAGTACGACAGCTTGCAGGCATCGTATAACCAGCGCGACTGGCACGGACTGGACACCGCGTACAACTTCACCTGGAGCAAATGCTTTGACGAGAGTTCTTTCAACCGGGGTGGCGTCGGCGACTACCCTCAGTTGCAGAATCCTCTGAGCATCGCGGACAATCGCGGCCTCTGCGACCACGACGTCCGTCTCAATTTCAACGTCAGCGGCGTGTACTCTTTGCCGACTCTCCCGCGCGTGGGCGAACGTTTGGGCAAGGGATGGCAATTCAGCACCATCTTCACCGCCATCAGCGGACGCCCGTTCAGCGTGCTGCTGGGCGGAGGCGCCGATCCCTCGGGCCAGGGCTTGTCCGGCAGTTCCATCCGGGCGTCGTGGGATGGTACGCCGGTCAAGTACAACACCCGGAACCCGGCCCAGTACGTGGTGGAGAATGTGATTCCAGACGGCACCGCCGGTGTCTTTGATCCCTGCGGCCGGCAAAACTTCGATGACACCGCGGCCAACTTCCTGAGCGGCGACATTCCGCTCTCACCTTTCTACATCCCATGCCCGGGAACCGTCGGCACGTCCCGCCGCAATCAACTCATTGGTCCCGGCCTAGCCCAATGGGACATGACTTTGATGAAGAACACCAGGATCACCGACCGCTTGAACATGGAAATACGCTGGGAGGTTTACAACATCCTGAATCGCGGAAATTTCTACTACTTCCCGGACAACACGTTTGGCACCAGCTTCGGTACGGTCAGCAAGACCTCGGACGTGGCGTCCGGCAATCCGGTGATCGCCCAGGGCGGACCCAGAAATATGAATTTCTCTTTGAAATTCACTTTCTAGGAAATTTGCTGGAGACTAGCCGCAACATCCAGGGAGTCGGCCTGTGCTAGACTCCCTTTTTCATTCCTATGGCAGTCCGGCGCCTCGGCTCTTCCTTCCTGCTGCTTCTGGTTGCGATCTCCAGTGTCGCCGCTCAGCATCCCGCTCAGCAGAGGAAGACTCCGCCGCACCGCAGTTCTCCGCAGTATCCCAACATTCTCTTGATCACGCTCGACACCACGCGCGCCGATCGCATGGGTTTTCTGGGATCAAAGCGAGGACTGACGCCCCACCTGGACGCAATGGCGCGGCAGGGAGTGGTATTCACACGCGCCTATTCGCACGTTCCGCTGACCACGGCGTCGCACACCACAATTCTTACCGGAACTTATCCGCAGTTCAATCACGTCAATGATTTTGGCGTGCCGCTTTCCGCCAAACTCCCCTACTTGCCTGACCTGTTGCATCAGCGTGGATACCACACAGGAGCATTCGTGGCCTCGCTCGTGCTCGATCCGCTGGACGGCACCGCGCCCGGATTTGACCGCGGCTTCGACCTTTACGACGCGGGCTTCCATATGCGCCGCCGCGGGGCCGACCGCTACAAAACCGTGGAGCGCCGCGCCGAAGTCGTGGTCGAACACGCCCTGCGATGGCTCAGCCAGGTGCCCAATGGACCGTTTTTCCTGTGGGTCCATTTATACGACGCGCACGATCCTTACGACCCGCCGTCGCCCTACAAACAACGCTTCGCGGCGCAACCTTACGACGGGGAAATCGCCTACACCGACGCCTGCGTCGGAAAATTGCTCGATGGGTTGCGCCAGCACGGACTCTATGACGAAACCATGATTGCGGTGATGGCCGACCATGGTGAGTCGTTGGGTGCACATGGTGAGAACACCCACGGGGTGTTTCTATACGATGAAACTCTGCATGTGCCCTTGCTGATCAAGCTCCCGCTGAATCGCTGGGCGGGACGCCGCAGCGAAATTCGCGCCGGGCTGGTGGATGTCGCGCCCACTCTGCTTGCCGCTGCCGGCCTCACACCTCCGTCAGAGATGCAGGGGCGGTCTCTGCTGGAATTTGTACAAGCGCCAGATGCGAAGGCCGCCGCTTCGCCCGACCGCCCCGCCTACGCCGAGACTGACTATCCGCATCGGGCCTTCGGCTGGAGCGCACTGCGGGCTCTGCGTACGGGAAAATATCTTTTTATCCAGGCTCCCGACCAGGAACTTTATAACCAGTCGATCGATCCGGGAGAAACTCACAACCTGGCTGCAAGCTCGAAGGCGGTGGCCGACACGTTGGCAGCGCAACTTGCCGATTTCCGCAGCCAGACCAGCCAGACCCTGGTGGACCTGGCCAAGCCCGATCCGGAAAAGCTGCAAAAGCTGCAAGCCCTCGGCTATGTCGGGTCCGATACGAACCCGGTGCGGGACGAGAAGATGCTCACCGGGTCCGATCCGAAGACTCAAATCGAAATTGCCAACATACTGCATGACGCCATGTTCGATGTGGAAGACGGGCGCTACGAGGAAGCTCTCCCCCTGCTCCGGACGGCTCTGGTCGCGCTGCCCAACATGCCCGTGGCAAATATGCAGTACGGGATTGCCCAGGCCCGGCTCAAGCATTTCGACCTGGCGATCGCGCCGTTGCGGAAGGCGGTGACCGCGCAGCCCGACAATGGCATGGGCCACTACGAACTGGGGCTGGCGTTATTCGAGACCGGCGACTGGAAAGGAGCGGCGCCTGAGTTCGAAGCCGCCGCAGCGCGCGCGCCCAGGTGGGCGGACGCGCATTTCTCGCTGGCCGCGGTCTATGCCCGCATCGATCGTGTCCCCGAGGCCATGACCGAGCTCGATACCACGCTCGGGCTCAGTCCCGATCACTACCGCGCCAACCTGCTGCGGGGGCGGATTCTCTCTTTGCAGGGCAATCCGCTGGACGCGCTCGACAACCTGGAAAAAGCGACCCAGGTCCAGCCCGATTCCAGCGAAGCCCATTCCTTCCTGGCCGATGCCTATCAGCAACTCGGTCGCGTGGCCGATGCGGAACGGGAGCGCGCCGCCGCCCGGAAGCTGACCCGCCGGTGACCACGTGGGGACAGCCGCCCCCGGCTGTCCGGTCGCGGCGTGGACGGGCACGACGGCAGTCCAGGCGGGAACCCGATCCAGGGCGTGGAAGGGCACGACTTCAGTCGTGCCACATCGCGCAGAAGCTAGTGCGGCTTTAGCCGCTGGGGTTTGCTTTTCCCCGACGGTTCAAGCCGATCCCCAGCGCGCGTTCCCTTGCGCGAGCAGCAAACCGCAGGCGCTAAAGCGCGGCCAGATTTTCGCGACTTATTGGCACGACTGAAGAGGTTGCGGAAAAACTCAATTTGCCCGGACGAAGCGACCACGAGGGCTAAAGCCCGCACACATTTCTGACGACTTACGCGGCCCTGAAGGGCCGCTCTTCCACGAAGGGCCGACACTGAAAGGCAGCGTATTTTAAGAGCCGCGCTGCGCGGCCCGGACAGCCGGGAGCGGCTGTCCCCACGCGGGCGCCGCAAGAAAAAACGGCTGAGCCATTGCTGACTCAGCCGTAAGAAATCGCTGCTGTCTTCTAGAACGAGAAGCGCGCTCCGATCTGCATGATGCGCGCCTGGCCGTTCACGACAGGCAGGAAATTCGACCAGGAGCTGGGAGCACTCGCATTTTGCAGCGCCGGATCGCGACCCACGCCAAAGCCGGTGCGGCTGCCGCTGATCTGGGAGAAGTGCTGGGTGTTTGTCACGTTGAAAACATCCCATCGGAGTTGCAGGCCATAATGCTCGCCGAAGCTGAAGCTCTTTCCGATCCCCAGATCAAGATCGATGTAATCCGGTACGCGAAAGATGTTGCGCGGTCCGGTCTCGCCCGGGTAGGCATTGCGGAAGCTCTGGTACACCTGGTTGATGTCGCCGCATCCGCCGAAGAGCTTGGGGTCCTCCGTCTCGGTCTTGGTGGGGCAGGTGTGGACCGCCCTGATGGGAGTCACCGCTGCCTGTACGTTCCAGTTGGTAGCCCAGCGTGCATCGTCGAAAGGCGAGAACGTCGGCAGCCCCGTGTTCCAGCGGAAGATGCCGGAAAGCTGCCAGCCCCCCAAAGCTGCCTGCGCAAGTCCCTTGGCGTCATTCAGGAAGGCTTTGCCTTTGCCAAGAGGCATCTGCCAGACGGCCGAGGCGTTGACGTTGTGTTTGACGTCAAAGTCAGAATTGGCGTAGTTGTCGCGCTGGCGGATGGGATTGGTAATGAACGGTCCCACCGCAAAAGCCGTGTCCGATTGCAGGCCGGAAGCGTCGTCCAAAGAATGGGCGTAGCTGTAGTTCAGGTCAAATGACAGACTGTTTAAACGCTCCCGCAGTGACAGGGTGAGCGCGTTATAGTTCGAGTTCCCGATCGTACTCCAGGCGGAGAGGGCGCCGTACTGAGGCTGCATGAAGCGGGTGGCGTCCGGGCCGAATTGAGTCGCTGAACATCACCTGAGTCCACTAGCGCCTGGGTGTCTGTCCAGTCATTCCCTGCAAAGAAAGCGCAAGGGTTGCTAGGGGTGCGGCTCTGCATGGCATAGAACACCTGGGTGTTGCTCCACGTGGGATCAAAGCCCGGCATTGCCACCACTGCACGCGGGGTCGAGCCCAAAAGTCATTGTTCAGCATGGTCCCCAGGCCGGCGGGAAACAGGTTCTCGAAGAATGGAATGGTTGCGATCTGGCTGGTATCGATGCCCTTCTGACGCTGCTTTTCGAGAGCAGTCCCGGCCTGGTACCAGGTCATGCCACTCTGCGGATCACGCACGTTGTTGAAAGCCACGACGTCCCGGCGGGCCAGCAGGCTGCGTCCCATCCGCCCGATATAGGAACCGGAGAAGACCATGCCAGCGGGCAATTGACGCTCGAAGGTAAAATTCCACACGTATTCCGTGGGCGCGTGCAGTTTCGAATCCACCGACTGCTCGATGCGTTCTCCTTCGTCCACCTCCGCCTTAAGCGGGAACTGAAGGTCCGATGGAACCACGACGTTGGGAAGGCCGCGTACGTCCTGATTGAAACTGGTAAATAACGGGGCCAGTCCAGCCTGCCCGCTCACCTGGGTATCGTAGGTGTTCGCCGGGGTGGTGTAGTTGGAGGTGAATCCAAGGGTGTTATTCAGATCGAAGTCCACGGCCAGTGCCTGGCCAAAATAATCGTTGGTCAGGGCAAATCCGCCGCGCAACACCGAAGCTCCGCCATGACCCAGCAGTCGGCCAAAGAATCCGTCGCCACCATCCGGCGACCAGGCCACGGCAATTCTGGGCTGAAAGTTGTTCTTGTCCCAGTTGTACATAGGGGGGCCGCCGTTCGCCGGGCCCGACTTGTTGATCACGATGGGATCCATGAAGTTCCTGCCCTCGTTCGCGGCTGCCAGGCGCTCCGCGAAATACGTCCCCAGGGGTACCGTGGGCTGCACTTCAAACCCCTGCGACTCATACACCGGGCGCTCCAGGCTATACCGCAGGCCGAGGGTAAGGGTCAGATTAGGGCCGACTTTCCAGGTGTCCTGGACATAGCTGTCGTAGGCCTGGGTCTTGAAGTCGCGGATCGCGGGTTGGCCCGCCGGCAGCAACGTACCGTCTTTGTCGAAAGTGAAGTCGGCGGTGTACTGCGAGAATCGTCCGATGATGGCGGTGGCCGCATTCTGCACTTCCGTCGGGGAATCCAGACTCTCGTTGGCGCGCCCTCCGGGCAGACCTTGCGAGATCAGATATTGCTGGAAGGTATCGGAGATATTTTCCCCGGCCCCCAGATAAAACGATGGATTCGTGACCGCTACGTCGTAGGCATTGGCGAAGCTGACCCGGCTGTTACTGACTACCCGGATATTGGCGCCGAACTGGATGGTGTGGCTTCCGTGGATCCAGGAGACGTCGTCGGTGAAGTTCTGCACCGGCGTGACCCGGCTGAGGGTGTGTTGCTGCCCATTGGGTTGAAATACAAATCGGAAACTGATGTCGTTCCCGTTGCTGTCGCCGGCCTGGTCGAAGGCCTGCCGGGTGTAGCCGTAGCGGAAATTGTTGACCCAGTGGCTGCCCAAGGTCCAGGTATGACCTGCGGCAAAACCCCAAGGATGGTTCCAGACCAGGGGTGCCTGGGTGTCAGGAAGCCAGCTGGCCTGCGTCTGATGATCATAGATCACGTTCGCCCGGAGGAATGCAACCTGGTTGTTGTTAATGTTGAAATCCAGTTTGGCGACATGAGAGTTCAGTGTCACCGGCGTGGGGGAGTTGAATCGGAATCCCCCCGTATTCAGTCCATCGCCCAGCGACGTGTCATTGACCGGGTATTTGGCGGCGGCTGCAGCCAGGGCATCCAGGGCGGCCGGGTTGATGGCCGGATTGGCTGGATCTCCATCATGCACCAGGTGAAACGCAGCCTCATTCTGAGTCAGATCGAGAGACGCCTGTTGCACGCTGCTGCAGGCGGCATTCGCACAGTAGCGGTAGTTGATGATGCCCTGGCCAAGCGAGGCTAAGGGAACGACTTCGCTTTGACCGGTCCCGCTGGCATCATGACGCCCCTCATAACTGTAAAAGAAAAACGCCCGGTTCTTGACGATAGGACCGCCCAGGGCTCCGCCAAATGTATTCCGGATCAGGGGCTGCCGATCCACCACTGGCTGAGCGTGGGTATTGAACCAGTCGTTGGCCGTGAACCCGCGGGAGCGGTAGAATTCGAAAGCCGCGCCATGCCAGCTGTTGGTGCCCGACTTGGTAACGAGGTTCACCTGGGAGCCGGACGAGCGGCCCTGGTTGGCACCGCCGTTGGCGGTGGTGACGCGGAATTCCTCAATCGCTTCCGCATTGAGACGGAGCACCGGCCCGGAGGTGATGTCGCCACGGTCGCCGCCCAGCGTTCCAATTCCCAGGGTGTTAGTAGTGAGCGGGACCTGGGCATTGCCGCTTTGCGCGTTGTTGATATCCACCCCATCCAGGGTCACGTTCGACTGATCGGCCCGGGCGCCGGTGGTGTAACCTTCGCGGGTTGAGCCCGGCTGCAGGCTCAGCAAATCGACCAGGTTGCGCGCCTCCAGGGGAAGCTGGGTGATCTGCTCGGCGATAAAGTTATTGCCCAGGCTGGCGTCCTGGGTGTTGATGAGAGCTTCCTGCGACGAGGCCGTGACCTCCACGACTTCCGTGGCCGCGCCTACTTCCAGCTGGACACTGCTCTCCGTCTGCTTGCCTATCAGGGCGTGCACATTGTTCAGCACGTTATTACGGAATCCCGTGGCCTCGATCTCCAGGCGGTAGTCCCCGGGAGGGATCAAGTCGAATACGAAGTCTCCGCTGTCGCTCGACTTCGTGGTGCGCGCCGCGCTGGTGGCCATATTGGTGAGGGTCACCGTCGCATTCGGAACCAGCCGTCCCTGCTGGTCAGTAATCGTTCCGCGAATAGCGGAAGTACCGGTCTGACCCCAGAGCGGGGCCGCAAACAGCAGGACGACAATCGCTAAAGCCACTCCCCGAACAGAACCCATAGCAGCTCCTTTTAAGGCTTGCATGGTTGCCCAATCGACTCACTATTTACTTGTAAAGAAAACCAGGGAAATGAAGGAAAAGCACTGTTGGGCGGACATTGTGCAATTTTCAGGCCAACAATTGCAAGCAGAATCTACCCAAGTTATGAGTGATGTCGAAGACAAATATCCCTATTTTCAGAGGTTTTCAGAGGCTAAATACGGATTTTCATCAAATTCTGCGGCTTTGTTATCCAAACAACACACTGCCCATGACAATCACGAAGAAATAGGCTTCCAGAGTGTAGCGGGGCTCCGGGTTCTCCAGGCTTCCCAGAAAGCCTGATCGGAGCAGAACAAATGTCAGGAGCAGGCCCAGGGGGATGGTCCAACGCGCTCGTACCAGACCTGCCAGCCCGGCCCCCAGATAGAGAAGATTCACGATTCCCAGGGTCACTGCCAGCGCCGACCAGGTGGGATCGTCGTTGAATTCCCACCACCGGGTGTCGGAAGGCAAGGTCTCGGTGCGGGGACGCAGCCACATGTCGGCGATGCGCACCAGCGGCAACCACACGTAATAGCGCACCGGCGCCTGCCTGATGCGCTGGGTGGCCAGGGCGGCAAAGCGGGCATCCAGTTCCGGAGTGACGTGCAGCACCTGGTTGTACTCCGCCAGCAACTGCCTGGTCTGCTGGCGCTGCCCTTCAGAATCAAAGGCGCGGGATGGAAGCTTGTCGGCATCCACCGTATCTCCCGGAACGGACCAGTAGATTTCCTCGACGGAAGCGTAGTCGGCCATCCAGGTCTTTACCCAGCGATTGAATCCGGCGGGAACGAACTCATCTTCCTCATTGGCATAACGCGGCGCCAGGGGTTCAAAGCGATGCAGGGTATGCAGATTGCGCCAGGCCCAGGGAGCCAGCGGCGCCAGGGAGACCACTCCCAGGATCAACCCTGCCCGCAGCAGATGTGAAGAACCCTGGGGAACATGTGGCCGCGGGCGACTCGCCCGCGTCTTGTTCTTCCAGGCAAGAAACAACAGCACCCCGAGATACAACTCAATCGCAATCAGTATCAATCCCCCATCCGGACGCAAGAGAATCGCGGCGGCGGTGGCGAGACCGCACCCCGCCCATGGCCGCAATCGCCTCTGCTCGAGCGCTTCCAGACCGGCGATAGCGCAGTCAAAAGCCAGCACGGTGAAGAAAATTTCCAGGGTCTCGGTAAGAGCTGCGGCCGCATAGCTGGCCAGAAACGGACACAGCGCCGCCATAAGAAATGCCGCCCTGGCGGCCCGCGGCGAAACCAGGCGCCGCGCCATGTCCGCGATCAGGAAACAGGTACCGACATCCACCACCACCTGCAGTGCCAGCACTGCCCGGTAGTGTTCCATCCCGAAGATGGCGAACACGGCGGCCAGGAACGCGGGATATCCGGGCAACCGGATGTAGGTGGGAGAAATCTCGTCCGGACCGCTCAGGCCGTAAATGCCATGCTGCAGCCAGTTCTTGGCGATGTCGCCATAAACAAAAGAATCGTTGGTGATGGCAGGGAAACGAAACAGGAAAAGCAGCCGCAGCCCAACCGCGGCTAACGTAGCCAACAGAAAAAATCGGAAGTGTTGGCGCACGAGCTGGCGCACGCTAAGAATATACCTCTGTTCGGGCCAAATCGTTCCACTCACCACGAACCACGTGGGGACAGCCGCCCTCGGCTGTCCTGCGGAGCAACGCTCCGCCAGTTCGGCGATGGAAAATACGGTCGAGCGGCGCTCGACGGGACAGCCGGGGCGGCTGTCCCCACGCGGGCAGAGCGGCGATTGACCACCCGAATACCTCAGCTTAGGATGGATACACAGCAATTTTCATGGCGCAACCTGTTTTTTACGATCCCGGCAAGGCCCGCTGGAAGCGGATACGACTGGCCTTTGACATCATCGGCGTCAGCATCACGCTGCTGGTCGTTTTTTTTGCCTACACGGCCCTGCGCAATGAGCCCTTGCCCGACCTCCTCCTGCCGCCCCAGAAGCGTCCTTACCGCGCGCTGAAAGAAAAAGAGAGAGAACGGGCGAAAGAACGGAGAAGACTGGCCTACTATCGCGGCCATCGAAAATCCCGCTCAGCACCTTCACAGGTAAAACTGAACGCGGAAGAAGGCATCCGGGCGGCATTTTATGTGCCCTACGACGCCGCCAGTTTCTCATCGTTGCGCGAATATGCCCGGCAGATCGATCTGCTCTTCCCCGATTGGCTGCATACGATCACGCCGGATGGCCGCTTGCAGAGCATCGATGAACAGACCAACAAGTTCTTCGACGTGATGCAGGATTCCAGCGTTCGTTCCGTGGATGACAAGGTCATGCCCTTTCTGAAATCGGAAGAGACCGGCATGGAAGTCTTCCCCATGGTCAACAATTTTGACGGGGCCGATTGGGTGGACGTCAGCGCCTTTCTGAACAATCCCGATGCCCGTGCGAATTTTCGCCGGGAGGTGGCGTCGTTTCTGGCCACCGACCGGTATCGCGGCCTGATGATCGACTTCGAGACTCTGGCTCGGAGCGCACAGCCAGGCTATCTGGCCCTGCTCAAGGAACTCTCCGGTGATCTGCATGCCAAGGGGATGAAGTTGTACGTCAGCGTGCAGGCGCGCAACGACGAATACGATTACGCCGCGGTCGCTGCCCAGGTTGACGGCGTGGTGCTGATGAACTACGACGAGCACTATCCGTCGCCTGGAACCGCGGGCCCGGTGGCGTCACAAGACTGGTTCACTGACAACCTCAAGGCGGCCATAAAAGTGGTCCCCCGAGACAAGTTGATCTCGGCCATCGGCAATTACGGTTACGACTGGGTGCACAAGCCGAAGCGCGGCCCGCTGCCGCCGGGCGTGAAAGACATCAACGTGACCGTGCAGGATGCCTGGCTGGCCGCCCGCGACTCGGAAGCAGATGTGGATTTTGACGGCGACAGTCTCAATCCCCACATCAGTTATCTGGATGAACACGATCTGCAGCACGACATCTGGTTTCTCGATGCCGTGACCGCACTGAACCAGATGCGCGCCGCGCAGTCCCTCGGCATCAGGACCTTCGCGCTGTGGCGGCTGGGATCGGAAGATCGCTCCCTGTGGCGGATCTGGGACATTCCCGGCGAAGCCGGGGCAGAAAATAAATTGAAAGACGTTCCCCCCGGCCAGGATGTGGACATGGAGGGCAATGGCGAGATCCTGCGCATCGAAGCACGGCCCGCCGACGGACAACGCAGCCTCACGCTGGATTCGAACACTGGGACCATCACTGATCAGAGCTTCGATTCGTTCCCTGAGCCCTACCGGGTGGCGCGCTACGGATCAAGCCCGGACAAGGTCGCCATTACCTTCGACGACGGCCCCGACCCGGAATGGACGCCCAAAATCCTCGACGTGCTCAAACGCGAACAGGCGCCGGCCGCCTTCTTTCTGATCGGAATCCAGGCCGACAAGTTCGGCGACATCACCGACCGCATCTACCACGAGGGGCACGAAATCGGGAACCACACTTTTACCCATCCCGACATCAGCAACATTTCCAAGGGATTCATGCGGGCGGTGGAACTCAATCTCACCGAGCAACTCTTTGCCAGCCGCCTGGGCATTCGCTCGATTCTGTTCCGCCCGCCCTATTCGATTGACGCCGAGCCCGACACCGAAGACCAGGTCCGCCCGCTCGAGACCACCCAGGACATGGGCTACATCACCATCGGCGACAAGATCGACCCCAACGACTGGCGTGACAATCCACGGCACAGCGCCGATCAGATCGTCTCTGATGTCGTGTCCCATCTGCCGCCCTGCGCCGCGGGCGACATTCGCTGCGGCAACATCATCCTGCTGCACGATGGCGGAGGTGATCGCGAGCAGACCGTGCTGGCTCTTCCCCGGATCATTGCCGCCGTGCGGGCGAAAGGATTGCAGATCGTTCCCCTTCATCAGTTGCTGGGCCGCACCCGGGCGCAGGTGATGCCGCCCATTCCTTCCGACCAGCGCTGGATCGCGCGCCTGAACCTGTTCGGCTTCGCGCTCTTCCCCCTGGCGTTCAACGCCATGACCTGGATCTTCTTTGTGGGCGACGTGCTGATGACCGGCCGCCTGCTTTTCATCGGCGCTTTCGCCATCTTCGACCGGCTCTGGCCCCGGCGTTATGGAACTCCCGGCGACGCAGCCCACTTTCTTCCCCCGGTTGCGGTGCTGGTCCCGGCGTACAACGAAGAGAAAGTTATCGTGCGGACCATCCGCTCGGCACTCACCTCGGACTATGCCAATCTGCGTGTGATCGTGATTGACGACGGATCGAGTGACGGGACCCTCGAAGCGGCGCGGAGTGCGTTTGCCCTCGAAGCCGCCAGCGGCAGGGTCCTCATCCTGACCAAACCCAACTCCGGCAAAGCAGACGCTCTCAATTTTGGACTGGAGCACCTTCGCGGCGAGGAAATTTTTGTCGGCATTGACGCCGATACCGTTATCGCCCGCGACGCCATCTCCCGCCTCATACCTCACTTTCTAAACCCCAAGGTAGGCGCGGTGGCGGGCAATGCCAAAGTTGGAAACCGCATTAACCTCTGGACCCGCTGGCAGGCTTTGGAGTACATCACCAGCCAGAACTTCGAGCGCCGGGCCTTGAACACCATGGGCGCAGTCAGCGTGGTGCCGGGCGCGATCGGCGCCTGGCGAGTCGCGGCGGTGCGCGAGGCAGGCGGGTTCCACACCGACACTGTGGCTGAAGACGCTGATCTCACCATGGCACTGCTGCAACTGGGATATCGCGTCGAGTACGAAGACCTGGCCCTGGCTTATACCGAGGCCCCGGTCAATGCTAGCGGCCTGATGCGCCAGCGTTTTCGCTGGTCGTTCGGCATCCTGCAGTCCGTGTGGAAGCATCGCGGCGCCTTTGCCCGCGAAGGCGTGCTGGGCTGGATTGCCTTGCCCAACATTGCCATCTTCCAGGTGCTGCTGCCTCTGGTCTCGCCCCTGATTGACATCATGTTTGTTGTGGGCACGATCTGGTATTCCATCCAGAAATTTTTCCACCCCGAGTCCACCGACACTGGCAGCTTTCAGCGTCTTATCGTTTTCTTTGTGGCTTTCCTGGTAATTGACTTCCTGGCTTCGGCGATTGCTTTCGCCCTGGAACGCCGCCAACCGGAAGCGCCGGAAGACCCGTGGCTCCTGAGCCAGGTCTGGCTGCAACGCTTCGCTTACCGGCAATTGTTCTCGCTCGTCCTGCTGAAGACGCTGAAACGCGCCGCGGAAGGCCGGCGCTTCGCCTGGGACAAACTGGAACGCACCGCCGCCATGAGCTACCAACCGGCAGAGGATCATGAATCGGTCAAGGTCCCGTAGCACTTCTTAGCGCTACGAACCCACGTAGGGGCGGATGCCCTCATCCGCCCGGCCGAGCGAAGCTCGGCGACCGGCTGTTCCCTCTCGGCTACGTTTCACGGTGCTACAATAACCACGAAGAGTCTTACATCCACCCGCCGGCATCGAATATTTCCGAGGTGCGCTCATGGCAACCGTTGAAGCTCCGTCCCGCCCACAGACACGCCTGCATGAAGGGCCGTTCGTAAACGAACCGCTCACCGATTTCACCAAGGAACCGACTGCCCGCCAGATGCGCGCCGCCATCGAAAAAGTACGCGGCCAGCTGGGCCGCGAGTACGACCTGATCATCGGCGGCAAGCGGACCAGGACCAGCGACAAGATCAAGTCCATCAACCCCGCCAGGCCTTCGCAACTGGTCGGTCTGCACCAGAAAGCCGGCAAGGAACACGTGGAACCGAGCCATGCAGGCGGCGCTCGCAGCCTTTGCCAGCTGGAGCCGGACGTCTTTTGAAGAGCGCGCCAGCCTGCTGTTCCATGTGGGAGACGTAATGCGCGAGCGCAAGTTCGAATTCTGCGCCTGGCTGGTTTTCGAGGTCAGCAAGAACTGGGCCGAGGCCGACGCCGATATCGCCGAAACTATCGACTTCTGCGAGTACTACGCGCGGGAGGCGCTGCGCCTTTCGCGTACCGAACTGCCGGTGCAGATGCCGGGCGAACGCGACACCCTGATGTACATTCCTCTGGGCGTAGGGGCGGTAATTCCGCCGTGGAATTTTCCCTGCGCCATCATGGCCGGCATGACGCTGGCCTCGATTGTGAGCGGCAACACGGTCATCCTGAAGCCTTCAAGCGATTCTCCGACGATTGCGGCGAAATTTGTCGAACTGCTGGAAGAGTGCGGCATGCCGGAAGGTGTGGTGAATTTCTGTCCCGGCGCCGGCGCCAGCTTCGGCAACGCCGTGGTGGCCCACCCCAAGACCCGTTACATCGCGTTTACTGGTTCGCGCGAAGTCGGCCTCGACATCAACAAGAGCGCGGCCGCGCATGCTCCCGGTCAGATATGGATTAAGCGCACCATCCTCGAGATGGGCGGCAAGGATGCCATCATCGTCGATGCCGACGCCGACGTTGACTCCGCCGTCGAAGGCGTGGCCCAGGCCGCATTCGGCTTCCAGGGCCAGAAGTGCTCGGCCTGCTCCCGGGCAATTGTCGATGAGCGCATCTATGACATATTCCTGGAGAAGCTGAAAGCGCGAGTGGAGAAGATCACGGTCGGCGACCCCGCGGCAAATGCCAACATGGGCGCGGTGATCAACGAAGGCTCGATGAAGTCGATTCTCGATTACATCGAAGTCGGCAAAAAAGATGGGCGCGTGATCACCGGCGGCGGTCCCGCGAAGAATGCCGGCGAAGGGTATTTTCTGCAGCCCACGGTCATCGCCGATATTCCGCCCGGATCACGCCTGGAACAGGAAGAAGTTTTCGGACCACTGCTGGCGGTGATCAAGTCAAAGAACTACAGCCATGCCCTCGAGATTGCCAACGACACCGAATTTGGCCTCACTGGCGCGGTTTATACAAAGTCGAAAGACAAGATTGCGCGGGCCATCCAGGAATTTCACGTGGGGAACCTCTACATCAATCGCAAGTGCACCGGTGCTACCGTTGCTGCGCATCCGTTCGGCGGTTTTAACATGTCGGGCACTGATTCGAAATCCGGCGGCCCGGATTACTTGTATCTGTTTACGCAGGGCAAAGCTGTGGGCGAGAAGATCTAAGGATCGAATGTGGCCGCGGGCGACTCGCCCGCGAGGAAGCTGCCGCGGACCCAGAGCTTCTTTCGACCGGGAAAGTGCGCGGGCGGGTCACCCGCGACCACACAACCACCACAACGCCCACAAACGACGACGCCTGTAACACTTTCTGTAACGAGGTATCCTTGTAACCCTTCTCAAGATTCATTTAATTCCACTAGGTTGCGCGAAAAGGTTTTATGCCCGTGATCGAAAATTGCAATTGGACAACCCGAACCTTGCCTCCTATCGTGGAAGCATGTCCACATCTTTGCCGTTAGACGATTCTTCAGTAGATTTTCTTCATGAACTTGGCACTCAAATGGCTTCCGCGGACGCTTTACATGAAGTGCTCGCGCGGGTTGTAGATTTTGCCTCGGCGCTGGTGAAGTGCGATTCCTGCCTGATTTATGTTCTCGAAGACGAGCAACTGTTGTTGCGCGCGTCAAAGAACCCGCATCCGGACGTGGTCGATCGCCTGAAGCTGAACGTCGGGGAAGGCATCACTGGCTGGGTGGCGGAACATCGCGAGCCGGTTGCGGTTTCGAAAAATGCTTCCAAGGATCCGCGCTTTCAATTCTTCCATGAACTGCCCGAAGACACTTACGAAGCGTTTCTCTCCGTGCCCCTGATGTCGCGCGGGCGCGTGGTGGGCGTGATCAACCTGCAGCATCGCCGTCCACATGTGCACAACCAGCGCGAAATACGGCTGATCTCGACCGCCGGGTTTCTGGTGGGAGCTGAAATCGAGATGGCCCGCCTGGAGAGCGAGAACACGAATCTTTCGCAACAACTGGAAACGCGGAAAATCGTGGAACGCGCCAAGGGTATTCTGCAGCGCGATCTTTCGATCGACGAAGAGTAGGCCTATCTCGCCTTGCAACGGCAGAGCCGGCAGACCCGCAAATCCATGCGGCAGGTTGCGGAAGCAGTTGTCGTGACCGATGAATTACGGCGCAACTCGCGCACGAACTAGATCGCACGGAGCAAAGGCGCCGTTGGTCGTTGGCCATTAGTCGTTGGCTAAACGACGGAACATGCGGCTTTCAACCGACCTCTCACTTCCCCGCCCTGTCTCTCCAAAAAACGGAGAGACGAGGACCGGGCACCCAAATCCGTTGCTGGTTTTGTTTGACCAACGACCAACGACCAAAGGCCAACGACGGTTTCATTCAGCTACTCGGAAAACAAAAAGGCGGAAGCGGGCCACCAGGTTCGATGGCCGCTTCCGCATGGGGAGTTCACTTGGCGGGTTGAGACTCGGCGATGGGTCCCAGTTTCGCCGATTCTGTTGCCACCGGCGATCGGGGTGCTGAATACTGGAGACTTAAACCGAGGTCGCCGAGGTACAGCGCGCTTACGAACGACTCTCCGGCCGCGGTACGAGTCAGCACCATGGTGCTGCCCGGGCAGAGTTTTTCTGTCGAGACTGCGGCGGGCAACACTATTGCGATCCGCGCTTCTCCGGTTTTGCCGACCATGATGGCCGCCGGCAAACTCGGGGACTGCAGCGCGAACGAGTAAACCCCGGGAGTCAGAAGCACGTTGCCCCAGCGGGCGTCGTGGGTAAGGGTGAACTTTCCGGTGGCAGACTGCGCCTGGGCGGGGCTGGCGGATGCGGCCAGCGCACCGATGGCAAGGATAACTGCTTTGAACAGCATGGAACTGCGGATTGATTTCATGACCTGATCTCCTCTGTGGTTGTCGCGAGCCGACACACCGGCGCGCACGCCGTACGAGAGCCGCTCGCGTGGTTTCTGTTGGGACGACGAGGTCAGGAATGAAACGTCAAACGACAGGAGTTAGGGAACGAACTTCAGAGTTCGCAGCACCTGGGCTTACAGTCTGTTTCGTACAGACGATTGGACGCTGCTACTGTGCCAGCGCATGGCGCGGAAGTCCAATTCAAAAAATCAATTACCGGTATCTTTCAAAGTTTGTCATCCTGAGCCAAAGCTTTGTCATCCTGAGCGGAGTGACGGCTTCGCAGGGCGAAGCCGTCGCGCAGTCGAAGGACCCCTACGCCCTTCTGATACCTCGCGACACTTGCGGGCCAAC
The DNA here is from genome assembly GCA_963790645.1 of Terriglobia bacterium. Classification (GTDB taxonomy): domain Bacteria; phylum Acidobacteriota; class Terriglobia; order Terriglobales; family Acidobacteriaceae; genus JAIQFF01. The sequence continues at coordinate 195,579 of CAWBPS010000023.1, read as the reverse complement.
ATTCCTTCCAGCTTCATTGAACAACTCCAGCATTGTGGCACTGCCAGGGGTCCTTCGACTTCAAGATGACACTGAAAAGGGCGGGCCGGCGCAGCTGGCCAGGGCTGGCGGAGCTTCGCTCCGCCGGGCGGGTGAGGGCACCCGCCCCTACGTGTTTCTCGTAAAAGAAAGAGGGCCGCCCGTGGGCGGCCCGCTCTTACCAACTCCAGCCTTTACGACGTCACGCCCGCTCCCGCCTGGGGCGTTGCGGCTGCCGCGGTGGCGGCTGCTGCTTCGTTGAGGATGCGGTGGTGAATCGTGAACAGCGCCAGTTCCAGCCGATCGGAGACGCCGATCTTGTCATACACGTTGCGCAGGTAGTTCTTGATCACCTGCTCGGTGGTTCCCAGCTGCGATGCGATTTCTTTGTTTTTATAACCCTGAACAATCAGAGCGACGATGCGCAGTTCCTTCGCGGTCAGGCGGTCGCGAACCCGCAGCCCGACCATATCGTTTTCGGTCAGCTCGCTGGGGACGGCAATGTCCTGCACCCAGTTTTCGCCGCGCGCCACTTTGCGCACGCAGTCCACCAGCGCGGCGCTGGTCACGTTGCGATAGACCACGCCGTTGGCGCCCGCGCCCATGTAGCGTTGCGCGCTCTCGCCGGTATCGGCCAGCACGACCACGCGGGTTTTGGCTTTACTGGCGGCTTGCAGAATGCCGTTGAAATCGGAATGGAACCCGCCTGCAACCACCAGAACCGCGGCGCGAAACTTGTCCAGAGCCATGAACATCTGCTCCTGGGTTTGCGCCTGCGCCACGATGCGCATTTCATCCTCTACCGCCAGCACTTTGGCGATGCCTGCCCGGAAGATGGCTTGATTGTCGGCCAGAATCAATTTCAGCATCTCTGTCAGCTCCTCGCCTCTAGTGGCGAACGAAATCGTAGGAGTCAATCACGCAGGCCACACCGCGCGCCTCCGTGGGACCGCCGGCAGGTTCGTCGGTGCGCACTACGCGCCCCCGGCATTGAATGACTACACCCTCTTTGGCCCCCGTCATTTCTGGCGGTAATGTAATCTCGAATTCGACAGTCGAGCCCATCTCCAGCGCAGCGTCAGCCTTGATGTACACTCCGGCGGCGCTCAGATTTCCGGTGACGCCGCTGTGCTCGCCGCCTTCCTCTGATTTGTGGATCTTAATCGGCAATTCCAGGGGGAACCGCTTCCCCGTGCGCGCGTCGGACACAAGACCTCCTCGCTCCCGCCCATTTCCAGCTGCGAAACCCAGCCCCATGCCGGATCTCCTGAATTGAGCCACAACCATGTGCTTGCGCGGTTATATCACGGATGACACCCCTCGGAACAGCCTGATAACGCAACAGAAAGGGTAAGAACTAGGTTCCCCCATGCTCCCTCCCCCCGTTGCTGTGGTCAGGCCTGAGGCCAGACCGGCCTATTTCTAACGGACGACGGAATCCTTCGGGGCCCCCCGTCACCCAAACTGGGACTATTCCCACAGACTTCAGATTTTCAGACTTCGGACTTCGCCACGCTCTGTCGTTGAAGATTCGACTGCGCCTGCCGATAGACCGCGAAGATGTCTGCGGGAAGAAACAGCGACCTCGAATTTGTGGTTCTCCAGGCAAACTCCTTGTCCTTATTCGCAACCAACGCTTGTGAAAATTATCTTGTGGCACCTTGCTGCAGTTCTGCTGGCCGGGACCGTGGGCGCGTTCGGGCAGGCGCGTTCCGTCCAGGCGCTTCCCGAGCTGCCCTTGAGTGTGGCCATCGAGCAAGTCGGTTCTTATCATCCAATCACCGGCCGCCAACGGCTCAACTGGTTTGTAAAAAGTACGGTGGGGCCGGTTAGCTTGACCGCCGGCGTGTTCAGTGCTGCCATCTCCACGGCCACGGACAATCCACGCGAGTACGGCCCTCACTGGGAGGGCTTCGGCAAGCGCTACGGAATGCGCCTCACGGGCATTTCCACGGGCAATGCCATGGAAGCGGGGTTGGGCTCGCTCTGGGGAGAAGACCCGCGCTATTTTCGCGCCGCCGTGGAACCACTCAAGGAACGAGTAAAGAGCATAATCGTGATGACCTTTGCCGCCCGCCGGGCCGACGGAAATCTGGCGCCGGCCTATGCCCGATACCTGGGCACCGCGGGAAATAATTTTCTCTCCAACACCTGGCGGCCTGACAGCCAGTCCAGCGTTAGCGACGCCTGCATCAGAACCTTGCTGGGCTTCGCGGGACGCATGGGCAGTAATGCCTTCGCCGAGTTCTGGCCGGACGCGCGCAAGTACATCTTTCACCGGAAGTGATTTCGACGGAAGTATTTCTTTGCAACCTTAGCGGAGCTCTTTGCGGTCAAGAGCTTTACCGCAAAGGACGCAAAGGAATCCGCGAAGTTCGCAAAGAAAGGCCAAAAACAGGCAGAACTCTAACTCTTCAGAAACCGCTTCCGCCACCGCCGCCAAATCCGCCTCCGGAGAAGCCTCCTCCGCCACCGCCGCCAAAACCTGAGCCACTCGAACTCGAGCGCGGCGCGGAGAAAAACACCTGGTTCATGTCCGATGCCATGCTGTGCATGGAGCTGGAGAAAAATATCGGATTGAAGCCGGTCATGCCGTTGGGTGACACGTACCAGTTGGGCGGGTTCTGGATGATCCCGGCAAACGCCTGCACCCAGTGATGCTCCACTCCGAGCGCCATGGCATAAGGCAGGTATTTTTCGAATGTATCCGGCGGCATGCGCTTCAGGCGGTCGGCGTCCACGCGATTCATGAACTCCTGGAACCCCAGCACCGCAATACGGGTACGCTCCCCCTGCACCGTTTTCGCCGACATTTCACGCGCGAACAACCACCAGATGATGGCGGAAACAATGCCGCACACGATGAGAAGAATTACGGAATTGAATACTTGTTTGTAGCCGCTGAACTGCGCGATAAGAAACGGGGCAACGATCACCAGGGCCGCTCCCACGCTGTAACCGTTGGCCGAATCGGGATCGAGCAGGTACATGCCCTTGTTCTTCAGCGCCGCCTTTATGTCCTGCTTTATGACTGGAATCGTCTTGTAGAAGCGGTTCTTCAGGCTGGACAGCCGGGTCTGCTGCCCGCCCGCGAAAATATTTTCCAGCATGACCCTCTCGTGGGGCGCGAGCCCCTGCCATTCGGTCAGCGGCTTGACCAGATGAAAGATGTAGTCCTTGGAGTGGAAGACCAGCAGGGTCGTGTCCACGGTCTCTTCGATTTTTATGTAGCCGCGCACTGCCAGGTCCACAATCGTGGAAGTAATGTCGCGGGGATGGATGGTGTCATCGATGAGCGCGCCGGCCTCGGCAGGAGACATTCCCGGCGGCGGTTCATACATGGGTGCGACCGAACGTCCGGGATCAGGATCGCGGCCCTTGTACCACCACAGCACGTACATTACGGCGAAGGCAACAAAGGGCAAAAACACGATGGGGTTGCTGCCCAGAAACCAGAAGGCGCGGGTGAGCGCGCCCGGCTCCTTGAGAATACCCTTGGGAATGAAGATATCGATCGTCATTCCTCCGCGCATGGGCAGCGGGTTGGTGGTCTCGAAGGCCACGTCGGCGCCGTTGACCTCGGAGGTAGCGTCGCGCTGGGCCGATCCATATACTCCGGTGAACGCCTGCGCCCGCAGCCTGCCCGCAGCCTGCTTGGGCAAATAAACATGCGCCTCGGCATGATCAATCGGCACCGGCCAGTCGTTGCCGGTCACGTTCCAGTAGAACTCGTCGTGGTCCTCAAAATAGCGGATGCCGTTGCGGACGATGTAGCTGATCTCCACCGTGCGCGTGGTGTCCACCGCACCGGGAATGTAGATTTTCAGATCGCGGTATCCGCCGGAAGTTTTGGAGTCATACTTCAGCTTCTGGCCAGCGCCATCAGTGACCGCGGTGACATCGAGAAACAGCGTGTAATTGGTGCTGCGCGGGCCCGGATACTCGATGGGAATGGTGCGGTGGATGCCATGCCATTGGCCGATGAAGACCAGGCTGATGCGTTCCTTGACCAGGGCGGTGCCGTCTTCACCGATCAGGACCGTGTCGTGGAAGTCGGCAATCCGCCAGCTCTGGGCAAACAGCGGAGCCCCAACCAACAGCACACCGACCAGCAGGAGAATTTGGATGGAGCAGCGCTTCAACGCAGCAATCCAGATTCGAGGACGACCGACTTCAGCCGCTGGGTTCATGGATTCCAGGACGCGGATTGGAGAGTACCTCAGCGGCTGAAGCCGCCCGTTAGACTGTCCATGAATGCAGCGCTGAAGCGCTGCTCCACCCTCAATCAAGGCCCGCTCAAACTGCAATCGGAGGCCCCCCAAACCTGAATGACCCGTGGCGGACCTGTGCTTCGGCTCCTAGAACTTCACCGCCACCGGTTCGCGGTCGGCGGCGGCCACTTCGAAGAACTGCCGCAGCTGGAAGCCGAACATTCCGGCCAGAATATTGGTCGGAAAGGACTGGATCTTCGTGTTCAGGTCGCGCACCACCGCGTTGTAGTAGCGGCGCGCGTTCTGGATCGAGTCTTCCGTCTGGCTGAGCGAGCCCTGCAATTGGGTGAACTCCTCGGAGGCTTTCAGCTGAGGGTAATTCTCCGCCACCGCGAACAGGCTCTTCAGCGCCCCACTGAGCTGGTTCTCGGCTTGGGCCTTGTCCCCCGGGGTGGTGGCTTGCATGGCCTGGGAGCGAAACTTGGCGATGTTCTCGAATGTGCCCTTCTCGTGGGCGGCATAACCCTTTACCGTTTCGACCAGATTGGGGATCAGGTCGTGGCGCCGTTTCAGCTGTACGTCAATATCCGACCAGGCGTTGTCGCAGCGGACACGCAACTGGACGAGGCTGTTGTACATCCCAACTAACAGGATGACGATGACAACCAGTATGCCCAGGAAGATTAAAGCCATGAGCGTCTCCCTTGCGTGGAAATGGGGAACAGGGGCGACGGTAGCACACGGCGCTTTCTGGCGCAATCATGCGGTCCGGAGGCGCCCGAAATACAGGTATCGAGGGCCGTCTCCGACGGTTTAAGATTGTTGTGACTCATATGATTCTGACCCTTGGGGTCCCGAGGTGGAATATCGGCTATCCAGGAAAGATCGTGAAAAGGCTGGCGGCACTATTAGTTTTTTCGTCGGCAATGATGGTTCGCGCCCAGACTTGCCAGACGGCCGGTGATATCGACCAGGCTACATCCTCGGCCCTGACCGCGACGGCGAAGCGTCTCTACGACATGGCGGCGCGGGGAGACTCGGCCTCGCTGCGGCAGAATGCGATGGCCAGCCTGGCATCGAATTTTTCCGGCATCGAGAGCGCCGTCAAGGATAACCAGCCCAACCTGACCGGGGTGCAACCGGCGCCGCGTCCGCCATTTCTGCTCAAAGCCGAGGGGACGGCGCCGCTGCAACGCGCCGAGTTCCTATGCGGTATTTTCGGCGCCCAGGGACAGACTCGAGACAGCGCCGTATTCGTGATTCCCAATCTGCCCCCGGGCAACTACGGCATCGTTACCCTGGATGCAGCCTCCCCGCAGGGGGCTTACACCGTGTCTTTTGTTTTGCAGCAGCAGGGCAACGATTGGAAGCTGGGCGGATTCTACGCCAAGCCCGCCCAGATTTCGGGCCACGACGGCAACTGGTTCGCCACCCGTGCCCGGGAATTCAAGGCCAAGGGACAGCTCCACAATTCCTGGTTCTACTTTGGCGAGGCCCGCGAACTGCTGGTCCCGGTCCCCTTCATGGCCACCGCTGTCACTGACCGGCTGTATGACGAGATGCAGGCGCAGAAGCCGGCTGACCTGCCGCCGCTTGATCTCTCGGCAGGCGGCAAAACCTATAGAGTTACCGATCTGTTTCCGACCCCGGTAGGCCACGACTTCGATCTGGTGGTGCGATACCAGTCCGCGGATGTCTCCGACACCGGAAAAACGTTTCAGGAAAATACCGCGGTGATGAAGGCGCTGGTAACGAAATATCCAGAGCTCCGCGATGCCTTTGCCGGGATTGTGGCCCGCGCGGTGGAACCCTCGGGAAGAGATTATGGATCGATGCTGGCGATGAAAGACATTAAGTAGGTTTGCTGGTTTCTGGTTTTCTTCGGGTTTGAAACCAGCAACTGGAAACTAGAAACTTTTCTCTACGACAAAACACACTCCTCCGGATCCTTGTCTTCCCGCAGACGCAGAAAGACCGGAGCGCGCAACTTCATGCCGCCCTCGGCAGTTTCATGCGTCCATTCCGAGAACTTGATCTCTGCCACCAGTTCAGGCTTCACCCAGTGCACTTCCCGCAACGCTTCCACCCCGTGGGGAAAGGGATTGACCTTTGTCTCCCTCTTCTTCAGCACTTGCCAGATCTGTTTGAGCATGGCCTGATCGAATCCAGTGCCCGCCTGACCGACATGAATGAGGTCGCCGCTTTTGTCGTAGAGGCCCAGCACGAGTGAGCCAAAATATGCGCGGCTGCCCTCGGGATCGGTATAGCCGCCGATGACGCAATCCACCGTCTGGGTGATTTTGATCTTCAGCCACTCGCGGCTGCGGCGCTCCTCGTAAACGCTGCTCCGGCGCTTGGCCAGAATTCCCTCCAGCCCTTTTTGCCGGGCAACACTGAACAGCGTCTTGCCCTGGGGAAAATGCTCGGAGTACCGGAGCGGACCGTCTGCGACAGTAATTTGCGCCAGCGCCGCTTTGCGCTTTTCCAACGAGGACCGGCGCAGATCGTATCCGTCGAGATACAGCAGATCGAACACGTAGTATTGCACCGGAATATCCGGGCGCGAACCGGTGCGGCGCCCACCCGGGCGAATGCCCGTGCGTTGCTGTATCAGGCTGAACGAGGACCGGCCCTGGCCATCGAGCACCGCGATTTCGCCATCAAGAATTGCAGTGTCGGCCCGGATGAACTCCGGCAGACTGTGCAATTCCGGAAATTGGGCAGTGAGGTCATTCTGATTGCGCGAAACCAGTCGAACTTTACCCCTGGCGATAAACGCAAGGGCACGGTAGCCGTCCCACTTGATTTCAAACAGCCATTCGGGATCGTCGAAAGGATCATCCACCGAAGTTGCCAGCATGGGGTGGATCGCCGTGGGCATGGAACGTTTTACCGCGCCCTCAAAATCTTTAACCACGGAGGACACAGGGGACACGGAGGCAGTCCGGTTTCGCGGGACTGCAGGAGTTGAACCGCCTACGGCCTTATCTTTCTCTTTTTTTTTTGCTTTGCTTTTCTCCGTGTCCTCAGTGTCCTCCGTGGTTGATTTTTTCTTGTTTTTCTTATCAAACTTGGCGATCGCATCGGCCAGCCACGGGGCCTTCACCGCTCCGCGAGACGCCGGACGGCTGCTTGTCCACTGCGCGGAACCATGGTCGCCTGCGATATCGGCCATGGAGCGGCCGGTGAGCGCCGACTCGTCGTACTGATCGATGTCGAAGCCCTTTACCACGGCGTCGTCCTGTTTCTTGATCAGCAACCACTCCGTCCCCTTGGTGCCGGGACGCCGCGAGCGCATGTGAATCAGCGCGAAGTCACCATTCAGTTTCTTGCCGTGCAGACGGATTTTGAAATCGCCCTTCTTCAGCATGGCCGAGGCTTCCGCGTCGGTCCCCGGGACAAACTTTCCGTTGACTGGCTCGGGGGACAGGGGTTCCCATGTGCCGACATCCCAGACCATCACCGTGCCTGCTCCGTAATTGCCTTCAGGAATGGTGCCTTCAAAGTCAAAGTACGAAACCGGATGATCTTCCACCTGCATGGCCAGGCGTTTATCAGCCGGATCGAGGGAAGGACCTTTGGGCACGGCCCAGGACTTAAGCACGCCTTCCATCTCCAGACGGAAATCGTAGTGCAGACGCGTGGCCCGGTGCTTTTGCACCACGAAGCGATGCCTGGACTTCTTCTCCAGCTTGGGACGCGGCTCGGGGGTAGCTTCAAAGCGCCGTTTGCGTTTGTATTCGTCCAGTGACACAGGATCATTTTGCCACAGACCACGTGGGGACAGCCGCCCTCGGCTGTCCCCACGCGGGCCATTCCATGCCGATCAATTCAACAAGGCCCTGGTCGCTTCTGTAAGATGGGCTGCACGCCGTCGCGCGGGCAGACATCCATGAAGCGAGAATATCCGGATTCGCCACTCGTCGGCGTAGGCGCGATCATCATTCAGGATGGCCGCGTGCTGCTGGTGAAGCGTGGCCATCCTCCGTTGGCGGGAGAGTGGTCGATTCCAGGAGGGGTGCTGGAGTTGGGCGAGACGGTGCGGGCAGCGGCGGTCCGCGAAGCCCGCGAGGAAACCTGTCTGACGGTAGAACCGGAGGAATTGCTAGGGGTTTACGACCGCGTGCTGCGGGACGATGCCGGGTGCACTCTCTATCATTTTGTGTTGATCGATTTTCTTTGCCGCCCGGTGGCGGGGAAGGCCCAGGCAGCCGACGATGCCGACGAGGTACGCTGGTTTACGCCGGCCGAAGCTGAACAGCTTGAGTTAACTGAGGACACAGCCGAAGTGGTGCGGCTTGGGTTTCAAAAGAGTTAGACGGGCCGAAAGACTCTCTCTCATGGTCTGGTTCTTCACGTTCTTTCTGATCTCGGGCTTCTGCAGCATCCTCTACGAAGTCGTGTGGCTGCGCCTGGCCATGGCACAGTTTGGCGTTACCAGCGCCCTGGCCTCGATCGTGATCTCGGTCTTCATGGCGGGGCTGGGCCTGGGTTCCTGGGGAAGTGGACGCCTCATCCGCAACTACGATAACCGGGTCAGGGTCCCTGCGCTTCGGATCTACGCCCTGGCGGAATTGTTGATCGGCATATCGGCCCTGCTGGTGCCCTACCAGTTGTTGTGCGGACGAAGACTCCTGGAGTGGACCGGAGCATCTTCCTCCTGGGCCTACTATCTGGGATCGGGTATCTGGATCGCGCTCACCCTGGTTCCGTGGTGCGCCTGCATGGGAGCCACGATACCGGTGGCCATGCTTGCGATCCGCCGCTGGGATCCAGAGCGCTCGCAACGATCATTCAGCTATCTTTACCTGTCCAACGTACTGGGCGCGGTAATCGGAGCAACCTTCCCCCTGCTCCTGATTGAACTCTACGGCTTCCGCGATACCTTGAAAATCGGCGCGGCGTGCAACGGGTTGCTGGCCCTGTCTGCGATGTCTCTGAGTCTGGGCCGGACCGAGTCTGAGCCCTCCGGCCCAGTGAAGGCCGCGCCGGCAATGAGAGATGCGGCTAGCCAGGTCTCCAGCCATGGAAACCGGCCTCTGGCCCTGCTCTTTCTCACCGGACTGACCAGCATCGGCATGGAAGTGGTCTGGATCCGGCAGTTCACTCCCTATCTCGGCACCGTGGTGTACGCCTTCGCTTCCATCCTGGCAACTTACCTGGTCTCAACTTTTATCGGGTTGCAGATCTACAGACTCTGGAGCCGAAGGAATCGGCGCGAAGGAAATCTGATCTGGGTCCTGCTGGGATTTTTGGCGCTCCTGCCGCTGCTTGCGGCCAATCCCGGCATCCACACCTCCCGTCTGTTGCGCCTTATCGTTGGGATCGCTCCGTTTTCCGGCGTCCTCGGATTCCTTACTCCGTTGCTGGTGGATCGCTGGTCGGTCGGCGATCCGGCCAAGGCGGGGAAAGCGTATGCCGTCAACGTTCTCGGCTGCATCCTGGGACCGCTTCTGTCCGGCTTCCTGCTGTTGCCCCTGATAAGCGAGCGCTGGGTATTGTTCGTGTTTTCGTTGCCCTGGCTCCTGATGGCGGTCCGCCCGGCTGGGCCTTCAGGGAAACGCCTCGACTGGCAGGCAGGTGTTTCCTACGCCGTGGTGCTGTCGGCCCTGGCACTCGTCTTCTCCCAGAAGAGTTACGAAGATCAATTCGGGCACGGTGAAGTTCTGCGCGACAACACCGCGACCATCGTCGCCATGGGAGAGGGCAGGAACAAGCATCTGTGGGTTAATGGAGTTGGAATTACGGGGCTCACTCCCATCACCAAGTTCATGGCACATCTGCCGCTGTCCTTTCTCGATCATCCTCCGAAGAACGCGCTGGTGGTGTGTTTTGGCATGGGCACCACTTACCGTTCTCTGATGTCATGGGACATCCCGGTGACCGCGGTGGAGCTGGTGCCAAGCGTTCCACGCGTGTTCGGGTACTTTCACGCCGATGGTCCAGCACTGCTGCGTTCGCCGCTGTCGGATGTGGTTATTGACGACGGTCGCCGCTACCTGGAACGCACCCATGAGCAATACGACGTGATTACGATCGATCCGCCGCCCCCGGTCCAGGCCGCAGGTTCGAGCCTGCTCTACTCAAAGGAGTTCTACGCGATTATCAGGAGGCGATTGCGGCCGGGAGGAATTCTGCAGCAGTGGCTGCCGGGGGGAGACGCCGTCGTCCGCGCCTCGGTGGCGCGCGCTCTGAAAGAGTCCTTCCCCTACCTGCGTGTATTTCATTCGGTGGAAGGTTGGGGCTACCACTTTCTGGCCAGCGAAAGTCCTGTGCCCGCCCCGACCGCGGCCGAGCTCGCCGGGCGCCTTCCCGCCAAAGCGGCGACGGATTTGCTGGAATGGGGACCGGAGACAACGCCGGAGGGTCAGTTTGCCGATGTGCTCAAGCGAGAGATTTCACTCGACGAATTGATTCAGCAAGCTCCTGCAGCATCCGCCCTGCGGGACGACCGCCCGGTCAACGAATACTACCTGATACGCCGCCGCTCAGGGCCCCGGCACTAGCGCTGACCGTGTGGGGCGGACCTGCCCTGAGCGAAGTCGAAGGGGCCCTCGCCCGCCGCTTTTGAAGTTGCTCTTGATTTGCCATAACCTCACTGATGATCAAAGCCTCGGATTTTGCCTGGGGAAGTCAAAGGCGGCGGGTGGGGGCGCCCACCCCACACAAGATCCGCGCCATGTAGCGCCGGCGTCCCGCCGGCTGTCCCGAGGGCATCCTGCCCTCGGCAGGTGTGGGACGTTTCCACAACAACCTGCCGCGGCTGGCGGGGCTGCAGAACCTACTTGCTGGAATGAATCTGCTGGGAGGTCCTTGCCGCTTTGGGTGTGAACTTCACCGGCCGCAGCCCGGGTTTCGCGGAAGTTCGAGGTCGTGCCGGAACAACGGTCGAAGCCCCGGTTTCATTGTCGGACATGGCCAGCAACTGCTTCATGATTTGTGCTTTTTCCCATTTCTGGGCTTTTTTAGGCTTCGGTACATATTTCCGCGCCAGGACGATACCGACTGCCAGGGCGCTCACAACCGCGATCCATAAGATGCTGATCATCGACGCCTGCCTTCCGGGCGTTAGTGGTCAAGCGGGGTCAACATAAATTGTGCCTTCCCGCACCGCGAGGACGTAGGTCACCGAGGTCGCTGTCCTTAGCCTAGTGCAGCCGTGTACCGATTTCTCGCCCGGTTCACGAACGAGCCAGTTACCTCGCGGGCGTCAGACGTCGGACCTCGGACGTCGGCCGACACCAGAAGCCCGAGGTCTGAAGTCTGACGCCCGACGCCCAAATAGAACGGCCCGCGCATTATTCAATACGCGGGCCGCCCGGTGCACTGTTTGGGATTGACCAAGAGGCGGCCACTCTAAAGGTGGCCCCCTTCGGATAACTCCGGGTCCCGGCGCGACCTGCACGCCGGGTGGAATTACAACCCTAAAATCACCGGTAGTCGTGCGATGGTTCTTAGAGCGACCGCTCTAAGTCACAGCCACCTCACCTGGTCTTTTACTACTCCCACATAAGTCAGAACTTGTCATCAGACCACCTCCTTTCCGGTGTAATTGCACATTAGTACACAGGGCGCGGGCGCGTCAACCGGCACGAAAGTGGGGCGTACATCAGGGGTAATTTCTGCGTTGGATTTTGCTTTGGGTGGAGTAGCGCTTTAGCGCTGCGTTGAGAGCAGTGCTGGAGTTGGGCTTCAGCCCCCGAAGGGGTCATCGAACAACTCGACGGTCGTTTGTTTGCATGGAGTCGCTGCGCCGCGCCGCCAGCCGCTTGCACACACCTCCATAACCTTAGGCCCCGAGCAGATCGAGTGGTTCTTGATTGTTGGTGTAGTCGCGATATTCTGCTAAATAGACTTCACTTTGGGCCTGTGCCGGACGATCATAGCCCTGAGGGTGCCAGGCTCATGAGACTTCTCCGTGGCTGGGTGATTGTTTGTTCATCGGTACTGTTCCTCACGACTTGCGATTCTGTAAGTGTGAATCGGTCGGGTGTCCCGAGCTGCGCTGCCAAGCCTGCCGGAGGCCTGGTTGCAACCTTTAAGCAACCTGTCCGGCAGGAGAACAAATATTATTGGATCGCGATCACTAACCAGCCTGGCATAGACGACGCAATTAACCATTGGCATGGTGGCCGGCATGCCACTATCCCAGACGGTGTGCTGGTCTGCCAGCGGGTTGCGTGGAACTGCGGATGGAGTTGGTACGAAGATCCTCAAACTGTTCGGATACAAGATGTGTCTGTTGAAATCTGTGACGGTGGTCCACCTCTGTCCCAGCCTGCTTGTGTAGCGTTCGCCCAGAACTCAATTGGATACTTCTGTCCGTTTAATGCGACCATGGTGGAATTGAGGGATTGCCGCACAGATCCAAACTGCCCAATTATGTCGCAGTAAGATGTCTCTCAGCCTTTACGGCTTTGTGGGTTGACTTGCATGCATTGTAGTACCTCGGGGGCTGAAGCCCCACTCACCACAGCTGTTGTATTCAGGCCTGAAGGCCTGCTCCACCCGTTGTCACATTTTCAGTACCGCCAGGACTTTAGATCGGCTCCGGGAGGCGCGGTCTTTTCCATCCGCTCAAGAATCTTCGGCAAATACATCGTGTTGTAGTGCAGGCGCGAAAGATAGTTGGGCAGATTGGGATCGCCATTCCAGCAATGCTCGGCGCGATCTCCGTATTTCACTTCGCCGTCGTAGGGCGGATTCTTGGTGGACTTCAGAAAATCTTCCAGGTAGTAAACCGCGTCGTTCAGGAAATAGGTGTCGGCGGAGCCCACGTAGATGTGAAGCTTGCCCTGCAGTTTGGGGCCAAGCGTTGCCCAGTCGCGTTGCATGATGGCACTCAGGTCATAATGTTCCTTCCAGTAGGCGGCCACGCTGCGGTCGATTTCGCCCGTTTCTTTATTGAAAATCTGTTTGGGATAGCCGTCGTCGCCCACCGGCCCGTAAACCGCCTGCCAGATATCGAATTGTTCTCCGGAGCGGGCGTGTGAGCCCAGCGCGAGTTCGTACTGGTTCATGCCCTGCACTGTGCCCAGGGTGCGTCCGAGATAATCGCGCATGGCGGGCTGCGCGACTTTGGTGTGCGGACCCATCATGTAAAACGCGTTGGGGTCGCTATAAATGTTGATCGTCGTATAGGCGCGAAAATCGACCGGATCGGGGCAGGCGACGAACACGCCGTTGTAGTGCTCGGGATAAAACACCTGCACCGCCAGCGATTCCCAGCCGCCGGTGGAACCACCGTAGGCGAAGCGCGCCCAGCCTTGTCCGATGCCGCGAAACTCTTTCTCGATCGCGGGAATGAGTTCGGTCTCAATGGCATCGCCGTACGGGCCAAGGTTGGCTGAGTTCACCGCGTAAGAATCGTCGTAGTAAGGGTTGGCGTGATTGATGTCCGCGATCACGACGCGAGGAAAGCCGGGCCCAACCCACTGCTGATAGAACTTGTAAGCCTCCTCCTGCTGAATGCGGTTGTAGCCCGCGATGTGGAAGCGCTCGCTGTAGTCCGGCTTCAGGGTGGGATCGGGCGGCTCGGTGCGGAAGCCGGTGAAGTCGGCGTTAAAGTGGTCTTCATTGATGATTACCGGAAAATGAACGCTGGGATGAGAATCGAATCCCTCGGGCACCAGCACATTGGCGCTCAGGTACATGGGCCGTCCCCAGAATTTGGTGAGCAGCGCGCTCTGAATTTTGAGATGACGAATGTATTTCGTGTCCTGCGGCGGCGGAATCGGCGGGATTTCCTGATCGAGCACGATTGCAACCGGCCCGGATGAAGAACCCAACGTGATCTTGCGCGGTGTGGAATAGAGATTGCCAGGCGCGAGGTTCCAGTGCTGCCCTTCGCCGCGGTCCATGGGCAGCTTCACGGTGTGGCCATCGGAACGATGGAAAGTCTCATAACGATGCAGCACCGCCTGCACGTAGTAATCTCCGGGCGGCACGTCGCGCAGACTGCGAATGGGATAGCCGTTGGCGGAATCGTCCACGAGCACGGCCTGGCCGGGCTGCATGCCGTCAACGTCCATCCCGAACATCATCTGGGTGCGCACGGAATCGTCGATCTGCATGCGAGGTTCGGCGGAAGGGTCAGACGAAAGCAGGAGGAATACGCGCCCGTCGAGCGGCTTCTCGCTGCGGCTCTTGGGAAAGGAAACTGAAAAAGTGGGGCTGGCGGCATGCGCGGGCGAAACCAGAACGCCGGCAAGCAACGCGACCAGAATCGCACTGCATTTGTGCAAGAACATTGGGGCTCCTTGGTTATTGGGCAGCGAAATTCCAGCGGATTGTACAACGATCGCTGTAGATAGCATTCGAGAGAATGTGTGGCCGCGGGCGACACGCCCGCGAGGTTCGTGCTTCAGGTCAGGGGCTGCCCTGACGTCAAAAGCCGCGGGCGGGGTCGCCCGCGACCACAAAATTCTCCCGCGGGCCATGGCCCACTGGAATCTACCCGCTTCCCATTCCACTTTCTACACTGGAAGTAACCACCGGGTAACCGGATCTTTGTATTCGCCAAATCCGTCAGCCCTTCCAGCGATACGCGTCGGGCTGGGTCAGTCCGATGTGGGCCAGCACGCGACAAGCGAATTCGTGGGCTATCGCATCTAAGGTGGTGGGACTGAAATAGAAAGCCGGGATAAGCGGGTAAAGAGTGGCGCCGGCATCGGCGGCCCGGTACATATTTCGGATATGGATTTTGTTGAGCGGCGTCTCGCGGACGCAGAGCACCAGCGGGCGTTTCTCTTTCAGGCAGACGTCAGCGGCGCGTTCGATGAGTTGGGACGCAATACCGTTGGCAATACGGGCCAATGTGCCCATGCTGCACGGGATTATGACCATGGCGTCGGCGGGATAAGAGCCGCTGGCGATGTTGGCGCCGATATCGGCATTGGCCTGCTGGTGAATTTTGCGGGAGGACTTGCGGCCCAGGATTTGTCCGACCAGGTTGCTGCGCCCGCGCAGCCCGAGTTCTTCCGCCATGACGCGCAGAGCGCTGTCGGAGGCGATGAAGTTGACGGTCTGGACGCGTGAATCGCGTTCCGCCGCAAGAAGGAAGTGTTTCAGGAACAGCGATCCGCTGGCTCCAGTGGTGGCGACGGTCAGGTTCTGCGGCGGGTGATTGGGCAAACTGGACTCCCGACCCTCTCTCGAACATTGGAGCATAGGGAGCCTGAGAAGAAGAGTCAAGGAGCGGGCACTGGTCGTTGGTCGCTCGTCGTGGGTCATTGGCCCGCCAGGGACCGCGACAGCCAAAGACCAAGGGCCAAAGACCAACGACGAATATGGCATCCACCTCGAGCTTACGGCTGCGGCGCAGTGCGGCGCAATTGCACGCGCTGGCCGGGGTGGAGCGCGAGATCCGGGTCAACGACCCCAATGGCCGCCGCAAATATCTGCAGGATTTCAGCCAAGCCTTCCGCTCCTACGAATCGGTGATCGACCGGCAGCAATTGAGCGCCGAAGTCCGCCGTGGAGACATTGTTCTCATTGGCGACTATCACGCGCTGCCCGCCGCGCAACGCTTTGCCGCGACCCTGCTGGAAGAGCGCGCCCAGCCCGGAGACCGTCCCGTGGTGCTGGGACTTGAAACCATCTTTTCCCGCGACCAGCACATCCTCGACGAATGGTGGCGGCGCGAGATTGACGCTGAAGAATTGCGCCAGCGCATTCGCTTCGACCTCGACTGGGGCTACGACTGGGCTCCGTTTTACGAATTGCTGGTCACCGCGCGCGAGCACGCTGACGCGATCTACGGTCTGGACTGCATGCCGCGGGAAGACCTGCGCAAGATCGGGGCGCGCGATCGCCATGCCGTCCACAAGCTGTCCGAAATCCGGCAGCGCCATCCCCAGGCGGTCATGCTGGTGCTGTTCGGCGAGTCACACCTCGCGCCTGGACATCTTCCTAAAGTGTTGCGGGAGAAATTGCCCGAAGAGCGTGTGGTCACCGTATTGCAAAACGTGGATACGCTTTACTGGCGCGCCGCCGGCGAACCGGCGGAACGGGTCGAGGCCGTGCGCGTGAGCCAGGACGTAGTCTGCGTATTCAATTCCACGCCCCTGGAAAAGTACGAGAACTACCGCCTTCACCTCAGCCGCTGGGGACGCACCGAGGAGGAAGGTCCCGACCTCGTCCCCACCATCTACAACCTGATCGACAGCCTGCTGCGCTTTCTCGACATCGACCGCTATTCTTCGCACAACGGCACCCAGCCCAGGTTCCTGGTGGACCTGATGCCGGAAGTTTACTGCCGCGCTTCCGACGCGCGTTTGCGCCAGCTGCTCTCCCGCCACCATGCCGACGGGGATGAAACCGAAGCCATGGTGCGCCACGTGGAGGAGCGCGGCAGCGTTTACCTGCCCCAGGTCAATGCCTTCTACGTGCGTGAGTTCAACATGATGTATGCGGCTGAAGAAGCCGCACGCTTCCTGCACCATGCCTGCCGCGGGCTACCCCGCCGGGAGAAAAGCGCGGACACTGGGAGCAGCACGACCCATTTTTACCTCCAGACCATGGAATACGCGCTGGGATATTTTGGCTCGCGAGTACTCTACCCGGCCCGCCCCGAGGCCGGAGGCAAGGGCAGTCGCGAACTGCCGGAGGAAGCTCCCGCATCCCAACGCAAGAAAACAGAAGCCAGCTCTCAACTGCTGGGCTACATGCTGGGCAATGCTTTGTACGACGCCTATCTCAAAGGACGGGTCACGCGCGGCATGCTGCGGCGGTGGTTTCTCTTCCACCTGGAAGAACCCGGCAAAGCCAAAGAAGCCTATCGGGAAATCGCCGCGAGAGTTCGCGGCCACGGCAAGAAGCTCCCCGCCTCGATAACCAGATAGGTTTCCCGTAGCGCCGGCGCTACACTAAGGCAAATGCTACTCTAGACTCGCGTTGTCCTAGCCCCGACCTTGAACGCTGACTCCATCCGCGAACTCTTCGATCAGGTGCGACGGGGCAAGCTTTCTCCCGACGCCGCGGTTGACCGCCTGCGCCACCTTCCCTTCGAAAATCTGGGATTCGCCAACCTGGACCACCATCGCGCCCTGCGTAACGGGATGCCGGAAGTCATTTTCGGTCCGGGCAAGACTCCAGCCCAGATGGCGTCCATCTTTTCCCGTTTGGCCAAACACGGCGGCAACATCCTGGCGACGCGGGTCAGTACGGAGCAACTGGCTGCGGTAAAAAAGAAAGTGCCCAAAGTCGAGTACCAGGCACTGGCGCGCGCCATCACTTTGCACCGCGACCGCAAGAAGCATGGCAAGGGAATCATCGCCGTGGTTTCCGCGGGCACCAGCGACATTCCAGTGGCGGAAGAAGCTGTCATCACCGCCGAAATGATGGGCAATGACGTTGAGCATCTGTACGACGTTGGGGTCGCGGGCATTCACCGCCTGCTGGCCAATCGCGCCTCGCTGACACGGGCCCGCGTGGTGATTGTGTGCGCCGGAATGGAAGGAGCGCTGCCCAGCGTGGTAGGCGGCCTGGTCGGCGTTCCGGTGATCGCCGTGCCTACCAGCGTGGGCTACGGTGCGGCCTTCCAGGGCCTGGCCGCGCTTTTGGGGATGATGAATTCCTGTGCCTCGAACGTCAGCGTAGTGAATATCGACAATGGGTTTGGGGCGGGCTATGTGGCGGCATTGATCAACCGGCTGTAGAGCTTTCGCGGCGGATTCGCTCCGTGTCTTCTGTGTCCTCCGTGGTCAAAACCCAAAACCACATAACCTTATGGAGGGCCCAGAGGGAGCCTCACGGCAAGAAAGGGCTGGTACGTGCCCTTTCCGATCAATTTGGCTGTGGCGTGGTCTCGCGGCGGGATCGCTCCGTGTCCTCTGCGGCCTCCGTGGTTAAGACCCAAAACCAACCACGGAGGACGCAGAGGACACGGAGGGGCCTTGACGGCAAAAAAAGGCACGGCCGAAGCCGTGCCTGTCTCTGCTTCAATTCCAACCCTGCGCGAGCGGGACGCTCGCGCCGACGTTAGCATTACGAGCCCTTCACGACTTCCAGGTTGTTCTGCACGCTGAAGACGCCGAAGACCTGGTTGGCCCGCATGCCGGCAATTTGCTTGTCCATCGCCGTGGCCACCGTGCCGTAGAGGCTCAGCTTGCCGTTGTCCACCACAATCCGGATCGGTTTTGCCGGATCGCTGGCGTAACGGCCCAGCACCGGGTCGCGATAAATCGCGCGCAGGGCGCTGATCCGGATACGATCGTCGAAGCCCGACACCGGCGACACCTTGATGTTGTCCACAACGTCCTTCACGCCGGGCATGGAATTCGCCAGGGCCAGGGCCGAATCGCGGCCTACGTCGTTGTAAGTTTCGCCATTGAGGGTGGCCACGCCGTCCTTCACCGAGACGTCAACAAAGTTGAACAGGTTGTCGTAACCGATGCGGTCGTAGTGCAACTTGCGCTCGAGCCTGGCTTCGAGTTCGGCGTCGGGCGCGGATGAACTCACCGCCACCAGGTTACGGACACCCTGCACCTTATCCAGCTTGCGGACTTTCCTGGCCGCATCCAGTTTCTGCTGGTAGAGATCAACGTTACCGGAAAGAGTCACGATGCCGTCTTCCGTGCTGGCCTGCAGGTTGCGAAACTCCTGCTTCTTGGCCAGTTGCCGCGTCACTTGCGACTGGATGTCGCTGTCGTAACGGGCGCTGGTGGTCTGGGCGGCGAGGCCAACGCTGAGAATGCTTACCGCCAGAAATGAGGTCAGCGCCCTGAAATTGATTTTCATGAATGATTCCTCCCCCGGCATTGATTAACCGGTTAGTTAATTATTTGGATGCGGGAGGAAACCGTCAGGATGCCATCGCGCGTCGCGGTATATAACGCTTGACAGTAGTCGTTATAACGACTATATTGCCGGCTGTGGGCAAGAGCATTCAATCCGAGATCCAGCAAACCAAACCGTTCACCAGTCTGGAGGATGAGGCCGTGGTCGCGCTACAACGCACCGCAGACGGTCTGCATTGGCGCCTGAGCGAAATGCTGAAGCCGCACGGGCTCTCACCGACCCAATACAATGCCCTGCGTATCCTGCGGGGCGCCGGGGACCAGGGACGGGCCTGCAGCGAGATCGCCGAGCGCATGATCAACCGCGATCCTGACATTACCCGCCTGGTTGACCGTCTGGAGCGCAGAGGCTTTGCGGTGCGCAGCCGCGAGGGGCAGGACCGCCGCGTCATCACCACTCGCATTACTCCGGCCGGTCTCGAGTTGCTGAGGACCCTGGATGGCCCGGTCGAGGAGTTCAACCGCAAGATGCTAGGCGCTTTGGGGGAACAGCGGTTGCAGACGTTGATCCGCCTTCTGGAAGTCGTCAGGGAGCAAGCCGAATAATATTTTGCCACTTTGTCGTTATAACGACATCTGTTGTATAGAATAAAAAGGAGCATCACTCATGAGCAACGGCACAGTCGAAGCACCCCTGAAAACCATTTCAACCCAGGAGGTCCGCCAGCTTCTGGACAGCAAGCGACCCTTTCAGTTCTGGAATGTCCTGACCGACGAATGGTTCAAGGGAGAGAACATCGCGGGCTCGCGCCGCGTGCCTCTGGACAAGGTCGGAAGCGAAGTACGAAGCACGAATTTGCCCAAGGATGCCGGGATCGTCGTATACTGCGGCGGCCCGGCGTGTCCGCAGAGCCGCATGGCAGCCGAGAAGCTGGTGAAGCTCGGTTACGAAAACGTCCGCGCGTATGAAGGCGGGCTGGAGGAATGGCACGCTGCGGGCTTCGCCATCGAGAAGGCGTAACCGCCTCGAATCAGACAGAGGGCCAGACCGGCCCTCTGCGTATTTTCCCGGAAGTTGGTGCTGGGCGGGAACGAAAGACAGATAGGAACATTCTGGAGAAAATCTCATGAGCAACGGTTCAAATCTGATTTCGAATCAGTCTTGGGGAATTACGATTCTACGGGTGGTGACCGGCATCATCTTTCTGGCGCACGGATGGCAGAAACTGTTTCAGATGGGTCTTCACGGAACGGCCGGCATGTTCGGCGCCATCGGCGTACCGGCACCGGCCGTCACGTCGGCGATCGTGACCTTCGTCGAACTTCTCGGAGGCCTCGCGCTGGTGATCGGACTGCTCACCCGTTGGGCTGCCGCCTTGAATGGCTTTGACATGATCGTGGCCATTCTGCTGGTCCACCTCAAGAACGGGTTCATCAAGCCGGGAGGCTTCGAGCATCCGTTGATTATGCTGGCCGCATGCATCGCGCTGATCATGCTGGGGCCGGGTGCCGCGTCGGTCGATGGAGCCCTGGCAAAGCGAACGTAATGTCCATGTGGGCGCGAGCGTCCCGCTCGTGCCAGGGGTCTCCGATTCAAGCTCCCGTTGGGCGGGAGTTATAGTCATCCGCGGCGTCGCGGAGATTTACTCCGCCCGCGCGAACCCGATTTCGCTGACTCCTTCCCCGCGCCCCCAAATACCCGCGCGAAGATCTTGTCGATATTCCTGAGCTGACGCTTCAAATCAAATGCCCGCTCGATCTGTGCCCGCGGGACCCGGCTGGTGATGCTCTTGTCCTTCAAGACCAGCTCGCGAAAATTCCGGCCTTCCTTCCAGGCCCGCATGGCGTGGTTCTGCACCGTGCGATAGGCCTCCTCGCGCGAGACTCCGTGCTCCACCAAGTCGAGCAAAAGCTGTCCGCTGAACACCAGGCCGCCCGTACTCTCCAGATTGATTTTCATCCGCTCCAGGTAAACGAACATGGTGTCGAGCACGTTGGTGGTCTTCTGCAGCATGTAATCCACCAGCGTGGTGGAATCGGGAATGATGACGCGCTCGACCGAGGAGTGCGAGATATCGCGCTCATGCCACAGCGCAACGTTCTCGAATGCCGCCTGCGCGTTCGAGCGCACCACCCGGGCGAGGCCGCTGATCTGCTCCAGCGTGATCGGGTTGCGCTTGTGGGGCATGGCGGACGAGCCCTTCTGCTTTTCGCTGAA
The DNA here is from genome assembly GCA_963790645.1 of Terriglobia bacterium. Lineage (GTDB taxonomy): Bacteria > Acidobacteriota > Terriglobia > Terriglobales > Acidobacteriaceae > JAIQFF01. The sequence goes on along the minus strand of CAWBPS010000023.1, from coordinate 174,394 downwards.
GAATTCCTCCACCTCGCGGACCTCGGTGCGCTGCAGGTGGCGAAGCTCGGTGGCAATCTTGTCGAGTGTGCACGCGATCACCGCCAGCGTGGCCAGGTACGCCGCATGACGGTCGCGCTGAATCACCTGGGACGAGATGGCGGCGGCTTTCAGTCCCAGCCGCTCGCACATCCCTTCTTCCAGCTCGGGGCTGAGATGAGCAAACGTGCCCACCGCTCCGGAAAACTTCCCCACCCGCATGTCTTCGGCGGCGCTGCGAAAGCGCGCGATATTGCGCTGGGTCTCGGAGTACCAGTTGGCCAGCTTGAAACCAAACGTGATGGGCTCGGCGTGAATGCCGTGGGTACGGCCGATCATGGGCGTGTCTTTGAATTCCCAGGCGCGCCGTTCCAGCACAGCGGAAAGCTTTTCCAGATCGGCGGCGATAATCGCGGACGCCTGCTGGATGAGCAGGGCCTGCGAGGTATCGACTACATCATTCGAAGTCAGCCCGTAGTGGAACCAGCGGGCGTGCGGGCCGACGATTTCCGCCACGGCGGTGGTGAACGCGATGACGTCGTGGCGAACTTCGGCTTCGATCTCGGCGATCCGGTCCAGATTGAAGTCAGCCCGCTCGCGGATGGCGCGGGCGGCATCCTTCGGCACCATGCCGGCTTCGGCCAGAGTCTCCGTCGCGGCGACTTCGACCGCCAGCCAGGTGCGAAAGCGATTCTCATCGCTCCAGATGCGGCCCATGTCGGGGCGGGTATAACGTGGGATCACCTTGTGTCTCCCCTGCTGTCTGTGAGAAATACGGGACTACGGATTCTAAATGGACGGGGAGGCTGGTGACCAGTACGGCCAGAGCGGGTGACGCTTTACTTGAACCCTCCCGGCATCCCACGCCGGACGCAATGAAAGGCCGCGAAGTTCGCAAAGAAAGTCCTCTATCGCTGAACTCAAATGTACTTCTTTGCGAACTTTGCGGTTAAAAGCCTTTGAACATCAAAGATCTAGGCCAGCGCGATCACGTCAATCTCCACCAGAACGTCTTTGGGCAGACGGGCCACCTCGACGGTTGACCGGGCGGGAGGCGCGACGTTGAAATATCGTCCATAGACTTCATTCATGGCGGTGAAGTCGCCCATGTTTTTCAGGAATACAGTCGAACGCACAACATTCTTGAGGCCGCTCCCGGCCGCGGTAAGAATCGCGGAAAGGTTCTTGAGCACCCGGTCGGTCTGCGCCGCCACATCTCCGTCGATCACCTGCTGGTTCGCCGGATCGATGGCCACCTGCCCGGAGACGAAAACGAATCCATTCGCCCGAATGGCCTGGGAATAAGGTCCAATGGCCTGCGGTCCCTCTTTGGTTGCGATCACGTCGCGCATGAGCCCTCCAAAGTCAATGGTCAGAATTAATGCAGATAGACGCCGCTGCAGTCAACCTGGGCAGCCAGAAAGGGCCCTGAGAAACGAAAAAGATAGACAGAAACCAGTAATCAGTTTCTAGTTGCCAGTTCCCAGTTGGGTTCTTGCCGACGACTGACGACTGACGACTAGATTTTCTGCAGTCTCTGGACATCGTGCACGCCGGGAATCTTGCGCACGCCGTTGACGATGTTTTCCAGGTGCTTCAGGTCGGCGATATCGAGCACGATGTCAACGTTGGCCTGGCCGTTGCTGGTGCGGGCTTCGATGTTGCGGATGTTGGTTTTGGTATCGCTGATTACGGCGGTGATTTGTTTCAGCATCCCAAAACGATCGTCGCAGAAGACCGTGAGTTTTACCGGATAAGCGCTGGGCGTGCCGTCGTCCTGGGCCCACTCGACATCAATCTTGCGTTCGGGCTCATACAGCAGGTTGGTGACGTTGGGACAGTTGACGGCATGAACCGCGACCCCTTTTCCGCGAGTGACGTAACCGACGATGGCTTCGCCTCGAATTGGGTTACAACAGCGGGCGCGGTAAACCAGCAGATCGCCGTGCCCCTTCACGCGAATGGCGTTGTTGTTCTGGTCGCCGCCGAAAACTCGCCGCACCACGCTGGCGAGGCCGCCGGACTTCTCTTTTTCCTCATCCGCCAGGGGTGTGCCGGCTGCCGGCGCCATGCGTCCCAGTATCTGCCGCGCCGAATACTTTCCGTAGCCAATGCCCGCCATCAGGTCGTCGGGACGTCCCGCGCCGTAGTCGGAGGCGATCTTCTGCCACTCCTCGTCCTTGATGTCCTTGAGCGAGACGCGATACTTGCGGGCTTCTTTCTCGATCAACTTGCGGCCAATCTCAATGGCACGCTCCCGCTGATGGACGTTGAGCCAGTGCTTGATCTTGTTACGGGCGCGCGACGACTTGGCGATGGCCAGCCAGTCGCGGCTGGGCTTGTGTCCGGTCTGAGTGAGGATCTCAACGATGTCACCGCTGTGCAGCTTGAAGCGCAGCGGAACCATGCGGCCGTTCACTTTTGCACCCACGCAGCTGTGGCCGACTTCGGTGTGAACGGAATAGGCAAAGTCGATGGGCGAAGAATCCCGCGGCAACACCACCACTTTGCCCTTGGGCGTGAAGGTATAGACCTCTTCGGGGTAAAGGTCGATCTTGAGCGTGGACAGGAACTCGCTGGGATCGGCGACATCGCGCTGCCATTCCACCACCTGGCGCAGCCAGGCCAGCCGCTGTTCGTCCTGCGCCGAGACGGGACCGTCCTTGTACTTCCAGTGCGCGGCGATGCCCTCTTCCGCCATCTTGTGCATCTCTTCGGTGCGGATCTGCACTTCAAAGGGCGTGCCTTCCTCGGCGATCACGGAGGTATGCAGCGACTGGTAGAAATTCGGCCGCGGCATGGCGATGAAATCTTTGATCCGCCCCGGCACAGGACGCCAGAGATTGTGGATGATGCCAAGCACCGCATAGCAGTCCTGCACCGACTTCGTGATCACGCGCATGGCATAGAGGTCATAGACCTGCTCGACCGCAATATGCTGTCGCTGCAATTTCTTGTGGATGCTGTACAGGCGCTTGATCCGGCTTTCCACGGCCGCGGTGATGCCCGCTTCTTTCAGCTTGTCGCGGAATATGGACTCCACCCGGGCCAGGAAAGCTTCGCCCGCCTTGCGCCGGGCTTCGACCGCATCGTGCACCTGCTGGTAAGCGATGGGATCGACGTAGCGGAACCCCAGGTCCTCCAGTTCACCCCGAATCTTGCCCATGCCCAGGCGGTGGGCGATGGGGGCGTAGATCTCGAGCGTCTCCTTCGCAATCTTCTGTTGTCTTTCGGGAGGAAGGTGTTCGAGAGTGCGCATGTTATGCAGGCGGTCCGCCAGCTTGATCAGCACCACGCGTATGTCGTCCACCATGGCCAGCATCATCTTGCGCAGATTTTCGGCCTGCTGCTCTTCGCGGGTGGCAAAATCGATGGCGCTGATCTTGGTGACTCCCTCGACGATGTGCGCGACCTGCTCACCAAATTCCTTGCGGATATCGACCACAGTCACCGAGGTGTCTTCGACGGAGTCATGCAGCAGTCCGGCGGCGATGGCCACGGGGTCCATCTTCATCTCGGCCAGAACCAGCGCGACTTCCAGGGGATGAACCAGGTAGGGTTGGCCGGAGGCGCGGCTCTGTCCGGCGTGGTGTTTCTGGGAAAACTCGTAAGCTTTGCGGATAAGTTCGAGATCGTCGTTGGGCCGGTTGGCCCGCATTCGGCGCATGAGCTCGCGGAACCGGGTCACCGTGAGCACATTGGTCGCGAACTGTTGGCGCAAGGTCGCCATGCACGATTATAGCTTGTGGCCCGTGTGGGGCGGGCGCCCTCGCCCGCCGCTCTTGACATTGATTCAAATTTGGATTCCGGCAGTACGATGGCCAAAGATCTTCCCGGCCACCGAAGTCAGCTTCAAAAGCGGCGGGCGGGGGCGCCCGCCCCACACCAGCCCCATCTGCTAGAGTTGAGACGCGGCAGCATGACTTCCTCTCGCATTCTCGTCAGCGGGGCCTCTGGGCCGATTGGCGCGGCGCTCGTGCCCGCTTTGAAGGCCGACGGAGCGGCCGTGACTTGCCTGGTGCGGAAGACGGCCGCCGGCCCGGACCAAATCGTCTGGGACCCGGCCCGCCCTCTGTCGCCGGAATCCGTCTCCGGCTTTGACGCGGTCATTCATCTGGCCGGAGAGTCAATCGTCGGCCGCTGGACCGCTGCCAAGAAGCGACGCATCCTCGAAAGCCGCGTACAGGGAACGAGCCACCTGGCAGAAGCGGCGGCAGAAGCGTCCCCGCACCCGCGGGTATTCATTTCAGCCTCCGCCGTCGGCTTCTACGGCAATCGCGGCGATGAGATTCTGCGCGAGGACAGCCCGTCGGGTGAGGGCTTTGCCGCGGAAATTTGCCGACAGTGGGAAGCCGCCACACAACCCGCGGCCAGGGCGGGAATCCGCACTGCGCAAATGCGGTTTGGGGTGGTCATGAGCGCCGATGGTGGCGCCTTGCCGAAAATGCTGACTCCATTCCGCCTGGGCCTCGGTGGAAGAATGGGCGACGGATGCCAGTGGTGGCCCTGGGTCTCGGTGCGGGACGTCGTGAGCGCGATTCAGCACGTATTGAAACACGAATCGCTCTCCGGGCCAGTCAACACCGTGGCGCCGAATCCAGTGAGCAATGCGGAATTCACCCGCATCCTGGCTTCGGTCCTGAGGCGCCCGGCACTTTTCCCCATGCCCGCCTTCGCCGTCCGAATCATCTTCGGAGAGATGGGTGAAGAACTCTTTCTAGGCAGCCAGCGCGTGGAGCCAGCCAAGCTAGCGTCCAGCGGATATCAATTCCAGCATCCGGAGTTGAAGAACGCGCTGCAAGCGATTTTGCGGCGCTAACTGACTTGGTCACGCGCTTCTTTGCGTCCTTTGCGGTATCTCTTTGCGAACTTGGCGGTTAAGGATTTTTTCGATCAGGTCAACATCAAACACTTTAACCGCAAAGATCGCAAAGAGATACCGCAAAGGACGCAAAGGAAGCTCGGCCGCGACAACACCACCCTCGCTACTAACCTGTGGTCTGTATCTCTGTAATCTTCCGGATGGCCTCGCTCTGGACCCATGTGTCATCTCCGAAACCGGAAATCCAGATCACGTCAGGCTCGCGGCGAAACCAGGTCATCTGGCGCTTGGCGTAGTTGCGATGTGCCTGTTGTGCCGTCTGCACGGCGGTCTTGCGGTCAATCTCGCCCCGGACCAGGGCCACCGCCTGTTTGTAGCCGAGGGCAGAGAGCGGGCGTACAGCCGCGCCGTATTTTTGCAGCAGGGCCTGCGTTTCTTCCACCAGACCGGCGTCAAACATGCGTTGCGCGCGCTGGTTGATGCGGTCATACAAGAGAATGCGATCGGGATCGAGCCCCAGGCGCACAATCCGGAAGCCGCGCAGCGGATCGCGGCCCTGCTTCCATAATTCGCTCATTTTCGTCCGCGAGGCCAGGCAGACTTCAATCGCCCGCAACAGCTTGGGGATGTCATTGGCGTGAATCTTCGCGGCGGCCGCTGAGTCGAGGCGGCCCAGCATCCGATGCAGATAGCCTCCTCCCTTCTCTTCCGCTCGCCCACGCAACCGCTGGCGCAGTTCCTCGGAACGCTGCGGGCCGGCAAACAGCCCTTCCAGCAACGCGCGCAGATACAGGCCGGTCCCGCCGACCACAATCGGCAGAGCTCCCCGCGATTTGATCTGCTCCAGCACTTCGCGGGCCTGGCGGGAGTACTCTCCGGCGGTAATGTAGCCGGAGGGATCCACAAAATCGAGCAGATGATGAGGAACGCGGGCACGCTCGGCAGCCGTCGGTTTCGCGGTCCCAATCTCAAACTCGCGATACATGGCGACCGAATCGCAGTTTACGATTTCGCCGCGGAAGCGTTCAGCCAGCGCCAGGGAAAGGGCAGTCTTACCGCTTCCCGTGGGACCGAGCACCACCAGCAGCAGGGGCTCGGACGACGCAGTCAGCGTGCACCCCAGGCGATGTGATGCCAGTAGCGGGCGAGAATCAGCATCAGTACCACCATCCCGATGATCAAAATTCCGGCAGCTTCAAGCTTGTAGATGTGGGACTTGGACCTCGGCTCCGGGGAAGGCTGATCCGGCGGCTGTGGTGAGGCGGGGGCCACGGCAGTATTGTAGCGCCGCGCGAACCACGTGGGGACAGCCGCCCCCGGCTGTCCGGCGGAGCAACGCTCCGCTATTTCTGTTATCCCACAAAACCTGTCGAGCTTCGCTCGACCGGACAGCCGGGGCGGCTGTCCCCACGCGGTCCCGGGAAATTCCAGGAATGCTAAACTTCCTGCTGCCGTGTCCTCGCCACCACGCAGTTCCCCGCAAAAGATCGTCCGCTTCGCGGTTTTCGAAGTTGACCTTGCGGCCGGTGAATTGCGCAGGAACGGAGCCCGGATTCGTCTTCAGGAGCAGCCCTTTCAGATACTGGCCTACCTGATCGACCGCGCCGGAGAAGTGGTCACGCGCGAGGAACTCCGCCAGAAATTATGGCCCGCCGACACCTTTGTCGATTTCGACCACAGCCTGAATACCGCGATCAACAAACTGCGGGAGGCCCTGGGAGACTCGGCCTCGAACCCGCGTTATGTCGAAACCCTGGCGCGGCGCGGATATCGCTTCCTGGCTCCCCTGCAAACGACGGCACCGGAAGCACAGCCCACACCGGCCTCCACTGCGGTCCCGGAGGCCTTCCATCCTGAACTCGAAGTACCCTTGCCCCGTCGGGGCCTGACTCGCGGCCTCTTCGGGCTGATTCAAGTGATGTATCTGATCTTCTACTTAAGCGCACTCTTCCGCCTCGGCGGAATCGAACGAGTCACCGGCGTGTTTTTGCCGGGCTGGGGATCGCGGACCGTCTTCATGGCCGTGCTGGTGACGGCGGGCGTGGGTATCCCCTTGCGTTGCTATCTGATTTCGGCGGTGGCTTTCGATCACCGCGGATTAGGAGCAAAATTTCAGCGGATATTTCCACTGATATTGGCCCTTGACCAGTTGTGGGCGGTGGCCCCGTTTCTGCTGGCTGAAAAGATCGGGTTTGGGGCGGCATTTGCCGCCACGGCAGCGCTTCTGTACGTGCCCTTTTCCGAGAGAACGCTGCTGCGGCTGGCCTATCCCTGAAGAACCTCAACATTTTCAGGAACCCCGCTCACCAAAGCCGCGTATCACCGTCTGAAACCGAGGCATAGAGGCCGGGCGGAACAGTCGAAAAACCGATCTGAGAACTGCGAACTGTAATCTGCGATCTGAAATCTCCAACCTGAAATCGCCGGGTCCATGAGGAGCTTAATGTCTCGCATCACCTTGGTTCTGATCCTGCTTCTGGCCGCGGCTGCCGCCAACGCGCAGAGCGCCTCCACTGCGTCAACCGTCCATCCCCCGGTCCTCGACGTTACTTCCATTGACCCCAGCGTGGACCCGTGCACTGACTTTTTTGCCTACTCGTGCGGGGACTGGCTGAAAAAGAATCCCATCCCTCCCGACAAGACAAGCTGGAGCGCGGCCTCCAAGCTGCAGGATGCCAATAAAGTGCTGCTGCGCGGGATCCTTGAAGAAGCCTCGGCAGGCGGCGCTTCCCGCGACCCGGTAAAACAAAAAATTGGCGACTACTACGCCGCCTGCATGGATGAAAAGACCGTAGAGGCCGCGGGAGCCAGGCCGCTGCAAGCCGGCCTGCAGCGCATCAGCGGAATGCATTCCAAGCGAGACATATCCAGGATCGCCGCGGGAATGCAGGGCCAGGGGGTTTTGTTCGACTTTCAGTCTGACCAGGATTTCAAGAACTCCTCCCAGGTCATCGCGGAGGTGGATCAGGGCGGCCTGGGACTTCCCGACCGCGACTACTATCTCAAGACGGATGCGAAATCCGTGGACCTGCGCTCGGCCTACGTGTCCCATGTGCAGAAGATGCTCGAACTGCTGGGCGATGCGCCGGCGGTCGCGGCTACTGCCGCCCAGTCGGTCATGCGGATTGAGACCGCGCTGGCAAAAGGATCGCTGACCCAGGTGGAGCGTCGCGATCCCAAGCTCCTTTACCACAAGATGTCGCGCCGGGACCTCGAAAGGCTCAGCCCGTCATTCCGCTGGAAGGAGTACTTTGACCGCGCCGGCCAACCGGGGTTGAGCTCGCTCAATGTCACGGCTCCGGAATTCTTCAAGGCGATGGATTCGGTCCTGAAGAACGAAGACCTGGAAAGCTGGAAGGCTTACCTGCGCTGGCACCTGGCGCATGCCAACGCGCCCTATCTCTCCTCGGCATTCGTGGACGCCGATTTCGATTTCTTCGGCAAGACCCTGGGCGGGGCGCAGGAACTCGAACCGCGCTGGCAGCGCTGTGTAGGTTACGCGGACAACGATCTGGGTGAAGCCCTGGGCCAGGCCTACGTGCAACGCGCCTTCCCGCCCGAGGCCAAACAGCGCGCCCAGAAAATGGTGAAGCAGATTGAAGAAGCCATGCAGCAGGACATCGACAGCCTGCCCTGGATGTCGGCGGCGACCAAACAGCAGGCGTTGGAGAAGTTGCATACCCTGGCCAACAAGATCGGCTATCCCGACAAGTGGCGGGACTATAGCGCTCTGACCATCGCCCGCGACGACAACATGGGCAATGTGCTGCGCGCCCGCGTCTTTGAGTTCAATCGCCAGATCGCAAAAATCGGCAAGCCGGTGGACCGGGGCGAGTGGAGCATGAGCCCGCCCACGGTGAACGCCTACTACAATCCTCAGATCAACGACATCAATTTTCCAGCGGGCATCCTGCAGCCGCCGTTTTTTGATCCCCGGGCGGACGATGCCCCGAACTACGGCGACACCGGCGCGACCATTGGGCACGAACTGACCCACGGCTTCGACGACGAAGGCCGCCAGTTCGACGCGCAAGGCAATCTCCGCGACTGGTGGACGGCGGAGGATGGCAAACAGTTTGACCAGCGCGCCAGCTGCATCGCGGACCAGTACTCCCAGTACGTTGCGGTGGATGACATCAAAGTCAACGGCGAACTGACCATGGGCGAGAATGTCGCCGACCTGGGCGGTCTGATGCTGGCCTACATGGCCTGGAAGATGGAAACCCGGGGCCAGAAGCTGGAGCCGATTGACGGCTTCACTCCCGAGCAGCGCTTCTTCATCGGGTACGGGCAGGCCTGGTGTTCCAATACCCGCGACGAAACCAAACGCATGTGGGCCACCATCGATCCCCACTCGCCCGACAAGTATCGGGCCAACGGGGTAGTCTCCAACACTCCGGAATTTCAGCAGGCCTTCCAGTGCAAGGCCGGCTCCCCCATGGTGCGGGAGAAGAGATGCAGAGTCTGGTAAAGGCAGTCATCAGTCATCAGTCTTCGGTCGTCAGCACAATCAGCCCCTGGTGGTCGGCCGAGGCGAGCTTCGTTGAATAAGACTTTGAATTTACCGACGACTGAAGACCGACGACTGAAGACTGCTTTACTGGATTTCCGATCTTTCGGGGTTGTAGTAGAAGTGGAAGCGCAGCGCCAGATATTGGCCGCCGAACTCGGTGGGCAGCGGCGGAAAGGGTTTGGACGCGGTGATTCCGCCATAGGCGGCACGATCGAGCGCCACATCTCCGGACGAGCCCACGATCTGCAACCCCGCCACCTGGCCGTCCTTCAGGATGGCAAACTCAATCGAGACTTTCCCCTTCTTCATGAGCGGCGCGCGCGCGGACTCGGGAATAATGCGATACCAGTTTTCGCGGACATCATGCAGCACCCGCGCCAGGTAGGGACCGAAATCCACACCCATGGTGTCGCTGAGAACGTCCAGTGGACCGATGGCCTCGCCGGCCTGCCTGCCCTGGCCCAGTCCATAGTCGCCGCCGTCGCCGCCATATCCTCCACGGTTCGACGCCGCCGCGCGGGCCGCCTGCTCGATGGCTGATCCCGGGGACATCGGGCCGGTATTGAAACTCGGCGTGGGTTTACCTGCCGGCGGAGTCTGCAGGCGGGCCACCTGGTTCTGGTCCGGCGGAGGAGGTGGCGGCGAGGGCTGTTCCTGCGGCGCCTGCGGGCCCTGCGCCGCCGGGTTGGGCGGAGCGGGCTGTGACTGCGCCGGCGGACCGCCCGGGCCGGGCGTTCCAGGACGCGCGCTGTCCAGAATCTTTTTCAATTCCTTGCGGTCCAGTTGTGGCGCCTTCGAGGTCGCCATCCGGTCTTTGTCGGAAATTTTGTTTGTGTCCGGCCGCTTGGTGAGTTTCTGCTCGTCCGGGGGAAGCTCCAGGTAAGTGAGCTCTTTCTGCTTCATCAGATCTTGCGGGTTGACCAGAATCACGGAACGCCGGTGCATCAGGCCTTCCAGCCGGGTGGAGTTGACCACCAGGATGACGATGGCCAGGTGGACGACCACCGAAATCCAGAAGGCTTCCCGTTGCCGCGAGCGTGAGAGATCGTCCTGCAACTGAATCAGCAGGGCGGGAACATCGTGCATCTCGAGGTAAGCGGTCTCCCAACTGCTGGCGTCGTAGAGATCGCTGCCCGGGGCGGTGGGCGGTTGCGCTGCTGGGACGGGGTTCCGCGGCGGTATTTCAGTGATTGACATCGACCTGCTGGCTTATCCCATTAGAGACGGCTGCTGCACCCGTGGTTGCCGGGCGGAAACGCGTGTTCGTCGTTGGCCGTTGGTCTTTGGCCGAACCGGGGCTTCTGCAGCTTGCAGCCGGCAACGACTGACCAAGGACAAGGTCCGACGACTGACGTCTGACGACCGACGACTGACTTTCTATTCTCGCATCTTTCCCCAATATCTGCGAAAAACACGGGCGCCCCGGCCCTTACCTTTGTACCTGACTGATCAATAAAGGTTACCCTGAAGCGCTGTTCTTGTCTGTCAAGAAGTGTAAAAGGAAAAATCAGGCTGGATCGTTTCGCAGCAAGCACTTACAAAGCTTCAGGGAGGATCAGCGCAAGTGCTCGAGCTGAACTTTCTTGCCGTGCTCGCGGATCGCGGCCACGATGTCGAGCGCCAGCGCGAGGGCGCGCCGTCCGTCTTCGAATGAGACCAGCGGTTTGGAGCGGGTCCGCACCGCCTCCAGGAACGATCGGAGCTCAGCCTGTAACGGCTCTTCCGCCACGATCGCCGGCTTGGCCACCTTGATCTGCGGATTCACCGACGGCGTTCCCGCCGCCTCGCCCGGCTCGCCCACGCTGAAGACGAGCACCTCCTGGCGGCCGTAGTCGAGAGAAATATATTGCCGGGGCTGAAAGAAACGCAGTTTGCGGACGCGCTCGGTGGAAACCCGGCTGGCGGTAAAGTTGGCCACGCAGCCGGACTCGAACTCCAGGCGAACGTTGGCGATGTCGGCCTTGCCGGAAAGAATGGGCAGACCCACGGCGCGGATTTCCTTCACCGGCGATTTCACCAGCCAGAGCACCACGTCGAGATCGTGAATCATGAGATCGAGAATCACGTCCACATCGAGCGAGCGTGGAGTGAACATGCTCAACCGGTGCACTTCAAAAAACATGGGCTGGGTGATGAGAGGCGCGGTGGCCCGGACCGCCGGATTGAAGCGTTCCAGGTGCCCGACTTGGCCGACACGATTCAGACTCTGCGCCAGGCGAACCAGTTCGTCGGCCTCGGCCAGCGAAGCGGCCAACGGCTTTTCGGCCAGCACATCGACGCCCGCTTGCATCAGGGAGCGGGCGGTTTCCAGGTGCCGCATGGTGGGCACGGCCACGGAGGCGGCCTGCACCTCGCTGTGCGTGGTCACCAGCTGCTCGACCGAGCCAAAGGCACGGCAGCCGAATTCGCTGGCCACGGCATCGGCCCGCGCCACATCCGGATCCACCACGCCCACCAGGCGGACCGCTTCGCCGTGCTGTGCCAGTTGGTGATAGATGCGGGCGTGGTTGCGTCCGAAGGCGCCCACGCCGACGACCGCGACGTTAATAAAGTTGTCAGGCAGCTATGAATCTCCGTTCCCGGTAGTCCCTCAGTTTGAATTTCGTTCTGCCTTGAACATTTTGAAGCCTTCCCATGCGCCAAAAATGCCGGTCGCCACCCCTGCCAACGCTCCGAAGGGAGCTTTCCTTGTGTAGATAATGGCACCAATGCACCAGCAGCTAAACAGCACCGCTCCGCACGAGCCAACGAACCAGAATACGAGAGCCGCTATTTTGCTAAATGAGCGTTTCATGCTGCGTATCTCTTCTTGTTCAAACTGAGGCACTGCCCCGTTCCCCGACACCGGCGTCATCCTGAGGGACTTCGGTCCCGAAGGATCTGGCGCATACCACCGCAAACGTGGGCCGAGCACGCATTCCGCTCCACGCCAGGTCCTTCGCAAGCTCAGGATGACACCCGGCGTTGTGGGTTTAGATCACTCCTCCGCGGCCTTCTTCAGCAGAGCGATCTGGCCGGCGTGGTAAAGCTCATGCTGGACGATGCCGCTGAACATGTAGAAGAAGTTGTAATAGTTCTCGCTCTTGCCCGGGACCTGCTCACCCAGCCGCGAATCGGGAAAGGAAGCCACTGCCTTGATCAATTCGTGGTGAGTGTTCTTGGTGGAATCAATGGCCTGGCTCCAGGCCGCTTCGCTGGTGTCTCTCACCGGCGGAAAATTCTGCTCGTCGGTGAGAGTTACGGCTGCGCCCCCAATCCGGCGGCGCACGGCATCGTCCCAGGCGGCGATATGCAGCAGAATTTCCCAGATGCTGTGGGCGTTCTTGATCGGACGGGCGGCCGCCGTCCTGGCACTCACGCCGGCCAGCAATTCGAGGATCGAGTCGCCGTGCCAGGCGTTGCCTTCGAAGGCACGGCGGATTTGATCGGCGAGACGGAACGTTTCAGTCATGGAGTCCCCAGATTCACCGCAGGAACGATCGTCATATGAACGCTTTCAAGATGCTAGCGCTGTCCCAGAACTGCAAGCGGTGCAGGTCCACTTGGAAACAGCAGGTCCCTCCACTGCGCTCGCTTCGCTCCGCTCCGGTCGGGATGACAATATTAATTCAACATTAATTCAACGAAATTGATCCAACGAATTTCCCGGCAGCACACTACTCAGCTACGATAGTGATCTCTGCCGCATCGGCTGCGACGATGACGGCATTCCCATCGAGCAACAGGCACTTTCCCGCATCCAGGGCCAGGCAAGTGGCCCCCGCCTGGCGCATGACTTCGATGGTTTTCACTCCGACCACGGGCACGTCAAAACGCATGTCCTGATTCGGCTTGGCGATTTTCACTACTGTAAGCCCGCGGCCGAGCGTGGACGCCTCTCCACCCAGCGACCGCATGATTTCCCCGGCGCGCCCTATAGCGGCGTCGGTGCCCTCCATGGCCTCGACGGCAACACAGGCGGACTCGGCGACCACGACGGTTTGCCCGATATCATACTGCGCCAGGTGGCGGGCCACGGCGCGCCCATATTCGATGTTCTTTTTTTCCTGCGGCGTGGGCCCGCGTTTCGTAAGCACGCCAGCCCGGGCCAGCAGCGGCTCCAGGAACGAGGTTGAATTTTCCAGCGTTATGCCCTCCTCGGCCAGAGTCTGGGCGACCGCGCCCAGCAGCGAGTCGGTGTTGCGCGTGCCCAGCGACAGCAGCAGTTTGGCCAGCTTCCAGTCGGGGCGGATGCTGGAGAAAATCTGCTTGTGCTTTACCTGTCCCGCCATGATTGCGCGGCTCACACCCTCCCGCTGAAAAGTTTCAATCAGCCGGGACAACTCCCCCAGCGAGAGCCAGTGCACCGCCGCGGCCCCGTGCTGCTCAATTTCCGGAAACGCCTCTTCCTTAATGGCTGCCACGATGACGTCAAATCCCTGGGCCCGCGCCGCATCCAGCACCAATAGGGGAAAATTTCCATTTCCGGCGATGAGACCAATTCGTTCCGGCATGATTAAGACATTTCTCAGTGCTGGACAGCAAAAACAAAGTCACCGGCGTCGTCGTACGGGACTTCAATCCCGATAGATCTGGCTGTACGCTCTTCTAACACCCCTGTCATCCTGAGCGGAGCGGAATGTTTCGCTTGCGAAACATTCCCGGAGTCGAAGGACCCCTATAGCTCCGAGGCCAGGTAGGGTCGCTCCGCAGAAAGTTCGCACGAACTTTCTACTCCGCTCAGGATGACAAAGTACGGCAAGCTGCACATCCACTGCGCACCGGTTCGTTCGCAAGCTCAGGATGACCCTCGAATAGTGGCCAGAAGTCGGACACATGCTTGCTTATGCTTCGCGTCACGTAGCACAATCTTTCATCCGCGCAATTCTTATGGCTGAAACCCCGTCCATCATCCAGCACCCGTCAGGATACATGTGGGGAGCAGCGGTACGGGCGGCGGCCCGGCATCGGTTCAAGTTCTCCATCCGGTGCGAAAGCGGCATCAAGGCACTCATCAAATCGGGCCTTGAAACCCACAAAGTTGGTTTGCACGAATTCGCGGAACGCAAAGCCGAAGCCCAGGGCAACATCGAGAAACTGGTTCGGGCCATGATCAACGCGCAACTGACGAAAGATCCCGCGATTGACATTCTCGACGAATGGACAATCTTCCACGTTCTCCACGACGAGAAAATGTGCCCCGGACTTTGGCCGATCTGCTAGAAAGTTCCGCTCCGCCTACTTGATCACGCCGCGTTCCGACGCTTCGATGAATCTTATCAGCATGTCCACGTCTTCCCCCCGCTCGGGCTCGGACTTCAAGCGCTCCAGCGCCTGCGAGGTATTGAGTTTGGATGCCAGCAACAGCTTGTAGGCATGGTGAATCTTGCGGATGCGTTCCTTGCTGAAGCCGCGCCGCTCCAGTCCCACGGCGTTGAGTCCGTAAGCATGGGTGTCCCGCGCCGCTGCGGTCTTCGAGAACGGCAGCACATCGCGGGTAATGGTCGTGCCGCCGCCAATAAATGAGTGCGCCCCGATGCGGACAAAGTGGTGCACCGGGCACAGCGCTCCCACCACCGCCCAATCCCCGACCGTGATGTGACCTCCCAGAGTGGCGGCATTGGCCAGGATGACGTGGTCCCCGATGACGCAGTCGTGCGCGATGTGAGTGTAGGCCATGACCAGCGTGTGGCTGCCCACGCGCGTCACCCCGCCGCCCTTGACCGTGCCCCGGTTGATGGTGACAAACTCGCGAATCTCGTTGTGGTCGCCGATCTCGAGGCGGGTGGGTTCGCCGGCGTAAGTGATGTCCTGCGGCGCCATGCCGATCGAACAGAAGGGAAAGAACCCGTTGTCCGAGCCGATTTTCGTCGGTCCCTCGATGGCGACGTGCGAAACCAGATGGCACCCTTCGCCCATTTCGACTTCCGGCCCAATCACGCAATACGGGCCGATCTTGCAGGAGGGATGAATTTTTGCGCGGGGATCGATGATGGCCGTGGGATGAATGTGCGCGGAAGTTTTCGCCGGGGAGTCGGGCTGCGCTGCGCTGTTTGGCTGCGGGCGTTTGGCCATACGGGAGCTTATTCCGGTTCGTCCGTCTCTGCGGCGCCATCTGACCCGCCACGCCCGCGGGCGGTGTCCACCAGTTGGCAGCTGACCACGGCTTCGGCCACCCGCCTGGCGCCAACGTAAACCATTCCCTCCATGCGGACGGCGACCATGCTCGCCCGGGCGCGCCAGTTCTTCAGCTCGACTTCGATGCGCAACTGGTCGCCGGGCACCACCGGCCGGCGGAATTTCGCCCGCTCGATTCCGGTGAACATGATGAGTTTGTCTTTCCGGTCTTCCACTTCAGTGAGCAACAGCGCCCCGCCGGCCTGGGCGATGGCTTCCACGATCAGCACGCCCGGCATGATGGGCAGATTGGGAAAGTGCCCCGCGAAAAAGGGCTCGTTGATGGTGACATTCTTGATAGCCACGATGCGCTGCCGGGGCTGGATCTCAATCACGCGGTCGATCAGCAGAAACGGAAAGCGGTGCGGCAGAATGTGGAAAATATCGACAATGTCCAGCGTGGTCTTTTCCGGCGCCGGGGCTTTGGTCCCAGGGTGAGCGGTGTCGGTCATTTTCTCTCGTCAGGCTGTGCTGGTCAGGAGCGAAGATTATACTGTACCGCGACTCGGGCGCGGAATACTGCGAGAATAAGCTTCGTGATGCAACCGCAAAACCCACGAACCACCAAGGACACGAAAGATCACGAAGGTTGCTGCTCAGGGCCTTCCTTCGTGAACCTTCGTGTTCTTCGTGGTTAAAGCTTTCGTGGTTTGACCCACGCCGGGAATACCCATATGAAGAAGGTCCTCAAGAAGCCACAATCATCTCCGCCCGCCTCCGGCGAAGCCGCCAACCGGCTGCGCTTTTTTACCGAGCGCAAAGATGCCATCACCGAAACCATCCGTCAGTTGGTGGAAATCGAATCACCCAGCGACAACAAACCGGCCGTGGACCAACTGGGCGCGCTTCTGGCCGGGCGCTTCGAGAAAATCGGCGGTCATGCCAAATTCCATCGCGTTCAGGATTTCGGCGACCACCTGCAAGTGGACTTTGCCGGCAGCGGCAAGCCCATCCTGCTCCTCGGCCACCTCGATACGGTCTATCCCATGGGCACGCTCTCGACCATGCCATGCCGCGTGGCCGACGGACGGCTCTGGGGACCTGGCGCCCTCGATATGAAGTCTGGCATTGCGCTGGTCCTGCATGCTCTTGAAGGATTGCGGACCTGGCACAGTGATAGCCTGCCCCGTCCAGTGACCGTGCTGCTTGTCTCCGACGAAGAAGTCGGGAGCAGTTCCTCTCGCCGCATCACCGAAAGCCTGGCCAGAAAATCCGCGGCCGTGCTGGTGCTGGAGCCCGCCTACGGAATCAAGGGCGCCCTGAAAACCGCCCGCAAAGGCGTGGGCGAATACACCCTCAAAGTGACCGGAAAAGCGGCGCACTCAGGACTGGATTTCGAGAAAGGCGAGAGCGCGATTGTTGAACTGGCAAGACAAATCACTGCCATCGCCAAACTGGTGGACCTGAAGCGTGGCCTCACTTTGAATGTCGGCCAGATCTCCGGAGGCACGCGGACGAACGTAATTGCCGCACAGGCCACCGCTTCTCTCGACGTCCGCGTGGCGCGCCTGAAGGACGTTCCCGGAATCGACCGCCAACTGAAAGCGCTCAAACCTTTCAACCGCAAATGCAAGCTGGAAATCACGGGCGGCGTGAACCGTCCTCCCCTGGAACGCAGTGCGGGAGTGGCCGCTCTGTACAGGAAGGCTTCCGAGATCGCAAAACAGCTGGGCTGGAAGCTGGAAGAAGCGTCGGTCGGCGGCGGCTCAGATGGAAATTTCACCGCCAGTCTGGGAATCCCCACGCTGGATGGCCTGGGAGGAGTAGGAGAAGGCGCACACGCCACTCACGAAGCCATCATCATCGCTGAATTGCCGCGCCGGGCAGCGCTGCTCGCGGAGTTGATCGAGCGCGCTTAATGTGGACGCGGGCGACCCGCCCGCGCTTCCGCGCGGCAACAGCTTGAGGATCAAAGTCAAGGGCGGCGGGCGGGGCGCCCGCCCCACATGACAGGCGCGCGCATACTTTGACTAAGGCCACTATGTAGCCTAGAATTTCCACAGGGTTCCTCGCCAACTCATAGTGGCAAACCCGTTAGGGAGGATTTACATGCCTGGAAAACTGGGGTTGCCGGAAATACTGATTCTTTTGGCTATTGCTCTTCTGATCTTTGGACCAAGCAAGCTGGCCGACCTGGGCAAAGGACTGGGCGAAGGCATCAAGAATTTCAAGTCAGCGGTAAAAGACGGCGAGCAGGACGCGGACAAGAAGACCTAGGCAGCCCGCGCCTGGCCGGAAGCACCACTAATTCTCCCGCCCACCAAGTCCGTGTTCCCGTAACATCCTGAACACGAGTGCTACGGGCAAGCCCACCACGTTGAAATAGTCCCCTTCGATACGCGGGATCCAGCGCGATGCCATGCCTTGGATGGCGTAGGCGCCGGCTTTGTCCATGGGTTCGCCGGTCGCGATGTAGGAACGAATGTCTTCCTCGCTGAGCGGGATCATCGTGACCTGAGTGGTTTCGGAGCGTGTGTCTTCAAAACCGGTTTCCAGTTTCTGGTTCCCAGTTCTCAGTCCGGCGAGACAAACACCGGTGGTGACCTGGTGGGTCCGTCCGGAAAGCAGATGAAGCATGCGCCTGGCATCGCCTTCGTCGCGAGGCTTGCCGAGAATCTCGCCTTCGACCACGACAATGGTGTCTGCGCCCAGGACTGGCTTGTCGGGGTGCTGACGGAGCGCAGCCTGGGCCTTTTCTCGCGCCAGGCGTTCCGCGCAATCGCGCGGGTGCTCTCCCGGACGCGGCAGTTCAGGAATGTTGGTTGGATACGCCGTGAAGGAAATGCCTGCATTGCGCAACAACTCCTGTCGGCGCGGAGAGGCGGAAGCAAGTACGAGCATTGCCTTAAATTGTAACGGAGGTCAGGCGTCGGACCTCAGACCTCGGCAAAGCAACGATGCGCAGGAGAGGTCCGGCGCCCGACGCCCGCCTGTTAGAATCAAATATTGACCGCCGCAGCCATGGACGCCGCCTTTCTCCGCAATTTTGCCATCATTGCTCATATCGATCATGGCAAATCCACGCTGGCTGACCGCCTGCTGGAGCTGACCGGCTCGCTGACCGCGCGCGAGATGCAGGCCCAGGTGCTCGACTCCATGGACCTGGAGCGGGAGCGCGGCATCACCATCAAGGCGCACGCCGTCCGCATGATGTACACCGCGCAGGATGGCCACACCTACCAGCTCAACCTGATCGACACCCCGGGCCATGTTGATTTCTCCTACGAAGTTTCGCGCTCGCTGGCCTCCTGCGAAGGCGCGCTGCTGGTGGTGGACGCCTCGCAGGGAGTGGAGGCGCAGACGCTGGCCAATGCGTATCTCGCCATCAACCATCGCCTTGAAATCATTCCCGTCATCAACAAGATTGACCTGCCCAGCGCCGATGTGGAGCGCACCAAGGAGATGATCGAAGGCGCGGTCGGGCTCGACGCCTCTGACGCCGTGCTGATCAGCGCCAAGACCGGCCTCGGTGTGCCCGACGTGCTGGAAGCCATCGTCAAGCGCGTGCCTCCGCCCAAAGGCAATCCGGACAACCGGCTGCAGGCGCTGATTTTCGACTCCTGGTTTGATCCCTACCGCGGCGTGATCGTGCTGACGCGGGTCTTCGAAGGCACCATCCGCAAGGGACAGAAGATCCGCCTGATGTGGAATGGGCGCGTGCTGGAAGTGGAAACCCTCGGCGTTCTCACTCCCAAGCCGGTGGAAGTGGAAGAACTGCGAGCCGGCGAAGTCGGCTTCCTGATGGCCAACAGCAAGACTGTGGCCGACACGAAAATCGGCGACACCATTACCGACGAAGCCAATCCCGCCATCGAACCGCTGCCCGGCTTTGAAGAAATCAAGCCCATGGTTTTTGCCGGGCTCTACACCGTGGACGCGCACGAACATACGCAACTGCGCGAGGCGCTGGAAAAATTGCGCCTCAATGATTCGTCGTTCTTCTTCGAGCCGGAGAGTTCGGTCGCGCTGGGCTTCGGCTTCCGCTGCGGCTTTCTCGGGCTTCTCCACATGGAGATCATCCAGGAGCGCCTGGAGCGCGAATTCAACCTGGAACTGATCACCACTGCCCCCGGCGTGCGCTACAAGATCACCAAAACCGACGGCACATTGATCGAAGTGGACAACCCTTCACGCTGGCCGGATCCGAGCGAGATTGCCAAGGTCGAAGAGCCGGTGATCCTGGCCACCATTCTCACCAACGAAGAATACGTAGGCGGGATCCTGAAGCTGGTGGAAGACAAGCGCGGCAAGCAGAAGACGTTTGAATACGTCAGCTCATCGCGCGTGATGCTGCACTACGAACTGCCGCTGAACGAGATCGTGCTCGATTTCTATGACCGGCTGAAGTCGGTGTCCCGCGGCTATGCTTCGCTGGACTATCACCTGGCCGACTACTGGGAATCGCCCATGGTGAAACTCGACATTCTGGTGGCGGGCGAAGCGGTGGACGCTCTCTCCATCATCGTCCATCGCGATTTTGCCTATGAGCGTGGGAAACTCCTGGTTTCGAAAATGCGCCAACTGATTCCCCGGCAGATGTTCGAGGTCGCGATCCAGGCTTCGATCGGGTCGAAAATCATTGCCCGCGAGACGGTGTCGGCGATCCGCAAGAACGTGATCGCCAAGTGCTACGGCGGCGACATTTCGCGCAAGCGCAAGCTGCTGGAAAAACAAAAAGAAGGCAAGCGGCGCATGAAGCGCATCGGCCGCGTCGATATTCCGCAGGAAGCGTTCTTGGCGGTGCTGAAAGTCGGCGAGGGGGAATGATCTCTGCGGGCTACATGGCCAAGCGTGTATACCAGAAGCCCGATTATCTTAAGAAGGCTCAAGTTCAAGACATTTATTCGGTCAGCGCGTGTATAAGTGGATACTTCGCCAACTACATAAGTTTATGGAAGCATAACGGCTATTGGCTTTTTGACTCGCCCGAGGTCATTCTTGCGATTGCTCAAGAGAATTTGATTGATCTTACCCCGACAACCCTCTTTTATTACGAGGTTCATGAACTGGAATTTGACGGCAAGAGCTGGAACACCTTCGCCCCCAATTTTCTGGTCAATGTGACCCCACCTGCCAGAAAGAAACTTGAGGGCTTCGACGTGGTCACTTTCTTCGCCAGAAGTTCTCCGGAATGCTCACCACTCTCGTGCAACTCGCTCGCGGACAAAATTCCCACGAATGCTCACTGTTTACTAGCCAGTTTTGAGGATGCCGAAAGAAACCTCTCGGATGGAGCATTCAATGATTCTGAGCCAGGCCCCTACCGAATCTTTTCGGTATATTCCCTCGATTGGCTCTAACCGGTAAGCCCATGTTCCCGGCCCGCAGCGTGCATTGTCGTTATTTAGAATTATGACCATGGTATAATGACCATGGTGGTCAGGAGGACAGGCGATGAAGACGATGCCCGCAGGTGTGTTCAAGACGAACTGCCTCGCTGTCATGGACGAGGTCAAGGCCAAGCGCGAGACCATCGTGATCACCAAACACGGTGAGCCGGTAGCGATGCTCGTGCCGGTCAAAACCGCTGTTGACGATATTTTCGGGTTTTTCAGCAATCGAGGCCGCATAACCGGCGACGTGGTTTCCCCGGCCCTCTCCCCGGATGAGTGGGGCGAGTTGCGACGATGATTCTGGTTGACACCCACGTTGTCCTCTGGCTGGCTTTGGAGCCGGCCAGGGTTTCCAGGCAGGCCTCGGCCGTCATCGAGGAAATTCGTCACACTGGCCAGGGGCTGGCGATTTCCGATATGACCCTGCTTGAGATCGCCGTGATCGAAAACAAACGCCGCCTCCAGCTAAGCGCCAGCCTGGAAACGTTCCTGACCGAGGTAGAGTCGAGATTTGTTGTTCTGCCAATCACCGGCCGGATTTGCGTACGAGCGATGGCCCTTCCAGCCGCCTATCCCAAAGATCCAGCCGACCGCATCATCGGAGCCACGGCATTGGTCGAGGGCATTTCGTTGGTAACCGCGGACAAAGACATCCGGAAATCCAAAGTGCTGCGCACCATCTGGTGAGCGGGGAGAATCTACTCCGTCCAATCAAACGACCGCGTCACCGCTTTCTTCCATAGCCGGTACATCTCGGCGCGCTTCGGCTCCTCCAGGCTGGGATTCCAGGTTTGGCCTACCGACCATCGCGCGCGCAGGTCGTCCGTGTTCTTGTAGAAGCCGACTGCCAGGCCGGCCGCGTAGGCTGCGCCCAGAGCAGTCGTTTCTTTGTTCAGGGGCTTGACCACCGGGCGGTTCAGGATGTCGGCCTGGAACTGCATCAGGAGCGCGTTGTCCACCATGCCTCCGTCCACGCGAAGAACGTCCAGAGCAATGCCGGAATCCTGCTCCATGGCTTCGACCACTTCGCGGGTCTGGAACGCCGTCGCCTCGAGCACGGCCCGCGCCAGGTGTCCTTTGTTCACGTAACGGGTCAGGCCGGCGATCACGCCGCGGGCATTGTGCTTCCAATAAGGCGCGTAGAGACCGGAGAACGCCGGCACGAAATAAACGCCGCCGTTGTCCTCCACGGTCCGGGCCAGAGTTTCAATCTCGGGACTGCTTCCGATCAATCCCAGATTGTCGCGCACCCATTGCACCAGTGCGCCGGTGATGGCAATGCTGCCTTCAAGCGCATATCGTGCCGGCTCCTTGCCGAACTTGTAGGCAACCGTGGTGAGCAGTCCACAGGTGGAGCGCACGGCACGCTCCCCGGTATTCATCAGCAGGAAGCAGCCCGTGCCGTAAGTATTCTTGGCTTCGCCGGATTTGAAGCAAGTCTGGCCCACCAGCGCAGCCTGCTGGTCGCCCAGAATTCCGGCGATCGCAACTCCCTGGGCAGCGCCGACTTTGACTCTCCCGTAGGCTTCGCCGCTGGAGCAGATGCGCGGCAACATCGCCGCGGGAACACCGAACGCATCCAGCAGTTCTTCGTCCCAGGAAAGCGTATCGAGGTCCATCAATTGGGTGCGGCTGGCGTTGGTGACGTCGGTGATGTGAAGCCCGCCGTCGGTGCCGCCGGTCAGGTGCCAGGTCAGAAAGGAATCGATGTTGCCGAAAATTACTTCGCCGGCTTCCGCTTTCTTGCGGACGCCGGGCACATGATCGAGCAGCCAGCGAATTTTCAGGCTGCTGAAGTAAGTGCTGAGCGGCAGCCCGGTCCTGGCCCGAAAGCGATCAGCCCCGCCTTCGCGCGAAAGTTCCGCGACGTAGTCATCTACTCGAGTGTCCTGCCAGACCAGGGCGTTGGCCACGGGCTTGCCGGTTTTCCGGTCCCACAGCACGGTAGTCTCACGCTGGTTGGTGATCCCGATCGCGGCCAGGTCGGCGGCGCGAAGTTTGCCCTGCTCGAGCGCCTGCGCAATCACATCCTGCGTGGACTGCCAGATTTCCGCGGGATCGTGCTCCACCCACCCCGGCTGCGGATAAATCTGTTCGTGCTCCTTTTGCGCCGACGCTACTGTCTTGCCGGCTGCGTCAAACACACAGAAGCGCGTGCTGGTCGTACCCTGATCGATTGCCCCAATGTAGTTGGCCACGCGGGCTATGGTAACGGAGGCCGCGGCCCTGGGGCAAAGCAAAGAGGAAGAAAGAGAATGGAGGACGGGCGTCCCGCCCGTCGGGTTTCGCTCGTCTAGTGCCGGGTGGAGAACTGAAAAGCAACATAAAACAACTGCACAATAGTCAATCCCACGATCACGTAGGTTGCAATTTCCATCCGCCGGCCGGATTCGCGCACGGTCTTCACCACTTCCGCCATCTCCGTCGTCGCCTGCAGCAGTCGGTCGGTAAGTTCGTCAAGGTGGTCGGTGGCGCTGCGCATTTTGTCCAATATGCGCGAGGTATCGACCAGAGCGGTCGCCGCCCGTTCGCTGTTGCGCAGATCAAGCTCGGTCTTGCACGCCGCCCACCAAGGACTTCCCGGCGGATTGTCGTACATGCGCTGCCGTATCTCCTCCGAGGAGCGCGAGCGGAGAAGTTGCACCAGTGCCTGGACCGTGTCGCTGGTCTTGGGATCGAGAGTCGGAGTCGCCATAGTCGAATAAGGGACGTTTGATGATAGGACCCAGCAGTAACCTTGGACAGGTAACGGAAGGCCAAGCGGATTTTGCTCAAGGCCTTGGACGACCGCAGCCCCACAGGCTAAATCCATGCCCCAGAGGGCTTTGCGAGCACCCGGTTCCCTTCGTGTACCTTCGTGTCCTTGGTGGTTGAAACTCCTGGCTGCAATCTAAAAGGCGTTAACCACCAAGGACACGAAGGTACACGAAGGAAAGCTCGAATCTGCTCGGTCCGTTCCAGTTCCGCCCGGTCCCATTTCGCCAGCCTGGCGCCGGCTTCATAAGTGCTTTGCAGAAATTCGAGCAGGTCAGTTCGGGGTGAAGCGGCCGTACGAACGTCGTCGTACATCAGGAAGAATTCCTTCATCTGGGGATGATAAAACGCCTTCCCCGGACGCACCAGGCTCTGCCCGTAACCCGCGGGCTCCGGGGCGGCATAGGCATAGAACGCCGGCCCTTTGATCTCGCCGCCACCGGGCCAGAAGCCCGCGCTGATTACCTCATGCGAGTAGGCCTCGCGCGTGATCGGGTCAGCGCCCTCGCGCTCGGGGGCGCGCCGTCCGGAAAAGCGCGTGACCGCCAGATCGAAACTTCCCCAGAAGAAATGCACCGGGCTGTTCTTGCCAATGAAGCGCGACCGGAATTCCTGAAAAATACTGTCCACCACCAGCAGGATGCGCCAGAAGCGGGTCACGTATTCCGGATCGTAGGACGCATGCTGGGTATCGAGATCAAATGCGATCGGGTTGGGGATTTCGACCGGCATGTGCCAGATTTTTACTTCGATGCCGAGCCCGGCCAGCGCCGCCATGAACTCCTTGTAGAAATCGGCCACCGAGCGGGGCGCCAGCGGAATGGTCTTGTCCCGGCCTTCACTGGTCCGGATGACGCAGGTTGTGGCGGAGAAAATCGAACTCCACTTCGAAGATGCCGTGCCGGTAAGGGATGGCAGAAGTGGTAAGCCCGCGCGCGCTGATGTAAAGCGGCACCTCCCACCAGTGATTGACCAGCGGGCTTTGCGCCAGGCGGACCTTGCCTACAATCTGGGTCCACATATGCAGCGTGGCGTAAGTGTCCTGCCAGGCTTCGAGCGGCAGAGCCGGCCAGGATTCAGGCTTGGCGGTGAAATCGTCCTGGGTCATTAGGTCTCTCCTGGCTGCCGCCTTTACTGGTGCCCGCGCCGCACACCGTACGCCATCAGGGTACTACTATTTTGCGGGCGCTGAGGACGGAGCGGCCGGCCCTGCGCTGGCCTGAATCAGCTTCTCGACCGACGGGGCCACCATGATCAGCAATTGGGCCTGCGCTTTCCTGGCTTGCTCGACCAGCGCGAGTTGCGCGGTTGCCCAGTCGGCAGGGGCAAGCTCGCCGCGGTCAAGATAGTCGAGAGCGGTCAGGCCTGCGCCGCCGAGTGCCGAGAGGGTTTGCGAAACCGGCGCCACCTCCTTAAGCAGAAGAGACTTTTCAAACTGGGGCTGAAGCTCGACCTGGTTGTCGCGCCAGCGCCTGAGCATCGCCCTGATGCGGGCTTCGGTACCCGGCCTGGCCGCGCCGCCGACCAGTTCGTTGACGGCCTCAGCAAATTGCCGGGCCGTCGCGCTTTCCGGACGCACCGCGTCCACCACGCGATTCAGCGGCGAAGCGCTGGTGGCCGGCGCCGGCGCGGTTTCTTCCCGGGTGTAGTCCTTCACCGGCTCGAGCACGTCGGCCAGGGTTTTCAGAGCTGCGATGTCATCCGTCCCGGCAATACGGCGAAGCATGGGAGCGTAACTCGAATTGTGAGTCAGGCCCAGCCCGTCCAGCCAGCGGCTGGTCACCGCCATGCGCTGGTACATCGAGTTCACGTCGCGAACATCCTGCGGCGACCATAATCTTTCAGCGATGGCCGCGGTACGAGGCCAGATGCGGGAATCGATATTTTCCGGCGAAACATACTCCGACCACATGCAAGCCTCGCCGCCCAGGATGCGCTTCTGTTCCTCCGGAGTCAGGTTGGCGGCGGCGCCACTCAGCGGCTCGGTCGCATAATGCCGCTCCGCCGACCACATCAAGTCAACGTAAAAGCCGGACGAAAGCAATCCGCGATAGCCCTGCTTCGCTGCCGCTGCCAGAGAGTCCGGTCCGCGCCACGATTGAATGACGATGTCCTTGGGCAAATCGGGGCGAAGAATTTCATCCCAGCCCAACATCGTCTTGCCGTGCCTGGCCACGATTTTCTGCACCCGCTGGTTGAAGTACGCCTGCAGGTCGTCGTTGTCCTTCAATCCATGGGCCTGCTTGAAGGCCTGGATTTTGGGATTCGCGTCCCACTCCTTGCCGTTTACTTCATCGCCGCCAATATGAAAAAACTGGTCGGGAAAAAGCCCGGCCATCTCGCCGATAAACTTGTCGAGAAACTTGTAAGTCTCCTCTTTAGTGGGATCCATGGCGGGATCGAAAACGCCCCACTTGCGTTCGATCTGGTAAGGCCCCGCCCCGCTGGCCAGTTCGGGATAACCGACGAACCAGGCGGTAGAGTGCCCGGGCATATCGAATTCCGGGACCACGCGAATGCCGCGCTCGCGGGCGTACGCGATCAGGTCGCGGACTTCGGCCTGGGTGTAGTAGAGCCCGTCCGAACCCATCTCCTGCAGCTTGGGAAATTTCTTGCTTTCAATCCGGAAGCCCTGGTTTTCCGAAAGATGCCAGTGAAATACGTTGAGCTTTACCGCCGCCATGCCGTCGAGGTTGCGCTTCAGCACGTCGAGCGGGATAAAGTGGCGCCCCACATCGATCATCAATCCGCGCCAGGGAAAGCGCGGGCTGTCGTCGATCGAAACCGCAGGCACGGCGAATCCTGCGCTCGATGTTCCCGACCAGTTGCAGGAAAGTTTCGAGCCCGCGCATGACGCCGAGCGTGGTCGCGGCGTTCAACTTCGCGCCGGAATCGGTGACATCAAGCCTGTACGATTCGTCTTCGCCCAACTCCTGCACCGGCTTGGTCCCGCCTGCAGCCTGAATCACCAGCGTGGCGCTGGGGGAATCCGTGACCTTCATGTCGATGGGAGGCATTCCGGTCTGTTGGCGAAGGTGCCCAAGGAAAATCTCGACTGCACGATCCAGCCGCGCCTCGTGATGACCCGCGATCGAGACCGAGAAGTTTCGATCGATCAGAAGCCGGCCGTTCCCCGTCTGCACCTTGGCCGGCAGAGGCATCAGATTCAAGGATTGCTGCGGCTGCGCCTCAACCACGGATGTAAAGACCACGCACAACATCACGGCCAGGATAATCCGCACGATTCGCTCTCCAATGA
Organism: Terriglobia bacterium; assembly: GCA_963790645.1. Classification (GTDB taxonomy): domain Bacteria; phylum Acidobacteriota; class Terriglobia; order Terriglobales; family Acidobacteriaceae; genus JAIQFF01. The sequence continues at coordinate 147,539 of CAWBPS010000023.1, read as the reverse complement.
TCAGTCGGATAATTAACTACGAGGATGTCACGAAGTGGGAGCATAGTAGAATAGTCGATGCTCTGCAAACTGCCGGTCTAGTTGATGTTCGACAAGGGTTGTCAGCATGCCGAGGGCACAGCATCCCAGAGGGACGCCCGACGATCGCCCGGCGTTTCAACGCACGGTGGCCTTGCCAAGTAGACCTTAAGACTGAGTCAGTTTGGATCACGCGATCGCTGGAGTCGATACACTTCATAGATGACAGGCAGGAGATAGCCATGACAACAGCGATTCGCGCCGGGTGCTGATACGTGTTCATGGTTGTTGCCACTGTGCCACCACCCTCTAGCGGTTCAACGATGGTGTTTGTGGGCCAGGGCACAAGCATGCACCCGATAAAGCCAACCAGAAAACCAAACGATCCAAGAAATGCGTCCCTCAGGACCACTTTCGGGCCGACATTTTGTAATCAGTGGAGAGCCAGCCATCCGCTCGACGCACCTATGGCCATCCCCGCCACGGCATACGGAATCAATATGAAGATGACGATAACTGAAGGAACGGGAAGCACATCATTAGTCATAACTGCGTGGCCAGAAGAGCAACCTTCAAATGAGACGCCATAGATCTATCCTTCGGCCACTATTTCGCTGTAGCAGCCCAAGGCCACGCCCCACAGGCAGGGTTCTGAGGCCAGCCGCTGCAAGCCCATCTCGCCGGCTCCGGGTGTACCCTGCATCCCGGTCCAGATCACCAGGAACTGGGATTTTTCTTCGTCCAGCTGTACTTCCAGAATTTCGCCCGGCTTGACCCGGCGGCGCATTCCGTGGATGACCACGCCCGTGCTGCTCAGGTTCTTGACGCTGGCCACCTGCATGAACGGCAGATCATGGGCATCCACGCCCCAGACTCTTACGGGCAAACATGCGCTGACGCGAGGCTTGCGGCGACGATCCATTCCCAGGCTCCTTTTGCCCCGAAGGCAGGACTTCGAGGCTTGCTGCTGATGAGGATGGTATGGTGGGAGAGTGGCGAAGAAAACTTACCCCGGTCACGCTGGCCTGGTGCCCGTGGTCACACGGTTAACTGCTTACTGCACAAATACTTATGGAGGATTGGTCGAATCGAAGCCAGTTCAATTCGGGAGCGAACAGGAGCCCGGCCCGCGCGGATCGCCACAGGAGCCACAGGCCCCGGTTGACCGTGCCGGGGCAGCCGAGGTGCCCTTGGCGCTCACGGCAAATACGGAGAGCTGCGGCGCCAGCTTGCTGCCGTGGCACTTGGGACACTCCGCCTTCTGCTGGCCATAGACCAGGGCTTCGAACTGGTGATCGCATTGCTTGCAGATGTACTCGAAAATAGGCATTGCTGTGACTCCTTTGCGACAGCCTGCGCGGCCAGCACCCATACCCATTTAAAATCAAGCAGTGGAGACTGTGCAAACGAAAACGCCGGCTTTCGTAGCGCGACGTGGCCTGAGCGGCGGACACCGGCAGACCCTGGCCAGTTTCTTCCTCTCGCGCCGTATCACTCTGCCACCCGCCGAGGCGCGTTTCATCGAAGTCGAACCCGGCGTCCAGGTCCGGGTCCACTGTCACTGGCAGAGCGACCGGCAGAGCGCGCTGACCGTAATCATCGTCCACGGCCTTGAGGGCTCGAGCGATTCCAGTTACATGCAGGGGATTGCCGCCAAGGGCCTTGCAGTGGGCATGAATGTGGTCCGGATGAACCAGCGCAATTGCGGCGGCACCGAAGGCCTGGCCCCGACGCTCTACCATTCCGGCCGCTCGCAGGATATCGCCGCGGTAGCGCAGAATCTGATCGCGCAGGACCACATCTCGCGCTTCGCCCTGGCGGGCTTTTCCATGGGCGGGAACCTGGTGCTGAAATTGGCCGGCGAATGGGGAAGCGCAGGTCCAGCGCAATTCCGCGCCGTGGCGGCGGTCTGCCCGGCGGTGAACCTCGCGGCTTCGGCTGACGCTCTGCATCTGCCCGGCAACCGTCCGTATGAGCAATATTTCTTATGGAGCCTGAATCGCCGGCTGCGTACCAAGGCCCGCCTGTTTCCCGGCGTGTTCGATACCTCGCGCCTGCGTGGCATCCGCAGCCTGCGCGAATTTGACGACCGCATTACCGCGTTCTATTGCGGCTTCACCGGCGCCGACGACTACTACGACCGCTCCGCCGCCGCGCACGTGCTGGACCGGATCGCGGTCCCCACTTTCATCCTGAACGCAGCCAACGATCCCTTCATTCGCATCCTTCCCGAAACTCGCGCGAAGATCCTGAGCAATCCTCACATCACGTTCGTCGAAACCGAAGACGGCGGCCACTGCTCCTACCTGGCCGAGGCCAACGGCAGCAGTGACGGCCGCTGGGCCGAGTCCCAGGTCGTAGAATTCCTGCGCGCAGTGTAGGCGCGAGCGTCCTCGCTCGTGCGGGTCGGACACCCTTGTCCGACCGCCTTTGACTTCCGCGTGGGCCGGACACTCTCGTCCGACCGGCTTTGATTTTTGACGGGGAAAACGGAAAGGCAAAAGCATTCGGACAAGAGTGTCCGACCCACCCCCGGTCGAGCGAAGCTCGACGCGCTTTCCTATACAATCACGGCGGATGAAGTTCCTGCAGTCGATCCGCGTCGCCATCATCCTGCTGGCGCTCCCCATCTGGCTTTCAGCAGAGCCCGTCTCCCAGCTGCGCCCCACCGATTACGTCAACGACTTTGCCCACGTCCTCGATCAGACCACCATCGCGCAGCTCGATAACATCTGCCAGCAGCTCGACCAGAAAGCGCATGCGCAGATCGCCGTGGTCACAATAAATACCTTGGACGGCACCGACATTGAGGGCTACGCCGTCGCCCTGTACAAGCAGTGGGGAATCGGAAGCAAGGCCACGGACCACGGAGTGCTGATCCTGCTGGCGGTGCAGGACCACAAATACCGCATCGAAGTCGGCTACGGGCTGGAGCCGATCCTGACTGATGGCAAGGTCGGAGGCTTTGGGCGCGAAGCGGTCCCGCTGCTGCGTCAGAATGACTACAACGGCGCCGTCTCGCTGATGACTTCGCGGGTCGCCGACGTCATCGCGCAGGACGCCGGCATCGAACTGACCGGCGATCGCCCGCAATTCACATCGCCCCAGAGCGCGCCCCAGAGAGGGCTGTCCGGAAAACAGCTGCTCATTCTGGGCGTAATTCTGCTGATCATCATGTTCACGCCCCTGCGCAGCGTCCTGTTCTGGATCCTCCTTTCCGGGCTGGGTGGAGGAGGCGGTGGCGGTTACAGGGGCGGTGGTGGAGGATTCGGCGGCGGTGGTGGAGGATTTGGAGGATTCGGCGGAGGCAGTTCCGGCGGCGGCGGCGCCAGCGGAAGCTGGTAGCTGTATTGTGTAGCGCCGGCATTTTGTAGCGCCGGCCCTTCGACTGCGCTCAGGGCAGGCTCAGCCGGCTGTCCCGAGGGCATCTTGCCCTCGGCGCGTGCAGTCATAGTCAAGAGCAGAGACAGACGGGCGGGACGCCCGTCCTCCATGCAGGAGGTTTCGCAATGGTCGCAGAAAAACAGATCGACGAATTCGTCAGCCGCATGAAGCAAGCCGCGGGGCAGAACCTGCAGAGCATCGTTCTCTACGGCTCCGCCGCGACCGGAGAATTCCAGGCCGATTTCTCCAACCTGAACCTGCTCTGCATCCTGCGCGAGACTTCGTTCTCGAAACTATCCGCCATTGCCCCCGTGGTGGAATGGTGGCGTCGCCAGAAAAATCCCGCGCCCCTGATCATGACCCAGGAAGAACTGGAACATTCCACCGACGTATTCTCCATCGAGTTTCTCGACATGCAGCACCACCACCGCGTGCTCTTTGGCGACGAAGTGCTGGGCCCGCTGCAAATCCCCATGCACCAGCATCGCGCCCAGCTCGAATATGAACTGCGCGAGAAACTCATCCTGCTGCGGCAACGCCTGCTGGAAGCCGGCGACAACGACCGCGCTCTCTGGCAGCTGCTGCTGGGCTCGGTATCAACCTTCGGGACCCTGTTCCGGCACGCATTGCTGGCGCTGGGCGATGCCGCTCCGCACTCCAAGCGCGAAGCCATCCAGCTTCTGGCCACCCGCATTCCCTTTGAACCCTCGGCGTTCCTGCAATTGCTCGACATCCGCGACCACAAGGCGGACCGCAAACAGTTCGACGCCAAAGACGTTTTCACCCGCTATCTGGCCGCCGTGCAGCACGTAACCAGCGCAGTCGATACAATGCTGGATAAAGTTAAATGACGCATTCGGGCGGGACCGGGCTTCACCGTTCTGTGACTTTTGATTCAGGAGGAAAGTATGATCAAAGTTATAATCGTGATCGCCATTCTGGCGCTGATCGCTTTTGTCGCCTTCGGACAATATGTAGGCGTCCGCAACACGCTGGTGACCAAGAACGAGGCGGTGAAGGCCTCCTGGTCTCAGGTGGACATCGTGCTGCAACGCCGCGCCGACCTGATCCCCAACCTGGTCGCTACCGTGAAAGGCATTGCGCAGCAGGAGCAGACCGTGTTTGGCGATATCGCCAAGGCCCGTTCCGCGCTGCTCTCCGCCGGCACCCCCGCGGGCAAGATTGCCGCCAACCAGCAACTGGACGGCGCCCTGGGCCGCCTGCTGGTGATTGTGGAGAACTATCCCCAGCTGAAGTCGAACGAAAACTTCCTGCGTCTGCAGGACGAACTGGCCGGCACCGAGAACCGCATCGCGGTCGAACGCAAGCGCTATAACGACACGCTGCAGGACTACAACACTTACATCCAGAAATTTCCCAACAACATCTTCGCCGGGTGGGCCGGTTTCAAACCCAATGACGCCTATTTCGCTGCGTCCGAGGGATCGCGCCAGGTGCCGACGGTGAATTTCGCACCGGCCGCTCCCCAAACCACATCGCCCCAGGCCACGCCGCAACCCGCTCACTAGCGTGGAAGCTGACTTCGCGGTCGAACTTGGAGCCGATGACGAAACCCTGGAATTGCCCTGGGCCGCCGCCGATGGCGGCCCGCGCTATTACGATCTGAAACGTCAGCCTGAGCTTCTGCTCCAGATCGAAGAAGCGCGCCGCACCGCGGAACTCGGCGAGTTTCTCGCGGTCATGAACTCGCCCGGCGGAATTCTCGAAACCGCGAAGTGTGACACCTGGTCGAGCACCGAGATCAGTCCCGAAGAGGAGATCTTCGGGGCCGCGCATAAGTTCTGTTCTTACGTTGACCTTCTGTTCTCGCAGGAGACCTCGCGCTGCTCTTTCGCGGAGCATGAGCAATTCGCGAAACGGATCACACAACTTCTGAAGCGCGTCCCTGAAATTCCCGCCGCGGCCGAATTGCTCGTCCGGCGCTGCTTTTACCACGCCGGCGACGAAACCCGCGACGGCTTCTACATCACCCTCTATCTCTTCGGCTACGGAGACGATGAAGCGCAAGCCCGCCAGCGCTGGGCCATTGGGCTGAAGCTGGCGGAAAATGCCATCCGCCAGGAGTTGTTAATGTAGATGTAGGCGCGAGCGTCCACGCTCGTGCAAAGTCATCCGCGCCTCCACACCGGCTTTACAGCTGACGGGCGGGGACGCCCGTCCTCCATTGCGTCCAACTGCGCGCTTTCCACCGGGTGCGCAGGATCGACAGCGCCAGCATGGCCAGAAAAATCGCCAGCAGGCCGGACGACGCCGTCCGGATTCCGGCCGCATGCTTGGGCACGATCGAGAGTCGTCCGTACACGAACTCAATGTGCACCCAATACACCAGCAGAGAAGTCTGCCCCAGTTGTATCAGCGGACTGAATCCCCACTGGCCCGCGCCCCACCGGCACCATCCGTAAGTCGTCGCCAGAATCGCCAGCAGCAGGCCTACACGAATCAGAAAGAAATTCGGACTGGTATGCCAGAAGTCATAGACCGCATACAGGCGCGCGGGTCGCGCATCCAGCCATCGCGCCACGTAGATCAAGCCCACCCCGCCCGCGCCCGCCATCGCAAACACTACCGCTTCACGCCGCCGCGCCCAATCACTCAGCAAGACGAACCCGATCGCCAGGCCGGCGAAGGCGAACGCGGTCCACGGGAAGATGGGGAAGAGCCACGACTGCGGCTGGCCCAGATTGTGCGCGCCGTCAATGTATGACTCGATCGGCCAGGGCAGCCAGCGCGGACGCCACGTGGTCCAGAGCAGCGGAGTCAGCAGAGAAATCAGCAGGGCCACTCGCGCCCGCCGTCACCCGAGAACCTGCCGGATGCGGGTCGCCGGACCCAGCTTCAGCACAATCCAGCACACGCCACCCATCAGCATCATTGAAACGCCGATGGTATTCAGGATGTCCACCCGCAGCAGGTCGCTCCACGGGGCCCATCCCCAGGCAATGACGTATTCCTGCAGGCGGAACAGAAGCCCCAGGGCCAGAATCTCGGCGCCGCGCCGGATGGTTTTTTGCGCGATCGGTTCGGCGCCACACCTTTCTGGCGCAGCTTGTCGGTCACCAGCGCAAACGAGATTCCTGCCAGGAAGAGAAAGAGCGGCGCCGGCAAGGTCCCGCCCAGTTGAGACCACATGAAGAATGTCGTCTTGCGGGCTTCGGGATTCAGCCAGGAGTCGTAACAGTGAGTCTGAAACATCAATACGCAAGCCAAGCCGCGCATCCAGTCGATATAAGCGAGACGATGCGTAGATGAAGGCGTCATGCCACGCGAAAGTATAAGGCAGGAACACCCACGTAGGGGCAGATGTCCTCATCTGCCCAGTCGAGCGCAGCTCGACATGGTTTTGGCATAGCAGCGAAAACCAGCGGAGCTTCGCTCCGCCGGGCAGATGAGGACATCTGCCCCTACGCAACCCTGTTCGCGCTAACCCGTCAACCGTCGTAAGATATCCCTGTGCCGGACGCACCCAATCTCGCCGCCAAACGGACCCTGCTGGACGAGCATCTCCACAGCCTGGGCCGGATTCTAGTCGCCTACTCCGGTGGCGTGGACTCGGCTTTTCTCGCCTGGGCGGCACACCAGGCGTTAGGTAGCAACATGCTGGCCGTCATTGCCGACTCGCCCAGCCTGGCCCGCGCGCAACTGGCGGATGCAGCCGCTTTCGCCGGCGAGGCGGGGATCCCACTCGAGATTATTGTGACCGGCGAACTCGATCGCCCGGAATACGCCCGCAATGACGCTTCCCGCTGCTTTCATTGCAAGGACGAGTTGTTCACCACCATGGAAGAATTCCGCGGCCGGCGCGGCTTCGATGCCATCGCCTACGGGGTAAACCTCGACGACCAGGGCGACTTTCGTCCCGGACAACAGGCCGCCGAGCAGCACCATGTGGCCGCGCCCTTGCGCCAGGCTGGGCTGACCAAGCAGGATATCCGTGAGCTCGCCCGAGCCGCCGGGCTGCGCATATGGGACAAGCCGGCTTCGGCCTGTCTGTCGTCGCGAATCGAATACGGGCGCGAGGTCACGCGCGAAGCGCTGAGCGTCGTCGAACAGGGTGAAGACGCACTTCACGCCCTCGGCTTCCGCCAGGTACGGGTCCGTCATCATGGAGACATTGTGCGCATCGAGATCGCGCGCGATGAACTGACACGCGCATTGAGCCCGGAGATGGCCGCCGAGTTCACCCGCATCTTCAAAGCTCTGGGCTTCAAATTTGTGACTCTGGACCTCGAAGGCTTTCGCTCCGGCTCCATGAACACATTGCTGGCCGCCGACGTCTTGACCCGCGGCCGCTGACTTCGCCGCCCAAAAACCAGATTCGGAGTCATCCTGAGCGCAGTAACTGCTTCGCGAAAGCGAAGCAGTTACGAAGTCGAAGGACCCCTACCACTCAAGAGCACTTGGCGGCGCGCGGTTACAAATGTACACGCGAAACCGGGGCAGATGGAGCGCAGGCGGGGGTCCTTCGACTCTCAGGATGACTCGCAACTGAGTCCGGACTTCACGGTGAGCCACCGACAAACCCTGCCATTTAGCGGTCTGCCGTCATGGCCCTGTGAGATAATCGTGGTTAATCTTCAATGTACAGGCGGTTTCTAGTGACGTTTCTGCGGCGTGCCACACTTGTGCTTCTACTCATATGCCTGGGCTGCATCGCCCAGTCAACGCCTCCCGAGGTGTCCCGGCGGATCGAGCAACAGGTGCGGATTTTCTACACCATTCCACCCAACGTGAAAGTCGTTCTGGGCCCGACCAAGCCCAGCGAGTTTACGGGTTACGACGCTTTGACCATCACCTTCGACGGTGGCGACAAGAAGAAGACCTATGATTTTCTTCTGGCCAAGGATGGAAAGACGCTGTTGCGCATGACCAAGCTTGATCTCAGCAAAGACCCCTTTGCCGAGATCATGAAGAAGATCGACGTCAACGGACGCCCCACCCGCGGCAACAGCCAGGCCAAGGTGGTGGCGGTCAACTATGACGACTTCGAGTGCCCGTTCTGTTCGCGCATGCACCAGACCCTGTTCCCCACCCTGCTGAAGGAATACGGCGACCGGGTGGTGTTCATCTATAAGGATTTTCCGCTGGCCGAGATCCATCCCTGGGCCACCCATGCCGCCGTGAACGCCAATTGCCTGGCGGCGCAAAATCCTGACGCCTACTGGGATTTCGCCGACTACATGCATGCCAACCAGAAAGAAGTGAACTCCGAGAAGAGTCACGACGGCCAGTTTGCCGCCCTCGATCGCATCGCCATGGCGCAAGGACAGAAGCACAACCTGGATGCGGGCAAACTCCAGGCCTGTATCAAAGCGCAACAGGACGACAGGATCAAAGCTTCGGTCCACGAGGGCGAAGATCTGGGCGTGGAAGCTACTCCGACCATGTTTATCAACGGCGAAAAGGTAGATGGAGCGCTTCCCATCGATGACCTTCGCGCCGTCCTGGATCGCGCCCTGGTGCAGGCGGGCCAGACGCCGCCGGTGCATCCTGCCGCGGCCCCGGCCGGCGCAGCGCAGCCGGGGAGCAAATAATCCTGAAACTCACCACGGGTTGGACCGGGCCCGGTATCCACTGGCAATGCGGAGGACCTGATTTGAAAATACACGATCTCTTGCGTCACAGCCTGGTTGCACTGTTCGCCGTTAGCCTCCTGATTTTTTCCGCCAGCTGCACCTCCAAACGCCCCGGCGACGATGTGGCCGCCACTGTCGATGGCCGCAAGATCTATCGGACTGACGTGGAAAAGTACTACCAGAATCAGACTGCCGGCTCCGATCAGGTGCCGGTCGGCGAGCAGGCCACCAGCCTGCGCCTCAGCATTCTGAAAGAGCTGATCGACAACGAAATCCTCATGCGCCGGGCGGAGAAGCTGGGGCTGCTGGCCACCGACGAAGAAGTGGACGCCAAGCTGAACGAAATCAAGTCCCCCTACACCAAGGAGCAATTCGACGCCCGCCTGAAGGAAAAGAAGATTACAGTGGACGACTTCAAGCGCGATCTGCGGCGTTCACTCACCGTGGACAAAGTCCTCAACAAGGAAATCACGTCCAAGATCAACGTCTCCGACCAGGACATCACGAACTATTACAACGCGCACAAAGCGGAATTCAATCTGATCGAACCTCAGTATCACCTGGCCCGCATTCTGGTTACCGCCACGCCCAACCCTCAGGTCCACAACCTGAAGAATGACAAGGCGCAGAACGAGGCCGATGCCCGCAAGAAGATCCAGATGATCATGAACCGGCTGGACAGCGGCGACGACTTCGGCACCCTGGCCATGAACTACTCGGAGGATACTGAGACTTCGAGCAGCGGAGGCGATCTGGGCTTCGCGCCTGAATCTTCACTGCACAATACCGACCCCGGCACTCGCGACGCCGTGTCCAAGCTGAAGCCCGGCCAGTACAGCGGCCTGATCACTCTGGCCAACCCCATGAACAAACAGGTCATGGGATTTCAGATCGTGAAGCTGATTTCGAAGGAGCCAGCGGGACAGCGCGAGTTGGCCGATCCGCGGGTGCAGCAAGCCATCCGCACCCAACTCCGCGACCGCCGCGAGCAACTGCTCAAGGCGGCCTACTACGAGGTCCTCCGCGATCAAGCCAAAGTAGAAAACTACTACGCGCAAAAAGTCCTCGACGGCAACGGCACCGCGCAGTAGTGAGTGGTCGTGGTTGTGTGGCCGCGGGCGACTCGCCCGCGAAACGATGGAGGACGGGCGTCCCGCCCGTCCCAGGCTGCCGTAACGACAACCCGCAGCCGTCCAGATGTGGCGGGCCGAAAGAACCTTGCCGGGCGTTGCCCCTCCGGGCAGGTGGGACACCTGCCCCTACGTGGTTCGCGGAAGACCCGACAGCTTGCTACTCCACAATCGCCAGCACATCGCCGGCATTCACGGCAGCGCCTTCGCTCACCGACAACTTCAGCACAATGCCTTTTTTCGGCGACTTGATTTCGTTCTGCATCTTCATGGCTTCGACCACCACCACGCCCTGCCCGGCTTCCACCGGCGAATTCTCTTCAACCAGGAACCGGACCACCTTTCCGGGCATGGGGGCCACCAGGTGCCGCGGCCCTTGGCCGGCGTCGCCACGCGCTTTGCGATTGCGCAGCGATCGGGGATCACTCACCTCAGCACGCGTACGACTGATCGCCAACCCATATTTGCAGGCCGGAGGCGAGGTGCTCACGCCTGATCTGCCAGGCCTTCCCTTTGATCAGGATGGAAAGCACATCGGGCTGCGCCAGCACCGCGTCGACCTCTACCTGGCGTCCGTCCACCAGGCAGCGCCAGCGTCCGGCCGCGCGATCCAGATCCAGGTGGTAGGTTGTTCCATCGATGGTGACGTCGTAGATCATCGTCGAAATTTCGAATAGGAATAAATGGAGGACGGGCGTCCCGCCCGTCCCGGACCGCGTTCAGCAGACCTTGCCGATGACGGGCGAGGACGCCCGTCCTCCATTTAATTTAACCAGCGCTACATCAATCCCTCAGTGCGAGCCGCTTTTTTCCAGCCTGACTCGCCAGCCCCGGGTTTCGACTCAGCGGGATTCGCGGTCGAATCCAGCACGCTGAAAACCGCTGCGGCTATTGCCGCGACGCTTTTCTCAACTCCCATATCCTCCCTGCCCGCCTTCGCCGCCAGCAGGCGGTCCAGATACCCGGTGTCAATTTTGCCCGACTGAAAGATCTCCATCCGCCAGGATCCGCCGGAACAGACCCAGGTTGGTCTTGATTCCGGCCACGAAGTATTCCGGCAGGGCACGGATCAGCCGGGCAATCGCCTGCTGCCGGTCCTGTCCGTAGCCGATCAGCTTGGCCAGCAGCGGATCGTAATCAATGGGCACAGTCCAGCCGGCATACACTCCGCTGTCCAGCCGGATTCCCGGCCCGGCCGGAGTCATCAGCATTTCGATCTTGCCCGGGCTGGGAAAAAAATTGTTGTCGGCATCTTCGGCGTAGATGCGGCACTCGATAGCGTGTCCCCGGATGCGAACATCCTCCTGCGCGAACGGAAGCCGCTCTCCTGCCGCGATTCGGATCTGCAACTCCACCAGGTCCAGTCCCGTTACCAGTTCGGTCACCGGATGCTCGACTTGCAGGCGCGTATTCATCTCCAGGAAATAGAAGTTCTGTTCGAGGTTCGGGTCCACCAGAAACTCGACGGTGCCGGCATTGTGATAGTGGGCAGCCTGTGCGACGCGCACCGCGACCTCGCCCATGCGCCGGCGCATTTCCGCATCCACCAGTGGCGAGGGCGCCTCCTCCATCACTTTCTGGTGACGGCGCTGGATGGAGCACTCGCGTTCACCCAGATAAACCGTGTTGCCGTGCTCGTCCGCCAGCACCTGCATCTCGATGTGCCGGGGGTTGAGAATGGCTTTCTCCAGGTAAACTTCGCCGTCTCCGAAAGCCCGCCCCGCCTCGCTCTGTGCCGCTTCCAGCGCGGGTTGCAACTCTTGCTCTGAACCCACCAGGCGCATCCCTTTGCCGCCGCCGCCCGCCGCTGCCTTCAGCATTACGGGATAACCGATCTTCGCCGCCACCTCTCTCGCCTGCTGCGCCGACTCCAGCCCGTGCGAAGTTCCCGGCACAAACGGCACGCCGGCCTTGTCCATCTCCTGGCGGGCGCGGGTCTTTGATCCCATCATTTCCATGGAAGCCGCGCTGGGCCCGATGAACTTTATGCCGGCATCAGTGCAGGCCTGGGCGAACTTCGCATTTTCCGAAAGAAATCCGTAGCCGGGATGAATCGCATCCGCGCCGCAACGTTTTGCGACCGCGAGGATTTTGTCAATGTTGAGGTAAGACTCGGCCGCGGCAGCGGCGCCAATGGAGTAGGCCTCGTCCGCGCTCAAGACATGCAATCCGGCGCGATCCACATCGGAATAGACCGCCGCGGAGAGGATTCCCAATTCGCGGCAGGCGCGCATCACCCGCACCGCGATCTCTCCCCGATTAGCGATGAGAATCTTCTTGAACATGATTGAACTGACAACCGACAACTGAACACTGACAACTGCTTTCTAAATACAAAAGCCTCTTCTTATGCAGAAGAGGCTTTTGTCAACTAACAAGTGTTCGGCATTCCTACTTGCTGGGCATGGTGATGCCCTGGTTGCCGGGCTGCTTTTCGGCCTTGGCTTTCTTGGTGGCCATGGTTTTGTCCACCCATTCATCGGCGGTCTTCAAATCCGCCGCGTGGGCGGCCGGATCATCGCACTGCAAGTCTCCCCGCTCGCGGTACAGCAGGTTCAGATAAGCCATGGCGTCGTCGTAATCAGGACGCAACTGCAGCGCCTTCTCCAACTCCGCAATTCCATCTTCGATCACGGCCGAGCTCTTCTCCCGCAGGTCTTCGCACACTTTCTTGTTGGCCTTGTCCTTCATGATCCATTCGTCCGGCTTGAGTCCTGCCTTGGCGCGCTCTTCCATGCGGGGCTGGTAACTCTGCGTCCAGTCGATGACCGCCACCGAGTAGTAAGGCTCGGGATCGTTAGGGTCGAGGGCAATGGCCTTGCGGTAGTAAGTCTTGGCGTCCTCGAACTTCTTCATCTGCAGGTAGAGGTAGGCGATACCCTTGACGCTGTTGATGTTCTTGGGATCGCGCTCCAGCACCGCCTCGTACTGGTCAATCGCGTTCTGTCCCATGCGATTGTTGTCTTCCGCGTCCACGCCGGGAATATATTGCTGGGCAAACGCGGTGGCCAGGTAGAGGCGCGCGTTCAGCAAGGTCGGATCGAGCGACACCGCCTGCTGAAAGTGGTTGATGGCCTCTTCATACTTGGCGTTTTTGTAGGACTGCACGCCTTTGTTGAGCTGGTCGCGCGCTCTCAGCTTGCTGCAACCCGTGGTGGCCAGCAACGCCAAACCGAGCGCCGCCATCGCCAGCATTCGTATGCTTGTTTTCATTGCGCTGTAAGTCTCCCTTGCCAGATATCGTCAGGCCTGTGCTTGTGCCGACGGACGACCCGCACGCGCAGGTGCCAGATGTGCGGATGAGACGACTGGGCGGACCCGCGTCCGCCCCACCACGGTGTATCAGAAAATTACAGGACTAACCGCCGGCTTCGATCTTGGCCGTAATCAGGCCTACCTTATCGACGCCCGAGGCGTGCGCGATGTCGATCACGTTGGCCACATCGGCAAACGGAACCGCGTCGTCGCCCTTGACGAACATCACCTTTTCCGCGCGCGTCTTGAAGATGTCAGTCAGGCGGCCCTGCAGATTGTCCCAGGTGGTTTCCTCCTGGTTGATCTTCAATGCGGGCGGCTGACCTGCCCCCCGGTCGATCAACTGCACCACGATGGTGCGGTCCGGAGTAGTGTTCTTGGGCGCATTCGGCGGTGGCGGTTGGGGCACCAGCGCATCCAGTCCCTTGGGGGTTAACGGCGTGATCACCATGAAGATGATGATCAGCACCAGCAGCACGTCAATCAGCGGCGTGACGTTCATGTCCGCGCTCTGACCGCCACCCGATCCCATTGCCATTCCCATATCGATTCTCCTCGAATCTCTTGCCGCGAATATCTGGCTGCAATCTCCTGGCTATTGTCCGCCGCCCGGAGCCGCGGCCGGAGCCGCTGGCGGGGCAGGTGCGGCTGTCGTCTTGCGCTGTTCGGTCAGCAGACCAAGCTGGTCCACGCCCGCAGCCCGCACATTGTCTACGACCTCAACCACCGACCCGAACCGGGCCCGGGCGTCGGCCTTGACGAAGACCCGCTTGTCCACTCGATTGGCCAGGCGGTCCTTCACCTTGCCGGTCAACTGGTCGGCCGGGAGTTTGTCGGTCCCGAAGTACACCGTCCCGTCGCGCATGACCGACACCAGCAGGGCGTCTTCCTTGTCAGCGTCGGGCATCGACTCCGGGTTGTTGACCTTTGCCATGTCAACGCTTACACCGTGCTGCAACATGGGCGTGATCACCATGAAGATGATCAGCAATACCAGCATCACGTCCACCATCGGGGTCACGTTGATGTTGGAGTTGACCTTGACTCCTTCGTTCCGTTTGTTTAATGCCATAAAACTCACTCTCCTGAGCGCTCGCTTGCCAGCGCCCGAGCTGAGGATGATGCTCAGCGCCCCGGTCTCTCGAACCTCACGCCCTCAACCTCAAGCCCTTAAACCTGGCGCCGGGCTTTGCCCGGCGCCAGATCAGCCACTCTGAGGTATGCAGTCTGGAACCAGGGACCTAGCTGCGGCGCATTCCCCGCCGCTTCAGGAAGTAATCAATCAGTTCGCTCGACGAGTTATCCATCTCCACGTCGAACGCTTCCACGCGACCGGTCAGATAGTTAAACATCATCACGGCCGGGATGGCCACGAAAAGTCCGATTGCGGTGGTCACCAGCGCTTCCGAAATACCGCCGGCGACAGCTGCCAGACCGGTGGCCTTTTCGGACTGAATGCCTTTAAACGCGTTGATGATGCCGACCACCGTGCCCAGCAGTCCCACGAACGGGGCGGTCGATCCGATGGTTGCCAGTCCGCCCAGGCCGCGCTTCAGCTCGGCGTGGACGATGGCTTCGGTGCGCTCCAGAGCGCGCTTGGAAGCTTCGATGGTCTCGCCCGGAATCTCTCCGCTCTCCTGGTGAGCGCGGAATTCCATCAGGCCCGAGGTAACGACCTTGGCCAGGTGGCTCTTCTTGTTGCGCTCCGCGACTTTGATGGCTTCTTCGATCTTGCCATCGCGCAGGGCGCCGGCCACGGCGGGAGCAAACGCACGCGATTGTTTGCGCGCGGCACTGAAGGCCATGGCGCGATCAATCATGACTCCGATTGACCAGCCCGACATGACGAACAGAATGATGACCACTGCCTTCGCTGGAATGCCCATCTGGTGCCACAGCGAAATCGGGTCCCAGCCCACGGCTGCCTGCTCCTGGAAAAACCAGGCCGCCATGGTGGACATATGTGTAAATGCGAGTGCTGCTAGATTGGCTACGAACATGAGTCGCGTTCCTCCTCAGAGCTGGTCAGATTGCAAAACTATTGCTGCGAAACTGCCTTGCGGCTTGGCCGACCGGAGTCTAACCCCCGGCCAGAGTAAAGTTAACTGTAATCTGCGTTTCCACTTCCACCGGTTCGCCGTTCAGAATGTATGGCTTGTACTTCCACTGCTTCACCGCCTCAATGGCGGAGGGAGCCAGCATGGGATGGCCGCTGATCAGGCGCAGGTTCTGAATCGTGCCGTCCTTGCTGATCTCCGCCTGCAGCAGCACTGCACCTTGGATGCGTGCCTGCCGGGCCAGGGGTGGATAAGTGGGCTGAATTTTACGAATCAGCAGGCCCTGGGTCACGCCCTGGGACACCCGCACCCGCTGCGGAGTGGCCACTTTGGGCACGGCAATCGGGGTCGAGTTGATAATACCGCCGATCACGCCGCCCATTTGTCCACCGGCCGCGCCTGGGACGCCGCCCACTACGCCGGCCATGGTCGAGACTGGCGGCGGCGCCTCTTCTTCTTTAATCATCTGGACTTTTTCCGGGATCTTGGTGGGGGTGCGCAGTTGACCGTTAATGATGTCAGTCTGGATTTGCTTTACCACCTTGATCTGTTGAGCGGCGGGTGGCGGTGGGGGTGGCGGCGGTGGCGGCGGGGCCACCAGGAAAGTCATCAGCTGGGTTTTGGGCAGTGCTTCGGTAAACAGCAGCGGGATCAATACCAGCACTCCGACCAGTGCGATCTGCAAACCAAATGACAGAAAGGTCGTAACCCCGCGCTTTGTCTTGAGCCTGCCGCCCGATTCAATGAGGCTATCTTCAAACATGAGGATTCTCCTGCAAGACCCTACGTATGTTTAGACACCACCTGCTGCTGCTTTGCTCCCAAACCCCAACGAATACTCTACGAACCGCACCGTCCGACTCAAACTGTTGAAACCACGCCCAATCCCGTATCAGGCTTGCCCTGGAACCCGATCTACTGGCCGCTCGCCACGCGACCTTTGCTGGGCGCCGCCTTGCTCTTGCCGGCTATGACTGCCACCGGCTTTCCCCGGTTCGACCGCCAGTCCTGATAGGCGACTAGAATCGGCGCTGCAATCGCGATCGAGGAATAGGTTCCGATCAGAATTCCAATCACCAGGGCGAAAGAGAAGCCGTGCAGCACCTCTCCCCCGAACAGGTAGAGCGCCAAAACCGTCAGAAACGTCAAACCCGCGGTCAGGATCGTCCGGCTCAGCGTTTGATTAATACTCCGGTTTACGATTTCTGACAACTTCTCCCGCCGCATCAACTTCAGGTTCTCTCTGATGCGGTCAAAGATCACGATGGTGTCATTATTCGAATAACCGATCAGGGTCAGGATGGCCGCGATCACGGTCAGCGAGATTTCCTTGTTGGCCAGGGAGAAGGCGCCCACCGTGATCAGGGTGTCGTGAAACACGGTGATTACCGCCGCCACGCCGTAAATCCACTCGAAGCGGAAGGCCAGATAAACCAGCATCCCGAGCAGCGAAAACGCGACCGCCCGCATGGCCTGACCTTTCAGCTGCGCGCCCACCTGCGGCCCGACGATCTCCACCTGGTAAACCCCAAAATCGGAAAGAAAGAACCCGTCCTGCAGGGCCGCGGCCACCGCGGGGTCAGTCGCGGTCTTCAGTTCATCGAAGGAGCTCAGGACTCCGCCCCGGGTCTTGTCGCGATAGTCAACGATGGCCCTGGCCGCCGCGGTGTAACGCTGGTTGGCATCGGTGCCGGCCCGCAGCGGGTCCTTTTCCAGCAAATAATTGGCGATTGTCAAAGAACTGCTGTTGTTCAGGTCCAGCTTGCCCGCCGGAGCATTGGTCTCCAGCGCATTGATGATCTGAATTTTGCCCTGATCGAGCGCCTTCTCGCTGGTCTCCCGCACGTCGAGGTCGATCAGCACTTCGTTGTTCGTGACCACGCCCAGGCGCTGTATCTTCGCCTGTGTTAATCCCACCTTGCCCAATGCATCGTGGATGGCATTGTCATTGGGCGGGTGGGAAAACTTCACATAAACCAGGGTCCCGCCCCGGAAGTCCACGCCCAGCGGCACCCCATGCCAGAACAGCATGGAAAATACGCCCGCCACACTGAACACCAGCGAAAAGGCGAGAAAATACCACTTCTTGCCCAGAAAGTCTATGTTTGGATTTCGAAAAAATTCCACGCTGTCGTCAAACCCCTCTTTTTCGCTGCTTGATCGTGGCTTTCCTTTGCGTCCTTTGCGGAGCCCTTGGCGACCTTTGCGGTCAAAAGCTCTTTACCGCAAAGTGCGCAAAGAAACCGCAAAGAAACCCGCCTTAATCGCGCAGGCTTAAAACTCAGATGCTCAACGCTTCTCCACGCTGGTGGCGGCTCAAGAGCCAGTCAAAAATCATGCGCGAGACAAATACCGCGGTAAACAGGTTAGCCAGCAACCCAAAGGTCAAAGTGACCGCGAACCCCTTGACCGGGCCAGTACCAAACATGAACAGGATGGCGGCCGAAACGATGGTGGTCACGTGGGTATCGACGATGGTGATCCAGGCATGCGCAAAGCCCTGCTCCACGGCCGAGGGCGGGGTCTTCCCGTTCCGCAGTTCCTCCCGGATGCGCTCAAAAATCAGCACATTCGAGTCCACGCCCATGCCTACCGTCAGAATGACGCCGGCAATTCCCGGCAGGGTCAGAGTGGCCCCGAAGTATCCCATGAAACCCAGCAGAATAATCAGGTTCAGAATCAGCGCCAGGTCGGCGTTAATGCCCGCGCCGCGATAGTACACCAGCATAAAGATCAGCACGGCAAGCATGCCGATGACCGCAGCCCGGACCCCTGCCCGGATGGAGTCCGATCCCAGCGACGGCCCGACGGTGCGCTCTTCCAGATATTTGATGCCGGCCGGCAGCGCGCCTGAGTTTAGAACCAGGGCCAGGTCCTTGGCGTTCTGGTCAGTCATTCCGCCGCCGCTGATGCGTCCCTGATCGCGAATCTGCTCGTTGATGGTGGCCACTTCGCGTACCCGGTTGTCCAGCACTACAGCGAGCTTGTCGCCCACGTGCGAACCGGTAAAGGCGGCAAACTTTCTTCCGCCCTCATTGGTCAGAACGAAACCCACGTCGGGCGAATTGGTGTTGCTGTCGCGCCCCACCGTGGCCCCGCCCGAGCGCAAGTCCGCCCCGGCCACAGCAGAACTGCGCGTCACCAGGTAATACTCCTCGCCCGTGTCCTCGCCGGTCCTACTGCCGATGCTGGTGCCCCGCAGCAGCATCGAATCCGGAGGCAGCACGCCGTTATGCTGCTGTAAAGCATCCTGCTCGCTGGAATACGGCCCGCCCAGCACTTGCTTGATTTCAAGCATGGCGGTGGACTGCATGATTTCCTTCACCCGGCCGGGATCGTCCACTCCGGGGAGCTGCACCAGGATCTGATACTGGCCCAGACCATGCTCCTGAATGACAGGCTCGGTGACACCCAGCTGGTCGATGCGGTTGCGGATGGTCTCAATCGCCAGAGTTACAGCGCGGTTCTTGAGCTCGGCCATGGCCTGCGGCTTCATGGAAAATGTCCATGTATTTTCCGCGCCCGAGTTGAGGTCATATTCGGGCAGCCGTTCGCTCACAACTGAGCGCAAATCCGAGGTGGACTCCGGAGGCACGCCCTTGAGCACGATCTGGTCGGGACGGCCGACCGGGTCCGGCTTGCTGATCTCGGTGTAATTGATCTTGTGGGTGCGCAGGTCTTCCTTCAGCCGCTCCACGGCGCGGTCCGAATCGCCGTTCACCGCATCATTGACCTGCACCTGCAGAATTAGGTGGGTTCCACCCTTCAGATCGAGTCCCAGATGAATGCGTTGCGTGATCGCCGCGAGCAGCCCGCTGCCCGAAAAGTCCTTCGGAATTCCGAAGATACCAAACAGGAACAGCAGCAGGATGCCGATGCTGAGTCCGAGCTTCCAACCTAGAGTCTTATTCATGGCCTGACGATTTCTTTTTGTAGCGCCGGTTTCTTGTAGCGCCGGCATCTTGCCGGCTGTCCCGAGGGTCTCGCCCTCGGCGATACGGGTGGAACGCCCTACCGCCGCCGGGACGGTGTCCCTACGACTTATGCCGCCTTATTGTTCTTGTCCTCCGGAGCAACCACCGATGCCACCGAGGCTCGCGTCACTTCGATGCGTAAATTGTCCGGCGGGACACGCAATTGAATGTAGTCGTCGCGCAGGGCGATGACGGTCCCGCGCAATCCGCCGCTGGTGACCACCTTGTCTCCTGTCTTCAGATCGTTCAGCATCTGTTGCCACTTTTTCTGGCGGCGCTGCTGCGGCATGATCAGGAGAAAATAGAAGATGGCAAAGATGAAGATCAGTGGAGCAAACCCCAGCCAGCCCCCTGATCCAATGGTTTGTAGCGCCAGTAAGTTTGCGATGCTCATGCAGCCACTCGTTCCACCCCAATAGATCAGGACTTCGCCCCCTGGCGCGTCCTGGCCCTGTGCATTTTACAGCAGGATTTCTCACTTCCTCAGGCCGGAGATTCTTTTACTTCAGGCATGCCCTGGAGACGCCGGACTCATGGTTTTACTCCGGACCGATCCCCAGAAAGAAGTTGGGCCCTATTCCCAAGCGCAATAGAATGACGCACTGACCGCATGGTGTCAAGGTAGAAGCTCAGGTTGTGGACAGTATTCAGGACCTGGGCCAAAACCTCGTTGGCAGCATAAAGATGCCGCAGATAGGCGCGGGAGTAGCGCCGGCACACCCGGCAGCCGCAATCCGGGTCCAGCGGGCCCTGATCGGCGGCGAATCTGGCCTGTTTGATGGAGATCCTGCCCTGCGAAGTAAACAACAGTCCATGGCGCGCCGCCCGGGTAGGCAAAACACAGTCCATCATGTCGATTCCCAGATTGGCGTATTCGACAATCTCCTCCGGCGTGCCCACCCCCATCAGGTAGCGCGGCTGGTCGGCGGGCAGATGCTCAAGCGTAGCCTCCACGATCTCGCGGGTAAGGCCGCGCGGCTCGCCCACGCTCAAGCCCCCGATAGCATAGCCGGGAAAACCAATCTCGATGGTGCGCTCCGCCGATTCCTTGCGCAGCGCAGCATCCATGCCGCCCTGCACGATGCCAAAAAGAGTCTGGGTCGCCTCGACTCGCGTAGGGGCAGGTGTCCTCACCTGCCCAACCGAGCGCAGCTCGGCAAGGTTTTGGCCGGCAATTCCTTGTCCGGGAATTTCTTTGCCGCCAAACCCGGCGAGCTTGCGCTCGCCCGCCCAGGTGGGGCATCCTTCGACTTCGCTCAGGACAGGCTCTGGGCCTACGTGGTCTTCACTCCACGGAACTTCGTGTTTATGCTGCTCAAAATATTTCCTGCTGCGGGCCGCCCAGCGCAGCGTCAACTCCATCGACTGTTGCGACCGCTCTCCATTCGCCGGATACTCGGTGCATTCGTCAAACGCCATGATGATATCGGCGCCCAGCCCGATCTGGGCCTCCATGGCACTTTCCGGGCTGAAGAAATGCGATGAGCCGTCCAAATGCGAGCGAAAGGTCACTCCTTCTTCGTTCACCTTGCGCAGTTCATTCAGGCTGAAAACCTGGAAGCCGCCAGAATCCGTGAGAATCGCGCGCGGCCAGGCCATGAAACGATGCAGGCCGCCCAGTTGCCGCACCTGCTCCACGCCAGGCCGCAAATAAAGATGGTAGGTATTGCCCAAAAGAATTTGCACGCCCAACTCTTCCAGGATGTCCTGCGAAACGCCTTTGACCGAGGCTACGGTTCCCACCGGCATGAATACTGGGGTTTCGATGACTCCGTGCGGTGTGCTCAGCCGGCCGGCGCGGGCCTGGCCAGAAGTAGCGTCGATCTGAAACGAAAGGGACACAGCTGGGATTGTAGCAATCGGCCGTCAACTCGGACCCCAGCGACCCAAGTTCTGAGAACTAGGTCACCGAGAACAGAGAACTGGTTTTTCGAAAAGTCTTAAGCCGCGGTCAACAGAATGGGCTCGCCCTTGGTGATCACCAGCGTGTGCTCGAAGTGTGCCGATGCCCTGCGGTCGGCGGTGCGGACTGTCCAACCATCGCTGGCCACAACGGCGCGGCCAGAACCCGGCGGCAATGATCGGCTCGACCGTAATCACCAGGCCTTCGGTCAGAATCTGGCTGGCTTCGGGATCGGCGTAGTTGGGCACGCGAGGCTCTTCGTGGATGGTGCGGCCGATGCCGTGACCGCCCAGATCGCGAATCACGGAGAAACCGCAGCGCCGCACTTCGCGTTCGACCACGCGGCCAATCTCGAATACCCGGAATCCGGCGCGGGCGACCAGCATGGCCTTGGTAAAGGCGCGCTCGGCACATGCAATCAAGAGCCGGCTCTCCGCGGAAACTTCGCCCACCGCAACCGTCTCAGCGGCGTCGGCCATGAAACCATCTTTCTCGATGGTGACGTCGAGTTTGACCAGGTCGCCGGCTTCGACCGCTCGCTCTCCAGGAATACCGTGTACCGCCTCGTCGTTCAGGCTGATGCAATTTACTCCAGGAAATTTATAGACCAGCTGCGGAGCGGATTGCGCGCCGTGCTCCCGCATGACTGCGGCGCCCACTTCATCAAGCTCGGCAGTCGTAATGCCGGGACGCACTGCCTGCTTCATAGCTTCGAGCATGCGGCGCACGATGGCGCCTGCGGTTCGCATGCCGGCCAAGTCGTCGGGACCGGTGATGGACATGCTTCTAGCCTATCGCATTGGAAGGACGGCGGGGCGCAAAATAGAGCATAAGGAAGAAACCCGCAGCATAAAATGGAAGCACCTGCAACAGGCCAAACCTCATGAATCGCAGAACGACGCCCCATAGCGCCACAGAGTCGCAAAGCGCGTAGATCACTACATAGGCGGTTCGCCAATTTCTGAGTGCTGCCACATCCTCAGATTTGGTGGACAGGACCTCCTCTGAAGCTCTTAGCTTTCTTCGGCGGAAATAAAAGATCCCTTCGGTGGCCCACAGGGCTAGGCCTGTCGCCACGTAAAAGAAAGCCCACGTTCGAGGTCCTGGAGCAGGATGAGCAAATTCGGCTATCGCTGCGTAGAGGAAGATGCTCGCCAGCACGGCCAGACGCACCGTCCGCACGAGTTTGAGCGAAGATTCCACTCATGGAATTCTGCCCCAAAGTTTCACCAGCGAGAGGGAAATCGCACTTGCGTACCGGAAGTGGCAACGCAAAATCCTGCCGAGTGCTGCTCGGCCTGGACGGGTCAGAGACCCGTCCCCACACGGCCCGTTTACGAGCCGGTAATTTTCAGGCGGAACTCTTCCGGCAGGCGTTCGCGGATTTCCGCTGGCAGGCGGTCGTGCACGCGGCGCGCTCCCAGTTTGGCGGCATCGACTACGGCCATAGGCGCGGGCGTGGCCACGGCAACACCCAGCCAGATCAAGGCCGAAAGAGCAAACCCGACCAGCGCGGCCAGTTCCAGCCAGAAGGCGTGCCGGGGATTGAGATGGAGGATCACGCCAAAAGCCATGAGGAAGACCGCAGCGGAAACCGATGCCAGACCAATCAGGGCGAGGTCGATATTGCGGTGAAGGCGCTGGCGATAGCGGCAGTGGGCACAGCCGTCGAAGTGGTCTTCGTAGTCTTCGCGCATCTCCGGCGCCAGGCCGGAGATGTCGTAGCGCCAGCCCGCCAGAATTTTTCCTACAATAGGATCAACGCACTCACTCATACGAGACTACAGCTGAATCGCTTCCATCGGCTGCGATTGTTGTGCCAGCATCACCCGGTTGTGCAGCAATGTCCGGCGTCGCCCCAGGGCCTTTTCCGCTGTCACTCGTGCCAGCTCGGGATGATTGTTGAGCTCAGATAGGTGCGCCAGCACTATGTATGATGCGTTCCCATCATATTCGGTGCACAAGAATTTCGCGAGTTTGTCATTCGACAGGTGACCGGTCGGGCTTCCCACCCGTTGCTTGACCGACCAGGGATAGGGTCCGCCCCGCAACATCTCCAGATCGTGGTTGGATTCAATGACCAGAACATCGCAACCGCGCAACTGGTCGCACACATTGGGGGGCATGTATCCCAGGTCAGTCGCGATGCCCACCTTGATGCCGTCGGCGCGCAACGTCACCCCGACGGGGTCGGCGGCATCGTGCGGGATGGTGAATGGAGTGATCGAAATGTCGCCCACCTGAAAGCCGCGGCCGGCGGAAAAAAATTCGAGGCGCGCCAGTTGCGGCTGTTCACCCGCCTCGTCGCGCAGCGACCGTGCCCACGCCTGGTGAGTCGCGCCGGTCATGAATACCGGTACCTGGAATTTTCTCGCCAGCACCGCCAGCCCGTACACGTGGTCGGAGTGCTCGTGAGTAATCAGGATGGCGGAAAGAGTTCGCGGATCTTCGCCCTGCGCCCGCATGCGCTTTACCGTCTCGCGGCAGGAAATTCCCGCATCCACCAGAATCCTGGTGCGCGAAGTAGAAACGATCGTACTGTTTCCCCGGCTGCCGCTGGCCAGCACCGAAACCGTAACTCCCATCTCCGAAGAATACTCGCGCCCCCTGTGGAAACGCGAGTAACTAATGGGATGAGGAGCCGGTCGTCAGTCGTCGGTCTTCAGTCTTCAGCACCTACACACCCCTGTCATCCTGAGTGGAGCTGTGCGATTCGCTCGCGAATCGCACAGCGAAGTCGAAGGACCCCTATCAGCTCGATCGCGGCTTGCAATGAAACGGTTTCACTCTCGGGCCGAATGGCTACATAACAATTTCGCGGGGTAGAGCGCCTTCGAATGGCTGCTGCACTCATCCAGAACGCTGAGAGCTGACAGCTGACTTCTGCTCCCTACTTTCCGAACAGAATCGCCATCCCTCTCCTGGCCGTCGCTCCGCCATACGCCCCGGCAACTCCGGTCAGGAAACCCAGAAACGATTCGTAGATCTGCGCGCGATAGGGTTTATCGGTCAACAGCGCAAAGGCGGCAAGCTGGACAAGCGGGACGAAGACAGCCACGGTCAGCGTCCATCGCCAGGGACGATGGGGACGAAGCGCGCCCAGCAGCATGGTGGCCATGAGCACGAAGAGCGCGGTCAGCAGCAAGTCGCCAACCTTGACATCGAGAACGCCAGCAGCCACTCCGAGTACGGCGCCGAGAAGGTAGATGCCACGATCGCTTTTTTTCGCCATCCTAATGATTGCCGAAATGGAGGACCGGCGTCCCGCCCGTCTTCTTGCAGTTCATGCCCGACGGGCGGGGACGCCCGTCCTCCATCATGACCCTAGTATTTGTAGAAACCTCTTCCGCTCTTTTTTCCCAGCCAGCCCGCGTCCACCATCTTGATCAGCAGCGGACACGGACGATACTTGGGATCGCCCAGGCCCTCCTGCAGCACGCGCATGATGTCGAGACAGACGTCGAGCCCGATGAAATCCGCCAGGGTCAGCGGGCCCATGGGATGCGCCATGCCCAGCTTGAACACTTCATCCACCGCTTCCGGGGTGGCCACGCCTTCCATCACTGCGTACATGGCTTCATTCAGCAGCGGCATCAGCACCCGGTTCGAAACAAAGCCGGGTGCATCGTTCACTTCGATGGGAGTCTTGTCGAGCTGCAGGGCCAGATCGCGCACCGTGGCAAAGGTTTCCTGCGAAGTAGCCAGCCCGCGAATCACTTCCGCAAGTTTCATCACCGGCACCGGATTGAAAAAATGCATTCCGATAATTTTTCCCGGACGCCGGGTCACGGCGCCCAGCCGGGTAATCGAAATGGAAGACGTATTCGAAGCCAGAATTATTTCCGGACGGCAGATCTGGTCGAGGTCACGGAAGATCTCTGCTTTGATCTCGAATTTTTCCGTGGCCGCTTCGATCACAAAGTCGCAGTTCGCAAGTTCAGCGCGGCCGAGCACGGGCACAATCCGCTTCAGCGCCGTCGCCTTGTCCGCCGCCGTGATCTTGCCCTTGGCCAGCTCGCGGTCGAGGTTCTTGCCGATGGTGTCGAGGCCGCGATCAAGAAATTTCTGCTCCACATCGCACAGTGTGACGCGGTATCCGCTGCGCGCGAAAACGTGGGCAATGCCGTTGCCCATGGTGCCAGCGCCGATCACTCCGACCCGCTCAATTGGCATAAATAATCGCCTCTCCTTCGCCCTCAAACGTGCTCAGTCTATCACCCCCAAGTGATTGCACGGCTTAGATTTAAGGTTCGCTTAAGGTTCAAAAAAATATGCTTCACGGTACAGCCGATTTGATTTACGTCGGCATCCGAACTTTTAGCAAACCGGTCCCAGGAATCGTTTCGAGGGCAGGCGTGATTGCAATCAAGCCCTGCGAACGATGGTGCCGGGTGGGAGGAACTATGCGCAGCATGAAAATGGCAGCCCTGGCAGTGGCGATGACCCTGATGTTCAGCGGTCTCGCATTGGCCCGCGACCACGATCAGTATAAAGACAAGCATGATCGCTGGGAAAACCATGGCGATCGTGATCGTCACCATGATCGCGATCGTGACCGCGATCATGACCGCGATCGAGATCATAACAACTGGGGCAACTGGGGACACAACCGGGACCGCGATCACGACCGCTGGGAACGCGACCACCGTCGTAACGACGGCTACTATGGCGGCGGCCAGATTTACAACCGCTACCCTCGTCGCTATCCCGGTGGTTACGGCTACCCCAGCGGCGGGTACGGATATCCCAGCGGTGGCTACGGTTACCCTGGCGGCGGATATGGCTATCCTAGCGGAGGCGGCTACGGCTACCCCGGTGGCGGCTACGGCCGTGGCGGAAATGGCGGCTACAACTTCGGCTATCAGGACGGCAGCTACATGGCGCAGCGGGACATGGCCCAGAACAAACCGTTCAACCCCAACCCTCGCAATGAGTACGGAAACCGGACGCACGGATACAACAGTTCGTTCGGCGACAAGAACTACTACCGTTCGCAATACAGCAGCGGTTATGCAGCGGGGTATCAGTCGAGCTATCGCGGGGGCAGAGGCTGGGGGTACTAGTAGCAGCAGTTAGCAGTTAGCAGCTAGCAATTGCAATTGGTTAACAACGAGAGAGGCCGCCAGAGCATGGCGGCCTTTTTTCGTTCACCTGAAATCCTGGTCATCGGTGCTGGAGCGTTTCTGACTCACTCGACGCTTAACGCTCCAAGCTAAATGCTAAATGTTCCTATTCACTGCCGATCCAGACTCTCCTCAATCGCGACCTTGCCGCCCTTCTCCACATCGATCACGCGATGGAGCGGCTTGAATCCCGACATAGTGATGTCAATCACGTAAGTGCCGGGGTTGAGATAGAAGTCCACCGGAGACGGCTTGTCCACAATCCGGTTGTTGACCGCGACCTGTGCGCCCTTGGGCTGGGTCTTGATGTTTACCGCACCCATACCCGCGGTGTCTCCGCCGCCGAACAGCTTCTTGAATCGTCCGCCGATCTTGATCTCATCGGTTGAGCCCAGCGCTTTAAGCGTGGGCGCGAAATGGAATACCTGGCCGGCTTGCAGGTTGGCGCTGGAGCTTTGCTCCAGGAAGCCCTGCTTCCTGACCAGGAAAGTATGCGCTCCCGGCTTGTCCACGGAGAGCTGCGCCGGAGTCACGCGCCCGCTGTCTTTGCCGTCGATGAAAATCTGCGCTCCCGCGGGCTGACTGCTGACCGCAACCGCGGCCGTAATCTGCGCCAGCTGGATCACGAGAAATAGTTTGCTGCCAGAAGCTACATCGATGTTGCGGCTCTCAGGTGCGTATCCCGCACGGGCAACGGTGACGCTATGCTGCCCGGGCGACAGTCCGGCCAGATTGAAAGGCGTGACCCAGCTGGGATCGCTTCTTCCGTCAATGCGAACTTCCGCGCCTTCCGGGGTGGAATTGATGTTGAGTTGACCGGGAATCACGGTGGCGGATGCAACCGGCTGGGCTTTGGCCTTCTTCTTGTTCTTGCCGTACTTGGGAACGACCGAGACCACGGGCGCTTCCTGGCCCACTGTAACCTGTTCCGGCTGGACCGGTGCGGCGGCCGTCACGGGCGGCTGAGCCGGGTTCCACGCAGGCTTCTCGGCGGCCACGGGCGCGGTCGCAGCCGGCACTGCCGCTGAACCCTCGTCCTCGGAATTTTCGGAATGGATACGGAACGCAATAAATCCCACCACCAGCACAATCACGGCTATCGCGCCCGCGATCGAATACAGGAACAGCTTAGGCGGGGTCTTCTTGATTTCCTTTACCGCCTTGCGCGCCACTTCCCGCGGCTGCACCTTGGCTTTCTCGGGCTGCGCACGAAGCGTCGGCACTGTCGGCTCGGGTGCCATCTCGGCCGGTTCTGGAGGCGGAGGCGGGGCGATATAGACTTCTTTCAGTGGCGGCAGTTCGGTCATTTCAGAAAAGCTGGGGCCGCGCGCAGCCCTCTTGGCTTCTTCCGCCATGGACGGATCGACCTGAAACGCAGGTGTCCCGGATGCAGGCTCAACCGTCTCAGCCACGGCGCTGGCGCGCTCCTGGAAAGCGCTCTGCCCGCTCGCTTTTGCTGGGCTCGCGGCGGCCTTGGCCGGCTTCGCCACCTCGACGGTGGAAGCGGCGCCCGCGCTCTCCCATCCCGCCGCCGCGGCGACTGCTTTTGCCGAAGCCGGCGCAACCTCTGCCTTGGCGGACTGCGCTGGCGCGGAGGCCGCAGAAGAAGGCCGCGCCTTGGCGGTGATGGACTTGGACTCCTCCGGGGCGGGAGCGGCTGTTTTTTGCGCCGCTGCGTTCAATCCCGGGGCGGGTTGCGCCGCCTTCTTGGCCACCGCCTTGGCCGCACTTTCCTTGCAGCGTTCCAGCTCGTTAACCAGTTCCTGCCCACTCTGAAACCGATCTTCCGCTGCCTTGGACAGCGCCTTCATGATCACTTCGCTCAGCACCGGATGAATCTTCCGGTTGACCTCGATCGGGGCCGGGGGCGTGGTTTCTACAATCGCCTGCCGCACCTGGTCCGCGTCTTCTCCGGGAAAAGCTTTGGTCTCGGTCGCCATCTCGTACAGGATCGCGCCCAGGCTGAAGATGTTGGAACGGCCATCCACCGGATCTCCCCGCAGCTGCTCCGGCGAAACGTAGTGCAGAACTTCTGGCGCCTTACCCGAAGCCTGACAGGTAAACGCTCCCATGCAGGAAACCCCAAAGCTCAGCACTTTGACTGTGCCGTCCCAGGTGACCATGATCTTGGCCGGCTCCAGGCTGTAGTGCACAACGTTGTGGGAGTGCGCGTGGTCCAGCCCCTGACAGGTCTGGCGCACGATGTCCTGCAGGTCCCAGATGGAAAACCCTTCTTTGCGGGTCAGCATGGTGGCGATGCTGTTGCCCTGCACATACTCCATGGCGGCGCAACACTGGGTATCGA
Organism: Terriglobia bacterium; assembly: GCA_963790645.1. Lineage (GTDB taxonomy): Bacteria > Acidobacteriota > Terriglobia > Terriglobales > Acidobacteriaceae > JAIQFF01. Next base: position 118,796 of record CAWBPS010000023.1, on the reverse strand, counting down.
TTTGTTCGACGCCGATAAGCTGCGCGATGTTGTGACTGCTGAGCGGAGAAGTTCCGGCGGCTTCCTGCAGTATGTACTGCATCAGCGTATCGGCCTGTTCGGCCAGCATGTTCAGCTGGATGGTCTTCAGGGCGATGGTCTGCCCGCTCTCCGGATCGGCGGCCTTATAGACCGCGCCAATCTCGGAGTGCGTAATCTCGCTGAGTATCTCGAAACGTCCGATCTTATTGGCCATGGCTCCCTGAGCCCCGAAAAATCAACCAACAGGCGATCTTTTGGAAAGACGCCAGAGGTATTCCTTGGGGGAAAGGTGCGACTAGAATATCGCGGCTCAATCCGGGATGGGAGTTACGAAGGTACCCGAAAATACAGGAGTTCTGGTAGCGCCGGCGTCCCGCCCAACCGGCTGAAGCTCTCAGGAATCGAGTCTGGCTGCTGATTTACTTTCTTTCTTTGCGTCCTCTGCGGGCCCTTCTTTGCGTCCTTTGCGGTTAAGAGCTTTGCATGATTCGGGCGAGGTCAAGCCCTTCACCGCTAAGGACGCAAAGAAGAGACGCAAAGTTCGCGAAGCCAGCTCACGCGTTTATAACTTTGCTCACCACTCGGAACCCCACCAGAACAAGCACCCGGATTGACATCGCCGCAGCGACGGAGTACGGTTGGGCCGCTTCTCATCACTTCCCCCTAAAAAAGGAGATCAACATGCGAAAGCGGCTCGCGCTTTGTGTGGTAGCGGTGTGCGTCTGTCTCGTCCCCATGCTCTCAGCCCAGGATGCGGTAAAGACCGATCCCAAACACTACTCGGTAGTAAGTGAAAACGACCAGGTACGGATTCTGAAAGTGCACTACGGCCCGCACGAGAAGTCGGTGATGCACAGTCATCCGGCGACAGTGGCGGTGTTCCTCACCAATGCCAAGGGGCAGTTCAGCTTTCCCGATGGCAAGACCCAGGCCTTTAACGTAAAGGCAGGAGATTCGCAGTACGACGCGGCCACCACTCACCTGCCGGAGAACACGGGCGACAAGGGAATGGATGTGATCGTCATCGAATTGAAAAGCAAGTAGGCCGTGCGCGTCGCGTCTGGACAACTTGGGCGTCTCGAAAACCTGAGGGTGCCCCACCCTCCTTTCGCGCTTGTTGCGAAAGAGGGTGGGGATTTTACTGCGGCCTGGAATTTAAAAAGTAAGTCAGTCTTCGGCCGCGAACCACAAAGGGACAAAGGTCACGAAGCAAGCCCTGGAACTAAAACCCTCCGGTGATAGTTGGTGCCCTTGTTCGTTCATGCATTTGCGGTTCATATCGTGAAACCAACCCGCTGGGAATTTCTTGATGGCGAATCTACTCGGCTGGAGGCTCGGGAATCTCCAGCTGCATTGTCTTGTGGTCGCGCTCGGACAACGTGATGGTCTCCGGATCGGAGCGGAGGACATCGCCCCCTGATGATGCCCTGTATCTCGCAAGCAGGCGATACGTGCCGGGGGCGAGACCTGTAACCGTGAAATGGCCGCTCTGGTCTGTCTTCACGACGCGCGAGCGGAATCGATTGTAGGGCGTCTCGGGTTCGGGAGCGATCCGAACGTGCGCCCCGATGACCGGACTATCGTGTTGGCTCACCGAGCCTTCCAATTGCACGCTCGCTGAACTGACCACCACCTCCAGCCGGCCACCCGATGCGCCTGCCTCCAGCTGCAATCCCTTGTCAACGAGTTCGTCTGCCCCTAACCGCACCGACTTGACATACCAGTTTTTCTCGAGTCCCTCGACCAGGATCGCGTAGTCCCCATCGCTGACTGACTTGAGCACGAAAGTTCCGTCTTTCCTGACCTGCCCACCCGCGCCGAACGACCTATCTTCATCGATTCCAAACAGGAAAATACGGATCCGATCCAACTTCGGTGGGTCCGCGCCGGCAGCCGTGACCCGGCCCGTAAAGCTGGCGCCGGCGCCTAAGGCAATGATCAGGGAATCGATGTTCTCGCCACTCACTTCGAGTTTCTGTTGTCCCCCAGCCGCATAACCGCCATCCCCGTCATCTCCTGTGTACACCGCGATCATATAGCTACCTGGCGGTATGCCTTTCAGTTTGAAGGCGCCTTTCTCGTCAGTTGTATCCTGGCGAGGAATGCCAGAATCGTCGATCCCGCGCGGCACCAAAATTACCGACACAGTTTTGGCGGGCCCGCTCCGGCCAATGACGTGTCCGGCAACCTCCGCAGTCTTGATTCGCTGCATGAAGACATCGGCCTGCACTTCGTCGCCCGCCTTCACGGAAACCAACGTCGCCTGACTAGCTTGGGCTGCGCCGGGGTAATATACCGATGCGTATTCGCTGCCCAGAAACTCGTGCACCATGTAACCCTGATCCGACGGCGTATTCCGGTCGGGTTCATATGAATCCGTCGCCTCGATGTAGTAGTCGCCTGGCTTGAGTCCGAAAATTCGATATTGGCCGCGATCGTCGGTCTGCGCCGAAGAAACGGCGTGGAGTTCCGACTTCCGGAAAAAAGCAAGGAGGCCTTCTTCTTCCATCTCCTCCTCGCCGGGCTTGCGCAGAGCGATGACCTCGACGCGAACCACGCCTTCTCCATCTTCGTTAGTGACGCGCCCGGTAATCACTCCGGAGACGATCATGCGAAACAGCACATCGCCGACCTTGTCTCCGGGCTTCAGCGAAAGCACCGCTCCGTGGTCGTTTCCCCCGGCCTGGTATTGCTGGTCCACAAAACCCGGACGGGTAGCAAAAAACCGGTAGCGGCCGGGCGCAACATCCTTGAGAAGGAAATGGCCGTCGCTATCGGTAGTGGCTGCAAACATGTGTTTTTTCGCAGAATCTGAACTCTCCGGCGTCAGCGAGACCCGGGCTGATTTCAATGGACTGCCTTCGGCGGCGGTTACAACGCGGCCAGCAACAATACAAGTTGGCGTGGGATGCAGGCCCGCTTTCGCAGCCGGCGGAGAAGTCTGTGCGAGCAGGCTCGCGCTTACGATAATCACGGCAGGTACGGGCAGAAAGCACCGCATGCGTACCTCTTGCTGGTCCTCGGAACACGGTCCTCGGGAAAGATGACCCTCGAAAAAGGGGATTTCCACGAGGCCAGCCACAGAATCATACGCCTGCCCGAAGAGTGGGGAAATTCGTGTGTGGGGCGGACACCCTTGTCCGACGCCGTTGACCTCTTCTTCTTCCTTCACGCGCTGCCGGCTTGCCCCATCGAGTGTCCTTCCTTAACCCCCAAAAAACCCGATAAAGCGCCAGGCTACTGCCGCGTGCGCAATTTCCTGCGCACTCGCCTGGCCGCGGTTCCGCATGTCCTCTATTTGTCGCAGCTGGCTTGGAACGGAGCTTGCACCCTATGGCCTGACGATATGAGGCCGCTGATCCCGTCTCTGATGCTGTTGCTGGCAGCCAGCCTGTCAGCTCAAACTTTCGATGCGCCCAGCACGGCTTTGAGCCGCGCTCCCAAACGCGCGGAGCAGGTATTCAGCAAGAAGATGTTCTGGACTGAGGTCGGCGCCTACACTCTTTCCAATGTCCTGGACGGCTATACCACCGTGGCCCATCCCGAGGGCTACGAGGAAGCCGGATTCCCTCAGGGCAGTGCGTTCCTGCTAGGCCAGCATCCCACCGCAGCCCGCTATGTAGCGACGATGGGCGCCTTGCAGGGGGCTACGTCATTCGCGGCCTACCGGCTGCAGCACAGCCAGAAGCGATTCCTTAGGCTGCTCGGCCACGCCCTGATGATCCAGGGCATTTACGCCCACACCGACGGATACATCGGCAACGTCCTGGTGCTAAACCAGGGTCTTCCCCAGGCGAAGCCAGCCCGCAGGGGCCCGCACAAAGAACCGTTCTAGTCTGCCGTTCTACAAGTGCAACTGTTCTCGGCTGGTTTGCTTGGCGTCCATTGCGGCTTTTTCTTTGCGTCCCTGGCTGTTCAAGATTTTCTAAAGGCTCCACCGCCAGGAACCCGCCCTGTCTCTCCAAAGACGGAGAGACGAGGACGGGGCACCCGTGCGATCAGGGCGTTGAAAAGTGCACTGAATCAGGACACAACCGGTTGCCGCCGGGTTCGCCTTACCATGCGGTCACCGTTTCGCGGGTCACATACTGTTCAATGGTCACCCCCGCGGCCGCCGTGTCCAACTGGTGTTGCACGCCCAGCACCGGCCTCCACGCCGGGTAGGGAATCGTGGAGTTCGAGAGGGCGCCCAGGTACATGGTGGTGCCATCGAGGGTAAGGGTCCCGAAGCGCAAATGAGTGTTGGTGTCGCCGGCGGATTGCGCGCTGCCCGGGCCTTTCTGGTAGCCGCTGGTGGTCACCCGCTGAAGAAAATAAGTCATGTGGTGCCAGGCCCGGTTTGAAACTGGCAGGGCGAAAGACCCGTGTTCACCCAGGCCAGGGCGCCGTTTTGAGGCAGCCAGAGCTGCCACTGGTTAGTGCGATAGTGGCACTGCGAGCCGAACATGAATTCATGCACGCCATCGTCGAACCGTACGGTTTGAAACAGGTCGAATTCGATGGCTTGCACCGCGGCTGCGTCGGTCGAGGTTGGAATGTAGAACCACAGGTCCCAAAGGAAATTTGTGCTCTCGGGAATCCCGCCGGGCACATGCTTCCAGTAAAAGAGGCTGTCATCGTACTGGCACTCGCTCGCGACCAGCCAGTGTTGTCCAAAATCCTCGAGGTCGGGCGCGTTCCTGGTATTGGGGTCAAAGCTGTTGGCAAACGTTCCGATGCTTCCGTGGTTGCATTGCCCGCCCACATGACTCTTGTTGTCAACCACCCAGGAAGAAGATGCATCCAGGGAAGGCGCCACCAGATTCGTGATCCTGGCGGCGTTTGCCGGCGGAGTCGGCGGGACCAGCCCGGTCACCCTGATCCAATAAGTAGGACTGGCCAAATAAGAGCCGCTGGCATCCCATGCCCTGACATAAACGAAATGAGTAGTGTCGGGCGGCAGGATCACCCAGGCATCGAGCGTTGAGCCCATCGTCTGATAGACGTTCTTGTCATCGACGTAAACCACGTATCCGGTCACGTGCAAATCGCTCTCAGCCGTGGCCTCAAAGTGGACGGGGGAGTTGACCGAACTGGTCCGGCTGGCGCTGAGCCCGGGAGACTGTACCGAGACCAGGGTCACGGTAGCATGTGCCGAAATACCGGCGCAAAGGCAGAGCGCCGATATCAGAATCAGCTTCCGATAGGCTTCGCTCCTCCCTTCGCCCAGCCTCCCGGCTCGCTCCCTGGACGGGTATGAATGTGGAAACAACCCCTTGCTTTCATCACTCTGCCTTGCCACTGTGGATAGTGCACTTTGCTGCTTCATTCCGTTGGGTCCTGTGAATCGTGATTTCTGTTGCCAGATTCACAGTGCAGGAATGCATTTAGCTGGCCACACATATGCACACCTGTGCGTCCCGTAAGACTCTGAAAAACAGCAGGAACCGGCGCGCCGCGCAGGCTCGGGGAGCGTGTTCCAAAATCGAACACCTATTTGGGGCGGGCGAAATCCGGGGAGTTGGAGCTACGGATACGGAACCCAAAAGCGTGGCCAGTCTCGGCCCATCCCATATAGCTTTAGTTCAACTTGGGGAAACCTCCTCAGCGGGGACGCATCTCATCGAACTACTCGGGATGGCCCATGGATGTCTTGATCGTGGACGACAACCCGATGGCAAGACGCATCGTTCGCGTACTGTTCGAGAGCGATCCTGCTTTTCACGTGTGTGGGGAAGCTGAGGATGGATTAGAGGGTCTGGAAAAGGCTGTCGAGTTGCGCCCTGGCCTTATTGTTATGGATTTAGCGATGCCCGTAATGAATGGACTGGATGCTGCGCGCGAAATAAACCGCGCGCTGCCGACTATTGCCATAGTTCTCTTCACCGCCTATGGCAATTTCCAGAAGGTAGAATTACTGCATTCAGCGGGCATTGCTGCGCTCGTGGACAAGGGTGAACCTTCGATGCTGATAAGCGTGGCGCGTGACCTGCTCGGATGGAATGCGGTTTAAGCAGCTGGCTTTCGCCGGGACTCGTTGAGTTTAGCTCGCCCGTTTTGACGCACTGCCAAGACCTTACTTCAACGCGCAGGAGACTCAGCTTATTTATGGCATCCAAGAATCGCCTGGTTTTCTTCCCGCCGTGGTTCAGAGAAAACTCAAGCAATCTCCCTTTTATCGCTGACTCCGCTGCATCTATACGTTCTTTGATCCTCGACCTCGCTTTCGAGCACAGCGACAGTGCAGAGCTCCTGCCACGTTTGTCCGGTTGTCATATTGGAACATCCTCGCCGGAACGTTTTTCGCCCTTAGTCTAATCAGAAAGAAATACTGCGTCAGTCCGGCAGCGCTGAGTGCTGCGCACGGTATCGCAAAACATTTGGCGTGACTCAACTTCGACCTTTTACTCCGGGTTGGCTATGCCAAGAACCGCAGAACTGCCATCAGGGTGGTCGAAAGGGGCAGACGATTTTCGAAGCTCACAAACCGAAGCTAGTTCTTCGGCCGGGTATCCAGACCGAAGTCGCTCTCCACGCGGCGGTACCAGGTTTCGTCGTCGCTGCCGCTCAGCTCCACCCATTGTTCATCGGTCATTCCGCTGCGCCACTGCAGAAAAGGAACGGCGTCGGGTCCCACCGGATGGCGCAGTTGCCAGGTTCCGCTCTGCGCGATTTCTACGATCTTCTGGGCGACCAGCGAAGGCGGGGCTGGATGTTTCAGCGAAGCCTCGAAAAGCAAAGCGAAGCGGGCCCGCTGCCGGTACGGAGAATGGTCCGGCTGGTCTCCAATGCGGCGCGCCATCGCGGTATCAATAATTCCGGGTTCGACGATGGCGACCCGGACATTGAACGTCTTCATTTCGCCCGCCAGCGCCTCGCTTAAAGCTTCCAGCGCCCACTTCGAAGACGTGTAAGGCGCCAGCGGCGCGCTGGAAATTCTTCCCGCCACCGAGGTCACGTTGATAATGCACCCGCTCCGGCGTTGTCGCATGTGCGGAACCAAAGCCTGAATGCAGCGGATGGCCCCAAAATAGTTAGTCTCCATCACCGCCCGGAAATCCGCCAGGGGGAGCTCTTCTATCGAGCCTGCTCTTTCTATGCCGGCGTTGTTGACCAGCACGTCAATCGGGCCGTGGTCTTTGTGTATTGCCGCGATGGCGCGGTTCACCGAGTCGTCTGAGTCCACATCCAAGGTCGAGACCGTTATCGGCAGCTTTTCTCTCGCAGCCGTTTGAGCCAGTTCCGGACTCTGCGCCGGGTTGCGCATGGTGGCGTGAACTTTGTAGCCGGCGCGGCCAAAGGCCAGCGCTGACTCCAAACCGATTCCTTTACTTGTTCCAGTAATGAGTACCGATGTCATATCTGTCTCCTCGGGTTGCGCCGACCGATTCTATCTCAGCCACTGGACGAACCCGCTCAATACAACCACCTTTCGCAAATGCGCCATCAAATTTAGCGACGCCATTTCTGGGCGCATCAGGGTCCGCTACCTAAGGGAGGAGAGGCGAACCAGGATGCGCCCTCGTCGCTTTGAGCCTACAGTTAGCCTCAGGTGAATACCCGATGGACAGTCTGGCTGGATCTGCATTATCAAGGTGACATCTCCGAACGCAGACAGAGAGGGCCGGACCCTACCCCAAGCGCACTTAAGGCGGCCCTCTTTCGCAGGACCACCCTGGCCGAAGTTCGCGGACAAAGATAAAAACGGCGGCCCTGGTGACCGCCGTTCTCAGTCAGTGTTAAGTATTAACGTATAGCTGCGAAGTTCAGGATCTGAGCCAGCACTGCACCCAGAACACTGTACTGCCCGTCATAGTAAGTCCCGTACTGATATCGGCTGTAATATCCGTCTTCGTAGCCATGGCGGAACCCCTCGCGGAAATAGTGGTTGTAAGCGGCCTGATCTTCGTAATACCCGTCGTAACCGAAATTGGCGTCCTGGTAGGCGTAGCAGTCGCGATAGTCGTTGTTCCACCTGTCTTCCCGATCGGCGGCGCCGGCTTCAAAGCCTTGCTGGTAACCGTAATTCACCGCTCGCCGCAACAGGTCCGCGCCATACTGGTTCACCTCGTAATAAGACCCGGCCCGGTAATATCGATAAATTGGAGGCGAATAGAAGTAGGGATCGGAATAGTAATCAAATCTCGCCTGCCGGAAACGAACTTGTTGCTCGCGGAGGCGCTCCAGATAATTCCGCTGAAAACGGTATTGGGCCATTCTGCGCTGTTGCTGCAGATATTCAGCCTGCCGCTGCAAGCGCATCTCGTTTTCCTGGACATTCCGGCGGTACTGTGCCAGCCGAACCTGCTGCTGCTGAATCAACTGTTGCTGCCTTTGCTGTGACAGGCGCTGCTGTTGCAATGCCTGTTGCTGACGGGTGAGTTCTGCCTGGCGCTGTTGCTGCAGGTGCTGCTGGTTCAATTCAAATTGCCGCTGTTGCTGGGCCAGTTGCTGCCGGCTCATCTGCTGCTGTGCGCGCTGCCGGTTGAGCTCCATTTCGCGCTGCTGTTGGGCACGCTCTTGCTGACTCAACTGCTGCTGGCGTTCATGGTTGGCGCGCTGTTGCTGCAGCTGGCGGTTCATCTCTTCCTGCCGCTGCTGCTGCGTGCGCTGCTGGTTCAGCTGCTGCTGGCGTTCCTGCTCGGCGCGCTGTTGTTGCTGCTCGCGGTTCACTTCTTGCTGCCGCTGCTGCTGTATGCGCTGCTGGTTCAGCTGCTGTTGGCGTTCCTGCTCTTGCGCCCGTTGCTGCTGCTGGCGGCCCATTTCTTCCTGCCGCTGCTGCTGCACGCGCTGCTCATTCAACTGCTGCTGGCGTTCCTGCTCTTGCGCCCGTTGCTGCTGCTGGCGGCCCATTTCTTCCTGCCGCTGCTGCTGCACGCGCTGCTCATTCAACTGCTGCTGGCGTTCCTGCTGTTGCGCCCGTTGCTGCTGCTGGCGGCCCATTTCTTCCTGCCGCTGCTGCTGCATCCGCTGCTGGTTCAATTGCTGCTGGCGTTCCTGCTGTTGCACCCGTTGCTGCTGCTGACGACTCATTTCTTCCTGCCGCTGCTGCTGCACGCGCTGTTGATTCAACTGCTGCTGGCGCTCCTGCTCTTGCGCCCGTTGCTGCTGCTGGCGGCCCATTTCTTCCTGCCGCTGCTGCTGCATCCGCTGCTGGTTCAATTGCTGCTGGCGTTCCTGCTGTTGCGCCCTTTGCTGCTGCTGGGCGTCGCGGCGCTGCTCCTGCTCCTGCCGCTGCTCCTGTCCGCGGTTGGGTTGCGGACGGTTCTGCGGCCGCTCCTGTTGCTTTTGTTTCTGCTCCTTCTTTTCCCGCGCATCCTTATCGTTGCCCGGCTCGTTGCCCGGCTGCTGCCACGAGTATCCGAGCGCGCTCAATCCGAGAAGCAAAGACAGAACTATGACTCCCATCATTCGGATTCGCCCCATAGATCACCTCCGTGAACTTGGATGCTGATCAAGTCCAGCGATGATGGCTCTGCGGCATGGCAGCTCAGAAAATGCGTTGATTTTCAGGTGAGCTTCAGGAAATTTTCAGGTCAGCTTCAGGCGGCCAATTATTCAAGCTAAGGGAAAACCTTAGGAGGGAATCGGAGTGGATTACGATACCTCGGGGACCAATCGTTCAGTGGTCCAGGCGACGGAGTCTTGATTGTGATTCCGACCCATTCCAGTTATGCCGAGAACCCACACATCGCAAACCCCGCCGGGTGGCCCACCCTTTTGATGATGTCTGTGTGCACCATCTATGCTGAGGGTGCCCCGTCCTTGCGTTTTTTGCAAGGGCGGGTAACGATCCTGCCGACACAACTTTTGTGGCTCTGCAACCCAGTCGCGCATGCGTTCCAGGTTCCCGCCCTTTGCCAAGTGCGCAAAGGACGGGGCACCCACTATGTTTTTGGCGCCAGCGAGGTCAAAAGCCTGGGCCACTCGCCGATTTTCAGGTCAGCTACAGGCGGACAGTTTTTTTAGGGAAGACCTTAGGAGGGGAATTGGAGTAGGGAAGATCGCAGATGCCGGCGTGAAATCAAATTTCGATATTCAAGTTTGGAGTGTAGTTGATTCAGTGATCTGCTGAGGAACATTGGTCGGGACGGGCAGATTTGAACTGCCGACCCCTCGCACCCCAAGCGAGTGCTCTACCAGGCTGAGCCACGTCCCGACTGGAAGGAACCGGCCGCATTCACGAACGCGGCGGTGGGGTTGACTTAAGGATTTTACACCAGCTTCAGCGTTTCTTGCGCTTCGGAGACGGCTTTTCCTCGAGCACGGCGAACTGGATCTTTTTCTCGACCGGATCAATGCGGTCCACCAGCACTCGTATTCTTTGTCCCAGTCCGTAGATTTTGCGGCTCCGCAGGCCGATGATTTCGCGGGTATTTTCGTGATAGGTGTAGCGGTCGTCGGCCAGCGAATCGAGCGGCACCAGGCCTTCCACGAAGAGGTCGGTCAATTCCACGAAGAACCCGAATTTGGTGACGCTGATAATCAGGCCGTCGAAGTCTTCGCCGACCCGGTCCTGCATGAACTTGACCTTTTTCCATTCCATCAGCTCGCGCTCGGCCTCGTCGGCGCGGCGCTCCGACTGGCTGGATTCTTCGGCGATATCGTGCAGCTCTTCGATCGGGATGGGACCGCCCTCGGGTTGCACTGCGTCGCGATGGGCGGAATGGTCGCGCCGCTTGGACCATGGTGAAGCAGTTGTAGCGCCGACATCTTGCCGGCCCGATGGCGGGCTGGAAGCCCGCTTGTACTCCGGGCCGGATCCGCTTCGGTAAGACGTGCTCAAGCCGTCTTCTTTGGTTCCCGAATCTGTCTGCCCCTGCGGACGTTCCGTCCGCCTTCGGGCCGGCGGGATGCCGGCGCTACTTTCAGCCAGCACTTCTTTCAGAATGCGGTGAATGATCAGGTCTGGGTAGCGGCGGATGGGCGATGTGAAATGGGTGTAAGCCGTCGCGGCCAGGGCAAAGTGTCCCAGGTTTTCTTCGGAATATCGCGCCTGCTTCAGCGAGCGCAGCATCAGGAAGGAAAGAATGCGTTCTTCCGGCTTGCCGGAGATCTTTTCCGTCAGCTTCTGATACATGCGTGGCGTGATGTGAACTTCTTTGGGAATCTCGATCTCGCGGGTGCGCTTGCCCGTCCCGTAGTTCGCGCGGCGGTCAGTCTTGAGCTGGACCCGCTGAATAGGCAGCGGCCCCACGCCCAGCGAGTAACCGAAGGTCGCGGCGATTACTTCAAAGTCGTACACCCGCTTGGCGTCGGGCTTCTCGTGAATGCGGTAGAGCGAAGCAATGCGCTTGTTTTCCAGATACGAGGCCACGCACTCGTTGGCCGAAAGCATGAACTCCTCGATCAGGCGATGCGCCATGTTGCGCTCCGAGCGGGTGATGCTCTTCATCAGTCCGAATTCGTCGAATTCGATCACCGGCTTCGGGCAGATCGAAATCGATGGAGCCGCGGCGTTCGCGCTTGCGGTTCAGGATCAACGCCAGGTCGCGCATCCGCTCGAACCCTTCCACCAGTTTGCTGTAGCGCTGGCGCACGCCGGCATCGCCTTCGAGCACCAGGTTCACATCGGTGTAGGTCATGCGCTCGGCGGAACGGATCATGCCTTCGCTCAACTCGTATCCCAGAATTTCTCCCTGATGATCGATCTCCATGACGCATGACATCACCAGGCGGTCCACCTGCGGGCGCAAGCTGCAGATATCAGTCGAAAGCTCGAGCGGAAGCATGGGCACGGCGCGATCCGGAAAATAAACGCTGGTGCCGCGCAGGCGGGCTTCCTGATCGAGCGCCGAATCCGGCGTGACGTAGTGGGCCACATCGGCGATGTGCACCTGCAGTTCGAAGTTTCCGTTCTCCAGGTGCTGCACGATCACAGCGTCGTCGAAATCGCGCGCGGTTTCTCCATCGATGGTGACAATGGGCAAGGCACGGAAGTCGCGCCGTTTGTGCGCCTCCGACGCCGGAATGATGGGCTCGGCATCCTGTGCTTCGGCCAGGACGGCGGGCGGAAAGCGATGGGGCAGGTGATGCTTGCGGATCATGATCTCGACGTCGGCGCCGAAATCGTCTTCGTAACCCAGAATCTCCACTACCCGCCCGCGTGGATTCTGCGTGGCCGTAGGCCAGTCTGTGATCTCGACGTCCACCACAACGTTTTCCAGATCGTCCCAGGCAACACGCCGCGCCGCTTCCTGGCCCAGCACGCGGTGCGGAGTCCTCCGGCCCTCAAGTAGCGCCGGCGTCCCGCCGGCTGTCGCGAGGGCATCCTGCCCTCGCCGCTGCGAGCCGCCTTCGTCCGCATCGGCAGTGGACGCCGGATACTCCATTCCCTCCGGTATCACAATTTCCTGCGTGATCTTCTGATCGATCGGAGTGACATAATTCCGCCGGCTGCCATAGTGAAACTTGCCCACGACCGTCGCATGGGCGCGCCCAATCAGGCGCACGATGCGGCCCTCGGCGCGGCCATCAGGACGGATGTTTCCGATTTCCACCAGCACGCGATCGCCGTGCATGGCCGATCCCACGAAGGGAGGCGGAATGAAAATGTCCCCGGCGAGCTTCGCTTTCAGGCGCTCGTCGAGTGAGTTAGCTTCCGGAATCACAAAGCCGAAGCCGTCCCGGTGCATGCTCAACCGGCCCACCGCCATGTTCTTGCCCGCAGCGGCTTGAGGAATGGAGTAGCGGTCGGGCCCAACCTGCTGAAGCTGTCCGCCGGCCGCCAGGTGTTTCAAGCGCTCGAAGAGCTCGCGGCGGGCGTCCCCGTGGACCCCGAGTTCACGCGCCAGCTGCTTGAAGCCCGCTGTGCGTTTGGACTGCTGCTCGATCTTCTTCAGGATGGCGGAATCGGAAAGCATAGTGACCAGGCATGCTGACGAGTGTCACGGTCAAGGATACCTGAGCCGGACTGGGCATGCTGCGCGCTCAGGAAGCGCGCGCCGGAAAATATTTCTGCAGAAAGATTCCGCGATGATGCAGTTCGTGGCCGGCAATCATGTAGGCGAGGGCGCGCACCGTGACTTCGTTGTTGCTGGCCACCCCGCGGCGAGTCCACGCCGCTTCATCCAGGGCGCGGAACAGGGCTACGGTGGCGTTCCGGACCGAAGTGAACTCCTGCAACAGGGCGGTCAGGCTGCTTTGCGCGAACGGCCCGTGCTTCACATAGTCGTCCTGCTCGAAGCCGGCCAGGGGAGTCTTGTCATTGCGGGCAATACGCAGCGCCCTATAGCTGAAGACGCGTTCGGTGTCCATCACGTGCCCGAGCGCTTCCTTCACACTCCACTTCCCCGGAGCATAGCGGAGATCTCCATCCGCCTCCCGTGGCGCAAGCAGGGCCAGCGTATCCGGCAACTGCCTTTCCAGAGTGACGAGAATGTCGCCCTCGGGGACCAGCGAAACGTATTTGCCGTAATAAGGTGCGTACTCGCTCGACTCAGGCCTGCGCGTGATCGCCATGTCGGATTTCATGAGGAACTCTCAGATGAACTGCTGCTGTCAGGATACCTGAGGAACCACGATGGACCAAGCCGTCCAGCACAGAACGGCGCATGGTGGTGGAACTGGAAGGGTGCGAACCAGGGGCCCTCCCGGCTGTGGCAACGCAAGCGGTGAACCGAATGAATACGAGGGAGGAAGGAATCCGGCCTCAAGTCTTTCAAGACTGATGGAATTCTAATGAGATTGTGTTCGTGTTTTGGTACGGTCGCCTTGTATTGAGCGCGAGGACAGCATCGCAGAAAAAAATGCCGGCCTGGGACAAATTTGCACTGTTCTGGATGTTGCGCCCCAGGCATGCGCGGAGGCATGCGCTTGATCACATTCCCAACCCTCCGGTTCATGTCCCGCCGATTCAACAAATAGGCGATTTTCACAGGCGCGGTTTGCAGTTTGCTGGAGTAAAATGCCAATTGGTCACCGAAGTGCGGCCTTTACCCTGAATCCCTACGAGGAAAGGACTTTTGCCCCATGTGGAAACCCACGAATCAGCCTATGACTCCAGGCCGGCCAGGTGAGCCGGAGCGCCCTGCGATGCCCGCCCCCGCCACAACCTCTGCCGCGAGCGAACCCACTACTCCGACTCCGCGTCCGGTTGCGACCACCACGGCGGACCAGGCTACGATCGGCAAATCCCTGGTGATCAAAGGCGAGGTAACGGGTTCGGAATCGCTTTACATCGACGGCCGGGTGGAAGGGTCCATCAACCTGTCGGGCAACCGCGTGACCGTGGGTCGCAACGGGGTAGTCTCAGCCAACATCAATGCCCGTGAAATCGTGGTCCTGGGCAAGGTGCGCGGCAACCTGACGGCCAGCGACCGCGTGGATATCCGCAGCGACGGCTCCCTCACCGGTGATGTCGTGGCCGCGCGCATCTCTATCGAAGACGGCGCCTTCTTCAAGGGCGGCATCGATATCCGCAAAGCCGGCCAGAAGGCCAACGGTGAAGAAGTGAAAGTCGCGGCTGAAACCGCCAGCGCAGCCCGAGTCTAGATTTCTTAAGATCACGGCGGACGCTTCTGATCCATTCAGGAGCGTCCGCCGTTTTTGTCTGAGAAACAGAGAACTGGTATCTGATATCTGAAAAAATTCACTACGGTTCTATCCCTTTGCTTAACTCTTCCGCCTGCTCCTCCGCGACGCGGGGATAGGCTGTGGCTTTGCGGCGGCGAAGATCGCCAACCAGCGAAGACCGCGTAAGCCACAGGCCCGCCGCTACCGCGCCCGCCCATGTAAGAGTAATAAGTCCAAGGGCCTTTAGGTCCGCGATCCGGCTATTGTTGACCAGCAGGACGCGAGCCACCTGATAGCTCAGCCCTCCGGCCACCAGCGACGTGACTCCAGCTTTCCCGATCTCGGCCCAATTCAGCTCGTTCACCCGCACCAGTTGGCGGCGATGCAGCAGCAGCGCCAGGGCGAGAGTGTTGGCCACGATGCCCAGGTCAGACGCCATTGCCAGCCCGACCGTCGAGAACCTGTGGAAGAGCGCCGAGTAGATCGGAATGGAGGCGACCGTAATCAGGCTGCTGGCCACCATGGGAACAAGCGTGTTTCCGGCCGCGTAAAACGCGCGTGAGTAGAGGCCCTGCGCCGACCAGAAACAAAGCGAGAGCGCGAACCAGAAGAAATACAGCGCGGTTTCCTGCGAATCGGAAAACTGGAAGTGCCCGCGGCGATAGACCAGATCGATGAGGGGAAGGGCCGCTGCCATCATGAAACTGGTCGCCAACAGGGACGTTGCCACAATTCTGTAGATGGACCCGTTCACGGTGTCGGCAAACTCGCGCAGCCGCTTTTCCCCGAAAAGCTTGGCAAAAAACGGCAGCGAAGCCTGGCTGGTGGCCTGTCCCAGCACCGCGATGGGCACGGCGAACAGGCGCTTGGCATAGTTGAGCCGCGTAATATCCCCCACCGCCCCGGAAGCGAAATAGCGCAGGATCCAATCGTCCGCCGTAACCAGCGACACGCCCAGCATCAGCGGAATGGAAAGCCGCACCCACTCGCGAAATGCCGGGTTGCGCACGTCGAACGAAATGCTGTACCCGGTACCGATGCGGGCGGCCCCGATGGCATTGATCAGGAACGGCCCCAGGAAACTGCCCGCCAGCGCGCCGTATGCGAGTGAAGCGATGCCAAAGCGATGCGAAAGCAGCACGCCGCCCATGATGATGGCCGCGTTATAGAGCAGCGGAGAGAAGGCGGGGAACAAAAAGAGCCTCCGCGAAAGCAGCACCGCCGAAACCACGCCACCGACATAAAAGAAGATCTGGGCAGGCAGCAGAATGCGCGTGAGGTGGACACAGAGCTCCATCTGGTCCGCGCTGAAGTGGGGAAAAAGATGGCGAGTTATTTCCGGCGTAAAGAATTCCGCCAGCAGGACGCCCACGCCCAGCACCGCGGTCATTACCGTGATGATGACCGAAAATGTCTTCTGCGCTTCTTCTTCCTTGTTGGCGGCCAGGAACCGGGTGTAGATCGAAACAAAAGTGATGGAGGCAGTCCCGCCCGCCACCAGGTAGTTAAGCCAGTCGGGGATGGTGAAGCCGGCGACGTAAGCGTCGGTCGCAGGTCCGGCGCCGAAGGCGTACGCGATATAAGCCTCGCGGACGTAACCGATCACCCGTGAAAGCATGACCGCCGTCATCAGCAACAGGGTGGCCGAGAACGCGCTGTGCTGGTGCGAAGGGCGAAAGAGACGAAGAATACGAGCGAAGCCGCGAACCGGGCGCGCTTCGGGAGAGTCTGCAGAATTCGCCATCAAGGGGCGATTCTACACGCAAACATTCCGCCCCCCTGATACGCCAAATGGTTCGTGTGCGTAAGCCAAGTGTGGGGCGGGCGCCCCCGCCCGCCGCCTTTGACCTGGACTTGAGATACTCAAACAAGATCGAGAGAGCAAAGAACCCAGCAGCCCCAACCCCAAAAGCGGCGGGCGAGGGCGCCCGCCCCACACCACACGATTCCTTCAGTTTGCTGGCGGATGCTGTACCCGCGTGTCTTTGTAAACCACGCCGCCCTTCATCACGAAATCGACATGCTCGAGGGCGCGCACGTCGGCGAGGGGATCGGCATTGACTGCAACGATGTCGGCGAACTTACCGGCCTCAATGCTGCCCACATCTTTGGCCCGCCCAATCAGGTCGGCGGCGCTTGAGGTGGCCGCCCGGATCGCCTGCGCCGGCGTCATCCCATACTTCACCATGTAGAAGAACTGCTTCGCATTGTCGCCGTGAGGATAGACACCCGCGTCGGTGCCGAATGCCATCTTCACGCCTGCCTGAAACGCCTTACGAAAATTTTCCCGCTGCAGCCGTCCCACCATCCTCTCTTTGTCCAGGTTTTCGGTCGGCAATCCCCATTTCGGGGCCTCGTTCAGGATGTAGTCGTCGTTGTAGATATCCATCACCAGGTAAGTTCCGTGCTCCTTGGCCAGGCGGATGCCCTCGTCATCAATCAGGCTGGCGTGTTCGATGGAATCGATGCCGGCCCGGATGGCATTCTTGATGCCTTCGGTTCCGTGAGCATGGGCAGCGATTTTCCGGCCACCCATGTGCGCCGTGTCAGCGGCGGCCTTGAGTTCTTCGTAGGTGAATTGGGCCGCCCCTGGACTGTCTCCCCGTGAAAGCACTCCACCGGTCGCCAATATCTTGATCACATCGACTCCGTATTTTTCCTGGGCGCGAATTACGTGGCGGACCTGGTCCACACTGTCAGCGATCTGGAAATCGCGTTCCTCGGGAAACATCATGACCCGGGTCTGGGGCGAGAAGTTGTTCAAGTCGCCGTGCCCCCCGGTGATGGAAATGCCGGGACCGCTGGCCACTACGCGCGGGCCCACCAGATAACCTTCATTGATCGAGTTGCGCAGATCCACCGCTAGAAACGGGTCCGAACCCACGTCGCGCACCGAGGTGAAGCCGGCTTCCAGCGTCTTGCGCGCATTCAGGACGGCGGCGAAGGCGTGGTCGAAGGGCGAGTCCTTGAAGTTGTAGATCTCGTTGTACCGGTCGGCGCGAGAACCAAGATGGGTGTGGCAATCGATCAAGCCAGGAAGCACCGTCGCCTGCGAGAGGTCGATCACTTTGGCGCCCGCCGGAATCTTTACATCGGCGGCCGAGCCAACGCTCTTGATGCGCTCATTTTCAACCGCGATGACCATGTTTTCACGAACGCTGTCGCTGGTGGCATCAAACAGGCGTCCGGCCAGGATATAGCTGACCTGGGGCGCAGTCTTGTCTGCCGCCGGACTGGCCTGCCCAAACACGAAGGCAGAAAGCATGAGACAAACAAGCGCGGTGAGGGTTTTGTTTCTTGATTTTTCGTGGTTCAAGGGGCCGCTCCTGGTTCGGAATTGAACGGATTCAGAATAGGACAGAGCAGTTTCAAGGTTCCATCCAGGACTGTCAAGCGTTCCGGGGAGTAGGCGAGACGGCTTATCGCCGAGCACCCAAAGACAGATCCGAAGGGGCGAACGAATCTCGCCGGGCGTTGCCCGGCCCGACCGGGTCGAAGACCCCCGGTCCACACAACCCTCTACGCATTTTGACACTGCAGCGCAGCCCGCCGGATAATCCAGAGTGTGCCTGATTCCACTGACGAGCTGAACTCTACTCGCTCCGCCGTTTTTCGGCGCTCTTTCCGCAAGTCATTCCCTTCCGCCGTTAGCGGCGAAGGCGTTTACCTGTGGGACACGGAAGGCAAGCGCTACCTGGATTTTTCCGGCTCCGCGGCGGTAAACCTCATCGGACACGGAATCCCCGAAATCGCCGCCGCCATGGCCGGGCAGCTTACGCAACTGGAGTTCGTCCATACCAGCCAGTTCACCACTCCTGTCGCGGAAGAGTACGCGCGAGAGTTACTCGATTTTGCCGGCGAGAATTTTTGGGGAGGCGCCGTGTACTTCACTTGCGGCGGATCGGAAGCAGTCGAAACCGCCCTCAAGCTGGCGCGGCAATATCAGGTAGAGATTGGACAGACCTGGCGTTATCAGGTGCTCAGCCGGACGCAGAGTTATCACGGCTCGACCCTGGGCGCGCTCTCAGTTTCCGGCAACAAGCGGCGGCGCGAAATTTATCTGCCCATGGTGCGCGAGTTCGCGCACGTGGGAATCCCCTACTGCTATCGCTGCAATTACGACTGCGCGGACGGCTGCCGCAACTGTGGCCTGGAATATGCGGCCGAGTTGGAGCGAGCGATTGAATCCGCTAACGATAAAGCCGCCGCCTTCATCTTCGAGCCGGTCAGCGGCGCGACCCTGGGCGCGGTGGTTCCGCCGCCGGGTTATCTGCAAAAGGTGGCGGAAGTCTGCCGCCGCCATGGCGTTCTGCTGATTGCCGATGAAGTCATGACCGGCATGGGCCGCACCGGACGGAACTTCGCCATCGAACACTGGGACATTGCGCCCGATATTCTGATCGCAGCCAAGGGTCTCTCCAGCGGCTACGCTCCACTGGGCGCGGTCATCGCCACCAGGAAAGTAGTGGATGAGATTGCCTCGGGATCATTCCTGCACGGCTTTACCTACAACGCTCACCCCGTCTCGCTGGCCGCCGGACACGCGGTGCTGCACCGTTTGCAGCAGCAGAACCTGGTACATGCAGCCGACTCCGGGCGCGACCGGAGCATCGCCGCCAAATTGGAGCGTTCGCTATCGACCCTGCTCGATGTGAAAACTGTCGGCGAAGTCCGCGGCATCGGGTTGCTGCGAGGCGTGGAGTTTGTGGCCGACAAGCAATCCAAGAAGCCCTTCGCCCCGGAGTTTAACTTCGCCGGACGCGTAACCAGCGAAGCCTTGAAGCGCGGCCTGCTGGTCTATCCCATTCAGGGCTGCGTGGACGGGATCTCGGGCGACCATCTGCTGATCGCACCGCCGGCCATCATCACCGCCGAACAAATCGACTGGGCGGTCCAGCAACTGAGAGATTCCATCGAAGAAGTGACCACCCAGTAGCGCCGGCGTTCCGCCCCCAACAGGTCGATAAGCGGCACCAAAGGTTGGTCGCTCGCATCCCAATCTCAGTCAACCACTTACAAGTTGATCTCCAGTTGACCCACAGTTTACCCGCAGTGAATTGCGACTCCTGCGCTGCCCCGCGAAACTGGCCTCCGGAGCAAAAAATGGCGACTCCAATGATTGATTTCTGCGAACAGACAAACCCCAAAATTCTCACCGAAGTACGCGGCATCAAGCGCTTCGAGAACGCAACCCGAATCCATAACGGTCTGACCAGCAATCCGGAAAAGCGACGCACTGGTCTGGATGGCAGAACGCACCCCGCGCCGGATCAGTTCCGACCACCTCACACTATTGGGATTCATCGCCCAGGTGATGGCGGGAGTCAGCTATGCCCTGGCCCGCTGGGACCGTTACTGGCTTGTCGCCGGAATCTTCTTCCTGGCCCTCAACTGGCTCGGAGACAGTCTCGACGGAACACTGGCCCGGGTCCGCCAGCAGCAACGTCCGCGCTACGGCTTTTACGTGGACCACATCATCGACAGCTTTGGCGGGCTGGCGCTCATGGCCGGGCTGGCGCTGTCCGGGTACATGCATCCATACATCGCAATCGGCCTGCTGGTTGGGTTTCTGCTGCTCTCCATCCAGTCTTACCTGGCCACCTACACGCTGGGAGAATTTCAACTCTCGTTCTGGAGTTTCGGCCCCACAGAGTTGCGCATTCTGCTGTCCATCGGAAACATCGCGCTCTTGTATCGTCCCATGATCTTCGACGGACACTACCGCCTGTTCGACGTAGGCGGCGCGGTCGGCATTGTCGGCATGACGGCCATGCTGATTTTCTTTACGCTCCGCAACACCCGTCGCCTGTATATGGAGGAACGAATCCGATGACGGCCGGCGCCTGGCGTTACACCATGGTGCGCTGGCTCAAGTTCAATTTCGTGGGCGGAATAGGCATTGTTGTGCAGTTGCTCGCTTTATTCGTCCTGAAGGCCGGGTTGCACTGCAACTATCTGATCGCCACGGCGTTGGCGGTCGAGATCACCGTCATCCACAATTTTCTCTGGCATGAACGCTTCACCTGGGTGGACCGCTCGGGAGCAGGATTCACCCGCTTCCTCAAGTTCAATCTCACTGCTGGATTGTTTTCTATTGGCGGGAACCTGCTACTGATGAAACTGCTGGTGGACCTTGGACACATAAACTATCTGCTGGCCAACGGCAGCGCGATCACGGCCTGTTCGGTCGTGAACTTTCTGGTCAGCGACGGGTATGTATTCGGGAAAGGTGGCGCGGAAACTCAGTCCATGTGATGGTTGGCCTGGCGCTCGACCGACCAGATATCTTCCGGCTTCTGCTCGAAGGGATACACATGCACCATCCAGCCGAATATCTGGGGCATGAATTTTCCGCCGGCAGCATCGCAATCCGCGCGGGTTGTGATGGAGCCTGCCAGACCGAATTTCGCGCGCGGCCCCCAGGCTTCGTTCCTTCTATCGGAAGGCGCGAGGCACAGGTTGACGTGCGCGTGCCACTGCGCGATGCTCAACGGGATACGCTGGTCCAGATCATTCCAGTTGGAATTTTTTGGCGCGGTGTACATCACCCCGATCAGCTTGTAGCCATCGCTGGTCTTCTCATAGAGCAACGATGTCGGATGATCGGGATTGAACTGAATCGCCGCCTCAAAAGCGTAGCGGTAGTTGGTGAAGTGGTATTGCTTTTGCGGCAGGTTGGGGAGAAAAATCTTGTAGCCGTCCGCCAGTGCGACTTTGTAATCAGTGTATTTCTCAGCTGCCTGGCGCGCGGCGGCCACCACTTGATTTGCTTTCTCCTGGTCTCCCGGCTTCAGATCGCGCAGGGTCGTCATCTTCATGTGCGGCCCCATGTCCATACTCCGATCGGACATGGACAGCATGGCGTGGGCGCTGCCGTCGTTGTTCATTCCCTTCAGGTCCGGCATGGGCATGGCGCTCATGCCTGGTGCTGCGTTGGGTTTTTCCAGGGACGTGTCAGGGGACGGCCGGGAGGCATCGTGCGGCACGTCCGCCGGTGTGCTTGGCGCAGGCTTGTCCCCAGTCGGAATGTCATCCTGCAATTTCTGCTCTTGCGCCCGCACAGTCAGGAGCGCGAACAGCGTGAGCAAAAACAGGGCCAGAATCCGTCTGCTCATAGGGCTTACCGATTGTATTAACCCTGACGGAACCAGAATGTTTCTGCAATAGGAGAGCAGGTACCCATATTACGGCCGTAATGTAAATCATTTTGTAGCACCGACGAGGGCGGGACGCCCTCGTGACAGCCGGCGGGACGCCGGCGCTACGATAAAACCTGTTGCACCGCAGCCTCGCCGGAGCGTATGCAGTCGGGCACGCCAATTCCGCGATAAGCGTTGCCCGCCAACGCCAGCCCCGGTAGTTGCTTAACCAGGCCTTCGATTCGTTGCAGCCGTTCCAGATGGCCAACGGTGTATTGCGCCATCGCACCTCTCCAGCGATACAGGCGAGTGAAGAGTGGATCCGCCTTCACTCCAAGAATTTGCCGGAGTTCGTTGCGCACGATGTTCAGAATATTTTCGTCCGTGAGTTGCAAGACCTGCTCATCGCGGCTGCCGCCCAGAAAGCAGCGCACCACTGCTATGTCTTTCGGAGCGCGATGGGGAAACTTATTATGAACAAAAGTGGCAGCCAGCAGGCGCTTGCCTTCGCGGCGCGGCACCAGAAACCCAAAGCCCGCAGGCAGGTTGGCACGCACATTCTGGTCGAAGCCCAGCGCTACCGTCACCGAAGAACTGTACGAAATGGCCCGCAGTTCCGAGGCCAGTTCGGCGCTGGCTATTTCAAGCAACGGGGCAGCGGCGGTGGCCGGGGTGGCCACGATCACCGCAGTCGAATTGGTCGGAAGCGTATCCCGCCGAAACCACCCAGCCTCGATCCTGCCTCTGCACGGCCTGCACGGGAGAATTCGCCCGCAACGCCTCCGCGGGGAGCCTGGCCACCAATGCCTCCGCGAGTTGCTGCATTCCTCCCTTGAGAGAGGAGAAGATAGGAGGCGCCGGCCCTGAACGCTTGACGTTTTTGCGGGCTGCCAGCATCCCCCGCCCCAGACTGCCGTACTTCGACTCCATTTCGACCAAGCGCGGCAGCACCGCGCGCGCGCTGAGTTGCGCGGCTTCACCGCCATAGACGCCGGCCAGCAGCGGGTCGGCCAGGCGATCGACCATTTCCGCGCCGTAGTGGCGGTCCACCAGCGCTGCCACACTCTCGTCGCCGTTCGACGGACGCGCCGGGTACCACCATTCACGCGCGACGCGCAGCTTCGTGGCCGGAGAAAACAGCGATGACAAAATTGCCGGCGAAAGCTTCGTCGGGACCATGAACATCAGCCCATCGGGCATGGGCACCAGCTTGCCCTTCACCAGAATGTAAGTTTTGCGATCGGCGTCGTTGGAACCGATGATTTGGTCTTCGATCCCAAGCCGGCGGCAGAGGTCTGCGGCCCAGGGCTTTTCCGTGAGGAATGAATCCGGGCCGGCCTCGATCAGGCAACCCTGCACCTGCTCGGTGAACAACACACCGCCGAAGCGCGGGCCCGATTCGTAAACCACAAACTCCAGCGCCTCGCCGGCCCGGCGGCGTTCCTCGAGCGCGAACGCCGCCGCCAGCCCGGAGATGCCGCCGCCGACTATGGCGATCCGTTTCATTTATCAATTGTCAATGCGCGACCGCACCACATCCGCCAGGGCCGCAGTCAACAGCCGCGAATCATTCAGCGATTCGGCGCGCCACAGCCGCATGCCTTCCTTTCCGGCAAACTCCTTGAAGCCGATGTCGATGTCGTACAGCACCTCAACGTGATCGCAGAGAAACCCGATGGGCTGCACAAACACTCCGCCATGACCTTTGCCCTTCAA
Organism: Terriglobia bacterium; assembly: GCA_963790645.1. Taxonomy (GTDB): domain Bacteria; phylum Acidobacteriota; class Terriglobia; order Terriglobales; family Acidobacteriaceae; genus JAIQFF01. The sequence goes on along the minus strand of CAWBPS010000023.1, from coordinate 95,427 downwards.
TTCGAGGATCGTATTTTCAACCGTGGGTCCGAGCCACGCGCCTCCCGACATCCCCTGGCTTTGAAAGGCGAAGCTCCAGTCGCCGGAAGCGAGCTTCGCAGCCAACGCCACCAGCCTGGCCGTTTCTTTGGTCTGAGCTTCATAGGGATCGCCTTCTGCAACGGTGCGCTGAGGAACGCTGTGAGCGGTAAAGATGACCGGCACCCGTGCCGACATTTCTACGCAGGCCCGGTTCCATCCTGCACACAACTTTTCGGCGAAGGCCGAGATCAGGAGCGGATGATCATGCCAGGACTCGACGAATTCCACGGCAAAAGGCACACCGCCTTCGACATTCAATGCCGCGCGATAAAGGCCCACGCTGGTGCGCGAGTTCTGCGGGGCCAGGCAGACGACCACAGCGCGCTGCACGCCGTCCGCTTTCATGGCGGCGATCGTGTCCGCCACAAACGGTTTCCAGTTGCGCATGCCGACGTAAACCGGCAACTTGAGTTCCTCGGCCAGCAATTCTCCCTGGCGCAGCGTGAGTCTGGTCAGCGGGGACTGTCCAATCAGCCCGTAACGGTGCTTTACTTCCTCAATCACCTCCGGCGGGACGGGCCGGCCGCGCGTGATCCGATTCAGAAATTCCGGTATGTCGTCCACGGAATCGGGACTCCCGTGGGCCAGAAGCAGAACCGCGTTTTTTTCGCCGCCTGACAATTTCACAACTCCTCAGCCTTGTGTGGTCGCAGCCGGCGGAGCCTTACTCGCCGCGAAAACCCAGAGGGTGCCCCGTCCAAGCTCCGCTTGGGCGGGGTCTTTCACCGCGAGCTCCGCTCCGAATATTCCTGTACAAACCTGGCCAGCGCCTTCACGTTCTCCACCGGAGTCTCCGGCAGAATGCCATGTCCTAAATTAAAAATATGCCCGGGACGTCCGCCGGCGCGGCGCAGAATCTCCGCTGCACCTGCCTTGACGTCTTTCCAATCCGCAAAAAGCAAAACCGGATCCAGGTTCCCCTGCACCGCCCCGGACCCAACCGCGCTCCAGCCCTGGTCCAACGGAATCCGCCAGTCCAGGCCAATCACGTCGGCGCAAGTTTCCTTCATCGAGGGCAAAAGGGTAGCGCTGTCAGTACCAAAATAGATGATCGGGACTCCTGCCTTCTGCAACACCCTCACCAGATCAGTGGTGCGAGGCAGCACGTAACGCCGGTAGTCCTGCACGCTGAGACATCCCACCCAACTGTCGAATACCTGGATCACGTCCGCGCCAGCGCGTACTTGTTCCGCCGCGTACTCAGCCACCACCGTCACCAGTTTGCCCAGAAGCTCATCCCAGGCGGCGGGAGCGGAATACATCATCTTCTTGGTGTTTACGTAATTGCGCGAACTGCCGCCCTCAATCATGTAGCTCGCCAGCGTAAAGGGCGCTCCGCAGAAACCGATCACGGGCAGGCGCGCTCCAAAGTGCTTGCTCACCAGCTGCACTGCCTCGGCAACATATCCCAGATCGGCGGCGCGGTCGGTTCGTAGTTGGGAAATGTCGGTCTGGTCGCGCACCGGTTTCTCGATTACCGGGCCTTCGCCGGGCGAAAAATGAAACGGCAGTCCCATCACTTCAAGCGGAAGCAACAGGTCGGCGAAGATGATGGCGGCGTCAACCCCGAGTGCTTCCGCGGCCGTAATCGTCACTTCGGCCGCTACTTCCGGACGCTTGCATATCTCGATCAGGGAATACTGCTTGCGCACGGCGCGATACTCCGGCATGTAACGCCCTGCCTGGCGCATGAACCAGACTGGCGTCCGGTCCACCGCGAGGGACCGGCAAGCCTTAACGAAGCGGGATTCAGGAGCGGACATTGGTTCTTTAACTGTAGCATCTTGGCGGCGCGGCACATCACGCAGGCCCGGACGCCTCGTCCGCGCGTGCGAGCGCAGCTCGCCTGGTTCTGGCCTAATCTTGGCATAAAGCAAGCGTTTGCCAGGCTGGTTCTCATTTAAGCGGAGCTTCGCTCCGCCGGGCGGGTGAGGGCACCCGCCCCTACGTGGTTTTCCTGGGGGGAAAGGGCGGGAGGCATCAAGAGAGTACCTGCAATCCGTCGTCAATTCAGCCTATGATTTTGGAGAGTAACCCCGGGAGGATTTCACATGGCAGCGAGTCAGGTAGTTCTGTATTTTGACAAGCAGGAAGACGCGCTGCTTTTTACCCTGGCCGCCAGTTCCATGATTTCAGATGACGGCCCAACTCGCGCCGACGAGGCCCTGGTGAAAGTTGCCGCAGAAATCCGCAAGGCCAGCCGGATCACCACCGAGGGTGTTCTGGAACCCTCCAACTAGTCCTCAGCATTCAGTCCAGGCATGGCAAGGTTGAAGTGTGGGTCGGACACCCACTTTATTCGCGGTCCAAACGGGTATAGGCCTGCTCGGCCAACACCAGCCCTCCCAGAACGCCGGCCCGGCCTTCGAGCTGTGGAGGGACCACATACTGGTCAATGTCGCGCATGACCTCCGTCGCGCGGACATATCCATTCAGCAATCCCACAAGGTCCTGGCGAATTCGACCGAAGAGATGCGCCTGCCGCAACACGCCGCCGCCCAGCAGAATGCGCTGCGGCGAGAGGGTGAGCACCCAGTTGGCCAACCCGAGCGCCAGGTAATGCCCTTCCAGTGTCCATGCCGGATGGTCGGGCGCAAGATCCTGCGCAGCCTTGCCCCAGCGCGCCTGCATGGCCGGCCCTGAGGCCAGCCCTTCCAGGCAATCGCCATGATAAGGGCAGCCGCCGGGGTAAGGGTCACGTAGCAGATCATGCGGAACCCGGATGTGTCCCATCTCCGGATGCACCATGCCATGAAGCACCCGGCCGTTGATGATCGCGCCGCCGCCGATGCCCGTTCCGATGGTCAGATAGAGGAAGTCGGTCAGGTTCTGCGCCGCGCCCCAGCGGGCCTCGCCCAGCGCGGCCGCGTCCACGTCGGTGTCAAAACCAACCGGCACGCCCAGGGCATCGCGCACTGTGCCCGCCAGATTGTAATTCTGCCAGCCGGGCTTCGGCGTGGAGGTGACATAGCCGAATGTAAGCGAAGTGCTGTGCAGATCGATCGGCCCAAAAGAACCGACGCCCACCGCCCTCAATTCCCCTCTGGATTCCTCGCGCAGGAACTCAATGGCAATGGCCAGCGTGGCCTCGGGAGTGGTCGTGGGAAACTGCATCGTCCTCAAGTCCGCTGGCCCGGTTCCCACTCCACAAACGAATTTGGTGCCCCCTGCTTCGATCGATCCGAACATATTTTCGATATGCGCCCCAAGGAGTCTGCCACAGAATCTCGCCGGGGACAAAATTTCGGCCGCCCCAAAAAACTTCCGAGGACATTGAACGGCTACGCAAGTCAGGTAAGAGAGATCACATTTGACCGGTAACCAGGGCCCCGCCCATCGCCGGTTTCGGACGCCCATCGGAGACTGGCCAGGCTGCGCTCCGCCGGGTCGGTGAGGGCACCCGCCCCTACGTGGGCTACATGGATCCAGCCTGTCGCGGTTTCAGAAGCCCGCGCGGCCTTCCCGAATACGGCGCGAAAAATCGGGGGCGTCATTCGCCGCCCGGGCCGCCGTGTTGATATGCGCCTGCTGCTTGAGCTGGGCGAAAGGAAGGTTTCCCGTCGCCAGATCTCCGCGCTCATAGAGCATCTGGTCGGCGCGGCCGTTCAGCAGCACGCGCCAGTCCAACTGTGGTTCACCCGCCAGCGTGGCAATGTTGGTGGTGCAGTTGTTGCTCAGCGCGTTGTACCACTCCGGACGATTTCGTATCCGGTTAATCTTCTTCAGATAATTCAAGAAACGTGGCCCGCGCATGTTCGGGCGTGGCCAGCGTGTGAAAAAGATACGTTTCTTCCCCCTTGCGGTAATTGGTCCGCAGGCGCACCACATCGCGTTCGTCGCTCACCGTGTAAATAAGTTCGTAGTAGCGGAAAAATCCGCGGATGGCGGAATACTGCTCTCCCACTTCCTTCCTGGTCTCGATCGACATCGCAATGTAATCATTGTCGCCGAACTGGAAACTGACGATGGGATGAGCAATCCAGGGCGAGCCCCAGTAGGTAAGAGAAATATCCATACCCCGTATTTTTGAAAGGTCGTAGGAACGGGTTTCCCAATGCGGCGTGTAGTCGCCTTCAGTGCGGTAGTCGCAGTTGCGCACGTTGTGAATGGTGACATGATCGCCATCGATTTCCGCCCATGCGGTCTGGGCCACGTCGGGCTGCCAGGCGCGGTCATTCGATGGCTTCAGCGTAAGCCACCAGGCCAGAACCAGGGCGAATCCAGCCAGGCAGATTGCGATCGCTTTTCCGCGTCCGCGAAAGGTCAGCAGGGCGCCCACCATGGCGATGCCGTAGCTTGAGGCTCCGAGAGTTCGAAGAGAGGTGCCGGGCAGCAGGTCGAAGTACAAAGCGGCTGCGGCCCAGGCGGTCAGGGCCAGAGTCAGCAGGAGTGCGAATCCGCGTCCCGCGAGCGTCGCGACTCGCCGCCATAGAGGGGTTGGCGTCATCCCTTGTCCGGTTTTATGCGTAGATACCGCGTTGCCGCAGCGTGTAGGCCACCCGGTCGAGGGCCAGCATATAGGCTGCAATGCGGTTGCTGACCTTGTGGGTCTCGGCGTACTTCAGAACTTCCGCGAAGGCGGTCTTCATGGTGTGGTGCAGGTGATCGTTCACCATCGATTCCGTCCAGAAATATCCCTGACGGTCCTGCACCCATTCAAAGTAGGAGACGGTGACCCCGCCGGAGTTGGCCAGGATATCGGGAATGACAAACACACCTTTATCCACCAGGATTTCATCAGCCTCAGCGGTGGTCGGACCATTCGCTCCCTCACAGAGAACTTTGGCCCGCACTTTTTCCGCATTGCGGCTGGTGATCTGATTTTCTGTCGCCGCGGGAATGAGAATGTCGCAGTCAGCGACCAGCAATTCGGAGGAACTGGCCGCCTCGGAGCCGGGAAAACCCTCCAGCGTGCGCTCGCGCTGGTAGTGCAGCGAGAGCGCCTCAATATCGATGCCATCCTTGTTGTATAAACCACCTCTACTGGTGGATACGCCAACGATCTTGTATCCCCTGCGACGCATGAGCCGGGCGGCGTTCGAGCCCACATTGCCGAAGCCCTGAATCACCACTCGGGTGCGGTCGGCGCTCATGCCCAGGCGCTTGATCGCTTCATCACAAACAATCATCAGGCCGCGCCCTGTGGCTTCAATGCGCCCATGCGACCCGCCCAGTTCGAGGGGCTTGCCAGTCACAACCGCGGTAACGGTGTGGTGGACGTGCATGGAGTAAGTATCCATGATCCAGGCCATGATCTGCTCGTCGGTGTTGATGTCCGGGCCGGGGACATCTTTTTCCGGTCCCAGCACCTCCATTAACTCCGAGGTGTAACGGCGCGTGAGCCGCTCGAGTTCACGTTTTGACATCCGGTCGGGATCGCAAATTACTCCTCCAGCGGCGCCGCCGAACGGGATGTTCACCACTGCGCACTTCCATGTCATCCAGCTGGCCAGGGCACGCGTCTCATCCAGGGTCACGTTGGGGGTGTAACGGATGCCGCCCTTGGCCGGCCCGCGATCGATCGAATGCTGCACCCGGAAGCCGGTAAACACCTCAAGCTGCCCATTGTCCAGCTGAACTGGTATATGAACGATAAATTCCCGGCTGGGCTCACGCAGTATTCTCCACAAGCCGTCGTCGAGCTGAAGCTTCTGCGCGGCCACATCGGACCGCGCGACCTGCGCTTCCCACGGATTCACTTCTTCCAGATATGCAGTTGGCATGCGATGTGTTACCCGGTCCCTGCGCAACAGTTCCGGGGTCAGTTTATTATCCTACACTGCCTTGGTTTCCTTCAGGACGTGGAAGCGGGAAAGCGGAGGGGCGGTCTCAGTGCAGGCTCTTGGCTGGGAAGTTGGCGGTCTGACACTTGCTCGCCTCAAAGGTCAAAGTCAAAGGCGTCGGACAGGAGTGTCCGACCCACACCGAGTTGCGGGTGCCCCACCCTCGTCTCTCCGTTCTTTGGAGAGACAGGGTGGGAGGATTGCAGCCTTTGGGGTAGACACTATCCTTTTGCACCTGCCGCCATCTTCTGCGCCTTCGCGCGAACAAAGGCATAGTTCAACGCCGGCAAAGAATTGAACCCGGCAGCATCCGCGAAGAACTTCTGCGCGCTCGCCTTGTCGCCCCTGGCTTGATAGGCCTGGCCCAGGCGATACAGGTTGCGAGGGTCCTGCTGGTTGGCTTGTTCCAATTCCTTGATCGCGCCGTCATAGTCCTTCTGCGCCAGCGCAATCCGGCCCGCCAGTTCATGGGCCAGCTTTAACTGCGCGGGGTTCTTCGACGCCTCTGCTCCCTGGCGGTATTCGTCGGCGTGGGTTTTCGCCGCCGCGTAGTCCTTCTTGCCTATCGCCAAGGCACACAGATTGTACTGATGCAGGAGCTTCGCATTGTCCTTGATCTCCTGCGACAGGCTTGAACTCTCTACCATCTGCAGGGAGCGATCGAACTGCAGCGCCGCCACGTCATACTTCGCCATTTCGGCAATGATGTTGCCTTTGGCCTGGAGGTCGGCGGCCATTGCGGCTACATCGTTCTTTTTCTCTGCCACGGCATATTCTTTGTCCATCGCCTGCACTGCGCTATCCAGCTTGCCGCTGTCCGAGGCCACGACCGCCATGCCAAACAACGCAGTCCGCAGTTCGCCGTCATTGCGCGCCTGGTCGGCCATCTTCTGCAGCTCCGCCGTCGCATCGGCCGGCTTGCCCGTATACAGCAGGTCAGCCGCAATTCCGAAATGCGATGGCACGAAGTGGGGATCAATCATCAGCGCCTTACGGTACTGCGCGATCGATTCGTCGAACTTGCCCATCTTCAGCAACAGCTCGGCGTAAGAGTCATAGGGATTAGGATCGTTCGGAATCAGTTCGATGTATTTCCTGAAGGCCTGCTCGGCACTGGCGTAATCGCCTGCCTGCCGGTAGGCGTAACCCAGCATGTTGTAAGCGGGCGAATAGTTTGGGGCCAGCTCCGGCGCTTTTTTCAAATGCTCGATCGCCTGGGGATAGTCCTGCTGTGCAAACTCGAACGCACCCAGATTGAAATGCGCACGCTCATCGTTCGGGTAAGCGGCCACCAGCTTCTCGAAATATTCCTTCTGCTTGACTGCGTCGCCGTTGGCCCCAGCCTGGTTGGCAAGAATCAGCAGCCGCTCGCCATCCGACGCCTTGTCCGCCAGGGCCACCGCCTTGTTCAGGTGCTCGAAGAATTCCTTGGCCGTGCCGGCCGCGTTGGCGCGCGCCAACTCCGCAGACGCGAACTCCGGATCCAGCGCAATGGCCTTATCAAAATGCTGTACCGAGTCCTGGGCCAGAAGCTTTTCCGAGAGTTCACGTCCCTGCAGGAATTCCTTGCGCGCATCTTCTGATTTGGTTGTCACCGGAATCTTGCCGCCGGAACCGGGAGCTGCGGGCGTCCCCGCGGTATTCGTCTTCTCACAGGCAGTCCACGTTGCCATGCCTAACACAACCACGGTCAACACCACGCGGTTGAATCCATTTCGGCGCATAGGATCACTCCTTTGAATTTCCAATGAGTGGGCGGACTCGTCCTGAGCGAGCATCTCGTCCCGATATTTCCCGGGGGGAATCGGCAATCTGGATTTTTTATTTATGCCCCGTTGTTGCTAGACGCGGGCCATGTGAGTTTGGATAGCAAGAGTAGAGGATGTTTGTTGAGTCTGTTCAGGAAGTCACAACATAACAACAGACAAACGACCAGAGAGCGCGGCCGTCCTGGGCTGCCTGCTTCTTAGTTAGTGCGCACCCTGGCCGCGCATGAAAAACTGCTCTTTATCCATATTCGCCGGCACTGCCACATCAAAGAACCCAACCATCATTTCCTGATAAGTCTGGTCGCCCCAGGTGACGGTCGCGTCCGGATCGGGATTGTGCGGATTGTTACGCGAGTTGTCATACCAGGCCACGGCGCGCAACCTGGTTCCAGCCTTCAGCAGGCGCGGCTCGGCCAGCCGGTAACTCAGTTGCCAGTGAAAATGGTAGTTCACCCGCAACAGAGTCTCGATCGAGCCGTCGGGCTTAACAATGTCGTACTCAAAAGTTTTCCCCCGCAGATGCATATGCGGAAACAGGCTGAGCAGCGTGGCGTCGTGCGGCAGCGTGCCCTGCACTTCCACCCGAAAGTTATCCGCGCCGGGGGGAATGATGAAGGCGTGATCGTTGAGTTGCAGGGTGAGAACGCGCTGCCGGGGGACCGTCTTCGCAAACACTAATCCGACGCTGGTGCGGTCGCTTCCGGCAGTGCCATTCGTGGTGTAGTGCACCTGAAAAACCAGGTCTGATCCCGCGGGGACGAACTTTGCCATGCCGTCAGGCCAGTGGTCAGGCGAGCTACCGGGCGCGTACACCAGCAGCAGGTCGCTGGTGGTCCCGTGCGCTTCCAGACGGTCCTGGGGATCGCTGAGGGTCGAAGCCGTGAACGGTACTCCGACCGGCGCATGCCGCAGCCACTTCGAATCCGGCGGCCGTATGTACACCACAGCATGATGCACATACTGCGGGCTGGAGGGATGTACTTCCGCCATCTGTACCCATTTATCTTCGGTGAAATGGGTGGGCACGATTTCGTAGGTGTATTCCACGTCGCCATCCTTCGGGATCGTGACCGGGGTTGGCATCGGCAGAACGACATCCGGCAGCGCGATGTTCCAGCCCTGTGCCCAGTGCGCAGGCAAAGGCGCGTCGTGCGGATTGCCGGCTGGAGCGCCAGCCTTTACCCACGCCAGCATGGTCGCAATTTGCTGCGGCGTAAGTGAAGGATCGTTGGAAAAGTGTCCGAATCGCGGGTCCGCGAACCACGGCGGCATCAATCCGCCCTGCACCGATTTTGCGATAGCCGCTGCCCAGGGCCGCGTCTGCTCGTATGTCCCCAGCGGCATGGGAGCAACTTCGCCCGGGCGATGACAGCTCTGACAGTGGTCCTGGAGCAGGGGGAGGATGTCTTTATAAAAAGTGGGAACTGGTTTGTCGCTTGCGGAGAGGGCGGCACCAGCAACCAGAACTGCCGCGGCGAGGAAAGTCACGCCGAAGAAAATGCGCACATCAACAGTGTACAAGAACGAAATTGTCATCCTGAGCGGAGTGGCTGCTTCGCCTCGCGAAGCAGCCGCGTAGTCGAAGGACCCCTGCCTGACGCACAACTTTCGGAATTTCAAGCTGCCCCGTCACGTCAGCTACTGCGGCAAGATAGAGATCCTTCGACTCCACCCGCCCATTCACAAGCGAATGGGCGGATTGCGCTCAGGATGACACCGTTACTTTTTCCGGACGCAACCCTATGCCCGTAGTTTTCCGCCCAGAGACTCCAGCGCCTTGATGAGCTGCGCCGACCACTGTGCCACTTCTTCTTCCCGCAGCGTGCGATCGGCTGACTGGAAGCGGGCCCGCAGCAGCAGCGAACACCTGCCCGTGGGAACATTGCCTCCGCGAAAAATTTCCACCGGAACGAAACTGCGCAGCTCAGCCACTCCGAGTCCGATGACAACCTGCTGAATTTTTTCGAATGTGGCGACGTCATCAAAGACAAAAGAAAAATCCCGTTCCACCGCCGGATAACGGGGCAAGGGCTGATAGCGGACGACCCGCAGACCCTGCGGATAAAGCCGGTCAAGATAAAGCTCGGCAACGAAAACGCTTTGGCGCAGTTTGCGCCGGGCGGCGACTTCGGGATGGACCTGCCCAAACTGCGCCACCGGAGAGCCATCCATCATGGCGCGCGCCGAGCGCCCGGGATGATAGTAGTCCGACGTTTGGGCATCGTACTTCAACGTCTGGTGCTGAAAGGCCTGCAGCAAACTCTCCACATCACCCTTCAGATCAAAGAATCCTCCGTCCTGGGTGCCCCACCCTTCCGCGTTTTTTGCGGAGGGTGGGCTGGTAGCGCCCATGCAGATGCGTTTGGGTTCCGCCGTTCCGCCATCCTTTGCCTCGAAAATGCTGCCCGCCTCAAACAGGCGCACCTGGTCCGCCCCGCGGTTGAGGTTGTAGGCCAGCATATTGAGCATGCCGGGCACCAAGGAACTCCGCATCACCGACGCTTCTTCGCTTTGCGGATTGGCCAGTTCGACCACCGGGACAGAAGAAAATGTTTCCGCATCCTCGTGTGAAATGAATGTCAGCGACACAGCTTCGTCATAGCCGAGCGCCAGAAGCGTAGTCCGAAGCTTGTGGTCTTTCTCCGCATCAGGCGCCTCCACCACCGCCCCGGCATACGCCGGCAGAGTATTGGCGAATTTGTCGTAGCCGTGAAGGCGCGCAATTTCTTCGACCAGATCGATTTCGCGTTCCACGTCGAGACGCCAGCTCGGAATGTGGACGGTGAAATCAGGGTCGCCGCCTCGCTCCGGCATCAACTCAAAACCCAGTTGCTGTAGAATGCGGAAAATTTCGTTGGTCTCGAGCTTCTCCCCGAGAATGCGGTGCACCTCCGAAAGATGCAAGGCCACGGGTGCGAGATCAACCTGGCGGGCCACCACGTCAATCGCACCGCCGTCCAGTTTGCCTCCGGCTGATTCGAGAAGCAGTACGGCCACGCGATCGCAAGCCCTGGTCGTGGCCTCGAAATCGGCGCCGCGTTCGAAACGATGCGAGGCATCGGTGTGCAGGGCGTGGCGCCGCGCAGTCTTGCGGACCGTGGCGGGATCAAACCAGGCCGACTCGATCAGGATGTTTTTTGTCTTCGCGGTAATCATGGTGTCGAATCCACCCATGACTCCCGCCAGCGCGACTGGCTTCACGGCATCGGCAATGACCAGATCTTCGGGGGTAAGTTTGCGCTCGATGCCGTCCAGCGTTTTCAGGGTCTCGCCGCTGAACGCCCGACGCACCAGAATCTTGCCGCCCTCGAGCAGATCGAGATCGAAAACATGGGTGGGATGTCCCATTTCCCACAGCGTGTAGTTGGTGGCGTCGGCCGCGTTGTTGATGGGGCGCTGATCGACCAGCAGAAGGCGCTTCGCCATCGCATCGGGAGATGGTTTGACGTTTACATCGCGAACGATTCGTGCCGTATAACGGGCGCAGCCGGCCGGGTCCGCGATTTCGATGGCGAACCCAGAGTTACCCGCCGCCGCCGGCAGTTTCGAGTCCACAGCCCGCAGCGGCAGGTTGAAGATCACAGACGCTTCGCGCGCCACACCGTAATGGTTCATGGCATCGGGACGGTTGGTGCCGATCTCCATCTCGAAGACGGCATTCTTCCCCTCGCCATTGATGCTCTCAACGGCAATCCCAACCGCAGTGAGGTCTTGAGCCAGGCGGCGGTCGTCCACCCTGGCATCCACGAACTCACGCAACCATGCAGGAGAAAGTTTCATTTCTACTTCTAGCTTCTAGCTCTCTGCTGCTCAGAGCGTCTGGCCTTTGGTCTGGGCCGACGACCGACGACTGACGACCGACGACTGCCTCATCCAAACTGTTCCAGAAATCTCACATCCCCGTTGAAGAACAACTGGATGTCATCCACGCCGTATTTCAGAATCGCGATGCGGTCGGCGCCCATGCCGAAGGCGAATCCCGAAACTTTTTTGGGGTCGTAATCCACGAAGCCGTAAACATTCGGGTCCACCATGCCGCAGCCGAGAATTTCGATCCACCCCGTCTGCTTGCAGGGACGGCAGGGCTCCGATCCGCGTTTACCGCTGCCCCCACAAATAAAGCAAGACACCATCATCTCCGCACTGGGCTCGGTGAAGGGAAAGAACGACGGCCGGAAGCTGGTCTTCACGCTCGATCCGAAAAGCGCTTTCATGGCATGGTCGAGCGTGCCTTTCAAGTCGCAGAAGGTAATGTTCGCGTCCACCGCCAGGCCTTCGACCTGGTGAAACATCGGGGAGTGGCTGGCGTCCGGAGGATCGTTGCGGTGCACTTTGCCCGGAATCACAATCCTCACCGGCGGCTTCATCTTCTCCATGGTGCGAATCTGCACCGGCGAAGTGTGCGTGCGCAGCAGCAGCCGGTCGCGCTGTGGCTTCGATTCCTGGCGAGCGATAAACAGCGTGTCCTGGGTATCGCGCGCGGGATGGTTCGGCGGAAAATTCAGTGCTTCGAAATTATAGTAGTCGGTCTCGATGACCGGACCTTCCTCGACCGAGTAGCCGAGATTGCGGAAGACGGAGACGATCTCGTGCATGGTCTTGATCACGGGATGCTCGGAGCCGAGCGGGCGGCGAATGCCGGGCAAGGTGATGTCGAGGGAGGCTGTAATCGTTCCGATTGCGTTTGTTTGCTGCCTCGCTTGGACGGTTCGGATCTCACCCGTAACCTGCCCGCCAAGTTCGTGCCCGGCAAGAGTGACAGCCTCAACTTGCTCTGTGACTCGTCTCTTGATCTCATTGACCCGCTGCCCCACGTCGCGCTTGGCATCTTTCGGGGCCGCTTTCAGCCAGAGATCGTTGACCTCGGTGAGGACGCCATTCTTGCGGCCGATCCAGCGGTCGCGGAAGGCTTTCCGGTCAGCCTCGGATGTGACACCCTTGGCTTCTTCTTTCAGCGCGGCGAGGAGCTTCTCGGCAGCTTTGTCAAGCGCAGCCGGCGTGAAGCTTTTTAATTTGGGAACGGTGTATGCCACGTGTTCTCTCAAAAATTATCCCGATTTGCAGAAAAATAAATGGCGGGATGAAAACAGTGAACCCCAGCGGCTAAAGCCGGCCTGGTTTTGGACGGCTGGCGGCACGACTGAAGTCGTGCCCTTCCACAAAGCCTTCCCAAAAGATACATCCCAAGCTGCCGGAAGCCGGTACTTTTCGCAGGCGGCCAAAGCCACGCGCATCCGCCATAGCTAGTAGCCAGAAGCTAGTAGCCAAAAGCTAGGAGCTAGGAGCTTTCTTACGCTGCCCCGCCAAGAGCGCCCTTCGCCTGCTCGGCGAGGCTCTTAAACGCGCCCGGATCATTCACCGCCAGGTCGGCCAGGATCTTGCGATCCAGTTCCACGCCACCTTTTTTGAGTCCATGAATGAACTGGTTGTAGCTCATTCCGTTCAACTTGGCGGCGGCGCCGATGCGCACGATCCAGAGGGAGCGATACTGACGTTTTTTCTGTTTGCGTCCGGAGTAGGCGAACTTGAGTCCGCGCTCGACCGCTTCTTTAGCGGACCGGTAGAGTTTTGATTTGGTGAGGAAATATCCGCTGGCGCGGTCGAGTATCTTTTTGCGCTTGGCGCGGCGTTTGGTTCCCCGTTTTACGCGAGGCATGAGTAGCTCCTTTTTAGTTTCACATTACGGCGGCTGGAGGTAGGAGACTCGAAGGTCTGGTTGCCTCTTCACACGCCTGGGCCGCGAAATTCGCAGCCACCAACGCGAGCGAGTCGCCCGCGTCCACACAACACAAAAGCTTCTAGTACGGAATCATTCGCTTGATCTTGGGGGTGTCCGCATCGCTTACCAGGACGGCCTGGCGCAGCTTGCCTTTGCGCTTCTTGTTCTTGGACGTCAGCATGTGACGCAAGTGCGAATGATGGCGCTTGACCTTGCCAGTGGCGGTCTTCTTGAAGCGCTTGGCGGCTCCCTTGTGTGTTTTAAGCTTGGGCATAAATCCTCAGTTCAACAATTAGCCCTTAGCCACACCCGCATCGCCAAACAGGCTGAATGCCAAGTGTCAATTGCTAAGTGCTTCTCAGATTCCTACGCCTGATTTACCCGGCCTGGGGCCGGTTGCGACTGCGCGGGCTGCTTCTGTCCGGCATCTTTTTTGGGCGCCAGGATGGCGTGCAGCGTGTTGCCTTCCTGTCGCGGACGAAACTCCACGATTCCCTTGTCGGCGATATCTTTGATCAGCCGTTCCAGGATTTCGCGTCCCAGGTTGGTGCGCGTCATCTCCCGTCCGCGGAAGAAAATCGTCGCCTTGACCTTGTCTCCCTCATCGAGGAAGCGCAGAACGTGGTTCTTTTTGGTTTCGTAATCGTGGTCGTCCACATTGATGCGGAACTTTACTTCCTTCACCACGATTACTTTTTGATGCTTCTTGGCCTCGCGTTCCTTCTTTTCCTGCTGGTACAGGAATTTCCCATAGTCCATGATGCGGCATACGGGAGGAGTCGCGGTGGGCGAAATTTCGACCAGGTCCAGGTTCTTCTCGCGGGCCATCTTGAGCGCATCGTAGGGAGTCAAAATGCCGATCTGCTGGCCTTCGTCGTCGATGACGCGGATTTCCCGCGCCCGGATGCGTTCGTTTGTTCGGATAAAGCGTTTATCGATACAACCCTCCGTCAGCTAACAGGGCGAATGAGATAAAAAAAAGTATAGCATGGCCGCCGTCTCCCGTCCCGATGCTCTTCGCCTGCGGCCAGGTCGCGTCGAGATTAGATTGGGAACAGAAAGCCACGGCAGGTTCGCCGTGGCTTCATGTTCCAGGGTCGCGCTCCCGGTTAGGATGCGCGGCGCTTTTCGACGTCCTCGGAGCCTTCCCGGTCCGGACGCTCGCTTGTGCCGCTGTCCTGGCCCGGCTTTTTCGAGGTCGGGTCCTGCGGGTTATACACATGCTTCCCGCTCTCAGTCGGATTCTGCCGGTTCGGATCGGCCTGGTTTCCAGGATTGCTGGGGCGCTGTCCCGGGTTCTGCTGGTTTTTTTCAGTATCGTTTCCCATGAAGTTCTCCTTATATAAAAAGTTAATTGCGCAACACGATTTCGTGTAACGTCGGGAGCTTAGGTGCACAAATCCGGTTCCGAGTTAGCCCGGCAGATGATTTTCTTCGGACACTGGTCTGCCGCAGATCCGATTCGTGGCAGGCAAAGGAGAATCCAATATGAAACGCAGCTTATTGCTGGGTGCCACCTGTTTATTGATGACGACTCTGTCTTCTGCCCAGGTGGAAGATATTGCCAGACGCCTCGGGCTGGGAGGCTCGACGCTCAGTGACACCAAGATCTCCTCGGGCCTGAAGCAGGCCCTGCAGATCGGCGCCGAGCAAGCAGTGAAAATTACCGGGCGCCCC
The DNA here is from genome assembly GCA_963790645.1 of Terriglobia bacterium. Classification (GTDB taxonomy): domain Bacteria; phylum Acidobacteriota; class Terriglobia; order Terriglobales; family Acidobacteriaceae; genus JAIQFF01. The sequence continues at coordinate 80,398 of CAWBPS010000023.1, read as the reverse complement.
AACGGATATTTCGGCAATCCCGATATAAAAATTCTGATGCCAAACAACCTGAGGACACTGGAAAAGGGCCTGCGCATGGTGGGCTACGGTCCCAAGGTTGACGATTTTGTGCTGAGCATGAATCGGGCCGCGGAGTCGGCGGCTCCCGCGGCGCGCAAAATCTTTATTGACGCCATCACCGCCATGACCTTCGATGACGCGCGCAGAATTCTCTCCGGCGGCGACACCGCTGCCACCAACTACTTCAAGGAAAAGACCACGCCCCAGCTGACCGCTGCATTCCGCCCCGTGGTGGAAAAGACGATGTCCAAAAACGGCGTCACCCAGCAGTACAACGCCCTGGTTTCCCAGTACAAGGCCATTCCATTTGCGAAAAATCAGGACCTGGACATCAGCCACTACGTGGTCAGCAAGGCGCTTGACGGGCTTTTCTACGAATTGGGTCAGGAAGAACGCAAAATTCGCAAAGATCCGGCAGCGCAGACCACCAACCTGCTGAAAGAAGTATTCGGGCACCGCTAAGTGTGAGGATCGGCGGGGAATCATCCCGGTCACGGGTCGGGAATTTGCTGTATTGTCCGGCGGGCGCAAATGTGGCGTACTGATGGCAGAGGAGTATGCCGTGGCAACCCGCATTCTGATCGCCGATGACGATGTCACTATCCGCCTGCTGTTGCGCAGACTGCTGGAGCAGCAGCCCGGCTGGCAGGTATGCGGCGATGCCAGCACTGGTGCTGAGGCCATTGCCAAGGTTGAGCAGCTCAATCCCGATGTTGTGGTCATGGATTTGAGTATGCCGGTCATGACCGGACTGCAGGCGGCGCCGGCCATCGCGAGAGCTCATCCGCGGCTGCCCATGTTGCTGATCAGCGTGCAGGAAGTGTCCCGGCAACTGGCCTGGGAAGCGCGCAATGCCGGCTACCGAGGCGCAGTCACGAAGAACAGCGGCAACGAGGTATTGAGAGGGGTGGAGGCATTGCTCCGGAAAGAGACGTTTTTTCGGACGGATGACGGCTCACCAATTTCAGCCGAGTGGGACCAGTAAAGCAACTTCGCCAGTTGATCGCAGCCCGCGCGGGTATCTACCTCGCGGCAACTCATCTCTGCCAATTTGACCAGCCAACTGGGGGACCAGGGAATTCATCAAAAGTCCGAGGTTAAAGGACATGCGCTTTCCCCGAGGCTTCTCTCTGGTTGCGATGGTTTTGCTGGCTACACTCGCGGCCTGCACTTCGAAGCAAAACCCTCAAGAGCTCAAAGAGAAGACTGCCCAGGCTACCGCCCAACTGAAAGTTGACGCCAAGGCAGTGGCCGCGGGAATCCGTGAAGGCTGGAGCCGCGACAAGCCACTCGACGTAAACGCCGCGACCCGCGAGCAATTAATCACCTTGCCGGGTGTGAGCGGCCCGGATGCGGACAAGGTCATCGCCGGACGTCCTTACGACACTCCGGACCAACTCGTGACGCGCCACATCCTGACCCAGAGGGAATACGACAGGATAGCGGATCGGCTGACTGCCAAAAAGTGAAGGCCCTACCTGGCAATTCCCAGCAGGGCGCCGTCCTGCACTCGCTCCACCCGGGTTTGAATCCAGCGGTTCGCCACGTGACTTCCTGACACGCGTATAGGCAGGTAGTTGTCGGTGAGCCCCTCTGTATATTCGCCTTCATCTCTACCGGAGACATTCAGCGTGATGGTTTCGATCCGCTGGCCGATAAAGCCGCTCATGAAAGCCAGCTTTTTTGTTGAAGCCAGATCGCGCAGAACGCGGTTACGCTCGCGGGCGACGTGTGCAGGAACCTGCTTGCCCATGGCGGCAGCCGGAGTTCCGGGACGCGCCGAGTAGGTGAAGACGTGCAGGTAGGTGAGGGGCAGGTCTTCGATGAGGAGGCGAGTCTCCTCGAATTCGGCATCGGTTTCGCCGGGAAACCCTGCCATCACGTCCGCTCCAATCGCTGCCCTGGGCATAGCGGCGCGAATCTTTTCAACTTTTTCCCGATAATGCCAGGGACGATACTTGCGGTGCATCCGCCGCAGCACGGCGTCACTGCCCGACTGCAGAGGCACGTGCGCATGTTTGGCGATGCGGGGAGAAGTGGCCATCAGGTAAATGAGTTCGTCACTCCAGTCCATGGGCTCAACCGAACTGATGCGTAATTTTTGCAGCGTGGTTTCGGAGAGGATGGCGCGGATGAGATCTTCAAACCCTCGCCGTTGGTCGTTGGTCGTTGGTCGTTGGCCGGTTTTCCCGGGGGCTGACGGCTGACGGCTGACGGCTAAATCTCTCCCCCAGCGGCCCAGGTTAATGCCAGAAATCACCACTTCGCGATAGCCTGCTCTCACCAGCGCGTCCATCTCGCGAATGACCTCGGTCATCGGGAGCGAACGGCTCTGTCCCCGGACATAGGGAATCACGCAGAATGAACAGCGGTTGTCGCAACCGTCCTGCACTTTTAGATTTGGCCGGGTGCGTTCGTTGGCGGCGTCGAAAACCGGTGCAGCCTGCAGTTCCGTGTGGGCGAATATGTCGGAAACGAAGATCGGGCGTCGGACCTCAGACATCAGAGGCCGGCCATCTGATGTCAGCTGCGTGAGGGGGACGAACTGAGCCTGCCGGGGCCCGAGGTCCGACGTCTGAAGTCCGACGGCAAGTTCTGCCAGCTGATGCTTATGAGAGTTGCCGACGACCTGGCTCACACCGGGCAGAGATGCGATTTCTTCCGGCGCGCGTTGGGCGTAGCAGCCGGTGACCACGATCTGGGCTTCGGGGTTCTTGCGATGAATGCGGCGGATGGCGGCGCGGGCGTCCTGGTCGGCGGCGGCGGTCACGGTGCAGGTGTTAAGAACTACAAGTCCTGCTTCCGCGGGTTCGTCGGCACGCTCCAGTCCGCGCTCCCGCAGCTGGCGTTCGATGGCAGCACCGTCCGCCTGCGTGGCCCGGCAGCCGAAATTCACTACGTGGAAAGTTGCCACGTTTCCATAGTAGCGAATGCTCAGGGAGCCGACAACGCGGCCCTGAAAAGGACGCGCTTCCACAACTTCCTGGGCTCGCCGCAAGAGACGAAGAACCGCCTGTCTCCGCCGCGCGGACTTCTCCGCGGGCAGACGAGATTCGCCTTGGAATCGGGAAGCGGGAGGAAGGTGAGCTTGGCCGCGACTCTGGAATCGGCTACAAATTCTCGTTCAACTTCAAGCCGAGGCTACTTGCCTCTTCTGCTGGAAACACTCCCGGCAGAATACTGGACGCCCCTGGGTTGGCTTGAAGGGCACGGTGGTTTCCTTGCCGCACTCCGAACACGTGGTGCGCGTCTCCACCTTGGCGAAGCCGTTGCCTGGCCCCGAAGGCGCCGCCCCCAGCACTGACACCCGCTTGGTTTTGCAAGCCTTACAACGTTTGGGTTCGTTTTTGAACTGCTTGTCGTGAAAAAACAGCTGCTCGCCCGCAGTGAAGATAAAATCCGCACCACAGTCAATGCACTTCAATACCTTGTCCTGAAATTCCATTGAGAGATGCTCCCTTCAGCCCATTCCCCAAGACCTCGCAGACGAGTAGCGCGACGCGTGGACTCAGGGTCGTTGCCCCCTCAAGCTACGACCTGGAAAATTTCCCCTGGACTCGGCCCGCCATGCCCCTTTTGCGGCATGGATTACTGCTTTACAATCTTTGACAATCTCTTGCGAACAAGGAAATGGGCCACCACTTGGCGTGGCAGCCCATGAACCTTAGTCTTGTTCTTTACGCGCTTTTTTCCTGCTGCGTTTGCGCGCTAGTGCTTCCTTCACACGCTTCTTCTCGCCCGGTTTCAGGTAAAAGGAGTGACGCTTGACCTCCTTGATAATGTCTTCCTGTTGCACCTTGCGCTTGAAGCGGCGTAATGCGTTTTCGAGGGACTCGCCCTCTTGAAGTCTTACTTCTGCCAACTGAACTACACCCCCAAACCGGTCCCGTTTGGACGGGGATAGTTATTGCAAGGTTCCTCACGGCAAGTCAAGTGGTATGTGGCAATTTCATGCAGAGAAAATGCCGCTAGCTTCCATCTATGGAACCGCTTACGCCTAATAGATCAGCTTCAGGGCCAGTTGAATCTGCCGGGGCGCGTAGGCGTCGGTGGCCCTGAGAAAGCTCGATGGCACGCGGTACTGAGCTGGGAAGATATTGATTCCAATAGTCTTATCGGTTTGAACAAACTTTGCCGAGTTGCTTTGAAAACCATCCTGCGTGATCTGGACCCGGCGGTTGTCGCGGTTCAGCAGGTTGAAGGACTCGACCATCAGTTCCAACTTGACCCGGTCGCCAGCATAAAGACGCCGGGTGAGGCGCATGTCGGTGGTGGCGTAGTCCGGCCCGAGCAGGGAGTTGCGGGAAACTCCCGGAAGCCGGTCGTTGCTGTTGTTGCCATCCTGGTTAGCGTCGCCGGTCACGGTGGCGCTGACCGGCCGGCCGCTGCCGTAGGTGAACACGCCGGACGCTTTCCAGTTGTTGAAAAACATTCCCAGCAACTCGTGATCTCGATGGAAAGGCTTGGGAGCCAGAACGAAGGAGAACACGAAGCGCTGCCGCTGGTCGGTAACGCTGGGGCCTTTTTCTGAATTCGGCGCGTAGGAGTCCTGCACCGTCGCCGGACGCCCCGCCACCAGCGCATCCTGTCCATCGTCGATGGCGTGCGCGAAAGTGTAGGCCAGCATGAAATAAACTCCACTGGTCATGCGGCGGCGAATCGAGAGAGTGGCCCCGTGATAAACGCTCGAAGCCGCGCTCTCGAACACATTAATCGATCCCAGTTGCGGAATGGGGCGCGCCAGCGGATTAATGCAGGGCGGAAAGGGGCAGGTCAGCGAACGCGTCGATTGAACGGTTGAGAAAGAGTTGACGTCGTAATATCGCGCCCAGGAAATTCGTCCCGGAGGGATCGTACACCGGATACGAGACGTTCACCGGCGGAGGCAGATTCACGTCCCGCGCCCGGATCAGGTCCACGCCGTGTACGTACATATAGGAAACGCCCACCGACATGCGATGCGCGACTTCGCGCTCCACATTGAGGCTGGCCTGTTGCACCCGGGGAGTCTTGAAATTGTGCGAAAACGCCGAGACATCCGCCTGCTCAAGTTGCGCCAGACCGGACGGCAACTGGCAATTCGTGGCATTCACCGCACAATTCACCAGCGGATTGGGATATTGAGGAAATACCTGGTGATCGAAAAAATTATTGTTATTGAGGAAGAGAAAATTTCCCGCCAGTCCGCTGTCGCTTTGGACCGTCGAATTGTAGATCTGAGGAATGCGGGTGTAGAAGATCCCGTATCCGGCGCGAATCACCAGCGGCCGCTCGTTCCCGATGGAGTACGCCAGCCCCACGCGCGGCGCGAAGTTCCCGGTGTTGTAAGGGACGCGGCCCGCATCCGGCCACAGCGGATTCGCCTGCAAGTCCTTTCGTGGTGAACGTCTGCAGGTCGTAGCGCGCGCCCAGGCTCAGCGCCAGGCGGTCCGAGACCCGGATCGTGTCCTGCAAGAATCCGGCGTACTCGTTCGTGTCCGGATGTGTGACCGCCGGGCCGAAAGCTCTGCAGATAGTAATGCGGCACCTGATGCGCGTAAGCCCGCAGGGGCGTGAGTTCGAGGCCGCCTTCCTGAATCTCGAAGGTGAACGGATTCACCTTGATGGGATCGAAAATGTACTCGCCGCCGCTCAACGAGGGAAAGAAGTTGTAGATCCAGGTCAGCAGCACGTCGCCACCAAACTTCCACGAATTTCTTTTGCCTTCCACGCTCAGGGTCTCGGCCAGATGCAGGCGGTGCTCGCGGGTCTGGCGGGGAAGAATGGATGAGCGCCCAAAGCCCTCGATAATGTCGGAGATCTTGGTCAGCGGGTCGGTGCTGTTGGCGGTGGAAGACTGCAGGTCGCGCGAGAACTGGGCCCGAAAGCGGCTCACCGCTTTGATGGAAAGATTGCTGGTAAGCGCCAGCGATGCGCTTTCCGTGGAAACATCCTCCTCGCCGTTATCGCTGATGCCGAAAGCTCGACAGCGGGCTGGAGGGATCGAGGAAGACATTGTTATGCCCGTAGTACCGCGACGTGTTCAACCGCAGAGAGAGATTGTTGTGCTGGTTGAGCACCAGGTCGAGCTTGAAGAAGCCGGCATTGCCCAGCATCGACGAGGGAAAGGTGCCGGCCTGCTTCGAAAGCTGGGCCGCGGTGGCGAACACCAGCGCCTGGTCGGTGGCCTCGTAGTCGCCCGGGGTGGCGGGTCCGGCGGCGGCCTGCGGGACCACGACTGAGCTTCCGTCAAGAAATCGCACTACCGCCGGTACATGGAAGATGTGCTGATCGAATCCGGCAAAGAAAAATGCCCGGTTGCGTTTGATGGGGCCGCCCAGGGTAAATCCGAACTGCTGCTGTTGATCGTGCGGCTTGAAATCCATGAAAGGATGCTGGGCCGCCATGGCGCTGTCCTTGAAGAAGTAGAAATCGGTCCCGTGCAGCCGATTGGAGCCCGATTTGGTGACTACGTTCACCACCGCACCCCCGGCACGCCCCAGGTCGGCGCCGTAAGTGTTCGAGGAGACGCGGAACTCCTGCACGACTTCGTTGGAGAACTGATAGGGCGCGCGATAGCGGCCGCGGGCCTGTCCGAAAAAAGCGTTGTTGTTGTCGCCGCCGTCCACCAGATAGCTGGACTGGTAGCCGCGAATGCCGCCAAAGGCGAGGTCCCCATTCGAACTGGAGGTCAGCCCGCGCGGGTCCTGCGTGACTCCAGGCGTCAGCAAAGCGAGATCGGTGTAACGCCGTCCGTTGAGCGGCAGATCGTTGATGGCCCGTTCGTCAATCAGGGTCGAAATGCCGCTGGGCTGGCTTTCGACCATCGGCGGCTCCCCTGAAACCGTGACCGTTTCGCTGGCCCCGGCGACCGCCAGTTTGAACGTCAACTCGGTGGTGCCGCCCACATCCACCCGCAGGCGAGGCGTGGTCTGCGGCGACATTCCGGGCGAGTCGGCGCGCGCGGAATATTCTCCTGGCGGGAGCAACTCGAAAGCAAAGCGGCCGCTGACGTCGCTGGTGGTGGAATAGCGGAAGTTGGTGGCGGCGTTCACCAGCACCACGTTGGCAGCGCCAATACGCGCTCCGGCGCTGTCACTCACCGTTCCGCGGATCGCTCCCGTGGAAGTATCCTGGGCCATGACTGCCGTGGCCAGAAACAAGATGGAAAGAACTGAGAAATAACTTCTGGCGCTCGACATTGACTCGCCCCCACCCGTGAATCGAATCGTGGACGAGTCCGGACTGGAGAAAGGGACTTGCTGGGTATATCACGGGGATCGGCCACCGTCTGTGACCGGCAAACATCTTTTGCGAGTTGTCCCGCGGCGGGAAACGGTTAGACGCCTCAAACCCGCAAGGCCCGCCGCCGGCAAACCGGTCATAGGGGCCCCCCTTCGACAGGTTTTACCCGGCACGGCCGCCGAATGTTTGTTGGGTTGTACGTTCCTGATTCGGGAAGAGTTAGGTCCGGGCTGGTCCCCGGCCATCTTGCTCCGGGTTGCGCTGCCCGCGTATGATGCAGCGTTTATGACTGCGAAAATATCTCCACGTCCATCGGGCCTGCGCGAAAAGTCGCAACTCATGTCGGCCTCGGAAATTGAGCGGACTCTGGTCCGCCTGGTGCACGAGATCATCGAGAAAAACAATGGCGCGGCCGACCTGGGCCTGGTGGGGATCCGGCGGCGCGGGGTGCCCCTGGCGCAACGCCTGGGCCAGATGATTTCGCGCATTGAGAAGACCCCGGTTCCCGTCGGCACCCTGGACATCACTCTTTATCGTGACGACCTGTCCACCCTGGGACCAAAGCCGGTGGTGCAAAAAACCGAGATCGGATTTCCCATTGGCGGCAAGAACATCATCCTGGTGGATGACGTTCTCTACACCGGCCGCACCATTCGGGCCGCCCTGGACGCGCTGTTCCGCGAAGGGCGCCCCAAACGGGTGCAGTTGTGCGTGCTGATTGACCGTGGACATCGCGAATTGCCCATCGAGGCCCGGTTTATCGGACGCAAGGTGCAGACCTCGGACCGGGAAATTATCGAAGTGAAGCTTCGCGAAGTGGATGACGCAGAGAAAGTTCTGCTGGTGGAACGGCAAGACTGATGCGGCGAACCCGATTTCAGATTGAAGATTGTTGATTTCAGATTGTGCCGGTCCCCGCTTATCCGGGTTGGATCTGCGATTTGAAAACGTCAATCTCAAATCTGCACTCTGAAATCTGCAATCTGAAATCTTTAACCTGAGACTCCGGCTGGCCCTGCATACCATGAACCAAGCTGCTCGCGGCTCCCTGCTGGGGATTGAACATCTCGGAGCAGAGAACATTCTGGGCCTGCTCAAGCTGGCCCGGCGGATGAATCCGCTTAAGCCGCGCCCCTTACTGCGGGGCAAGCGGGTCCTGCTTCTCTTTTACGAGGCGTCCACGCGCACCCGCAGCTCCTTCGAAATCGCAGCCAAATCGCTGGGCGCCATGACCACCCTGGTGCTCTCCAGCGGATCGAGCATCGAAAAAGGCGAGTCGCTGCTCGACACCGGCTACACCCTGCGGGCGGTGGGCGCGGACGTGATCGTGATCCGGCATCCCCAGGCGGGCGCGGCGGCGCTGATGGCGCGGTATCTGGATATTCCCGTGATCAACGCCGGCGACGGCATGCACGAGCATCCTTCGCAGGCGCTGCTTGATGCCTACACCATCCTGCGCCACAAGAAAGCGCTCAAGGGTCTGCAAGTGGCCATCGTGGGCGATATTTATCACAGCCGCGTGGCCCGCTCCGCCATTCATCTGCTCAGCAAATTCGGGGCGCGCATTACTCTCTGCGGGCCGCCGGAGTTTCTGCCCGAAACCGCGCTCAGCCTGGCGCCCGGCCTGCACATCGCGCATACCGTGGAAGATGCGGTCCACGGGGCTGACGTGGTCATGACCCTGCGAGTACAAAAGGAGCGTCTGGCGGGAACGAAGATCAGTTTGCAGGATTACGTGGCCCGCTACCAGATGACTATGGCGCGTCTCAAGCTGGCCAAAAAAGATGCCATGCTGATGCATCCCGGGCCCATCATCCGCGGGCTGGAGTTGACCTGGGAAGTCGCCGATTGTCCGCAGTCGGCGATTGTGGAAGAGGTGCGGAACGGAGTGCCGGTGCGCATGGCAATTCTGGCCAGGGCGATGGGGAAAGCGCGGTGAGGGCAACAACTTCAATTCCACGGATTTACGCGGATCAACACGGATTTAAAACATCAGAAGAAAATCCGCGACAATCTGCGTGAATCAGCGGAATAGAAGTGAGCCGCCGGAGACGACACGATGAGGACGACAACTTCAATTCCACGGATTTGCGCGGATCAACGCGGATTTAAAACATCAGAAGAAAATCCGCGACAATCTGCGTGAATCAGCGGAATAGAAGTGAGCCGCCGGAGACGACACGATGAGGACGACAACTTCAATTCCACGGATTTACGCGGATCAATACGGATTAAAACATCACGAACTTACTGAGAAACTTATCGGCCTCTTCTATGCTATCTACAATGAGCTCGGGCATGGATTCCTGGAATCAGTTTACGAGCAAGCCTTTTCGGTCGCTCTGGCCGAGAACGGTATATTTTTCCAACGACAAATCGCGGTGCCGGTGTTCTTCCACGGCCAGAAGATCGGTGATTTCCGCGCCGACTTGCTGATCGACGAGAAAGTCATCGTCGAACTGAAGACAGGCCGTGAGATTGATCCCGGATGGGAAAAGCAACTTCTGAACTACCTCCGGGCTACTCAGATCGAAGTCGGAATGTTATTCAATTTCGGCCCCAGCGCTCAATTCAAACGCTATGTTTTCGAAAATGAAAGAAAAAATCCGCGACAATCCGCGTGAATCTGCGGAAAAGAAGTGAAAGGTTGTGCGGTTGATGAAAAAAGAGAATTACAGCCTGTTGATCAAAGGCGGCCGGCTGATTGATCCTGCCGCGAAGATCGACGCCACCATGGACGTCCTGCTGCGGGACGGGCTGGTGGCCGAGATCGCGCCGCCGGGCAAAACCCGCGCCACCGCGCATGAGAAATTCGACGCGCGCGGGTTAATCGTGGCTCCCGGCTTCATCGATCTGCATGTTCATTTGCGCGAACCCGGACAGGGCTACAAGGAAACCATCGCCACCGGCACGGCCGCGGCAGCCGCGGGAGGATTTACTTCCGTGTGCTGTATGCCCAACACGCAGCCCGTCGTTGACTCGCCGGAGTGGGTCACCTGGCTGCAACAGCCGGAGCGCGGCGCGGTGGTGAACGTCTTTCCGATCGCAGCCGCGACTCATGCCAGCAAAGGTGCGGTACTTACCGACTTCCGCGCGTTGCAGCGGGCCGGAGCGGTGGGCGTCAGCGACGATGGCAAGCCCATTCTCAACGACAGCGTCATGCGAGAGACCATGCGCTTGTCGTCCGAAATCAATCTTGCCGGTCATTCAGCACGCCGAAGATACGCGCATGACCGACCGCTGCTCCATGAACGACGGGCCTACCGCATTTCGCCTGGGCCTGCGCGGCATGAAGGCGGCGGCGGAAGCTTCGGTGGTGGAACGGGATGTGCAACTGGCGCAGCAGTTCACGGGCGCCCGCCTGCACGTGGCCCATCTTTCGACCGCGGATGCGCTGAAGGCGGTGCGCCGGGGCAAGCGCAGCAAGTCGCACGTGACCTGCGAAGTGACGCCGCACCACTTCGCGCTGACCGACGCGGACGTCGGCGAGTACGACACCAACTTCAAGATGAACCCGCCCCTGCGTTCAGATTCCGACCGCGAAGCCATCCTGGTGGCGCTGGCTGACGGCACCGTGGATGCGATCGCCACTGACCATGCGCCGCACGCGCCGCACGAAAAAATCATCGAGTTCGAACGTGCCGCTTTTGGGATCACGGGGCTCGAGACCGCGCTCGGTCTCGCTATCACGCATCTTCACCGCGGACAAAAAATCCCGCTCAGCCGGATTGTCGAACTCTTTACGTCCGGTCCGGCACGCGTGTTCAGTCTGCGCGGCCGTGGGACGCTGATCCGCGGCAGCCATGCTGATGTCACGATCTTCGATCCACAAAAGCGTTGGACGTTTGACGCAGCCAAGTCACACTCGCGGTCGCAGAATACTCCCTTCGGCGGAGCGCAGCTGACGGGGAAAGTTGTGGCGACGATTGTCGGCGGCCGGATTGTGTATCGAGGGTAGATGTAGGCGCGAGCGTCCCGCTCGTGCAGGGCTACTCAGCACTTGCCGCACCATTCAGAATTGAACAAGAGAGTGACACTTCTTACTTTGTAGGCTATCGTCCGGCCATGAAGAGAGCCTTCGTATTGCTTGCTGCATTGTTCCTGGCTTTGCCTGTTGCAAGGCCGCAGACGAGTTCATCAGAGCCTGAGGTGCGCGAGCGGCCGATGAGCGCCGACGAGGCAGCCATCCGGCAGATCTCGGAGGACTGGATCCGGTTCTACAATGCCGGGGACGCCGCGAAGGTCGCGGCGTTGTACACCGACGACGGCTATTACCTCTCGGCTCACATTCTGGCGTACGGGACGCAGGCGATCAGGGCTTATTGGGAACGCGGGATCAAGGCGGGCGGGCACATCGACTTCGTAAAGTTGCTGACGCTCTATTACTCCGGGAACCTCGGCTATTTCGCCGGCACCTACCAGGCGACAAACGCCGGTGTGACGGTCGATGGGCGCGTTTTGATAGTACTGAAGAAGGTAAGTGGCAAGTGGCGGATGGCCGCGCATGAGACAGTAGTGCGCGACCAGCCACAATGAGTCGGATTTTCCTTCTTGAGCATGGGACCTCTGGATCGGAGCGCACGAGCGAGGACGCTCGCGCCTACACTAAAATTCCCATTCTTTTTCCCACGCGCTTCAGCACCTCCAGCGCCTGCTGCAATTCGTCTTCAGCATGCGTCGCCGTCATGATCGTCCGTATGCGGGCCTTGCCTTCGGGCACCGTGGGGAAAGCGATCCCGGTGCCCAGCACGCCTTCCTTGAATAGCTCGCGCGAAAACTCCATGGTGAGTTTGCCTTCGCCGATGATGATCGGAGTAATCGGCGTTTCGCTGGCGGGTGTGGCCTTGCCTCCGATATCAAAGCCGAGCAGGCCCAGTTCCCGCTTCCAGAAACGGGTGTTCTCCCAGAGCTTCTCGATGCGCTCGGGTTCGCTTTCGAGAACATCGAAAGCCGCGATGCAAGTAGCCGCAACCGACGGCGGATGCGAAGTCGAAAACAGGAACGGCCGGGCGCGGTGGTAGAGAAAATCGATCAGGTCGCGGGTGCCACAGACGTAGCCGCCGAGCGCTCCGATTGCCTTTGACAGCGTTCCGACCTGGATGTCCACCCGTCCGTGCATCTTGAAATGATCAATTGTCCCCCGGCCGTTGCGGCCCAGCACGCCGGAGGCGTGAGCGTCATCCACCATCATGATGGCACCGTACTTCTCTGCCAGGTCGCACAGGGCGGGCAAGGGGCCGATGTCGCCGTCCATGGAGAACACGCCGTCGGTGATCAGCAGCCTCTTGCCGGGCTGGTCCTTGATGCTGGCCAGACGCTCCTCCGCCTGGGCCATGTTCTTGTGTTCGAAGACGAGAATCTTGGCGCGTGACAGCCGGGCGCCGTCAATGATCGAAGCGTGGTTCAACTGGTCCGAGATGATGAAGTCCTCTTTGCCCAGCACCGCCGACACCGTGCCGGCATTGGCCGCGAACCCCGACTGAAAGACCACGCAAGCCTCGACATTCTTGAAGCGCGCGATTCTTTCTTCCAGCTCGATGTGGATTTTCATGGTGCCGGCGATGGTGCGCACCGCTCCTGACCCCACACCGTATTTGCGGGTGGCCTCGAGCGCGGCCTCGCGCAGCTTGGGGTGCGTGGTCAGGCCGAGGTAATTGTTCGAGGCCAGGTTGATGACCTTCTTGCCGTCGAAGGTGCAGACCGCGGCTTGTTCGTCATCGAGCACGCGCAGGCGGAAATGCGTTCCCTTGGCCTTGAGATCCTTGAGCTGATCGGTCAGGTAAGCAAGCGGGTTGGAGCGGGCGGTGCTGGTTGCCATCTGGATTTCTCCGATTGCTGGTAGTGGCTAACAGTTTAATACCGGTTGGGGATTCAGGAACCAGTTTGCAGTTCGTGGTTCTCAGATGTCAGTTGGGCGAGGGACTTCAGGTCGGGTAGTTCGAGGTCTGGCTGGGCGGATGCCGCCTTGGCAGCGCCGGCTCCGGGACGGGGCGATGGGCGGTTCACCCAGACGGTCTTGATTCCGAGAGATTGGGCGGGGACTACGTCGTGGTAGATACTTTGCCCGACGTGCAGCCACTGGCCTGGGACCACTCCGGTGCGTTGTTGCGCCAGCCTGAATATCTGCAGCGATGGTTTGTAGGCCTGGGCCTGCTGCGCCGTGATCACGTAGTCGAAGGCCACGTCGAGGCGGCGGGCAGTCCCGGCGAAGAGGTCGTCGTCAACGTTGGAGATGACCGCGAGCTGGTAGCGCGCCTTGAGTTTGCCGAGGGCGGCGATTGTATCCGGAAACGGCAGCCAGTTGGGCAGCGAATCCGGCAGGGAACGTATCTCGGATTCAGTCGGCGTGAATCCCAGACGCTCGCCGAAGCCTTCAACGACCGACTCGAGAACCTGACGATAGGGACGGAACTCGCCCTGTTCGGCCGCTGCTTCGAGTTCAGAGTAAAGGCGCAGGAGGTCGGAGTCGGAGATGGTCTTGCCGTGGCGGCCGAGAATCGGGCGCAGCGCGGAGAATATCCCCGTCTCCCAGTCGATGAGGGTGCCGTAGCAGTCGAAGGTCAGGAGACGGAATTGATCGAAGTTCAACATGCGGCGCGCAAAAAAGCAGACCCAGGACTTCGCGCCCTGGGTCTGTATTTGAGATGAACGGCTACTTCACTTCGAGCGGTTGTTCCAGCTTGAAGCTGAGAGCGGATTCGGCGGGCAGGACAACGTCCTTGTTGCCGGTGAATGCGGCGCCGCCTGCACCCGCGCCACCGCCCGCCAGAGCGCCGATGGCAGCGCCCTTGCCGCCACCCGCCAGACCGCCGATCAGGGCGCCCAGACCCGCGCCGCCGCCCGCCATGACGGCTGTGCGCTTGCCCTTTCCTTTTTCAGAGCGAACCACGGATGAAGTGGAAATGGACTGCTCAGCACCGCCAATCGCGATCGAAGTCAAGCGCAGCTGCAGCGATGCCCCACCTTTGAAGCGGCCCAGGGGCTTCGCGTCAACCACGGTTCCGGTAGCTGAAGCTCCGGAAGGGATTGCCGTTTTGCCACCGACCACCACCGGGCTGGCCAGGGTGGCAGTGAAGGTCTGTCCCGCCGAACTGATTTTGGAGCCGACCGTCTGTCCCAGCCGGACCGTCAACACCGTGCCTGCTGGTACTACCAAAGGCTTCGCGGGCTCGGGCTTCATATTCGACATTGCGGTATTGGACATTGCCGAACCAGAGCCGGCGGCATCTCCACTGGGCGCAGCCGAACTGCTGCTGCCATCGCTAGAGGACGGTGAGGCGCTTGAATCTGGCGGAGCGGCGGGCTTGTTGCAGCCGAGCACCGCAAAAGATAAGTAGAGACCGAGGGTGAGTGCTGTCAAACGGGTTCTCATAATTTCCTCCGATGATGGGATCGCCGATCAGAAAGCAGGCTGCGCGCAATACTCCAACCGGATGCAGACGTGGCGCCCTATGGCAAGCGCCTAGATTTTATCCTCATGTGCCGCAGAAGTCATGGCGCCGCCGCTCTTTTCTTCCGCCTCGGCCGCCCTTTCGGAAACCGAAACCGGGGGCTCGGAAGCGGTTTTGCTTTCTTCCTCCGGGGCCTTGCCCGCCAGGAATTTCGCGGTGTTCAGCAGGGGGCGGCCCAGCGACGGATTGTAACCGGTCCAGGCGCCCTCCGATTCCCCGCCGCGCTCAAACTGGGCGCGCATGGCTTCCATCTTGGAATCCAGATCATCGAGATAGTGCAGCATCAGCGCTTCGGGGAACATGGGCAGCTTGGGCGAGCCGAAATCATATTGTCCATGATGGCTGATGATGAGGTGCTCGACCAGCGTCTTCAGCGATTCGGGGAACCCCGGCACCAGCGGCAGCTTGGCCTGCAGCATCTCCAACTCGATGATCATGTGTCCCAGCAACTGGCCGCGCGTGCTGTAGGAAAACGAGCGGTTGTAAGTCAGCTCGTGGATCTTGCCGATATCGTGAAAGAAGGCGCCGGTGAGAAGCAGGTCGCGGTTGATCTGGGGATAATTGCGGCACATGAGGTCGCAGGAATTGAAAAGCGAGACTACGTGCTCGAGCAGACCGCCGATGAAAGCGTGATGCAGAGTCTTGGCCGCGGGAGCGTTGCGGTAGGCTTCCGCAATTTCCGGATCCGCCATGAACGCCTCAACCAGCGCCTTGAGATGTGGATCTCTGAAAGTGGCGACGTAGCCTGCGAGCGTCTGCCATAACTCGCCAATGTCTTTGCTGGTCTTGGGCAGATAATCGGCGAAATCGACTTCCGACTCTCCCATGCGGCGCAGCTTGTGGATGGTGAGCTGGAAGCGGTTCTTGTACTTGTTGATCAGCCCCTTGACCTTGATGAAGTCGTCCTGATCACAGGCGTCGATGGCGTCTTCGACGTTGTCCCACATCTTGGCCTCGAGGTGGCCGCTGCGGTCGCCCAGGGTGAGCGCCAGATAAGGCTCACCGCTCTTCTTGGGTTTGACCTGACGGGAAACCACCACAAAAGTTGACGTGATGATCTTGTTCTCGTACTGGACGCAGTCGGAAACGAAAAATTCCTTCATAGATCACGGCCTGTCTCTCGCTTCCGGAGGCTTGGGGATTTCCTAAATGATGCCGAGTTTTTTCTTCTTTTTCTTCAGTTCCTTGGCGCCCGCATCCTTGGCGGTGGTTTCGATGGGTGCGGTCTGGTTGGGGCTGGCGCCAGTATCCACGTACCCGCCGGCGATCTTGATGTAGGCGTCCTCGCGCAGCTTCTGCAGGTAAGCGCGCAGGGCGGGCTGCAGTTTCTGCATGTAGATTGCATCCTGAACCCTGCCCTCAATCTGGCCGAGCGGAGGCACCCCGGCCTGCTGGTGCTCGGTGACCTTGAGGATGACAAAGCCCTGCTTGGTGCGGATGACGTCGGAAACCTCGCCGGGCTTCATGGCAAAGGTCTTGTCCTCGAGTTCCTTGGCCAGCGTGGCGCGCTTGAAGTAGCCGAGATCGCCACCCTGGGCGGCAGTGGGTCCGTCGGAATTCTTTTTGGCGATTTCGTCGAAGGCCGCTCCCTTACGAATCTGGGCCAGCAGGTCATCCGCCTTGGCTTGCGCTGCTGCGACCTGCTGGGCTTCAGGTGTTGCCGGGTCCTTCTTCTCTGTCGAAACCAGAAGCTCACTCAACCGCACCTGTTCCGGCTGCTCCATCTGGCTCTTATGCGCATCGTAGAACGCCTGCAATTCTTCCTTGCTGATGGACATCCGGGAGCCGACTTCCTTGGAGATTACCTGCTGGGTGATGATCTGGTTCTTCAGGTTCTGCTTGAAATCCTCGAACGAGATCCCCTGGCTCTGGGCGGCCTTTTCCAGGTCTTCCATCGATTCCAGCTTCATTTCCTTGCGCATTTCGTCGAGCCGTTTGATCACTTCGGTATCGGCGGTAATGCCCAGGTCCTTGCCCTTTTCGAGCAGCAACTGCTGGTCGATCAGATCGCGCAGGACGTCCTTGTCCTTCTCGGCAACGATCTTGTCGGCATTCGCCGGGTCCTGCTGCTGCGCTTCCTGTTTCAGCTGATCTTTGCTGCGCAGGTACTCGGCGCGCGTAATGATCTGATTATTAACGCGGGCTATAATCTCCTCGACCACCGTGTCGGCGAACAAAACCGGAGGCAGGGCGGTAAGACAAATCAGGAGCCAGCAGGGGAGTAGTTTTCGCATAGGCATATGGGAGGCTGTGATTGCGCTCACGGCCTCCGCAAATTGTAACTCCGCAGGCGTGTCCGCGGCCACCTGCGATGCCGGAAAAGCCCGTACTACCCCTGCGTCCTTTGCGGTATCTCTTTGCGTCCTTTGCGGTTTAAGATTTCCTTTTGCATTCAATCCCGATGTTGCTCTGTAAGGAGACCTGAATGAGACTTGCGGCATCTTTCGCAATATTTATTCTCCTGGCACTTGCCACCATCCCTGCGGCCGCCAAAAAGACCAACTCCCGGAAGACCAGTTCCTCAGCACCCGGACTCGCCCAGCTGAAGAAGATGACGGCGCGCTATGCGCCCACCACCCTGCGGGTGGATACATCGAAGCTCTCAAGCGGGGACCGGCAGGCGCTGGTCAAACTGATCGAAGCCGGTCGGATCATGAACGACATTTTCCTCGTCCAGTACTGGAGCGGCAACCCGGCCCTGTATGCGCGGCTGCAGAAGGACACCTCGGGCCTGGGCAAGGCTCGGTTGCAGTATTTCTGGATCAACAAGAGTCCCTGGTCCGCGCTGGATGACTTTCGCGCCTTTCTGCCCGGCGTTCCCGCGGAGAAGCCCAAGGGAGCAAATTTCTATCCCGAGGACATGACCCGGGAGGAATTCGAAACCTGGGCTGCCTCTTTGCCCAAGGAGAAACAGGAGGACGCAAAAGGATTTTTCACCGTCATTCGCCGAACCAGCGACGCTGGCACCAAAACCCTGGAAGCTGTTCCCTACAGCGAAGCCTACAAGGACGATCTGACCCGGGCCGCGGGCTTGCTTAAAGAGGCGGCCAACCTTACTGACAACGCCTCGCTGAAGACTTTTCTTAACCTGCGCGCGGATGCGTCTCTCTCCAACGATTACTACGCCAGCGACCTCGCCTGGATGGATCTCGACGCGCCTATCGACATCACCATCGGCCCCTACGAGACCTACAACGACGAACTTTTTGGCTACAAAGCGGCGTTCGAGACCTTCCTCAACCTGCGGGACGATGAAGCCAGCGCAAAATTTTCCGCGCTCAGCTCGCACCTGCAGGAGGTCGAGGACAACCTGCCCATCGATCCGCAGTACCGCAATCCCAAGCTGGGGGCGGCGGCGCCGATCCGGGTGGTGGACGAGATTCTGTGCTCTGGAGACGGCAACCACGGCGTGGCAACCGCCGCCTACAATCTGCCCAATGACGAGCGGGTGGTAAACCAGAAGGGCAGCAAGCGGGTGATGCTCAAGAATGTGCAGGAGGCCAAGTTTCGCAGCGTGCTGATTCCAATCGCGCGCCGGATGCTGCCTGGGGCGGCCCGGGACGTGAACTTCGAATCTTTCTTTACTCACATCGTGGCCCACGAACTGATGCATGGGCTGGGGCCGCACCAGATCAAGGTGGCCGGACGGGACACAACTCCGCGGGCCGAACTGAAAGAACTCTACAGCGCCCTTGAAGAAGCCAAGGCTGATATCACCGGCCTCTTCGCGCTGCAGTACATGATGGACCATGCCCAGGAAATGAAGTTGTCCAGCGTCCTGGCTTCCGACGACGCCGCCCAACGACAGCTCTATACCACCTATCTGGCCTCCATGTTCCGCAGCCTCCGCTTCGGGCTGAATGACGCTCACGGCAAGGGCATGGCGATCCAGTTCAATTACCTCATGGACAAAGGAGCGTTCACCCAGCGTGCGAATCATACTTTCGCGCTGGACCTGGAGAAATTCAAACAGGGAGTGAAGGATCTAGATCACGATCTGCTGACTCTCGAGGCGCAGGGAGACTATGCGGGAGCGAAGAAGCTGCAGGACGAAATGGGCGTAGTGCGACCCGCTTTGCAGAAGTCGCTCGACCGCCTGCAGGGGATTCCCACGGATATCGAACCCATCTTTGTGACCGCGGATGAACTGGCGCCGGAGTAAGGAGCAGAATGGAGGACGAGCGTCTCGCCCGTCCAGCCGGGCGGGGACACCCGGCCTCCATTGAGCGGCCATGATAAGAGAAAGTTAGTTCTGCGCAACCGAGGACGCTCTAGCGTTGGCCGTCCGAACCAGTGCCAGGGCAGTCACGTCATTGTGGACGGGGGGCTTGCGCATGAACTGCTGGACACCCTCAATAGTTGACGCGCAGAGCTCCTCCGCGTTTTCGTTGGCCGCCTGCTGCAAGCCGCTCTTGACCCGCTCCAGCCCGAATTCCTCCCGCCGGCGCCTGCCCTCAAGCAAACCTCGGGAAACCAGCAGAAGGGCGGCGCCAGGGGGCAAGGCGACCAGGGGAGCCTCGCAGGTGGCATGAGAAAAAAGTCCCAGAGGCAGCCCCGTGGCACGCAGTTCGGTGATGCCGGAGAGATCGCGGAGCAGCCCCGGAGTGTGCCCGGCGTTGAAATAGCAGATGGTCCCAAGGTCTTCGTTGTAACAGCCGGCAAAGGCGGGACAGGAGCGGATGCCTCCTTCCGCCGCCATAATGGCGCGGTTGAGCTCCAGGCAGAGCTCTGCCATGGCGTCGGCCTCGTTGACATCCTCGGCGGCGAACAATTCCTGCGAGCGGTTACGGAAAGTCTGCTGGGCGGCGGAGACGATGGCACTGTTTTGTTCCAGGCGTCCGGCCATGTCCAGCAGGCCAAAGAGCACACGGTTAGGAGTGACTCGAACAAAATCGTGGAGATCGCCTCCCTGCCGTTCACCGTAGTAAGCGGCGGCCAGCTGGGCGGCGTGGAGTTCAGGAACCTCGGCCATGACCGGCTCCCGCGGCGCCGAACGGGAAGATTTCTCGTGATTAAAAAGGAAGCGCATCGATCAATTGATCGGTGAAGTTAGCACAGAAGCAGGGCGAGGGCAACGACCTGCCGCACCCAGTGTGGGGCGGGCGCCCTCGCCCGCCGCCTTGGACGTTGATGTGAATTTGGGATTCGTGGTGCTGCGACAGCGGAAAGGTGACGAAAAGACTCCCAAAATCCAAACCAAAGACAACATTCAGGTCAAAAGCAAAACCAAGATCAAAATCAAAAAGCGGCGGGCGAGGGCGCCCGCCCCACACACACTTGCTTGCTACTGCAGGTCGAAGAGCAGCACTTCCGCGACTTCTGTGGCTTTGACTGTCAGCCGCTGCTCGTCGCGTATGGCGGCGCCGTCGCCCTGGTTCAGGCTTTGGCCGTTCAGTTCCACCGCGCCCCTGGCGACTTGCAGCCAGGCGTAGCGGCCCTTGCCCAGTTCGTGGCTTACTTCCTGCCCAAGTTGGAGCAGGGACACATACAGCTTGGCGTCCTGGTGGATGGTCACTGAGCCGTCTGCACCATCCGGGCTGGCGATCAGGCGCAACCTGCCGCGTTTTTCGGCTTCCGGGAACGCTTTCTGCTCGTAGCCAGGCTCGTGTCCGCGCCGGTCGGGCAAAATCCAGATCTGCAGCAAGTGTGCCGCGTCGGTCCTCGAGGCGTTCGCCTCGCTGTGCCGCACTCCGGTTCCCGCGCTCATGCGCTGTCCATCGCCGGGCCGGATGATGGAGCCGTTGCCCATGCTGTCCTTGTGCTCCAGCGCGCCATCCAGAACATAAGTGATGATTTCCATGTCGCGATGCGGATGCATGGGGAAGCCATGCCCGGCCTGCACCCAGTCCTCGTTGATGACGCGCAGGGAGCGGAATCCCATGAATCGCGGGTCGTGGTAAGTATCAAAGGAAAATGAGTGTCGCGTCTTGAGCCAGCCAAAGTCGCCTCCGCCGCGCTCTGCACTGCGTCTGATATCGATCATAAGTGTAATCCTCGTTATAACGACGATTTAGATGCCTGCCCTCCCGAAACGATTCATCAGGGCCTGGTGGAGATAAGCCGTATTACGGTCGATGGTCTTCTTACCGGGAGTTGGGACCAGGCCTATGCGGCGAAACCTTTGGAAGTTTTTGCTGGGATTGGCCTTACTGGGGTGCGGCGGGCAGCCCGCCGGGCCTGCGGTAGGCTTCGTTAACCAGACCAGACACTCTGATGCCGATCTGTGGACGATCTGGCAGGCGGCGCAGGACAGCATCACGTACGAGGTGGATCTCAATCCCTTGCAAAGATCATCTTTCGGATCGCCGGCGGACATCCGTCCGGGTGACCGGCGCGCTCTCGAGATCATGCCGCACCAGCTCCGCGTGGGCCCCAAGCCGGATGTGACCTCACTTGACCTGCTGGCCGCGACCGGCGAGGAGCGGTCCGATCCAACCGGGATGATCGCGTGTCCGAAGCCCTGCAACGTCCGCTATGTCGCCGCCTATTCGTTCTATAGCCGGGACCTGACCCAATACGCCGCTTCCTGGGAAGAACAGGAAGACAGTTTTACCTTTGTGCTGGAGTATGAGTTCGAAAACCAGATCCTGGCGGCGCTGGGATACAGCTTGAGATGGCGATAACCTTCCAGAAGAGCACTACTTCTTTTTGGAAGAGCTCTCGGACTTTTTTGAGCCCTCTGACTTCGAATCCGATTTCGAAGAACTTTCGGATTTCGACGAATCTTCAGACTTGGGTTTGGAGTCCTTGCTGGAATCTCCGTTCGAAGAAGACGAGGCCGAACCGGTCGAGGACTTCTTGGCGTAATCGGTGACGTACCATCCCGAGCCCTTGAATTGGACGGCTGGAGCGGAAATTACCTGCTCGATGGGGCCGCCGCACTTGGGGCATTTCTTGACATGCGGATCGGAGAATTTCTGGATGCGCTCGAAGCGGTGATGGCACTTCTTGCACTCGTATTCGTAAAGGGGCATGGACTTCCTGAGACGCTCCTCAAAACGCAGATGAAGTTCAGTTCCGGACCTCAGCAACTGAAAACTGAGATCTGACAACTGAAATCTGCCTTCCTGATTCTAGGGTTTGTGCAAGGCCTCGTCAATGAACCGGCGGTCGCGCTGCATATCCGGCCACGATCTACACTAAGCGACTCGTTGCGTCCTTTGCGGATTCCTTTGCGTCCTTTGCGGTTTGATGCCTTGGCTCTTGCTCGTGCAGAGTCAACCCCTTTAACCGCAAAGGACGCAAAGAAGACCGCCAAGGACGCGAAGAAGTGCAACAGCCCGGGTCCGTGCATTTTCCTCGATGTTAGACTCGCCTTCATGAAGGGAAATGACCCGGTCGCGAATCCGAAGGGCACACTGTCGCCGGGGCTCTACCTGGTAGCTACGCCCATAGGTAATCTGGAAGACATCACGCTGCGGGCGGTACGCGTGCTCAAGGAAGCCGACCAGATCGCTTGTGAAGATACCCGCCAGACGCAAAAACTGCTGCACCACTACGGCGTCGCAACCCGCACCGTCAGCTATCACGAACACAATGAACTGACCCGCGCCCCGGAGCTGGTGCTCGACCTCGAAGGCGGCGCGCGCGTGGCCCTGGTGACGGACGCGGGAATGCCGGGCATTTCCGATCCCGGCTTCCGCCTGATTTCCTTGGCCATCCGGCACCATATTCCGGTGGTACCCATCCCGGGCGCGTCGGCGTTCCTGGCCGCGCTGGTGGCCAGCGGCTTGCCCACGGATTCGTTTCGCTTCAGTGGTTTTCTTCCTCCGAAAAGCGGACAGCGGCGGCAGATGCTGGAAAGCGTCAAGGCCTCTCCGCGGACGCAGGTTTTTTACGAAGCACCGCATCGCGTAAAGGAAGCGGTCGAAGACGTGGTGGAGATTCTAGGGCCGGAACGACAGCTGGTCATTGCGCGGGAAGTCACCAAGATCCACGAAGAGTTTCTGCGCGGCCGCGCCGGCGAAATTCTGGGAATATTGAACGCCCGGGGTGACATCAAGGGCGAGATCACGCTGCTGATTGGGAAAGCGGAAGAAGGCCAGCAGAAATCTGCGGCCGGTGTGAATGTGCGGCAGCGTCTGGAGCAGATCATGGCGGCAGAAAAGCTGGATGAGAAAGCGGCACTCAAGAAGATCGCCAAAGAGATGGGAGTATCAAAGAGCGAGGCGTACCGGGAGCTGCAGCGGAGCAAATAAACCTGTCGCAACCTGAATCACGTAGGCCCGGACGCCTCGTCCGGGCAGCCGAGCGAAGCTCGGCAGGGGTTTTCTCTGTCGCACACGAATTTCTGCGGATCAGATCGGTGGAGATTTTCGCGAAGTCGTTGTCGAGCTTCGCTCGACTGGGCGGACGAGGTCGTCCGCCCCTACGTGGGCATCTTAGCTTACACCCGTCCCCGGAACTGGATGATCCTGCGCCGATCGCGCTTTGATGGCCGGCCCGCGGGCAACTCTTCGAACTGCCGCATCGCCTTACGTTCCGCTGCCACCTTCAGACGCTGTTCCTGGCTGGCTTCGGTTTCGCGGTAGAGCGTCTGCGCAACCGATGCCGGGCCACGCGTCTCGCTGAGCAGCAGCACTTCCACGTGAAATTCGCCGCCCTCGTTGGTCACGCGCAGCATGTCTCCAACCCTAACCGGGCGGGCAGGCTTGAGGGGCTGCCCCGCGGACTGAATCCTGCCGAGTTCACAGGCCCGCGCGGCCTGGGCCCGCGTCTTGAAGAAGCGGGCTGCCCAGAGCCATTTGTCGATACGAACGGAAGAGTTCAGATCATTTCCCCGCCAGCTCCCGCTTCACCGCATCGCTGACCACTTTTCCGTCCACGCGAATTCCAGCCCCGGAGAATCGGGCCATCACGTTCTTCATCACCGTGCCCATTTCTTTCATGGTGGGCGAACCCATCTCGGCGATGACCGCTCGGACGCCGGCCACGATCTGGTCTTCGCCGGCGGCCTTGGGCATGTAGGTTTCGATCAGTACGATCTCGGCGGCTTCCTTGTCGGCCATTTCCTGGCGGCCGCCCTTGGTGAACTGCTCGACGGAATCCTTGCGCTGCTTGATCAGCGTGGTCAGGACCTGCTGCGATTCCTTGTCGTCGAGCGGCGCCATCTTCTCGATCTCGCGGTTCTTCAGCGCGGTCTTGACCATGCGCAGCGTGGACAGGCGATGCTCGTCGCGCGCCTTCATGGCGGCGGTGATGTCTTGTTGGATCTGTTCGCTGAGGCTCATGGTGGGATTATAGCTTCTGGATGCAGACCCAGATCACTAACCACGGAGGACACCGAGCCCAAGGCTGTCATCCTGAGCGAAGCGGGCTGCTTCGCCTGGCGAAGCAGCTGCGCAGTCGAAGGACCCCTACCTCTCGAACCAACTCCGCGGATCGGATTGCTTTGGGTTGCGGTTGCCCCCCGCCGCGATCATTGGCTACCGGCGGAACATTCAGGATAGGTGTCCTTCGGCTTCGTCAGCCCATTCGCAAGCGAATGGGCCGACTCCGCTCAGGATGACACCCGCCTGGCCTCCGTGGTGAAGAGCCGCTGATTCCGGTAAAATAATATGATCTTCCAACCACAAAGGACTCCTTCGTAAATGTTGCGCAAGAACCGTCTATTCACTCCCGGCCCAACTCCCATCCTTCCCGCGGCGCAGACCGCCATGGCTTCTTTCGCCATGCACCACCGCACCGCCGATTTCCGCGCTTTGTACACGCGCGTGCTGGCGGACATGAAAGACTTCATCGGCACGCGGAACGACGTGCTGGTGCTGGCTTCGTCCGGGACTGGCGCCATGGAAGGCTCAGTCTCAAACCTGACTTCGCCCGGCGACAAAGTTCTGGTGCTGACCGCGGGCAAGTTTGGTGAACGCTGGCGCGATCTGGCCAAAGCTTTTGGGTGTGCCGTCGAAGTCCTTAGCGCGCCCTACGGCGAAACTCTTGCGCTCGATGACATCCGGCAAAAGCTTACTCCCGACCTGCGCTGCGTTTATCTGCAGGCGACGGAGAGTTCGACCGGCGCCCGCCACGATGTAAAGGGAATTGCGAAGCTGGTGCGCGCCCAGGGCGATGAAACCTTGCTGGTCGTGGACGCCATCACCGGGCTGGGCACCACTCACTTCGATGTGGATGGCTGGGGCATCGACGTCATCATCGGGGGCTCGCAGAAAGCGTTGATGATCCCGCCGGGACTTGCATATTGCGCCGTGAGCGAGCGCGCCTGGAAGCGCATGGAGACGGCCAAGTCTCCGCGCTATTACTTCGACTTCCGTAAAGAACGCAAGGCTGCCGCCAAGGGAGAATCCGCCTACACGCCCGCGACCTCGTTATTCGCCGCGTTGGGAGCGGCGCTCGATTTCGTTCGAGAGATGGGAAAGGGCGACCTGGCTGCGGGACGCGAAGCCCTGGTCAACAATGCCGAACTGGCTGCGGAAATGACCCGCGCCGGGGCGCAGGCCCTGGGCCTGAAGTTGTTCGCGGCGGCTTCGCCGGCGGCGGCGCTAACGGCCATTCAGTCGCCGCCGGGAACGGACTCCAGCGCGATCGTCAAGGAGTTCCGCGAATCGTTTGCCGCTGTGGTGGCGAACGGCCAGGGTGAGATGAAAGGTAAACTTTTCCGCATCGCGCACCTGGGCTACTACGACTATCTCGACACCATCGGAATTCTGGCCGCGCTCGAGCATGTGCTCGCCAGCGTGACCGCGAAGCCGGTGGAGTATGGCGCCGCGGTGCGGGCGGCGCAGGAAGTGTACGCGCGCAGCGCCGCCGAAAAACGGCAACCGGTTGGCGCCTGACGTGACCCGTCGATTACTGCACCGTAAAGTTCACCATGTTGGAATTCTGAGGCGGCTGGTTGTTGTAGATTCCCGTGCCACCCGGATTTTTCACGAACACGGGCACATCGCCGGCGTTAGCGACGTCGGCGGCCGAAATCGCCGCGGTAAGCTGGCTGCTGGTCACGAATGTGGTGGTCCGCGCTGTGGAATTCCAAAAGACAACCGACTGACCGACAAATCCACTGCCGTTGACGGTCAAGGTAAATGCAGCGCTGCCGGCGGTCGCAGTGTTGGGTACCAGCGGGGCGACGACATGTGGCGCCCCTGCAGCCATCGAACCCGAACCGGAGCCAGAGCCGTAGCCGCCGCATCCGAGAGCGAAGGCTGTCAACAGAATGACGAAGATTGTTTTCATAGTGATCCCCCTGTGAGATTGGGCTTAACTTCTGGTGTCAGCGTACGAGGAGGGCCTGGTGCGGGTGTCACCGGCCTGTCATTTCCTGGTAAAGATTTTGCCTGTGCAGCGGCGCTGACGCAGCGCGGTCGCAGGAAACATCACAATCCCCTGGAGAGTTGACCCTGACCATGAAAGTTGTGGTAGCAGAAAAGATTTCATCCTCGGCCATCGACCTGTTGCGCGAGCCGCGCTGGACTATCGTCACGCCCGACCAGGTCGAGGGCAAACTGGCGGCGCAGTTGCAGTCGGCCGACGCGCTCATCGTCCGCTCCGCGGTGCAAGTGGATGCCGACTTGCTCGAACACGCCCGCAAACTGCGGGTCATCGGGCGCGCCGGCGTGGGCGTGGACAACATCGATCTCGATGCCGCCACCCGCAAAGGCATTGCCGTGATGAACACGCCCGGCGCCAATGCCATCGCCGTGGCCGAACATGCGCTGGCGCTGATGCTGGCCATGGCCCGCCACATCGGCCGCGCCAACGAGTTGATGCATGCCGGCAAGTGGGAGAAGAAATCTCTTCAAGGCAGCGAACTGCGGGGCAAGACCCTGGGCATCGTGGGCCTGGGCAGGATCGGCATGGAAGTGGCGCGGCGGGCGCGGGCCTTCGGAATGGAGATTGTCGCGCACGATCCCTTTGTCTCGACCGCCGTGGCCAAGGAGCAAGGCATACGCCTGGCCAAGCTGGAAGAAGTTTACGCAGCCGCTGACTACCTCACCCTGCATGTGGGCCTTACGCCGCAAACCGCGGGCATGATCAACGCCGATTCGGTAAAGCGAATGAAACGCGGCGTACGGCTGGTGAATTGCGCGCGCGGCGAACTGGTGGATGAAGCCGCGCTGGCGCAAGCCGTCAAGCAGGGCCTGGTGGGAGGCGCGGCGCTGGATGTTTTTGCCAGCGAGCCTTTGAAAAACTCGCCGCTGACCGCCCTCGAAAACATCATTCTGACGCCTCACATTGCCGGCTCCACTTACGAAGCCCAGGAGGCGGTCGGCTATCAGATTGCGCTGCAGGTGAAGGAATACCTGAAGCACGGCGTCATTCAGAATGCGGTAAACGTGCCCTCGGTCTCGCATGATGAATATCTGGAGCTGCAGCCTTACATCGTGCTGGCGGAGCGCCTGGGCTCATTTCTGGCGCAAGTCAGTGAGGGGACGCTGGAAGAAATCTCGCTGCGCTATACCGGACACATGGCGGAATCGAAAACCGACCTGATCCGCAACGCCGCGGTCAAAGGCATTCTGAATGAAGCGTTGGAGGAGAAGGCCAACCTGGTGAACGCTGAGGCGATCGCATCCGCCCGTGGTTTGCGCATTCACGAGTCGCGCAAACCGCACAGCTCCAGCGGAGGCTCAGGCAGCGTACTCTCGGTGCTGCTCAGGACAGCAGCGGGAGAACACCTGGTCAAGGGCGCCGTCCTGCATAAGGACAGACCGCGACTGTTGCATGTGGACGGGATAGACGTGGAAGCACCGCTGGAGCGCAACCTCATTTACCTGCGCAACCGCGACGTTCCCGGCGTGATCGGAAAGGTAGGCACGATTCTGGGCAAGCACAAGATCAATATCGCCGACTTCTCGCTGGGCCGCCGGGTGGGCAACGCCGGGCCCAATGCTCCCCGGGAAGCAATTGCTGTGGTGCACGTGGATGGAAAGGTGTCTCCGGAAGTTCTGGCCGAACTGAGGAGAGTGCCGGCAGTGGAACAGGCCAAGGCAATCCGGCTGTTTTAGCGTGACGGAAAAACCAGTAGTGTCATCCTGAGCGACGCTCAGGATGACAAGTGAAAAATCAGCGCAGCCAAGCATCCCAGCAAGCCGAGGCTGGTTCCAACAGTTGAGCTGGATATTTACAAACACAAGCGCGCGAGGACAATTGATGTTGAGAAGATGCGGCATGGCAATGGCGGCGTTCTCTCTGCTTTCATCCATGGCATGGGCCCAAAGCAACCGCTTTGACGTCAGCCTGGGCGGGGCGGCGGTGTTCAGCAAGCAGTCCACGGGCAACGGCACGGTGCTTACCCCGACCAACTCAGGCGCTGTCCTGGTCACCGGGCGCTACCGGTTTTCCGATCACAGCTCGGTCGAGATCAACTATTCCCATACCGCGAACTCCCAGATCTACTTTGCCGCGCCTTTGACTTATCGCATTCATAGCACCACCGGAGAATACTCCGGTGCTTATGTTTTCAGTTTCCACGAGAGCGCCAAAGTCGAACCGTTCGTCTTTGCAGGCGCGGCCGCGCTGGTTTTCTATCCCAGCTACGATGCCAATTACATCAACGGCGTGCAGATCTTCATTCCGGCATCGCAGCAAACCAGGCCGGCCTTCCTCTACGGCGGAGGATTCGACTGGCGCATCTTTTCCAGCCTGCCCCTGATTCACCGGTCTTCCCTCTCCAACCACCTGGCCCTGCGCCTGCAGTATCGCGGACTGGTTTACAAGGCGCCCGATTACAAAATCCAGAACCTGTTCACCGGGGCCAGAGGCCACATGGCGGAGCCTTCGGTCGGCATCGTGGTGAAATTCTAGGGGCAAATCAGCCACGGATTCACGCGGATACAGCAAAAAGAAACAAAGATTTTGATGATTATGCACAGCATAACAGCCCAAAACAATGCTTCTCTCGCTGACAGATTGTCAGAAATCCAATCTCTCAAGGCGCATGTAGAACAACTAGAGCGATCCACTGGCGGATGGGACTCTTCGTACGTCAAATGCGCGGGATTTGCTGTTGTTCTCGCGGCATTTGCTTTTGCTCTGCAGTTCGTCGCCCATAAGAGAGGCGTAAAGTTGCGTGAGGCATCCAGCAGGTTGTTGACATTGACGCAACAGGCAACAGACTTGCAGATTGAGACCGCTAGAGGCGAGACAGCAAGAGTCAGCGAACGGGCTGGGAAACTGGAGATTGAAGCGTCGAAATTAACTGAAGCAAACCTAAAACTGGAGGCCTTAATCGCACCTCGCAGGCTGAACGAATCACAACAAAAGGCTCTTGCCTCACTTACAAAGTTCGCAGGTCGCCCAATTGAAGTTAGGTCATATTCCAGCGATACAGAAGGGGCGATCCTAGCCACACAGATACTAAATGCCTTAGCAACATCCAATCTCTCCACTCGGGACAATAGACTCACCATGCAGCCCGCAGGCTCCATATCTTTCGGCGTTTCCGTAGAAGGGCCGTATTTTTTTTTTCACTACTCTTTTTTAGACAGTGATCTTGTCCACGAACTCAGTAGGATACTGGCCGATTTAAAAGCTCCTGCATCGCCGGGACTATCCTTGCCGAATCGCGGCTTTTCAGCCAGCGTTAGTTTTGGGCATGTTTCCTGGCCCACACCGCCCGCAGCGATCGTCGTTGTAGGCGTTAAGCCCATCAAATAGAAACGGGCCGCTAGCCCTCTCACGGTTAGACTGACACAGACCAACATCTGTGTCACAAGGCAATCACCAAGATTTTGATCAGTGAAAAATCCGTGGCTAGGAATTTAAGGCTTGCTTGCGGAGCTTGCGGCTTTCTGCCAGCAGCGCCATGGAGTGCATCAGGTTTTGCAGGGTCACGATACCTACCAGGCGCTGATCTTCGACCACCGGAATGATGCTCAAATTTTTCGTGGTGAGTTTGCGAAAGGCTGAAGCCAGGGATTCGCCTCTCTGGGCCACGTCAAAAATACGGTTCATCACGGCCTGAACATAACCGTTGCCTTCGGCCCGCAGCGCTTCCAGTATCTTCTGCTTCGAAATCACTCCCACCATGTCGCTGCCGCGAATTACGGGAAAATCGTCCTGCAGGCAGTGCACGGCTTTTTCCAGCGCGTCTTCGAGCGTATCGGCGGGAGAAAGCGTGGCAAAATCGGTGAGCATCACGTCTTCCAGGTGCACCTTCTCCAGCACCGACTGAAAGACGGCGGAGCGCTCTTCCATCTGCGACGCAATGAACAGGAACAATCCCACCAGGGTGAGCCAATAGTTGGGTAAAAGCATGCCGCCGAGGATGAACATGGTGGCGAAGGCCTGGCCAATCGATACCGCTCGTCGCGTGGCCTGGATCGGGTCCATGTGGCGGCTGAAGAGGGCCCGCAACACCCGCCCGCCGTCCATGGGATAGGCGGGAAGCAGATTGAATCCCGCGATATAAAGATTGATCCACACCAGGCTGCGGGGCAGATTGCCGGAGCGCATGAAGGGCCAGCTCCAGAGGTCGAAATGGGGAGCGATAGCCACGATAACGAAGCCGGAAATCAAAGCCAGCAGCAGGTTGGCGAGCGGACCCGCCATGGCGATGCGAATGTCCCGCTTCCAGGGAACGAGTTTGGGATCGGCTGCGGGCTGGCTGTCGTCCAGTTGCGTGACTCCGCCGATGGGCAGAAGGATGATGGACTTTACCCGAACCCCCGAGCGCCGGGCCACCAGGGCATGACCGAACTCATGGGCCAGTACACAAGCGAAGATGATGCCAACCAGGGCCAAGCCTCGCCCCTCGTTGGCTGTGCGATGGGCGGCATACTCGGTGTACCACACAAACAGCGGCATCAGGAAAAAGGTCCAGTGGATGCGAACTTCAACCCCAAACACCCGGCCTGCCGAAATGGACCAGCTTCTCATGCGAACCCTGCGGCCTCTTCCGCTACCGCCATTCTATATAGTTTAGACATCGGATTGGAGCCGGGAGTTGCCATTTCAGCAAATCCAAGGTAATGGGATGGCCGGGGGCGGGCCGGACAGCGCGGCGCCACGCGAGGCGACATTGTGAGAGTGATTGCCGGAAAATTTCGCAGCCGCCCCTTGCACTCGCTGCGCGGGATGGACCTGCGCCCCACGGCCGACCGGCTGCGCGAGACCCTGTTCAACGTGCTGGGCGCGGGAAACGCGGCGGCGTTCGAGGGCAATATCTGGTTCGACCTTTGCGCCGGAACCGGCGCGGTCGGCATCGAAGCCTTGAGCCGCGGCGCGGCCAAAGTCTACTTTGCGGAATCTTCGACAGCAGCCGCCAGCTTGGTCCGTCGCAACCTCGACTCGCTGAAAGTGGAGTCGGGCTTCGAAGTGTTGAAGGAAGACGCCGCTCGCGCGCTGCGCCAGCTGGAAGCGAGGAACATCACGGCCGACTTTGTCTTTCTCGATCCTCCCTACCGCCTGGAGAAGATCTACGCTCAGGTGCTCCAACTGCTCTCGCAGTCCGCTTTGCTGGCGCCGGATGCGGTAGTCGTCGCCGAGCACGACAAACGATTCGATCCCGGCGACGGGTTTGCGCCTCTGTTTCGCTATCGCAAGCTGGAGCAGGGGGACGCGGTGTTGAGCTTTTACCGCCAGAAGTAGTGTGTGGGGCGGGCGCCCTCGCCCGCCGCCTTTGAAGTTGACGTTGGTTTAGGTAATTTCCGAGTTTGCATATCACGTCGCTGGTTTGATACAGAAAAATCAAAATCAACGGCGTTCGGACAAAGCCTGCCCTGAGCGAAGTCGAAGGGAGTGCCCGACCCACACTCTAAATTCGTAAATTCTCAAATTACGACACCGTCGCCTGATGCACCCGGCCAAGCCTCCGCCCGATGAAGCGGACCGATTCAACTCCGATGTTGACCACGTTCACGACGGCGGCAATCATCAGGCCCAGGTGGAGTCCGGAGTTGATGCCCTTCGCCAGGGCTTGCAGTTGTGCCGCGTTCGCGTCTGCGGGCACAAACAACTCGGGGGCATTGATCAGGAAATAGAGGACAACAAGACCGAGCGCGCTCATGACCAGCCGCGACACGCTTCTACCCTGGATCCACTGCGGCCATATCAGCATGGCGGCGCTGAGCGACACATCGACCAGAACCATCACCACAAACAGGGGATAGATAGCCTGCCACACCGCGCCAAAGCGGAGGAAGGCAAGGCCCGGGCCGAGGATGAGGTACTGATAGTGCAACCCGACCAGCCACCAGACACCGAATATGGTTTGCAGCAGAAGTTGCGTGATCAGCTCGAACCGCGACTTGCGCGGACTGTGCTTTACCAGCGGCGGCAGCTTGCGTGGGTCCCATGTGTCCTTCAAGCGGAGCCGGGCGCCGAAAAATTCCAGGGCGGAGAAGACCAGAGTGATCCAGGCGAAGGTCATCAACGCGACACTGGGATAGCGGAACAGCACTCCCAGGCTCTCCATGAAGGTTTTGCCGGCTGCGGCGGTCGCAATACTGGCAGCCACCAGTACTAAAAACGCGAGGCCCAGCGAGGCCTTCAATACCTTCCAATAGATGGGAAACATAGTCGCTCCAATCATGTACTGCTGCTTGCGATAACGGCTGGCCAGGCGCATGGGGCTGCCCAGTTTCTTCAGCAGGTCTACCTGCTCGTCCTCGCTGAGGGGGTGCCCGAGTTCCGCCTCCTTCTCCTCGATCTGGGAAAGGATGTTGTCGCGCAGCTCCCTGATGATGTCGTCGCGCTGCTCCTGGGGAAGCGCGAACTTTACCGCCTGCAGATAGCGTTCGATCAATTCCATATCGTGCTCCTTGGAAACCGTAAAAAGATGTCGATCCAGCTCCAGCCCTTTAGACGTGCGGGGGAGAAATCAAGCCTAGCCCCAGAAGCAGACCTCAGGCGCTGAAGCGCGAAACATTTTTAATCGCTGGGTGGCACGACCAAGGTCGTGCCCTTCCCAAGATCGCACGCAGGCCGGACGAGACCCTGCACACCCCAAACTGCCATTCCCGAAACCGCCCTTCCAAGGCCGCGCCGAGCACGAGTTGTTTCCGCAACCGCATCAGAGAATCCCGTCCAGAGACGCGTTGATGCTCTTCCACTCGGCCGAGAGTTGTTTCAGGATCAGCTTGCCCTCAGCGGACAGGTGGTAGAAACGCTTATTGCGCTTCTCTTCCTCGCGCCACTCGCTGACCAGCAACCCCTGGCTCTCCAGCCGGCGCAGCAGGGGATACAAAGTGCCTTCATCGATCTCCATGCCCTGCTCAGAAAGCGCCTTGCGCAGGGTATAGCCATAGCGTTCGTCCCGCAGTTCAGCCAGCACGGCCAGTATCAGACAGCCCCGCCTGAGTTCAAGCCGCAGGTTTTCGAGGACTTCGTTGTTGGCCGGCCCTTCTACCGTGTGCTGCATAGTGTATGGCATACACTGTATGCCACATAGTACTTGCTGTCAAGAATCTTTTGGGGGATGGAACAAGCGGCCACGACAACAGTATCGCTTGAATGAACGAGCGGGACGCTCGCATGACGGCACAAGTAGCTGAAATCGCTTGTTTTATCCAGGCAGCGCTTCGGTAAGGAATTTCGGTTACGAAAGTTTGGCCAGAAATAGCGCAAGTTATTGTTCTAGAACATCTTAGCTGTTATCAATAAGCTCAGATTCCAGCATGTACTTCGACCGGGAATCTTATCGGAGGGACGTGGGTAGCGGCTCTCAGCGGTGGAGAGAACTGACCATAGGCGCCAAGGTATTCATCAGCCTTGTCGTCATGGCGGGGACGTGTGTGCTGCTGTATGGCGCCATCCGGCCCACCAGCAAGAACATTGCGCAGTTCATCTGCTACCTGTTGATCGCGATTCTGGCCGCCCGGCTCAAGGTCCGCCTGCCGGGGATCACGGGCACGATGTCAGTGAACTTTCTGTTCATCCTGCTGGGCATCCTGGAATTAGGCTTTGCCGAGACTCTGGCTTTGGCGACCGGCGCCATCCTTGTCCAGTGCTTTTATCGCGACCGCCCCAGCCCGCTGCAGGTCACGTTCAATCTGTCGGCCAGCGCCATTTCGATTGCCATCGCCTACAGCGTTTACCACCTGGCAATCTCCGGGGCGCAGGTGAAGAGCCATCCCCTGCTGCTGGGTTTGGCCGCTATCTCTTATTTCGCCGCCAACACCGGCTCCATCGCTGCCGTGATCGCGCTCACCGAGCAGAAATCCATCAAGAATCTGTGGGTGGAATGTTACTTCTGGTCGTTCCCTTACTACCTGGTAGGCGCAGCCTTTGCCGGAATGATCGGCTGGTTCAACCGCGAGTTCGGATGGGAGACCTCGCTACTGATCGTTCCCATCATTTACCTGATCTACCGGTCCTATCGCCTGTACCTGGGGAAACTCGAAGACGAAAAGCGCCACGTGGAAGAAATGGCGACTTTGCACCTGCGCACCATCGAGGCGCTGGCGCTGGCCATCGAAGCCAAGGACCATACTACCCACGATCACCTGCAACGGGTGCGGGTCTATGCCATCGAGGTAGCCAAAGAACTGCACGTCACCGCGGATGAAATGGAAGCGCTCCATGCGGCGGCGCTGTTGCACGACATTGGGAAACTGGCCGTTCCCGAGCACATCATCTCGAAGCCGGGGCGTCTTACACCGGAAGAATTCGAAAAGATGAAGATCCACCCGCTGGTGGGGGCGGAGATCCTGGAGCGGGTGCGCTTTCCGTATCCCGTGGTGCCGATTGTGCGGGCCCATCACGAGAAGTGGGACGGATCGGGCTATCCCTTCGGGCTGAAGGGAGAAGAGATTCCGATTGGGGCGCGGATTCTTTCTTCCGTGGACTTTCTCGACGCCATGGCATCGGACCGGCAATACCGGCGGGCACTGCCGTTGGAAGAAGTCATGAAGCGGCTCTCGGCGGAGTCAGGAAAGTCATTCGATCCCAAAGTCGTGAGCGTTCTCGAGAGACGTTACCGCCAGCTGGAGAAGCTGGTGGAGTCCACCTTCAGGCGCGAGCCGGTGATGCCACTCTCCACCGAAATGAAGGTGGAGGCCGGAGCTGCGCCGGCGGCGGGCTTTGAAGACATCACGGTCAAGGACGCGCCTGGCCAGGAAGCTAACTTCCTGTCGTCCATCGCGGCGGCGCGGCAGGAAGCGCAGACCCTGTTTGAACTGAGCCAGGACCTGGGCGCCTCGCTCAGCCTAGGCGAAACCCTTTCGGTATTCTCGGTAAAGCTCCGACGGCTGGTGCCCTACGATGCCATCGCGATCTATGTAAAGCGGGACGCGGAGCTGGTTCCCGAGCATGTGAGCGGGGACAACCACCGCCTGTTTTCGTCGCTGCGCATTCCGCTGGGGCAGCGGCCTCTCCGGCTGGGTGGCCCAGAACCGAAAACCCATCATCAACGGCAACCCCTCGGTGGAACCGGGGTATCTCAACGATCCGACCAAGTTCAGCACGCTGCGCTCGGCGCTGGCGATTCCTCTGGAAGGGCTGGCCGGCGTAGTGGGCGTGCTCGCCCTCTATCACGCGGAAACCGATGCCTTCACTTCCGACCACTTGCGCATCCTGCTGGCCATCAGTTCGAAGATGGCGCTGGCCATCGAAAACGCCGTGAAGTTCGAGCAAGCCGAAAGTTCGGCTGTCACCGATTACCTGACCGGACTGCCCAACGCCCGCTCGCTGTTCCTGCAACTGGACCGCGAACTGGCGCGCTGCAAGCGCGACACCACATCCCTGGTCGTCATGGTCAGCGATATGGACGGCTTCAAGCAGATCAACGACCGCTTCGGCCACCTGGAAGGCAATCGCGTGCTCCGCCTGTTCGCACAGGCATTGAAAGAGAGCTGCCGCGAGTACGACTACGTGGCCCGCATGGGCGGAGACGAGTTTGTGGTGGTGGCGCCGGGCCTGACCGCGGAGGCCGTCCGCCAAGAAGGCGGAAAGCCTGCGTGAACTGGCGCGGCAGGCCGGCCAGGAAGTGTGCAGCGAGGACATTCTGTCGCTGAGCGTGGGACAGGCCCTGTATCCGGAAGACGGAAAAGATGCGGAAGCGCTGCTGGCCGAAGCCGATCGCCGCATGTACATCGAAAAGCAGAAGCAACCTTCGCGCAAGAACCGCCGCTTGTATCCCCGCATGAAGTGCCGGGTCACGATCGAGTTGCGGCCGCAGGAAGGCGACGTGCCCGTCCTGGGCAACCTGATCGACGTCAGCCTGGGCGGCTGCTACGTGGAAACCAGTACTCTCATGCCCGCTGGGTCGAAGTTGAAAGTCATTTTCTCGATTGACGATGGCAGGCTTCAGGCCGCGGGTTTCGTGGTGCGCATCGATCCCGGTTCAGGCATCGCAATCCAGTTCAACGACATGAACCGCGAAGACCGCGACAAGATGCACAAGGTGCTCGAGTTCGTGCACAACAGCACGATGTTTTACGACAACCGGTATTTCTCGAAATTGATGAAGTCCTAGGCCGGTTACCTGAAGTTTGCTGCTGGATGCTGGATGCTGGCGCTGGAGGGACGGGCGGGGACGCCCGTCCTCCATTTCTATAGTGGCGCGGGTGCCCCGTCCTCGTCTCTCCGTCTTTTGGAGAGACAGGGCGGGAGAGCTCACCACACGCGGCAGGCATTCACCGGCATCATGGGCTGACCAGCTTTGCAGCCGAAGGCCTTACCGAATTCCGGCATGTTCTGCACCAC
This sequence comes from Terriglobia bacterium, assembly GCA_963790645.1. Taxonomy (GTDB): domain Bacteria; phylum Acidobacteriota; class Terriglobia; order Terriglobales; family Acidobacteriaceae; genus JAIQFF01. The sequence continues at coordinate 44,069 of CAWBPS010000023.1, read as the reverse complement.
GCCGTTCACGCGGAATTGCCGGGGCGAGTGCGGATCCGTTTGCACCTGCAGGCGCAGTTGCTCGGGACGGGTATTGCCGCACCAGCTCTGTCCGTGTCCCAGGAAGAATTGCTGGATGGGCGTATAGCCGTCCTGCTTTTTCGTCAGATTGATGTTCTTCCGTTTCGCATCGGCCAGGAGCGCTATGTAAGCGAGGCGCAAGCCGCCGTTGTCGGCGGTGTTCTCGCCCAGGGTCAGCTTGCCATTTACCTTGGCGTCATCGACCGCGACAAAGTTATCGTACTCCTTCACTTCGCAGTCCGCCTTCTCGTCGAAGTGTTTGCCGTCTTCGGCGGTCCACCAGTCTTCCAGGTTTCCGTTGGCATCAAACTGGCGGCCTTCATCGTCGAAGCCGTGGGTGAGTTCGTGCCCCACGATGCCGCCAATGTGGCCGTAGTTGGTCGCGTCCGAAGCGTGACTGTCGTAGAGCGGAGGCTGCAGGATGCCGGCCGGGAAATTAATATTATTCATGCTGGGATCGTAGTAGGCATCGACTGTCGCCGGGCTGATGAACCACTCCCCGCGATCGACCGGCTTGCCGATCTTGGCCAGTTGGCGCCGGGCCTCAAACTCGGTGGCGCGCTGCGCATTCCCGAAGGCGTCGTCGCGCGCTATGGTCAAAGCGGAGTAGTCCCGCCAGTGGTCGGGATAGCCGATTTTGTCGGCAACGGCGCGCAGTTTTTCCTTGGCCCGAACTTTAGTCGCGGAACTCATCCAGTCCAGAGTGTCGATGTCCTGGTCCATCGCGGCCTCGATGTCCTTCACCATCTGCACCGTGGCCTGCTTGTTGGCGGGAGGAAATTCCTGCGCCACATAGACCTGGCCCAGAGCTTCCCCCAGGGCCCCGTCGGTGGCCTGCACACAGCGCTTGTAGCGGGCCCTCTGCTCGGGCTGGCCGCGCAACTTGCGGCCGTAGAAATCGAAGCGTTCATCGTCGAGCGCCTTGGGCAGCACGTAGCCGGGGGTGGATAGAATCAGCTGCCAGCGCAAATAAGTTTTGATCGTATCCAGGTCGGTGGATGCGAGCAGGGCATTCAGTCCCTTGAAGAAGTCGGGATTGGTGACGTTCAGTTCGGTGATTGGGGGCGCCCCGGATGCGGCCAGAAAGCGGTTCCAGGCCAGTCCCGGAGCCAGAGCTGCGAACTCGGTGACCGGCATCAGGTGGTAAACCTTGTTGGGATCGCGCCGCGACGTGATGTCCATGGAAACCTTGGCCAGCGCGGTTTCCAGCTGCATGATGGCTGTGGCATCGCTGGCCGCCTTGTCTTCCGGCTCGCCCACCAGCTTCAGCATATTGGCGATGTGCTGCACGTACTGGGCGCGGGTCTTCTCGGCTGCGTCTCCGGCGCGGAAATAATAATCGCGTTCCGGCAGGCCCAGGCCACCCTGGTCGGCCACTGCGATCTGCTTGCGGGCATCCTTGAAGTCCTGCTGTTCACCAAAGCTCATGAACGCGTTGGCGGCGATCAACTGGAAGCGGGCGAGGAGCTCGGGCAACTCGTCTTTACTTTTGAGCGCGGCAATTCGATCGAATTCCGGCTGCAGCGGCTTCAATCCTTTCTGGTTGATTGCGTCCACGTCCATGCAGGCGGCATAGGAATCGCCGATTTTCTGTTCATTCGGAGTGCGTCCGGCGCCGCCCGCGGCGGCCTTTTCCAGCATGGTGTGCAGGATGTATTCGGTGTAGTCGGCAATCATGGCGCCGGTGCCGTAGGCGGAACGATCGTTGGGAATCGGGTACAGCTTGGAAAAATTGCCGCAGGCGTACTTGAAGAAATCGGTGCAGGGGTCGGCGGTGGTGTCGATCAGCCGCTTGTCCAGGCCCGATAAACGCGCGGGAGCACTTCCCGCCTCAGCCTTTCCGTTGGCTGGCGTTTGCGCCAGGGATGCGGCACACAGGGCTGTCACGAGAACGAGCGCTGCTATCGATTGCTTTGTCATTTGTTTTTCCTTTGAGATTCCACGAGCACGCAGACAGGCTGACCCTTCCATTCGACGGGCACCGGCGGAATTTGTGAGCAGGTCAAGTCAGGATATTGGCCGGGCCAACTTCAAAGCCTTTAACCGCTAAGGGCGCCAAGATAACGCAAAGGTCGCAAAGAAAACCTAACCACCTTACTTTCCGCCCATTACAAGTTTGGCGATGGTGGCCAGTTGCATGTTGGACGTGCCTTCGTAAATCTTGCCGATCTTGGAATCACGCCAGTACTTCTCCACCGGATAATCTTTGGTGAAACCGTAGCCGCCGTAGATTTCGATGGCCAGCGACGTCACCCGCTCCGCTACCTGCGAGCAAAAGAGCTTGGTCATGGCAGCTTCCTTGACGAAGGGCACGCCGGCATCTTTCATGCGCGCCGCGTTGTACACCATCAGCCTCGCCGCCTCGATTTCGGTGGCCATCTGAGCGATCTGGAACTGGATGCCCTGGTAGTCGCTGATCGGTTTGCCGAACTGCTTGCGCTCCTGCGCGTACCTGGCCGCATACTCCCAGGCGCCGCGGGCCACTCCCGCCATCTGCGCGCCGATTCCGATGCGGCCCTCGTTCAAGGTCTCAATCGCGATCTTGTAACCTTTGCCCACTTCGCCCAGCACATTGGACCTCGGCACCTGGCAGTCTTCGAGAATCAGTTCGCAGGTGGACGATGCGCGAATCCCCAGCTTGTCTTCTTTCTTGCCCACGGTGAAACCGGGGAAACCTTTCTCGATAAGAAACGCGGTGATTCCCTTGTATCCGGCGGCGGGATCGACCGTGGCAAAGAGCACGAAGAGCCCGGCTTCCTTGCCATTGGTGATCCACAGTTTGCGGCCATTGAGGACGTAATCGCTGCCCTTGAGCGTCGCCCGGGTCTGCAGCGCGAAGGCGTCCGACCCCGAACCAGCTTCGCTGAGGGCGTAGGCGCCGCAGGTATCGGCCGCCATGCGTGGAAGGAAGCGCTTTTTCTGCTCCTCGTTGCCCCAGCGCAGCAGGGCGTTATTGACCAGCGTGTTCTGCACGTCCACCACGACGCCGGCGGAGGCATCCACCCGCGACATCTCCTCGACCGCCAGGATCGCCTCGAAAAACTTGCCGCCACCGCCGCCGTACTGCTCGGGAATCTCGATTCCCATCAGGCCGAGTTGAAAAAACTGGTGAATGAGGTCTTTGTCGAAGACGCCCTTCTCATCCATCTCCTTGACCAGCGGCCGGACTTTCTCGTCCGCAAACTGGCGGATGTTGTCACGAAACATAATTTCGTCTTCGGTGAAGGAAGTCAGGGGCATGGGAGGCGGCAGCTGGAGGGTGGCGTCAGGCATGAAAGCACCTTCATGACAAAGAGTGGGAGGACTAAGAATTCTAGCAATTTGTAGCGCCGGCGTCTTGTTGCGTTGGAGGACGGGCGTCTCGCCCGTCCAGCCGGGCGCGACGCCCGGCCTCCACTTGATCCGTTACCGCTTCCCGCCCTGAATGAGTTTGAGTCCGTCGGCTTCGAGGATGCGTTGGATCTGATTGCGGGCGTGCACCGCCCAGGGACCAACCGTGTCCAGCTTCACATAAGCGCGCCAGTGTTTGAGGGCTTTGCGCGGCTCCTTGATTTTTTCGTAAGCCAGGGCCAGGTTGTAGTGGGCGTCGGCGTAAGTAGGCGCCAGCCGCAACGCGGTGCTGTAAGTCTGGATAGCTTCCGCCACCCGGCCTGTTTCGTCCAGCACGTTGCCCAGATCGAAGTAAGCCAGGGCGTAGCGTGCATCCACTTCGATGGCATGGCGGTAATGCTTTTCCGCCAGCGCGTATTCCTGCCGGTTGTAATGCAGCGTCCCCAGGTTGATATGCGCAGCGGCGTGATCGGGATCGATCTCGAGCACCTGCTGATACATCTCAATGGCCTGGGCCTGATGGTTGGGGTCTTCCTCCAGCGCGATGCCGCGCGCGAACAACTCCGCCGCGTCAGTCGGCGCCGCTTCCGTGCGACTCGAGATGGGAGTACTGGCCACGAGCCGCTGGCCGGGAGTGAAGTCAAACATGAACTGTCCGGCGATGGGTTCGACCACTTTGCCCTGGTGACGGAAGGCAATGCGCTGCCCGGTGGAGAAGGCACCAGCCTCAAGCAGTGGATTTTCCATCCCCGCAACCTGCTTCAGCATGGCTTCAAGCGATTGCCGGATGACCGCGGGCCGCACCTTGCGGGCGCACAGGTCGCGGACTTTTTTGACCTGCAGGAGCTCAAAAAAAGAATAGGTCTCGGCAGCCGCCACCAGCCCAGCCTTCTCCCAGGCTGCCAACTGGCGCGCCGTGATCCGCAGAATGCGAAGCAGATCCGCTTGAGTGTATCGATACACGATGGTTATTGAGCTCTAGCCATATTATCGGAAAGGTTACTCCCAGTTGGCAAGTGCAAAGTCGCCCAAAAGGGAATCTCAACCGACAACTTGCCCAATTCGGGGTGCAAGACGCGCGGAAAACTTCACGCGCGGAAGAAACTGGAGCCGACGAGCGGACTTGAACCGCTGACCTGCCGATTACGAATTATCGTTCGGCTTCCCGGTTGTACACGCCAAACATGTTGAATTAAAGCAGTTAAACAAATTTCAGCCCGCACGGAAGGAAGTTCAGGCGATGTTGATAACGTTGGATCTGAATGAGAGGAGTTGAGAGCTTACGTCACAATTACGTCACACAATCGGCTTGGGGGACGTGCAAGGGAAAGACGATAGCCTACGGATGTTGCAGGGCATCAGCAAAAGGCGGAGGAGCCAACTTGGCCGGGAAAGACGTGAAACTCGGAAAAAACGTTACTTCGCCGAAGCCGCGAGCGGTGGGTGTCAAACCAGCTAGCCCGGGGCGCCACGAGTACCACTGCCGCGTCTGTTCCCATGCCAAACGCGAGGAAATCGAGCAGGCGTTTGTGACCTGGAACAGTCCTGTACGGATCAGCAAGGAGTATGGCGTGAGCCGGGATTCGGTTTACCGTCATGCACACGCACTTGGGCTAATGGCAAAGCGCCGACGAAATGTGCGGTCTGCTTTGGAGCGAATCATTGAGAAGGCTGGGGACGTCGAGGCCAGCGCTGCGGCCGTGGTGAGTGCCGTGGCCGCCTACGCAAAGATCAACGCTAATGGCCAATGGGTTGACCGCAGCGAGTGCGTCAATTTAAACGAACTCTTCGAACGTATGACCCGAGAGGAGATGGAAGCGTATGCGAGGGAGGGCGATTTGCCTGCATGGTTCGAGGCCGCCGCGGGTGCAACGGATGTGGACAGTCGAGGAGGGTCTGATGATTACTAAGCCATTGAGCAACAAGGAGAATCGCAGAGCCCAAAGTGCAACATATCCGAGTCCAGCAGACTTTCCACTGGGCTCACCGCCATCCCGGGCGGCTGCGAGATTCCGGCTGCAGCGCATCGCTTTGGCCGGGGTGCACATGCCTCATTGCATTTGTTTTCCGGAGAACGAACACCCGTCCTTTGGATTTCGTATGGAGTTGGAGATTGCGGCGAAGGTAAAATGCGCGATACACGGTGACCGATCTAGGACTTGGGCCTTTCTTTATGCTGCCAAGTGGTATCGAGAGAGACAGAAGATTCGCAGGGAAAGTTTGAGCCCCCAGTTCCAGAGGGCATGGTTGGCGAGCTTTCCACCCGACCTATGGCCAGCGGAGGAAGAGGAAACAGCCGATGGGATCTATTTGCGGTTGAAAGATGGGACTCGGCTGGTGGGGGAGGAGTTCAGTTGGAGGAAGAAATGATGGGTAAGCTCTTTACTGGGAGGGATTTGCTTCTAGTTATGCAGTTCCTGTATCCAGATGTCGACGACGACCAGGAACCCTATGAACATCCCATGACGGCTGTTGGAGTCGTGTTGCTTAGCGCAGCCCTCGTGGGGACGACGAAGGTTAACGGACTGTCCCGCTTTACGGGCTACAGTCGCCATTTCATTTCGGCGATCGTGACAAATATGCAAAACAACAAGCTCTGGATCGAAGGCTACGATTGCTCGAGATGGCTTTCTCCAGATGGGACCATCGATAAAACTAATCTGTGGGAGCACATCGACCTCGCGTGTGGAGACTTGTGGCTGCCCACGGCCGACACCGCTGTCTCCGCTGATCCCTGTAAGGTCTACTGGGACGAGCGTTCCCGCTGACTGTGGATAACGGATTAGGCAATCAGGTCAGATAGATGTCAACTATTGCCCACGGATGAGACTCCGCTTGGATGAGCTGTGAATCGCCAGCGCCAGGCATCGAGAAACATAGGAGCGAGCGCCATCTGTGTCGTTTTTCGGGCTGATGTGGCCGTCAGTGTGGGACACCTGAATGCCGTGCTGCCAATCAACGTGCAAAATGAAGCGCTCAGCCGAAATCCAAGCAGGGCGTGCGATTTGGGGCTATAATTTTGTTTCGCTCGCTCGGCTTCTCTGGCCCATCTGGGAGGTGTCATGCCCGACCCCACATGGCAGGCGTTATACAAAGCCGCTCTGGTTGAACCCGATCCCATCAGATTGAACGGTCGCATCGAAGCCGCCCAGCGGTCGATTCGCCAGCGGTTGGAGCAGATCGAAGATTCGGGCGAGACTCGCGAGCGTCAACAACTAAATGATTCGCTCTACGCTCTGTTCACCCTCGCCTCAAGAAAGCGATCTGCCTGAGTTCGGTGCTGGTCAGTCTGAAACTGACATTGAGACGAGGATCTCTGAGCCAACATAGGCTGGAGCGTGGCAGCATGCCATGGAATAAGGTCATCTGGTGGGCGATTCTGTTGGTGATTGGTCTTATTGCCTACATGACCTGGCCATTTGTGCGTGCTTTCCTCCAAAGATACACTCCCGAATCAATATTCTCTGGGTGCCGGATCTGTTCTGGCTGTATCGAAACAGTAAGTTGCGCTGATTCGTCGGAGGGCCACTTAAATGCACTGAGTGATTGTGGGTGGTCAAGGAGAAAGAAAACAAATGAAACGAACGTTCGCGGGTCTAGATTTTGTTTTCCGCCTGTAAGTGGCGGCTCTACGTAAGCTCGTATGGATCGAACATGACCGTTTTCAGGGTTGGGGTTGCTCCGAATGTGCCTGGGTCTTCAGCCCTTCAGATGCACTCACTGGCGAATCTTTTGCTGAAATGAAGCAGATCTTCGAGTCGCAGCGCGACCAAGAGTTTGCATCGCACGTTTGCGCCGAGCACCCGAGAACCAGGAGCAGCACAAAACGCTGAACATTTTACTTGGAATTATCCACTTGACGCACCCCAAGGGGCGATAAGCTCTGCCTGAAGACAGAGAGCGGCGACAGCATCTCGAGCATTCCCCCCACGACTAAACGAATCTTCCGGCTAAACAGAGTGTTCAAGATTGACCATCTCTTGCCCATGGGTTTTGGGCATTATCTCCCGATGAAAGCAGAACCTAGCCCAACACAAATACTTGCTGTCCCCTGTCCCACTTGCGGTGCTGCGGCGGGAGAAAAGTGCAAACTGACTACTGGCCAACAGCGCACCGAACCGCACCGCGACCGCCGATTGATCGCAGCAGAGAAACTCAATTCGTGATATTAACGTCCGCCGGTGCGAGGAGCGTCTCGCACCATAACCCTGATGCAGAAATCGTACAACGAAGCTCACCCAAGGGCGGCATAGCACAGAGGTGGCAGTCGTAACTAGCACGATGGGCCATTCGTAGAGAACAGGGAAACCGCTAGGGTATGCAAGGTGGCTAGAGTCCGCTTTAGCCGCCGGATGGCGCCCGTTACCTGTCGTCCGGAAGAGGGCGACGGGAGGTTGGGGGGGGCGCGCGCCCATCCTACCTAATGCCTTGCCCGCGGCCCAGTCCTGATATGCTTGTGGGCGAAATTTGTACCCCTGCGCACAGGTGTAGCCGTGTTTGCAAGATTGTTTGAGTGCTGAAACTGCGGCAGCTTAAACGGCTTTGCCTCGCGTCCCCGAACCTTTGGGGGAAAAATACATTTTGCCCCTGCTGATTCTTCGCCCGGTGCGTTGTGGGGATTGTTTCTCGCGATCTTTCTGGAGCAGGTCGGTCCGGGTACAGAAGCACCGTCGATCTAAATCGGGACGGGACGCGGCTGCCTAACTTCTACGGCTGAAGCCGGAACCTCTCGACGCATTTCGGACCCGCGACGTTCCTCTGGTAGCGCAACTCGGGCCAATGCGGTGATCCTGGCGATTGTGCGGGCGGGCTAGACCGGAGAAAGAGGCGTAGACTTCCAGCATGACATTTCAGGCCTACTGCCCTGATTGCAAAAAGACCGTGGGCGCATTGACGATACTAAACACCAGCGAGCTTAAACGGGCGCTCGAAACGGACTCGGATGTGAGGGTGATGCATCCCACACCGAAGGGCGACCACGTGTGGCCCGACAAGACGGCCAAGATTAACTTACGGACGGCGATTGCCCAAGGTTCGCTTCACTAGCGACGAATTTCTTGCCGCACTTCGGACACTCGATCCGCTCAAAGTCCCAGCCGTCCTTTGGGTTCCTCGCGTCGGAAAAGCGACTCGCAGATTATTTTGTTCAACGGATGCCAGCTGTAACGAATAGTCTACCCAGCGAGGGAAGGACGCTGACGCTACTTGGACTCCTCTCCTTCTCGCCGAGCTGGCCGCATCGCTCCTTCCCTTTGCCCTCCCCCAGCGACGCCTGCGCACTCTTTCCAGGTTGATTTTTTTGTGATCGAGGCATCGACGCCGCGTTCGATGCACCGAAATGAAAAAGCCCCGATTGCGTGCGTCGGGCCCCGCAGAATGTGGTTGCCGAGACTACCTGGGAGTCCAAAAAGAGAAATCTCGGTTAAGATGGGAGGCCATCCCCAAACGGAGGGCTTGATGAAAACCCCGTTGGAACTTCTTCACGTGGCACCTCCTTTTTGGAACAGACAAAACCTGTTCGGACGGGAATCTAGGTGCTGGTAAACCCCTAGGGGCTTAAGGGAACACGAAATCACCGAATGCGCGCAGGCGGCCGCTGTTGCATGAGGGGGCAGAGACTCCCCGTTGCAGGATCTCCCTGCACGCCATGGCGTCGCCTTGCGTTCTACCGACGGCCTCACTTCGCCATTAAGCTGCAGGTGTACAGCACTGTAGGGTAACCTTTCAATCGGGTAGACATCGTATTACTGCCCCCAGGCCACCGCGCGGATGTCGCCGACGCCAGCAATGCAATTGAATGTAGGAAATTTCAATGTGTACAATCGCGCGACAGCGATTTCAACCCGTTCCAGGGAGGAGTGCTCTGATGCCTGACCAAGCAGTCGCAAGCTTCCTGACTGTTGCCGTTGACCGGACCGGCGACGACGCCGAGGTAAGGTGCAGCGGCCGGTTGGTGGCGGGTGTGAACGATCGCCTCTACCTGGAGGTCGGCCCGCTGATTCCGAGCTGCAAACGAATCCTGCTGGACTTGACGGACATAACCCAAATGGACAGCACGGGCCTGGGCACGCTGGTTCGGCTGTACGTTTCCGCAAAATCGGCAGGCTGCGCTTTGCAACTCTTCAACATTGGGAAACCGATTCGGCAACTTCTTGGCGCTACCCGCCTCTTGTCGGTATTCGAGGTGATCGGCAACAGCAACATCCGGTGCGGATGATCCCCGAGTAGCGGCCCCTTCCTTCAAACGAATGATCGACGGCACCGAACGTTAAGGTTCCGCTTCCCGATGGGGCCCGCCATGTTCCGCCAGCATGGTGGGCCAAGCGGAAACCGAATCTTCATTCGTAGTGGGTGCAAAATCGCGATTACACTGATTGCCCCCCGGTCACCGATTCGGTCCTTCAATGAGTGTAATCGCCTGATTACGTCAACTAGGCCCGAGGGCTTTGCAGAAATGGCCCGCGAAGTGCAGAATCAGGATGGTGCGAGAGATCAACGTGCCCCACCTCGTGCCTATTGCTCTATCTTGATTTTCTTTCGCATGCACGACAACTGAGAGCTTCGACGGCATATCCTGTTCTAGCGGTGTCCTCAAGGAGAAAAGTGAAACAACCTGATGGTTCCTCTTGGCTTTTCACCGGTATTTTGTTCGCCTTGCTACTCCTCCCGGGCTGCCAAGCACTCAATCCGCTTTGCGGAAGTGCTCGGCCTGTTCCGAGTATCGGGTCCCTCTCGTCCAGTACGATTACCTTTGCTCAAGTGCAGCAAGGCTTTGTCCTCGGCGTTAATGGTAGCCATTTTGTTTCATCCTCTGCCGCGGTCATTAACGGCAAGACGGTAACCACTACGGTGACGAGCAGTCAACAGTTACAGGTGACGATAACGACCTCCTTGATCTCGGGTCCTGGAACCGCCAGCGTGAAGGTCAACACTCCGAGCGGAAACTCGGGCAATCTGGGATGTACGAGTGGTGGAACCAGTACCGCGCTACAACTTACCATCACTTAACCTCTCGAAGCCAAGATGGAGGGCAGAATCATATCCGAATTGGGTGATGCAGTTTGTCAATTGGCGTAACATCGCCTCTCTGACAATGTCGGCGGTGTCAAGTAGTTTGCGAGCACACTGCGGCGTGCACTCGAATAAGAGCGCCATTTCGCTCTAGTTGAAGAACTGCCAATCCAACCACGGCTCGCATCGTAATCGTCTCAGGTCGGGAACTCGGTCCGACCCATGCATCTCTTCGGTCGCAAGCTGCGATCATGATTACTACTTCAGACTCCCCCGGTGAAAGGGGAGCGGGACGCCGCAATCAATTACTCGGTGTTCTACTGCACACCATGGCGATGTCCGGGCTGTCCCGCGTGCGAACCGAACTTTTTCACCTGCTCGTAATCCCATCCCTGGCGCCACATCCAGTACAAACCAATGGCGAGTCTCCGCGCCATCGCCACCTTGGCGATCTTCCGTCCTCGCCGCATGGCTAAGTGAAAATACTTGCTGCGCCATTCCGGCAGGCTACGTACCGTGACCTGGGCTGCTTCCACCAGCAAGAAGCGCAATAGAGAGTTCCCTTGTTTGGTGATATGCCCCAGTCGGCGCCGGTTGCCGCTCGAGTCCTCCAACGGCACCAGTCCCAGATAGCTCGCGATTTGCTTCCCACACTCAAACCGCTCTGCCTTTCCGATGATCAGCACGAAGGCCAACGCGGTCAACGGACCCACGCCGGGATGGGTCATCAACCGCTTCGCCTCTGGACAGTTTTCGACTTCTTGCTCGATCGCTTGGCTCAGCTCCGCGATGGTCGGATTCAGTCGATCCAGCAGCTCCAGCAGATCGCACCGTCGCCGGCTGGCCCACGGAGCCAGGCGAAACGATTCCAGTTGCTGTCGTCCGCGCTCCCGCCATAACCGCTTCTTGCAACGCAGTCCCTGGTTCAGCGCTACGGCCTGCAGTTGGTTCATGATGCGCGTGCGCGCCTGCACCAGGCGATGCCGGTGCCAGAGCAGTTGCCGCAGATCCCGATTCTCCCAACTCGGCACCCAGATCTGCGGAAAGTCATCCTTCAGCATGAGTTTCAGAATCAGCTGCGCATCTTGCCGATCGGTCTTCTGTTTGCGGACTCGCTTGGCGCGTATCTGGGCTGCGTCTCCGATCCACAACTCCAACTGCAGCTCGGCTAGCAGTCGTTCGAACCAGCGCGCGTGCCCACTGGCTTCCATTCCCACACGCACCTTCTTGCCCTGCGCCGCGAGATCGCGGTAGAACTGCTCCGCCTCCGCGGGATGCGCCAAACGTTTTTCCTGAAACTCTCCGCTGTCGGTATCCACCGAAGCAATTTGTTGAAACTCGGGGTGAAAATCTACACCTATAATAATCATCGTTCGGCTCCTTTCTCCCGAGCCTGTTGGTTGGTGTTGGCACCACCAACTTTACTCGGGCGTCGGAGCCGACATTGTCATGGAATCAATTACACTCATTGACCCCACTCGGCCAATCTCTCAATGAGTTCTATAAAAAGGGATGTCAAGAAAAAAGTTCTCCCTCGACCGGAGGCCGAGAAGATTTTAGTCTCGAGATCCAGCCCACTGACTGTAAGTGCCCCCCGATTGCGTTCGAGAGGTTTTGCTCTGGCTTGTTTGCCCTTCCCGTGGGTTTCATCTTCCGGTGGTGACTACGCCAATCGAGTCTTGAAACTTGGCAAGCGAACCTGGTATTGGAGTGTCAACCATGGTTCTATCGGAGGCTCGTGGCCTATCGCTATTTCTGGTTATCCGAGGAGGCATAACGTGTAATGGGTGACTCGGTGCCGAAGCACACAGGGCCGATCTCATTGACTGATACTCACCTCGAACCGAGCGTCTCCAGAACCCGACCGACCACCACCAGAGAGAATCCCCTGAGATGGAAAGGTCTCTTACCAGAGACGCTTAAGCTGCTTGCCGATGCAATTGTTTGGCGTCGAAACTTGCTCCTTTCTTCCAAATGGCTAAAGTGATCGCGGCAATCTTTCGTGCCAGGGTGAGACGGGCCATGGTTGGACGCATCCCCTTCTCCAGAAGGGCACCATAGAAATCGTACAGCGGTCCGGGGCGAGTACTCGCAGAGAGAGCAGCGCCTTTGAACAGGTTCTTCAGATCATGATTATGGTTGTCATTCAGTCCGCGCACCGTGATGCGCTCCCGGTTTCGTTGTACCTTCCCTCTGACATAGCGGTACTCGCCGCTGTCGTGCGTCTCGATCGCGAAACCACTGTAAGCCCACAGCTGACGCTTGGTACGGAAACGGTGTGGCGTTTGCAGCAGCGCCACCAGCAAGGCGGCACGAATCGGACCGATCGAAGGAATTTGTCGCAGTAATTTCACGGCATGGTGGTTTTGGCTCTCTCGCAGCAGGTCGCGTCGCGCTTCCTGGCGCACCGGTTGCAGTAGATCCAGTTGCTGATACAACCGTTCGGCCCGCAGACGAACTCCGGGTTGCGGGATCTTGGCCAACCACTCGGCGCGATGTCGCGGGGCATAGACGGTGGTACCGCTACAGGGAATGGCCCAGCTGCGGTACAGCGATTTGATCCGACTCATGACTCGCGTGACATCTTTCGTGAGGGTCTGATAGCTGCGCCCCAGCTCCTTTAAGGTGCGCACCCCGTGCTCTCCGTGGTACACCGGATGGATCTGGTTGCCACGTAACAAGTCCGCCAGCTTGCGCGCATCGATCCGGTCACTCTTGCTGCCGTCTTTCAGCAGGGCGTTCTTCCTTGGATCGCAGACCACAAGATGGGCGACGTGAGGTTTCAGCAGGTCATGTAACCAGGCGGCAGAAGTTCCCTCTTCAAAGGTTACCGATACAGTTCCGCGTAGCCCATAAATGAACTCTAGAATCGTGGCCGCCTTCGTCTCCAGGATGCATTCCATGATCAGCTTGCCCTTGCAATCCATGACGGCAACCGAGATCGTTGCTTGGTGAACGTCCATGCCAATATACTTTTCTTGCTTCATAACGGCGCTCCTTTTGGTAAGTGGTGACCCCAACAATCACAACCTACCGCAAAGTGGGCGCCTTTTTATATTGCGTGTAATCGCCTGTTTACAACAACCATGAGGGAGGAAGAGTTTCGGCGCTCGGCGAAGCCCTTGGCTGTGCTTTAGATTCTTCTACGGCGGATTTACTGGTCGTTGCCTGAACCCTAAGCGTGTTGCCGCTATGGCGACTGGCACCATGACAGTAAGAAGCACCGCCAAATCAATCGCAGCAGTTTCGAGTACCGCTTCTAGCGAAAGAATTAGTGCCGCGAGGAAAAGTAAAGCGAGCGAGATTCCACGATGAAAACGGCGGATTTCCGACTGCAACCAAGAATCGAGATGGTGCTCTAGCCTACGGCCATCGTCGGAATTAGTACACTCTTTCTTTAGCGCACAGGAATTGCAAGACTTCGCCTCGGCGCGATATTCAGCGACCCGCCGTTGAGAGTCGAACGCCCAGAGCTTGAGGTACTGACCAGCTGGACACTCCCACACATTCAGGTGCTGACGATAAGTAAACCCAGCAGTTTGATACTGACGAGATCTCTGGTGGGTGTGTCGTCCCAGCCTTTCGAGACAAGCAGCCACTGCCACCAGGAAGAGCGCGTACCCGGAGGCCACTAGTGCTTCTATGTGTATGCCGCTCATCGTGACTCTTGAGGCCTGACAACTTCTGTGAACAGGATTTCATCGGGTTGATCAGTCGCGGGTCGCTGGGCCATATGCCGCACCGCCAGCCAGGACAAGTACAGGACCGGCAAGATTCCCCCAACTATGAAGAGCACGTCGCCAGGAAATCGCACCCACTCAAGCAATGCGCTGTTGCGACTGGTTAAAAATTTCAGGGAGCGTGCATCGAAATAGCCTGAATTGACCGAGTGATAGAGTTGCAAAATTCCCAGGGGAAACAATGTGGCGAATACCATCCAAGCCAGACCAAGATTGAGCGACCAAAAGCTGATCTTGGCCGCCCGGTCCGACCAACGAGCCTCCGGTACCATGTAGCGCAAGCAGAAAAGGGCCAATCCAACCGCCAGCATGCCATAAACACCCATCATGGACGCGTGGCCGTGATTGGCGGTCAAAGCTGTTCCGATCTCATAGTATGAAACGATTGGAAGATTGATCAGGAAACCAAAAATACCAGCACCGAGAAAATTCCAAAAGCCGACTGCCGCAAGAAACATGACTGCCCAGAAGTGAGGGAAGGGTGTGCGCGAACTACCTTCCTGGTGAGCGCCAAGCTGCAGGAAACCCCAAGCTTCAACGGTGAGAAATGTGAGGGGAATTACTTCGGCCGCCGAGAAAAATGCACCCAGTGCCATGTGAATGGCGGGTTCGCCGGAAAAATACACATGATGCATGCTGCCAATTACCCCGCCCGCTGAGTACAGCACGATGTCGAGGTAGATTACGGTCAGTGCTACCTTCTCATTCACGACACCCAGCAATACGAAGATATAAGCGACCATGATGGTGGTGAACAGCTCGAGAAAGTCTTCGACCCACAAGTGCACCACCCAGAAGCGCCAGAAATCGGTTGTGGTGAAATGAGAAGCGGGATGCGCCAGCAGCCCTACGGCATAGAAAGCTGGGATGGACAGGGCCGAGAAGAAGAACAGCCACGGCATGTTGCCCATGTGCTCCGAGCCTAGCCGTCCTCGCAATCCTCGAAACAAAATGAGCGTCCAGAAGAGCAGGCCCACGATCAAAAGAAGCTGCCAGAATCGTCCCAGGTCGAGATATTCAAAGCCCTGATTTCCAAACCACTCCCACCCATTCTGAATCCAACCCTTAATCCCGGCGTATTCTCCCAGCATGCTGCCAAACACAACTACGGCCAGTGCGACGAGTAAGCCATATGCTAGCCAATTCTGTCTTCGGGGCTCGCGGCCAACAATCATCGGAGTCAGGAAAATTCCTGCGGCCAGGAAAGAAGTTGAGACCCAGAAGATCGCCAACTGAAGATGCCAGGTGCGGGCTATGTTGAAAGGGAGTAGGCGGGCCAGGTCGATTCCGAAGAAACTGGAGAGGTCTGCACGATAGTGCTGGGTCGCGCCGCCGAGCAATGCCTGCATAAGAAAAAGCAGCGCCATGACCAGAAAGAACCAAGAGCAGGCGCGCTGTGACGGAGTGAGTACAACCTCATCGGGTGGGCGAAAAGAAATGGCCTGCTGTTCGGATCCATGCCACCCCAGGAAGTTCCAACGGCCGAACGCAGCTAGCAGAATCCCAATTCCACCCAGCAGTGCGACCAATGACAGCACGCTCCAGATCACCGTGTCCGCTGTGGGATGGTTGTCCACAAGCGGTTCCGGAGGCCAGTTGTTTGTATAGGAGTAATTCAGCGCTGGACGCCGGGCGGAAGCGACCCAGGCTGTCCAGCTAAAGAAGGCCGTCAGCTGATGCGTCTGTTGCGGGTCGGTGATGGCCTGCGGTCTCAGCCCGAACTTTGAGGTCGGATCAGAGAACAAATCATGGTAGTGAGCTTCGAGTTTCCGAAATGCTATCGCCTGTGCGGCGCTGAAAGTTAAGGTGCCGGTTTCAGCGTTATACCGATTCGATGTGAAATCGGTTATGGTCCGGGCTCTTGCTTGGTCCGATGATGGCCCTCCATATTCATCGATTACGAGAAGGGCCGCGCGGTGAAGATAGTCGGCGGTAAAATCCGGACCGAGATAGGCTCCGTGTCCGAAGATCGAGCCGTACTCCATGAGACCGTTGCGGAGAAACACCCCTTGGCCATCAATGACGTCTTGGTGCGTGAACA
Organism: Terriglobia bacterium; assembly: GCA_963790645.1. GTDB lineage: Bacteria > Acidobacteriota > Terriglobia > Terriglobales > Acidobacteriaceae > JAIQFF01. The sequence continues at coordinate 27,887 of CAWBPS010000023.1, read as the reverse complement.
GTGTCTCCCCACCCTCTCCCGCAGTTCTTTCCGGAATCGGTGGTTCGTCCGTGTACGTTCGGTATGCGAGGAGACCCAAAACGAAGAAGCCAAAGACCACGACGATGGCGACAGCTTGAACCCAACCCTTCGAAACAAGGAGGCCACGGTTCGCGGACTTCTTTGTTGTGTCCATATTTCACTCCCTCTGCCTGTTGGGCGTCGTCGTAGCGCCCATCACTGGGGTGAATGTTACGTCTCTGAAATGGGCAAGTCAATGAGAGCAGAGCAGTTGGCAGGGTCTCAAACGAATTGTTGGCGAAACATCGCCATTTCACTCATTGACCGGGTTGTGAGTGTAATCGCCTGTTTACAACACTAATCAATTTCCTGCCCGCCGATAAATCCATTTCTCGTCCGGGTGCATAGCTCTCGAGAAACGGTAATCCGCCCGGTCTGTCATCTTTTCCACTCGCTGGTGGGGACGTTAGGAAGAAAGGTGGTTGGGCCGATAGCGATAACGAGAGAACAGATGGAGTTTTCTAATTTCTTTGTCCTGTCCCGTGCAAGCCTCAGTTGTGTAGAGTACTCGGATGAGCGTTGTCTCACCGGATTCATGCTGTGGAACAAGGATGTCGCGGCCATGCTACTAATGCGAAGACTTCTGTTGCCTACTCTGCTCTGCTGGACGGTTTTCGCGAGCGAGATTCCTAAACCCGAGCGTCAGGTGAAGGCGAATGTCCTCAGCTCCGAGCGAGATCCGAAGATACGAATTAAACTACCGCCCTCGGTCCAATACGTCGGCGCGGATCGATGGCCGCTGTTTGACCTAGCAGATTGCGAACTACATGTGTTTGTAGAAGCAACGGCCCAGAAGAGGGTACAGCGCCTGTACTGGTTGCAGTTTGAAGCCTATCTTCCTTCGCGACCGGAGCTGCACCATACCTATCCTTTTGCTAAAACGGAAACGCTGAGCGGACTGCTCTTCGACGTGCGTGCTCGGTTCGGAGCGAGCAGTGAAGCACCGAAGCCGGGATCGGATCTGGAGCATGTACAAGGGTTGCTGCGTGCGAAAGGATACCAGCTGCCGGAAGCCATGATGAACGTCCGTTTCGTTCATCTTTTCGATGAACAGAAACGGAAAGAGCTGATGATCATCTACGCGGAAGATCTCGCGTCAACGGGCTTTACCGTCGAAGATTTGCTTCCGACAGGCAAGCACTCGGCACAATGGCCTTCTCTAGAAGCGATCCTCATCCAAAGAGCAAAGAATGCTATGGATCTCTCTTCCGAATAGGTTTCGGGCAGCCCAGCATAGTTGCTTCGGGTTTAGCATCGGTCCGCCATGGTTGCGATTCCGCTCGCCTTTCTGCGATCGATAAAAAGATTGTGCAAGCCTCTGCACGTGCTTCAAGAAGAACCGGCTTGGCTGTGACCTGCCACACAGGAGGCGGTCCCGCTGGGTTGGAAGCTGCGAAGGTCTTCATCGGTAAAAAGGCCGATCCGGGCCGCTTTGTCGTGGCGCATTCGGCCATCGACGTACCCTGAGCGCGCAGGTGCTCGAGTTCTGCCGCGTTATCCTTTATGAGGTCCTCAATCGAAATGTTGGGAACGTTGTAGGTCTTCGTAATCGAGTCAACCAGCGTAGTCTTCCCGCTGAGCGGCGGCCCAATCAGGATGATAAGGGGTGGCAAAGGGCTGGATTGTGGCTCAGGGCTCGCTGTCTGCGCCCAGGCATTTTCCAGGAGAAGAGGCAATAGGAGAAGAGGCAAAATAGTGAAAACGCTTTTCAGCATGTGACATTTCCGGAGAGTCAGAGATTTCCTAGCCCCGGTAGTATGCCATGCTTTGCGATCAACCCGGGCGCAACCTCGAGACTTACCACCCGAAATAGCGTGCGAGAGCCTGCCGACTCGCGGCCAAAAATGGCAAAACGCGGTAGCCACAAAGCGCATACCGGCGTGCTATCCCCTCATCCACTCGACACGGGCTGCTAGATTGGTACAGCGCGAACGCCATGCTTCGCATCTACTCTCTGGATTCTGGACTGAGGAAGGAGACTCTAATGCCCGACCATCTGAGGATCACAGTTGATGAGGTACGAAAGAGAATGGGTGCCGGGGAACAATTCGCGTTCATCGATACACGCAACCCACAGGCTTGGGAAGAATCGGATGTTAAGCTGCCCGATGCGATCCGCCTTCCTGTGGACAAGCTCGAAGAGCACATCTCGGAAATTCCGAAAGGCAGACCTATCGTTGCGTACTGCACCTGACTGAACGAAGGTTCTAGCGCCAGTTTGGCGCAAAAACTGCGGCAGCGCCGGTACGAGAATGTTTGGGCGCTTCAGGGCGGACTGGATGCGTGGCGTGATGCGGGATTACGGCTAGACTCGAAGGCGAAAGCGGCCTAACCAAGGCACATGGCTGAAGCGGTGAAAACCACAGCGCGGTCGGAGATTTTAAAGGAGAAGCGTGATGGCTCAGAAAGTTATCGATGTGGTAGGCGTATCAACGGAGAGCTTTGCGAAGGCTGCGGAGAACGCGGTGACCGAAGCTGCCAAAACGGTTCGCGGCCTGAGGTGGGCGCGAGTGGCGGAATTAGAAATGGAACTGGACGGCAAAAAGATAACCCGATACCGCGCCACAACAAAGATTTACTTCGACATTGAACAGTAACTTTTAGCGCGTCAGCATTTCAAAGTACCCAAAATTGCGAGTCACACATTCATTCACAGCATCAACGACATTCACACCGCGCGAATGTCATACATCTTGAGGCGGGAGAAAAATCCGCAGGCAGGCAAAACCAAGGGCAGTACAATTGCACTAATGCCAACTATGTTCGAATGAAAGCGTCCGCGCGATCAGAGTTTCGATGCTCGAGTTGCCAAGCAGGCCGCAATTTGGGCCATGTTTTTTGTCGCCGTCAAGCGTGAAGGCAACGGTCAGAGTTAGATTTGCTTTTAGATGAAACCCTCATACACTCCCGCGTTGGCAGTAGGGATAGGCGTAGTGGCGGGTCTGCGTGCCCTCGCAGCGCCCGCGGTCCTGGCTTGTGCTGCAAAACGCAGGTGGATTCGCCTGGGAAATTCGCCGTTTGCCACAATCATCTCAGCCCAGGCGTCTAGAAGGATCACCGACCTTGCGGTAAGCGAATTGATTGCAGACAAGCTACCGTTTACACCGAGTCGATTGAAGGCCGGGCCACTTGCCTCCAGGATTGTGTCGGGTGCGGTCTGCGGCGCGACAATTTACGGTGTGATGGAACGACGGCCTTTTGCTGAGGGGGCAGTTCTCGGCGGAGCAGGAGCGATTGCCGGGGCCTTTGCCGGTTATCACATGCGGAAGAGGCTCAGCCGCGAAATGCCTGATCTGGGAGCCGCAGTTCTGGAAGACGCTTTAGCGATTGGAGGAGGTATTCTCATCACTGCTCTGGTGGCACTTGGCTAGGCGCGGGTCAGCCGCCGGCGGCGCGATGAAGGCAAGAGTTTGTAGCTGCAGCTTGGCTCACAGATACGCCGATTCGTAAGCAACTTGATGAGTCACGATTTGACAACTAGGCAACAGCCAAGGCGCGAAGTCAGAATTGAACCCTATCGGCGCGTGTTCAGCACGGCCGGAGTTGCGAACGCTCTCCTGGAGACGTTGAGGCCTGAGGGCCTTAGCCTAACGAATCCACAGGCGAACAAGTCCCTTGGGTATAGCTCTCGGGCGAAGATGTAAGATCATCATAACAAATGATTTAGATGCAGGATCCAAAGTTAAAGCTTCCGCCCTCGATATGTAGGTTGGCGGCACCTTCCCGCGTTCGATTGACGACAGCCAGTCCGCATCTAACTCGATCTGGGGTCATGTCTATGCTGCGGGCACATAGAGTGGTATTCGCGTTCGTCGGCATCCTCATCATGCTCGTAGCCGGGACAACGGGCTGCTCTCGCCGGCAGGACAACGCGCAAGTCGTGTCGGAGGTACAAAATCGGATGCGCGCTGATCACCAGTTGATCATGGGGCGGTTTCAGGTGACGGGCACCAACGGCGTTATCACGCTCGCGGGTTATGTTGCGAGCGATCATCAGCGAGCCGCCGCTGTGCGGGATGCTTGGCAGGTTGAAGGCGTCAAGGTCGTGGTTGACAATCTGCGCTTGGTCGATTCCCCTCGCCAGAACCTGAACTCGGCGTTACTGAAACCACCGTCGTCGTTGCAAAATACCATTCCCCGATCAAAGGCTCCTGCGATCGCCCGGCCTTCAGTCGCCCGAAGGGTCTCGCCGATCGACAATTCGCCTCACCCATCTCTCCCCGAAATCAGTGCCTCTGACTCGCCAAGGGACACTGCTTCATCAGGAAGTGTTGTCCCCGCAGTGGATGTGTCGTCGGATGTTGCTTCTTCGTCGCCACTCGCTGCCTCGGCCACTCCCCCCAGTGCTCCTGAAAAAATCATCGTGCCTTACGGGACAGTGCTTGCCGTGCGTCTGACGGAATCGTTGAGTTCGGACCTGAACGAAAAGGGAGATACTTTTCTGGCCAGCCTGGCTTCGCCCATTCTCGTGGGAGATAGAGTCGTTATCCCCGAGGGCGCTGGTATCAAGGGCAGGGTTGTCGAGGCACAGAGCGCCGGGCGTTTCAGCGGCCGGCCCGCAATGATCATCGAGGTGACTCGCCTGGCCTACAACGGGAACAGCTACGATTTACGCTCCAACCAATATTCCAAAGAGGGTCCTTCGCGGAATGTCCGCTCAGCGGCGACGATTGGTGGCGGTGCAGGTCTGGGTGCGATTCTTGGCGGGATTCTTGGTGGAGGAAAAGGAGCTGCCATCGGCGCCATGATTGGCGCCGGAGCGGGAACCGGCGTCCAAGCCGCGGGTAGAGCAGCGGTGGTACAGCTTCCGGCTGAATCTACGCTCAGCTTCAGGCTTCAAGCTGCTCTCACTGTGACACCTGCTTCCACTCTCCAGCGAGGCAAGAATGTCAATCCGGATTCCTCCTCCGATTCCTTTTCAGACGATGATCGGCCGGTCTTGAAACGCCGTCTTTAAGCCCGTCCGGGCTGCGGAGGAAGCCAACATCTCCGGCCCATTTTGCATCTTTGATACCGGCGAAGCTATCGTCGGAGACACCCCATGAGATTCAGAAAGCGAGAACCACTCCTTAGCGTCCTGCTCGATACTGGACTTCAACTGCTTGACTCGGTCCGTGAACGGCTGCCAGACGATATCGACGACATAAAGAACAGGGTCCGGGACGGGTATGGCACCGCGTCCGAACGCGTCAGCCGTGCTACCAGCGCTCTTCGCGGCGAAGAAGATTCGCACATCTTTGGGACGGTCGGTGCGCTGCTCCTCGGAGTTGGCATTGGCGTAGGAATCGGCATACTAATCGCACCGGCGAGTGGCGACCAAACCCGCCGTGATCTCACCGACAAGGTTTCGGACTTCGGCGACAAAATGCGTGAGCGCACTGGGAAAAAGCCGCAGGGCGCAACCGGGACTGACGAGTAAGAGTGGATCGTAGGACAGTGCTGATGGCTCATTTTGCTACGCTTCCTATGTGCAAGGCGCGACTATTGCCGCGAATATCAGACATTTGAATCATGAGATCGAGGGAATTGAGAGGCGACTCCGACGGCGAAGGAAGAAGTGAAAGACGATAAGAAAATAGATCTGCAACGGCCAGGTGTGCAGGGAACTCAGATTCTCCGGGTTAAGATTTGGCGGAAATTCCGGGAATCACCAAGTGAAAAAAGTGTGGAGGTCCTTCTATGGACAAAACACCGAGAGTGATGATGAGTTGGATTAGCCTGGTGGTCGGCGTTGCGCTTCTCACCGCAATAATGTCACCGCGAGCGACGGCGCAGGATCAGGATGATCCTCCTAGCCGGGTGGCCCGACTTGGTTATATGCAGGCCTCGGTTTCGTTTCAGCCTGCGGGAGAATCGGACTGGGTACAGGCGGTCTCGAACCGGCCGATGACCACCGGCGACCAGCTCTGGGCGGACCAAGACTCACGAGCGGAAGTGGAACTAGGATCTGCCGTAATTCGTATGGCGGCCAACACCGGATTCTCATTTCTTAACCTGGATGATCGCACGGTGCAGATCCAACTGACGTCAGGTTCCCTCAATATTAGTGTGCGGAGTCTTAACCGCGACGATGTTTTCGAAGTGGACACGCCTAACCAGGCCTTTTCGATTTTTCAGCGCGGACGCTACCGGGTAGAGGCCAGTGAAGACGGAACCTACACAGTCGTAAGTGTGCGCGAGGGTGAAGGAGAATCGACTGGTAACGGTCAGACCTACACCCTACATGCCGGGCAGAGAGTCACATTTAGCGGTACAGAATCGCTCAACGCGGAGATGCTGGAAATTGGCGGCCCCGATGAATTTGATAGCTGGGCATATGGCCGTGACGGCCGCTACGAGCGGTCGCGTTCGGCACAGTTTCTTTCGCACGATGTGGTCGGTTATGAGGACTTGGATGACTATGGCGACTGGCGTGACGATCCGAACTACGGCCATGTCTGGTTCCCCAACCGCGTCTCAGCCGGATGGGCGCCATACCGCGAAGGACATTGGGACTGGATATCACCTTGGGGTTGGACTTGGGTAGATGACGCTTCGTGGGGTTATGCACCGTTTCATTACGGACGTTGGGTGAGCGTTGGCGATCGTTGGGGGTGGGTGGCTGGGCCCGCAAACGTGGTGCCGGTGTATGCGCCTGCTCTGGTGGTCTTCATCGGGGCTAGTGGCGGTGGTACTGTCGGATGGTTTCCGCTGGGCCCGCGGGAAGTTTACGTGCCCTCATACAATGTAAGCCAGGGGTACGTCAACCGAGTTAACGTCAGCAATACCACCGTCAACCAAACAACGATCGCGAATGTCTACAACACAACCATCGTCAACAAGACTACCAACATTACGAGCGTCACCTATGTAAACCGGCAGGTAGCGGGTGCAATAACCGCGGTTCCCCAGCGCACTTTTGTCAGCGCTCAGCCTGTCGGCAGAGCAGCAGTTGCAGTAAACGCGCGGGAGGTGGCTTCGGCCACTTTGAACTCGAGGGCTGCCGTGGCTCCCTCACGTGAGAGCGTCCTTGGGTCGAAAGCCAATAGCGCACGACGGGTGGCCGCGCCGCCGGCTGCACTAGCAAGCCGCCAGGTCGTTGCTAAAACAACACCGCCGCCGCCGCCGGTATCTTTTGCCAGACAGCAACAGGGTCTGGCAGCGCATCCGGGACAGCCCTTGGCGCGGCAGGAAGTGCAGACCTTGCGCCCGACGAATATTCCTGCCTCGCGACCGATGGTCAAACAGGCACCCCCGGGAAAACCGGCGACGCTGATCATTGGCCGACCGGGAACGCCATCCAATGCCGCTAGACCGGGCGAGCCCCCAATTACGCCGCCTTCGAATCAACCCGGCAAGCCTGTCGGGAACGAGAATCCTGCGGCCAACCCAGTCCGGCCGAATAACGCACCTGGGCCCAATCGATCACCGACGGTGCCGCCGAATAATCGGCTCGAACCCAACCGTCCCGAGCCCAACCAACCGGCGCCAAACAATCGTCCCGAGGTGAATCGTCCCCCGACGGTGCCGCCGAATAATCGGCCCGAACCCAACCGTCCCGAGCCCAACCAACCGGCGCCAAACAATCGTCCCGAGGTGAATCGTCCCCCGACGGTGCCGCCGAATAATCGGCCCGAACCCAACCGTCCCGAGCCCAACCAACCGGCGCCAAACAATCGTCCCGAGGTCAATCGTCCTCCGACGCCGCCGAATAATCGGCCCGAACCCAACCGTCCCGAGCCCAATCAACCGGCGCCGAACAATCGTCCCGAGGTCAATCGTCCTCCGACGCCGCCGAATAATCGGCCCGAACCCAACCGTCCCGAGCCCAATCAACCGGCGCCGAACAATCGTCCCGAGGTGAATCGTCCTCCGACGGTGCCGCCGAATAATCGGCCCGAACCGAACCGTCCTGAGCCCAACCAACCGGCGCCGAACAATCGTCCCGAGGTGAATCGTCCTCCGACGCCGCCGCCGAATAATCGGCCCGAACCGAACCGTCCTGAGCCCAACCAACCGGCGCCAAACAATCGTCCAGAGGTGAATCGGAACAAGGCGGCGAGGCCGCCGACGCCCGAAGAGAAGAAGCGTCAGGACGAACAACGGAAGCAAGATGAGAGATCACAGCCTCCGCAAGGAGGCGACCGATGAAAAGAGCAGGCGAGTCGCTCAATGATTTTGAGTTCGCCGAACGTGAGGCGATCAGAAAAGTCAGAGTCTCAAGCGCCGGAGCGGGGCGATCCGTGTGCCGCCAGCCAGTCCGCAGGAGTGCACATTTTCCAGAATGTCCACGAACTATTCTGGTGATCTGACGACTCGAGTCGAGCCCTGCATTTTCGGGGGCAATCCGGATTGCTCGCAATGCGGTTGCGCAATTAGCAGCGGACTGCACTGGTTCAAGGATTTTCGCCTTGGCAGGTTTCTTAAAGATTGAGCACATAGCCCGAACCTCTGTCGCCGTCGGCTCGGCGATTGGGCGCCTCCGAAAAGGCTACAGCACTCATGACCGTTGGAAAGCGGACCGCGGAGCCGGGCTAGTTCAGATCGGCCAATCCGAACCTCCACCGACCAAAGCGGCATAAGCGGAGAGATCCCGTTGACCGTGCTCGGATAAAAGAACATCAAGCCAGTCTGCCAGGGCCTCGCGGAATCGAGAAGGAACGCGACGTGCCAGAAGCTACTACACCCGAAGTTCGAGCATCTGGGGGATGGGGTGTTTTTCGCGTTCGGCAGGGAAACCCTTCCCCCGTTTTCGTTGGGACGCAATCAATCCAGGACCTTACTTGCAGGTCTCACTCACCATCTTCAGGCTGGTGACGCCCAGATCGGCGTACTCCTCTTTGCTCGATGCCTTGACCACTCCTTCTCGCTTCTCTTCTGCTTTCTCTTGTGCCTTGGACTCATGGGTGCGCGGACCAGTCACGGTCACGGTGTGACCGAGATGATTATCCAGTTTAATGCTGTTGCTGTGGAGTTCCCATGTCTTACCGTCGCGCGCAACAATGGAAAACTCGCCCGCGTCGTCGCCCTTTTGCAGACAACCAGTAACAGTCACGTTCTCTTTGGCTTCAGACTTGGCCTCAGATTTGGCTTCAGTTTTCGCGTCGTCGGCTTTCCCTTCGGCTACGGCTTGAGCTTTTGCTCCGCGAATTTCCGCAAGGAACGGCTGGGCTGCGGATGGAGCCGGCACTTTGCCCAACAGCAAAGCCCGAGTTGTGACCTCGGGTCCGTATATCGCCTGCCGGGAATCGTCATCTTGGCGGATCGATGCACCTTCCAACGTGAGCCCAGCAAATGCACCCTTGGCACGGGAGTAGGTCAGGATCTCTGTATCCAACTTCCAATCCGTACCGGCCGAGGCATGCCGTCCAACTGGACCCGCTGCTGCTGACGCGTCCGCTCCAAGTTGGAAATTACTCTCGAGCAGCTTTTGCATCCCTTTTTCATTCTGAACGATCATTACCAGGTCCACAGCTTCTACCCCGATCTGCAGCCCCCAGCTTCCACCTGAAATCGTGATGAATGCCGGCGCACTCCAGCCTTTCGCCGTGCGGCAAGTGGCTACGCCTTTGCCTCCTTTACCTCCGAAAACAAAGCCGCCTTTGACCATGTGCGGCACAACCGCTATGCACTTTGCGTGCTCCAACACTTCTTCCGGGATTCCGCTGTCAGGCGCACCCATAATTGCGTTTACTACATCGGTGGCATTGTCTAGACGGTCGGTGGCATCTTCACGCGCCGTCCCTGCCCAGCACAACGTGCCGAGACTCAAAATTGCAGTTAAGAACATTACTTTTTTCATGGGATAACCTCATTTCCGGTTCTGTTGCCTCGCTGGCTTCGTGCTGTGTGTACACCCCAATACAAACCCGTGTAGACATGCTGGTACACCAAGTCTATGCGACCTTAGCAAATCAGGATTTAAGAGGTCTGAGCAATACTGCTCACGCCCGGCACTTACCCTCTGGACAGACGTCGATCCCGACATCTCTCGCATGAAAGAAGCCAAGGCGGAGTACGCGAAGCTGCAGTGAAGGTCTTCAGGACGGTCGCGGAGCTGACCCAAGCGATCGAGCAGGAAGTGGAACCTTCAAGAGAGAAAAAACCGCAGGGCGCAACTGGACTTATTGTCGTGCTCACCGGTGTGGGGACTTACTACGCATGGTATATAGCGCCATTCTGGTAATGCTGGGGCCGGGTGATCTCTGGCCGCTTTGATCAATCTTAAGATAGTCAGGACTGGGCGGCAAATCCGCCGCTCTGGGTCACGGTTGGCAATAAGAGGGTCGCCAGGGCGTTCTTGCTGCACGCGATAGTTGCGCCCACTCCGCCCAAATGGTTCCTTCGTCTGCTCAAATCTTGAATATCAACATGATTGGCGCCCGCCAATTAGGGCAGGTGCTCGCCGCCAGCTCTGTCGATCAACCTATTTTCGTGAAGCCTCCTTGCGCCATGGCTCAGATCTGATTGCTTTGGCAGAAAGAACATTTCTGTGTTCTGGGAATATTCCTCACCCGACGGAGTTTCACATAGTAGCTGGACAACCCGACAAAGACTGCGAAAGAGGGACTGGAGCACAAGACGTGAAAGAAAAGAATCTTCCGTATTTAAGGAGCCTATATGTTTGAAGGACTGTTTCAACCCATGCATCTGCTGGTTATTTTCGGAATTGCCCTGCTTGTGTTCGGGCCAAAAAAGCTTCCGGAACTTGGCAAAGGAATCGGAGAGGGCATCCGCGGCTTCAAGGCAGCCATTAAAGATGAAGAGAAGCCGGCCAGCACAACAACCATCGTTGCGAACGACTAAAGCCTAACTAAGGGACCAATGAATCATCCTCGGATCCTCGGTATCGGAACAGCTAACCCACCGGTTAGGCTCACCCAAGAGCAAAGCTTTCATGCGGCGGGTTACCAGGGCGAGCGCATTCGGAAGATCTTCCTGAATAGCGATATTGATCATCGCCATTTTTATTTGGAAGGCGCCCTAAATCGCGAGGAAACCTCTGATCAACTGAATCAGCGCTATCTGCGCGGCGCCATAAAAACAGGTTGCCGCGCGATTCTGAACTGTGTGAAGGCAGCGGGAACCACTGTGCAGGAGGTCGATTTCCTTGCAGTCTGTACGTGCACTGGTTACGTGTGTCCGGATGTAGGCAGTCGTCTCATCGCGCATATGGGCTTCAGCAACAACCTGCAGAGAGCGTCGATCGTCGGCCTTGGATGTGCGGGTGCCCTTCCTGCGTTGCAGCGGGCGGTCGATTTCGTTCGCGCAAATCCGGGCCGCCAAGCATTAATGCTAGCCGTCGAGATTTGCTCAGCTTGCTACTACGTCGATAGCACCCTCGAAACAGTTGTCGGTAACGCTATTTGCGCTGATGGCGCCGCCGCTTTTCTGCTTGCCGCCGGGCAGCAAGCCAATTGCAGCTACCCACAAATTGTCGACTTTGAGACTTTCATCGATATGGAGCAGATCGAGGAGGTTGGACTTCAACATCGCGATGGGAAGCTGCGAATCGTGCTGGGAGCCTCGGTTCAACACCTGGCTGGTCCTATGATCGAGACGGCACTCCAGCAGTTGCTGCAGCGACACGGACTTTCAAGATCTCGCATTGGCTTCTGGGTTGTTCATCCAGGGGGACGCAAGGTGATCGACAATGTTCAAAAGCATTTCGGCATGACGGATGCTCAGTTGAGTTTTTCCAGAACTGTATTGCGGAATTACGGAAATATGTCCTCGCCCACAGTCATGTTTGTTTTGGACGAAGTCGTGCGTAACGGTGATCCGCGGCCAGGAGACTGGGGAGTGATGATCGCATTGGGACCAGGAATGGCTGCAGAGGTAGCTCTGCTCAGATGGTAGCTCAACGATGGGCGTTCTGGCCGCTCCTCCAGGTTCTCCATCGGGCAAGGAGGATGGGCTTGTGGGCGGAGATTAAGCCGCTTCTGAGAGACCGACTATTCCCGGTCAGAAGTGCACCAACAAAAGAAGGGAATCCGTCGCCTCCCATTCTGTTCCAGATGGCAACCGGTTATTGGGTTTCCCAGGCCATCTACGTTGCTGCCAAACTCGGTATTGCCGACTTACTTAAAGACGGCCCCCAGTCGTGTGTCGCACTAGCCACTGCCACGGGGGCGGACGCCACTTCACTGTTCCGTTTAATGCGAGCCTTGGCAAGCGTGGGTGTCTTTTCGCACGTCCAAAGAGATCGCTTTGCTCTCTCCCGGCTTGCGGAGACCCTTCAGACCGAGGTTCATGGATCTCTTAGGGCGATAGTGATTACGCTCGGTGAGATTCACTACCAGGCGTGCGGAAATCTACTTCATAGCGTTCAGACCGGATCTCCGGCCTTCAACAGTGTGTTCGGAGCAAGCTTATTCGACTATTTGCAACAAAATGCCGACGCGGCTGACACCTTCAATCAAGGGATGTCGAATCTGTCATCGATGCTGGCTTATGCAGTTCTGATGGCCTACGACTTCGCGGGAATCTCTTCCATCGTCGACATCGGAGGAGGCCAAGGCAATCTCCTGGAAAGGATTCTGCAGTTTAATCTGGACATAAAAGGCACGGTTTTCGACACGGCTTCGACAATCCAAAGGGCAAAGCAACGGCTTGGCAACGGCAACAACGCACTGGGCAGACGATGCTCATACGTTACCGGGGATTTCTTCACTTCCGTTCCACAAGGAGCAGACGCTTACCTTCTGTGTGGCGTGATCCACGATTGGGACGACGAATGTGCCGTTACAATCCTAAGAAATTGCCGTAAAGCGGTGACTAAGAAGAGCAAAATGTTGCTGGTAGATATGATTGTGCCGGACGCGGCTTCCGCGTCCTTCAGTAAGCTTCTCGATTTGAACATGTTAGTGATGAACGGAGGACGCGAACGGACGCAAGCTGAGTTTTGTGGTCTGCTCGATAGCTCCGATTACAGGCTCACGAGAATCGTCCCAACCATGGCTCCGCAGAGCGTGATTGAAGCTGTGCCGAAGTGACGTCGCGATGCGCCTCGCGCTTCGCCATGCCAGGCGGCGTGTCCCGAGTAACGGGCAAACCTTCCCTATCCCGGTTAGGGAAGAGTTGCCGACCATCTAGACGCAGACAGCTGGAAAAACGTTTCGGGTCCACAACCCAGTCAAACCCGCATGAGTTTGTTCAGCTCAGCCGTCGTCACGCACCGGTCGAGGAAACTGAACTTGCCCGTGTCTTTCACCTCGCCTGCAGCGTCGAGAAGACCGGTCATTGCCGCGCGATAGAGCGAGGTCGCAAGGCTGATCCGCTTGACTCCCGCTGCGGCGAGTTCATCCATCGAAAATGATCTTCCTGTGATTCCCACCATGAAATTGACTGGCTTCGAAAGAGCCGCACAGACTGCGCGGACGGCGGCAAGATCAGGCAGGCCCGGAGCGAAGAGCACATCGGCCCCAGCTCTTTCGAAGGCTTGAAGGCGGCTAATCGTGTCGTCCAGGCTCGGGGCGGCATAGAGGAAATTGTGTGCTCGCGCGGTCAGGATAAAGGGAAATCGGAGTGCGCGTGCCGCTTCCGCGGCTGCAACAATCCGTTCGACAGCCAAACGCACGTCGTAAAGCGGACTTTCCTGGTTGCCAGTCGCATCCTCGATCGTGCATCCAACCAGTCCTACCTCGCCCGCAAGCCGGATCGTTTCGGCTACAACTTCCGGAGACTCACCAAACCCCTTTCCCAAATCCGCAGAGACGGGCAAATCCGTCGCATCGACGATCAAGCGCGCGTGCGCCAGAGACTCATCTCGCGTCAGCATGTGATCTCTTCGACCAAGAGCTGAGGCAGAGGCAGCGCTCGATGTGGCCAATGCCTGGAAGCCAAGGCCGGCGAGAATCCGGGCGGAGCCGACGTCCCATGGATTCGGAACTATGAAAGCGTCAGGACCAGCGTGAAGGGCGCGGAAGCGAGCGGCCTTTTCGTTCTGAGTGATATTCATAGGAGGTATTTGGCGATCAGGATCTCCAACATGCTACCCCCAAACCACGCAGATGTATCGTAGCCCGGCCGGAGAATTGATCGGCGGGCCTGGCTGCCGGTGCCGGTCGTATGCGAGCCATCGGGAACCTAGCACTACGAAGATCGTGCTTGTTGGACTCCCGATCATCTATACATTGTAAAGAGTTTGTCTCTGGTGGCCTGCGATCCACTGGATGCACTCTTGTTCTGTTGTGACCGTCGCTAGGTTGGCATCATCTAAAACCATAAGGAAGGAACAAAGAGTATGCGGCAGGGGTTAACGTGGCTTCTTGGGTTCGCGCTGGGTGCAAACGGAGTTTGGATGCTGATCCGACCGGAGATCTGGTACTACGCGATTCCAGGTGTGACGGGGACCGGCCCTCTCAATCCTCATTTTATACGCGACATAGGATGCGCCTACTTGGTCGCCGGGGCTGGTCTGTTGTGGATGGCTACTCGTCCCAGGGAAGCCTGGCCGGCAGCGCTTGCGGGCGGCGCTTTCCTTGCCCTGCACGCTTTCGTTCATCTGTGGGACACCGTCGCTGGACGGGAGTCCTCACGGCAGCTTCTGGTAGACCTGCCCGCGGTGGTTCTGCCGGTGTTTCTTGTCTTGGGACTGGTGTGGTTCGGTCGACGCGATGCGTAGGAGGAATGAGCATGCTCGGATGGCTAGTGAGGCGGCAAATCGCAAAATTTGAACGGAATTTTGATTATGATTTCACTTATGCGAGGGATATCTATGACGCGAGTCCGCGCGCGTTTTTCCGGTTCGCGCGGGTTTCCGGACTCGCAGAACACCGGGAAAACGTGCCTCGCGAGGCCTGGTTTGCCGCGAAGATTGCAGCTGCCATGGCAGAAGACTGCGGTCCATGTACCCAGTTGGTGGTCACGATGGCCGAACGTGAGGGTGTGAGCGCGCCTACCTTGCGCGCAATTTTGGCCGGCGAACAAGGGGCCTTGCCCCCGGATGCCGCGTTAGGGTTTCGCTTTGCTAGGGCGGTCCTTGAGCGCGACGTTGCGGAAGGTGACCGTTTGCGCGACGAGGTGGTGTCGCGATGGGGCCGAAAAGGACTCGTTACGCTCGCACTCACCATCGCGGCCTCGCGTATCTTTCCCGCTGTGAAGTATGCGCTCGGGCATGGACACGCTTGCGTCCGGGTGCGCGTTGCGGGGGCGGATACCCAAGTCTCCAGGCAGGAGAGCGCGGTGTAGGGTATCAACCGAAGCGTCCTAAACCTTTCGTGAAGACGCAATCGACTACAAAATAGAGCGACAGGTTTGCAGCCACGGTCGAAACCGCTTCTGGCATTGCGCGAGCGCGCCTCGCAAGCGGACGTTCTGGAGAATATTCCCTTCATTCTTAAGCCAGGCAGTGACAGTGCCCCGGACAGCATGATGTGGAAAGGGGAGAGAGTGGGACGTGAGCTTCGCCGAGTATCGGTTTCGAAGCCTGGGGCGTTTACTATATAAACGACCGTTGAGTTACATAGTAAAACTAGCGGAAAAATGACCCCAACCCGTTTCACCTCTAAAAATCCCCTAATACGCAACTTATCGGGGCCTTATAGGGATCTTTTACGTCCATAAACTGGCGTCGGTGTCCATTTGCAACATAACACGCCCGTAACTGAATGAGCGACAGTAGGTTAGACCGCAGAGCGCGCTCGGCGGGGATCCCAATTGTACCGCCCAGGGAGACTCCCCGAACACCCCTTCCGTGCCCGCAGACGACGTAACCGCAATACTTTGAATGAGATATATGGCCAGGAACGCCGGAACCGTAACTCGGGGAGGCCAATCACCATTTGGTTGCAAAAGACCCGGGTGGGTAACCCGCCGTACGGCTCAAACAGACGGTCTTTAAGCCCCCCTTTTTGGGGTACCTTTTGATTCCAGCGCTCCCCTAAGTTCGAGATTTGATGACGTCTGGAGAATATTGCGCTCTCCGCCAGCCACTGATAGCAAATGACTTAAATGTGGTGGCTGGTATCAGTTTGCGGTATCACTCGTCCATTGTTTACCACGTAGATATGTGCCGTTGGCCCGCCCAGTCAGCCCGGCGTTTCGGACGCACAGATCGTTGCCTCTACTCTTGTGACCTCCTCTTATTTGATGTTCACTGTTAGGATATTTGTTTCAGACCGCGATGGAGGCTCTAGGCCAGCCCACGGGGAAATCTGATGGAGGAGGGGATGGGGGTGCCGGCCCGGGGCGGTCGACGAGAATCGTGGGCCCCACCTGACGTCGGCTCGGCTCATCCCACCTAGCGAGCGTGTACAGTGTACCGATTCCGACCTGGGCCGCCCCTCGGGCCGCCGTCGCATCTCGCTCCGTCCGCCGCTTCCTCACCGTCCGCACTTGCGTGTTGGGCCCGATTTGAAAAGTTCGCCCGCACGCATCGCACCCCGGCTCTGCATTCGTCTCCACAGAGCGGCCAGCCCACGGGGAAATCTGATGGAGGAGGGGATGGGGGTGCCGGCCCGGGGCGGTCGACGAGAATCGTGGGCCCCACCTGACGTCGGCTCGGCTCATCCCACCTAGCGAGCGTTTACAGTGTACCGATTCCGACCTGGGCCGCCCCTCGGGCCGCCGTCGCATCTCGCTCCGTCCGCCGCTTCCTCACCGTCCGCACTTGCGTGTTGGGCCCGGTTTGAAAAGTTTCCCCGCTCCATCGCACCTCGGCTCTGCATTCGTCTCCACAGAGCGGCCAGCCCACGGGGAAATCTGATGGAGGAGGGGATGGGGGTGCCGGCCCGGGGCGGTCGACGAGAATCGTGG
The DNA here is from genome assembly GCA_963790645.1 of Terriglobia bacterium. Classification (GTDB taxonomy): domain Bacteria; phylum Acidobacteriota; class Terriglobia; order Terriglobales; family Acidobacteriaceae; genus JAIQFF01. The sequence goes on along the minus strand of CAWBPS010000023.1, from coordinate 11,090 downwards.
GCCCCACCTGACGTCGGCTCTGCTCATCCCACCGAGCGAGCGTTTACGGTGTACCGATTTCGACCCGGGCCTGCTCGCCCGGCCGCCGTCGCACTTCCTTCCGTCCGCCGCTTCCTCACCGTCCGCACCTGCGTGTTGGGCCCGGTTTGAAAAGTTTCCCCGCACGCATCGCACCTCGGCTCTGCATTCGCCTCCACAGAGCGGCCAGCCCACGGGGAAATCTGATGGAGGAGGGGATGGGGGTCCGGCCGGGGCGGTCGACGAGAATCGTGGGCCCCACCTGACGTCGGCTCTGCTCATCCCACCGAGCGAGCGTGTACGGTGTACCGATTCCGACCCGGGCCCGCTCGCCCGGCCGCCGTCGCATTTCCTTCCGTCCGCCGCTTCCTCACCGTCCGCACCTGCGTGTTGGGGCCCGATTTGAAAAGTTCTGCCGCACGCATCGCACCTCGGCTCTGCATTGCCTCCACAGAGCGGCCAGCCCACGGGGGAAATCTGATGGAGGAGGAGTGGGGGGTGCCGGCCGGGGGCGGTCGACGAGAATCGTGGGCCCCACCTGACGTCGGCTCTGCTCATCCCACCGAGCGAGCGTTTACGGTGTACCGATTTCGACCCGGGCCCGCTTGCCCGGCCGCCGTCGCATTTCCTTTCCGTCCGCCGCTTCCTCACCGTCCGCACCTGCGTGTTGGGGGCCGGTTTGAAAAGTTCTCCCGCACGCATCGCACCTCGGCTCTGGCCTCCACAGAGCGGCCACCCCACGGGGGAAATCTGATGGAGGAGGAGTGGGGGTCTGGCCGGGGGCGGTCGACGAGAATCGTGGGCCCCACCTGACGTCGGCTCTGCTCATCCCACCGAGCGAGCGTGTACGGTGTACCGATTTCGACCCGGGCCCGCTTGCCCGGCCGCCGTCGCATTTCCTTTCCGTCCGCCGCTTCCTCACCGTCCGCACCTGCGTGTTGGGGGCCGGTTTGAAAAGTTCTCCCGCACGCATCGCACCTCGGCTCTGGCCTCCACAGAGCGGCCACCCCACGGGGGAAATCTGATGGAGGAGGAGTGGGGGTGCCGGCCGGGGGCGGTCGACGAGAATCGTGGGCCCCACCTGACGTCGGCTCTGCTCATCCCACCGAGCGAGCGTGTACGGTGTACCGATTTCGACCCGGGCCCGCTTGCCCGGCCGCCGTCGCATTTCCTTTCCGTCCGCCGCTTCCTCACCGTCCGCACCTGCGTGTTGGGGGCCGGTTTGAAAAGTTCCCCCGCACGCATCGCACCTCGGCTCTGCATTCGTCTCCACAGAGCGGCCAGCCCACGGGGAAATCTGATGGAGGAGGGGATGAGCATTAATCTCTGGACTTCTTCCGAACATGCCCTTGACTGCCTGAGCCGCGCCGATTCCATTCCCCACCCGGTCGAAGGCGAATCGGCGCTTCTGGAATTTATCCCTCCCGCGGTGCGGCGCATCTTCGATCTTGGAACCGGTGACGGGCGCGCAAGAGAGTTTTCTGCACCCCGGTTCGTATCTTGCTTTCCTGCGCTCCAGGCCCATAACATACGCTCGTGTTGTTCTAATCTGACGCGCATCAGTTTGGCATGCCCCACCTGACGTCGGCACCCGGTTGCGCGCGTGACGCAGGTCCCGGTTGCTTGAATCCTCGCGCCAGTCCTGCCCGATTTCTTTGAGGTAAGCTTCCAAGTGTGTAGACCTCGCCAGTCTGTTTGACAGAGCCCGCCCCAACAACGAGTGAGCCACCGGCAACCCCTTTCAAGTCGTATAGTGTCGGGTGCTTGCCCTCTTCGCCAAATGTCGCCATATCTTTGACGTTCGAGTTTCACCGATTCCCATCCACCGAACTTTTCAAATGAATACTGCGTTTGCTTGAAATAAAAGTGTGTCTTATACGGCTTCGACGTCGGACTGGACTTCACCCTATAGCCCTGCGGCTTCTCGTGCTGTGTCTCCTTCTCAATCCGCTCGACCACGCCCGGTGCATCAACATCAAGAAAACAGTGACGACCGACGCCACGTTTGCCAACGACTCCAACGTTGTGATGTGGAAAATATTCTGCGTACTTGCGTACATCGTCGATGGTTGTCAGCTGGAACTTTTGCCAGTTATTCATCACTCCCATCTTCGTCTCGGGATGGACTGGCGTGACACGAAACTCTCGCTCAACTAGAGGGGTTGCTATGGCGACGAAATCGACTTTGCCATTCATTCAGTAATCTTTCCACGCATAATTCAGCCATTCCAAGCAGGACAGCCGTCGACGGCCCCGTGCTCTGCCTGCGCTCGTGGGCGATCTATTCCTCGTCCTCAAACCACACAATCTCGCTCCAACGATTTTCAGGGACATGCGTCAACAGACGAGCACGTTCTGCGATACGCCGATAGATCTCCTTGTCGGTGCAACTGTTCTGCTTCGCGGCCTTCGCCAAATTCAGGATGGCCCGGTTCTCCCAAGTGGCCGACCTGCGTCGCCGTTCTGCCTTATCCGGCAATTGAATCTTGACTGTTGCGCCGCCCAGCTTCGCTAGATGTCCCTCGACAACAGAGGCGGGAATCCGCAATACGCGGTAGCGCCGCTTATTGCGCGTCTCGCCCACGCCCAAATCAATCACGCCCTTGACTTTTGAGAACCGACGGACAATCGTGTCCTCGCTGCACTTCAGGACGGTGGCGACTTCTGAGACAGTGAGGAGTTCAGACATTGGCACCGTCCTTCCACGTCGCCACCACAAGGGAATCCAATCTGTCCTGTCGAGCAGTCACCCACGGCGCATAGGATTTCTCCGTAGTCTTGACACTGGTATGACCGAGCAGCTTGGAGACTTCCTCAAGGGGAATCCCAGCACTCAGCCATTCAACCGCCGCCGTGTCGCGTAGGCAGTGCGGCGTAAAGTTTGTGGCCTTCCCGAACGTGGCGCGGAACAAGGCACGTAGATCGTGCTGCCAATTCGTGACGGCGGATTGTTCTAGCCCATTGCCGTTCCAGAATACATAGCGCGGGTTGCCATTCAGGACGGCGAGAACCTCAGCCGCAATATCGGGCGGTAGGGGAACTGATACCGGGGTGCCAGTCTTTTGCCGAGCCGTGGCAACTCGATATATTTTCTTCTTTACATCGCGCACTAATTCGCTGCGTTCCAGCGTGACCGCATCCCGAATAGCTAGGGCAGAGTGACGCATAAGCTGGATCAGAGCGCGAACGCGCTGTGCCTTTACACCTTCAAATACCGTCGGTACTTGCTCCAGCAGTTTCTTGTACTCCACTTGCGAGAGGGGCATTGTCGGCGGTTCATCTACCTGAATGGCGGACAGCTTGGGCAACCGTTCAATCCATCCTGCCTCATGGCAGAAGCGTAGGAACCGACGGACACGTGCCTGCACCTGTTGCCGTGTGGCAGACGAGGGATACAGGGCATCCCAAGTTGCTCTGTATTCGGTAAGCAACTCTTTATCAATCTCGCCAGGGAAGAACTTGGAGCGGGCTTCGCTGAAGCCTTTCAGGCGTTCTAACTCCCGCTCGTATTTTTTGAGGACGCCGCCCGCTACGCCTTCGGTTTTCTTTTCCAGCAGGAACAATTCAACGGCGCGGGCAATTGTCTTGCGGCCATCAGTGGTCACAACCGTTGGCTTTGCTCCTGCCTCGAATTGTTCCTCCAGCTTGCGCCGTTCGGTTTCGGCCTGCTCCCAAGACCGCGTAGAAGCAGACCGGCGGTACTGCTTGCCGTCCTGTGACCAGCGTAAATGCTTGCGGCAATTGCAGCGCCGCCAAGTTTCGTCATCGCGGTACTTGCAGCTTGCCGCGTGTCTGACGAAGATTGATATGGATGGAACCACGCTGCCTCCCCTTTACAGCTAAAGGCAACGGTAGCACGAAATTAGCACAGTTTCTAGGAATCTTTGGTAACTGGCAGGAAATACGCTGGGTTTATGATGGAGGCGCGGGTCGGAATCGAACCGACGTATAAAGGTTTTGCAGACCTCTCCCTTACCACTTGGGTACCGCGCCCTCGTGCCTAACTTAGCGCCCTGGCCGGGAATTGTCCACCCGGCGCACTGAATTCTAAAGGCGTGGAACTCTCGATAGACAATCTGGAGCGGGAGACGGGGGTCGAACCCGCGACTTCGACCTTGGCAAGGTCGCGCTCTACCACTGAGCTACTCCCGCTCGGCGAATTTGATTATAAACAGGTGGCGAGATTGCAGCAATGACGCTGCAAGAACTTCCGTGGTCGAGCTTGCGTACAGAGCGGAGTCACTTTGCCGCTGGCGGCACGAGCGGGACGCTCGCGCCTACATTAACCCCCCTGCATGGATTGCGCCGTGATGCGGTTGCGGACGTCCCATAATTCTTTATAGAACAGGTGCTCCATGCGCTGGTGCAGGACTTCGACCGGAGTGCCCATGGTGCCGACCACGCCGCCGCCGATGATGCGCTGGGCCAGTTTGAGGTGGTGAAAGCGGAACAGGTGAACGCGTTCGTCAAAATCCAGCAGACGCTCGGCCACGTCGTGCAGCCCGAAAAATTCCGCATGGCGGCGATAGAGTTCGTCCACGGTGAGGTTGAGCTTGCTCAACTGGGAGTTGAAGGCTTCGCCGAGGCGGGGACCGATGTGCAGCAGTCCGAGGAAGCCGGGGGAGTCGAGGCCGCTGCCGTGTCCCAGGCCGGCGCGGATCAGGTGGTAGTCGTAGGGCGTAATGGTTTCCAGTTCGTGCAACATGGAGATGGGATACTCCAGCATGTGATTGCCGCGGCGCAGCAGCTGGGCGGAGTTGAAGAAGTCTCCTTCGGCGATCAGGGCGCGGGCCCGTTCCAGCTCCCAGGCGACGCCTTTCAGCAACAGCTCTGATGCCTGGTGCACGACCAGGAAGGTCATCTCATCCGGGTGGCGGAATTCCTCCGGACTTTTCTGCAAGGCCAGCAGTTCATCGGTGCGGAGGTAGCGTTCGTAGTCTGACGCTCCTTTGCCCGGCAGAATAGGTTTTCGCAGGTCGTCCATGCTGATTATCCCGCATCATCGCGGATGAAATAATTTTGCGGTAACCGTTCTTCTCTTTCGCCCTTTCAGGGCTGGCATCATTTTTCGCGGCTCACCCGGGGCTTACGCCCTGGGCTGCATTCTAGCGCCGCTCCGCGGCTGATTGCTGCGGTTGGACTCATGACGGGGGGCCGGTCCACTGCGGATCGTTTTCCGGAGTCACGATCTCGCCGTCGCGCATATGAATGATGCGGTCGCCGTAGCTGGCGGCTTCCGGGTTGTGGGTGATCATAAGCACGGTCTGGCCCAGTTCCCGGTTGGAGTGCCGCAGCATGGCCAGCACGATCTCGGAGTTTTTCGAGTCCAGATTGCCCGTGGGTTCGTCGGCCAACACGATGGCCGGCTTGTTGATCAAGGCGCGGGCCAGCGCCACCCGCTGCTGCTCGCCCCCGGAGAGTTCAGAGGGCCGGTGAGGCAGGCGCTTCTCCAGTCCCAGCAGGCCTACGATCTTGTTGAAGTATGTGGCATCGCGAACGCCGTTGGCGCCAGCAATATCAACAGCGATATCAATATTCGATTGCGCGTTCAGGGTAGGCAGCAGGTTGAATTTCTGGAAGACGAATCCGATCTTGCGCTTGCGCAGCCGGGTACGCTCGGCGTCGGAGAGTTGCGCGAAGTCGTCGCCGTCGATGATGACGTGCCCGGAATCGGCGCGCGTCAGTCCTCCCAGCAGGTAGAAGAGCGTGGATTTGCCGCTGCCCGAAGGGCCCACGACGCTGACAAATTCTCCCTTTTGCACATTAAAAGAGATACCGCGGAGCGCGGGAACGTCAATTTTGCCCACACGGTAAGTCTTGCGCAGCTCGACGGCTTCGATGAAGGCAGGCATCCAACTGATTGATATTACACGAAGGCTGAAGCGCGCGGGATTTGTGTAGTGGGATGGAGTGCCGGCGGTGTCCTGGCTTACGGGAGATGACTTTCTTTGCGTTCTTTGCGCGGTTTTCTTTGCGTCCTTTGCGGTTTAAGGTTTTTAGGGGGTATGGCAGCGGATATAGCTTATGTCAGCTAAAGATCAAACCATTACCGCAAAGTTCGCAAAGAAAACCGCCGCAAAGGACGCGAAGAACTGCCGACATCAGGACCGCCGGTGAATGGGAAAACCTCTGGTGTGGACACCACTTCAGGCAGCGCCGATCCTGTCCGCGGTATGAGCCGTGGACTCGGCGCGTTTGGGACCGCGCTTGCGCACCAGTAACAGGCGAATGCGTTCCAGCAATTCCACCGGCGCATACATGCCTTTGGGCAGGAACACGTCCGCCCGGGTGTCCCGATCGTAGATTCGGACTTTTCCGGAGAGCAGAATGGCGGGAGTTTGCGGCGAGAGCGTCTTGATGGCGTCGATGAGCTTGCTGCCGTCCACCCCGGGCATCACCAGATCGGTGAGCACCAGATCGACGCCGCCTCTCTTGAACACCTCCAAAGCTTCTTCCCCGCTGTTGCAGGCGATCACGCGATAGCCGCGGGTCTCGAGCATGACCTTGCGGATCGAAAGGGACTGTTCGTTATCGTCAACACAAAGGATGGTTCGTTTCGGCTTCATTCCGGCTTTGTTCCTGCTTCCAAGATGGCAACCTGACCGTGATGAAGGCGCCAGAAGCTTAAAACTTTTTGGTTGATATGGAGAACTCAGAGCGAGACAAAATCCTAAGGCTAGAAAGGCCGGCTGTAAAGTGGCGCCGATGCTAATGGTCAATTCGCCCCATTGAAAAACATTCGGGCTTGTGCATGGGTATATTTTGTCGCGGCAATTGCAGCGCGGCGCTTCAGAAAGCAACTTCTCCGCGCAGGACTTCCACAACATTTCCTCCGACGCGAACGTTAACCACTCTGTTATCCAGGCGCGAGGCGCGCACAAAAATCCGGCTGGGCCGAAGCATTTCGATTCCCTGTTCGATGAGCACGCGCTCGTCGGGTTGGGCGACGCCGTGGGCCACCATCCAGGCCGTGGCGCAGCCGGCGGCAGAACCCGTGGCCGGGTCTTCGCCGCCGTAGAACAGCATGCGGGCATGCAGGCGGGCGGCGCGATCGACGGTCTCGCGAGCCACAAAGTAGAAAAATTGGCCGCCTTGCGTTTTCTGCAAGTATTCGCTGGACCTGACCAGGTCCACCTGCAGCCGGCGGATCACATCCAGCCCCCGCAGCGGAACAATGGTAAAGGGCAGTCCGGTCGAAATCGTCTGGATCGGCAGTGAAGGGTCGATGTCGCCGTCGCGCAGACTGGTCGCGCGCACCACGGTTTCGCGATCGTGGATCAACCCGATTTTGGGTTCCGCCTGGGTCATCTCGCCGAATGTGGGCTGGCCCGGGTTGTCCTCGAAGCGGACAGGCACCCGGCCGGCGTTCAGGTCGAGAACAACTTCGGCGGCGCCGGTCGCGCCGCGCAAGGCGAAAGCCGTGCCCAGCGTGGGGTGTCCGGCAAAGGGCAACTCTTCCCTCACGGTGAAGATGCGGACCCTTACGCCCCGTTCCCGTTCGACGGCCGGATCACGAGGCAGGACGAAGGTCGTCTCGGAAAGATTCATCTCCCGCGCCAGGGCCTGCATGTGCTGGTCGCTGAGCCCGCGTCCATCGGGAAACACCGCCAGGGAATTTCCCTCGAAGGGTTGGGAAGAAAAGACGTCAAGCTGCACGAAGGGAAAACGGCGAAGCTCGGGGTTCATGGCGAGTTCATTGTAGTGTGGGTCGGACACTCCTGTCCGACGCCTTTGACTTTGATTCTGGTGGCCAGAACAAGTCGCACCAAATTCCAAACCAAAATCGACTTCAAAAGCGGCGGACAGGAGTGCCCGCCGCGCACTGTCAACTTCATTCCGGCGTCTCCCACCCTGTCTCTCCAAAAGACGGAGAGACGAGGGTGGGGCACCCGGGGTACCACTACCGCGGTTTGACTGAATTTCGGGCGCCGCGTATTCTATGCCTTGATGCGACAGCGCTTCACTCCCGTCGTCCAGTGTTGTTGTAGGCCGACGCCGGGGTGTGGGTAGCGCCGCAGGATTTTACGACACCCACCCGGCCCCAATCGGGTGGGTTTCTTTTTTGCCTGGTTCTTGCCCGTTTGTGAAAGCCTCGGCGGGAGCAGATTGGAATCCCGGCCGTCCGGGATGGTCAAAATTTACGACTGAGGAGAACAAGCCATGAGTGCGTTACCTGTTACCCCACCTGCAACTCAAGCTACATCGAGCGTTCCGCGCATTAACGACGTCGCGCCCGACTTTACCGCCGAAACCACGCAAGGCACAATCCATTTTCACGAGTGGATCGGCGACGGCTGGGCCATCCTGTTTTCGCATCCCAAGGACTTCACCCCGGTGTGCACCACCGAACTCGGCTACATGGCCGGACTGCAGCCGGAATTCGCCAAGCGCAATACCAAAATCATCGGACTCAGCGTTGACCCGGTCAGCAGCCACGGCAAGTGGGCGGCGGACATCGAAGAAACCCAGGGCCATAAGGTAAATTACCCGATGATCGGCGACCCTCAGCTCAAGATCGCCAAGCTCTACGGCATGCTGCCCGCCGAAGCGGGCGAGAGCTGTGAAGGCCGCACTGCCGCCGACAACGCCACCGTGCGCACGGTTTTCGTGGTGGGCCCGGACAAGAAGATCAAGCTGCAGCTCAGCTATCCCATGAGCACGGGACGCAACTTCGACGAAGTATTGCGCGTCCTCGATTCAATGCAGCTGACCGCCAAGCACAAAGTAGCCACGCCGGTGAACTGGAAGCAGGGCGAGGAAGTCATCATCCTGCCTTCGGTATCAAATGAAGAAGCGCAGCAGAAATATCCCGCGGGCTGGAAGTCGCCCAAGCCGTATCTTCGCATCGTCCCGCAACCGAAGTAGGCGGCAAGACAAGACTCGCCACGGATTTTCGCGAATTGACACGGATGTTTCAGAGTTCTGGTCCGTCGAAATCCACGAGAATCCGTGGCTCTTTTGATCTGAGCCGCTGTCCCGCCCGAAGCAACTGCTCCTCTCTTAATGATCATCTGAAGCGCACGTGTGCGATTCGCGCCACGGAAGGAGGACTCTTATGAGTATCTGGACGATATTGTTTGTGGTGTTGCTGATCGCCTGGATCGGTGGGTTTACCGTGTTCCATGTGGCCGGCGGCCTGATTCATCTTTTGCTGGTGCTTGCCGTGATTTCATTGATAGTGCATTTTGTCACGGGGGCGCGGACGGCCTGATGATTTGCTGGAGCAGTGAAAAGCCCCGCCGCCGAAAGGCTGCGGGGCTTTTTCAACCCAGGTGCCGCCGAGTGAATCTACGGCTGGCACGAATCGCTCACCATCTTTACATCCGTGACTTTCAAGTGACCATGCTCTTCGTTGCTCTTGGTCATGCCGCTATCTTTGGCGGCGTCTTTGGCATCTTCCTTCATGTTGTGCATTTTGGCGTTCGACACCACCCCGGTCGCGGTCACGGTATGGCCCACATGATCGGCGAGAGCCACGTTACTGCTCTTCACCTCCCAGGTGCTCCCATCGTTTGCCTTGAGCAGGAACTCGTTGGCGCTGTCACCCTTCGAAAGACAACCTGTGATGTCGCGGGTCTCCGCTTTTGACTTGGCAAATCCAAGTGAAGCGCTGAAGACCGCAAGAATTACCAGCAGCAGCAGCTTATTAATTTTCATGTTCTCCTCCTAAGAAGACCGAAATTGGCGCGCGTCTGAGATGACTAAAACCACGCCGGCGATGCTTCTGGGCCGCTCTTCCTTTGAACTCAATCTCCCAGCCAGGCGCCCAGCCCCTGCAGCGGCTCCACGTAGTCGCAGATGATTTTCGTGGCACCCACCAGCGGCACCGCGAGGATGAGGCCCATCCCGCCCCAGATCCAGGCCCAGAACAGCAGCGACAGGCTTATCGCCAGCGGGTTCAGCCGTAGCCGTTTGCCTACGATTTTCGGATAAAGAACGTTCATGGTCAGGACGTGCAAAATGATCACGGTGAGCAGGATGATGACGACTCCGGTCTTGTTCACGACTCCGACCGCGGCCGCCAGAGGCGGAAGCAGGGCCAGGAATATTCCCAGATAAGGCACCAGACTGGCGAATCCGCTGATCACTCCCAGAAAATAGAAGTACGGAATACCCAGCCGCCAGAACACGATCGCGCTGACCAGCGCATTGATGAGACCCACGAGGACGTTTCCCGCGATGAAGCTGCGGATCATCGCCGATATTCTGGCGACCGTGCGGTGGGCCATGAGCCGGCGCTCCTTAGGGAAGAGTTGCACCGTGGCGGCGTGGGCGTGGCCCTTCCAGGTGAGCATGAAATACACAAGAAACGGAATAAACATAATAGCCAGGAATACCTCTCCCAGAGGCCCGCTGCCTGCAGAGATTACTCGTGACAGACCGGGCGCCTCCTGCACTTCGACCGCGACAGGCGCTTTGCCGGTTCTCGGGGAAGCAATCACCGAACGGGTGCTCTCTTCAATCTGGCGGGTTTGCGCCCGCAGGTCGGCCAGGGTGGACTGAATTTTCCCGGAGTATTTGGGCAATTGCGTGGCGAAATCAACGGCTCGGCCGTAGAAAAATGATGTAAGACCCCCGGCCAGGGCGATCAGCAGGACTACCGCGAACAGAGCTCCAACCGCTGGGGGACGCGGATGCGGGAGAGTCCGCTCACCACCGGTTCCAGCACGAAGGCCAGGAGCATGGAAACCAGCGTGGTGATCAGGACAAACTTGAGCAAATAAATCAACCCAATGACCGCGATCACCGCCACCACGATCTGCGCCACCGATCCGGCTTTAATGGAAGCCTGCAGAACTTCCGCTTCCTCCTGCAGATCAGCGGTGAGAGCGTCGGGTTGGACGCGTCCCTGTTCTGGCGTCACGACCGTCTGATTTGAAACTCGCGACAACGGGAAGCTCAGGCAAGCCGTTTCCTGTGGGTGGCGACGGCGTCATCAGAGACCTCTACGGATGCGGACCCTGGCGGAGGATATGCCCATCGCAAGGTTACCTCTGTGAATTGTGCTTCCGGTATTCTCTGGCCACTGCAATCCACGCATTGGAAGGCGAGAGGCAGGCGCCCTTTTTCCA
>CAWBPS010000022.1:0-154463 GCA_963790645.1 Terriglobia bacterium | reverse complement strand
AGCGCGGATGCGGTGAGCAGGTCGCGCTGACTTTCCACAGTTCCGCGGCGCGCACCAGGTGGTCGTAAACGTCGCGGAAGTAAGGAACGTCTTCAAACCCAACGTTAGATCGCCAGTAACTGGCGTAAAATCAACTTTACACTCAGGCGGATCTCAAACTCAAATTCGTGCAAGTCGAAGACGCAGATTCCCGAGATGCGCCCTCTCCAGTCGCAGCACGCCCTTACTGTTGGTCCGCAAGCGGAGCATATCAACTAGAACTCCTGGCAACACCGCTGCGGGCGACGACGAAACATTCGGGCCCGTGAAACTAAGCTCGTAGACCGTATCCGGCAGCAAGCCGGACGCGATGAGCGAATCGCACGCCAGATCCGGCAACGATACTTCCCCTCCCTGAGAAGCAGTATCCGAGGTACTGAACAAGACGAAGGGGCCGCTCTCCGAGGCGGCGCCAACAAAATTCACTCCGTCGATCAGCTCGTTGCGCTTCTTGCCAGTGGTGCCAGTATTGCCGATCTCGAAAACGTGAAGAAAGAAATCCTCCTCGGCAGGGATTGACGGCGACACTTCGATGCGCCAGGCGCCCGGCACCACGTTCTTGCGGTTCGAAGGAGAAATCCTGGAGAAGTCGCTGCCCCAAAAAGTCTTCCACATTTGCTGGAGCTTCGGATCTTGCGGCAACGGTCCGCCCTCCGGCGGCTCCAGGGGCCAATTTCCGCCGCTTCCCCAAGGGCCGCCGTGGTCATCGCCTGGAGTGTAGAAATCATGACCCGGACCGCCGCGGCGTGTGACCACCCGCTCACGCGGCAGAAGAGGATATACCAGCAACTCTCCCGAGCCCTCCCGGAAGCGGAAAGTCAAAGCGTTCTTGAATTCTTTGGCTTCCGGTCCTCCCTGCGCTGCGTCTTGGTCTACGCTCGGCTCGTTGACCCCATGCAGCAGCCACGCCTTTTTGAAAGATGGGTGAGTGCTGACGACCCGATCGAAGACGAAGAGTAGATCCTGCGCAGGCGCATAGAGAACTTCGCGCGTGAATTTCTTCAGCTTTTCGCGCGAATATGCGTTGCTGGCGTCACCCATCGCGTAGTGGTATTGACCGGGCACATGATCCACTACGCGCATCGAGCCAAGATTCCACAGATCGCGAGTATGCTGGAAATCTTCAGGGCTGCGGATAGTGTTCCAGAAGCGGGAGGAGTCCATGCGCTGCCCGCCGTCATTGGCCGCCGGCAGAAGATTCTGCGACCAGAAGAATTTTTCTGATGGATCGTAAATCAATACGGAATTGTGAGCGACCGTGCGCCGGTAATAATTGAGATAGTGCGGGCTTTCGCTGTCGGTATAGTCAGCCCCACTGTCGATCGCCAAATAGCCACTGTGATAGATCGTGATCTGGTTCTGATCGAGATGCTGATGTTTGGCCAGGTAAGGCCCGCAGTCGAATTCAATCCAGGTCGAGTCCGGCTTCCATCCAGCGCGCATGACTAAATGTCCTACACCTGAAAAATAGTGCTGTCGCGCCAACTCACTCTCGCTGGCAAGCGATGGATCGTGCGGCATGACTTCAGGGTCGTCCCAAAGGAACTCGAGAACCGGAAGGGTCCATTGTTTTGGGAAGAAGCCGCTCTTGCGAAGAAGCCACGCGCAGTAGGGATCCTTAAAGCGATTGACGGCGTACCCGAGAACGGAAGTGTCGCGCAAATCCAGAATCGGATATTCGTTATCACCTTCGCGCGAGGGTGTGCCATCCGGGAGCAGCTTGTACAGGTAAGTGTTTCCCATATTGCGAAACAGGGAGTAATGGTGCGCGGGATCTACACCAGTCGTCGTGCGCTGTAATTCAGCGAGTAACGTCAGGCTGGCCCATGTGATCCGCATGTAGTCCATGGATTCGTGATAGCTGCCCTCGGGAGAGACCACATTCGTGGTTTCGAGAACGTTGGCCAGACACTTTGCCACCTGTGCTCGCCACGAACTGCAACGATTGTTGCAGCCTGCGTGGCCATTGAGTGCGGCGGAGACAAACGCAGGTAAAGAAAGATAGCGCACCGCATAATTCTGGTACGAGTAATTGCCTGGATCGGCGAAGTCAGGGCTCGCAAGCATCGCCGAGGACCCCTCCATCAACTCATCCGCAATCCGATTCTGTAAGGCAGGCTCGAAGCCGGGATATCCAGAAAGCCAATCGAATGCCAGCGACCAGCGGGCGTAGTCAACCCAGGAACGCGAAGGCTTCACCCCCTTGGTGATATGGGCTGCGCGCATCGCGGCCAATGCCTTCTCCGCAAAACTCTCCTGCCGGGTGAGTAGCCACGAAAGCGCCCACCCCTCCATATCTTCGGACGGACGCATCCCGCTCGCATACCTGGTTTTTAGCAGAGCCAAACCGGTAAAGGCGTCGGTATTGGAGACAAGCAGCCGAGGGTGCTGGGCCGGGACTTGAGTCTTGCCTTTCGTCACGGCGAGAAGAATTGAGGCCGCCACCCCTGTCATGAAGTCGCGCCGCTGCATTCTTGAATCGCTCCTTCAACCGCAAGTTGTGCCCGGGTGCAGTTCAGGCGGAGAGAGGCCCCTTCTTTTTACACTGCGAGCGCAAGTAAACACAAGTAGTCGCAAGCATGAGTGATCTGCCGATATTTAGTCGCGGCGTAGCAAAGGACGCGACTCGATGCTCTGCCCCGCTTCCCTGGCTGGTTTCCAGCCTACTATGACGAAAACTTTCCTATGCTCTGTCGCTTTCTTTTATTTTCCTTGAATGGGGTGTATAAACGAGAATGCAGCCCCAGAGGAAAGCATTCCTCCTGCGAGGGGGTCCCACTTTAATGATGACTGGAAGAAACTCCCGTCTCTTAGCGGAGCAACGCCGGCGCAAGATGCTCGAACTGATCGAGCAAAAAGGACAGATCACCGTACGCGAACTGGTCGAGCGATTTGCCGTCTCGTCGGTGACGGCGCGGGGAGACTTGGATGCCCTGTGCTCACAGGGCATAGCGATTCGATCTCACGGCGGAGCGGTTCGCAAGTTGGAAGCGAGTCCTGGCCCGCCTTCTGACTCGAAAGAGGCACAGCATTATGCCGAGGTGGCTCGTCTTGCAAAAGTCAGCGTGACGGTGGTTTCACGCATCGCGAATGGCAGTGCCAAGGTCACCCCTTCGGTGCAGGCAACAGTTCTGGCCGCTGCTCGAAAACTGGGTGTAACCCTGACGGCGGGGAAGAGAAACCGCACCATCACCTTTCTTCTTGGCAACCGGGACACGGTGAACGAGTTCCAGTCGAAAGTGCTCTTGGGGGCGGAACTGTACTGCGCCCAGCATGACTGGGACCTGCAATTCATCAGTTTTCGTTGTGACCTGAACGCACCTTTGGGAAGCCTGCGTCTTCCTGAGGCACTGTTGCGATCGAATCGACCGAGTGGCGTTATTCTCACAGGCACACACTCTGTCAGTATTCTGGCAGCGCTTTCGGAGCGGAAGATTCCCTTCTCTCTCGTGGGAAACAACATGGTCGGCGATTGGCAACCGGAAAAATACGACTGCGTTTTCACGGATGATGTCCGGGGTTCCACTGATGTCACCCGTTATCTCATCGTGCAGGGTCACCGAAACATTTGGTATATCGGCAATCAGCGTCTTCCCTGGTTCGCTCGTTGTGCCACGGGCTACCGCCAAGCCATGAAGGAGGCCGACCTTGAACCCCGTTTCAGCGAAATCAGTTCCGAGGATCGCGAGCTCGGATACCTGGCAGTGAAGGCCTTGCTGGCCAGCGGAGAGAGACCCACAGCGCTTTTTGTAGGCACAGATCAGGCCGCTTCCGGCGTGTACCAGGCGTTGCAGGAATCTGGAATCCGAATTCCCGATGACATCAGTGTTGCGGGATTCAATGACACCATCGGCGAAGTGCTGCATCCAGGACTTACAACCGTGCGCGAATTTCCTAAGGAGCTCGGCGGCCATCTAGCCGAATTTGCACTGCGGCGGATTCACGAACCAGACCTGCCCCCTCAGCAGCTGGTGATGCCGACCGAACTGATTCGCCGCGAAAGCGTGCGACAAGTTTCATCTGGCCATACGTTATTGACTTCCGCTCACCTTCACGAAAACGTCCTGTGAGACCCTTCGCCAGAGCGTTTCTTCGGAGTCTCCCAAGGCGACAAAGCAGAATACTGCTCTGCTTCATGGTGGTCGTCTGGACAGCCGTAAACGCGTTGGGCGGATCGACTCCGCCGCCGGAGGCGTTCTCGGTATTGCCATTGGCTCCGAGTGGTCCGCAGATCACGCCCTATCTTCAGTATCAAACTGAGTTGGCTTGGCGCGAAGACGGAAAGAGGATGCGAGTCTGGGACGGGATTCGCACCGAGCAGGATCTGTTGCGCGTACAGAAGGAAATACGTCAGAAGCTTCTGACCATGCTCGGAGGATTGCCCACGACACGAACTCCGCTGCATCCGCACGTCACCGGACGCATTGAAATGGACGGCTTTCACATTGAAAAGCTGATCTTCGAAAGCCTCCCGGGTGTATACGTGACGGCTCTTCTGTACGTGCCCGACGAACACAATAGCGGTGAGCATACGAAACTCCCTGCCGTTCTAGTCCCAGCCGGCCACGCAGAAAACGGGAAGGCACACTATCAGACCCTTTGCCAGAGACTGGCGCAGCGCGGCTACGTGGTCATCAGCTGGGATCCCGTGGGTCAAGGGGAACGCAGCCAGTTCTGGGATGCGAAGGCAGGCAAGAGCCGCTACAACCGGATCTGCGCGGAGCACGCAGTACTCGGCAATCTGGCTTATCTCGCGGGCACAAACCTAGCGCGTTGGGAAATCTGGGATGGCCTGCGCGCCTTCGATTACCTGCTGACGCGTCCAGAAGTCGATCCCGAACGCATCAATATTACGGGCACTAGCGGAGGCGGCTTTCAGGCGATGCACATCGCGGCGCTAGAGCCCCGGATCAAGGTAGCCGCCGTCTCCTGCTTCATCACCTCATTGCCCATGCGAATTCATAATCGGATTTTCAAGGACCCGGACAGCGATCCTGAGCAGGACCTTTACGGCATGATATCGAACGGCGTCGACCATGCCGGGCTTCTGTTGCTGATGTATCCACGCCCGATCTTGATAGCCGCCGCCACGCTCGATTTCTTCCCCATTGAGGGTACGCACAAAACTTTCCAGGAAGTGTCAAGGTTGTATAGCCGTTTTGGTCATGCGGATCGCATCGCGATGGCGGAGGGTTATCACGGCCATCAATACTCCGATGAAAATCAGAAGGCGGCGTTTGAATTTCTGGATCACTTCAATCGGTTGCCGGAGAGACACGCCCTCGCTTCGGCCAAAGATTTGGAGGAGAAAACCGTACAGTGCACACGCACTGGCCAGGTGATGCTCGATTTCGACGATGCAACGTCGCTGATGGATGTGATCCGGGACTACTACACGGAGCACCAAACTAGACCGGTTCAATCCGTTCGGCAACTCTATCTCGGCAGCAACTATCCTGGCATTGCAACCTGGAACATCAGCCAATATGCCGGCGTGGCCCCGGCCGAGCATGGGATTGCGTGGGAGAGTGCGGGGAGCTCGCCCTTCGAGGACATTTCCATAGATCGCTACGTTATACATCACAGCCGCCACCTTGTGATGCCCCTGTTGCACGTCCACCGGACTGCGAACCAGGGTCATCGGTGGTTGCTGTGGTTCAGCAAAAACGGCAAGGCGGGGGTAAACGACTGGCCCGAGATTGTGAAGTACCTGGATGCAGGCTTCGATATCGTCACATTCGATTTTCGCGGGCTTGGCGAGACGCGGATGCCCTACAAGGCCGTGTCGGAAGATGATCCTTCTTTTGCCCAGCTCGATTTCGACCGCGCCTACGTCAATCCGCTCTCCAGCGTGCTGGCGGATTATGTTTACAATTCGCTGTTGACGGGCAGACCCTATTTCTTCCAGATGATCGAAGACGCTGAGATCGCGGTTCGTTTCTCGCGTTTAAAACTGCATGCGGGACAATTTTCTGTGGCCAGTGATGAGGAAGGATTCACGCTGGCAAATGCAATCGCAGGGACACTGCCGGCGGTCAAACAAATTCCGTACTCCAACACGCAGATCATGAAGTGGTCAGATCTCCTGATCGAGAGGCGCGAACAGTGGCCCATTCAGTATCTGCTACCGGGCGGGGCATACATTCAATAAGCGGTGCGAAAGAGCCGTATGTGGCTATATCCGGCGCACCAACCCCTGTTTCGTCGCCCGCGTGCTGCGAACCAGCAGTAAGACAAGATATTTACCAGATTATGGCGTGGTGGTGGAAACTCCCGAACTTAGGAGGGCCGCGGAGTCCATATCGAGGTAGATAGTAGCATTTGGGTGCTTCCTCAGAATTGACGCCGGCATCATGGGGCTGATCTCCCCTTCCAGGCACGCCTTTACCGCACGTGCTTTCCGCGCGTCCGGAACGACCGCGATGATCTCCTTCGAGCGCAAGATTTGCCGCACGGACATTGAGATCGCTTTCATCGGCACATCCGCCAACTTCGAGAACCAACCTTCATTCACCTGCTGCTGGCGGCATGCCTCGTCGAGATCAACGATGAGGTACGGATCAGCGATCTGAAAATCCGCAGGTGGATCGTTAAATGCGAGGTGCCCATTCTCTCCGATTCCGGCAAAAAGAAGATCCACTGGTTTCGACTGGAGTGCGGTCCCAATTTTTGTAACCGACCCTTGTGGATCGCCATCACCATCCAGCAAGTAATACCTGGTAATTCCGACTTTGTGAATCAACCTCTCGAAGAGATATTTGCGAAAACTCGCTGGATGGGTAGAAGGCAAGCCAACGTATTCGTCCAGATGAAAAACCTCAACACGGCTCCAATCGATGCCGGGCGCGCTGGTCAACGCATCCAGGAATTCAAACTGCGATGCCCCAGTGGCGGCTACAAGATGGGCGCTTCCTTGATCGCCCAGCGTCCGCCGGAGAGAGCGCGCGGCATGATCGGCTGCTGCCTGGCCCAAAGAGTACTTGTCTGGAAGAATTTCTATTTTAGATTGCAACACCGGATTCGTTTAGCCTCGTGATTTCTTGGTTCATGTTATTAAGTGCAACGCGTACGTTGTGCCTGCTGCTTCGCAGGACGAGCGTCCCTTCCCACACGTGTACCTGCACCCGTGACAGTGTTGCCAGGGCCAGGACGACAAAGAGATTGAAATAACGTTGCATCTAGATTCGCAATATCCGGGCGGAGTTCTCGTAGTACACCTTTTTAAGGATCGTCTCCGGCAGTCCAATCCCGTAAATTCTCCAGCGGCCCTGCGGCGGGATTTTGGCTGGAGCGTAGTCGAAGTATTCGTCTTCGGTTTCGAGAAAACGAAAATAGATCTCATACAGCTTGTCGTTGAAGATCTGCTGTGGGAACTCGTCACCGTGCGGGGTCGCGTCGGTGGCGAACAGAATCCGGTCCTGATATTTATCAAAGAACTTGCGCGCGGTCCTCGGCTGGCGCCCGAGTTCTCCGATGCGCGCCGCGAGATCGACGAACATGTTCGGATAGCGGTCGAGATTCTCCGACACGTTTTGCAAATCTTCCGCGAAGTTTCCTACGTGGAGCACCACAAACTGCGTCTTCGGATGCCGAGCGATGACGCGGTTGCGAGCCGCAATCAACTCGTCATTACTGGGGAAGTCGCCGCCATGGAACGACCAGTCCGGATGATTATTCAGTTCCTCGTAACGTTCGTTGAACCGATCCGTGGGCGTAAAGAATGCGCTCGGATCCGAAATATGAATGGCCACCGGAAGATTAAGCTGGCCACAAGCGTCCCACATGGGATCAAAGCGTGCGTCATCAATTTTCACCAGCGAGCCTGAGGTGATGTTTTCACGGAGATAGAGTCCTAACGTTTTGAGAATCTTCAAACCTCGCCCACCGTCGCGATGCGCTCGCTCGATGGCCTGTGCCTGCAGCCGCGGGTAATCCGGCTCCTTGAAGCGGGAATAGGAGGGCTCGGTGAAGGTGTAGAAACGGCCGGGATAGGCCCGGTCGTATCTGGCTACGGCTTCGGCAAGACCATGATCGTAGCCACCAGTCAGGTTGACCATAGCCCGAATGTTCTTTCGGTCCATCACTGCGAGCAGTTCTTGAGGAGTTCCCAGGTATTCGCGATCGGGCAAGAGTTCCACACCTTTCTCCGATTTTGTCGAGACGGAGATGTGCGTGTGAAAGTCGATGAGTGGGAATTTCGAGCGCTCGACGCGGGACTCGTGCACCTGGAGCATACTTCTGGGCTCGTACTGCGAAAGCTCCAAAGACGCAGCATGCGCCTCGTTCCCGGCCGTAACATCGGAGGCCCGGCCTACTTGTATTCCAGAGCCTGCCACCAGACCCATTCCATATAGCCACTGCCGCCGACTGATCACCTTAACTCCTCCGGCTATTGCCCAGGATCGAGTACTGACGTTGCGATGTCCACATCCCGCAGTCCTCCATTGATCGCACCATGCCAGACGCTCCCGCCAAACGTCGTGATGTAGACCTCATCGGGGTTCAACGCATCGGGCATCACTCTGTGTCCCCACTTGAAGTTAAAGCCTGGAATACGGGTCCAGTGGAGCCCGCGGTCAGCCGATCGCCAGGCCGACGATTCAAAGCCGGCCGCGTAGAGCACATTGGGGTCTAGCGGATCGATGGTGACGTCGTAAATGTGGCGATCTTTTTCGAGCACCTGCTTCCAGCTCTTGCCGCCATTCTCCGAAAGAAAAATCCCTCCGCCATCCCCATGTTCTCCGGTCGCTCGAGCCCAGGCGGCGAGGTAAAGACGATCTGGCGACTCTGGATCGATGGCGAGGCCATTCGGTCCATTCGTTCCCTCAGGCAACGAAACGGGCTGCCAATGCTCCGCTCCGTCGGTCGACCGGTACAGGGCACCATCCCCTGCATTGCCGATGCTTCCATCCTCCGACCGGCGGGCTATCACCGCGTAGAGCGTGCCATTCGAACTGCGCGCCAACCGCCACGCGAACGGCTGTTCCTGCGTGATCCCACCGTTCTTCAGGGCCCAGCTGCGTCCGCCGTCAGAACTCTTGTAGATTCCTCGGCCAAAACCGGCTACGTACAATACTCGTGCATCCACTGGGCTCGTGGGATCGAGCAGGATATGTGTCGCACCGGTCTCGTCCATCCCGGCATTCGACTTGGTCCAGTGCTTTCCGCCGTCATCACTGCGGCATACGCCACCTTTGTAATGCAGCACTGAGTTGTGCCGCCACATCTTGGGGCGAGGAAGATCATGAGTATAGCTGTTAACGCTCCACATCCGGCCGCGTACCTTGGGGTCGAAGACAACCCAATACGTCGTGTTCATCCAATCCCTGGGCACTCCGGCCGTTGAACTGGTCCACGAGACGCCGCCGTCCTCGCTGCGAAAGAGTCCGATATCGGTGTAGGTAATGAACTGGCGCTTTGGATCAAACGGGTCGAAATGAATTCCGTAGCTGGTGGTGACGTCGAGACCAAGGCTGGTCCAACCCGTGTCATCTACCTTGCGTGAATAGACCGCTGTCCAGGTCGCGCCTCCGTCAGTCGTCCGCATGGTTCTTCCGAGATCCGTGCCATACGCCAGATTGGCGTCCTGTTGAGCTACCGTAAGACTCAGAGGATTTTCTCCCCAAGTGGGCCCAAAACGCTCAGTGATCCACGCGTCATTCACGTTCTTTGCCGCTACCGCTGATTCTTTCCATACCAGCTTCCAGTCAGCACCAGAGTTGGTGGTCCTGGCCACGCCCATCCAGGACTCTCCATCGGCCCTTAGATTATCGTAGGAGGCATAAGCCGTCTCCGGATGATGCAGGCTGGTCGCGATGGCACGCACTTTCGCTCCCGCACCTGGCAGGTCACTCTTGCGCCAGTTCACTCCCGTATCGTTCGAAACGTAAATGCCCTGCTCTGAAGTGGCATAGATAGTCGCTTGCAGGCCCGAACCAAAACCCATCGAAATGTCACTCATAGCCGTGGGAAGCGGGAGGCTGCGCACTCCGCCGTGACTGACCACCGCGATCGCGTGTGTGCTTGCCAGAAACAAGGTGCGGCCGTCGCTCGCGGAATTCGGGTCCACCCAAAGCCGGCGCGGAACATCGGGCAAGCTTACCTGCTTCTGCCAACTCTTCCCGTAGTCGCGCGAAATAAAGAGTGCGGGACTTTCGTTCGTCCCAGCCGCGGCGTAGAGAATCTTTGAGTCGGAAGGATCGACCGCCAGGGCTGCGATCTCGCTCAATGGATCCGGATCGGCGAGAATCTGTTCGTCGGCGTGATCCGAATTCATTTTCACGCCCTTGACGGCGGACGGATTCGGGTAGACCAATTCCCACCATTTGCCGCCATCCGTGCTGCGCCACAATCCCGTGGCGTGGGCATACATCGTCTTCGGATCGATCGGGTCGAAGACAAAAAAATTAACGACGCCGCGCAGGTTAAACATGCGCCAGCTGCGTCCCCCATCGTGGGTGATGTAAGAGCCGGTCATATCACAGGAGACCAGCACGGTATTCGGATCGTGCGGACTGATTGTGGGATTAAACATGGCACCGCCGCCACCGGGTCCGATCACGCGAAAATTCCCCGGCCGCTCTGCCCATGCGGTGGCCAGACAGAAAACAAAAGCGATGCCGATGGCCATTCTGAATTTCATCGATTCACCGGCAGAAGCGACTGCCCGCTGGCACCTCGTTCGTAGCGGGCAGTCCTTCTGCAGCCGACTGGTTCCGAGTCTAGAAAGCGATCCTAAGCCGCAACCGGATCGTCCGACGGCTATCGACGCCTTCCTGTGGAAACGTAGAGAACGCGCGAGCAAAATCCGGATTGGGATTAACGTCCTCGATAGCCGGCATTAAGGTGGCGGGATCGATTTGGACATCGAATCCGCCGAGATAGGAAAAGCTGCCGTCTCCGAAATCCTGGTTTGGCATGCGAATCGGGTGATTGAAAATGTTGTCGAAGTCAGCGCCAAAGGTGGCGGTAACTCGCTCACCCAATTTGAAATCCTTATGCAAGCCGAAATTGACTCCCCAACCTCCGGGACCCCGTAACAGATTCTTTCGTGCAATGGCGCTATTGGTGAAAACATCGGATCCCATGGGCGGAGGTGCGAAAGCGTCGGGATTGAAGATTTGGTCGCCGACGTGCTGTTTGTATTCCCCGACGATCATCGGTCTATAACCAATGAAATCGTTGAAATCGCCGAGCGCGTCGATCGATTCGGAAGCGATGTTTCCCGGACCCACCATGCGTAAACCGTTGCCGCAGTTGTCGCAGGTCCAGTACGGCGTAAATGCTGTACCACTCTTGGCAAACATCTGGAAAGTCGTCTGCCATCCCCCCGCGATCCCATCCGCCCACTTCGATATTCCGCTGCCAAACCTCTTGTTCCGTCCAAATGGCAGTTCGTACACGCCATACAAGACGAACCGATGGTGTGAGACCCATGCGTCCTGCGTGTAATCGAGGTTCGGCTGGAATGGATTGTAAGGAACGCCTCCGAGGCTGGAATTGCCCTGGTCGATCCCTGTCGACTTCTGGTCGAGGTAGGTGTAAGACGCATTGAACATCAAGCCCCGGTCAAACCGTCGCTCGACCTGGGTCTGGAAGGTGTTCGACCGACTGTACCCATAGTTCCCATAAGTCAGAAGGAAATCGCCCAACGTGGGATAGGCTAAACGGGCGTAGTCCGCGGCGGTTGGCACGCAATCTCCGTCATCTGGCGTGCACGGGCTCACTCCGTCACCGGTCGTGGTACCCCAGGGGTTGTTGCTGGGTGCAATCTCATTGAGGTCAATGCCTCCAATGAGTCCCCCTGAATGAACCCCGATGTAAGAAAATCGCACCGAAGTCTTGAGACCTAGCTGACGCTCAAAGGTAGCGTTGTACTGCTGGACGAGAGGTGCGTGCAGCTCAACCGGCACGGCATTGATCGAGAACGCGCTGGAATCGAGCACAACATCCCCACCGGTCAGTGGAGTGGGCCATGGTTGCAGCGGTGGATTCACGGTCCCGGTTTGCTTTGTCAATGCCTGGTTGAATCCATTCGTTGAAATGGGATCACGAATTCCCTGGGCCGCCGAGGTCGGGAAGTAGATTCCGTAACCTCCGCGTACAACCGATTTGTCCCCGATAGCCCATGCGAACCCGACGCGGGGAGCGAAGTTGTTCTTATCGGTTCGGATCAGACCTCGGCCCACACCGAGCCCTGACTGTGCGGCGGTGACCGTGGGCAAAGTAGCGGGAATTCTCGGATCCAGGAACGAAAGAGTCTTGTCAGAAGATACGATGAATCGTCCGGTGTTGTTGTCGAAGGTGGGATCGAAGTTCAGCAAGATGTCATGCTTGTCGATCCATGGCGAAACCAGTTCATAGCGGATTCCAAGGTTTAAGGTTAGGTTGGACCTGACTTTCCAATCATCCTGGAAGAAGTAACCCTGCTCCCAGTTGGTCACATCCATAACGGGGCGTGTTGTTTCAATGAAAGTGACTTTGGATGCCGGGGACCCGAGCAGGAAATTGGTGAAGGGTTCCGTGCTGCTGCCCGAGTAGGTTATCGTTCCCCGTGGATTGCCGCGAGCGGTTGAAAAACCATCGAGACCCTCGTTGTGCACGAAATCGGCGCCCATTTTCAGGTTGTGGTTCTTAATGACCCACGTGAGGGTGTCCCCAAAGGTCGCCAGATATTGGCTCTCCTCACGATCCGTATTCCGGTTACCGCTGCGATCGAATGCAGTGAAGCGGGAACCGTAGGTTATTACGGGATGCCCGTGCGTGAGAAGCTCTGCTGGCCCCACAACTGCGCCATAGGCATCGATGGCATTCTGATCGAAGCCGATGCTGGACAAGAAGCTCTGTAGAGTCGTGTTGCTGTGCCGGAAGATGAATTCGCGGTTGAAACCACCGCGCGCTTCATTGATGATGTTATTGCGAATGGTGCGCACGTAAGAACCTGCGAGAGTATGGGTTCGCCGTTCTTGCTGAGTCAGGCCGAGTCCCGTAAATGGCGATCTGACGGCCGAGCTGCCACCACTGAAGGCCTGCGCGTTATACACGCCGTAGACGTGATCTTTGTCAGAGAAATCGTGGTCTAAGCGGAAAGTTCCCAAGTCCCGTGTCGTGTTGCTGGGCATCAGGGTTTGGAATAAGGCTCCTATCCGGCCGTTCGATGTATTGACCGCGATCGATGGATCGATCTTGGGAAAGTACTTGTTGATAAGTTGCTGAACGTTCGGGTTCAAAAGACGAGAGGGGATTATGACGAACTGCTCTCCGGTTCCTGTACAGTTTGGCCAGCCTACACAATACGTGTCGGTTCCAATCTCCTCCGGCGTCAGGGTCACGCCCGCCGGAACGACAGGAAGAAGATCCGGGTTCATATCGTCTGGGTTCGTGATTAACGGTGAAAAATCTCCTGTCCAAAACGAAGGGTGCGGCAATCTGTTGTCACTCACCTGTACCGAATCCCTGTTGTAGTTGCGCTCGTAGGCCATGAAAAACCAAGTCTTCTTCAGGCCCGGGATGGGGCCCCCTAAAGAAGCGCCTAGGTCGTTAAGGTTGAAGTAAGGGGAAGGATAAGGATACAAGGAACCCAGGGCGTCACGGATCCCCTGTTGATCCTGAATCGTGAGGCCGGCGAGAGCGGAGTTCTTGTTGTTATAAAAGGCCGAGCCGTGGAACTGGTTCGAGCCGCGCTTGGTGGTCACGCGAATGCTTGAAATGCCGGCATATTCGGCGCTGAAATCATTGGACAGAACATTCAGCTCGCCGATTGCTTCAAGTGATGGCTCACTGGCGGAGGGTGATCCGTCAAGTGTGCTGGTGGAACGCTGCCCGTCGATGGTGAAGTTCGCGCCATAACTCTGGAATCCGAGAAACTTGAACGTGCCGTCGCCAGTGCCCTGCGTGATGTTCGGGTTCAAGTAAAGAAACGAATAAACATCCCGGCTGTCGCGCGGGAGATCGAGAACTTCGCGGCTGGTGATCGTGTCGGCAATCGCCTGATCGGCGGTGTTGATCGTCGGAGCCTCGCTTGTCACCGCTACACTCTCGTTGGCACCCGAGACCTTAAGCACGGCGTTGGCATTGACCGTATCACTGCCACTTAAGACGATGCCCGTGATGTCACGAGTAGTCATGCCAGGAGCGGAGATTGTCACCTTGTACGTACCTGACGGAAGTCCGAACAGCTGATATGCGCCGTGGGGGTTCGTTTCGGCGTGACGGAGCCTGTTCGTGGCTAGGTCCACGATGGTCACGCTTGCGTTGGGGATGACTGCGCCGCTGGGGTCAGTGACCGTTCCCCGAATAGTTCCGAGATCTGTGCCTTGCGCCAGCAGCGGCTGCGCGCATCCAACACTGATCGCGAGCGCCAGCAGAACAATCAGATACTTTGCGAAGTTCATTGTGGGGACTCCTAACTGGGAAGGCTCCCAATCACCAGCCCTTTTAAACCAAACGAGCAAGGGAAAGCAAGAAATAAATAAATTATCGAAAGTATTCGACAGGTTTCGCAATTCCGCCTAAAGCGGGTGCAGGGTAAAGCTCTGCACTACCCGCCGGATTACCCCCGCCTCGGATGGGGAATCCGGCCGCAGTCCTTCCTGCAAGCAGCGGAACAATGCCAGTAACTGGCCCACCATCACATCCAGCACAGGTAGATCCTCGTCCGCGAGATCCGGACAGTGGTAAGGAACCACTAAATCCCCTGCGCAGGCGAGGTCCTCGGGGACGTCTTGGCCGGCAATGATTCGCGCTAGCCCGAGCCGCTTTTGATTCCATCTCTCTCAGGACATCGACCTCGTAAGCTCGTACCCCGGGATCCGACGACAGGAAGCAAACCACCAGGGTGTCGCCGTGTACGCCGCTCATGGGGCCGTGGCGCAATCCCAACCACGTTTCACACATGGTGGTAACCCGTCCTGCCGTCATTTCCAGCATCTTGAGGGAAGCTTCCCTCGCCGCCGCAAACCGGGCTCTGCTGCCCAAAAACAGGGCGCATCGAAATGGCTTTCGGGCGAGTTTCGCCAATCCACTCATTTGACTCTGCAGAAGGCAGGACGCGCTACGCGCCAGCGCGTCAACCTGGGCCGCGTAAGCCGCTGAATCCTTCGAAAAGCCCAGAAAACGTGCGCCCAGCGCCATATTCGTGAAGCTGCTGGTCATGACCAGGCTTCGGTCATTCGTGGCGTCGTCCAGGGTGATAACCCGCACTTTGGGATCGCCGCGGAAGGCGTTGGCAAGACGTCCTTCCCGGTTGCAGGTCAAAACCAGGTGGCGCAGTCAGGCTCCAGCTGTCGAACCAGGGCGAGCGCGCCAACGCTTTCGGGACTATCTCCGGAACGAGCCAGCGACAACATCAACGAAGGTTCGCCGACCGGCAACGCATACCTGCCGCCGGTGAGTAGAGCTCCGGCGGGCACGGTCTCCACGTTGATGCCTAGACTCTTGCGCAGCGCCGGACGCGCGCAGTCACCCGCGTATTCCGAGCTTCCCGATCCTGACAGCGAGAGGCATGAAATCCCATCCACCAGATCGCGCAATTCGGCAGCGTGGGCCTGCATGACTTCAACGGTTCGAAGCCAGGTCGAAGGCTGCTGGCCGATTTCGCGGAAGGTATGGAAATATCCCAGACGTCGCTGGTCCTCGTCGCTTCGTTCCAGCATTTCCCTTGCGACCGGCTCGACTTCGGAGAGGTAGCCTAACCACTCGACCTGCGACAGGAACGGCGAATGCGTGGGAATCGACATCGGGAAACAGCAAGAAATAGAAAGCAATGGTACAGTAAACGAAAGCAAACGGAGAATCAAATGAATTTAGCAGATTCGACCCAGGAACGTGAGCCCTGCCGCGGGGCGGGCTAGCCGCACTCCGGTGTGGTGCATTTTTGTTCGATCTTGACGGCGTCCTCATCGACTCCACCCCCGCTGTCCAGAGCGTTTGGGCCCAATGGGCGATAGAACATGGCTTTGACCCCGATGCGGTGGCGGCCCACGCGCATGGCCGGCCTAGCCGAGTTGCGCGCCGCGGGAGCCGACTTCGTCATCAATAGTTGCGCCGACATTTCCGTTACCGAGAGTGCCGGTAGCCTGGGGCTGCATCTCAAGTCCGTGAACGTGTAAATTGCTTGTTGACCATTCGCGTCAAGAAGGAAATCACCGCCATGCGTCGCAGAGACCTCCTGAAGAGCGCGGCACTCCTGCCTGCTCTGACTCGCCTGAACCTTGCAGCCGTCGCAACCGGGGACGATCCAATCTGTTTCCCGCAACCGCCCAAGGAGCGTCTGAACCAGGGTCCTTTCGATATCGAGCAAGACCAGGGTTGGCAAACCATTCTGTTCACCACCCCCTCCGAAAAACCATTGCGAAATCCAGGACTCGGTCTCGTGGGATACAGCTGGGAAGAGAGTGGACCATCTCTTGCGGCGCGCGCCGGTCGAGAAACTCTGGAACAGCATGTAGAACAAA
This sequence comes from Terriglobia bacterium, assembly GCA_963790645.1. Taxonomy (GTDB): domain Bacteria; phylum Acidobacteriota; class Terriglobia; order Terriglobales; family Acidobacteriaceae; genus JAIQFF01. The sequence continues at coordinate 137,970 of CAWBPS010000022.1, read as the reverse complement.
TCTCAAGCCTGCCCTTTGTCGACGTTCTGTACATTCGCTGCGATTGGCGCAACGTGCAATCTCGCCCTGGACGGCTCGATCTCGATCCGGTCTGGGCCCTGACGATGGACGCGGCCAAGCGCAAGGGACTGCGCGTCGCGTTTCGGATTCAGTTGTCGAACACCTCCTTCCAACCGGAACAAGTGGCCCTTCCGCCATTTCTGCGGGAGCGCATTCCGCTGGTTAACATCGGGCGCATTTCAGACAAGGGCGACGGCGAGTATCGAGAGCCGCGCTATGACCATCCCCAATTTCAGAAAGCATTCGCGGAGTTGAACGATCTGCTGGCGGCAGAGTTCGAGGGCAATCCCCTGATCGAATGGATGGATTTGATGCAGTACGGGTTCTGGGGCGAAGGACATACCAGCAACTTTCCCAATCCTTTCCCGGACTATGTCACAGCGGAACGAACTTTCGTGAACATTACGGCGCGTCAACTCGACACGTGGAAGAAAACTCCCCTTGCGGTCAATACGCAGCCGGATATCAGCAACGTCGGCAACCGTACCGTGATTGACATGGCCGTGCGGGAGGGCGCGTGGTTGCGATCGGACAGCATTATCGTTGAGGAACCAATTCAGATCGCAGAACTAGCCAACCGCCCGCCGTGGACGGCGGCCATCCTCGAGGATGGTTACTTCCGCCAGTACGACACGCAGACACTCAAAACGGATGCGGCTGGAATCAATGTGATGGAAAATTACATGCTGCACGTTCTGGATGTGCGGGCGAATTACTGGTCCCTGTGGACCGAAGCGGACAATCTGACGCGCTACAACGAGATGTACCCTCGCGGCTTCGAACGTCTCCGCACCAGCCTGGGATACCGTCTCCGCCCTTCTTGGGTGTGGCAACGAAAGAGATATGACACTTTTGAAGTAATCGTATGCGTCAGCAACCGTGGAGTAGCCGGAGTACCGGGAGTGCTCTGGCTGCACATGGAAAGCCCCGACGGGAAAATCAGCTTGAGAGGAGCGCTCGACGCAGGACATCCTCATGGCGGCGGACTCCGGCAAGCGTCCTTTCTGCTTCCCAAAGGTTCCAGCGGCAAGGTCAATCTTTCTGCCCAGCTGGAGATTCGCGGTGGCATGAAAAAGCCGATCGCCTGGGCATGTGAACAGCCGGTCAATCCGGACGGATCAATCACCGTGGAACTCAAAGGAGAGAACGATCGCGGCTGGCGAAAAGGCGTTTGATAGCTGTCGCTTAGAAATTGATTTCGTCGCAGAATTCCGTTAACGAGCCGCGCCCGCGTTCGCAGCCCGAGCGATTGCGAAGCACAGTTCGACCGACGGAAAAACCTCGGCAATCGAGGGCTTTGGAGTACCACCCCTTAGGGCTACAAGAAACGCCGCGGCTTCGTCATAACAACCATTCACGATGTCTTCGGGCGTCTCTGCGGATACTTTTTCCGCTTCGACAAGTCGGCCGTACCGGAAGCAGCGCCACCCCAATTGGGGGCCGAAGGGACAAGTGACCGACGCGCGAAAACCGTCGCCGAACAGGTTATAGGTTTCTTCCACCATACCCGCTGTAGGCAGGACATCGACACGTCCAGAAATTCCGTTCTCGAATTGCAGGTCCAGGGCATACCACGCTGCTGCTCCCGCAGGCGCCTTCAAAGTGCGCAGGTCAAATGTCACAACCTGCCCCGCGACGTGGCGCAAAGTATCTACCGCGTGGACTGCTGTGGCCCAGAGGAACTCCGGTTCCTGACGCGCATGCCTGGCGAGAGTGCAGTGTACGTAGCGAAGTGTGCCGGCAGTGTGCGCCCACTCAATCGCACGGTTAAGAGATGGCATGAAGCGACGGTTCACGGAAACCATGTTCGGGGTTCTGGTTGCGGCAGCGGAGTCACGGAGCGCCTGCGCTTCGGCCAGCGATGCGCCAAGAGGTTTTTCCACCACGCAGGGAATGCCCAGGTCCAGCAGTTTGATTCCGAGTTCAGAAATGTTTTCCGGCGGCACGACAGCGATGCAGCCGTCGAGATTCTCTTCCCTCAACATTTCGTCGACGTTCCCATAAGCCGCCAAAAAGCCATACTTTCTATTGAAGTCCCGGGCTCGCTCGATCTGCAGGTCGCAAACCGCAGCCAGCAGGAGTTCGTCGGGATGCGCGGCTTTATATCGAGCAAGTGGGATGGCGTGCCCGCTCTCTGAATGTGCTCCGCAGCCGATCAATCCAAGACGAATCATGGTTCGAGACTACTCAAGCGGCGCTGGAATGGGTGATCCATTGTTATCGGACATTGGTTTTGCGACGTTCGCGCTTCCGCGCACGAACCCTAGAGACCCTCCCACCGCAACCGTGAGCGCAGCAAACCAAACGACCGTGATCCGCTGATTGGGCGGCACGGTAAAGAGCAACACCAGGCTCAACAATCCAATGAAGGAAATCGTACGGCTCAGAAAGCGGAATACGGGGACGGTGAAGTCGGCGGAATCCTTTAATTCCGAGGCCACGTCGACGGGCGTATTCAGATTCCTGAAGAGCAGGGCCCGCCCGGGCGTATCTCCCCCATCGAACAGCATGGTCAGGAAAAAAACTCCGAAAGACGCAGGAATAATAATTGCGACCTGCTGAATGAGCGACCAGTGATAGACGAAGGCGCCGAGCATGCCCAGAATCAGGCCCGTGGCGAATGAGGCCAACCCAGACCACGGAGGCGTCCGGCGTACCACGAGCCCCAGTAAAGCGGGCGGCCCGTAAGCCAGCGACATCAGCGTGTTGAATGTCAGCATGATCTGAAAGACACTCTGCCCGCTGGCAGCCATGATCGCAGCGATCACGGTTGTCGCTCCTCCAATCAAGAACGTCGTGACCCAACCCACGACAAGCAGTTCATGTTCCCCCGCGCTTTTTCGGAACAGCGATTGATATATATCCTTGGTGAGAATCGCAGATTTCACGTTGAACTGGGCCGAAAGATTAGCCATGGTGGCGCTGAACATGGCCGCCAACATGACTCCGATCAGGCCATGCGGCAGCAACGTCAGGCTGGCGACCGCGTAAGCCGCTTCGCTGGGGTTGGGCAGGCCCATGCGGGGAAGTTCCGGATAGACCACGCGCATCGCCATAGGCGGAATGAACCACAAGAAAGCACCGGCGAAAAACAGTCCGCAGCACAGCAATGCGATTTTGCGCGCCGAACGCTCGTCGTCCACGCTGAAGTAGCGCTGCGCCATGGCGCTGGTGTTGTAGCCGAACGAGACCATGATCGTCCATGAGGCGATGTAGAGCCAGCCAAACTCTCCCGAAACATGAAGCGTTTTCATTTCTGGTGGCAGTGAATGCACCAGACCGCTCACTCCGCCCACGCGGGCGAGAGACATCACGACGAGAACCATGCAAAACGGCATGAGGATGGAGGCTTGCAGAAAATCTGTGACGACCACGGCCCACAGGCCACCCAGAACACAGTAAAAAATGATCAGGGCGCCGGCGCTGAGAATGGTCCAGGTCACAGGAAAACCACAGGCGGAAGAAACAAAGACGCTGAGCCCAAACAGAGTGCTGGCGCTGGTAAATAGCTGGAACACGATCGTGGTCCAGGAAAACACTTGATGGGTAGCCGGATTGAAGCGCCCCGAGAGATATTCCATCACCGTGGTGATGCGGCTGCGCCGCCAGCGCTTGGCGAAGATGAAGTAACCGAGCAGGAAACTCAAGGCGTTTCCGAGATAGAGCCCAATGGCGGCGATACCCGAGCGATAGGCGACACCGGCTGCACCGGTGAAGGTCCAGGCACTAAAGCCAGCCATGAAACAACTGAGGCCCGCGACCAGCCAAGGAATGCGGTTGCCGCCCCGAAAATACTCGGCCGCGCCCCGGTTGAAGCGCAAAACGTAAAACCCCACGCGCACCATCAGGAGCGCATAGAGGGCGATCACCACGTAGTCCACGAAGTTTGCGCTCGCCATAGAAAAAACCAGGCTTCCTTATACTTTGTTTTTCATTCAAATAGAAATCAAGAAACAGCAAAAGAAAGAAATCGTCGCTGTGCGAATGCTATACTCGGTCCCGCCATGCCCCGCCCTTCCCTTCTGATTAGTGCCGGCGAAGAACTGTTTGCTTCATTTTTCTCAAGGGTGGAGCAACGGCGCTTGAGCCGTCTATTCCGATGGGAACGGCAAGAAACCAGCAAATTCACCGCGGATTTCAGGCAGCGCTTGAGCACAACCCAGGCGTTGGTGACTACCTGGGACAGCCCTCATTTCGACGACGACTTGCCGCTTCTGGCCCCGCAACTGCGCATGATTGCCCACTGCGGCGGAGAAGTGAAATCGCGCTTTTCGCGAGCCCTGTTCAAACGCCTGACCATCACCAACGCACCTGCTCCAATGGCGCGCGCCACCGCTGAACTGGGTGCTGCTCTGCTACTGTATTGCGCGCGCAATGTAGACTTCTATCGTTCCGAACTGCGAAAGCGGTCGAATCGTATCTACGACGAGATACACATCCACGGCAGTTCTGAATCACTGATCGGCCAGACCGTGGCCATGATCGGGTTTGGCCGAATCGGTCGCGCGCTAGTGGACTTGCTGCGAGGCTTCGACCTCAAGTGGCTGGTTCATGACCCCTACGCTCCGTGCTCTCTTTCCCGGCAGTATCCCGCGCGGTTCGTTGGCTTACAGAAGTTGCTACCCCAGGCTCATTTGCTAGTCCTGACGGCGGCGTTGACTGAACAAACCCGGGGCCTGATGGATCGGCAGAATCTGGCGCACCTTCCGGACGGTGCATATGTTATCAACATTGCCCGCGGTGGCCTGATCAATCTGGCTGCTCTCAGAAAAGAGGTACAGCGGGGGCGGCTGCGATGTGCTCTCGACGTGACCGATCCGCAGGAACCACTTCCGGTTGGAGATCCGTTGAGGAACATGCGAGGCGCGATTGTCACCCCGCATGTCGCGGGGAGCGGACGGCGAGTCAGAGAAGCCATCGCGCACGTGGTATTGGATGACCTGGAAAGATTCTTCAGCGGCGAGAGAGTTGAAAATCGGGTGACAACTTCCATGCTGAACCGGATGACATAAGCATGAGAGTTTCGTTCTCAACGCTGGCCTGCCCGGACTGGACGATGCCACAAATCATCGCGATAGCCGCAGGCGGGGGTTATGACGGCATTGAGTTGCGTTTTGTGCAAGGCGAGGACTCGTTGTGGAAGTTGCCGGTGTTTTCGGGAAAGGAACTGGCATCCACTAAACGGACACTAGCGGATCGCGGTTTGACCATCTCGTGCCTGGATACAAGTTGCCGATTTCATTCGCCAGATGCAACCGAACGCGGACGTTGGATCACCGAAGGAAAGCGGATGGCGGATCTGGCCGCGGAACTGGGCGCGCCGGGCCTGCGAGTTTTCGGTGACACCATCCAGCCTGGAGCGGACCGCGCCTCCACTCACAGCTGGATCGCTGAGTCCCTTCGGAAATTGGCGGAGAGCACCGCAGCGAGAGGAGTGGAGGTCTGGATCGAGAACCATGGTGACTTTGCGGCAGCGGATGAGGTCGCGGCAATCCTTCTGCAGGCGGCCTCTCCAAACGGCGGGGTGGTTTGGGACCCTGCGAACAGTTTCGCAGCCACCCAGGAACAGCTTGCGCACGGTGCCGAGCGATTGGGAGGGGCGATTCGCCATGTTCACATCAAGGATTTGCAGCGCGATCAAGACGGGTGGAAATATGTTCCGACTGGCGAGGGGGTTTTCCCCTTGCTTGAATTGAAGGCCATTCTGGAGGATCTCCAATATGATCGCTTTCTTTCTTTCGAGTGGGAAAAGAAGTGGCACCCGGAAATCGCAGACGCGGATATTGCCCTCCCGCATTTTGCACGCTGGTTTCGGAAGAACTACGCATGACTGAGGCTGGCAGCGACAAACTGCGCAGGTTGCGTGCCGAGGATATTCCGCCTGCGGCTCAGTTATCGGCGCAAGCGGGATGGAACCAGACCGAGGAAGACTGGCGAACGCTGCTGGACCTTAGCCCGGAAGGCTGTCTCGCAATCGAGGTGGATGGCCATCTGGCGGCGACCACGACTCTGCTTTGTTATGGGCGCAGGCTAGCATGGATCGGGATGGTCCTGACGAAGGCACAGTATCAGCGACGCGGCTTTGCCAGAAGGCTGCTGGCGCACGCGTTAGAGATAGCAGACAAGATGGGAATTGCAACGATAAAACTCGATGCCACCGATCAAGGCCAGACGCTCTACGAGAGTCTAAGATTTCGAAATGAGCAGGAAATTGAGCGCTGGTCGCGGCCGGGCGGAAACGCCGCACAACTGCCAGTCGGCCGAACATCGGTGGAGGAACCGTGGCGCGTGTTGGATTCTCTGGTGTTCGGAGCTGACCGTTCGCAACTCCTCGCGAGACTCGCACAACTCAACCCTCCGAGATCAATCTCGCAGTCTTATCTGTTTTCCAGGCCGGGGCGCGTGTCCGCGTATCTGGGACCGTGCATCAGCGAGAATCCGGGCACGGCTCGTCGCATGATCGAGGAGTGCGTACAGAACACGAAGTGTGGCTGGTCCTGGGACCTGTTCCCCCAGAATCAAGACGCGGTGGCGCTGGCTCGCGATCTGGGATTTTCTCCACAGAGGCATCTCGTGCGCATGATCCGTGGGAAGAAATTGTGCGAAAAGGAAAATGCGATTTACGCGATCGCGGGATTTGAACTCGGATGACCGTGAAGATCAAAGCAGAATCAGAGTTGGAAGAATTGTTGTCACGCCCCGACGACAAGACCTCCTCGGCGATGGCGGCGATGGACGGCGATCTTCTGATCCTGGGCGCTGGTGGCAAAATGGGTCCAGCCTGGCCCGTCTTGCGCGGCGCGCGATCGTTCACGCCGGCATCAAGAAGCAAGTTTTCGCAGTGGCCCGATTTACGAATGATCACTTGCCCTCCGAACTCGCTGCGCAGGGGATCGAAACCATCGCCTGTGACCTGCTCGATCAAAGCTCGCTCGACAAACTTCCCGATATTCCCAACGTCATCTTCATGGCCGCCCGTAAATTCGGCACTTCCGGCGAAGAACATCTGACGTGGGCTATGAATACCTATTTGCCTGGACTGGTCGCCGAACGCTACCGCAACGCCAGAATCGTGGCCTTTTCCACGGGAAATGTTTATCCGCTATGTGCGCTGGCGGAAGGTGGGGCGCTGGAGACCACACCTGTGGGTCCCGTCGGTGAGTACGCGCAATCGGCTCTTGGCCGCGAGCGCATGTTCGAATATGGATCGATGCGATGGGGCACGCCGGTGGTTATCCTGCGTCTGAACTATGCAGTCGAGCTGCGCTACGGAGTGCTTGTGGATATTGGACGGGCCGTGTTCGAACGCCGTCCCATCGATCTGAGCATGCCGCGTGTGAATGTGATCTGGCAGCGGGATGCTAACTCGTGGTGCCTGCGCTCATTCGCCCATTGCCAGTCTCCGCCCCTGGTCCTGAACATCACAGGCCCCGAGACACTTTCCGTGCGGGAACTCGCACTCGAATTTGGCCACCATTTTGGCATTGAACCCACTTTTATTTCCGTCACGGAGGGTTCCAGCGCCCTGCTCAGCAACGTCAGTAAAGCGCGCGGTCTTTTCGGAAGCCCCACAGTGCGACCGCAAGAAATGGTTGAATGGATTGCGAGTTGGATTCGCGACGGCGGTGCAATGCTGAATAAGCCAACCCATTTTGAGACGCGGGACGGGAAATTCTGATGCAGTTGCGCGAGAAGCTTCGTTCCGGCGTGGTGATACCGGCTCATCCTCTGGCACTGAACAGCCAGCGCAAGTTGGACGAGCGCCGCCAATGCGCTGTGACACGGTACTATCTGGCCGCAGGCGCAGGCGGCATCGCCGTGGGGGTTCACACCACCCAGTTCGCCATTCGCGATCCCAAGTTTGGTTTGCTGGAACCGGTGCTTGCATTGGCTGCCGAACAGAGCCGGAGCAGTGACATCGTGAAGATTGCCGGCGTTTGCGGCAAACGCAGGCAAGCGTCTGCCGAAGCGGAACTCGCCGCCAGGTTGGGTTACGACGCCGTGCTGTTGAGCTTGGCCGATCTGAAAGACGAAACCGTTCCTCGGCTTCTCGAACACGCACGCGCCCTTGCCACCGTGATCCCAATTGTCGGTTTTTACTTGCAGCCAGCCATCGGAGGTTGTCTGTTGTCCTACGAATTCTGGTGTCAGTTCGTAGAGATTGAAAACGTCGTCGCGATTAAGATCGCCCCGTTTAACCGCTATCAGACGCTCGATGTTGTTCGAGCCCTGGCCCAGTCGGGCCGCGCCCAGGAAGTCGCTCTCTACACAGGAAACGATGACAACATTCTGAATGATCTGCTCACGCGATTTGACTTCGGCACTCAGCCGCTCCGAGTCGCCGGTGGCTTACTGGGGCATTGGGCGGTGTGGACCAAGATTGCCGTTTCTCACCTCGCCCTCGCCAAGCGTCATTCCGACCCGGTTCCGGGAGAACTGCTGACACTTGCCCAACAAATCACAGATGCGAATGCCGCCATCTTCGATCCCGCGCACAATTTTCAGGGATGTATTCCGGGCATTCATGAGATATTGCGACGCCAGGGATTGCTCGAAGGGCGCTGGTGTCTCGATCCTAAGGAAGAACTCTCTCCTGGCCAGAGCGCGGAACTCGATCGCGTGTGCAGATCCTATCCGCATCTTCAGGATGACGCATTCGTGCAGGAGCACCTTGATGAATGGCTTCGCTAATATCCTTCTGTTGATGCTGTTTCTACCTCATATGGCAGGAGGTTCGGAGCACTCGGTCATCGAGAGTGTCCACGCAAGTCAAGATGTCTCATTGAATCTCGACCCCACGTCAGAATTCTGGAGTGCCTCACCCCCGGTCTACATGGAGAAAGATGGTTTCGGGAAGGTTGTTCCTCGGTATCGCACCGCGGTCCGCACGCGCTGGACGAAGAACAATCTCTACTTTCTATTCGTCTGCCCGTACGAGGAGCTTAACCTTAAGCCCGCGCCCAATACTCAGAAAGAAACCAACGAACTATGGAATTGGGACGTCGCTGAAGTCTTCGTCGGCTCCGATTTTACGAATATCAAGCGCTACAAGGAGTTTGAAGTCTCTCCGCAGGGCGAGTGGGTTGACCTTGATATTGACCTGAGCAAACCGCATCACGAAGACGGATGGACCTGGAACTCCGGCTTCGAAGTGAAGGCGCGCATTGATGAAGGCACTCACCTCTGGTACGGAGCGATGCGCATTCCTGTGGCTGCGCTCGAGGCGCGTCCTCCAGTCGTCGGGAACACGATGCGTATCAACATGTTTCGAAGTCAAGGGCCGCCTTCGCATCAGCAAGCGGTAACATGGCAGCCTCCGATGAACGACTCGTTTCACGTTCCTGAACGTTTTGGCTTAATCCGGTTGGTGGAAAAGCATGCGGAGAAGGAGTGATTGAGGTGCGTCAATTCTTCTGTGGACCAGGTTTTGTTTTTGGGGATGGGTGCGCGATCGTTCAGCGAACCGACCGTTCGCTCCACAAACATGCAGTCTCCCAGGGTCCGAGACTCGACCCGCGAACCGATCTTGCATCCATTCCTGTGTTGCTGTTTTGCCTGCGGATCCCGACGCGGGGCGCAGAGAGAAACCCTTTGACCTCCCGGAACGGAATTATATTAATACAGGAAATTGGGAAGGTTGCGGTCAGAAAAGGCCTAATTTCGCAGCTCTTTGCCGGGCCGCCAGGCGCGGTCTGCCAGAGCCGACCGATTTTCAAAACCACCGCTTCCGTTTGAAATAAAAGAGCACCACCGCGATCGACAGGGCCATGAGTGCGCTGGCATACCACGCGCCGTGCGGGTTGTTGCTCCAGGGCAGATGCAAGTTCATTCCAAAAAAGCCCGTAATCACCACCAGCGGTACGGCCAAGGTACCGTAGATGGTGAGGACTTTCATCACCTCGTTCGTGCGATTGGCCACCGCGGAGAGATAGATATCGAGTGACCCGGTGAGCAGGTCGCGCTGACTTTCCACTAGTTCCACAGCGCGCACCAGGTGGTCGTAAACATCGCGGAAGTAAGGATCGAGATCGTCACCCACCAGGCCCTCCTCGCGGCGGATGATGGCATTGGCCACGTCGCGCATGCCCGAAGCCGAGCGGCGAAAATCGATTAGGCGGCGTTTGAGGTGGAAAATCTGGCGTAGCACCTCGGGCTCCGGATGTTGCAGCACAACCGATTCGACCTTCGAAATGTCATCGGCCGATTCGTCCAGCAGGGCGAGGTACTCATCCACGATCAGGTCGGTGATTTCATAGAGGATGCGGTCCAGCCGGACCACGTGGTTTTGCTGCACGCGGGCACAGAGTTTCGCCAGAAACGGGCATTCGCCCTGGTGCACGGTGATGAGAAAGTCGGTCCCGAGAAAGGTGTCGAAATCGTCGAACGCCGAGCCTTGCTCTCCGCGGACCATATGCTTGAGCACGGCAAACAAGTAGGCGCCGTACTCGTCCACCTTAGCCCGCTGCGGACGATGGCGGCAGTCCTCGATCTGAAGCTCGTGGAGGTGAAAGCGCCGCGCGAGTTCGTCCAGGTCGGACGAAGCAGGATCGGGCACATCGAACCAGTTAACTCCGGGCAATAGTTGCTGGGCAGTATTCATGGGTGGGTGCCGCGTTGACCGACGGGAATAATATTCTCACAGCGTAGTGTCCGGATGTGCACGTTGCGCCGGTTCCGGCCATAATAGCGGCAGGTGAGCAAACCACGGAACGGCAAGAGGGGCAGCCTAAACCCGACGCTCCGGGCTCAGGTCTGCGAATGATCACCCTAGCCCCGACACGGTGCGCCCAAGTCCCTCTGGAGCACAGGCCACCCGAACCATTCAATCTCGCGACGCCAACGGCATCTTTCGAGCAGTCTCCGCCGACATCACAACTCCTACAACATTCACGTCATTCAGGTTCGGGTCGCTTTCAAAAAGCTAAAATGAGCCGCCGCGGCGCGGAACAAGGCGCGATTCGCTATCGTCCAACCGGACCGGACATGGCGACGATGGTTAAAGTGCGAGGCTTCTCGTTTTGGCTCGATGGCGCCCTTCCCCCGACCGTTTTGAACACCTAGCAGCAACGGCAGATCGATCGCACTGGGTCTTGTCGTTTCGACCTCAGACGGAGAACCAGGGCTCGACAGCTAGGGAGCGACCAACTCTTGCACGTTGATCGGCACTTTGGTCAGCGTTTCGACTCGCGTGCCGTATTTGCCCAGAGTGTTCTCCACCACGCAGAAATCGAAGCCCGGCATCACGACGTCATTCCAGTGATCTCCGATTCCGCGCAGCGCCACGTCGAGCATAGTGACGATCTGCTTGCCCAAGGGTTCGTGGCTGTCGAGCGTGATCGCTCCAAAGAATTCCTGACATTCCGTATAGCCGGAGTTGTGCGTGCCGGTGTACGGCTTCTGCCCGGCGAGGTCGATGGTCCGTCCGATACGCTGCGAGATCTCCTGCGAATGTCCGGCAAAGAAGTCCACCAGGGCCTGCTCTTGCAGTCGCGCCGGCAATCGTTTGCTGGCGACTTCGCGATACGAGCGCTCCCCGACCTTGTAGCCTTCCTCGACTAGATCGAACCAATATTTCTGCTCAGGCGTGACCTTCTTCGCGGAGTCGACGGCGATGACGGAGCGGCGAATGCAAGCCGTCAACCCGTCCCGTTTCGGCGCAACACCCAGGTGGACCCAATCGCCTTCCTTGATCTGCCGGTTCAGCGCCGGGCCGATCAGGGTACGGTTGGCGGTGTTTGCGCCCACCATGATTTGAAAGCCGTCACGCTCGGAACCCAGCATGCGGCCAACCCAGGCGCCCCAGGCCGCAACTTCGGTCTCGAGACGTCCCGGTCGGAGGACCGCGAGCATCGCGCGTAGCATCGCATCCCCGATGACGCACGCATCGGCAATGAGGCGCATCTCGATCTCGCTCTTCTCGTACTTCACACGGTAGTAAAGCTCCTGGGCATCGACCACGCCCTCCGGGCCGTAGATTTTCTGCAGGCTTTCGACGATGCCCGCGGGAACCACCTGGCGGGGAGTGAGCAGCGCGATTTGGTCCACGTCTTTGCCGGCCGCGGCCTTGATGACATCCTCCAGGCGTTCGGCACGAATGGGATATTTCTCGTCGGCCAATTGCAGCAGTTCGACCTTGTGTACCGTCGCTCCGGCACGGTCCGCAAGTTGCTCGGCAACATACCCACCTTCCAGGCCCGCCACCACGTGAAAGCCGCTTGGCCCAATGATTCCCGCCACCTGCTCAATGGAAATATTTGTATTCCCGCCGAGATACGGAACGTCGCCGGCATAGTGCTCGTCGGAAAAAACAAGCCCGACCGTGTGTCCATGCCGTTGCAATGCCTGGTTGGTGCGGCGAACGCGCGCCTGGAATTCTTCCCGCGGTGCCATGTAGTCGCGATCAATTGCAGGAGCTTCCTGCATCACTCGTAAAACCTTGTCCAGGTCCTGGCGGTGCGCTTCGAAAGGCGGCTGAGAGTTCATAGGATTGGTCTTTATTTCCCTTGATAGAGTGGATTCCTTTGCATTTAACGCCGCATCACTGAACAATGGCAGTCTTGGGATTAACGTTCCATCCTTCAACTTCGACGCTTGGTGTCTCTTTGCTCGCATCGCCGGTGCGATAGGTGGCCGTCACCTGTCGCGTCTCTCCGGGCAGCAGAGCGAAGTAGTTGTCCTGCCAGAGCACGGGCAAGATTTCATTTTCGGTCTCACCGTCACGACTGACTCGGTTGCTCGATGTCTTGTTCACCTTCAGGTGTACCGCAAAGGCCAGGGTTGATGTCGGATTGTGGACGGTGACCGTTGTTGAGCTGTCATCGCCATTGCGTTGTGACCGAGCGGTAGCAACCAGATCAATCCGCGGGAGCGTATTCAGCGCGGTATAGTCCGCGAAAGTCTTGGTGGGAGCCCACGTCGAAATATCGTATTCGCCAGTGGGGTCCTCTTCCTGCCTGGCCCAGTCAATCGTTTCTTCGCGGGTGGAGAGCCAGTAGAAATTTCTGCTCTTTACCTGGCCGGCCGATTCAAGCGTGAGGCTGACGAAGTATGTCCCACTCAGACCTTGGAAGGTAGGCAGAGTGAACACCCGTGTGCTGCTGTCCGAGCCCGCGTTGACCTCGGTTTCCTTTGAGAATCTCTCTGTCATGTCAAGGTTGTACACCTTGGCCATGACTTTCAGGCCGGCGAACGGTTGGTAGTAAGAATTCACCACCACCACCGAGCGGTCGTCGTACGAGTACTGCACGTGCAGCGGCTCACACGCTTTCTTTACACCGAAATACGATCCCCCGGGGCGAAGATACCAGTCATACATGTGCCAGATCATGCTGGGCCAGGCGTTGTTTAACATCCACTGAATAATCCCGGTCGAGGCGTACTTGTTACGGCCATACGATTCCATCATGGCGCGGTGGCCCTCGTAGGCCTGAACTTGGGCCTTCCGTGCGTACTCCTCCACTGAATTCGCTTGTCCGTACCGTTGGTTAAGCGCCTCGGTGAATACATCCAGAGTATGAGACATGCCGCCGCCGTGGTATTGCCAGACGGAATCAATCGGCCAGAGGTGATCCGGGGGCAACATACGCCGCAGGCTCTCGATGGGCGGGATGGCGGGGCCCGGGCTGGTCTCAGTGTTGAAACCGAACGCGCCTCCGTGGGTTGTATCCAGGTACCAGAACGATGGCGCAACGTACTCGTAAGGGCCGGTCATCTTCACGCCGCTTGGGCCGACCGTGGTGGTCCTGGCCCCGGCTGATGCGACGGAAGGGTTTGGCCAGTCAACCTCCTTCAGGATCTGCAAGTACAGGTTCTCAATCCTGGGCGGAGGTGCGAAGTCGCTGCCGTACAACCAGGTGAACACAGAAGGATGGCGCTCAAGCCGGCGGATTTGGTCGCGCAGCGAGTCCCCGGCGATACGTTCGTTTTCTTGGTCCCAAGTAGGCCAGTTCTCCCATTGGTCACAGCAGCACCAGCCTGCCATGACAAGAATGCCCATCTGGTCGGCGAGATCGAAGAAGTGATCGTTCTCTAGTTTGCCTTCTAGACGTACCGCGTTGAGGTTCAGGTCGCGCACATAGTTGAGTTCGGCCTGCTGCCTCTCCGGCGAGGAGCGCAGAAGCATGTCGAAGCTGTAACCAGCCCCCCGGATGAGGACATTCTTTCCATTGACTTGAAAGACACGATGACCTCCCTCATCAAGGTTCGAAGTCACCTGGCGAATGCCGAAACGAATGTGAGCTGAATCCGATACCTCCCCCTGGACTTCCACTGCCAGTTCAAGCGGGTAGAGGTCCTGCTTTCCGACCTGGACCGGCCACCACAAGCGAGGATTGGCGAGGTTCAGCTGCGGAAATGTGGCCGGCGTGAAGCGGACCACCTGGGTCTCTTTCGGTCCGAGGTGTACCGGCTGCTCGAACCTGCGGTTTTCGATGTGTCCCTTCAATACACCATCGACCGGATGGTCGGCGGCATTCGTCAGCTCCGCTCGGACTATCAACATGGCCTTCTCAGTGGAAGGCAAGTTGAGTTTGGTCAGCACGGCCGGGTAACGCAGAGCGACGGGCCCCGTGGCAGTAATGTGGACGTCGCGCCAGATCCCCATCTCTTTGTCGGGTGGCATGGGAGCCCAGTCGACGAGCGTGATGGCCAAATCGCGCGGCTGAGGAGGAAATATTTCCACGGCGAGGGAATTGGTTTGACCGGCCTTGGCGGCAGCCGTTACGTCGAAATTGAACAGCCGCCAAGTGCCAGCAAGAGTTTCCGAAGAGGCGACCTGCACACCGTTCATCCACACGTTGGCACGGTAGTTGATGCCATCAAAGCCGAGCCATAGCGTCTTTCCACTGTATTCACTCGGAAGTTTGAACTCCGTGCGAAACCACCATGGCTGCCGGAAGGGGCTGTTTGGCGGCATCGGGATATTCGAGAAGTCCTCAAATATGGGGTAGGTCGTGCCGGGGATGGAGCGCAGGTTCATCCCTGTGTAGGGATCGGGGTACACCTTGTCCTCCACCAGCGCGCTCAGAACCGTGGAAGGAAGCGTGGCGGGATACCAGCCGCGCGTCGGAAAGCCAACTACCGAGATTGCAGCTCCGTCTGCAGGTACATCGGCCGAGGGCTGGATGAACCAATTCTCACCAAGTGGCATCTTGGAAGAATCGTTGACTTCAGATGTGGATGCTGTCGCAATCCCAACGAGAGAGCTGATAAGAAAGCTGACCACAACCGGGAATGAACACCGAACCATGAGTAACGCTCCTCGTCTGCTACCACGGTTCTACAATATCATCGCGATCTGTGGAGCACCCAGCAGCAAAACTGCCCGAGCGCAAAGAGTGACTGTGACAAACAGGGAATTTCGGCAGAGAATGCCCCGCTCTGCCTGGATTACGCGTTCCCGATGAGAGCTGCAGGGGCGAAAAGGTCGGTTTGGAAGTGAAAGGAACGTCAAAAGCGCCGACGTTCGCGGTCAGGTGCCCCGGAACGCCGGTGCAAGCCGCTCTTACTTCTTCAAGAAGGTAAGAATCTTTTCCTGGTTCTTCACGATGACATCTAGCTTCTCTTGATTCCTTTTGATGTCATTCTGATTGTTCTTGATCACATCCTGATTTTTCAACAGAGCGGCTTGGTTGTCTAGAATCCTCTTCTGATTGGTGAGAACTTCACTCTCTGAGAATATTTGGGCCGCCGACATATGTACCTCCTTGACAAAAATTTGAACTGGGTACAAATGAACCCTAATCTGCCGTTCCAAGATGGTCTGTGACCTCGATCACCAGCAAGTGTACGTGCAGTCACCCCGAACAAGTCCGTGGATGTCGGGTTATCTTGGAACCAACTCAGCGGCGCTTCGAACTTTGCGCCGCAACCCGGAGCGGGGCAGGTGAGCCGGGTGGTAATCTGCTCCTATCATAATGATCATCTTTGGCTCCTTTCTCCCGAGCCTCTTGTTGGTTCGCACCACGAAAGCTTATTCGGGTCGGAGCCGACATTGTTATGGAATCATTACACTCATGACCCTGTAGTTAGTGTAATAGCCTTTACATCTATCAGCGAACGGTAAGCGACTAGGCAGGCTGCTTCGACTCATGGCCTGGGCGTGGCGGAGACGATCGAATTGACCCCGGTCTTGCAGTGTCTTCCGGCGCGGCTCCGAGTCTACGGGATCGAGGGACGACGATTTGAGCCCGGAGTCGAGATCTCTCCCGAAGTACAGCGTGCTATCGAGGACGGGGCGCGCAGAATCGTCGCCCGCTTGAACGCCTCACAACAAGGCAAAGCGATTCCTTCACTTGACCTGTAGTGACTTGATGTAATCGGTCAGCGTGGTGGTAAGGCGTCCAGCTTCGCGGGTGTTCAAATCAGTCAGGGCAAGGAACAGTGGACCCCAGGTTGGCATTTCCCTGGAGCCGTGCGCCGGTACTTCAACGTCGCCATCGATTGCCTTGGAGACCTCGTCATAGGGAAACTTGCCGTGATTCCGTTTGGCCAGCGCAGTGAGGTCGGGCGGCTGCTTCTTGAGGGCGAGCGCCGCCGGTCCTGCTCCCTTCGCATCGTCACCGTGGCACGACGCGCAGTGTTCCATAAATAGCGTTTTGCCCGATATCGCCTTGCCCGGTGTCGCGCCCTTCCTGGAACTCGTCTCCTGGGCAGCAGAAAAGGGAATGGTGAAGAGCAGGACAGCAAGCCAGAACACCGCACGCGAATAACATGGCGCCGGCCTGCGCAGAGGATGGCAGTCCACAGCGTTATCTCGATCCACGTCGGAAGCTCCTTCCTGAAGGCGAAGACAGCATACACATTTCTGTTCTGTCCTCCAATGGCTAG
This sequence comes from Terriglobia bacterium, assembly GCA_963790645.1. Taxonomy (GTDB): domain Bacteria; phylum Acidobacteriota; class Terriglobia; order Terriglobales; family Acidobacteriaceae; genus JAIQFF01. The sequence goes on along the minus strand of CAWBPS010000022.1, from coordinate 121,083 downwards.
CCCCCGGCGCTGTTGAACCCGATTTGCCACGAGGTGAGTTGGGTGCCCGCTGATGCCGCCCATGGCCAGTGCGGGATACCGGCGGCCGGTCACTCGAAAATCCAGCCGAAAGACTTGGCAGCCTCGCCTTGTGTCTGTGATCACACCCAGGGGTGATAGCTCGCACAGCCGCGCCTTCCGGCCGGGCGAGAAAATAACGCCAGACTTGCTCGAGGTGAGCCATGAAAAGGATCGTCATCGTAGGCGCGGCAGGCAGGGATTTTCATAATTTCAACGTAGTCTTTCGCGGCAATCCCGAGTACCAGGTAGTTGCATTCACCGCCACGCAAATCCCCGACATCGCGAATCGTCGATACCCGCCGCAGCTGGCCGATGATTTGCAGTATCCCGACGGAATTCCGATCTTTGAAGAGAGGGATTTAGAGAAATTGATTGTCACGGAGCGCGTGGACGCGGTGGTGTTCTCCTATAGCGACATCTCGCACCAGAACCTGATGCACCTGGCCTCGCGGGCTGTGGCAGCCGGCGCGGATTTCTGGCTTCTGGGAACAGAGCATACCCAGCTGAAGTCTTCCGTCCCCGTGGTGTCGGTTTGCGCCGTGCGCACGGGTTGCGGCAAGAGTCCGGTGTCGCGACTGGTGACCTTCGAACTTCGGAAGCAAGGCTGGAATCCGGTTGTGGTCCGTCATCCCATGCCCTACGGAGATCTGGCAGCACAGGCCGTACAACGCTTCGCGACTATGGAGGACCTGGACTTCCAGCAGTGCACGATCGAAGAGCGCGAGGAGTACGAGCCACACATTCGTGACGGCACAGTGGTGTATGCGGGCGTGGATTACGAGCGTATCCTGCGTCGCGCAGAAGAGGAAGGAGACATCATTCTCTGGGATGGCGGGAATAATGACACGCCGTTCTACAAATCTGATCTTGAAATCGTGGTCGCAGACCCGCATCGTCCCGGACACGAACTGTCTTACTTCCCTGGAGAAGTAAATCTGCGGCGCGCCGATGTGGTCGTGATCAACAAGGTGGATACTGCGACGCGACAGGACATCGAGACCGTCCGACATAACATTCACGTATGTAATCCCAAAGCCAGGATCATCGAAACTGCCTGCCGGGTTTCGGTGTCCGCTCCCGAACTGGTGAAAGGACGCCGTGTGCTAGTGGTCGAGGATGGCCCGACTCTCACCCATGGTGAAATGCCGTACGGTGCCGGAGTGGTAGCAGCGCGGCAGTTTGGAGCCGAGGAGTTGGTATATCCGAAGCCCTTCGCCGTCGGATCTATTCGCGGTACCTACGAAAAGTATCCCCACCTGACGAATCTTCTGCCTGCTATGGGCTATAGCGTCATGCAGCGCCATGAACTGGAGGAGACCATCCACCGCGTGCCGTGTGACCTAGTCCTGATCGCCACTCCCATCGACCTGGAGCGAGTGATTCGGATCGACAAACCGAGCCTGCGCGTCACCTACCAGGTGGAAGAACTCACGCATCCGGGTTTGGTCGAGATACTCGCTCGGTTTCGGGTGCCGGCGGGGGTGGAACAATGAACATCAAGGACTTCGTCTCGATCAGGGACTTCTCGGCATCGGAGATCGAATATCTGCTGCTGCTGGGGCGGCAGATCAAGGCCCACCCCGGCACCTACACCGACACGCTCAAGGGTAAGACCCTGGCCATGATCTTTGAGAAACCATCGCTGCGAACCAGGGTGAGCTTCGACGTCGGCATCCAGCAACTGGGCGGTTTTTCACTGTACCTCTCTCCTTCAGAGATCAGCCTCGGCAAGCGTGAATCGGTATATGACGTGGCCAAGAACCTGGAGCGCATGGTGCAAGGCATCATGGTCCGGACCTTTGCGCACGAGATCGTGGAAGACATGGCGCATCATGCGGGGGTCCCCGTGATCAACGGTTTGACCGATTACAGTCATCCCTGCCAGGCGATGGCGGACTACCTCACCATGTGGGAGACCAAAGGCAATTTGGATAGGCTGAAGATTGCATATGTCGGCGACGGCAACAACGTGGCGCATTCGCTCATGTTCGCTGGCGCCCAGCTTGGCGCCGAGGTCTGGGTCGCGACCCCTCCCGGCTACGAGCCCAGGGCAGACGCCATTGGGTGGGCCCAGGGACGAGCCAGCGAGACTGGCGGCAGCTGTCGGATCACGAACAATGCGAAAGAAGCTGCTGCCGGTGCGGATGTGATCTACACCGACGTATGGACGAGTATGGGCCAGGAAGCCGAAGCAGGGAAGCGGCGTGATGTTTTCAGAAGCTATCAGGTCAACTCCGCGCTTTTTGCCCGCGCCAAACCCGATGCTATTTTCATGCACTGCCTGCCCGCACATCGTGGTGAGGAAGTGACCTATGAGGTGATTGATTCGCCACGCTCGGTTGTCTTCCAACAGGCGGAGAACCGCCTGCACGCTGAGAAAGCAATCATGCTGGAATTGATGAAGGACGTATCCGTGGGCCTGATGCGTCCGGCCGCGATACCGGAACTTGTGCACGCATAGCAGGAGCAGCGATGAAAACCATATTGCTGGCGGTGGGGGGTAACTCCCTGATTCGCGCAGGCGAAAAGGGGACCATCGCCGAGCAGATGGCGAACGCACAGCGCACCGCGGCGGAGATCGCCAAACTGATCCGTGACGGCTATCGCATCGTCCTCACTCATGGCAACGGGCCCCAGGTCGGCGCGGCCCTACTGCGCTCGGAACGAGGAGCGAGCCAGGTTCCGGGACATCCGCTTGATGTCTGTGACGCCTCCACCCAAGGTGAGATCGGCTACTTGCTGCAGCAATCTCTCGACACCGAGTTCAGGCGGGCCGGCCTGCGCGTGCCCGTGGCGACGGTACTTACCCAGGTGGTTGTGGCGCAGGACGACCCGGCAATGCAGCAACCGACGAAACCGATCGGCCCCTTCTACTCGCATGCCGAGGCCGAGGAACGCCGGTCACGGTTTGGCTGGCAGACCGTCGAGGATGCAGCGCGTGGCTGGCGTCGCGTCGTGCCCTCACCCGAACCGGTGGAGATTCTGGAACTGGATGTAATTCGCTACCTGCTTGACCGGGGCGTGCTGGTCATCGCTTGCGGAGGCGGCGGCATCCCGGTGGTTTGGAAAGATGGGAGACTGCAGGGGGTTGAGGCGGTCATTGATAAAGATCGCGCCTCCGCGCTGCTGGCCTCACGCCTTGACGTGGATCTCTTCCTGATCTCGACCGATACGGACTACGTGTATCTCAACTACAAAAAGCCCACACAAGAACCGATTCTCTTAGCGAGCCCGACCTCATTGCGGGAGTATGCCGATGCAGGTCATTTCCCACCGGGCAACATGGGACCCAAGGTCGAATCCGTCTTGCGTTTTGTAACGAGTGAGAAGCGGGAAGCGATTATCACTTCTGCAGAGAACCTGTGCCGCGCAGTGGGCGGATTCACCGGCACTCGCGTGGTGTTGGAGCAGAGGCCGCTTGCCCTCGATGTGCTGGGACAAATGGAGCTACCAGTCGAAAGTGGGTGATCTATGGAAGAACATGTACTTGCGGCGGTGGTGCAGATAAAGGGCGGGCGAGTAGAAGACAGGCCGAAGCGCGACGGGAAACTGCGGCATGTAATCGAATCGCAGCAATTCACCGTGCCGCTGTTGATGGAACTGTTCGATCGAGCGCGCGGAATGGAGCGGGTGGTTGCCCGCGGAGGTTCTCTCGAATACCAGAATCGCATCATGACGACGCTGTTCTATGCGCCCTCGACCCGCACCCGGCTCTCCTTCGAGGCAGCCATGCACCGGTTGGGCGGCAGGGTCCTTTCCACGGAACATGCACAAGCGTTTTCTTCGGAAGTTGAGGGAGAACATGTCGAAGACACCATCCGAATTGTCGGTGGTTACTCGGATGTAATCGTCATCCGTCACTATCAGGGAGGCGGCGCTAAACGCGCCGCACAAGTCTCGCCGGTTCCCGTGATCAACGCAGGGGACAGCGAGGGCGGTCAGCATCCCACGCAAGCCCTGCTCGACTTGTACACCATTTACCGCGAACGCCCGCTCGATGGCCTGAGTGTTGCCATCATCGGCGAACTCGACAAAGGCCGCACGGCCCGATCACTGGCGTACCTTCTGGCCAAGTTCGAGCGCGTCAAGATCTTCTTCGTCAGCCCTCCCGAGCTCCAGATGAAACCCGACATCCTTAGCTATCTTGATGAGCATGGCGTGGACTACGAACTCGAGCCCGAGATGGACCGCGTCATCGGCGAGGTGGATGTGGTGTATCAAACCCGCATCCAGCCCGAGCGTACCGGCGGAAGCTTGCAGCAGTACGCGATTAACTCCGCACTCTTGCCGAAAATGAAGCAGGATGCGCTCATCCTGCACCCTTTGCCACGCACCGTGGAACTTGACGAATCAGTGGATCAAGACCCGCGGGCCCTGTATTTCCGGCAGGCACAGAATGGGCTCTACGTGCGGATGGCACTGTTAACGTTGTTGTTGGAGAGGAATTGAGAGGAAGGTCTTATGCACACCGGATTGATGAGCGAAGAGAGTCTACACACGCGTCACCTTGTTGAGCTGGAAAATCAGTACGGAGCGCACAACTACAACCCTCTCGACGTAGTGATCGAGCGTGCGCAGGGGGTCTGGCTCTACGACATCGAGGGTAATCGCTATCTGGACTGCCTGGCTGCATATTCGGCGGTCAACCAGGGCCATTGCCATCCCAAAATTCTGAAGGCCCTGATCGAGCAGTCACGCAAGGTGACTCTGACCTCGCGAGCCTTCCGCAACGACCAGCTTCCACTGTTCTACAAAGAGCTTCACGAGTTGACCGGCTATGACATGGCGCTGCCCATGAACACCGGGGCCGAGGCCGTGGAAACCGCCATAAAGACCGCCCGCAAGTGGGGCTACAAGGTCAAAGGCATCCCCGAAGACAAGGCGGAAGTCATCGTATGCTTCAATAATTTTCACGGGCGAACCATCACAGAGGTGAGCTTCTCAACAAATAGTCAGTACCGCGACGGCTTTGGGCCCTTCACGCCGGGCTTTAAAGCTATCCCCTTCGGCGACGCGGCGGCCCTGGAAGATGCCATTACGCCGCACACCTGCGCCTTTCTGGTCGAACCCATTCAAGGGGAAGCCGGAATCATTCTGCCTCCGCAGGGATACTTGAAGCGTGCCGCTGAAATTTGCCGTGAGAACCGCGTTCTCCTTCTAGCCGACGAGATTCAGTCGGGCTTTGGCCGGACCGGCAAACTGTTCGCGTATATGCACGAAGGCATCAAGCCTGATGTGTTGATCGTGGGCAAGGCACTCTCTGGCGGCTTCTACCCGGTCTCAGCCGTGCTCTCCTCATGGGAAATCATGCGGCAGTTCGAGCCGGGAGATCACGGCAGCACATTCGGTGGCAATCCGCTCGGGTGTGCCGTAGCTCGTGCTGCTCTACAAGTATTGACAGAAGGGAAGCTGGTCGAACGCTCCGCAGAATTGGGGGCCTACTTCCTGGGCTTGCTGCAGACCCTCCACAGTCGCGATCTGAAGGACGTGCGCGGCAAAGGACTATGGATCGGGATCGAACTCCTCAGCCCGGCTCGGCCATACTGTGAGGCTTTGAAGGAAGAACAAATCCTGTGCAAGGAAACCCACGACCGCGTGTTGCGGATTTCACCACCCCTGGTCATCACGCGGAACGAGATTGACTGGGCCTTCGGGCGCATCAGCAGGGTGATTGAGACTCTGTCAGTGCGTTCGTCGGTTCAATCGCCACAACAAAGTGAGCATGCTAGGGAGCGAGAGGCGGGCGCGCAGGGTGCGCGAGCGCCGAGCGACCCTCGATCCGCGAAGCGGAGCGGATGGGAGCGCCTTCGCAAATTCCAGCCTACCCCTCGCGGCTGCCAGCGGGTTTCTCTTGCAGCGGACGTCAGGAAAGCTGACAATCGGACCCAGTAACGAAATATCGTGGAGAGAGGACATGCCCGGCTGGTTCCCCCGTCTGGTGGCGCTCTTCTTGCTGTCGTGCACGCTCGGAGTCTCGGGTCGCCCGGCTCCGGAGGCGTGGGTTCCGGTCCGCTGGACTGGCGGCCCGTTGGAACTTGCCTGGCGAACCCGGGCGAAAACGCTCCCCGCCGATGCTGCCGTCCGCGACGCCCTCGCCCGCTGGTACGAACCCGCCACGCTCGGTCTTCTTGAAGACTCGCCCGCGAACTGCCTGCTGGTCACCTGGAGCGCGCCCGCCGATGCGGCTGTCGAAGCCGAGCAGCAGCAACTCGTGAAGGTCTATGCGGAGGCGGCACACAAGCGCGGTCTGGCCGTGCTCGGCCTCGTCTATGCGGCAGGCGACGCGTCGAAAATCGCTGCGGACGCTGCCCGGGCTGCGCTCGATGGACTTGTGCTCGAAGGCGAGTTCGCCCCGGAATTTCCTGCCGCCTTGCGCAAAGCCGCCGACTCCATGTTGGTCGTCGAGATCGCGAAGGACGCGGCGCCGTGGCGGTGGAAGCCTGCACCGATTGTCGCCGTCGCGGGCGTGGCTCCGAGCGCACGCAATCTCTCGGAAATGGGTATCCGCGGTGCGCCCTCGAGCGAGCCGTGGATCAAGTCGAATATCTGGCTGGTGCGGTCGTTCGGTCTTGCCTCGCCCTCGCGTCCGGTGTGGATCAGCGACCAGATCGAGAACGCCTCGGCCGTCGATTACGCGCGGACCGTGGCCGATGCTGCCGCGGCTGGCGGTCGTTGGATCGTCTCGCTCGACGATGCTCTTCGCGCCAAACTGCGCGCCCGGGATGCCTCGGCGCTCGAAGCATGGCGCCGTCTCTCGAGCTATCTGAAATTCGCCGAAAGTCACGCCTCCTGGCGTGCCCTTGCGCCATATGGGAATGTCGGCATCGTGCTCGATCCGGCGAGCACGAAACAGGATCTCGCCGACGAGTACCTGAACCTCGCGGCACGCCGCCAGGTGCCTTACCGCCTGGTGGCGCGTTCCGGGCTGAACGCCGCTGCAGTGGCAAAGTTCCGCGCGCTCGTGACCACCGAACTCGACTCGCCGTCTGCGGCCGAGCGCAAACTGCTGCAAGATTTCGCCGAGAACGGCGGGCTCGTGATCGCCGGTCCCTCTTGGGGCGGCGCTCCGAAGACGGAGCCGTTCGCTGAGGCCCCGGCCGGCAAGGGCCGCGTAGTCGTTTACAAAGATCCAGATCCCGAAGCGGTGGCGCGCGATCTCAAGGAACTGCTCTCGGACGACGACCTGGGCGTGGTTCCGTTCAATGTGCCATCGGTAATCACGTTTGCAAGCGGAGGCGGTCCCGGACAACCTCTGCTCGTACAGTTACTCAACTATTTCGACCATCCGGTGGAGGCGATCACGCTTCGTGTGGCCGGGAAGTTCGGCTCGGCTCGCCTGGAAACACCCGATGGTGCGGCAGTGGATCTGCCGCTGCGGGAGGCCGAGGGAAGAACGGAAGTGACGATTCCGAAGCTTTTGTTGTGGGGTGCGGTTTCGATGGAATAATTAAGAGGAGACAAAATAATGAGAAGAGAGGGTGTGACGCGGCGCGATTGGCTGGCACTTTCTGGTCTTGCTCTAGGGGCAATGGCAGCGCGGCCAGCCGAAGGAGCGCGGGCCGTATCGGCGGGTCCGGTGGAACCGGTATCCGTCGCCAAGGTCCGCAGCTACGACGAGGATCTGACGACCCGATTCCGGCAGATGTTCGATCAGATCGGCGGGATCGGCAACCAGGTCAATGGGAAGACGGTCGGCATAAAGGTCAATCTGACCGGCGGCGGACGGTTCCCCGGATACACGGCGGGCGACACGCATTGGGTGCACCCCCGCGTGGTTGGGGCGGTGGTTGCGGTGTTCGGTGCACTCGGCGCGAAGCGCATCCGCATTCTCGAAAGCGCCAGCGGTCGCAAGCCCGGCTACAAACTCGAAGACAAGTTGCTCTCGGGCGGTTGGGACGTCGCCGCCATCCGTAATGCGGCGCCCCTGGTCGAATTCGAGGACACCAACGCGCTCGGCCAAGGCAAGCAATACTCTCTGCTGAAGGTCCCGAGCAAACCGTACATCTTCCCAGCCTTCCAGTTGAACCACTCCTATCAGGACTGCGATTTCTTCGTGAGCCTGGGCAAGATGAAGAACCACGAAGAGATGGGTCTCACCGTCTGCATCAAGAACCTGTTCGGCATCACGCCGATGGGCTTGTATGGCAACCGGGAGACCGTCTTCCACTACGGGCAGGTGCAGGCGCCTTCCGGCGCGCCCGCCGAACTCGATCCGAAGTCGAATCGGTACGAAGGCTGGCGGCTTCCTCGAATTCTCGTCGATATTCTCGGCGCGCGCCCGGTGGACCTCGCCATCGCCGACGGCATCGTCTCCATGGTCGGCGGCGAGGGCCCATGGGTCCTGGGTTCCAAGCCCGCTCATCCGGGACTACTTGTCGTCGGCAGGAACTGCGTGAATACGGACGCTGTGGCCGCGGCTACCATGGGCTACAATCCCCGTGCCGGCCGGCATGAGGCGCCGTATCGCGTGTTCAAAGACCCCAAGGGGCATCCTCCGGAACAATTACAGCCCGGCGATGAGACGTTCCAGTATGCCGACAATATGATGCTTCTGGCCGAGGCCGTGGGACTCGGGTCGGCGGACCTGAAAAAGATCGATGTGCGCGGCGTGCCCATCAAGGAAGCGATGTTCGACTACGAAGCCTTTTGGAAGAACCAGATGGCGAGGGAGCAATCCTGAGCCGATTGTTTCTCACCCTGTTCGCAGCGGTTCTGCTGGTGCGGGCACCCGGACCGCTGCAGATGGAAAGAAGCACGGATGCCATGGGGGCGACGTTTTCCGTCGTCCTCTATGGCTCCGATCGGGCGTCCATGAACCAGGCGATGGACGCAGCGTTTGAGGAAGCCCACCGCCTGGACGCGTTGCTCTCGAATTACCGGCCCGCGAGCGAGTGGAGCCGTATCAATCGCGAGGCGGCCGCGCGTCCGGTCGCAGTCTCGCCGGAGTTGTTCCGTCTCCTGTCCGATTGTGTCGAGTACAGCCGCGCGAGCGAAGGCACCTTTGATCTGACCGTCGGCCCGCTCATGCGCGCCTGGGGCTTTTCCGGCGGGGGCCGTCATGTTCCATCTCCCGACCAGATCCGCGAAGCGCTCGAACTGGTGGGATACCGGCACTTGCAACTGAACGCACGGAAGCGAACCGTGCGCTTCGATCGTCCCGGCGTCGAGATCGATCCCGGCGGAGTGGGCAAGGGCTACGCAGTCGATCGCATGGTCGAGGTCCTCCGCGCACGAGGTATTCGCAACGCGCTCGTCGCCGCATCCGGCAGCAGTATTTTCGGTCTTGGCAACCCTCCAGAGGAGCCCCGCGGCTGGCCCATCAGCATTGCCGACCCCTGGGACCGCCGGAAGAACGCGGCGCAGGTGTTCCTCAAAGACCTGTCTCTCTCCACCTCGGGCAGCTATGAGAAATCATTCCGTGCCGGCGGACGCCGTTACTCGCACATCATGGATCCCCGCCGAGGCGTTCCAGCCGAAAGCGCTGTTCAGGTGACCGTCATTGCGCCCCGCGCCATCGATAGCGAGGTCTGGGCGAAGCCATACTTCATTCGGGGATGCGCCTGGACGGCGGCGCACAAGCCGAAGTCCTGGCGTGTGCTCTACTGCGAAAACACTCCCGGCGCCGCATGCTCCTGGGTGGAGTAGGCCGCTCGACTGAACCCCTGATACTTTGAAAGCTGAAAACGGATAGCCGCGCGCGGCCGACCGTTCAGTCTGGAAGCATGCACATCACTGCCACACCGCGCAGAAGCTTCAGCGTGAGAAGGAGTGCGTCCTGAACCTCCTCTCGGTGGAGCAGGTGGGCGCGGTCAACCACTTGGCGCGGCCCACCGGTTCGAACCGTCACACCGTCTAGCGCCTTGACACGCTGGCTTTCCCCCATCTGGAGGCCCTATAAACTGAAGGCACAACATGGACCGAGGACCGTTTCCTTGGACGAGTAAAACGTTGGTCACAAAGGGTCGGGTTCGCCTCTGGGCGGATGACGGGCAACTCTTCCCCAATCCTGGTTACGGAAGGGCTAGCGACCACCAGTCCACAACCGGCTAATGCCCTACTGATCCAGAGGTCACGAAGTCGTCGTGCTCGCTTGTCTACGAGGGATATAATTCCGCCGGAGAATCACATGGGAACCGGAGATATGGAGAACGCGTTTAAGCGGTCGTTGAACGATCCTACCGGTTTCTGGGGCGAAGCAGCGGAAGCAGTCCACTGGCACAAGAAGTGGAAAAGGGTGCTGGACAACAGCCGGCAGCCGTTTTATCGCTGGTTCGCCGGCGGCGAGGTGAACACTTGCTACAACGCCCTCGACCTCCACATCGAAGAGGGCCGTGGCGATCAACCCGCACTGATCTACGATAGTGCCGTCACCAACTCGATCACGACGTTCACCTATCGCGAGCTGCGAGACAAGGTAGCTGTCTTTGCGGGAGCGCTGGCGCGCTTGGGGGTTGGCAAAGGCGATCGCGTGATCATCTACATGCCGATGGTCCCCGAGGCGGCTGTGGCAATGCTTGCGTGCGCCCGCCTGGGAGCGGTGCACTCCGTGGTGTTCGGCGGCTTTGCTGCAAACGAACTGGCCACGCGTATCGACGATGCCAAGCCGAAAGTGGTCGTTTCCGCCTCGTGCGGTGTGGAGGTGAAGAGAATAATTCCCTACAAACCTCTCCTCGACGAAGCGCTTCGAATTGCCAGGCACAAACCCGAGAGGTGTGTGATTGTGCAGCGCGAGATGGAGCGCGCCGAACTCGTGGTAGGGCGCGATTGCGACTGGAATGAAGTGATGGAGGCGGCAAAGCCGCACGAGTGCGTCCCTGTGGCCGCAACGGATCCTCTCTACATCCTCTATACCTCCGGCACCACCGGGCAACCGAAAGGGGTGGTTCGCGACAACGGCGGCCATCTTGTGGCCTTGAAGTGGACCATGAAGAACATCTATGGTGTTGAACCCGGCGAAGTCTATTGGGCGGCTTCAGATGTTGGTTGGGTTGTGGGACACTCGTATATCGTTTACGGGCCATTGTTCCACGGGAATACGACGATCCTTTACGAAGGCAAACCTGTCGGCACGCCTGACGCGGGGGCATTCTGGCGCGTCATTTCGCAGCACAAAGTGAAAGTCATGTTCACCGCGCCTACTGCTTTCCGCGCCATCAAGAGAGAGGATCCCGCTGGTGCGCTGATCAAGAACTACGATCTCTCCAATTTCAGAGCGCTATTTTTAGCGGGTGAGTGATGCGACCCAGATACGTTGCACTGGGCCGAAGACCATCTTAAGGTTCCGGTGATCGACCACTGGTGGCAGACGGAAACGGGATGGCCGATCTGCGCCAATTGTCTCGGCATTGAACCTTTAAAGGTGAAGGCAGGCTCGCCAAGCAAACCCGTTCCCGGCATGGACGTGCGTGTTGTCGACCCCGACAACCGGGAGATGAAGCTTGGCGAGATTGGCGCATTGGTCGTCAAGCTGCCTCTGCCGCCAGGAACGTTCCTGACCTTGTGGAATGCCGACGAGCGCTTCGTTGCTTCCTACCTTTCACAATTCCCCGGATACTACACGACAGCAGACGCGGGGTATGTGGATGAGGATGGTTATGTGTATGTCATGTCGAGAACCGACGACATAATCAACGTGGCAGGGCACCGTCTGTCCACAGGCAGCATGGAGGAAGTTCTCGCCTCTCATCCTGATGTAGCCGAGTGCGCGGTGGTAGGCGTACATGACGAGCTGAAGGGACAGATTCCCGTGGGTTTCCTGGTGCTGAAAAAAGGGGTTGAGCGCGATCCACAAGAGATTGTCACAGAGGTCGTGCACATGGTTCGGCAGAGGATCGGCCCGGTGGCGGCGTTCAGGACCGCGGTAGTTGTGCCGGGTCTTCCCAAGACGCGGTCCGGGAAGGTTCTGCGTGGCACAATGCAGAAAATTGCCGATGGGAACGAATACAAAATGCCGGCAACGATCGATGATTCGAGTGCCCTGACCGAGGTCGCGAAGGCATTGAGTCAGGTGGGATACGCAAAGAAACAGGGCGCCAGTTCTGTCTCTTCAGGTTCTTGATCAAGCTGCTGCGACGTGATGAAAAGGGCGAACTAAAATGTTCGCCGCGCCGGTGATGGAGACGTCGGCCGTAGCAGATCAGCAGATGAACTGGTGGGTCACTGATAACGGACCGACCCAAAGACCGCGGCGTTCGCCCGGATCGAGCACAAGGAGCACACGAACATGAAGCCAAAGAACACGATCTGCCTCTGGTTCGACAAGGACGCGCATGAGGCGGCGCGCTTCTACGCCGTCACTTTTCCGGATAGTAAAGTAACCGCTGTTCACGAGGCTCCCGGCGACTATCCAGGCGGCAAGAAGGGCGATGTGCTGACGGTGGAGTTCACCGTCCTGGGCATTCCCTGTCTCGGTCTCAACGGCGGCCCAGCGTTCAGGCACACCGAGGCCTTTTCCTTCCAGATCGCGACGGAGAATCAGGAAGTTAACTCCGGGCAATAGTTGCCGGGCAGTATTCATGGGTGGGTGCCGCGTTGACCGACGGGAACAATATTCTCACAGCGTAGTGTCCGGATGTGCACGTTGCGCCTGTTCCGGCCACAATAGCGGCAGGTGAGCAAACCACGGAACGACAAGTGGGGCAGCCTAAACCACGACGCTCCGGGCTCCGGTCTGCGAAATGATCACCCTAGCCCCGACACGGTGCGCCCAAGTCCCTCTGGAGCACAGGCCACCCGACCATTCAAGCTCGCGACGCCAACGGCATCTTTCGAGGAGTCTCCGCCGACATCACAACTCCTACAACATTCACGTCATTCAGGATCGGGTCGCCTTCAAAAAGCTAAAATGAGCCGCCGCGGCGCGGAACAAGGCGCGATTCGCTCTCGTCCAACCGGATCGGACATGGCGACGATGGTTAAAGTGCGAACCTTCTCGCATTCCAAGGAAGTTCTCCGCGTACCGTTCATAACGAACAACCAGCCTGCGGAAATCTTGTAGCCAGGCAAACAACCTCTCAACCTTCCAACGCCGACAACACCCCGGCTGGAGATTGTAAGGTGCTCGATGTTAAACAGGCGATCGAGGCGAACGTTGACCCGTGGTCCGTTTAGAGGCGATCACAATCAAGGTGGCAAAAGCTCGCGATCGTTGCCAATCCCAAGAGTTGTGAGTACGTTCTGCCTGTCTTCACGGTCGGACTCCTCGTGTCGCGACAAGCGGCGCGGTATCCCATTTAGCAGTACTGGATACTGCAGCAGCGCTAGCCGGTTTCCATTTGGATCAAGTTCAACCTACTTGAGAGTCTTGATCCACTCAGCAATCCCCTTGGCTTGCTCATCATTCAGCCCGGCGATGCCCTTGTTGTGCGGTGCCTTACTTCCTGACTCGCCTTTGGTTACGTGCTCCACGATTTGATTTGCTTCGAGGCTTGTTCCCTTCAGCGCCGGGGCCTTTATGGCAGGTTTGCCTTCCCCGTTAGCCCCGTGGCAACCCGCACACTTTTTCTTGTAAAGAGCCGCTCCATCATCCGCGGCCCAAGAAGCCAAAGACACAACCAGCAACATCGCTGCCAAACTAGCCACACAATTGCGGTTCATACGTCGCTCCTAAATCAGTTGAATTGTAAACCTTTCACGCTTGTTGCACACCGCTAGTTCAATGCTTCTGCACTTTCGAGATCCGATCCGCGATCCCCAGAGTCTTCAAGATTTCCGGGGATGCCTCTTCCATGGCCAGTGGCTCATGACAAGTGTTGCAGTCCTGAGTGATCGTTTTTCCATCTCCTGTCGTATGCGAGCCGTCGTGACACCGAAAGCACCCTGGAAAGTCCGTATGGCCAAGATTGTTCGGGTAAGTACCCCAAGTCACTTTCAGGTCCGGAAAAACATTGCGGTTGTAAATCGCGAGAACCGCCTCACCCGCATGGTGGATTTCCTGTGAACGCGCACCGTAAACGTCCGGGTAGTTCTGCTGATAGAAAGCCGCGAGGGCCGGCGGCAATCTCGCAGCCGCTTCCGCGCTTGTCGCATAGTTTGCCTTCAACAACTCCACACTTTCCTTCTTGATGTAGGGTAGGCCTACAGCGATGTCACCAAGGGCGAGCGCTTTATCCATCGCTCGTTCCGGCAGGTCGAAGGTATGCGTCGGTCGGTTATGACAGTCCACGCATTCCATCTCGAACTTAGGAAGTGCCTTGGCCGAATCCGGCTGCGTTTCAGGACTGACGAAAGTTCGGACCTCCCCCGTGTTTGTATTTCTGTATTCGACCCACGGAATGGTCTGCCGCACCCCGTCCGCTGACGCAAAGCGGATGTGAACTCCCGGACCAAAGTGCGCGCCGTGAATTCCCGAGATCCGGTTTCCACCCACTAGCATTAGGAGAACGGTCTCCGTTCGTGTATTTGTTTCGTCCTCGGCATACTTGCTGAATAAGCGCAGACGCGCACCGCTAAACTTCTGCGGCCAATGACAGTTCTCGCAGGTTTCTCTCGCAGGCACGAGACGATTGCTTTCCAGAGCGGACGGGATTGGTCTCGGGCTTGTATTCAGCACAGTCTCAAAGAGTTGACGAACTCCGTTCGTCTTGCTACTGATCCAACCAGCCGCACCGGGCGCCACATGGCACTCGACGCATTCCACTCTGGAATGCGGAGAATTCCGATAGGCAGCTAGTTCAGGATTCATCGTGTGACAGCTCGCTCCGCAGAATTGGGGTGTCTCCATATACTTAACGGCTCGATAGGAGACTTGGGTTCCAATGAGGATGTTCAGGAGAGTTGTGGCGCCGAAAAACCAGGCGATGCGGCGCAGCGCCCTCTGGCGATCGAAGCCTTCCTCGGATAGCCCTCGGCGAATCTGGCGTTTGCTCAGGTAAACACCGATCGGAACCAGCGCCAAACCAGTGAAGAAAAGCGCTGGAAGGACGAGAAATACCACGATGCCGACGTAAGGATTGTCGACGTGACCGCGAACCTGTTGCGGCAACACAAAGAGCCACGAAATTAACGCACTCGCGAGCAGGGCCAAGCCAAGCAGACTCAGCCAATGTCGAGTCAGCACGAACCAGACAGGCTTTTCACTCGTCGCACCCATAGAACCTGTAAGAAATCAAGAGCCAGAGCTTTGCTTGAGCATCAGGCTAAAGAGGCCGAGCGAGAAAAGGGACTGTGGAAAGTGACAGTATCTGTCGTCCTCAAAATCAAAATATTGGTCTTTCGCGACCGTGGCGATTATTAAGGACAGGCACGTGCGGATCATCGGTAGGCTTCGCTCATCACACCAGCGCGAATATGAGCAGCACGGATTCGGGAAGTGATAAGTCTCTCGCCAAATTTTCCCTTAATTCCGATAGAGCATGATGCGGGATACTGCGGAAACACCGGTTCGGGCAGGGTGAGGCCGTTCGCCGTCGGTACGGGAACAGGTCTGGGCGCGGAGTGCCTCAGGAGACTTTAAGGATCTTCGGCTCTAGTCGGCAGCCATCGTGTGCGCTGTTTCTTCCCAGGCTTCCCCTTCCGGCGGCGTTCCACCGCCTGACTGCTGGCTTCGTAACTCCGCCTCGAGTGCCGCCAACTGGGCCTCAATATCCTGTGCAGCCTTCCGCTTGCGGATGACTTCTTCTCGATAACGGCGCAGGAAATAGTCGATGGTTTCCACGCGAATCCGTATCGAACCAGACGGCTTGTTCTCGTCGAGGTCCTTGAAGCAGAAGTAGGGTGTGCCCGACTGCTCGATGATTCCTTCGACCACTCCGTAAATCGGAGCATCGTGGCCGCATTTGAAGCTGGAAATTTCGAGCGCGACCAGATTGGGATGCCGAGCCGTGAACTTTGCAGCCCACACTTTGTGGTTCGTGCTGCAGGAATATGAATTCTTCCAGGCGTCGCTGATGTCGAGCGGACTGCTGATGATACCCGCGCGGACTTCTTCCCCGAACAGACGCTCCAGCATGTCTTCATCCAGCGGCAGCGTGTTCTGCGAGAAGACGGGATAGCCCAATTTCTGAAATTCTTCCATGATTTCGTGATTGAGGCCCGGATCGTGGTGATACGGCCGGCCCAGCATCACGATGCCGATGCGGTCTTCGCGCTCCAGTTGGTCGAGCACCTGCCGGGCACGCCTGCGAATACTCGCTTCGTAGCTCGTGAGCGCATTGAAGCCGACTTCGACGGCACGGTCGTTCTCTTCCTGTGACAAACCCAGGATCGGCTGCCAGGCCTGCAGCATCTGGTGGGCGAACAGCTTGCGGTCGGCAAAGTTCAGGACCGGATCCACATACTTCACGTTGTGCTCGGCAAAGACGTCGTTCTCCTTGGTGAATGCGGCCTTCACAGTTTCGGGCGTTGCGGTTACCGTCGGGCACGCGTTAGCCCCCACAATCTTGACCAGTGGAGAAGTGAGCACGTCGTACATCGGGAAGAAGATGACGTTCAGCGGCTTCTTGCGGTGCTTCTCCTGAATCAGGTTGTACACGTGGGAAATGCCGATCTTGGCCGGGAAGCACGGGTCGATTGCGCCGCGGCTTGCGCCGGCGCGGTACAGATCGGAACTGGTGTAATCGGAATAAATGATGTTTTCCGGCTGCACGCCCAAGCTTTCGAAATAGCCGTTGAACAGCGGCGCGTAGGTATAGATGTTAAGCACCCGCGGAATGCCGATGCGGAGCTTCTTGCGATTCTCCATGAGCGGGATACGCTCTTTTCCCGCCTTGTTCCAGAATTTCGTGACCGAGACAGGATCGGCCACGCTCTTCGGATTGACCGGGCGGAACACCTCGCGGGCTGCGATGTCCACAAAGTTCGGATGCTTGTCTTTGATCTGGTCGATTCCTGCCTTGATGTCCTTCATGTCGTTGACATCTTCGACCAGGCCCTTTTCGCAGGTGGCGATGATCAGGCGTTGTTCTCCGTGCATCAGCGGGACCTTGGTGATTTTCTCGATCGGCACGAGGCTTCGGTCGTCCTTGGGCGCGGTGCGGATGTCGATGAACGTGCGCAAGCAATTGTTCTTGCAGAAATAGCAGCGTGTAGCTTCGTTGCGTGTGGTGCGGTATTCGATCTTGCGGACGGCATCCAGTCCCACGAAGGTGGTCTGCTGAGCGTTTCGCCACAGGCGCACGGACTCGGCTGCGGCGCCAATGGCTCCCGATTCACCACAGAATTCGTGAACGATGATCTCCGGCTTCTTGCCAGCAGCCCGGAAGCTGTTGGTAATGAAGTCGACCTCAGCTTTCACCACCGCGAGGTTGTTTTGTGTCCCGCCTTGCAGAACGAAGCGCGTGCCGAGAGCCGCCAGATTAGGAATGCTGGCCACATACAGGAAAACGTTCTTGGGAAGCACCGCGGCCAACCCGGCCAGGATTTCTTCTGCGCGCCAACCCTGCCGCTGGAAGTTCACAATGTCGGACTGCATAAAGACGGCGCAGCCGTATCCGAATACCGGCATGGATTGAGCGGAGAACGCCAGATCGGCGTATTGCTCAACGCCTAGGCCGAAGCCCTCCGCGGTCGATTGCAGAAAGTAGCCATTACCCGCGGAACACTGCGTGTTCAACTTGAAATCTTTGACCCGCCCGTTGTGCAGGATGATGATCTTGATGTCCTGCCCACCCACATCGACGATCACGTGTGGATCTTCGTAGAACTTGAGCGCCGACTCCGTGTGGGCGACTGTTTCCACCAGCGCTACATCCGCGTGGAGCACGTCTTTCAGGATGTCTTTGGCATAGCCGGTGGTGGCCACGCCGAGTACTTCCAGCTTTGCGCTCTGAGCTTCCACCTGTCCGCGCAGGTTCTCAAACATCTCGATGGTGTCCTGAATCGGATTGCCGTTCGAGAGCTGGTAAGCCTTGCAGAGAATGGTGCCATGTTCGTCGAGCAGCACCGCCTTGGTGGAGGTGGAGCCGCCATCAATTCCAATGAAGCCGCCCACCGTGCTTCCCTTCTGAAAGACCGCAGGGGCAAATTTCTTGCGGCGATAGGCTTCCTTAAACACCGGAAGATCCTCCGGGTTCTCCACCAGTCCCTTGCCGCCGGATTTCGCCTTCTCTTCCTGGCGCCCGTACTCGATGTAGTGCAGCAGATCGTCGTAGCCGCGATAGCAACCCACGCAATCGTCTTCGGTGCGCCCAAACTCGATGGCGCCCAGCGCGGCAAAGTACTGAGCGTTCTGCGGCACCTTGATGAGGTCTTCCGGTTTTGCGCCATCGGGGATGGTGACTTTGCGCTCCTCCCACATGCGGGGAATATTGGCCTGCCACGCTTCCCGCATGCCGCGAATGAAACTGTTGGGTCCGCCCAAAAGTAGTACGTGCGGCCGCAAGGTGTGGCCGCGGGTGAGAACGCTCAAGTTCTGCAGCACGATGGCCTCGAACAGAGATGCCATCAGCTCATCCGGCGGGGTACCGACCTTCTGCAGACCGTTGATGTCGGTTTCCGCGAACACCCCGCATTTGCCTGCCACTTTATGAAGCTTGATGCCGTGATAGCCCTGCTCGGCCAGCAGATCGGTGGGAATCTTCAGCTTGGCATTGATCTTGTCGATGACCGCGCCGGTGCCGCCGGCGCACTTGTCATTCATCGACGGGATCTTCTTTTTTCGTCCCGTCTCTTCGTCATCCTTGAAGACGATAATCTTGGCGTCCTGTCCGCCCAGTTCGACGACGGAATAAACCTCGGGATGAAGCTTCTCCACCGCCAGGGAAACGGCCGTCACTTCCTGCACGAACTTGGCGCCGATCCGGTCGGCGATTATGCCGCCTCCTGACCCGGTCAGGAACATGCGAGTGTTATGGCGATCGATTCCCACTTCGGCCTCGATGCGCTTCAGAAATTCCAGCGTCTTCTCGGGCTGCTTGGTTTCGTGGCGCTGGTAGTCCTGCCACAGCACGCGGTCGCTGTCCGCTTCGACAGCGACCGCCTTCACCGTGGTGGATCCCACATCGAGCCCGACCAGGAACCTGGTCTGGTGATCGTGCGGCCTCTGCGCGCGGATCTCGCGTTGTACCGGAGCAACCTGGGGTTCGAGCGGGGCGATCTGAATCAACTGGGGCGCTTTATGGTCGTGCATTACTCGGTCTCCTCAGAAAACAGTGCCATGGTTTGTCGGACCCAACGGCCTCGGCGGTGAGACGTCCGAATCAGTCACCGGAGGTCGCAGGAATCGTAGCCCCGGGCACGCGCGAACGCTTCCAGAACCGCTTTTCGCGATTGATGCGATCGCTGACGTGCAGGATGAACTGGGCCGCTGCGCCTGCTACTCCTGCGCGATGCGGCACGTGATAGAACGGGTGCTTCAGTTCACGGTGTTCCTCGATGTATTCCCTGATCTCCGGGAGTGTCTTGCCGGTGGAATGAAGACATTGCTCGAACTCCTTCTTGGCCTTCACCTTGGCTTCGCCCAGCGCCATCTGCACCCGGCTGTGGGCGTTGACTTCGCCCTCGCCCGAGGTTTCGATGGGCAGGAAAATCATGTCTTTAAATCTGTTCACCACCGCCGATTGCACGCCGTCGGACTGAGACGATGGCATACATCCGAACGGCTTCAGCGCTAGCACCATGTGGCAAAGCTTGTGTACTGTGTAGTACACGTTCTTGCCGACCTCAAGATGTCCCTCGCCACCTCTGGCGAACTGGTTGTAGAAGGGATGCGCCATCTCGGCCAGTTCGGTTTGCGGCACAAGTTCGTGCGTGATGCCTCCCATCTGCTTGATGGTGCGGTGATAGAAGAAATTCCACATGCGCTCTCCGGCACCGATACCCCACAGCTTCTTGCGCAAGCCGATGTAGTTGGCGAACTGTTTCTTCGCCTCGTACCACTCCGGATCGCGGTGAGGCCGGTTCACCGGCCACTTCGCCTTGGCATGCGCCTTGGCCTGATACATCAGGTAGGCCACCCACGTTGCGACCGGTTCCACCAGCACCTGCGCCCCTTCGCGCTCCAGGAAATCGAACATGTGGAAGTTGCCGTCGCCCTCGGTGAGCTGCGCCCAGAATTCGCCGGTGATCTTCACCAGAGGCTTGACCCGTGTGTGATCCACCTCGATGGTGTTGATCCTTTCCTGTGCGGCGTGGAGCGCGTTCAGGTAGTCCTTGCCCCACATGTGCTCATGCCACTTGCCAAACACGTTGAAAGTGTTTCGTAGAATTTTGTTGTTCTTGAATTTGGGCTTGGCCCACTCCGGGGCAATCTGTTCGATTTCGTACGACTTGCGGTTCTTCAGGTCATCGCACAGACCGTCGACCATTTCGCGAAAAACGCGGTCGGTTTCGCCCTGATTCACTTCGTAGGGCCGAATCTGGTAGATCAGGTCGTTGATCACGTCGCCCAGGTGCATGGCGTTTAGCATGCCGAAGCCAAAATCAACCGTGAACTTCAGTCCGGGCTCGCCGGAGGCAGCCTTGATTCCGTCGCTGTCCTTGAACAGCAGGACGCGGAAGCCGTCAAAACCGGCATTCTTCAGCGCGAAACGGTATTCGGCCTCATACATGCCGAAGCGGCACGGGCCGCATGAGCCCGCCGTAAAAAAGACGAAGTTGTCCAAAATCTGCTGGCGTGGCAGACCCTCTTTTTCCAGAAACTGCAAATGCTGCACCAGATTGCCAACGGTAAAGTAGGTAGGATTGCACTGGCCGTTGTTTCCGAATTCCTTGCCCGTCTGAAACGCGGCGACGTTCGGCACCGGAAGCTTCTCGCAGCGATAGCCGCAGCCCTGAAAGACGGCGCGGATCAGGTCTTCGTGTTTCCAGGTAAAGCCGCCGAACAGGATCGTCACCTGGCTGCGCTCATCGGCGGTAAAGGCGCGTTCGACCGGCCGATGGAAATGTGCGGGCTGGTCGAGTCCTGCAATCTTCCGCAGGCGGGAGCGCTCTACTTGCAGTCGCTGTTTGATCTCCGAGTCATTTTCAATCTGGATGAGATTTGTAGCCATGACTTCCTCCAGCCTTAAGCTAAATTTTGGCAATCGGTTTTTGGTTGGAACGAAAAATCAAAGGATGAGAACAGACCCGGACAGACAGAGGATGGGTACAGGGCAAGGCGAGGCGAAGAGGCCGCCCAATGACGACGAACTTACTACCACACAGCATCCGAACTCCAAAAGCGGGCTAGGGGGTTCGAAGTCTTACGCTGGCGGAACTCTTTCAGGAATTCGCAGCGCTTCTGAATTGCGATATCGACCTTCGATGCGCACAATTAAATCTGATTGCAGAGTTTTAATCTGTTTCCACAATTAAGGTAGCCTATAAGGTAGCCTATGGGCAGAGGTTTCCGCTGTCCCCTGTCAGATTTAACAGTTTCCCTTTGTTGAGAACCCCCGCTGGAATAATCGTGCTGGTTCGACCCATCGTTCTGGAACGCCGGGAGAGGTGCCACACGCGCTTGCTCTTGAGAAGGCATGTCCGAGAGTCTGGCCTGGCACTGTTAGTTGCGTTCATGCTTGCCCCGGCGGCGGCCGCGAAGAGCACCCAGGTGAGCGGCGTCATCTTTACGCTCGGCTCGGACCGGGTGCAGACGGTGTGGCCCAACGCGCACATCACCCTGAAGAGTCTCACTACCCGAAACGAGGTCTCCACCATTTCCAACGATGTCGGCACCTACGCGTTCACGGGGCTGCTACCCGGCGAGTATGAAGTCACTGTCAGTTTGGGTGGATTTGAAACGCTGACCAAGCACCTCACATTGAAAGGGGGCGATGCTGCCAAGCTCGACTTCCCGCTCGCCCTGAAGAAGCAAAAGGAAACGGTCAACGTGATCGCCGAGCCAAGAGGTGTGGATGTGAGTTCAAGTTCAGGCAACACACCCATACTGACGGCCGACATCCTGAAGTCAGCGGTCCGCCTCGGCCAGGATTTTCAGGAGGCCTTGCCGCTGCTCCCTGGCGTGATTCGCGGGCTCGATGGGCAGATCCGCATCAAAGGCGGCCGGGCCAATCAGACCAGCACACTTGTCAACACGGCCACCGTGTCAGATCCTTTCACTGGACAGGCGGCGCTGCGGCTACCGGTCGTGGCGGTTCAGTCAGTGCGCGTGTTGTCGAATCCCTTCTCCGCGGAGTACGGCAGGTTTTCCAGCGGCGTGGTGGAGGTCAACACGCGCGGCGGGACCGACGAGTGGAAATGGCTCTTTGAAGACCCCATTCCCCGTTTCCGCTGGATCGATGGCCACACGCATGGCGTGGAAAGTGCCTCGCCCCACATCACATTTGCGGGACCGCTCAAGCGAGGAAAGCTTTACCTGTTTCAGTCGTTGGCTTACGGCTACGACACCGTGCGCGTGCCTTCGCTGCCAGATCCGAACAACGTGCGCGTCGCGGAAAGTGCCAACACTTACACGCAGATTGATTGGAACCTCACTGCCAACCACCAGTTCACTGCAGCCCTGACTACCGATCCCCAGAACATGGACTTCGCCAACATCGATACATTTAATCCGCAGCAAGTCACAGCCGACTACCACCAGCGCGGCTTCTTCGTCTCGGCCACGCACCGCTGGATCATGGCGTCAGGCGGGTTCGTCCAGACCTTGTTCGCGGCCAAGCGGCTGGATGCGCAAGTCTTCCCGGCCAACCCGGTAGCGGGAAGGATGGTTCTTTTTCCCGAGCAGAATTCCGGATCGTTCTTCGAGCAGCAGGACCGGCGGACGCGTCTTTACCAGTGGTCGCAAACTCTGCACTTGCGGCCGCTCCAATCCGCAGGGCGGCATCTGCTGACGTTCGGGTATTCCTATGCGCATTCCACATATCAGGGCCGGATCAGCAACCAGCCGGTTTACGTGTTGCGTGAAGACGGCACGCTCAGCAGCGTGATTGCCTTCGATGCTGCCCTTGCCTCCAGGGCCGCAACCAACGAACTGGCCCTCTTTGCGCAAGACAACTGGCAAATCCACCCCCGGTTTACGCTCGACCTCGGAGTGCGCCTTGACCACGACAACCTCTCGGCAGAACCCCTGAACGTTGCCCCCCGCGCTGGCTTTGTCTTTGTCCCGACTCGAGATAACCGTTCTGCCATCCGTGGCGGCTTTGGGGTATTTTTCGACAAGATCCCGATCAACGTTGGCATCTTTCCTGACATCCCTGCGCAGACGATTACGCGCTATGCCGGCGATGGCAGCACGATCGTCAACGGTCCGGCGACCTTCACGCACGTAGTGTCCACCACGGATGGCGGGCTGCGCGTTCCCTACAGTCTGGGCTGGAGTCTGCAGTTTGACCGGGAGCTGCGCCCTGGACTGCTCTTACGGCTTGGGTATGAAGGCCGGAAAGTGTTCCGCGATTTCTATGTCGATCCGCATCAGGTCACGGATGGCAGGGCTCAGCTGCGACTGTTCAATTCCGGCCGGCAAAACTATCGCGAGTACCTGGCGATGCTGCGCTGGAAACCCGTGGAGCGCACCACGCTGTACGCCAGCTATGTCTACTCTTGCGCCCGCGGCGAATTGAACGACTACAATCAATTCTTCGGCAATTTCCCCGTTCCCCTCATCCGTGCTAACCAGTTCGGCACGATGACCTCCGATGCCCCCCACCGCGGCCTGATGTGGGGCGTCATCGGACTACCGCACAAGCTGGACTTTATCCCGGTGCTCGACGTGCATACGGGCTTTCCCTTCTCACGGTTGGACCAGGACTGGAACTACATCGGGCGGCGTAATCAGGCCGGGCGCTTGCGAACCTTTGTGGGGCTGGACACGAAAATCCAGTATCCGTTCGACTTCAAGTTCCACCACCACCGCTTCCAGTTTCGAGCGGGTTTGAGCGTGCTCAACGTGCTGAACTACTTCAATCCCCGCGACGTGCAGCAGTATGTCGGCTCGCCAAATTTCGGCAAGCTCTATAACTCAGTAGGGCGTCTCTGGCGCATCGACGGGGACTTCGATTTCTAATGTTGTGTCCGCCAAAGCAAGGTCACCTACTCGCGTTCGGTACGGTTAGGCATATCCAAGCAATGTACTTTCCCGCCTTCTTTTCTAAACTTCGGACCAAGCACTACGGACACAATAGAGCCATCATCCAGCCGCAAAATTGAGCGGGATCGCCGTGGCAGATGTGAAATGGTCAGCTCCTTCTGAGGCCGTCGGGGTAACTGATGTCATAACGACGTCGGCCCCACAACGGACCGAGTAAACTCTGCGGTATCCAACCAAAAGGCTCGGGACGAAGGAGGCCGAGATGAAAATTGTAGGCTGTGATCTGCACGCAAGACAACAAACCATAGCTATGGTCGACACCGAGACCGGCGAGTTCACGGAGAAAACCATTTCCCACGAAGGGAATGCAGTACGAGAGTTTTACGCGGCTCTGGCAGGTCCGGTGGTGGTGGGCATCGAAGCCACCGGATCGATGCAATGGTTCTTGGAACTGCTGGAGGAGTTGGGGATCGAGTGCCGGGTGGGTCATCCAGCAAAGATCCGCGCGAAAGAGACGCGGAAGCAGAAACACGATCGACGGGACGCAGGCTTGATGTTGGATCTGCTCATCGAGAATCGCTTTCCGGAGATTTGGATGCCGTCGACCGCAGAGCGGGACTTGCGAACCTTGCTGCGAGACCGACACCAGTGGGTGAGGATGCGAACGCGATTGCAGCACACGTTGCAAGCGATCGCACTCAATCATGCCTTGCGAAAAGGCCATGCTCTCTGGAGTGCAGCGGGGCAGACCGCACTGGAGGCCTTGTCTCTGCCTACCTACACCGGTCAGAGACGGACGGAGTTGCTGAGCTTGTACATGCAGTTGCAGCAGCGGATCCAGGAGCTGGATAAAGAAGTAGAAGCACAGGCCCAACAAAGACCCCAGGCACGTCGGCTGCTGACGCATCCCGGCGTGGGTCCGGTGACGGCCTTGGCAACCGAGGTATTTCTCGGCGACCCGAGTCGCTTTACCACAGGCAACCAGGTGGCTAGCTATATCGGGATGATCCCGTGTGAGCACACCAGCGGGAAGCGGCAGCGCTTGGGGAAACTGACCAAGCAAGGCAACTCGCTGCTGCGCTACCTGTGGACCGAAGCGACGATGCACGCAGTAGGGAAAGACCCAGAGCTGAAACGCTTCTATCGGCGCAAGCTCATCCAGAAAGGAATGGGCAAGGCGAGGATCGCGGCGGCACGGAAACTGGGCATCCGGCTGTGGATTATGTTGCGCGATCAGATCGATTACGGAGAGTTCTGCCGCCGTGGAAAGTTGCGGCAGAGTGGGGAAGCCCAAGCGGGGATGCCTGATTTCAACAGTGGTCCTGCGCTGCAGTGACCGGGTTAACTGAATAGGCCACCCGCCTCCCCAAAGGGAGGGGAGTTTGCATAACACATCATGATCGACGGTGACCGAAGAGATGTCTGGTGGGTTACGCCACCACAATGATGAAGAAAACGGGCCGAGCCATGCGGTTGGACACACAAATCATCGAAGTAAGGCCGTTACTCCTTCGAAAGGAACAAGTGCGTCTGCGCTTACGTGAAACGTGTGCCCGAAACCACAAAAACAAGAAGCCCAAGTCCCTTGACACAGCTGACGTCGTTAGAGATGTTGAAATCAGGGGTGAGTGTAAGCTTGCGCCGTTTGTTCGCCAGACAGGCGAAAGGAAAGCTTGTGCTATGGCGATTTTGCAAACAGTTACAAATTCGTCCGTCAGCACTGAACATCAGAAAATGGTTCCGCAACGATTGATAGTCATCTTCGTACACAACGTACCCCACCTTGTCAGCTTTCAACATACGAACCGACAGTCCGTGGTTCTCAAGAATCGCAACCATCTCGCAGATATGGCCGATGTGTTCGTGTGCGGTGTCCTTAAACCAAGAGATTGCCCGGCTCTTCTTGCGAAGTTGCCGCGACGCTGGTGTTGATTGCGACTTTCAGGCCCTGGGTTCGAACCTGGACGAGGTCATGCACCTTTGTGCCGACCACGGTGCCAAGGAACATAACATGAAGGGGTTTGGCCCTGACCTGTATAGGACGATGCGAGGTTGTGTGAAGACCCTGGAGGAAGGGCCATCAGGGCCGACGAGCTGAAAGGCCTGGTCTCACGAAGTGACAGGCACCCTCCAGTCCCTTCCTAACGTCGCAAGTCAGGCCAGGAGTGCAGAGCTGGTTATCTTCTCCGGCCTCCTCCTCGCATTCCGCCGCCCATCGATCCGCCGAAGTTCTGGGTGCGCTGCTGACCTACGGCACGTGCCTGCTGTTGCTGTTGCAGATTGGCCTGGGGTTTGGACGTGGACTTCCATCCGTTGCCGCTGTTTTGAGACCAATTCCCAGTCTGACGGTCATAGCGGTACACGTCGCCGTCTTTTCCAGCGTAAATGTTGTTAGAGCCCGCGGCGACTCCGGCGCCAGTGTTTGTGTTGTAGGCAAAGCCGCCGCGGCCAGCCGCCCCTTGGCCACTGTACATATTGCCCGCGTATCCGGCGCCGCCGCCAGCCACAACGCCGGTCGTCGGGTTATAGCCGGCGGCCCCACGCCCCGCGACGGTGTTGCCGGTGTAGATGTTGGTATTGGCGCCACGGCCCGCAACACCAACGGTGCCGCGTTGCGTGTTTTGGAAAGCGGTTCGACTTGCCCCACCATAGTTCCCCGTATAGGGATTCGCCCAGGCAGCCCGGGTACTGGCGTACGCGGTATTCCCCCAGCGCCCGTAGACGTTCGCGCCGGCATAGCCGCCGTAGCCGTACCCCCAGGCCGGCCCCCAGCAGCAAGCTCCGTAGTAGCCCCATGGTCCCCACCACGGATAGTAGTAAGGATAACCATAGGTGTAGCCGACACCGATCGTGATGCTCCAACCCGTTCCCGAACTCCACGTGGACGCCACGCCGACTCCGTAAGTGTAGGGTGCTCCATACCAGTAACTGCCGACATAGGGCGGATAGTACCAACCCGTGCCGTACACAACCGTAGAGGTGGTAGAAGACACCACCGTGCCGTAATACCCGGGAGTGTAGCCCACGTATACGACATCCGGCGTGGAGCGGTACACCTTGACGTAAGTGACGTAATGCAGAGAGGAACTGGGAGGAATCGAGTAGATCGCTGGCGGAACTGAGGTTGCCACTGCCCACGGCCCATCCGGCGCAGCTCCCACGAACCAGACTGCATTCTCGACGGCGTAGTAGTTCTTGTCATCTACCCGGATGACCGGGGTAGCGGTGTTTACCGCGTACTGCAGGTCTGTGCCTTCGATCTTCTTGAACTGGGGATCTCCATCGTACTTCACCAGCAACTGGGCCTGGTTGCGAGTTATCGTGGCTGTCTGCGGAATGGCGTTCGCGATCAGCGCTTCCTTGGCAGGCCCGGTTCCTTGTACCGACACCAATACACCGGCTTTGGGACTGTTTTCGGGAATGTTGGCGAACTGCGCAGGCAGACTCTTGGCATCTACAAACTCCCAATGGCCATTCTCTAAAGATTTCGATCGGAACCAGCGCCCCGCCAGAAGGATGTAGTATTCGAGAGTACTGGTATCCCGAAAAATGTTGGCGGTCGTGTTCTTCACATACTCCAGGTTGGTGGCCGGAATGCTTTCAAACTGCGGCGGGCCTTCGGTTACCAGCAACTCCCCCGGACCCACACTCACATAAATCACCGGAATGTTTCCTTTTTCTCTTGCCTGTTTCAGCGAGGGCGGGGTGCTGCCTTCCTGTGCTGCTGCCTTCTGCCGTTCCTGGATACCCTTGGTGATTTCCTTCATATCATCAGGAACCTTCGCAGTGTAGGACCAGGGACCCGCCACGAGGTCCGGCGCTTGCAACCACCCATCCATTACATTCAGGTAGTACTCCTTTTTCTTGGTGTCGAGCAGAATCGTGGTTCGGGTATTGAGCATCAGCTGCAGGTCCGTTCCACCGACATCTCTGTACTGTGGTGGGCCGTCGATGAGGATGAGGACCGATGGTTTGGTGGTAAAGATAACCTTGGGGGGTTCATTGTTCACGGGCAACGCCTCGACCCCCGCTTGCTCCGAATCGCTCGCCGCCGCCAACGCGGCTTCCAAGCGGTCGAGTGCTATCACCTTGGTCCTCCCGGGTAGCTTAGCCTGCAAGAGGGCCTGATATTCAGCCTCCTTGGTTTTCATCATAGGAAACGTAACCTTGGTGATTTCGAAGTTATCCAATGTTACCTGGCGGTTGACTTTGTCCACCTCCGTCCGGGCCGTGAACCAAACCACTCCGTATTTGGACGTCTTTTTAGTCGTGCTCATCACAGCGAGGGCTGCGTAGGCGCGTAGCTCGTCGCCATTCCAAGCCTCGAGTTGTGGCTGGTACATGGAGAACGTCTCGTCTCCGCGTGTGGCTTTGCGAGGCCATGCCTCGTCGACGCGCTGTCCGGAGTGAGTCGCACCGGCGGCAACCTGGGGCTTGGGACCTTCTGGTAACGGAGGCCGGGAAGCGGAGGGAGTGTCCGGCAAAGAAGGCTGAGGTTGCGGATGATCTGGCAATGACGTCTGAGCACGCAAGGGGAGAGGAATAAATGCGAACAACAGCGGCAGAGTAAAACAAATTACGATCATCACTCTATGGCGCATGAATGCCCGTTCGGCTTGGTAGTGCAATGGTAGATGGCGTTCTGGCGTCTGGACACCGGCAGAAATAACAGGTTGGCCGCTGCCAGACCATTGCCGGTGTCGCAGCCCTCAACGCATCGGGGGGTGAACAGGGTTCAATCAGGAACAGCTCAGAATGTGCAGATTGCGAAAACGGATCCTCTCTCCTGGCGGATGGCGGGGCGTCGGCCCGCAGAACCGAGCAAGAATCTTCCTCGGCGAGTATCGGCTTAATGACCCTCGCCCGAGAGGCGTACCCAGCGGTAAGCATCCCGTCAGGACAAGTAGGAGTCATTCGGCTGCGTAGGCATTCAATTGCTGTCGTCGCGGCGCTTCAGGGTTCGACGATCATCGTCAAGAAAGGCACCCCCTTCCGCCCACCGGGAATTCAATAGGCAGCGGTTCATCAATTGATCAGCGAAGGATCGACTAGTGGAGTGTCAGCCTGCCAGAACTGCATGAAACGCGCAGAAGAAATTCAGTTCCAGAAACAACCGTCGCCCGATGAAATGAGAGCGCGACGCGGACCGATGGTACTCTTAACGGTCCGCTGAAACGCTCCATAGACGCCAAGTTCGGGGGCATGTCGACTCAAGCTTCGGGTTGCAGCTCGGCGGACAGGCGGCCGATTTCCTTTTCCTGGTGATGAACGAGCGAGGCGCAATCGATTCTTAGCAGCAAGGTGAAGGTCGGAGTGATGTGGCTGCATCTGCGGGACCGATCGGACGCGACACCAGGCCAACCTGGACGTGTATCTGCGGACGTTGATTTTGACTTAAAATAGGTAGTGCGGACTCAGGTGCGAACAAACTATCCTTCGGCGGTGTTGGATGACCGAACCAAGAATCTACATCCCCAAGTCAGTCGCGTTCCAACGCGCGGCAAAGTTGGCGTCTTCAGCGTCGCGGCAGGTTGACAACGGCGTTCCGCTGAACGAAGCCCATGTAGTCGCGCTGCTGGAGTACTTCGAATTTCTCGCGCCTGAGCAGTTTACCTCTATCATAGGCCCGGGCTTAGCCGCCGAGTTCAGCGCTGTGACCGAGCATGAATTTCCGCTCGGCTTACTGAAGGAACGGGCGCCGCTTCTCCAGCTGCTCTTGGATCACACATCGATGTTCGCCGGCGCATTCCTACATGATGGCGAAGACGACCCGCGCTGTTATCGTGAGTGGAAGCGAGTTCGCCAGGAAGGTCTGCCATCTGGACGCTTTAGCAGTTATGACTGCTTGGTTTCTAACATCACGATGGCCATGACACTCGGGCAATCGCCTACGTTCGCTGACTCCAAGGTCCAACTGCTGAAGCACCGCATTCTTAGACGCACGGCCGAGATACTCCTCGCAACCGGTTATGAGTCAGAAGAACATTTGCGACAGATTCTCCCGGCACAGGGACTTGATTCCGCGCAGCTTCTGGCAATACAAGTGTTTGTGTTGTCGAGGCGGGGCCCGGACGATCTGATGAGGCTATGTGGCAAGATTAACGAGTCGTCAGAAGCAACATTGGTCTATTGGGCATCCAAAGACCCACTCGTACGCTACCTGCTGAAGACTTGGCAATGGCTTGAGCCGATTCGGTACGACGAGTCGAAATTGAGTCCGGATGTGCTCAAGGAGCGCGGAGGTATGCTTTACACAGCGTGGAGAAACGGTTTGGGCGCTCCCGCAGGCCTAGCCCAGCGAGAATTGCCCGGAAGTGGCGCGGAGAGCGAGGACCATTTCCCGTGCGTACTTGGCGCAGGCCTAAGGCAGCGATTCTCGCCCGTACCTGTGTTGCTTGTCGGTGGGCCGGGGGTAGGCAAGACTGCATTCCTTCGCGCGCTCGCTCGGCACCTGGACCACGCCGCAGGCGGTACCCTAGGGAAAGGACTTCACCTAGAGCCCGCCGAGCCGCATGGATTCTGGAACTCAACCGGCGAACTTTGGGAACCGAGCACGCATGCCATCGGAGCTCAGCCGAGTGGATATCACCTTCGCGTTCGCGACGATCAGGACCCACAAGTGGCCCGATGGATGCGACTGACCTTGATGGACCAGGACAGTGAACATTTCGCACGACCCGAATTGCGTCCGGAGTTTCTGAAGCGGCTGCGCGCCGCCAAGGCACTTTTGTTCTTTGTCGACGGCTGCCGTTTCCCCCGACGCGATTTCGAGGGTGCCAGCCACCCGATGGAGGAATGGCCTAAGGACGCTGTGGGCCTGGCTGCATCGTACACCCGTATCCTACAGGCGTTTTATGATGTGAATACTGATGCAATTCATCTGCCGGTTGGATTAGTTGTGAGCAAAGCGGACTTGCTTCCGGGAGGGTCACACTTGCCGCCGCCCGACCCGGTGTTCCTGATCACGGAGGAAGTAAAGATGGAACTGGTGCATGCAGGGTTGAAGTACCCAGGGGAACCTGATGACCCATTCGGCAGGTTACGATACTGCATACGTAATACCCTGAGCAACAACAAGGATATGAATCAACAGGCTTTCATCTTTGAGTTCCTGGAACGGTTCCGGGGATTCATTGCGGCGGCACTGGGGCAGACGTATCGCTTTCAGATTTTTCTTACGTCGTCCTTGACGCCGAATTCCGAAAACAGAGAACACCTTCCCTATGGGATATGGGAGGTTGCACGGTGGATCGTAAATCAGCTGGAACCTGCGTATCGAGTTCAAGCAACACATCAGTTGGAACAGGACCGTGCGGAGTTGGAGCAGCTTAAGAAGGACATGGAAGAAGCTCTTGTACGCGACAGAGAGGCGTACGCCGATTTCGAGGCGGCCTGCAAACAAAAGGAAAAACGCCTCAATGCCAAGGTGCATGTGGCGGTCCTCGATAATCTTCTTCGGAGAAACCGGGAGGCCTCTGATAAGCGAATTGACTCTTCGAAGGAAAAGATGCGGACGGCTTTGGAGGAGGCGTTTAGTTTCGCTGACCTTGCGCCCGTACCCAACAAATGGGATCCGGTCCCATTCACCACGCGCCGTCGGTTGGTCCAGCAAGCACTGGGGCGACTGGAAGAGCAGATCGCGTATTTGACCGAATGGCGTGAACACTTGTCGCCGATCAAGCTCCAGCCTGCAGCACTTCCGGCGCAAAGCAAGAAGGCAGCCATGAATTACATCAGAAACACCATGCACAAACGGCGGGCAAGCTAGTTGGTCTTCAAACCTCATTGTGGCGAGACGAGCGTCGGCATCATCGCGGGAATGCTGCTTGCCGTCACCCCGGAAGTGCGGGATTTCGTTGCGGCGAGTCCAGAAGTACAGGGCAGACACAGCACTTGTAATTGTCAGAGCTGCGCCAAATTCGCTTGTGTACCAGAGAGTTGAACCGGTATTGCGTATCAGACTGTCGAAGACGCCCGGGACGAAAACATTGTGACTGGCATGGAACACCGCGGCCGGCCACACGCTGTCCGACTTCAGCCTAAGCCACGCAAGCATGAAGCTGGCGGAGACAACCACTACAGGTGAAACAGCAGGGGCGTACCAACGATTCGAGATTTAAATTGAGATTCGAGTGGCGAGGCAAAAGTTCCCGGCGGCCCTTCCGTCCCGTCGGTAGACGGTCCCCGTTTTCCGTCCTGCAAGGGAGTTTTCACCGTGCAGCCTCGGCTTTGAATTTCAGGAGCCAACATGGCGAGCGACCTCCAGCATCCGATCCTGAGAGAGTCTTTTGAAGGTGACTGCCATCACTGCGATGTATGACCGGCGTCACTGCGCGTCCATTCTCGTGAGCCTAATTTAGTACTGACGATAGTGTGGCTCGCCAAATACCCCACACCCCACACCACTGCACTACCCAAGACGGAGTAGCTTCCGGGGCGGCCCACCTCTCAATCTGAATCAAAAAGGAGAATTATTATGTTTGCTCGCATTGTTGAATTTATGCCGAAGGTGGAAAAAAAAGAGGAATTGGTAAAAGCACTTCGTAACGAGGTTCTTCCGATTCTGAAGAAGCAGACCGGATTTTTGGAGATACTGCCCTTCTTCCCCGAGACCAAGAATGAAAAGGTGATCTCTATCACCCTCTGGGCCGAGAAAAAAGATGCGGAGCGCTATCAGCGCGAAGCGTTTGGAAAGGTCGATGAAATCCTGAAGCCCTATCTGACCACTCCAATTACGTACAAGACGTACAACGTCGAGACTACCGTGTGTGAGCACTTCGTAAAGGCGCTGGCCGTCTAAGCGGTCCACCCGCAACTTCGGCTCTTCGCGAGGTTACTCCACGGCGGGGCGGGCTAACTGCTCGCCCCGATTCTTTGAAAAGTTCCTGGGAGGCAGTAATACGGTGTCTGCCCGATTGAAGGGTTACCCTACCGGTGCTGTACACCTGCAGCTAATGGCAATAAGGGAGGCCGTTTCGGTAGAAGCGCAAGGCAGGCCGCCATGGCGTGCAGGGAGATCCTGCAACGGGGAGTCTCTGCGCCCTCATGCAACAGCGGCCGCCTGCGCGCATTCGGGAGACTAAACCTCTGATTTCGTGTTTCTTCAAGACCCCCTAGGGGTTCACCGGCAGCCCTATATTCCCGTCCGGATCCGTATTTTCCTCAGCCTCCCCCGAGACACGAAACCGCATCGAACAAATTTGTATCAGGACAAAGGGGAGAGATGCGACCAATCAGAGTGAAGAATTGCCCATTTTGCGGGTGTTCCAAGATTTATGATTCTCGCTCCGCCACTCCGTGGGATCGGTTCTGTGCCTTGTTCTTGCTTCGACTGGTAAGATGCCACGTTTGCATGCGCCGTCATTACCGTCCGGTGTTTGTGCGCACCCCCGCAAATCCGGCAAGAAAAGCAGTGCCCGGGAAAGCCCCTGAAGTGTTCTCTTTCGAGGAGAGGAGCAAACTGGACTTTGCTCAACAGGAACACCCGAAAGGAATTTTCTTTTAAGTTGTGCGTTTTCTGCATCAGCGTGCAAATACTCGCCCGCCGCTCGTGCGTAATTTAGGCAGCCGCCGCTCGTGCGTACGTTTCGTGCACTTTATCTAATCGTTTCCGGATAGCGAGAGGAAGACTTAAGTAAGAGTTTTACGCTT
This sequence comes from Terriglobia bacterium, assembly GCA_963790645.1. Taxonomy (GTDB): domain Bacteria; phylum Acidobacteriota; class Terriglobia; order Terriglobales; family Acidobacteriaceae; genus JAIQFF01. Next base: position 87,470 of record CAWBPS010000022.1, on the reverse strand, counting down.
CCGAGGCGACGCGGTTATTTCTTTGGTCGCAAATTCGGCCAGATGAAGACCAAGAAAACTAGACACGATGCGAACAGCAAGAAGATCAGCACTGCGACCCGCACCGACAAAAACTGCACGTAGACCAAAACTGCCAAGAACCCAGCCACAACGCCCGTGATACGAGTCCACGTCATTTCGTGGCCATTATCCTACGAACCAGTACGACTGATTGAAAAAACGTAATTCCTTAGCCCGCTAGCACCAGCGCCTGGGAATTACCACCCCCACCGACTATTTCATCCCATTCTGACTAATTTCTGCCAAAATCCGGTTTTAACATTCGCTATGTTGTTGTTGGTCCCTTTTCCATCCCAGATTGCTCATACCCGGAATCCAGGAACGCACTCCCGATTTCTCTGAAAGCCAGTCTTAATGAGCCTTTCACGCTGTTTCCGGTCTTTCATGACTCGGACTTTGACATTTTTCTTCTGTCGATCCATGAGTCTGACTCTGGCGACGATGTTTTTTCTGCGCGTGCGCATTCTTCCGAGTCATTCGGCCGTCGTTCACGATCTCGTTCGCATTAAACCTTGGATCACTTGCCAGTAAAGTGAAGTGAGGCTGTTTTTTAATTTACTGTTGACTCATTGCCCGGCTGCGGGTGTAGCGCCGCGTTACGTCAGGCACTTCCAGGCAAGCTGGCAAGCGCCCGGAAGGTCAGCGGGCGGGCCGGAATTATTCGGGGTCACTTCCAAGCTGATCTCTTCTTCAGGCCGCTTTCAGCAGGGTCCAAATCCACCCGCCGAACGTGAGGACGAGGAAGGGGTACGCGAAGAAGGGCAGAGGCGAGGAGGTGGGAAGCACTTGCTCCCCCCAAAAACTTCTTGCCGACGTAATTGCAAAAAGAATTGCACCAATAATACCTACCAGACGAATCCAACTGGCGAATTCCTTGGGGACACTCGTGAGCAATAGAGCAGCAGACCACAGTGCTGTGCCTGCGGCAAATGAAGGAACGCTTTCCGCAAGGGTCGCCGCCGTCCCGGAAAGCATTACGCCCTCTCCAATCGCGAATACAAGAAATCCGGCGGCAACATAGTCATTGCCCTTTCTGATGAATCTCAGGGCGAGCAGGGAGGTAGCCACTACCAGACCAACCCCGTCGATTCCCCATGAAGCCGCGCGAAGATTTTGCGCCGTGACTACGGTCCCTAACAGGCCAAACACACCACCAAGAACCAGGCCAATCGCTGCCACGATATTCACTGGACTCTTCATATCTCGGGCTTATCTTACAACACACGCAAGTTTCTCACTCCACCATTTCCATTACTGTTTGTCTCCGCTGACCATCCATGAACACCTATGAGTGCGCGTGATTCCTTGCGCGTTTGTGGAAGTTTGTGTGGAAGTAATCGTCTGCGGTCTATGATCCGACCATCAGGAAGACCATGCAGGATTAAGCGGGCTCCCCGGCTCGGCCTTTCGAATCGTACGTGAAAACCTGTCCATCAACTACTACAGCCGCGTAGCGCCCGTTTCTCAGAAACTGCATGACCTTCTTACCCTCACGAGCCAGTTGCGCCCACCGGGAGCCAGTCTCGGGATTCTGTTCAATTCCCCGTAATCCCTGTCCATTGAACGTGAGGTCTACTTGGCGAAAATGGTGCCGTGAGGTTCGCTTTACGAAATAGCGCTTGCCGTCAAGTTCGACAATATTCGCATTCTGGACGAGAATCTGCCGCCACACACTTGTGACCACCTCATCGAAGCTATCCGCCATTAAAGTAGCTCCAGGGTGGCTGTCCACCACCATTCCATTTTAGGAGAGTAAACACCTAATCCCCAGATTTCTTCTGGGGATATGAAGCACCCTGAACGGAAACGATTCCCATTCACCATACTTCTCAATTCTGGAGGAGCGAACCGGAGAATGTTGACATGTGCAGAAAGACTCCGTAGCTTTAGCGATAGAATCTGCTCCAGATGAGATTGGTGGCAAATAAATGAAGCGCTCCTACACTCCCGCGTTAGCAATCGGGATAGGTGCAGTGGCGGGTTTGCGCGCCCTGACTGCGCCCGCGGTCCTCGCTTGGGCGGCAAAACGTAGATTGATTCGCCTCGGAAGTTCGCCACTTGCCACAATCATTTCAGCCACGGCGGCGAAAAGAATCACCGATTTTGCGGTAAGCGAACTGATTGCAGATAAGCTGCCCTTTACCCCCAGCCGATTGAATGCCGCGCCGCTTGCGTCCCGTATCGTGTCGGGTGCGATATGCGGGGCAACAATTTATGGTGTTGTGAAGCGGCCACTTGCGGAGGGGGCTGTCCTCGGCGGCTTGGGAGCGATTGCGGGAGCCTTTTCCGGCTATCACATGCGCAAGAGGCTCAGCCGTGACCGGCCTGATCTGGGAGTTGCAGTTCTGGAGGACGCTTTTGCGATTGGAGGAGGCGTTCTCATTACCGTTCTGACGGCGGCTAGCATCTAGCTCGTTTCCGAGTTCGCCAGCAGCCGGGGCGTAACCGTGTGCACCCTGGACTGCGTCAGAGCAGAAGTCTCCATGACGACTTTTTTCGTCCTGCTGATTCTTTGCCCCTGGGGTTGCCCCGGTATCACCTCAGGAGTAGCCCCGTTCTTGGCATTCTGGCCACTGTCAATCGACCTCCCGCAAAAGTTCGTCAAACTCCACACAGTTCATACTTCATCTCTCCCCCATGTTTCGTCGCGGCCTTTTCGGCTCGGCTCGTCTTGAGCGACTCGCGCAGCTTCATGCGCGCTTTGTGTAGCTGAGATTTGCTGTTGCCGATAGAGCATCCCACCATGGCAGCAATCTCGTTGTGTTCGTATCCTTCCACATCGTGCAATACAAAAATCCGTCTGTATCCCGGCGGCAACGCATCCACCGCGTTTTGCAACCGCAGCCGGTCAATGGCGCCCGATAAGACCGGATCTTGCGCACCCAGTTCCTTCTTCGGTGTCTCTTCCTCGCTTTCCAGCGTTTCTTCCAGCGGGACCACGGGAAGACTCTTCTTGCGCAGCTGCATGAGGACAACGTTTACTGCCATTCGGTGCAGCCAAGTGGAAAAAGCTGACTCGCCGCGAAAAGTTCCAATCTTGCGAAACAACTGCAGAAAGGCTTCCTGAGTCAGATCCTCGGCTTTCGCCGAGTTTCCCGTCATACAAAGACACAGCGAATAAACTCGTCTCTTGTGCAGCCCGTACAGCAGCGCAAAGGCTTCCGCATCTCCCTGCTTGGCACGTTCGATTGCTTCTGCTTCGGAAGGCGCCAATGTTAGAGCTCGATCTTTCATGTGGTATTCCTGCCTTTTCTTGCCTGATGCGATCCTAGTGAGTGCAACGTGCTCCCTTAAAGTTCTTTAGACAACGGTGGTTGAGCTAGGCTGATGTCTTTGTCTGCGAGCAAAACTCGATAAGCTTTCCGCATTGCAGCTGAAAATCCCACTTCAACGGTTTCCGGAAGCTCTTTGGTACGCAAAACTCAACCACCTTTGCCATGACAATCTCCTTGATCTTGTGATCTGATGGTGCCTTCAGTCAGCTTGCAGCTGCAGTAGCCCGTACCAGAGCAGAGCAAAGCAATAGCAATTTGAAAAAGCTGCTTTCAACTCGCTATGGAACATTTGATTCAGAGTATAGGGATTCGCATCAGCACAGTTGTAACGTGCTTGTCAAAAGATTGTTTGGCGATGTGTCGGGGCAATTCTCAACTCGATTTCAACTTCATTCCTTTGGCTGCGATGCGGCGTGAGTATGTGGGTGCTTGTGATGAGCCTCAGTCTGAGACTACCTTGCTGACTGCCCGCCTTGCCAATGGCAACCACACAGATAAACGCTCCAACCCCGACTGAGATTGTGCGGGCCGATAATCAGGCCACAGGCGGCGGTGGATGGGAGCAGCGAGGTCGGGGGATTGCTGCAGGCACGGACGAAAACTCCCCCAAGTGTTCTCAAAGGTGGGGGGCCTTTTCATCTAGTATAGTGTCCCAGTGATAACGAAACCGGGTTTCGACCGTCTATGAAGCATGACGGATAATCGAAACTTGCTCACACTCACTCCGGAAGAGAAACAGGACTTAGAACGTTGGGCTCAGTCGCGGACTTTGCCAGCCGGGGACGTGTTCCGCGCGCGGCTCATCTTGGCCTTGGCCGAAGGCCAGAGCTATCGCGAGATTGCCAAAGGCATGCGAACCAGTGCCGCCACCATCGCGCGTTGGAGAACACGCTTCGAGCAGGATCGGTTGGCTGGACTGGAAGGACGGCATCAGGGCAGCAAGCCCCGTACCGCTACGCCCGCCGTGCAGGCGCGGGTGGCGCGGCGGGTGCAACAGAAGCCGCGCGACGGAAGCACGCACTGGTCGTGCCGTAGATTGGCCCGTGAGTTGGGAGTGAGCAAGTCGACGGTACAGCGCATTCTGACACAAGCCCGCCTGAAGCCGCACCGCTTGCAACGCTACCTGGCCAGTGACGATCCCGACTTTGAAGCCAAAGCAGCGGACATCATCGGTCTGTACTTGCATCCGCCGCAGCATGCAGCCGTGTTCTGCGTCGACGAGAAGACGGCGATTCAGGCCCTGGACCGGCTCGATCCCGTGCTGCCCCTTTCGCCGGGGCGAGCGGAACGGCATGGCTTTGAGTATTACCGTCACGGCACCCTGTCGCTCTATGCCGCTTTGGATGTGCAGACCGGCAAGGTGGCCGGCAAGACCGCGAAACGGCACACCAGCGCGGAGTTCATTGCCTTTTTGAGTGAGTTGGTGAACCAAGCCCGCTGGGCGAAGCACATCCACATCGTGCTGGACAATCTCTCGGCCCACAAGACCAAGGCCGTGGAGGAATTTCTGGAGCACAACCCGAAAGTCCGGTTCCACTTCACCCCCACCTACTCCTCCTGGTTGAATCAGGTCGAGTTGTGGTTTGCCAAGATCCAGCGTGACGTCATTGCCCGTGGCGTTTTCACCTCGGTCGCCGATCTAGCCCGTAAGCTGCGGAAATACATTCGCGCCTACGCGAAATCGGCTAGACCGTTTCGCTGGACTTATACTGATCCCTGGCGTCGAATCCGTACTTACGAAATCACCGGGACACCTTACTAGGAGCCTCAAGTAGAGGGGCGATTTCGGTCCGTGACCTTCGATTTGCGAGATGTGCAGGCAGTATTCTCGATGCAGTGACATCGGTACCTCGATAGTCGAGGATACGTGAGGTCAAAGTATGTGAGCCAAGGAAGCGAACATCAGCCACTGCTTCGACGCTAGTTTGTAGCCAATTTCCTCCAAGATCGCCAAACGCCAGTGTGACATGAACACTTTTGAGCCACCAAGAAGGAGTTTTTGCGGTTTCACCCTCAATACGGAGGACAGAAAAGGAATTCTTGTCTACCCATGCCTTCCCCAAAATTAGATCTTTCTCTTTCCGCTTCGGCTTCAGCCCCAATAGATAGCAGGGCCGACCATCCAAAACACTCTCGCCAACTAAGCTGAAATCGTAATTGACCCGGGTCAGCCCCGTCCGCGTTTGAAGGCTCTCGCTCGCTGCTGTTTCAACCTCGTGATCCAGGATGCGCTCCACGACTTGCTTTCCTCGGGCGCTGCCTGACCACCTCCGAATGTTGTAGCCTTTGCTGGCGGGAGGGTTGAAATCAACCTCTGCCACCACTTCGGCATCAGCACCGGAGCTCTTCGCCCCCAGCAGTCGATACTCCCGAATTATTTGATACGGAGCTTCTGGTCGGACTTCGGATTGAGTTGTTTCGACCTGCTGCACGATCGAGGACAGAGATGCCGCCGAGCTGGCGGTCTGCTGAGCAAAGGCAAGACAACAGAGTAGTGGCGTCAAACCTGCCAGTTTCAGTAACCGTCCTGCGCTCGACACATTCATTCGCCTTAGAACCTAGATACCGTTGAAGGGGGAGCACGTCGTGGGCCAAATGGAAATGCTGACATGGAGCGAATTCGGCACGATAAGGAGCCGCATGCGTGCATTTTCTGCGGTCACACCAAGCCAATTTCTCCTACAGTGAATACCTTAGGTACTGGATGAATTGAGCCATGAAGGAAGAACTAAGTCTGAAAAAGATACCCACTGTCCGATTTCCGGCGTGTGGTGCTAAACGGAGAGAGAAGTGTGAGCTCAGTACCGGTCACCCGTGGCCTGGATCGGCACGTCAACGAGAATCCACCTGAGGTTTCAATATTCACGTGAAGAACGATTCAGAGGCCTTCCTCAGCGAGTTTCGACGATCATTCTGCGACAGTGGCGCGCGATTTGTGGTTCTTCCTCTGTGGGGACAATCTGAATCTTGTCTGCGGTGAGGCCAAGGAATTCGAGGCCGCTGGCAGCTAAGGATCGAACATAATTACTGTGTTCCCCGATGCCGCCGGTGAAGACGAGAAGATCCACACCACCGAGAAGAGCAACGTAAGCGCCGATTACCTTGCGTATAGAAACAGCAAAAATATTCAACGCGAGGGCGGCGCGTGGGTCGTTGGAGCGGACGCGCTTTTCCAGCATCTTTACGTCGCTCTCGCCGCAAGAGAGAGCGAAAAGGCCACTCTGGTGATTGAACAGATCTTCCAGTTCGTTGTCGCCGAGCTTCTCATTGCGCAGAAGGTAGAGAAAAACGCCAGGATCGAGATCACCCGAGCGCGTGCCCATAGGGATGCCGCCGGTGGGCGTGAGGCCCATGGTGGTGTCGATCGATATTCCATTGCGGAGAGCGCAAAGGCTCGCTCCGTTACCGAGGTGCGCGAAGATGGCACGTTCGGGAAGGCACTCGCCGAAGTGATGCACTAATGATTCATAGGAGAGGCCATGGAATCCGTAGCGCTGAATACCCGCGTCGAAGTAGCGCTGGGGAAGCGGCAGATGTGATGCTACTTCCGGAATGGTGCGGTGAAAGGCATCGTCGAAGCAAGCAAAGTGGACCGCCGATGGAAAGATCGTCTGTGCGGAGGCAATGAGCGTCAGCGCTTGCGGGATGTGCAACGGCGCGAAATGTGTGGCGGCACGAAGCTGGCCCAGAACCTGCGACGTGATGAGCTGGTGGGTGCGGAGTTCGGGCCCTCCGTGTACCACGCGATGGCCTATGGCCACTGGAGCTGTGTGAATATGATCCCGGACTGTCGCTGCGAGAGCGGAAAGAGCAACGGTTTGCGATTCGAGGATACCTTTCTGCTCGACGGGTAGGTTCCCGTCGGAAAAGCGAATTTGGAATGTGCCATTGCTTTGCCCAATGCCCTCGGCGCTTCCGGTCAGCAGTGGCTCTTCATCACCATCACCGCCACTGGCCCGGTAGTACATGCCAAACTTGAGCGACGACGAACCGCTGTTGAGTACGAGGATGGGATCATCTTTTTTCGCGAGGTCCATGCCTAGCCGGGCCATTTCCAGTTACGAATTTCTTCCTTATCGATTCCCTCGGCGTGAGCATAGTTGATGCTCTCGATGATCTGACCCTTCAGCCATTCTTTGACGTGAGCGCTGGATGGGTGCAGGCGCGGAACGCGGTCGATTACGTCGATCGCCAGGTTGAAGCGATCGACCTGGTTCAGGATGGCGAGTTCGAGCGGCGTGTTGATGCTGCCCTTTTCTTTGTATCCACGCACATGGATGTCGTCATGATTCTTGCGGCGGTAGGTAAGCTTGTGGATGAGCGCGGCATAGGAGTGGAAGTTGAAGATTACCGGTTTATTGGTGGTGAAAAGCGAATCGAAGTCGCGGTCGGAAAGTCCGTGTGGATGTTCGCTCTCCGGCATCAGCCGGAAAAGATCGACGACGTTGACGAAACGGATTCTCAAATCGGAAAAGCGCTCCTTCAAAATCGCGACGGCGGCAACCGCCTCCATCGTTGCGATGTCGCCGGCGCAAGCCATAACCACATCGGGCTCCACGCCATCGTCCGTGGAGGCCCAGTCCCAGATGCCGATTCCTTTGGTGCAGTGGGTTACGGCCTCTTCCATGGTGAGGTACTGCAGATGATCCTGCTTATCCGCCACAATGACGTTGACGTAATCGCGGGAGCGCAGGCAATGATCCGTCACGCTGAGCAGACAGTTCGCATCGGGCGGCAAATAGATGCGGACAACATCCCGGCTCTTGTTGGTGACCACGTCAAGAAATCCGGGGTCCTGATGAGTAAAGCCGTTGTGATCCTGTCGCCAGACAAGAGAAGTGATGAGGATGTTGATGGAAGGCACTGGTGAGCGCCAGTCAAGCTCTTTCTTCGATTTTTCCAACCATTTGGAGTGCTGGTTGAACATCGAATCGATTATGTGTACGAAGGCTTCATAGGTAGAGAATAAGCCGTGACGGCCGGTGAGAACGTAACCTTCGAACCAGCCTTCGAGCGTGTGCTCACTCAGCATCTCCATCACGCGTCCCGAGACGTCGAGTTCGCCGCCATCAGAATCCTCCGGCTTGTATTCGGCAAGCCACGTTTTTTTTGAAGCGGCATAGATCGCCGTGAGCCGGTTGGAGGCTGTCTCGTCGGGGCCGAAGACTCGAAAACTGCTCATGTTACGGCGCATGACTTCTGCGAGAAAATGCGCGAGAACGTCAGTTGGCGGAGCATAGCTCGAAGCCGGCGCCTTGAATTTCACGGCATAGTCTCGAAAGTCCGGCAGCTCCAGTTCCTTGCGCAACAACCCGCCGTTCGCGTGCGGGTTCGCCGAGATGCGGCGCGCGCCCGATGGCGCAAGTTCCCGCAGTTCCAGTATGAGAGACCCGTTAGCATCGAAAAGTTCTTCTGGCTTGTAGCTGCGCATCCAGTCTTCGACGATTTTTAGACTGCGCTTATTCGTAGCTGGGTCGAGCACGGGAACCTGGTGCGCGCGCCAAAAGTCCTCCACTTTGTGGCTGTCCACTTCTTTTGGTCCGGTCCATCCTTTGGGAGAACGCAGCACGATCATGGGCCAGCGCGGACGCGTGGTGTCGCCCGTCGAACGGGCGTGATGTTGTAGCAAACGAATCTCGAGGATGCATTGCTCAAGGGTTGAGGCCATCGTTTGGTGCATTACTGCCGGGTCGCTGCCCTCGACGAAATACGGTTTATGGCCGTATCCGGTTAACAACGCTTCCAATTCTTCACGCGGGATGCGAGCGAAGATGGTGGGATTTGCGATCTTGTAACCGTTGAGATGCAGCACGGGCAAAACGGCCCCATCGCGAATCGGATTTAGGAATTTGTTCGAATGCCAAGAGGTTGCAAGCGGGCCGGTCTCGGCCTCGCCATCTCCCACTGCAACAGCGACAATGAGATCCGGATTGTCGAACGCCGCTCCGTACGCATGGGAGATCGAGTACCCGAGCTCGCCGCCTTCGTGAATCGAACCCGGAGTCTCGGGCGTGCAGTGCGAGCCGATTCCTCCGGGAAACGAGAATTGCCGGAAAAATTTGAGCATGCCCCCTTCGTCGCAGCTCTTATCCGGATAAATTTCAGAGTAGTGTCCTTCGAGATAACAATTGGCGAGCGTGGCGGGGGCGCCGTGGCCTGGGCCCGAGATATACATGACGTTTAGGTCGTATTTCCGGATGAGGCGGTTCAAGTGCACCCAAATCAAAGATTGGCCAGGATCTGACCCCCAGTGGCCCAAGAGCCGATTTTTGATGTGCTCAGGCTGCAGCGGTTCTCGCAGGAGAGGATTCGCGCGAAGATAAATCATGCCTGCCGACAGATAGTTGCAGGCGCGCCAGTATGCATCCGTTTTTCTCAGTTCCTCGGGTGAAAGCAGCGTTGGGACTTCAGTTGTGCCGGCCACGGATACTCTCCAGGAATTCACAGTGTAGGCATTGCGCAGTGCGACGCCGTCTATAGCCTAAACTGTTCTGATGAAATACAAATGAATTTTCGGGCGAATCCCAGGCCAGGTGATCGGTGCGACAAGTCGCTACCCTTGATCGGAAACGCCTCGGGGCAGACCGTTGGCGTGCAGCGGGAGTCTTCGATCCGAGGCGTTTTCGATAGGATAATTTTCATGACAGGAGGAAGCCGCTGGCGTTTGCGGCGGATGCTGTGCGCTATGGGATTTGAATGCCAGTTGGCACATGCCAACCAAGTTCCTGCTGAGTGCCATGCGCGAGCAGGCGCAACAGATTGCTCTTAATCTAGAGGATTAATTTATCAAGCACGATTTGACACGCCGCAGGATGTGCGGGACCATGGGAGCAGGTCGCGGAACCACGGGTCCACGAATACCATTGGGTGCGGAAACAATGCGAGGTTCCCGTGTTTCGAAGCTGCTCGAGCTCGAAGTCGGTTGGCGGAGTGTCGAGTCCCCGAATTTTGCGTCTAACTAGCTAGCTGGTGTTTTCGTCGCTTGCCGGTGCAACTCCGGACAGTCTCCAGTTCCTTGGAGGTCAATAATGCGCGATGATGATGACCCGAATCTGAAAGATCCTGAAGCCAAGCCCGATGTCCCCAGCGTTTCCCGGCGCGACTTCCTCAAGATTTCAGGGATGTCCATCGCCTTGCCCTTGGTGGCCGACTCCAAGACGGCGATGGCAGCGGGCCAGCAAGTCGCCGTCCATGGCCCGGGTAAAGTCCCGATGGAATTCTCCATCAACGGCAGGCGGCTCAAAGCAGATCTCGAACCGAGAGTCACGTTGCTGGATGCGCTGCGGGACCAATTTGAGATCACCGGAGCCAAGCGAGTGTGTGATCGTGGCGAGTGTGGCGCCTGTACAGTCCTGTTCGACAACAGGCCGGTTTACTCGTGCTCGCTTCTGGCCATTGAGGCCCAGCGCAAGCCAATCGCCACCGTCGAGTCCCTGATGGAAAGCGGGAGCCTGCACCCCGTGCAACAGGCGTTTGTGGACAATGACGCTTCGCAGTGCGGTTTCTGCACCCCAGGATTCGTCGTCGCCTGCAAAGCATTTCTCGATCGCCACCCACATCCGACCTCCGAGGACATTCGCCACGGTTTGTGCGGGAATCTCTGCCGCTGTGGCACTTATGACGGAATCCGCAAAGCCATCGCGCAAGTCGCGCAGAAGGGAGCCTAAGACATGCCGGACTACGCATGGCCCGATGCAGAACACCGGACGCTGATCGGCAAGCGGATCAGCCGCGTCGATTCTCCCGCCAAAGTTTCAGGACAGGCAAAGTACACCTACGACGTCCATCGCCCCGGCATGCTTTACGGGAAAGTGCTGCGTTCGCCCTACGCGCACGCCAAGCTTGTCAGCGTCGATATCAGTGTCGCGGAGAAGATGCCCGGCGTGAAGGCCGTCCACGTCGTCCAGGAACCCGGTTCAACGATTCACTGGGAGGGCGATGAAATCGTGGCGGTGGCAGCAGTAGACGAACTCACTGCGGAAGATGCGGTCCGTGCCATCAAAGTGGAATATCAGCAGCTTCCGTACCTGGTCACCGATACCGAGCCTCCACAGGGATCTGCAGAGGGCCAAGGCCCGTTGAGTATGGACGATATCGATGACATGCTCGACAACCAGGTGCCCAGCCAGCAGATGGTCAACCAAATTCAGCAGTACGGGATGACGGCAAAGCCCAGCGAAGACACTCTTAAGGGGCTGAAATCCGATGGCGCAACAGACACCGTGCTGGACGCCATTCGGGCAGCGGCTGTTCATCCCGAGGCCGGGAGCAGGCCGAAATCAAACTATCAGAAGGCGGCGGAGCAGACTCTGGGCGATCCTGACAAGGCTTTCTCGGAGGCCGAAGTGGTTTCTGAAGGTCTCTACGGCGTTCCGGTAATTACACATTGCTGCTTGGAAAGCCATGGTTCCATCTCCGAGTGGACCGACGCCGATCATCTGTTTACACACATCTCCACTCAGAATGTTTCCGGAATCCCCGGGCAGATGGCAGAACCGCTGAAGACTCCCGCCAGCAACATCCGCGTTCACCAGGACCACGTAGGCGGAGGTTTTGGCAGCAAGTTTTCGCCGGATCGCTGGGGAATCTTTACCGCGCAGATCTCCAAGAAGGCCGCCGGCAAACCCGTACGCATCATGCTGGAGCGGGCGGCCGAGCTCAAGGTCGCCGGGGCGCGGCCGTCAGCATACGCCCGCGTAAAGGTGGGCGCGATGAAAGACGGCACCCTCGTCGCCTGGCAGTCTCGGTCCTGGGGCACTGGCGGGCCCGGTGGCGGGGGGATGCCACCCATTCCTTATGTCTTCGCCGTCCCCAACCAGCGAAAGGAACACACTGCCATCCGCAACAACATCGGTCCTGCCCGTGCCTGGCGCGCGCCTAACCACCCACAGGCCGCGGTCCTCACCATGTGCGCACTGGATGATCTAGCCGCCAAATTGAGCATGGATCCGGTGGAATTTTTCGGTAAGAATCTGGACATTGCCAAGCCCCGTCAGAATATCTACCGCGAAGAGCTGGCCATTGCCGCGGACCTGATGGGCTGGAAGCAGAAGTGGCACCCCCGCGACCAAAACCGGGCCGGGCCGGTGCGCGGAGTCGGTGTCTCGTTTCACACCTGGGGAGGACGTGGCCACGCCAGCGACTGCGACCTAACCATCCATCCGGATGGCTCGGTGGAGATGAAGCTGGGATCGCAGGATCTGGGAACTGGGACTCGCACGTGCATTCTGATCGTCGCCGCCGAAACCCTTGGCCTCCCGATCGACGCCATTCAGCTTCAGATTGGCGATACGATCTATCCCCCTTCGGGTGGCTCCGGGGGCTCAACCACCATCGGCGGGGTAAGTTCCTCCAGCCGCCGGGCGGCAGTGGACGCCCGCGATGCACTTTTCGCCAAGGTCGCGCCCGCACTCAACGCACAGCCCGACCAGCTCGAATGCGTGAACGGAATCGTCAGTGTCAAGGGGAATTCCAGCCGTTCGCTCAGCTGGAAGGAGGCCTGTGCCAAGCTGGGAGCCATGCCGCTAACGGTTCGCGGCAAGAATCCCGACAAGAGCAAGCCACCCGACCTCACCAACAGCGGCGTCGGAGGTGTGCAGATGGCCGAGGTTGAAGTCGATACCGAAACCGGCATCGTGAGAGTCACCAAGATGGTCGCAGTCCAGGACTGCGGATTGATCATCGACCTGAAAACTGCCGAAAGCCAGTGCTATGGCGCTCTGATCATGGGGATCAGCTATTCCCTTTTCGAAGAGAAGATCATGGACCCGGGCACGGGACGCATGCTCAATCCCGACATGCAGTTCTACCGTCTCGCGGGCCTGAGTGACATTCCTGAACTGGTGGTGAAAATGATGACCGGCAAGGGCTACGACGAGCGCGGTGTCATCGGGTTGGGCGAACCGCCCGTGATATCGCCGGGCGCCGCTATCTCCAACGCGGTTGCCAATGCCATTGGTGTTCGCGTTCCGTTCCTTCCACTCACACCCGACCGCGTTCTGGCGGCTCTGGGACAGAAGGCAGGTGCCTGATGCGGCCCTTTGAGTATGTGAGTCCCAGCAGCAGAGCACAGGCCGTCAGCTTGCTCGGTACGGCCTGGGGCAACACGGAAATTCTTGCGGGCGGAACCGACCTGCTCTCCCTGATGAAGGATGACGTAGTCGCTCCCAAACGGCTTATCAACATCAAGGAGATTAAGGATCTCCGCGGAGTTTTCTTGAGCGCGCAGGGACTTCGCATCGGGGCTCTCACCACTCTCGGTGATCTCGCCGACGATGCGAAAGTGAAGAAGAACTATCCCGCGTTGGCCGAGGCCCTGATCGAAGCCGCCAGCCCTCAGATTCGTAATCTGGCCACGCTGGGCGGCAATCTTTGCCAGCGCCCGCGCTGCTGGTATTTCCGCAACGGTCTAGGTTTGTTGCCCAAGGACGAGACCGGCCGGGAATTGGTGGCGGCCGGCGAGAATCGCTATCACGCTATTCTCGGCAACGACGGTCCCGCCAAGTTCGTCAGCCCCTCCACCGTCGTTCCAGTCTTGATTGCTTACGGCGCCATGGTTCGGATCGAGGGTCCGAAGGGGAAGCGCGAGCTGCCGCTGGAAAAGTTTTCCGTAATCCCCCGGACCGATAGCGAACGCGAACACGATCTGCGACCGAATGAAGTCATCACCGAAGTGCTGGTCCCGCCGGCAACGGGCGTGAAGGCTGCGCATTATGAAATCCGCCAGAGGGAGGCGTTCGACTGGCCACTTGCGCTCGCCGCCGTCGCGCTCAAGATGAGTGGCTTCAAGGTACAAACCGCCCGGGTTGTGCTGGGATACGTTGCGCCCGTCCCCTGGCCTTCACCGGAAGCCGAGCATGCACTCCAGGGACAGCCGGTGAACGAGGAAAGCGTGCAGAAGGCTGCCGACGCCGCCCTGCGGCAGGCGACGCCACTGAGCAGTAATGGATACAAAGTGCAGCTTGCTCGGGTGGCGCTGAAGCGCGCCATCTTGAAAGCAGCACACGGAGGTGTCGCGTGATCTGCGAATCCGATCGCTTTAACACGAATCGCCCGAACCTCTGTTCCGCCCTACGTTGGAAGAGACAATTCATTCTTGCTGAGGCCGATCCCACAGTGCCCGCCTGTAACGACGGCCTGTTCTGGTGCCTGCACACGCAGACTTGCATCGGCCCCGACGGCGAACTGGCCGAACCCGGCAACTGCTGCTCCAAGAGCCGCGGCTGCCACGGTACGGGAAAATGCGCCTAGCGCCCTTTCCTCTTTGCCGGTTCGTGTAGGACAATCAGGAGAAACCGGAACGAAGGAGTCTCGTATGCGTTATCATCTGCCAGTCGCTTTGTTTCTCGTTTTGTTGGTTTCAGTTTCCGCCGCCCAGCAAATTCGCGGTGACTATCTCGAGACCCGCTCCGCCGACGTGTACACGGGTCAGTGTTTCGCCAATGGCGAGGTGAATCTCGTCGGCAATGAGGCCATCCTGGCGTGGCACATCCGAAGCGGCAGCTGGAACGGTGTCGTGCTGCAAGGGCTCACTGTTGCCGCCGCGGTCCGCGCCAAGGGCACCCTGGGCGATCCCTACGAAAACCCTTATCCGGCCAACGCCGTACTGTTGGTGGATGACCAGGCCAGCGCCCAGCAGCGCGGCGCCCTCGCGAGCTTTGCCCAGCACATGGGGGGTGAGTTGTTGAAAAACATTTCGCGGGTAATTCCAGTGCAAATGGAGTTGGTGGTAAACGCCGAGCACCACGGCGCCGCCATGTTTCGCGCGGGCGAGTTTGCCACGGTGCAGACGCGCTCGATTGGTGAAAACGACCACCTGTGCGGCAACGAAGTCACTTACTACCCGCCGTTGACCGAACTGACGCATTCCATGCCTGCCGTGGCTCTCACGGACGCTTACCGAGGGCCAGGCCTGGGAGTATCGTGGAGTCTTCACGGCAAACGCAGCGCCTTCGTGGGTGCGTTTGCGCAATAATCCGAGACCGGAGCCTCAGCGTGGGTAAAATCGCGGCGCGATCGTCGATCGCACTCATCGGCATTCTTGTGGCGGTCTGCAGCGCTCAGATTGGCAAGGTGGAAAAAATTGGCCCCCTGGCTGACCCGGCTGTCCCCGAAGCCGTGCGGCAAACGCTTGACCCCGTGGGTTACCGCATTTCGCTCGATGATGGAACAGCATTCTGCGACCTATGGCTGCGCAAGAGCATTCCAGCCCAAGCGAAAAGCGACGCTGCAGATGTGGTCTATCCGCAACTGGCCGAGTCGACATTGGTGGGCGTCCTGCATTATCCGAAAGGCGGAAGTGACTACCGGGGACAGACAATTTCTGCCGGCTTTTACACCCTCCGTTACGAATTGATGCCCAGTGACGCCAATCACCTTGGGGCCGCGCCCAATCGTGACTTCCTGCTGCTGGTTCCTGCAGCATCGGATGCTGACCCCAATGCCGTCTTCAAATTCCCCGATCTGGTGGCGCTCAGTGAGAAGGCGACTGGCACCCGGCATCCTGGGCCCCTGAGCCTGGTTCAGTCCGACGGGGGCACCACCGCTGCGGTATCGAAGGATGACCAGGACCACTGGACTTTTTCCGCCAGCATGGAGCTCTCTACCGGCGAAAAGCCTCCCTTCGCGGTCGTGGTCAAGGGAACGGCACAACAGTAGAAGACCAGGAAGCCATCCCCACGCCTCCATCTGTCCTCGACAGCCGAGCACCCTCGCGAGATCATGGTCGGCAGCGAAGGACGACCCATGCGGTCCAGTTTGTCCCTGGCAACTGGTTTAGGATCGTGCCTTATCGATTCTAGCGAAGCGGGATTTGTTGATTGAGGATTGTCGTTATTCGCTTTGGCAGAAGAGGTGCTTTCGTCGCGTCTCTGGCAATGGGAGCGCCAGTCGGTGAAATCGCGGTCGGCCGTGTACTTCGCCGATTTCGAGGTTCACGCCTGAGGCTACGATCTGCCCAGCGTTGTTGATCGACGCAGTGACGAACACGAACCAGGGAGAGCCGGGCAGGAATGCAGCGTTCAGGTCCGTAAAGTGGGAAGTGACTTCCGTAATCACAGGGCTTTCATACTCAACCTATATCATCGAAACAAAGTTGCAGTCACATCTATGAGCCAACCGCGGCCAGAAATGCGTGTACCAGTCGATCTGGAGTTACGTGTGTGGGGGATGGGCGCAAATGGCCGTGTCTTTTCCCAGCCTGCTCGCACCCGCAATGTCAGTGCCGGTGGCGCGTTGCTCTCTGGTATTGAGCATGATCTTAAGATTGGCGACACAATCGGGGTGCAGTGTGGCGAAAAGAAGGCGCGATGCAAGGTGGTGTGGGCTATTAATACCGGTTCTATGCAGAAGATCCAGGTAGGTGTTCAACTCCGGAGTAGACAGGAATGCCCATGGACGGCAGAGCTCCCAAAAGCCACAAATGCTCCTTCGGTCCCTCCAGAAAACTGTCGAAGGTGGGAACGGCACAAGATTTCTGTTGTCTTAGCGTTGCACGACGAGCGGGCAACGACACCAATGCGTCTTACCGCCACCGACATTAGCGCCAGTGGCTGTTATGTCGAGACTATCTTTCCTCTTATCATCGGAACCAGTCTCAAGGTCGACTTGTGGATTGCGTCGGAAAAGCTCACGACTCGCTCCTTTGTGCGCACCAGCGATCCGGGACTTGGCATGGGAATCGAATTCATCGGTTTGAAACCCGAAGACCAGCAGCGATTCCAAGAATATCTCAAGGCATTGAATCCTTGGGGCTGTTCGATAGAACGACCAAACAGCAGGGCCAGGGATTGCGGGAGGAACTAATTGACTGCGATTTTCGAGTTTTCCTGGAAGGGTTTTCGGATTCGTTGCGCCAACTCGCCGAGTCGATATTCGTATGCCGTTGGCACAACCGAGGCCAGCTCAAACGATTTGGTCTAAAGTGAAGGGCCCCTGCTAGAAGGAACGCCAAGTGTAGTTCGATCCGCCAAGCTCTGCAATGCCATGCACAGTTTGTTGTGTGCCTCGTCATCGAGGGCAATGAACCGAAAGGCTTGGACGCAGCCCGTTTTCGATTCCACTTTTACCTGCAGAAGTTCGGCCATTCCGTGAACCGAACCCTCGCTTGTCTGGAATGCGACTTCCACAAATTCACCCTGATCAAGGGGCTTTGCCAGGATCAGTAGTCCACCCGTCACAGAGATCTCGTGAAGCTTGGCTCGGAGCGAGGGAGCGCCTTCCACACGAATCGCAACCAGCACTGATTCTTGAAGCGTTACGCGAGGGGCTGGTTTCGTCGGGTTCGACTGCGGGAAGTGTGTCATGAGCGCCACTATGCCACTAGTGCCCTGTGCCACACGAGATTACCCAGGGACTTGTCCGGTCGCACGGCGGCGATTCGAAGAATGGGTTTCGCACGCACATTAGGGGGAATAATTTCGGCTGATTACAGCGAAATCGGGAACCTTTAGGCCAATATTATGCTATAGGATGTGCATGAGGTCCTGGCGGGAAGTCTTAAAGGCAACCGTGATTGTAACGCTGGGCGTTATCTTCGTTCTGGTCGGAATCCTCCTTTGGGCGTTACTGTTCTTTAGGAAAATCCTCTAGCATTCGCAGCAGAGAGCCCCTCAGTTCTTTTCGAGAGCTCTCAACCCCCGCCGCCTCCTTATCTCGAATTTGTGCGCGTTTCATCATTATGAAATTGGCATCGAGTGCCCCAACCAGGTTTGGGTCCCGGGAGATCTGGTTCTGGTTGGATCGGTGTAGTATTAGATTGAATTCAGGGCGATGGACATGATTGTCAGGACATCGGCGTTGCTGTTTCTTGCATTCGCTTCCATTGGCCAGCAGAATGGAAACGGCTTAGGCCTAGGTCAACACGACAGTCTGAGTACCGGCGATGCCAGAGCCGACTTCCTCAACGAAAAACAGGTGTCATCGAACAAAAGAGGCAAACCTTCGTGCGAAGCAGTTTACCCGCTACCAAGAAACTACAAGACCTGGACTAAGTGCAAATCAGACGGCGAGGCCAGTAGTTGCGGAGGACCCGATCAGTGCTCTTGCGATGAGTCAAAGAGATTAGTGACTTTTTCCTGCGATCAGGGTACATACCACCAGTGCTGGGGCGAACGGGGCAACGGTTGTCCGGGGCAAGCGCTGAAGGACTAGGGTTAGTCCGTCGTAGTTAGACCGACTGGGGTTTTAGAAGCGTGCTTGCGCGAAATGGGGCTAACGTAGAGGCTTACCATTGCAGAACTGACAATCCGGCTATGAAGCTGCCCCAGCGTCTATTTCGTCCTCCCTCACGCATCCTTCCAGTTCTCATCCTTTCTCTTTCGTTGACGCCCATGGCTGGTCCTCGCAAACACACTGAACCCGGTCGCGAATCAGCGGGCAATGTCAGTCACAGAGCCGGGTGATTTCAATACAGCACTTCTTTCTCACCTTTTTCAGAGATCATCTTTTGGAACTGCGTCACGATCTTGTCCCGTCGTGCCATCACGGCTTTCACTTCATCTTTGCTGAGATACCCCTTGGTTTTTGCCGCCAGTTCGTTCGCGTCTAGAGCCTTCAGCTTCTCGAACAAACTCCGGTCGCAGCGGACCAGGTCTTTGCTGTTTCTCAGATCTTTGTACAGGCGAAATGCGCGGCTGAAATCCACCCTCCAAATCTTGAAGTCCTCACTGATTAGGACATTCGTGAGGTTCGGGTCGTCATCGTAGATCAATTGGTCGAAGACCCGTACCTTGTACATCTGATTGTTCCATGCATCCGGATCGGAAGGCGTTATGTTTTGTTTGATCCGGTCTGCTTCATCCATCTTTGCTGGCAACCACCAGCTCAGTGAGCCGGCGCTGCCGTGCCACGATCGTTCCACATACACCGGCAGCATGTCATCCAGACCAACCAGCTCGGCCAACGCATAGGCAGCGATGTTGTACTTGTAGGAATCTACGAAGTTCATTTCAACTCGGCCGCTCGCCATCGTCACGTTGGTCTTGTGTTCGTCGATAGCCTGAAACGAAGCGTCATGGGTCAACGTGCCATCGCTCAGCGTAAGCCGCCAGGGCTGAGTAATGCCTTTGGTGGATTGTTTACCGCTGACGATCTTCGCGCTGAGGAGGAAATGCTTGATCTGTTCCCTGGTCAGAGCAGTCTCATCGGCTGCGCTGACGAGGTATGGGGAGATCAAACAAACCGCCGCAATAATGAACCTCAACCATTGTCGATGAAGCGTGCACATTGGAGTACTCCCCCCGAATTGAAAGCTTCTGAAGTTTCAAGCCTTCGTAACCAGCGCCTCCAGGCGCAGTTTGGCCGCTCTGGCGGTCTCCCGCAGCAACGGATCCGAATCGTTCAGACATCGATTCAATTGATCTTCTAAAGATCTCAGGCCAAGTGCGCCCACGGCATAAGCGCCGCAGGACTTTAGCCAGGGATCATCGCTAGCGACAAGGGCCGCGACCGCCTGTTCCTGGTTTTCGATTCTGCTGCGCACTAACCGTTGGGCGAGGTGAGCCCGCTCGTGCACCGTGACCTTGTTATCCAGCAGCGGCACCAGCATTTCCCGTAACCGAGGTTTTAAGACGCTATCCAGGAATTCCAGCGCATTATCGTGAACGGCTACGCTCCCGGACTGCAGACCCAGATGAGCGCTGTGCACATCAAGATGGGGATACAGCAGGCCCAGCAGGCGGAAGACCCGCTCCAATTCCTGTTGCATGGACTCGGTCAAGGCGCGCACTACCGGATCATCGTTTTCAATGGTCCCCAGTTGGTCGAGAATCTGACAGGAGCGGTAGTGTCCGAGGATTTCTGCGGCCAAGACCGTTTCCAACATCTGGGTGTCAGTTTCGATCCCGGGGTGGAGGCGTTGCAGCTTGTTCAGGGAGCTGATAATGCGAAAGCGCAAGGTGGTATCGCTTTCCAGAAGGTTCTCCATGAGCATTTGCGCCGCCGCCGTCGTGCCGATCCTCACCATGATGCCTGGAATTTCTCGCCGTACTTCGATTGCCACCGAGGGGTCAGCGAGATGGTCGCGCAACGCCCCGACGATAGAGTCCCCGAACTCTCCCAGTGCCTTGGCGGCTTCGGCGCGCAGCTCATGATGTGACAATCGGTCCAGGAGGTCAGGCACCAGCCGCCGCTTGCGGAGTCTTCCCGCGGAGTGAATGGCTTCCCGCGCGACCACGGGGTCGGGGTCGGCCAGCAGGTTCGAGAGCAGCGGATCAAAGCAGTCCGGGAGTTCGCCCAGCAAGCGAGCCGCCTCCGCCCGGTGACGCTGCCGCTCCGGAGCGGGTTCGCCGACCATGTTGGACAGGATCTGCTGCGCAGCCTCCAGGATCTGAGTCTCACCCGGCCGCGCCAGAAATGCCACAACCGCCGAACTAACCGAGAAGTCGGCGAAGTCACCCTCGTCCCGCATCAACTCCAGTGGGTCAACGTGCGCATGGTGCGTAAGGTAAAGCAAAGCCTCAGTGCGCACATTGAGATCCGGGTCCCGCAGCAAGGCTTCGATTTCCGGCCGCACGGACTTGTCACCGGCTTCGGAGAGAATCGTGATTGCCTTCTGCCGGACCTCCGGCGAGGAATGATACAGCAAGCTCCGGATTACAGGGTGTGCGGCCCGTTGCCGTTCCACTTCATACAGGCCGAGGGCATAGAGGATCTCGTTGGGATCGGAGGCGGAAAGATTGGTCGCCAGTATCTCCGCGGTCGAACGGTCCAGTACGGAGTGGGAGGCGTGCTCCACGTCCACCCGATGTTGCGCGATGCTTTCTTTCAGGGTGGTGACATATTGTCGCCGCGCAACCGCAACCGCCACCAGCCAACCGCTGACTAGCAGCAGCGCAATCCAACTGATTTGACGTGCCGGCCAATGCAGGGTGGTGGCGAAAATCAGAACCGTCAATCCCGCCAAACCGTCGCCCAGGCGCCAGATTACAGTGTCGATGAACCACTTGACCTGCAGCTTGATCCGGACAGAGAGCGGAAGGTAGAGCAATTCCGTCGTGGATTTGTCGAGCGAATAGCGCAGCACCTGGTCGCAGCCTTTTAGCGCGACGGCGGCGCCCAGCGTGCCAAGAATCACAAGGCCGGTCGAACCCAGTAACACCGTAACTGGAAGCACGAACAACGCCGTGCCTATGCCAAATCTGCGCAGGAACCTGGTGGTCAACAACAACTGGAACAACAGCGATAATACGCCAGCATAAAAGTTGAATTCGCCGTAGAAAGCAGCTATCACATCTTTCTTTACCAGGAACTGCTGCATCAGGGCGAGGAACTGCCAACCCGTCAGTGTGGTCACCAGGGATGAAATGCAGATGACGGCGGCGATGGCCCTCAAGTAGGAGGAGGAGAACACCAGCCGCATGCTGGAAAAAATATTTCGCGGGCCCGTTTCGGCAGATCCCTCCGTCATGCCGTGCGCTCCGCCGACGGCGACTTGCCCGCTGCGCCAGATGAAGACGATGAGCCCGGTGCAAATCAATAGGAACAGAGCCATGCCCAGTAGAAGACTTTCCGTGCCGAACGTCTTGGCGATGGCTTTGGAGAAATAGCCGGCAAAGATCCAGCCTGCGATGGCACCTCCGCCCACCATCCCGAACACCCGCTTGGCCTCGCGGGTGGTAAGAACATAGTTGGCCAAAGTCCAGATCTGGGTCGGCGCCAGCACTCCAAAGACTTTTACCCAGATGTAGAACACCGGATACAGCCAGGGCAGGTGCGGGCGATAGTGGGCGAGTGCCCAGAATATCGTGCAGTTGCTGGCGAAAAATATCGTGCTGCCCATCAGCAGAAACCGCAAAGCGAGTCGCCGCGCCACCAGCACATACCCCGCCACCACCAGAGCGACGATTACAGAACTGGAAATATCCGCGTAGGCAAGCTGCTTGGCCTGGAATCTCGAGAGGAAGAGCGCGGCACCTGCCACTTTGCCGATTACGTAGCTGCTGATCACCAGGAACAAACAGGCGCACAGCAGGGCGCCGCGCCCCAAATCGCCGGAGTGGATGTTCAGCGCGCGTTCGATCCACTTCTTCATTTGTGAAAGACTCTCTCTGGCTCAGCGCCTATTGGGGCGGCGGCGTCGTTGCCGGACAGATGCCGCCAACCGCTGGTGGGGCGCCAGGCTTTTCCGAAATCCTGGTCGCATCTTTGACCCCTGCCGTCGCCCCGGAACCTGTCTTAGCTGGCGAAGCGGCACCGTCGATCAGTACTACCTGCTGGTCCATATACATGGCGGTAAATTCGGCGTCGCCGCAGATTTCGAGGGCTGACGCCCTGCCCCCGGGGTAGTAGCTGCTGAGCATGCCGGTGTCGATCAGAAACACCTTGTTTCCAAAACGAGGCCGGATACGCCCGCTCCTTTGGACCGTATGTCCTACCACAATATGGGCTACCTTGTAGGCGGCCAGGATCTTGTCTATCTGCGCCTCACCTTCGCTGTCGCTCCACTGGTCGTAACCCCGAAACCACAGGGGTCCGTCGGGCTTCACGCTCAACCACTCCCCGTACTTCAGAAAGTCCAGGATTTTGGCCTGACGTTCCGGGCTCGCCGGAACAAGCGACTTGCGCTCGGCGATGACTTCGGCCTGAGCCGCATTCACGACTTCCTGCATATTGAAGAAGGGCAGGATCACTCCTTCATCCTGCAGATACTGTTTTGTCGTATCAAACTGCTTGATTTCGTCGCGAATCCGGCTGTTCAGTGCGTCAACTTTCATCTTGGCCAGGTCCGGATGAATGCCGCCATGCAAGAAGATCTCTCCTCCAATTTCGGCCAGGGCGTTGTGCCCGCGCAGCCACTTGCCGTACTCTCCCTTCGGGCTGAAGGCCTCACGTTGCTCAACGTAACCCACCGGATGCCTTGCCATCCACTCTGCTTCAGTCAACTCCATAGGCTGGGGAAGCTCCGCGATCAACTCCGGGTGCTTATTCCGCCACTTTGCGTATTCTTCAAAGGCAGATCTTTGCCGTTTCTCGGAATCACTGTCGGCAAAACTGGCGTAGTTCACGGGCGTGACGTAGCGCAAGTCGCCCACGATATTCATCATCTCGTGATTGCCGAGCAGGCTTACCACCCGGCCGCCGGCCGGGCCCGCTTCCCTCTCCAGCGCTATCAATAAGTCCATGACCTCGCGCGGCTTGGGGCCGCGATCCAGGATGTCCCCAAGCTGCACCAACGTGGTCTTACCGCCTGTCCAGTGGTCTTGCTTGTCTATGAGACCGATGTGTTGCAGGATGGCAACGAAGTCGTCAAAATCACCGTGAACATCTCCAATGGCGACCAGAGATTCCGAAGGCTCTACCGAAGTTTTATTCGGTTTCGCCCACGCGAGCCCGACCGACAGAAATACCACGAACAGAGTGGTGCAAGCGCGGCGGGAATAAGTCCGGAGAGGGCCAACCATCTTTCTGTCTCCTACAGCCGAGCCCTGCCGGATTCGAACGAAACCATTGAGTTCCGTAGGACGTCCTTTATTGCGGTGCATCTTAGGTGACAAAGTTAAATAAGTCAGTGGTTGAACATTCATCTCGTCCCCTCAGGTCCGGAAAGCCGCAAATGTGGCCCCAGTCGCCGGGTATGGGCGCTTGATCCCCGCTGGCTCCAGGGGGAAGCGGGGAACGATCGATGAATTGGCACACCTCCGCGATTGTCATTTCGATTCAAATGGCATGGCCACCATCAACAGGCTGAGTACTATATCGTGCTCCTCTACGTACTATATGCCGGTGAGCCGTTTGGAGATCAGGTTGGCATGGAGCACGCCATCCTTATCCCAGGTGCCGGTACAGATCACGCGGTCACCGTCCTTCACATCGCCGGAAGTAATGTCGCTGACCTTTTTGCTGCCGTGCTCTTGACTGACCCAGTGGGTCGAGTCGTCGTACATAACGGTCCGTTCGTCCGACGAACCCACCTTGCGCACGGTCAGGGTGGATTTGTCCTTATTGCTCCGCACGACGTGGCCTTCCCAGCGCGCCTGCTTTGCCATCTTTTCTGTGGTTGGGGCGCCCTGCGCGAACATCGTCGTTGCCAGCGGGAAGGCGACGACCGAGGCCAGCAACAAAACCAGCAGCTTCTTCAGCATATCTTTCTCCTCGATTCACCGGAATGGCCGGAAAGTTTGTGACGTAGTCGGAAACCATGGCCCGGGGCCCGAAAGAACAAGTGGGCTTCAAGTTGGCACAAACCCAATCTGCACTGCCTGCAGGACAGAATTTATCCCTGCCAGTGCCTAACCTCTAAAAACCCAGTACGATAAGCTTCTACGAAGCCCCCAGGGTCGTGATTCAGTACAACACTTCGCTCTCGCCTTTTTCGGCGATCAACTTCTGGAACCGCTTCACGATCTCGTCCCGTCGCTGCATCACCGCTTTCACTTCCATCTTGTTGAGATAGTGTTTGGTCCTTTGCTCCAGGTCGTTGCCGTCCAGCGCCTGGAGTTTCTCAAACAAGTGCCGGTCGCAGCGAACCAGATCGTCGGGGCTTTTCACTTTTCCTTGAAGGCGAAAAGCGCGGGTGAAATCAACTCTCCACAGCTTCCAATCCTGACCGATCAGGACGTTGGTTAAATTGGGATCAGAATCGGCGACCAATTGGTCGAAGACCCGGATCTTGTACATCTGATTGTTCCATCCGTCCGCATCCGGGGGTGTCAACTTCTGCCGGTGGCGCTCCACCTCATCCATTTTCACCGGCAACCACCAGCTAAGCGAGCCTTCTTCGCCTTTCCATTTGCGATCGACATACACCGGTAGCATGTCTTCTATGCCAAGCATCTCCGCCAGCGTATAGGCAGCGATGTTGTACTTGTAGGAATCCACGAAGTTCAGTTCCCTACCGCTGGCAAACTCCACGCTTTGCTTGTGCTCATCAACCGACTGGAAGGAACCGTCGTGGGTCATGGTGCCGTCGCTGAGCGTGAGCCGCCATGGGTTGGTGATGCCCTTCTTGGACTGCACACTCTTCACGACCTTGGCAGTGAGAAGGAAGTTCTTTATCTGGTCTTTGGTCAGGGTTGGTTCATCTGAGGCAACCACGGAAGAGCTGGCAAGTCAGACACGCTACCACGGCCAGAATCGAGCCGCGGCACCGAAGGCGAAGTACGTTCATCGAAAGCCTCCCTCGGATACCGGGCAGAGTCTACTCCTTTTGCGTCCCAATTGGACAAATTTAAGATGGGCCAGGCAGCAACCACCAAATCCCATCTCCCAGGAGATGCGCCTCCGCCACGCCTTGGTTCTACGCCATTTGCCATGGGTATTGTTCTTTTCCGTCCGGGGGTTTATTGTTTTTCCCGCAACACCCTGATCCTTCCGATGAAAAAAGGAGGTAATCTCATGGGGAACAAGCTACTCGCTGTACTATTCGCATCTCTACTTTCCCTTCCGCTGTCTACAGCGGTGTTCGGGCAAGAGGCTCCGGCCAAAGAGAAGATGGCGAAAGAGGCCCGGTGGGAGGGTACCGTCGTGAGAGGCGATCCGGACAAGTCGACGCTGACTGTACGTAAGACGGAATCGTCCAGCGCCGAAGTGACAATCCAGTACGACAGCTCGACGAAGTGGGTCAGTCAGTACCACGGCGACAAAAAGGTCAACGACATCGACTCCAGCCAAGTTAAGGACGGGGACCGCGTAATCTGCAAGGGCACCTGGGAAAAGGCTGGCGTACTCCATGCCACTCTAATTTCTAAGCGGCTCTCCCATTAGGTCAGTTTTCTGGATGAGGACGGGAAACCCGGGCGGCTCGACCGCTCGGCTTTCTTGCGGTTTGATTGACGGTCGCTGGGGAACGGCCAGATCGGTGTGTTTCAGACTCTTCTTCTCGAGGTGAGACTCAGCGAGCCCCTCCATCTCCCAGCCCTCGCCTTCTGGAAAGTTGCTAATCCGAAGATCCCTAAAGGTATTAGATGCCTTCGGAGAGGACGGAGATGCTGACGCTCTCGGTCAACGGCTTACACGACTCGCGGCACCGCGATGCCGCAGGCGAGCGTGCGAAGCAGCTCCGCTATGACGCGCGTGGGTTCTTAAATTTCCTTCGACGCCGCGTCGCTCGATTGCCCTGACTCTCGGAATTGCAGCTGCGATTCGAGTGAATCCAGCCAAGCCTCGAAACCTGAAAGGCACGCAGGCTCGATACGGAGGAAGCGTAAGCCCATAGTGGCAGCGTCATTCCAGACGACCGCCGCTTTCGCTTGAAAGGTCTGTGGCCCCGTGCTGGGAAGCCGGAACTGCACCGTCACGACACCTTCGACTGCGACCGGCCCAAAATGAGTAAGGGCAAGTCCACCTGCACTCACATTGATGAGCTTCCCCGCGAAAGTCTCACCCGTGTAGCACAAAAGCTCGACAGGCAGATCAACCTTGTGGCGAAAATATCTGCGGTGCTCGCGTTCCATCCTGGGAAGCGCTACGCCGAGAAGGCTTTGCAGTTGCTTATCCTGAACCGGCTTGCCGAGCACGAAATTGGCTCCCGCATCAACCGCCGTGCTCACGCTGGTTGTGCCGTTCACGACGGTGACGACCACCGATGTCTTGTTGGAGCGGCTGCCGCGTATCTGGACGAGCAGATCCATGGCTCGTTCCACACCATCGCAGTCAATGACGAAGCCATCGAGGTGCCGCCGAGCTGAGAGTTCGATGGCACTCGCAGCATCGGTGCGCATTTCGAGTTCGACGCTTGTCGCGCAAAAACCCTTCCGGAAGACCTCCAGTAGCGTCGCGTCGCCGGTTACTAGTAAGCAGTTCAGACCCATTTTCTCAATCTACGTAAATGATCTGACTTCTCAAAGTGACAAAGGTGCATTGAAGGGTTGCCATAGAAGAGCCGCCCAAGTGGGGCGGCTTTATTGTGGACGTCGATGACCCTGAGAACGATTGCTACATCTTGATGGTGAGGGGTTCGGAGAGTTTGAAGCTGAGTGCGGACTCGGCGGGCAGGACAATCTCCTTCTCCCCGGTGTAGGCCGCTCCCGCGGTTCCCGCTCCCGCTCCCAATGCTGCACCGATGAGGGCGCCCTTGCCGCCACCGGCAAGACCTCCGATCAAGGCGCCGCCGCCGGCGCCGCCGCCGATGAAGGTCGCGGTACGTTTGCCCTTGCCCTTCTGGTAGCGGCTGACTGAGCTTGTCTGCACGTCGTAGCTGTCACCGTTTACGCTGACGGATTCGAGCACGAGACGCAGTACGGCGGCACCCTTAAAGCGGCCCTGGGGTACAGCTTGGACAACTCTGCCCAAGGCTTGGGCTCCTGCGTGTACCACTACCTTGCCATCTAGTTGCACCGGGGTCGCCACGGTGGCGCTGAAGTGCTCTCCCTCTGCGCTGATCTTCGAGCCCACGGCGCTAACCAGGCGAACGGTGACAACGGTACCTGCGGGGAGGGCAACCTGTTTGCCGCCGGACGTGGATGTGGATGACGTCGCGGAAGCTTCTGTGTTTTCACCTGCTGGTTTTGTCGAGCAGGCAACTGATGCGAAGAGAAGAAGGAGCAAGAAACTATACAGGACCAAGCACCTATTCATGGATACCTCCTGAAGCGGAATCTTGATCGTAGCTCGACCCGGGGGCCTACTTGAGGAAGGAAGTTTCAAAGCCCGTAACGAAAGTAACTGTGCTACAAGGGCGGGTCTCTAGTGTGTGGTCGCTTTGCCTCTGCTCCAAGGTCTGCGTGTGCCGAGGTGATCGGAGAGGAATGAGGTCCGAAGGACATACAACAAGTTTGGGCTTGAGGTCTGGTTGCGATTGGAATCCGACGGAGCGTCCTCGACGACATTGCACCGAGCGTGGGTTTCGGTGAGGCGATTTGTACCATGCGCGAATTCACTGCCGTCGTGAATCGCCCGCAAGATATTGAAGACGAAGAGACCGCGAGTTTTTTCGGTGGATCAGGGAAGACGCCGACGAGTCAGGTGTAAGGTTCGATGTTTTACACGCTAGTCAGCAATGCCTGCGCGGGCGACAACTCTGGTGAGCGCAACCCGGACCAAGAGCTCTCCTGCTACAGCGTTGCGCTTTCCGTAGGCCGCGGCCTGCTCGGCTCCCATATATCGGCTCGCAATGAGCGTGGACCAAGGTAAAAGCTCCGTGGGCGGGAGTTCGCTGGCAACCGCCTCACCCTCAATCAAGACGAATGCGAAGGGAGGATGCTCGCCGTCTATGCTGAGCATCACGCGCGAATCACGGAGGATGTTGTTTCCTCTAATGACGTCTTTGCCGGTGATGAACAGCGGTTCTTCACCGTCCAAGACAAACCAGACTGGCGCGACGTGTGGCCCCCCGGATCGCTGCTGGGCTGGCGCCCCTCATGAATCCGCAGCTGCGCGTGATCGAGGCAACGAATCTGGAGCAGCGACTCGCATAGGTGGAAGAGTTCTTACCGAACAAGGATGAACTCAATAACACTGGCGCTGGACTGGCGCGGATGTCATCCAACACCTCAAGCCTCCCCGGAAGGCCTTAAGAGGGCCTGCGTTGGGCGAGCATAGGCCGCGCACGGCGTGGGAGAAACTCCGCAATCCGACGAATCTAATCTCCAGGGCGGGATAGGCATTAAGGCATACGGCTTAAAATATCGCTAGATCCCAATAGATATGCCTTCTAATTGCCTTGAGCCGCTGTGCGTCACAAAGCCATCGCCCCGATGAGGAGGTACGAAGCGGTTGTGACGAAGTGGCAAGCTCCGTCTGGGCTCTGCTCAGAAAGCTGTACGGTGAAAATTGGAGAGAAGATGTTAGAATTCGCCTATTCTCTAGACAACGTCGATTCACAGAGGCGCGAAATGCCGTTGGCAGGATTACTGGGGTTTAATTGATGGAATTGCAGCCAAGACGCAACAGTTCTGGTGATCTGGAAGCGTTAGAACCCATGGAGCCCCTGGTTAAAGGCTCTACGTCTGTATACCCCTATTTGGCCGACCAAGAAAGTCCCGTACTGCGCTACTGGAGAGTTGTCAGGAAGCGGAAATGGGTGATTCTGGCCACTTTCGCCATTGTGGTTGCGCTCGCCGTGATTGCAACCCTAAACGCCACGCGTCTGTACCAGGCCACGTCCCAAGTAGCGATTTTTCCGGAGAATCCCAACGTTTTGGGATTTAAGGACAGGCCGGATACCCCGGTTGATTATGACTATGACGCGGCCCTAGAAACCCAGGTTGCGATCTTGCGCAGCAATGCCTTAGCCATCAAGGTGATCGAAACCCTACATCTTGACCGGGACGCCAGATTTACCGGAGTCGGACAACCCCCTCCCTCAACCGACAGCGCAGTTCGTGTTTCGGGCATGGAACCTGACCCCGTAAAAGCGGCAGGCTTGTTAGGCACATTTCACGCAGGGTTGAACGTCCAATTGGTCCGAAGTACCCGCCTGATACAGGTTAGCTATACTCACCCCGATCCCCGACTCGCAACCCTAATTGCCAATACCCTGGTCACGACCTTTATCGAGGAGAACTTCCGGACAAAATACGAGTCAGTGACCCAGACTTCCGAGTGGCTTGCGAGGGAACTTGCGGATTTGCAAATGAAAGTTCAGACCTCCGAAGAAAAACTCGTCCGTTACCAGAAAGATCACAGCATTCTAGGGGTTGATGAGAAGCAGAATATCGTGACGGCCAGGCTGGATGAACTGAACAAGGAGTTAACAGAAGCCCAGACCGAGCGCTTTCAGAAGGAATCTGATTACAAGTTCGCTCTGGCTGGTGATCCTGCCAGCTCCGAGTCCCCAAATACCTCGCAGCAAGGAACGAGTAGCCTGCTCGAGAAGTTGCGGGAGAAAGAGGCTGACCTCAATACGCAATATGCACAGGCGACGACCCAATTTGGTTCGGGATATCCCAAGGTTAGCGAACTGAGCAATCAGCTCAAACAAGTGCGCGCCGAAATCGAAACTGAAAAGACGCGAATGCAGCGCAGGATTCGTGGTGAATATTTGGCGGCTGTACAGCGGGAGGATTTGGTGGCGGCTGCATTCAACCGGCAGAAACAGGAAGCGAACCAACTGAACGAAAGCGCAATTGAATACTCGGTCCTAAAGCGCGATGCGGAATCGAACCGACAGTTATACCAAGACTTGTTGCAACGGCTGAAGGAGGCTGGTGTTAGCGCAGGTCTGAGGTCAAGCAATATTCGGGTAGTAGATGTCGCACGCACTCCGACATCTCCCATAGCACCTAACGTGCGCCGGAGTATGGTGCTTGGAGTTCTGCTCGGCCTTGGCTTAGGTCTTGGACTCGCATTTCTGCTTGAGAGTCTGGACAACACCGTGCACAACCTAGAAGAGATTGGCGCTATCTCCGCGCTGCCGGCGCTGGCGACCATACCTCTACAGCTTTCAAAAAACGGCCTCTCCCGTAAACTCTTGAGAGCGACTGCGGACGAAAAGTCTGGGTCGCCCACCCTGGTGACCTATTCACGCCCTAGATCAGAAGTATCGGAAGCTTATCGCTCACTCCGGACATCGATTCTCTTGTCCGCATTTGGGGCACCGCCTAAAGTAATTCTAGTGACCAGCGCCTCACCTCAAGAGGGCAAGACGACGATCAGTGCAAATTCGGCGTTGGTATTGGCGCAACGAGGCAGCCGCGTCCTTCTTCTGGATGCTGACCTTCGGCGGCCCGGCCTTGAAGAGCTCTTCGGCATAAAATCTCGAGGAGGCCTGAGCACCGTCATAAGCGGAGTCGACAAGGTCGAGGACGTGATGCTCCCCTTCACCGAAGTGCCCAACTTGTGGATTTTGCCGGCGGGCCCAATTCCTCCACAACCCGCAGAGTTGCTCAGCTCGACCGTGATGAAGGATTACATTGCACGCTGGCGTAACGAGTTCGACCACGTCATCATTGACACGCCTCCATGCTTATCCGTGACCGACGCTGTGGTCCTATCTCCCCTGGCCGATCGAGTCATTCTGGTCGCGCGCTCGGGGCAAACTACCAGACCTGCCCTGCGCCGGGCTTGTGACCTTTTGCTGCAGGTCAATGCCCGGGTAATGGGTATTGTCCTCAACGCGCTCAATGTACATTCAGCTGAAGGACACTACTACTACGGCGGGCGATACGGCGATCGCTACTTCGATGAGGGGGCTTGCGAAAATGAAAAAGCAGGGGTCGCCAAAGTGTCATAACCTGGGCCAATTGCATTTGCCTTCAGCCAGATAAGATACAAAAGACGCAAACCAGATGCGGATTGAATTGCCCTCCCCGCTTCGGAAGTTTCTTTTTGCAGCCGCCAGCTTCATCCTCATCGGGCTTTACCTCGGGCTCTCTCTGCGAGCATACCTCGCGACCCGGTTGGCAGCTGTTCCCGACATTCCGAATCTCCAAAAAGCCATCCGTCTAGAACCCGCCAACGCTGAATATCGAGAATTGCTTGGTCGAAATCTCGCGTTATCCGGCACAAATCTGGATGCCGCTATTTTCAACTATCGGACAGCAGTACACTTGAACCCCTACGAGGCGCGATACTGGTTGGATCTGGCGGGCGCCTATCAAGTCGCAGGGCGCACGAGCGAGCAGGGAGAGAGTGTGGAGCGCGCCGTGGAAGCGGACCCCACAACCCCGCACGTGGCCTGGGAGGCTGCAAACTTTTTTTTGGTTCAGGGCGATCGAGAAAGAGCGCTTCGCCATTTCCGCGTGGTCCTCGCAAATGACCCGGAGATGGTCGACCCTGCCCTTCAGCTTTGCTGGCGTGCAACCGGAGACGCGAATCAGATTCTTGATCAGGCGCTGCCGCGAAGGCCGGATCTCTACTTGTCGTTTCTGCGGTTGCTTGTTTCGAAGCAGGAAGTAGCTGCCGCCGAAAACGTCTGGGGCCATCTGATCGGATTGCAACAAACATTTCCAACGAAGCTTGCCTTCCCC
The DNA here is from genome assembly GCA_963790645.1 of Terriglobia bacterium. GTDB lineage: Bacteria > Acidobacteriota > Terriglobia > Terriglobales > Acidobacteriaceae > JAIQFF01. Next base: position 55,291 of record CAWBPS010000022.1, on the reverse strand, counting down.
TATTTTCGGCTCCTCATTGCCAAACAGGAAGTGGCAGCGGCACAGGCTGCCTGGCAACAGCTGGCCATTGTCAATTCATCTCTTCAGGCCTATCTCCCGTCGCCTGAGAACCTGATCGTAAACGGGGGATTCGAAGAGAATGTCCTAAACGGTGGCTTTGACTGGTGGGACCAGGCGAACCCGCACTCTACCCTCGTCATCGATACGAGTGTGTTTCACGGTGGCAGCCGATCGCTGTCCGTCACCTTCGATGGGCAAAATACCCCGGAAGCAGGAATCATTCAGTTCATCCCGGTCAGGCCAAACACTGAATACGAATTCAGCGCTGAATGCAAAAGCGAAGGATTGGATACAGCCAGTGGCCCGCGTTTCGCGATCGCGGACGCATACAGCAATACTCAGTACGTCCTCACAGACGATTCGCTCGGCAGCAATCCGTGGCGGCTTCAGGAAGCGCGATTCCAGACCGGCCCGGATACGAAGCTTCTCCTGTTGAAAATCGTCCGTCAGCCTGCCGCGCCCTTGATCCGTGGAAAGCTTTGGATCGACGATCTGCGGCTCGTGGAGAAATGAGGATCGGCGGACTTGAAAATAGCATCGTATGTGATCCACGACGCGGCTGGTTCTAGCAATTTAGAACGTCGGCGTGATCGTCCGCCGAGAATCCTGCGCAGGGTGCTTGTTCTTAGCCTGTGTGCGGTTCTAATTTTCGCCGTGCTGGCGTTCGGTGCGGTGGACGAGTGGTCGACTTTCACGCTCGAGGCCAGCGCAGCGGCTCTGTTTCTCACTTGGGCGGGAAAGCAACTCATTTCCAAGCAACTGAAGCTGTCCAAGAACGCGTTGTACTTGCCCACCCTACTTTTTGGGGGACTCATTCTCGCCCAGATTTCGCTGCGCTGGTCTGCTTACGGGTACGTCACCAAATACGAAGCGCTTCAGTATGTCGCGTACGGCATTCTTTTGTTAATAGCGGCAGAATGCGTCAGACACGAAGATACTCGCAGAGCGTTCGCCCTGATAATGATCGTCTTCGGGGGCCTCTATGCTTTTTTTGCTCTGGCCCAGCAGCTGACCTACAACGGCAAAGTCTTTTGGATCCATAGTCCTCGGTTTCACGGCCTTGGGGCGATCTATGGGAGCTACGTAAACCGCAACCACTACGCCGGCCTGATGGAGATGCTGACTCCGATTCCATTGGTGCTCGCCTTCGGCCATATATTTAAGGGTGGAAAACGAGCATTGGTAGGGTTCTGTGGCGTCTTGATGGCGACCACAATCTTTCTTTCCGGCTCGCGTGGAGGAATGATTGCGTTTGCCCTCGAAGTAGTGCTGTTTCCGGTACTGACTTTCAAAGCGCGGCGGAGTCCTCGGGTAGCGCTAGGTTCTCTGGCGGTGTGCGCTTTGATTCTGGCTCTGTTGGGTTTCTTAGGCAAAGGGCAGCAGGTACTGGGCCGCCTCGGGGACCTGGAGAACGGCAGTCGTTTGAAAATGACAAAGGACTGCCTGAGAATGTTTTCCGACCGACCGGTGCGGGGGTGGGGCTTAGGAACTTTTCCAACGGTTTATCCACGCTATCGAAGCTTTTATACCAATTTGTTCATAAATGAAGCACATAACGACTATGCGCAATTGCTAGTGGAGACCGGTTTGTTCGGCTTCGGGCTGATGCTTTGGTTTCTGGTGAGACTGTACCGGCACGGATTGCCAACCTCGCGCCGTTGGGAGTTCACCTGGGATGGAGCGTTGTCTCTGGCCGCTTTGCTGGGGTGCACCGGTATCTTGATTCACAGCTTCGTGGATTTCAACCTGCAGATTCCAGCCAACGCAGCGCTTTTCTATGTGCTTTGCGCATTAGCGGCTTCCCGACCCTCGGCTGCGACAATCCACTCCCGAAAGCGCCGCTCCGAGGATCCCGACACCAATACAGAAGCGTTCCGAAGCCAATGACAGCATATACTTGCAGAATACGAGCCCTAGGGTGATAGAAGACCTAATCGACGGCGAGCACGATCGTAGGAGGATCAAATGTCTCTGAAACGCCTAACAGTTGCGGCTTTGCTGGCTGCCTCCACCTTTGCGCCTCGCGTCAGCGCGCAGACGAAAAACGAACTGGCAGGTCTGCTCGGACGCACGTTTATAAGCGACCAAGGCATAAGGGGAGCCACGTTCTTCGATAACAACGTACATTTCGGCAATGGCCTCACGTTTGAAGCAAACTATGCTCGCCGTGTGCTCGGAGCGGGTATCGCCTCCATCTCTGTGGAGGTTCCCTTCGTGTTCAACTGGGACGAAGAACTACGGTCCGATGCTGTCGAGATACCTAAGAGTCTTAAGATGTATTTCCTGACTCCCTCAGCACGGCTAAACATTTTCTCCGAATCGGCCGTTTCTCCCTGGGTCAGCTTCGGCGGCGGATTTGGACATTTCAGTGGAGGCTCTACCTTATCTGGCGTACCTACCGACTCAACCACCACCGGAGCGTTACAAGCCGGTGTGGGACTAGATGTGAGGGTCTTCCACAGTTTTAGCGTGAGGGGAGAAGCGCGTGATTTCTGGTCGGGCGTACCGCAACTCAATGTTGACACCGGCAAGAGCCGCCAGCACAACTATTTTGTGGCCGCCGGGATAGTCTGGCGTTTTTGAGCGCACTGAAAACAGCTCACATCCAGATCACATCCCGATATCTGCGCCGCTATCTGGATCCCGTCGACGGAGCCGCGGGATGTGCGAGCCTTGCTGCGGGACGAGCTCATTGCAATGGCAACTTCATGGGCCAACGCAAGATAGAGTTCATCGGTGGCCCAGAAGGCGTAAAGTTCGCCCACTCTTGGGCGAATGATTCCAGGAGGTTCGTGCAGTGTTCCTCCGTAGAAATGACGTTCAAATAGACAACTCGACCGGTGGTGAAACCCATGTAGGCCATCAGCACTGCACCTTGTTCGAGCAGCAGCAATAGTTCGTCTACAAACTGGCGGTTGTTGTGGTTCAGCCAGAACACTTCCCCGTCCGGGTCATGTAGCACTGGTCCGAATGTGGTAAGCATGTCGTCTTTCTTCTTCACGGCCCGGTCCAATCCTGCAGCGACGGCACGTTGGTACTTGTATTGCTCACGCATTGTCCTTTGAAAGAAGCAACTGCTGAGGCAAGAGCGGCTGCCGACTGATGCCTACGACGTTCCCACCGTCGAGCGAGAAGGAGCTAACGGAAGCGCCCACTTCTGTGTTGGTTGCAAGTGGAACAGTTGCCGCCAGCAAATGATGGTCGATTTTTGATTCAGCGGCCTTTCAGTCCCCGTGAGTCCCGGTGGCGCCCTGCGGCTCTTTCCCAGTGTGCTCACGGACTTTGTCGCCGAAGTCCGAAACCTTATCAGTGATTTCGGCTCGCGTTTCTGCACCGCTGGCCGGTGCGATTAGCAGGCCGACGCCCACGCCGATTCCAACTCCGATTAACAGAGTGCCGACTTTGCCGAGTATGTGCGAATCTTCCTCGCCGCGAAGCGCGTCGGTGGCGCGGCTCACCCGCTTGTACGCGGTATCGTACGTGTCCTTGACTCTGCTCTTGATTTCGTCTGCATTGTCCGGCAGATGCTCACGCAGCGAATCAAGCAGATGGAGTCCGGTTCCGAGCACGAGTCCAAGAAGTAGTTCTTGCTTTTTGAATTTCATGTGCATCTCCCGACGATTGTCTCGCTGATATGAAGATGCAGAAATAGAGTGAGATGTTGGCAGATTTTGAAGCACTCCTGCCATTTGCACCATCTTAGCCTGTGGGGGCCCAACGCGAGGCAAGGGGGCATTGGTCCCCGATGGCACATGGCTCTTGATATCGCAAGGAAACAGAGCTACCCCGAGGGCAGAATCTGGCTGTTGCCTCTGGCCACCAGCCCCCCAAGCGGAAGCCACTTCACGATTGGCTACTTCCAACCCCGCCTTCAACCTATTTCAGCCTCAGTTCTCCTGACGGACGATAGAGTGTCCTTCAGGCCACAAAAAACCACCGAACCAACGCGGAATCCGCCTTTTGCGTGATGCTCGCCACTGACGGACCTTGAACCCGCATCTCGGAAGGCAAGCGTTGGGACAACAACTGCCGATAGGCGACTCGTATAGGCTGCGCCTTCGAACTTGGGGTATAGGCCAACCCGCGGGACTCTCTGCGTTTAGCCGCTTCGCAGCAAATTGCGCCCAAAGTGCAGGATTCTGTCCGGGCATATCCGCGCCTAACCGCAACTTCATTATATCTAGCGTCCGATCGGTCTCATGGTTGGCATCAAAACTGCTGTTCTGGACCACGATTGTCGCAATAGCCGCGGGGCCTAGGTCAAGATGTGAACAACCTCACCAAATCTAATGAAAAGCCGGTCTTGAACCCTGAGGGCTTCCAATGCCTCCTGGCCGCCGCGTTCATCCTGCAGGGACAGAATGATCCTTGCCCGGCGAACCCAATAAGCGGAGGCCATACGCGTACTTTCGCGATCCAGCGTATTGTCCAGAAACGAACTCCCTCTCTTAGGGAGCCCTCTTTGCACCGGAGCATGTCGAAACCCCTTGTTCAATTTGCTAATCCGAGGATGTGGAGGACGCTTGAGACGCTCGCTGTAGCTACCGTGTTCTGCATGATGATCGGTGTATCGCTTCGTCGAGTCTCACCTCTGCGTGCCAATCCTTCGCGGCCGGTTATGGCCGGGATACGAACTGCCCGCTCGAGCACGCCGCTAGCGGCAAAGGTTTTGGGACTGTCCCAGGAACGTGTTGCGACATTAAACTCTCGCCGCTCGACTGATAACGGCGAAGCTGGGGTCGTTGCCAAAGACATCATTATCCGTTACCACCGACCATCTGTAGATCTGCCCGATAGTCAGGCCCCCAAAAAACTCAAGAGTTCTTTGCCCAGTCTACCTTTGCGGTCGGAGAATACGGCTTTGCAGCCAGGCGTTCGATACACTTTCGGCATGGACAATGCCGTGCCGCCGATACGGTGATCCGCTACGACACAGGCTCTGAGATTATTCGCGTGCACGACCCCGAACAACCATAGTTCTGTTTCAGTTGGCTTTGACGAAGGATGAAACCAGCGTCGAATGCGTAACGGGATGTACCGAAAGTGCGATGCGGTTATGCACACCATTCTGGCGCATAGTTGTACGGGAGATCGATAGCGCACATGAGTGAAGGCGTGTACTAGTGTCGGGCATAACACTAAGAGTGAGCAATATTGAACAGCTTCTGCCAGCCAAAACTCAAACACTATTGTTCCTAGTATCCTTGCCGAAGAGAATACCTTCTCGAAGAGGCTGGAGCAGAAAAGGAGGATGTCTGTGGCCATTCATAAAGTCATCGAAGTATTGTCTGAATCGGACAAGAGCTGGGAGGACGCGGCCGATCGCGCCGTAAAAGATGCAGCCAAGTCTCTCCAAGGGATCAAGGCGATCTACATCAAGAATTTTCAGGCTGATGTCAAAGACAACAAGATAGTGAAATACCGCATTAATGCCAACATCACTTTCGAAGTCGGCGGATGAGCGCCAGCTGGCTAGTCATCAAGAAATCGCAACCGCTCTTCAATCATATGGAGAACCAGCTGATACCATACGAGTGATATTATGTGGTGTGTATTCGAAGGTGAGAAGGAATCTCGGCTGCTTTGCGCTGGCCGGACAACTTAATTGTCGACTTGCAGTATTTTCCACATGAGGGCAAGATCAAGAAATCACCCGAACACGCCATCAAGCTCGAGTGATGTCCCGATCCTCCCGACTTATTCCATGGGTGGGCTGCAGGCCATGTGAAGCTCGGTAGGAGGTCGAAATGAAGTATCGCATATCGGTAACGCTGCTTTTGTCCACGGTACTTGTGCTTCCGGCGTTCGCGCAGCAAACCAACTCAAATTCAAGCGCGCAGCCGGCAGCGTCTGCTGATCGAACTGCTCCCGCTTCACAAAGCGTGGGCACCTCCGGCAGAGAACCGCTTCAGCCCATGACAAGCGAGGACTTCTGGGACGGCGACGAGCCCAATGTAGTCAATCTCGTCTCCCACCCATTTGCCCGCAAGTCATACGTACAGCGACAGATCCAGCCCATTCGGGACCGTGTCAACGAACTGGATGCGTTGACCGCGTCCAACACCAAGATGATCAAGGACACGGATACCAGCGCCCAACAAGGCATTCAGCTGGTTTCCGCTAAGACCAACGAAGCCGACCAGCACGCTATCGATGCCAGCAACAGGGCACAGAACGCCCAACTAGCTGCCACTCAAGCCACGGCCCACCTTTCAAAAGCGGAGCAGATGGTGGGCAACGTCGACCAATACAAAGCCGACGCCCAAACTGAAATTCGCTTCCGCCCTGGGCAAAGCGTCCTAAGCAAGAAAGCAAAGGACGCGCTCGACGAGATGGCCGCCCCGCTGAAGGATCAGCACAGCTACATCATCGAAGTCCGGGGCTTCGCCCCGGGTCACGGTCAGGCCGCGATAGCCAACTCGCAGAAGATGGCGCACTCGGTGGTGCGTTACTTGGTGCTCAACCATAAAATCCCAAGCTACCGCATCTACGTGGTGGGCATGGGAAACGCGTCGGTGGCTGCCGAAGATGGAACCAGGGCCAAGCACACCAGTAGTGGCCGGGTCGAAATCAGCCTGCTGAAGAACGATTTGCTCAGCTCAGCGCAACACTGATGGCATTCGTACGAAGGGCTGAGCCGATTATGACGGCCTTGCTCGTTTGCTGGGACGCGCCATGGCCCACGAAATCGGCCACCTGCTGAGGGGATCAAACTCCCACTCACAACGAGCAATCATGTCGGAATACTGGCATACCTAGGGAGATTCAGGCCGAAGCATTATCCGACGTAACCCGAATCCACGTTTCCGCAGACTCTGACTTCTGTGCAAGTCGTCGCTGACCCGCATAAACCTTGACTCCAAGTTCACGACTGTATTCTGCGGCCATCGTTCTTTTCAGCGCGTTCATGGGGTGCTTAAAATACTGCCATCGTTACCAAATTGTTCAGCGCACTAGTGCACCGGAATACCGGCAAACTTACGCAAGAATTCATAATGCGCCGCCTCGTCGGCGTCTTGAAACCGGCCCCACCGGCTAATGTTTTTGATGCCGCGCCAGGAATTTCCATAGCGCGCGATTGCAAGGGCTCAGCTCGGCAATACGGATGATTTCACTCATGAGTTCTTCTCTTCTTTTCCGTCGGTGACGGTAAGAAACCTCGTCGATGTCGTCGTGCTGCTGCGATCGGAAGTAGGCACTATTCCACACGTCGATTGCAATTAGTTCTGATTTGAGCTTTGCCAAGCGATCCGCGTCCATAGGTTCCTCTTCTCAAGCAAGTGGTTTTCTTGACTGCACTTGCTTTGCCAAATCGAGCGGGCGACAGCGGCATACTGATGAGAGTAAGTCTCTGACTAGCGGAGGGTTGCCGGACGTTCGGCACTGGCTGCCGAGACTTCGGCACGTTCCAAAGTTAACACCGGTCATTTAGCCAAGCAGTCACCAGTCAGCGTTGGCCCACCGTGTTGCTGTTATTTCCGCTATCGATGCGGCTGAGCCGTGGGAAGAACGGTGTCACTTGGAACGGCTTCTTGTCGCGGCCGGAAGTTAGGGCAATGGGCTCTGACTTGATCAGTTCCACGCGATCGTCCCATGCGTTCATCTTCACCCGCCCACCCAGGGGTAGCGCGGCAATTTGATCGAGTTTGTTTATATCTAGAGTTGGTGCAGAACCAATCAGCACAGACATGCGCGTGACTGTGCCTTTGTCGGATATGTTATTGCCAAGGTGAGCCGTCAGCAGAGCGGGAAGGTGAGGAGCCAATGACTGCAGTGCCTTGAGAAACAACCCGGCACTCTCCAGCTTCTGGCCATAAGGTGAATTCTTCAACAGCTCCCTCGCCTTCCGGTCGGCCTCGGCTTCTTCTGCAGCACTATGCCTGAAGCCGAGATTCGAGTACGTGGACTCATCGGAGAACAGCATGCGGTCGTTAAAGGCATACTGGTTGTACAAGTTGTGTCCCAACACGATGTGGGCCAGTTCGTGCGCAAGCATCATGGCCAGGCTGACCTCATCCGGCAACACGTCAATCAGCCCTCGGCTGATCACGATCGTATTACCCACGCTGAACGTCTCGAGCGGGGTTGTAAGCAACACGCGTACCCGCACAGGAGGCGACAAATCGATATTGTTAGTGATTTGCAGGTTGTTGACTACGGTCTGCAAGACCTTGTCGACATCTCCTTGCGGGGCCACCAGTCCGGCGCGTTGAAGGCGCTCCATTACATTATCCGCCGCCTGTTGCTGCCATTGGCGCTCGGCCTCAAGGGGCGATGCGTCCTGGGCGGCAGGGCTTTCGTCCTTTACGTTCGAATCCACCAGCACTTGCGTGAGCTCGCCCTCTCTCCCGCTCTTCACGTTGTACGCCCAAAGTCGGCTTTGAGCTTTGAAGGCGATCCTGTTTTTAGCACCGGCCCTAAAGTCACCCTCTTCACTGTAGATGTAAGCTGGAACCCAATATCCCGGAACAAGGTTCAAACGCCAGCTATCCATGTGGAAGAAGTAGCCATTTCTCGGGGGCGGCGTGTAGGTTCCGTTAAGCCGGACAATGTTAAAATCCTTGTCTTCTACCCAGACGCGGCCCAGAAAACGGCCCTTGCCTGAATCTTTCCTCGGCGTTACGTCAAATACCAGGCACCGCACCTGTCCGAGAAACTCACGGTGGACGTATCTGAAGTCATAGTGCTCGCGGTCGAAATTATCTCGATCGGCAAAGACCATCCATGAAAATCCCAACGGCTGGTATTGCACACTGAAAACTTTGGTGAATCCGCCAAGTAGGCGCTTCTCCATGCTTGGTTGCTTCATGTAGTCTTTCCGATCGATCGATTCGCTAAAATCCATTCGACCGAGAAAGTAACGGTCATCTTTCGGGACTGGCCCTAGGTGTGCGTCCTGTGTCACATTCTGCAGGTAGGTCTCGACTATCGGGGTACGACCTTCCATCAGCCTTACAAGCTCGCGTTCTCTCCCAATAATGCGGTCCACGACCTGATCCATAGTCGTGGGCGCAGCTTCAGCAAGTGGATTCGGCTGCTCGGGTGTGGGCTGAAGGTGCTGACTCTCCTGCCTCGCCTTTAACGCAGGTTGTCCCGCGGGTGGCTGCGTTGACTGCGAGCCCTCCGACGCCACCGGCGGTGACATCTGCACCGCCGGTTGTTTTTGTGCTATACCCCCCAACGAAAACAGCAGAACCGCGGCGACAATCCCATTAGTCCTGCGCATAATCCTAAGCTCCATGAAATTGGATGCAGATGCGTAGTGCGCAGGAGGGCAAAGTCTATCTCGTTAAAATCAGAGGACTTACGCTCGCGCGGGCCGGCAATTGGGCGTAGAAGGACTATCAGAACGACCGCACCGTTCCATAAACCCATGCAAACGACATGGCGGAGTGGACGGCGACTCAGTCTCAAAGTGGCTTAGTGAGTCGTGTCAAGGTGCTTTGTTATCGAAATACGAGTGGAGGATGGATAAATGCACCAGCAGTCGCAAACACACGACGCCTCACCGATTCGGACTCACGGGCTCGCTGTCCTGAAGCAGTACCCAGGTCGCTAAGCCGACTACTGCGCCGGCGCCGATCCCGATTGCGACGGGGGAGTCTAGCGCCGCAGCGCTTGCACCCGGAACCGCGCCGCCACCTCTTTTTTTCTTCTTCTTTTTCTTGCTGTCGTCCGGCTGCGGCTGCGATTCCTCTCGAGTCGTTTGCTGACCCTGTGCCAGGGTGGTCGTCTCGGCACCATCGCTGACGGTCAGATCACCTTTCTGAGCTGTGATTCGAATCTGCCCGTCCACGTTTGTCACATCAAACTGTGTCCAACCACTTTCCGCGGGTATCACGGTAACCTCGCCCGCGCGAGTCGCCATCCCTTTCGAAGTCGATACCGCTACGCCTCCGTGCTCCAATTTGACCGCGCTCCCTTCAAATTGAACTAGGGAATCGGCAAGGACCGTTAAACTCGTGCCCAAAACGTTGATCTTGGCTACAGAATCCGGTGCAGTTTGCACCAGATCACCAGAAAAAATCGCCGACGATCTTGGGAGATTGTAGCCATTGAGGCGGGTGGTTCCATTGCTGTACAGCATGGCGGCAACACTGGCGTCTGCGGCAAACAGCGCAGCCGGCACAACTACCAACATGAAGCAGCTCAGGACCTTTTGCAGAAGGGCCGTTCGCATTCCAAGCGCTCCGCTAAACAAGGGATAACCAAACTTGATGGTAATCCCGAGTGCATTCTCAGTCAATCGCTTTTCGCTCGCTGTCCCATTACTTTGGCCGTTCCAATCTTTTTAGCTTATTCATATCCTCAGCTCGGGGTATTAGACTTTTCTGCCTCCATCGTCGAAACCTGACCTCCTGCCTTCTCTTCCGTAGGGCATTTTCGAATTGCTCCAATCTGTAGGGACGCTCACAATTCCGCACGGGTTCCGTGGAATACTCAAGACGCTGTCAGATAACGCAACTGGCCCTGGGTTTATTCAGGGCCCGGAACGTGCGATGCGACAAACTGGGTTTCTTTACGCCGTGACTGAATTCAGCTCACACCACCGTTCCAGGACATACAGCGCCCAGACGCGGGACCATGAAGTCCGCTGACTCAGGAAGTCGTCCCACACCTGCAGGACGGAATTGTGATTGAGCAACGGTCCAAGTGGACCCTGGCCAATTTTCTGCAGAGTCGCTTCCACTTCACGACGCAGATTCTCCCTCAGCCAACGTTCAAACGGAAGGGCGAAACTCTGCTTCTTGCGATAAACGATCTCGCTCGGCAACGCTCCCTTCAGCGCCCCAACCAGCAACGGTTTCGGCACATGGCCGTCCAGTTTCCAGGCGCCAGGCATGGCCAGCAGCTTGTCAGCAATCTGATGATCGATGAGTGGCACTCTCAGCTCGAGTCCGTGGGCCATGCTCATCACGTCGGCATCTCTCAGCAAAGTATTTAGCATGTAGCAACGTGATTCCAGATACGAAACGCGATTGATCGGGTCGAGCACGCGAGTATGGCGCAGGCTTTCCTGCAACGGAGCATTCGCCCGCGCCAGAGCTCGTTCATCGACGGATGCCAGCGAAGCACGCTGTTCAGGGGTAAAGAGGGTGCGCGCAAGAAAATAGGGATGGATGGCCTTGTCCTGGCCACCGAGTGCAGTCAGATTTCGGTTCTGGTCCGTATTCGAGGCCAGTGCAGCAAACATGCGCGCCCACGGGCGCCGCAGGATCGAGGGCCAAATACCCCAAGAATCGGTCGAAGCGCTCCATGCGAGGAATGTCGCGAAAGCTGGAGTAGCCGGCGAACATCTCGTTCCCACCCAGACCGGAAAGCGCCACTTTGATCCCTGCGGCACGCGTCTGCCGGGCGATGAGATATGTGTTGAGACCGCCGACGGTGGGCTGGTCCATGGCCTTGAGTGCATACGGAATGACGTCGAGCACATCGCCCTGCGACACCATGATCTCCTGGTGTTCGCTCGCGAACGCCCGGGCCGCCGCGCGGGAGTATTCCGCTTCACTGTATCCCGCCTCGCGAAAAATAATGGAGAAAGTGTTGAGCCTGATCCCCGCCCGGCTCAGAATGCCGGCCAGGCTGCTGGAGTCGATGCCTCCGGAAAGAAACAAGCCCACCGGAACGTCGCTCACGGTCTGCATGCGGACGGCCTGGTCCAGCGTGGCGCAAATATCATTTTCCAGGTCCCTCCGCGCCGTCTCATTGCCCACCAGATGGCTTGCGGCCGTGCTAGCCTGACCGTGCGGCGCGAGGTCCCAGTACATGGTGTCCTTGAGCAACCCGTTTTCCCACACCGCATAGTGTCCCGCCTCCAGCGCGGACACGCCTCGAATCATGGTGATGGGATCGTAAACCTCCAAGATTCAGGTAATTGATCAGGCCGGCAGGATCGAGTCGTCGCGGAATGAGTCCTGTGCCGAGCAGCGTGCCCAGCTCCGAAGCAAACAGGAAATATTGGCCCGCGGAACAATAAATAGTAGAGCGGCTTAATGCCCATCGGATCGCGGCCCAGCAGCAGACGCGATTTTTTGGCATCCCAGATCGCGAATGCAAACATTCCGCGCAACTCGCCGAGGCACTTCTCCCCCCACCGGCCAAAAGCCTTCAGCAGCACTTCGGTATCGGACTGGCCGACAAAGCGGACACCTTCGTCTTGTAGTTGTGTGCGGAGTTCGCGGAAATTGTAAGTTTCGCCGTCGTAGACGATCCAGTTGCCGGTTTCAGCATCGTGCATCGGCTGATGGCCCTGCGGAGAAAGATCGAGAACCGCCAAACGCCGGCTGCCCAATCCGATTTCGAGGCGCGGCGTCCTCTTGGCCTGAATGACGACCGTGCCCCGGTCGTCCGGCCCCCGGTGCGCCAGCGAGTCCGTGGCACGCTCCAACACCAATGGCGGAAGGGTGCCGTTATTCGCTAGGATGCCGAAGATGCCGCACATGGTCGGAACCTATCTTAATGTTAACCACAATCTGCCGCCGGCAGAGTCGTTCAATTCCCTTAAGATTTGGCTGAAAATGCGCGTGATCGCTAGCCGTTTGACCTTCCGCTACGCTTATGGAGACCAATGCCTAAATAGGTTCCACCGACGATACCCACAAAAAGTCAGGCACCTCGACAGAATGACCCTTATCCGTTACCCGAGTAACCGAAATCTGGCGAAATTTGTCAACAAGTCGTCGTAAATCTGAAAACCTATGGTGTCCTCGATCGGGGACGGCGTCACCAGCGTGTTAAAATCTGAAGCGAAATCCATGCCTCAAATGACAACTTCTTCTCCAGTAGCCGCCACCACCGCTGTTTCTGATCTGAAAGCCAAAATTGAACGACGTCAGGTGCGAGTCGCCATTATCGGTTTGGGCTACGTCGGCCTGCCCCTCGCCCTGCTGTTTACGGAGCAGAAGATGCGGGTGACGGGCTTCGATATTGATCCGCGCAAGATTACGACCCTGACCCAGGGTGGCACCTACATTGTCCGCATCCTGGCCAGCGAAATTCAGCAGGCCCGCTCCCAGGGCTTCGAAGCCACCTCGGACTACGCCCGCCTGGAAGAGATGGATGCCATCATCATCTGCGTTCCCACGCCGCTCAATGAGTATCACGAGCCTGACCTCAGCTACATTACGGACACGGCCAAAGCCATTGCTCCGCATCTGCGCGCGGGTCAACTGGTGGTTCTCGAAAGCACCACCTACCCTGGCACCACTGAAGAAGTCATGGTCCCGATCCTGGAACAGGGGAACAAGCGCGGCTTGAAAGCTGCCCGCCGGGATTTCACGAACGGGCAGGAAATCTACGTGGCATTTTCACCCGAGCGCGAAGATCCGGGAAACACCACCGTGGCGCGACGGGATATTCCGAAAGTGGTTGGGGGACTCGATCCGCAAGCCACCGAGATGGCGGCAGCGCTCTACGGCACCATCTTTAACCGTGTGGTGCGCGTATCCACGCCGGCGGCCGCCGAAATGACCAAGCTGTTGGAGAACATTTACCGCTGCGTGAACATCGCCCTGGTCAACGAATTGAAGATGCTCTCGCTGCGCATGGGACTGGATATCTGGGAAGTAATCGACGCTGCTGCCACCAAACCCTTTGGCTTTCAGCCCTTCTACCCCGGCCCCGGGCTGGGCGGGCACTGTATCCCCATCGACCCTTTTTACCTTTCGTGGAAGGCCAAGGAGTGGGATTTCCGCACCCGCTTCATCGAACTCGCCGGCGAGATCAACATCGGCATGCCTTACCAGGTGCTCGAACACGTGGCCAAGGCCCTCAATCAACATAAGAAGGCGCTCAACGGCGCCAAGGTCCTGGTGCTGGGAGTGGCCTACAAAAAGGACATTGACGACCTGCGCGAATCGCCCGCACTGACTATTATCGAACTCCTGCAGGCGCAGGGCGCAGCCGTCAGCTACAACGATCCCTTCTTCCCCGCTATTGGCAAGGGCCGCAAATATGACCTGAAGCTGACCTGCGCACCGCTGGATAATCTCGGCCAATACGACTGCGTCCTCATCGTCACCGATCACTCGGACTACGACTACAAACGCATTGTGCGCGAATCCCAGCTAGTGGTTGACACCCGCAATGCCACCAAGGGAATCGACAGCCCGAAAATCGTACGCTGCTAGGAGAAAGGTTAAGGCCTGCGGAGAGCTGGCTCTGGAGGGCCCCCACCGCTCTGTCCCGGAACGACACCTACCTACCCACGGGTATGCAAAATTTTTCCGGTCTGGCCCCTGTCCCTGTTGATACCTGGTTCTTCGCAATGCTAACTGGCTGTTGAACCAGCGTTTCGTTCTTTTCCTCGCCCGAGAGTGGCTGTTGAGAGTGGCTATATTCGTGCATTGAACACAACTCGGGGAGCGGGGCCCCGGACTTGTGTCTTGACGATTCCTTGCTCGTCCCGGATGAGATAATATTGCTGAGAGAATGTTTGAAGATAAGGCAGCTATTTAGAGTCGCTGTACATCAACGTCAATAGGGAACCCCCGACTGGACGAGGATCATGTCAGATACGTACCAATACGCCCCGTTTTCTTTGCTTCCCGACCGGCGGCCACCATGGAAGGAGTTCGTCCTTACCATGGGCCTGCAAGGGGCAGCTCTGTTTTTGCTGGCGTGGGCCGCAGTGTTGAACCTGGCGGTGCTCGAGGCTCCAACCCACGACTACCATTTCATTCGCCTGGTGGAAACCCCGCCGGTGGTGAACCATGAGCCCGCCCCGGTGCGGGAAATTCCGCCTCCGCAGGTTGCGCGCGTGGAAACACCACCGGTCGAGGTGCTGCGCGTGCCCCCGCCCGAGATGCATGCGAAGATTTCTCCAGAAGAAGTACCGGTTGCGCCCAAAGTGCAGATCGAAGCCAGCAAGCCAGTGTCCCTTCCTCCGGCCGCGCCGGTTATTCCACGGCAGTTGGTGAAGACCCACGTTTTCTCGACCGGCAGTTCAGCCCTGCCCACAATCGCAGCCGCCCCGAAGAACGTCCAGACCGGAGGCTTTGGCGACCCGAATGGCGTTCCCGCGCGTGAGAGTAACGGCAAACCAGTGAACATCGCCTCGGCCGGTTCCTTTGATCTGCCCGTCGGGCCTGGCTACGGCAACGGTACTGGAGGAGCGAAGGGGATTCGCGGTGTGGTGGCCAGCACAGGATTCGGCAATGGCGTCGCGACCGGTGATGGCAGCGGGAAAGTAAATTCTTCCCGGGGCAACGGAGTGCAGAAGAGCGGCTTTGGCGATACTCAAGCCGTCTCAGTGGCTCAACTTCGCCCCAAGCAAGGCGAAGAGACCGCCGGCAGGATGGTTCCCGCCGAAGTCATTTTCAAACCCACTCCGGCCTATACCACGGAAGCCAGAAACCTGCGTATTGAAGGAGAGGTGGTGCTCGAGGTCGTCTTCGAGGCCTCCGGCAAGCTACGCATCGTGCGCGTGGTGCAGGGACTGGGCCACGGGCTGGACGAGGCTGCATCTCACGCCGCCGAACAGATTCGTTTCAAGCCCGCGAAACGGGACGGCCAACCCTCCGACTACACCGCCCTGGTCCACATCGTCTTTCAACTGGCTTAGTGTGTCGGTGTGTGGATCGGACACTCCTGTCCGACGCCTTTGACCTTCTGTTTTTGACTTTGATCTTCAGACTTGGCCTTATAGAACCTTCCGTGTGGCTAAAGACCATCCCAGGAAATCAAAGTCAACTTCGGGCGGACAAGAGTATCCGCCCACACAAACGTGTGGCTTGGCGGGAAGACCTGCGTAGGGCTATGGGAGTCAGCGAGAGGAGTAAAAGATCCCTGAAACCTGAACCCGGTTGGAGGCTGGGGGCCAACTCGGGATTCGAGCCTACTGAATCGCGCTTCCGACCGAAGAAAACACGTTATTGGCGTTGGAACCGATCAGCCGGATCGTACCCACTACGATCACCAGAATAACCGCCAGCATGACGGCGTATTCGGCGACGTCCTGTCCCTGATCGTCGTTCCAGATATTTTGCAGCCACGTTGCCATCGGCGCCCTCCTTGGACCACCTGTCGGCTTGCTGAATTCTTTCCCTGTCTGAGTACACGTCCAGCCTGAACCCCAGCAGGCGTTAAACTCAGAGTTAAAGTCTGCTATCAGGGTAAACGTGGCCATGCCTGACTGCCAATAGCCCAAATGTGGAAACATATGGCACTAAAGTGCTATGTCGTTAGGCGATCGTTTTGAGCGGCAGGTCCTGGTTTACCGCGAAAAGGGCCAGTTCCAGGCGTGTCGAAACTCCCAGTTTGTCGAAGATATTGCTGAGATGATGCTTCACCGTATCTTCGCTGATCTTGAAGTATTCCGCGATTTCCTTGTTGGAGTAGCCTGCCACCACGGCGGAGACAATTTCCAGTTCTCTGGGCGTAAGGCCGAATTTCTTCTGCTTGGCCTCTTCTCCCGAGGACTGCACCAGGTTCCTCAGATACTGCACCAGGTTGGAAACGCTCTCCCGGCCCACCCAATACTCCCCTGACATTACGGTATGGATACTCTTCAGCAGCAGTTGGGTGGCGGAATCCTTCAACACGACTCCGCGGGCCCCCAGTTGGAGAGCTTCGACAATCTGCTTCTTCTCGGCGGCGGCGGTCAGAAGAATGACGCGGACGGTGTGGGCCGGGCCGGTGCTCATTTCGCGCAACGCTTCCAGTCCGGGCATGCGCGGCATGGCCAGGTCCAGGAGCATGATGTCGGGCTTCAACTGCCGGGCCATTTTGACGGCTTCGGTTCCGTCGCAGGCTTCGCCAATGACCTTCAGGTCCGATTCCGCCTCCAGCAGGCGGCGCAGACCGTCGCGAAAAATAGGATGATCGTCGGCGATCACGATTCGTACTGGCTGGGGTCTTCGATTATTGTCCATACGCCGCTTCCGGCTTTTGCGGGACACTGATTTCCAGACGCGATCCCTGTCCCGGGTTTGATTCTATCGCGAGTTCGCCTGCAATGACACGGACCCGCTCCTTGATCACCAGCGGTCCTTTGCCCTGCGCATCCAGTTCCGTCTGCGTAAGCCGCCCGGCGAAGGGGAATCCCCGGCCGTCGTCTTCAATCAGCAGCGTCCAGTGCCCATTTCTCGCACTCAGCCGGACCAGCGCGCTGCGGGCGTGGCTGTGCTTGCGGACGTTGACCAGTCCCTCCTGCACAATGCGGGCTAACTCGCGGCACACCGGCTGGGGCATGTCCGGCTCCTCCAGATCGGAGGAGAAGCGCGCCGTGATCCCGGTTTCGCGCTGAAATCTTTCCACTGTGTCCCCCAGAAACGCGATCAGTTTTCTGGAATCCACATCGAGCGATTTCATCTGCTGCATCAGTTCCCTGAGCTTCAGGACCTCTTCGCGCAACAGTCCCTGAATCCGGCCCAGTTCCTCGGGCACTATCTCGGAGCGGGTCGCGGACTGGCGCCGCAGCACATCCACCTGCATTTCCACCGCGATCAGCGACTGCACGGCGCCGTCGTGCAGCTCGCGGGCGAAGCGGGCCCGTTCCAGCGCCCCCGCTCGCAGTCGCAGACGCCGCAGCAGGTACACGTTGTACACGGCCGGTCCAATCTGCCGGACCAATTCCTGCAGGAAGCGCAACTCTTCTGTAATTTCTCCCGTCAACCCGGGCTCCAGGAAAAAAATCCGGCCCCACCATTCCTTTCCGAATACGAAGGAAACCATCATCAGCTTTTCGAAGTCTCGCTGGCCCGCCAGCCGGTCCACAATCGCCGGGGACGAGGCGGGAAGCTTCTGCCCCGAATGGTCCAGCCCCAGCAGGGTGTAGCTCTCATTTTTCTTCTGGCCGTTGCGCCAGGCGTAAGAGGTTTCTGCCGGATAGTCGAACAGGTAGGTCTCCCGGTCGGAGGGCAGAGGATCGAGCCAGCGAAAAAAGGAAGCCTCCCCGTTCCGCAGCAGCATTTCACCCACATAAACTCGATGGCCGGTGGCCTCCTGCGACGCAATCAGCGCCCGTTCCGCGCCGTACATCACCAGTAACTCGCCCACGATCTCCTGCAGCGTGCCGCTCAGGCCGGCCTCGACTCGCACCTTGCCTAAAATGCGCGCGATCACCGCCTTCTCCGAACGCAGTCGCTTCTGTTGCTCGGCCAGGTATCCCAGGAGCAGGCCCATCACCAGCAGGTAAATCGAGAGCATGAAAAGGCGCTTGGGCTCGAAATCGACTGCCCGCGCCCCCAATGGCGGCAGGTGATAACGTGAAAGCAAATTATCCACACCATTAAAAAAGCCCAGCTGAAAGGCGAGGCTCTCCAGCCACAACAACGAAATTTCCGACGCCGCAGTGGCCACCGTCTCCCACACACCCCAGCGATAGGCAGCTGCGGCCAGTACGAAGACAAAGAAAAGGAAAAATGGGTTGGCCACGCCGCTGGCAAAAATCGACATCAATGCCGGCCAGACGATGTCCGCCGCGTGCACCAGCCTGCGAAAGTACATGGTGGACTGTTCGCGCCGCCGCAGCAGCAATATGACGATGACGCCCTGGGCAATATAGAAGGCCAGTAGTCCGTAGGCCCAAAAAGAGTAGCGGATTTCCCCCGGATCCATGCGTATGGCGACCAGGGCGGAAATGGCGAGGAAAACGCGGGCGGTGGCCAGCCATCGTTCGATGCGGCGTATTTCGCCGGGACCGATGGGGGCCCTCTGCCGCCACAGAAACCGGTGTCGCAGCGCTTGAAGTGGCAATCGAATACGACTCTCTTCGTCGATGCCCACGATATTATTGGCTGGAAGCGACGAAGAGCAAGCACAACTTGCGAAGGCGGCGCCGCTCAAGGCGTAGGGACGACTGTGATTGTGCCGCGCTCAAACCACGTAGGGGCGGGTGCCCCCACCCGCCCAGTCGAGCGAAGCTCGACTGTTCGTCGAAGGCATTACTGCAGAGCTTGCTCTGCCAATCAGCCGGAGGCTGTCAGTTCCAAAAAAATGGTTGCGCCGGCGCTCATCCGCTGTCTGAAGTTGAGCGAAGAATCACTGCCCCCCACCGCTCGCTTTCAAATTCCTATCAAAAAAGTCCGCCGCCGCCCCGTAGGCCCTGAACCAGTTCTTCCACATCAGAAAGTCGTGGATTTCGTCGGGAAAAATCAGCTCCTCGAACCTGACATGCTGTTCCCGCAGCCTCTGCGCCAGATCCACCGTCTGGCCAAAAGGGACGTTGCGGTCGTCATCCCCATGGATCAGCAGCACCGGGGATTTCCAGGTTGACACCGCAGCATCCGGCGAAGAATCAAACGCCAGCTTCTCGGCTTCTTTCGCGTCCGGCGCGCCGGGATGGTTCTCCCAGTGAGGCAGGAACACCGACCAATCATGCACCCCGTGCATATCCACTCCGGCCGCGAAAAGATCGGAATTGCGGGCCAGCCCCATGGCGGTAAGAAATCCTCCGTATGAACCGCCCCAGAGCCCGATCTTTTTCGGGTCCACCGTGGGCAGACCTTGCAGGTACTTCGCGCCGGCCACGACATCTTTATATTCTGCCGCTCCCCGCCAACTGCTATTGGGCGCCTCCCGAAAGGCACGGCCATACATGATCCCCAACCGGTAATTCACCGAAAGCACGACGTAGCCCTGGCTCGCCAGATACTGATTCATGGCGTAGGCATTGTGGTAGTAGTACATGTAGTGGAAGCCGAGCATCATCTGCCGCACCGGGCCGCCATGCGTGAAGATCAGAGCAGGCCCGGGCCGGCTCCGTCCCGCTGGAGTAAATAACTGGCCGTGAATCTCCAGGCCGTCTTCGCTTTTGAAGATCACCTGCTTGGGCGTGACTAGCTGGCTGGACGGAAAGTCCGCCGGCAGCGCCTGCCGCGCTATCATTTCCCTGCCTTTCGCCCCCAGATGAAATGGCATGGCCGGAACGGTGGCGCTCGAACCCAGGCACACCACCTGGCCGCCCGCCCAGTTTCAACCGGGCTCCACTCCATGGTTTCGCCCTTGGTCAACGGTTGCGGCTTTCCTCCGTGCAGATCAACCCGCCACAGATGCCGCCGGTCAACGTCATCCTGGTTCGAGGAGAAAATCACCGACCGCCGGTCGGTCGCCAACGCGACATCTTCCACCTCGAACGAACCGGGCGTGAGCAGCGTCGCCGCGCCACCCGATGCGGCGATCGAATACAAGTGATTCCAGCCATCCCGTTCTGACGCGAAAACCAGTTTGTCGTTGTCCGCGAAATAGAATGACTTGTCCGCGGTTTCCGCCGGGAATGAGTCGTTGTCTTCTTTTCCGCTGTGCCAGATTTCTTTGGCGTCGGCGGTCGCGGCATCAGCCACCCAGATCGCCCAGGGTTGCGGACGGACCGGAATCAGCGGCACCTTCTCTTGAATTCCCGGCTGGCGTACGAAAGCAATGTGCCGTCCATCCGGCGACCAGCGCGGCATACTGTCGCGGTCCGCGCTGGGAGAAAGATAGCGCACCTGGTCGCGTCCGAAATCATAGATTGCGATGAAGCTGTGATCGCCGCGAGCGCTCACCAGCGCAATCTGGCGGCCATCGGGAGACCACTTCGGATTCGAATTGTCGCCGCGCAGGTCGGTGAGCTGGTGGGCGGGCGTCGCCCCGGAAACCGGCGCAATCCACAATTGCTTTCGCGCCGCCCACACCGCAAATTGTCCGTCAGGCGAAAGCTGGACGTCTTCGCAGTCCTCTTCCGCGCAGCCCATCTCACCCAGCAAGCGGGGAGCGCCGGCATCGACATCGACCGCCCACACCTGCTGCTTGCGGGGCCAGATACCGTTGGTGGGATCGGCCACGCGCCCGTTCTCGTTGGCCTCGCTGCCGCGCACGTACACCAGGGTGCGCCCATCCGCCGTGATGCGCAGGCTCGCAATCGGCAAACCGTCATCGCTGTCGTAATGCGTGATCTGCCGGGCCGCGAAATCGGGGGCGTCCGCCGCCCAAAGGTTGCGCACGCCTTTCGCATTGAACACCCAGGCCACTCTGGGGCTGTGCGAAGCCGCCACCAGGTTCGGTTGGAAAGGGCGAACTCATCACTTGCTCCAGAGTAAAGTTCGCCGCAGCTCGCGAAATCGGCCAGAAAAAAACAAGTGAGCAGCAAACACGCGATGAGTCCACTTCGCAAAAAAATCCGCGCACGCAGAATTCGGCATAGGACAGAAAGCCTACTCCGTTGATTTGTAATCTGCCAAGCCGAATGTGGGCGCGAGCGTCCTCGCTCGTGCCGCGGCAAGACCGTCCCCCAGTACGACTGTCATCCCGAGCGCCGCCTCGAGCCGCGCTCGCGCGGTGAGAGCAAGTCGAGGGACCCCTACTGTCCGGGGACTCATCCGACCATAGGGGTCCTTCGACTGCGCAACTGCTTCGCGTTGCGAAGCCGTTGCTCCGCTCAGGAAGACAAAAAGAATTAGTTGAGGATCATTCCACCATGAACGCTCCCCAGAATCTATAATCCCAAGTTCACAGAAATCATGATTCCAACCATCGAGTCTCACGGAGGAAATGAATGCGCTCTGGCGCCCGGCTCTGCCTGCTAGCTCTCTCCTGTTTCCTGCTTCTCGCCGCATCATCCGATACCGAACAACCTCTGCACGGTTATTCCGCGGCTTCGTCGCGCAGCCAGCGCGAGTGGGAAACGAAATTTCGCGCTATCCCCGAGCCCCAGAACCAGCGCGACTACATGCAGCGCCTCTCCGCCCGCCCCCACCACGTAGGTTCGCCCTATGACAAGGACAACGCGGAATGGATGCTGGCCAAATTCAAGGAGTGGGGTCTGGAAGCAAACATCGAGACTTTCGACGTGCTGTTTCCCACCCCGAAAGTGCGCGTCGTCGAACTGCTCGAGCCCACAAAATTCACCGCCAAACTGCAGGAGCCAGCGCTGGCCGTCGATCCCACATCCAATCAGCAGGCGGAACAGCTTCCCACCTACAACGCCTACTCGGCTGACGGAGACGTCACCGCGCCGCTGGTGTACGTCAACTACGGCACTCCGGACGATTACGAGCAACTGGCGCGCATTGGGGTCTCGGTCAAGGGAGCCATTGCCATCGCGCGCTATGGGAATTCCTGGCGCGGCATCAAGCCCAAAGTCGCGGCCGAGCATGGCGCGGTCGGATGCCTCATCTATTCCGATCCTGCAGACGACGGCTACACTCAGGGTGACGTTTTCCCCAACGGCGCCTGGCGCCCGCGCGACGGCGTACAACGCGGCAGCGTGATGGACATGCCTCTTTATCCCGGCGATCCACTTACACCCGGCGTCGGTGCCACGAAAGACGCGAAGCGTCTCGACCTGAAAGACGTAAAGACCATCACTAAAATTCCGGTCCTTCCCATTTCCTACGCCGACGCGCAACCCCTGCTGGCCGCGCTCAAGGGAGAAGTGGTCCCCGAAGCCTGGCGCGGTTCCCTGCCCCAGACTTATCACGTGGGACCTGGTCCGGCGAAGGTCCACCTCAAAGTGCAATCCAACTGGGACATCAAGCCGCTCTACGACGTCATCGTAAAAATCCCCGGTTCCACTAATCCCGACGAGTGGGTAGTGCGCGGAAATCATCATGACGCCTGGGTAAACGGCGCCGAAGACCCCATCTCGGGAACGGTCGCTCTCATGGAGGAAGCCCGCGCCTTCGCCACTCTGCTCAAGCAGGGCTGGAAACCGAAGCGCACCATTATTTATTGCGTGTGGGATGGCGAGGAGCCGGCCCTGCTCGGTTCCACCGAGTGGGGCGAAGCTCATGCCGACGAACTTCGCCGCCACGCCGTGGCTTACATCAATAGCGACGGCAACGGCCGCGGTTATCTTTCGATGGGAGGATCACACTCACTGGAGAAATTCATCAACGGCGTGGCCCGGGATATTCAGGATCCCGAGAAAAAGATTCCGGTGTGGAAGCGCGACCAACTCAAGGCCATCGCTGATGCCAGGACTCCCGAGGACCGCAAAGAAGCCCGCGACCGGGCTGACCTGCGCATCAATGCTCTGGGCTCGGGATCGGACTGGACCGTCTTTCTCGATCATCTCGGCATCGCATCGCTGGACCTGGCTTATGGCGACGAAGACGGCGGGGGAATCTACCACTCCATCTACGACGACTTCTACTGGTACACCCATTTCTCCGACACCGACTTCAGCTATGGACGCGCCCTCTCGCAGACCGCGGGGACCGCGGTCATGCGACTCGCCGACGCCGACTTGCTGCCCTATGATTTCACCGGCCTGGCCGACACCATCCATACCTACCTCGACGAACTACAAAAGCTTCTGCAGACCAAACAGGACGACGCTATTGAGCGCAATAAAGAACTCGAAGAAGGGGTCTTTACCGCCATCGCCGACCCTAAAAAAACATCGGTGCCGCCTCCTGCCGAAGAAGTGCCGCCGCATCTGAACTTCGCCCCCCTGCAGAACGCTTCGGACGCGCTCACGCACAGCGCGGAACGCTACCAGAAGGCGCTGGAGAAAGTCACCAGCAACGGCGAACTGAGGGTGAGTCCGGCTGAACTGCAGGCCCTCAACCAGAAGCTGATGCAGAGCGAGCGCAAGCTCACATCTCCGGAAGGACTGCCGCGCCGTCCCTGGTTCGAGCACCTGATGTACGCTCCCGGCGCCTATACCGGATACGGGGTCAAGACCATTCCCGGCGTACGCGAAGCCATCGAGCAGAAAAAGTGGAAGGAGGCCGACGAGCAGATCGCGCGCGCCGCCAGCGCCCTCCAGAACGAAGCCGCCCTCATCGACTCAGTGGCCCAGGAACTGGAGAACGGCAAATAGGTTCGAGTAGCGCCGGCGTCCCGCCGGCTGTCCCGGGAAATCAGCCATCGTCAGGCCTCACACGTAGGGGCGGGTGTCCTCACCCGCCCGGCCGGGCAACGCCCGGCAGGGTTTGATTGGTGCAGTCCCAAAACCGAGACGAGCTCCGCTCGCCTGCCCGGGTCCTGAGCGAAGTCGAAGGAGGGCGTCCCGGCCTACCTGGTTTTCTCGGAAAGCCCCCCACAACACATGTCCTAATCAATTCCGGATCCTGGCCGATGGTTCAGGCATGGCAAGCCTCCTGAGCCGCCCAGTTCGGCCCCAGCAGACCTCACCGGCCCGGGCGTCCTTCCATAGGGAGCCCCAGCCTCCACTCCTTCCCGGCCCCGGCACTCTATCCGAACAGCGAAGGTCCCGCCGTTCTCGCTGCTCTCCTGAGAAGAAGAGGTAACGCCCAGCGTGCCCGCCGACACCTTCCCCGGTTCACGAACAGCACCTCATCTATCGACACATATTTCTGTCCCTCTGTTTCATCCCGATCAGTATCCTGCTGAGCCGGCCCGATGTGATCCTTCTCGCCCGGCTGGGTTCGGTGGTGTGGTATCCCTCCTCTGCCTTGTCGATGGCATTAATGCTCGCCGTCAGTCCCTGGTATTTTTTTCTGGCCTGTTTTTCCGATACCATCGCCAGCGCCCTTTTTTATCAGCAGCCTCTCTGGTCCTTCAGTGAGCTGCTCAGCACGATTGGCTCCAATGCCTGTGTTCTGGCCGCGGCTTGTATGCTGCGCGGCCCCCTTCGGATTGATCTGGGTCTTCGTCGCCAGCGCGATGTGCTCCGCTACCTCCTTGTCACCACCGTGACAGGATTGGCGGGCTGCATTCTGGGTATTACCGGACTCACGCTGGACGGTACGATTTCATGGAACGATTTTGGGCCCGCCGCAATGGCGTGGTTTTCCGGCGACGGCATCGGGCGCTTCGGGGTTACGCCCTTTCTTCTCATCCATGTCTTCCCTGCCATTCGACGGAAATTTCTTGGCCGCAAGTATAGGAAGGATGAGAGCCAGCCCCAGGCTGAGTCCACCCCAGTTCAGCCGCCGACCGTCGCCTCCGTTTTAGAAATGATGGGCCAGGCCGGCGCTACCCTGCTTGTGCCCTTTGTCATCTTCGGGCCCAGATGGGCGTCGCTGGAGCTCTTCTATCTGAGTTTCATTCCAATTATCTGGATCGCGACACGTCAAGGCATTAGCCGCGCGGCGACCGGGCTGATCGCACTGGATTTCGGGGTTGTAATCGCAATGAATTCCTTCCCCCCGCCGTCCGGCGTGCTCATCAAAATCACATTCTTCATGCTGGTGGTTTCCGCCATCGGCCTGATCCTGGGGTCAATCGAAACCGAACGACAGCGGGTTGGCGCTCAACTCCAGGAACGGACCAGTTACTTGAACTCTCTCATCGAGAATAGTCCGATGGGCATCATCGTCCTTGACCGCGATTACAAAGTTGAGCTGACCAATCCTGCCTTCCAGAAGCTATTCCTCCACGACCCCACGGGCCGGCATATCGACGACGTTTTCACCGCCCCAAAGGAAGGCGCGGCTGTGTCCAGGCAGGTCCATGCGGGACAGGCATTTCACGGAACCGTGCAGCGGCGGCGCCAGGACGGCAAAGTCCTCGACCTGGACCTGCACGCGGTTCCGCTGATGGTGAGCGGCGTCCGCCGGGGAGCTCTGGGAATCTATACCGATATTTCAGAACAAGTCAGGGCCTCGCAGGCCGAGCACCGGCACGCGGAATCGTTGAGCCGCCTGGTGACTGAACTGTCCGCGGCCAAGGAAGCCGCCGAAACCGCCAACCGCGCCAAGAGCGAATTCCTGGCCAACATGAGCCATGAAATCCGCACTCCCATGAACGGCATCATCGGAATGACGGAACTGGCGCTCGGCACCGGCCTCAACCCGGAACAACGCGAATATCTCGACCTGGTAAAGAGCTCCGCCGATGCTCTACTGTCGCTGATCAACGACATCCTGGACTTTTCCAAAATTGAGGCAGGAAAGCTGAGATATCGAGAACATCGATTTCAGCCTGCGCAATACCCTGGGAGAGGTCACCGGTACGCTCCGCATCCGGGCGCAGCAGAAGGGCCTGAAGTTCGCCTGCCACATTCCCCTCGATCTGCCGGACGCTTTGGTGGGGGATCCCTCTCGTCTGCGACAAATTGTCATCAATCTGGTGGGAAATGCCCTGAAGTTTACCGGGAAAGGCGAAGTCGAGGTGCGGGCCGAGATTGAGTCCAGGACCACCGACCAGGCCGTCTTCCACTTCAGCGTGGCCGATACCGGCATTGGCATCCCGCTGGATAAACAGAAACTGATCTTCGAAGCCTTCACCCAATCGGACAGTTCGACCACGCGAAAATATGGCGGCACCGGTCTCGGCCTTTCCATCTCCTCGAAACTGGTCGCTTTGATGGGCGGCAACATCTGGGTGGAAAGCCAGCCCGGTCATGGCAGTACCTTTCATTTCACGCTGCGTTTTGGACTGCAGAAACAGCCCGTGTCCGCGGAGGCGCTCGTCGCTGCGGTTCAGGTTCCGGTTGCAGACCACCGCCGTTTTAAGGTCCTTCTTGCCGAGGACAATCTGGTGAACCAGAAGGTCGCGGTCCGATTTCTGGAAAAAAGAGGTCACACCGTGGTGTTGGCGGAATCCGGAGAAAAGGCCCTCGACGCCTGGCGGAAACAGGCCTTCGACATCATACTGATGGACGTTCAGATGCCGGAAATGGATGGCTTCGAAGCCACCTCAAGGATTCGCGAGCACGAAAAATCCACCGGCAAACACATTCCCATCATTGCCCTGACCGCCCACGCCATGGTGGGCGACCGCGAGCGCTGTCTCGCCGCCGGCATGGATGACTATGTTTCAAAACCGATCAACGCCGACGATTTATTCGCGGCCATCGAACGCCTGCTGCCCGCCGCCGCGCAAGCCCACGCCTAACCTCGGCGCCGGCCCTCTGTAGCGCCGGCTCTTTGTAGCGCCGGCGTCCCGCCGGCTGTCGAGGCGGCGTCCCGCCGCCTCGTCTGAAAGGAATATCTAGTGAATGCTCCGCTCACGCGGCGGGCGGGACGCCCGCCGGACAGCCGGCGAGACGCCGGCGCTACCAGGAGCTACGACGCCAGTTCAACCGTCCGCTTCAACTGTCCGCAGGCCGCGTAGATATCGCGGCCGCGAGGACGGCGCACGAACGCAGGCACGCCCGCGGCCCGCAGAATATTCTGGAACTGCAGAACCCGCTCCTGGGACGGGGTCCGAAAATCAATTCCGGGTCCGGGATTCAGCGCGATCAGATTCAGTTTCGCCCGCAGGCCGCGAACCAACTCCACCACCTCGCGCGCATTCTCGGCGGAGTCGTTGACTCCGTCCAGCAGCACATATTCGAATGTCAGCTTTTCGCGGTTGCGCAGCGGGAATTCGCGGGCCGCGGCCATCAGCTTTTCCAGGTTCCACTTGCGATTGATCGGCATCAGGCGGGTACGCAATTCGTCGTTCGAGGCATTGAGCGAGATCGCGATTTTCGGACGCACCGGCTCCAGTCCAAAATCGTAGATGGCAGGCACGATCCCTGCCGTGGACACCGTCATGCGCGATTCCGTAATGCCCACGCCCTCCACCAGAAGATGGACCGCCTTCATGAAATTTCCGTAGTTCAGAAAGGGCTCGCCCATCCCCATAAAAACCAGGTTGATGCGGTGCAGTGGTAAAGAAACCCTTTGATCGTTCAGCACGGCGCACACCTGCCCGACGATTTCTCCGGCTGTCAGGTTTCGTTTTATTCCCAGCAGCGCGGTGAGGCAGAACTGGCAATCCACCGCGCAGCCCACCTGGCTGGACACGCAAATGGTTGCACGTTCCCAGGTGCGGCCTTCCGTCTGATTGCCGGCCTCGCTGCCGTCGCCCGCTTCCCCACCGTCTCCTTCTGGCATCCAGACTGTTTCCACGCTTTGCCCGTCGCCACAAGCCACCAGGTAGCGCACCGTTCCGTCGCTGGAGACAAATTTCTTTTCAATCCCGGGAAGCCCGACGGAAATTCCCTTCTGCAACAGGCTTCGGCGAAAATCCTCGGGCAGGGTTGAAATCTGCTCGGCGGTTTCAACTCTTTGACGATAAAGACCTTCAAACAGCTGGCGCGCGCGGTAGGGAGGTTGCCCGAACTCCTCCACCAGCGCCGCCAGTTCAGGCAGCCGGAGCCCTAACAGAGATGTATGCGTCACCTGATCCATAACTAAACTCTTGAACGACTTACCTTTGCGTCCTTTGCGGTCCTCTTTGCGACCTTTGCGGTAAAGGGTTTGCCCTAAACCGCTCGCTCTCTCTCCCGATTGTAGAGGATGCGGAGTTCCGGCGCCTCACTTAGCCGTTTTGCCGAGTCATCGCCCAAAATTACCGTAATCGATTGATTCTAAATGATTAACCTGACATTAGCCGCAGCCCGCCAGGGTGTGCAACAATACTTGCATGGTGCAGGAAGTCCGCAACATACGTCGCGAGGTCTTACCCAACGGGCTCATCCTCATCACCGAGGAGATGGAGCACATTCGCTCCGCCTCGATCGGGATATGGATCAAGACCGGCTCCCGCGATGAAGACTTGCAGTGGAACGGCATCTCGCACTTCATCGAACACATGGTGTTCAAGGGCACGAAGAACCGCAGCGCGGAAGAAATCGCCCGCCAGGTGGATTCCATCGGCGGCAACATGGACGCCTTTACCGCCAAGGAATGCATCGGCTTTAACGTCAAAGTGCTGGACGAGCATCTGCCCATCGCCATGGACGTGCTCAGCGACCTGGTGTTGAACCCGGTCTTCGATGCCAATGACATCGGCCGCGAGCGCGGCGTCATCCTCGAAGAAATAAAGATGGACGAGGACAATCCCGACTACCTGGTCCACGAGATCTTCACCCAGAATTTCTGGAAAGATCATCCCCTCGGCAAACCCATCCTGGGGACCAAAGACACGGTCAGGAAATTCGAGCGCGATCCGGTGCTGGATTTCTACAGGCAGCGTTTTGCGCCGGGCAACATGATCATCTCCGCTGCGGGTCATCTGAAGCACGAGCAATTCGTGGAACTGGTGGCCAAACATTTCGGACACATGAAACCGGTCAAGAACGGCTTCCACGGTTCGGTGCCCACGATTGCGCCTCGCATCATCATGCGCAACAAGAAGTCGCTGGAGCAGGTGCAGATTTGCGTGGGCGTGCCTTCTCATCCCATCGCCCACGAAAACCGGCATGCTTCCTACATATTGAATACTCTGCTTGGAGGCGGCATGAGCTCGCGGCTGTTCCAGAATATCCGCGAACGCCAGGGCCTGGCCTACGCCATCTACAGCGATTTGTCGCCCTACCGCGATACCGGATGCCTCTCGGTTTATGCCGGCACCTCGCGCGAGTCTGCGGGAAAAGTCGTGCAGTCCGTGGTCTCGGAGTTCCGCAAACTAAAGCTGGACGCTGTTCCCGCGGATGAATTGCGCCGCTCCAAGGACCAGCTGAAAGGCAGCCTGATGCTGTCGCTGGAGTCGTCGAGCGCGCGCATGTCCAACCTGGCCCGCCAGGAGATGTACTTCGACCACTTCTACACCCTCGACGAACTGATCGAGCGCATCGAGAAGGTCACGGTCGAGCAGTTGACCGAGTTGGCGAACGAATTTTTCCAGACCGAATCAATTGCCGTGACCGTCCTCGGCAATCTTAACGGGCTAAAATTAAAACGCGATCAACTCGCCTGCTGATTTTCATCCCAAACCACGTAGGGGCAGATGTCCTCATCTGCCCGGCGGAGCAAAGCTCCGCTGGTTTTCCATTCCATAAGAAGGTCGAGCTGCGCTCGACTGGACAGATGAGGACATCTGTCCCTACGTGATTCGCGGCCGATGAAACACCTCCGCCCGGCAAAAGTTGCGTGCCATTTTCGCGTGCCCGCCTGACTCTTCCTGGCACCGTCAGCATCTAAATATGTAACTGAGCAGGACACCCGGCATGGTGATGCCAAGGACAATGGGTGAACTGCCGTGGATCGGAGGGTGAATATGGCGCAGGTGATTGAGTTCTACATTCCGACGCGCTTCAAGCCTAAGGTAAAGTGGATCCCCGCGGAGCAACGGGGAAAGATTCTCGCGTTCCCCACTGACCTGAAAAAGTCGGCGTAAGGGAAATAACCAGACGCCCGGCCGCGATGCTGCGAGCCGGGCGTTCTTGCGTCTGAGCCCCGCGGCCAGGCGGAGCGCGCTAACCGAATTCCCGGGCCCACGCCTAAGTCTTTCATTTCCTTGACCATCAGCCCGCCTCCCGGCCGCGGTTTGAAGCCGCGCTCCCAGCCTGCAATCGTCGCAGCCCACTCATTAGTTTCACTGGATTAGAGCGAATTTTCGAGGCATACTAGGCAGCAGGCCCGTCTCCCCCGCGGGCGGGAGGGCTGCGCGTCATGCCGTTGTTGGAGGACAAGCAATTACAGGTAAGTGATATCGCAACTTCGGTAGGGGATGATTCCGAACAAAAACAGCGCCGGCAGATGCTCATCGCGCTTGCCCTGCTGCTGGCCGCATTGATTCTGGTTCTAATCAAGGACCGCGACTTCTGGTTCCCTCCCGCACCGGTTGCGCAGGTGCAATCGGAAGCGGAGCCTGTCGAAGAGCCTCCGGCCGATGTGACAACGCCCCCCGAAACGGCAACCGCAAGCACACCCGCAACAGTCCCGGCGCGCCCGAAGTCAAAGCGGCGCACGCCGCCGCCCGCCGTTGATCCGGGTCCCGCGCCCGCTTTGGCGCCAGTGGTCATGAGCCGCGCCGTGCTTCCTCCGCTCGAAGTTGAAGTCGTGGCCGGGGACGAGCACCGCACGATCCCGGCCAGCAGCGGATCGGTCAGAGTGGACCTGCAGCCCAGAGCGCCTTTCTCCTCCTCCCCTGCACCTTCTTCCTCAGCCTCTTCCGCCCCCAGCTCCGCGGATTCCACCGGAGTGGCCGACGCCACCGGACGCGTCCATCTCTCCGCCGGCGCCGCCCAGATTCTGTCCCGCCCGGTCGAACCGAACTATCCTCTGCTGGCCAAGCAGATGAAGGTCCAGGGCGCGGTCGTACTCGAAGCTCTGATTGGACGCGACGGAAACATTCAGGACCTCCACGTCCTGAGCGGACCCACGATTCTTTCAACTGCGGCCCGGGAGGCGGTCAAGCAATGGCGTTTCAGGCCGTACCTGCAATCCGGTCAGGCGGTCGAAACCGAGGCGCGCATTACGGTAAACTTCACCATCTCGACCCAGTAGGAACTGCAGTCACGGATGGTCGCGGATTCACACGGACAAGGCACAAGACAATAGAAAAAAAGATTTGATCCGTGTAAATTCGTAAAATCCGTGGCTAGTGTTGCATTGCAACCTGGGAGCAAGCCTGATGGCGTTTGCAATCTCCAGTACAGCCTTTCCCGATGGCGGCGACATTCCCAGAAAATTTACCTGCGACGGTGCCGATGTGTCTCCCGAACTTTCGTGGACCGAGTCCCCATCCGGCACCCAGAGCTTCACCCTGATCGCCGACGATCCCGACGCGCCCGCCGGCACCTGGACGCACTGGGTGCTGTACGACGTGCCTGCCGCCACCACCAGCCTGGCCGAAGGCGTCAACAAAATCGATGAACTCCCCGGTGGCGAGCGGCAAGGGCGCAACGACTTCCGCAAGATTGGTTACAACGGGCCCTGTCCGCCACCCGGTAAGCCTCATCGCTATTTTTTCAAACTCTACGCGCTCAAGGGAAAGCTCGATCTCAAACCGGGCGCGAGCCGGCAGGAAGTAGAACAGGCGCTGCAAAGTCTTGTGCTGGGCCAGGCCGAGTGGATGGGGAAATACCGTCGCTGAATTGGCGCAGACGTTCGCGAAACCCGCAAAGTTGCCGCAAAACTAAAACGGGCGTCCCGACTCTCGCGAGTCGCCGGACGCCCGGGCAGCCCTCCCCCAGAACTGCTCGTCGATAAAAATAAAACTTCAAACCGCCGCTGAAAATAGCACGAGCGTGCCAGAAACAGCCCACCAACGTGCCCGGGTGCCCCAACCTCTTTCGCGCACTTTGCGAAAAGGGTGGGTAACGGAGATGACTCCCAATCGCAGTCTTAATCGACGGGAATGGTGTTATTGACCCAGATAATCTTATATGATATCACGATATCATCACCAGAGGCGAACCATGGGACAACTGATAGTCCGGAATCTTGAAAATGCGGTAAAGACGCGTTTGCAGCGTCGCGCCCAACGCCACGGCCGCAGCATGGAAGAAGAAGTGCGAGACATTCTGCGGAGCGCGGTGAGCGCGGAAGATACTCCCAGCGGCGGACTCGGAACAGACATCTCCAGTTTATTTGTGGGAACCGGTCTGAAGTCCGATGTGCCCGAATTGCGCGGACACGCCATCGTGCCGGCAGAGTTTGAGTCATGATCGTTTTGGACACAAATGTACTCTCTGCCCTGATGCGACAAACACCCGACACGAAAGTCATTGCCTGGCTGGACAAGCAGTCTCGCACCTCCGTCTGGACGACTTCGGTAACCATGCTTGAGATCCGGTTTGGCCTTCAAATCATGGCCACGGGCCAGCGAAGATCCCGGTTGTTAGAGGCGTTTGAGGCTCTTCTCGAGAAAATGGGTCATCGAGTGGCTCCATTCGATGATGAAGCTGCAGCCCAAGCCGCCGACCTCATGGCCTCCCGGCAACGCAAGGGCCGGCCAGTTGAACTGCGCGACACTATGATCGCTGGTATCGTGTCGGCGCGCCACGCCACCCTGGCCACTCGCAATCTGGTCCACTTTGAAGATCTCTCGGTACCGGTTGTCAACCCATGGCTGGCCTGAACCGTTCTCCGCAAACCCGGAATACTGGGGAACGTTCGGGCTTCTTGCGGATGAGTGGGCCCTGCTCGGGATTCGACGGAGGGGTGAAGGCGTAGTCCATTCAGGCGCCAGTGGCGGCAGACCAAACCCACACATCGCAAAGTGTGCGCGATGTGTGGGGCACTCGGCAAGTCACGCTGCGCTCGACACACCCTCCATCCCGCTCAGAGCCTTTATTACTGCGTTCGTGTAGGCGGCCAAATTCTTGACCCGTCCTAGAGCCTGCTGGCGATCTTTAGCTGACATTTCCTTGGTCACTTCTTGAACCCTTGCGCGCAGATCTGGAGGCGGATCCGGCAGGTGGAGGATAAGGTAAATTTCGGGCCTTAGAATCAAGGCCAATGGATCAACAATTTCGTATTCTTTAGGTGGCATAGACCCTCCTCGTACGGCAGATTTGTTTGCGCAAATCGCTTGAGCAATCTTCTCTCCGCTTACAGTCTCGTCACCTGACGATGCATGTCATTGAATAGACTAGTCACAAGAATGGCATGCGTTTTCGAGCGGTGTAAAAGCTGGCACTGGTCTAACCGAATGGCTTACAGCGGCTATCCATTCGGATAGTTCCGCACGAAGCTAAGTATGATTTCAGCGAAACAAAGGGGAAGGTCGAAGGCTGGGTGCCCGACTCATTCGCCAATTTTGCGAATGAGTGGGTGATTGGCCGCCCTCACGCCGAGATCGCCTTTGTGCAATCCGGGCAAAGCTTGTGCGTAACTTTCGCTTCGGAGTGCGATCGCACGTAGTACTCAAAGGGCTGCCAGTCGCCTTTCTTATCCTGTATTTTTTTGCACGACAGACAGATGGGCAGCAGTCCCTCCAGGGTGCGGATATTCGCCATGGCGGCCTTGAGCTCTCGCAGCGCGAGATCCTTTTCGTTCTCGGCGCGATCGCGGGCGGCCAGAGATACTGTCAAGCGTTTCAGGTTACGCCGCAGCTCAAGTTGCGCCTGCACCTGGCGGCCCAGAGCTCGGAGCGCTTCCAACTGTTCCGCACTCAGCTCTCGAGCCACCCGGTCAATTACACACAAGGTCCCCAGTGCGTGACCTTCCCTGATCAAGGGTGCGCCCGCGTAGAAACGAATCTTTGGTTCTGAAATTACCAGAGGATTCTCAGCAAACCTTGCGTCTTCACTGGCATCGGGCACGATGAAAACATCGGGCTGGAGAATCGCCGAGGCGCAGAAGGCAATGTCGCGCGAGGTCTCCTTGACCGAAAAACCCACGCTTGATTTGAACCATTGCCGGTCGGCATCTACGAGGCTGATCAGCGCAATCGGGGTCTGGCACACGCAGGAAGCTAACAAGGTGAGATCGTCGAAAGCCGCCTCCGGCTCGGTGTCGAGGATTTCGTAGCCGCGCAGTGTGGCTAGCCGTTGTTGCTCGTTTGCTGGTTTGGGAGGAATCATCGCTGGCCTCCGGACTGGCCGCATCGCCCGGAGAGCGACTCTACTGCCATTTCCACGAGAATTCAACCCGACGCCGGGCCAACCCCGTGGTTCCGGAAAGTGCATGCGGCGCAAAAACTCCCGCCCAAGCGGAGCTTGGACGCTGTGCCCTCGGGAGTAAGTATTACTGATGTGTGGCTGCGTGCGCCTGGTTTGCCTTCTGAATATCAGGGGCGCTCTCTACCCGGTTCCTGCCGGTAGTTTTGGCGCGATAAAGGGCCGTATCGGCGACGCGTAAGAGATCTTCCCCCGTGAGCTGTACGGCGGCGGTCGCATCTCTCGCCGCCAAGCCGATGCTGACCGTAACCGGAATGGGCCCGAACTCGGTTTCGATCGGACTTCCCGATACACAGACCCGCATCCGTTCCGCGGTGGCGATCAGGTCCGATGTGGTGCACTCGGCCAGCACGATCAGGAACTCTTCTCCCCCGTAGCGGCCCACGTAGTCGTAATTTCTCACCGAGGCAACCATGCGGCCGGCCGCTTCGCGCAATACCGCGTCTCCCGTCTGATGTCCGTAGGTGTCATTGATCAGTTTGAAGTGGTCAAGGTCTGCCATCATCAGCCCTAGAGGATGTCCCATACGCGAGCTGCGTTGGGTCTCACGCTGCAGCAGGCCGGCAATGGCTCCATGGTTCCACAGGCCAGTCAGGTGGTCATGCGCCGACTGGAATTGCAGTTCGGTTTGGACCCTCAGCAAGGCATCCTGGAGTCCCAGTGTGCGCGTGCCGGCACGCATCCGGGCGCGCAGTTCGTTCACATCGAATGGTTTGGTCAGATAGTCGTCCGCCCCAGCGTCCAGGCCGGCCACAATGTCTTCCTTTCTTCCCTTGGCGGTGAGCAGCAGCAGATACTTATAGTGGCCGCCTTGCTGACTGCGGATCCGTCGGCACAGCTCAGTGCCTTCCAGCCCCGGCATCATCCAGTCCAGAATGACCATCTGCGGAGCATCTTTCTGTTGCAGGACGCTCCAGGCATCCAGCCCGCTCCTGAACGAATTCTGGATCGGATGCGCTTGCCTGCCACGCGAGGGGGAACAATGAATAATCGACATACTCATATCTTGCTGATTGAGGACAACCCTGGAGACGCGGACCTGGTGCGCTTGCGCCTGGTAGAAGCACACTCGGATGTCGCCGTCTCCTGTGCTACGCGGCTCTCCGCCGGACTGGCGGCGATGGTGGTGGAGACGCCCGCCATGGTGCTGCTCGATCTCAACCTTCCCGACAGTCATGGAGCGGAAACGTACCGCAAGGTGCTGGAGGCCGCGCCCGGTGTCCCCATCGTCGTGCTTTCTGGCCTGGACGACGAAGACATGGCGGTCAATGCGGTCCACCAGGGAGTCCAGGACTACCTGGTCAAGGGCAATTTCAACAGCAAGCAACTGGCGCGCGCCATGCGTTACGCCATTGAGCGCCAGGGTCTGTTGACTTCTCTCGACATGAGCCGGCGCCAGCAAATCCAGTTCAAGAATGAATTCCTTTCCCACGTATCGCACGAATTGCGGACTCAACTGACCTGCATTCATCAATTTGTCTCGCTCATCCTCGACGGCCTGGCCGGCAAGGTGGTCCCCGAGCAACGCGAACACCTGGAAACCGTTTTTCGCAGCGTGAACCAGCTGCGGTCCATGATCACGGACCTGCTGGAAGCCACTCGGGCCGAGTCCGAAAGATCACTATCGAACCCCACTGCGTCCTCATCGGTGACCTGATCCGGCAGGCCACCGCGATGCTGCAGAGCACCGCCCAAGCCAAGGGAATCAGTCTCGAAGCGGGCATTGACATCAGGATTCCATTCATCTACGCCGACGCCAATCGTGTGCTCCAGGTGCTGGCCAATCTCATAGAAAACGCCATCAAGTTTACCCCAGCCGATGGGTCGGTCATGGTGAAGGCGTACCTGACGGAAGATGATCCCGATTTCATTCAGGTATCTGTTGCCGATACCGGCCGCGGCATCAGCTCGGAAGCGAAGACCCTGATCTTTGAGCGTCTGTATCAAGACCCCAATTCGACTGACGATAGTCGCAAAGGGCTGGGCCTGGGACTCTACATCTCGAAAGAGCTGGTCCGGCTGCACGGCGGACAAATCTGGGTGGAGAGTCAGTTGTCGCACGGCAGTACCTTTGTTTTTACGCTGCCCTTGTTTTCTCTGGCGAGATTTCTTGCCCCCATCATTACCCACCTGGGCCGCTTGCGAGAGCACCTCTCTTTGATCACCCTGGAGCTGACCCCCTTGCTCTCCTTCTCCGGCACCCGGGAGGAGACCCGCCAGCATTGTCTGCAACTGCTGGCGCCTTGCATCCTGGGCGACAAGGACGCGATCCTGCCCGCTTTGGGCGATGCCGGGCCGGGTGAAACGTTGATGGTCGTGGTCTCCACCGACGAACACGGCGCCACCGTGGTCGAGAGGCGCATCCGTGAACAACTGGAGCGCTCCGAACGTTTGCGAGCCACGTGCACCTTCAAACTTTCCTCCGTCGGCCTGAAGCTGCCTGCGGCCGATCGCCTGGAGCCTGTCGATAAGCTGATTCAGGAAGTTGCCGATGGTATTACTGCGATGACCACGGAGGCCTTACCCCACACCAAAGGTCACATGCACTGAGGGGAGCAACCAGCATCTTTTTCTCGGATATTGAATTTAAGGAACTACCCACTAAAGGAGAAGCACAATGGACAAACCGAAGATCCTGATCGTTGACGATGATCCCGACCTGCGACGAGGTCTAAACCTGCGCTTGCGCGCCAGCCACTTCGAAACCGCCTATGCCACCGATGGCTTCTCGGCGATTGCCATGGCCCAGAAAGAGCGGCCAGACCTCATCATTCTCGACATCGGCCTGCCGGCAGGGGACGGCTTTGTGGTGCTGGACCGCTTGCAGCAGAGCGCCACGCTTGCTTCTATCCCAGTCATCGTCTTGACCGCGCGCGATCCCCAGCACAACCGGGACCGCACTCTGAAGGCGGGGGCATGCGCTTTTCTGCAAAAGCCCGCCGACAACAACGAATTGATGGACGTTATTCGCACCACTCTCAATCCGGTATGGCCAGGCACGGCGGCCGCAGCTCTGCCCGGTCACTAGACAGGAAATTCTCGCTGCGGCGCAAAAAAATACCCGCCAGATTCCTGCCTGGCGGGTACAGTCTGCGGACGAGCTATTTCTACGCTGCTTTCTTCATCTGCCTCACCCTGGCCCAACGTGCCCTTTGGGCGGCCGCGATCTTCCGGCGCGCCGCCACCGAGAGCCGCCTCCGCCTCGGCTTGGTATAAGAACGTCCGTTATTCAGCTTGCCCAGGACCGAAAGAGCAGCATCAACATGTCTCAGTTGATCGAGCAGACTCGTTCGTTCCACTCTCAGTTGCGAGACTACAGACTCCAACCCCCTCAGATTTGCCATGAATCCCCCTCGGCCACCGATCTTAGCAAAACCTCCTCAATCGCGCCGCCGCCCGGACCGATTTAACGGGACTTCCTGATGTGGCGCACACTATGACCCTCGACCAGATGGAAGAGTTCTTCCGCCAGATTCTTGGTGTGATCGCCAGCCCGTTCAAACGCCTGCGCCATGAAGAGCAGGTTGGTCACCTCGTAACTCCTGCGTCCCGCCCCCTTTTCCAGGTACTGACGGAACACGGAATGACAGACTTGATCCATGTCGTAGTCCATCTTAATCACCGATTCAGCCAGTCCCAGATCGCGCGCCACAAATCCCTGATAGACTCTCGCCAGCATTTCCTGCAAGACCTGGGCCATCTCTATCAGAGATGCCGACTCTTTGGAGTTTAGCGGTGCCGGCAGGCCGTGAATTCGCTGTACCACCGACCAGATCAGGTCGCCAACGCGCTCCAGATCGATTGTGAATTTCAGACAGGCGAGGAGTTCACGCGCCTCCGCCTCGGGCACCTGGGTGACGGCGGCGGGCGTCGCATCATCCACCTGCCGTTCGATCTGGTCCAGTTCCTTTTCGCACTGTCGTACCGCCAGAAAGGCGATGCGCGAGCCGGTCACAATGTAATCGCGGGCATTGAACGCAGCATCCTTGGCAATCAGGCAGGCGCGCAGCGTGGTGTCGATCGCCTGCTTGCTCGCTTCTGACTTCTCTTTGCGTGATCTCTTCATGGCTGGCGGTGAGGAATTCAGGCTAGCAGAATCGCAGCACCGGGGCCAGTCCGCCCCGCAACTGAGAACCGGGAACTGGAAACTGAAAACTGATTTTATCTGACATGTTTCCACGATTGCCGCAGTGTGAAGCAACTAGAAATCTTCGCCCGCGCGGCGCATCTGCAACTGTCAGGAATTAGAAATCCGGCATTTTCTGCCAGGGTCAAAAGCCTCGGGCGAGGGCGCCCGCGCCACACCAACCCGGCTGACTTATACTTGGCGCAGGGCAACCGGCCCGCTACGGAGCTTCCGGGACGATGGTGACTGGCAACGTCCAGGCGGTGGAACTGGTTTTCCTGTTGCTGTTGCTTTTCGTGGTGGCGTTCGGAACCCTGGCGCGGAAGCTTCAGGTCCCGTACCCCATCGTGCTCGTGATCGCGGGAGGATTGCTCGGGTTCGTTCCCGGAATTCCAAGAATCACGCTTAACCCCGACCTCATCTTCTTCGTGATTCTCCCGCCTCTTCTTTATTCCGCCGCCTGGGTCACCTCCTGGCGCGAGTTCTCTTACAACCTGGTCAGTATCCTGCTTCTGGCTTTTGGCCTGGTCATTTTCACTGTTATCGGAGTGGCAGAAAGCGCTCACTGGTTATTTTCCGGCTTCGACTGGAAACTCGGGCTGGTCCTGGGCGCCGTCATCGCGCCCACCGATGCCATCGCAGCCACGTCGATAGCGGAACGCGTCGGCATCCCCAGGAGAATCACCGACCTGATCGAGGGCGAGAGTCTGGTCAACGACGCCACCGGCCTCCTGGCCCTGGAATTCGGCATCGCCATCGTACTGCGCAACGAAACTCCCACCATCGCAAGCGGCATCGCTCGCCTGGCTTACCTGATCGTTGCCGGTGTCGGCGTAGGCTTGATCACAGGCTGGATCGTGAACTGGATCGAACGTCGTATTGACGATGGTCCGATCGAAATTGCGCTCAGCATATTGGTTCCCTACGCTGCCTACCTGACAGCGGACAGACTGCGTGCCTCCGGCGTGCTCGCGGTTGTGGTCTGCGGACTATATCTCAGCCGGCGAAGTTCCGGATTTTTCTCTCCGCAAGTGCGCCTGCAGGCCTGGGCGGTTTGGGAGGCCCTGGATTTTATTCTCAATGGTCTGGTTTTTGTGTTGATCGGACTGCAACTGCCTTACGTCCTGGCCGGAATTCGCGACTACCGCCACAGCACTCTTTTCCTCTACGGCGCTCTGTTCAGCGCGCTGGTCATTGCACTGCGGATAGTCTGGGTTTTTCCCGGCGCCTACATCGCTTACTGGACCCGGACCCGCCTGCTGCATCAGAAGCTGAAGTGTCCAACCGTGCAGGGCAATCTGGTCCTGGGCTGGACTGGCATGCGGGGAGTGATCGCGCTCGCTGCCGCCATCGCACTGCCCCAGGCCCTGGCCGACGGCAGCCCGTTTCCCCAGCGCAACCTGATTGTCTTTCTGGCCTTCTGCGTAATTCTGGTCACCCTGGTGCTGCAGGGACTCACACTCCCCTGGGTGGTCCGCATTCTGGGCATCGCCGATGCCCCGGGTGCCAACCTGGAAGAGGAGAATGCGCGAAGGGAAATACTCGAGGCCGCGCTCGCTTACCTGGACGAATCCCGCCAGAAGGATGGGAGCGAATTCGACGCCATTTACGAGGACCTCACCGCCCACTATCGCCACCGTCTTTCCGACGTCAGCGGGAAAGACGACAGCGAGAACGGCGTCAGCCCCGAACACCACGAACGCTTAACGCGTATTTCACGCGAACTGCTTCGTCTGGAACGGCAGGCCGCGGTCCGCTTGCGCAACCAAGGCCGCATCAACGACGAGACCCTGCGGCGGTTGGAGCAGGAACTCGACCTGCGCGAGGCCGGCCCCAGTCACGTCTGAGGCGCTTCCCTAGTGTCCCCTCCCGGAAACTCGTTGAATTAATACTGTCATCCCGACCGGAGCGGAGCGAAGCGAGCGCAGTGGAGGGATCTGCTGTTTCTTGCCAGCGCGACCCGCGCCGCTTACATTTCGATATTCAATGTATTTCTGGGACAGCTTCCTAGGCTGGCGTTTCGACCAGCGGCAGAAATACCTGAAAGCGCGTGTCTCCCGGCTTTGAAGTCACCTGGATCGTGCCCCGGTGCTTCTTCACGATGCGCTGCACTGTGTCGAGACCCAGCCCGGTCCCCTCCCCGACTCCCTTGGTTGTGAAGAAAGGTTCGAAGATGTGCGCCTTGACTTCAGGCGAAATTCCGGGACCATTGTCGCCAATTTCGACTACGACACAGGTGTCATCGCGGTAGGTACGTACTCGCAACTCGCCTTTTCCCCCCATGGCATCAATCGCATTATCAATAATGTTGGTCCATATCTGATTGAGCTCACTGCCAAATGAATTCACCAGCAGCGGGACTTTCTCATACTCGCGCCGCACCGTAACTCCACGCTTGAGTTTGTGATGCAGGATGGTGAGCGTGTTCTCCAGGCCTTTGATCACATCCACACTTTGCGCCGGCGTCTGGTCCATGTAGGTATATTCCTTGACCGCCCGCACCAGATCGGAGATACGCGATGTGCTGCTCTCGATTTCGTTCAACAAATTCGCAATTTCGACCGAGGCCGCGATGCGGACCAGCGCGGCCCGGGCGACATCCGCGTCCAGGGTCGCAAACAGCGATTCCAGCGCTTCCGGTTTCACCCCCCGGTGCGCCAGATCGGAAGCCAGTTGCCACAAGTCGCTTTGCCCGTGACTGCGTAACAAGGAGTCGATCTGATCTTCCAGGTCACTGGTGGCTAGCGTGTCGAGCGGATTTTCGTTCGGCTGCATGAACGAAGCCTCCAGCTTTTCGATTTCCGATCTCTGGGCGGGCGTAAGGTCGTGCTTTCCCAGTTCCTGGACCGCGTCTTTGATTCGCTTCAATGCGTCGCGCAGCAGGCTGGTCGCGCGTTTGGCGGCCGAGGCGGGATTATTGAGTTCATGGGCCAGGCCGGCGGAAAGTTTTCCCAGGCCGGCCAACCGGTCGCGCTGCTGCTCCACCCGCGTGACCTCGCGGATCCGGTCGGCCATGACGCCCACCAGCCGCTGGGTCAACACCGGCATTTTCTGTATCAGTTCCGGAAAATGTACCGAGGGAAATTTCAGGATGCGGGATTCGGTGAGCGCCCGCCCGGTTACTACCGACTTCTTCATTCGGGAAAAAGGCAGCACTCCGGTGACCGTACCGGCTGCGAACGGAATTACAAAGGTTTCGCCGTTGATGTCGCCGCGCGCCTGAAGCTCCCCTTCGAGGATCACCACCATCGAGCTCGCGAGATCTCCCAGTTGCAAATACACATCTCCCGCCTTCAGCCTTATCTCCTCGGTCTGACTGATGAACCAATCCAGTTGATCGTCAGGCAGACCCTCAAACACCGGGACGCGCCGCAATTCTGATTTTTCGATCATTCGTCGTTACACCCGTCGTTATACCTTGCTCAGATACTGATGAATAAACTGCACCGCCACCGATCCTTCGCCCACGCCGGACGCCACCCGCTTGACCGAGCCGTGCCGTACATCGCCGACGGCAAAAACACCGGGCACATTGGTCTCCAGGAGAAAAGGGTCCCGCTCCAGCCCCCAGCCTTTGGGCCTTTGCCCGTCGCGTATGAGGTCTGGACCGGTCAGAATGAAACCGCGTTCGTCGCGCTCGATCAGGCCCGCCAGCCAGTCCGTCCGCGGCAGCGCGCCTATAAAGATAAACATCGAACTGGCCGGCACGCGCTCGATTTTGTTGGTATCAGAACACAACACCGAAATTTCTTCCAGGTGAGTGGCTCCGTGGGCCTCCACCACGCTGGCATGCGCCCAGATCTGTATGTTGGAAGTCTCCTTGATCTGGTCGATGAGATACTGCGACATGGTGCTGGCCAGCGAATCCCCTCGCACCAGAATGACCACGCGCTCCGCATACTTGCCGAAATTCATCGCCGCCTGGCCCGCCGAATTTGCGCCGCCTACAACGTACACAATCTCGCCCTCGCAGGACAGTGCTTCGGTAGCGCCGCCACCATAGTAGATTCCCGCGCCTTGAAGGCGGTCGATGCCCTCAGCCTCAAGCTTGCGCCACTGCACTCCGGTCGAGATCATCAAAGCGTGGCACGAAATTTCGTTTCCGTCCGCCAGCTTGATGATCCGGTAAGACCCTTCCGTGCGAGCGTTGACTGCCTCCAGGGGCGACAGGATTTCCACACCGAAACGCTGGGCCTGCACGACCGCGCGCCGCGCCAGATCGTTGCCGCTGAGCCCCGCAGGAAACCCCAGGTAATTCTCGATGCGGGAACTCATTCCCGCCTGGCCGCCGGGCGCTTCCCGCTCGATCATCACGGTGTGCAGTCCTTCGGACGCACCATACACCGCAGCCGCCAGGCCAGCCGGTCCTCCTCCGACGATGGCCAGATCATAAAAATCTGTCTGTGCCCGGGTCCGCAACCCGACTTTCTTGGCAACATCCGCCGGAAGGCTCTCCAGAAGTTTGGTCCCGTCCGGAAACAGCACAACCGGGAGCTCAGCCGCTTCCGGCCCCAGCGCCTCCAGCAGCCGCTTGGTCTCCGGATCGTTAGCCGAAATCTCCACGTCGATCCACTGATAGGGAACGTGATTGCGCGCCAGAAAATCCCGCAAGTCATACGACCGCGGCGACCAGCGCGTGCCCAGTACCCGGATTCCATCGTAAGTAGGACGATAGGAAGCCTGCCAGTCATCCAGCATGTCATCCAGCTGCGGATATAAATGCTCGTCGGGAGGGTCCCAGGGTTTCAGGAAGAAATAATTGATGTTGGCCTGGTTGATTGCGCTGATGGCGGCGTTCATGTCGGCGTAGGCCGTCAGCAATGCCCGCTTGGCCTTGGGAAAAATCCTCATGCCCTGCTGCAGAAACTCCACCCCATCCATGCGCGGCATGCGCTGGTCGGCCAGCAGCAGGGCCACGCTGTCATTCCGCACCTTCAACTGTTTGAGGAGATCCAGCGCCCCTTCCGGAGAGTCGCTTCCAATCACCCGGTATTCCGCGCCATATTTCGACCGCAAATCGCGCTCGATCGACCGCAGGACGTCAGAGTCGTCGTCCACACTCAATAAAATCGGCTTCGCCATGTTTCAATCCCAGCTGTAGTAATGGAGGTTAATTCTAGACTTCCGAAGACTTGGATGTCCTATAGATGCAGGAAACCTCCGCCTGGCACCACAGTTTTCGCCCCACCACAACCCACGTAGGGGCGGGTCCCCTGACCCGCCCTGGCCGAGCGCAGCTCGGCAATGCAGTTTCGGAAGAGTGGATCACGAAAATCGAGTGGTTCACGAAAATCGATTGTACAAAACCCTCCAGCACTCAACTCAAGGGCCATTCCGTTTCAAGTTGCCGGCCATGCTCAGCAATAGTACAAACCAGCGCTTCCATCTGCGCCTCTGTAACCGCGGGATTCATACAAGTTAACTTGAGACACTGCCGGCCGCGGACCCGGGTGTGACCGATGACCGCAACCCCGCGATCGAACAGCCGCTGCCTCAGCGCGGCGTTGAAGTTATCCTCATCGAGCTCCGGACGCGAAGGAACATAGCGAAAAACGACGGTACTGAGACTGGCTCCGTGGACGAGCTGCAGTGCCGGCGTACGGCCCACCACACCAGCGGCATAAACCGCCAGTTCCATGGTGCGGTCGATCATCGCACTCAGCTTCCGGCGTCCCATCATCTGAAAGGAAAGCCACAACTTGAGCACATCGAAGCGGCGGGTGGTGAGCAGCGAATTTGTGACCAGGTTGGGGATGCCCTGTTCTTCGTGGCTCTCTGGAT
This sequence comes from Terriglobia bacterium, assembly GCA_963790645.1. Classification (GTDB taxonomy): domain Bacteria; phylum Acidobacteriota; class Terriglobia; order Terriglobales; family Acidobacteriaceae; genus JAIQFF01. The sequence goes on along the minus strand of CAWBPS010000022.1, from coordinate 11,156 downwards.
TCAGGTAGTCAGCGTGCAGTTCGATCAGCTCGAAGTGACGAGCATCGCGCAGCAGGAAAGCGCTGGCCGGAATGGGCTGCCAGAAGAGTTTGTGAAAATCGATGCCCACGGAATCCGCGGATGCAACGCCTTCCAATTTTTTCCGGTGGCGCTGCGAAAACAGCAGCGCGCCACCGTAGGCGGCATCGACGTGCAGCCAAGCCCCGGCAGACCGGGCAAGCGCAGCAATCTCAGGCAACGGATCCACCGAGCCAAAGTCCGTCGTCCCAGCCGTGGCCACGATGGCAAGCGGAAGCAGGTTTCTGTCCCTCATATCCTCCAGCGCGGTGCGCAGACTCTCCGGCCGCATTCGGAACTCGTCGTCAACCGATACTCTGATCACTGCGTCCGTCCCGAGCCCTAGCTGCGCGGCGGATTTTTCGACGGTAAAGTGTGCCGCCTCCGAACACAGCACACGCATGCGCACCGCTTCCGGCGGCAACCCCCGCTTCTGCGCCGGCCACTGAGACCGTGACTTCAGGAATGCATCGCGAGCCAGAAGTAATCCCATGTAGTTGGATTGTGTTCCTCCCGCGGTAAAGGTGCCGCCCGCGCCGGCGGGGAATCCCGCCTCGGCAGTAAGCCACTGGACAAACTTTTGCTCCAGGATTGTGGCCATGGGCGCCTGGTCAAAAGAATCCATCGACTGATTCAAAGCGCTGATCACAACTTCAGCGGCCAGCGCCGCCAATAGCGGCGGACAATGCAAGTGGGCCGCGGTATTCGGGTGGCCCACTACGACTGAGTTAGAGATGATTGTTCCCAGCTTGTCGAAGACTGCCTCAGAAGCAGCGCCCGCTTCAGGAAAAAATTCGGGATCGATCAAGGCAGACAGCGCGGAGGGACTCTTGCCGCTATAAGAATGACCGGGCAAAGACGAGCACAGTAGTTCCGCCACCCGCGCCATCAGCTCCCGGTACAACTGCTTGCTTGCCGGCGTAGTGGTCAGAAAGTCGGATTCAAACAATTCAGCGCCTCAACGGGATGTTTCGACAGTTGATCTATATCTACAGGAAACACACGAATGTCGAAAGCCGTCGAGGCGGAAATTTATTAGTCCCTGATTATTTCTCTCCGAAGCGGAAGATCACGCCTGCGCTGAGGCGCAGATTGTTTTGCCGGTCATTCAGGCCGTTGCTGAACTGGGTGCGGTAATAGTCCGCTTCCAATGCGCGGACCGCGAAGTGCCGGGTAATTGCTATGTCCAGCCCGCCGCCCGCAATCACGGCGAAGGAGTTGGCCGAGCCCGCAAATCCCGAACTGTCCGAGGCAAAGCTTCCGCTGGCATGCGCCCCGCCCAGTAGGACCTGAGCGAAGGGCGCAAAATGCCCAGACTTGTGCCAACTGACGCGCGGCCCAAACAGGTAGGAGGTCAGGGTCAGGTCCTGGCCCGAGCCGCTGATGTCCGAGGCCCGCTGGCTGCTGACTTCCGCGACCACGGCAAAGGAATGGGTGAAGTTATAGGCGAACCACGCGTTCGCGCCATGCATGGAAAAGCACCCGCATCCGTCCGGTGGCGCGTTGGCGCGAACATAGTTGTAGTCCGCTCCCAGCTCCGCGACCTGCGCGCCCTGGGCGGATGCCGGCACCACGGAGAGCAGGCTACATCCCAAAACCAGCCCGAGCCGCACCGTCCATCGAATCAGATATCGAATTAGATTGCGCATCTTGATTTGTCCTTGTCTGCCATCTGCCCCGTCGTTGTTTTCGCCTGCAAGCATTTGAGGATGACTGCCCCCCTCACTTCACAATCAGGGTGAACGTGGTGGAAACATGCTGGGCCCCGCTGGTGCCGGTGACCGTGACCGAGACGCTCTGGGCTGGTCCCGAGAATCCCCCGTTGCAACCAGTCAGCATGAACGTCGCCCCCACTAGGGTCGCGATCATCAGCAGAATCGGCAGAGACCGGGCCAGGCGTTTCCTCCGTCCGGCCATCACGCACAAGCCGGCCGCCAGGCTGATTGGCACGAACGGGAAGCGCCGCTGGTGCGCGGGAATGCCGGCCGTGCGCGCCGCCGTCTGAATGGTCAGCACCGTAGTCGCGCCGGATGCGCCCGGAACCACCGTGGGCGGAGTGAAAGTGGCAGTCGCGCCCGCGGGCAGACCCGAGGCCGACATGATCACCACACTGTCAAAGGCGCCGCCCAGGGGCGGCACTGTGATATCGACGTCCACCGCTCCGCCTGCCTTGACCGTGAAAGGAGTCGATGGAGCGGTCACGCCAAACGTCGTAGTTACATCCAGACCCATTTCGCCCGAAGTCGAAGCCGCCGCCGCCGCGTTGCCGGAATAGACCGCGGTAATCGAGAGTTCACCGGCCGAAAGCGTGGTGCTGGTGAACGTCGCCACTCCGGACGAGTTCACCTCGCCGGTCCCGAGCAGCGTGCTGCCGCTATAGAAGCTGACCGTTCCCCCCGGGGTTCCCGTAGGTGCAGGCGTCACTGTCGCGGTGAAGGTAATGCTCTGTCCGAAGACGGCTGGATTGGGCGCCGCCGTCAGCGCCGTGCTGGTGGCCACTATGGCCGTTACTCCCACCGCGGAAGACGTGGAAGTCGCAAACGCGGTGTTGCCGGAATACTCCGCCGTGACCATGTTCGTGCCGGGCGGAAGACTGGAAGTGATCAGCGTCGCCACCCCGGACGAATTAGCCTTCGCCGTACCCAGCAGTGTGCTGCCGCTGAAGAAGCTCACCGTTCCCGCTGGGATCCCCGTGGGCGCAGGTGCAACCGTAGCGGTCAGTGTGACCGCTTGTCCCACGGTTGATGGATTGGGCGAAGCTGCGAGCGCGGTCGCAGTGACGGTCTGAGGATTGATGGTCACACTCTGGGCGTTCGAAGTCGAACCTACCGACCCGTTGTTGCCGGAATAAACCGCTGTCAGGCTCGACGTCCCCAGAGGCAGGCTGCTGGTGCTGAAGCTGGCGATTCCTGAAGAATCGACCGTCCCAGTTCCCAGCAACGTGGCCCCATTGAAAAAGCTCACCGTGCCGGCAGACGTCTGGGCAGGTGCGGGCACTACGGTGGCTGTAAGCGTAACGGGCTGTCCGGCGAAGGCCGGGTTGGGCGAAGCCAGCAAAGTGGTCGCGGTAACGACCTGAGGAATCGTTGCCAACAGCACCGAGTCCGACTCGCTGGCCGCCCGGTCCGTGTCGCCGGGATAACTGGCAATCACTTCATGGCTGCCGGTCCCAAATACCGCCTGGCCGGATGCGGTAGCGGTCTCGGTCTGCGCCGACAGCAAAATGGAAGCCGTGGTAACGCTCGAATTGGCCACCACTACGTCGGGAAGTCCGTCCCCATTCAGGTCTCCCACGCCGATTCCGAAGGGTCTGGTCCCGACGGGAAAAGTGAGTTGGGGTTTGAACGTGCCGTCGCCCTGGCCCAGCAATACGCCAACCGAGTTGTTGCCGTTGTTCGAGACCACCAGGTCCATGTTTCCGTCCCCGTTGAAGTCGCCGACCGAAACTCCCTCCGGAAAGCTGCCCGTGCCGTAGGTCACCTGGGGTTGAAACGTCCCATCTCCCACTCCCAGCAGCACACCCACCGAAGAGCTCTCCCCGTTCGTCACCGCGAGATCGGGAATTCCATCTTCGTTGAAATCGGCAATCGCGAGCCCGATGGGGTTGTAGCCCACCCCATAGGTCACCTGACCTTGGAATGTTCCATCGCCACTCCCCAGTAGAACGTCCACCTGGGAGCCCTGCGCATCGGTCACGGCCAGGTCGGCGAAGCCATCTCTATTGAAGTCTGCAGTCACAATGACCTGCCCGGCTTCACCGATCGGGAGAGTGAGCGGATCTTCACAGACATTCAGCTCCACCAGGAATGTGCCGTCCGTCTGGCCGAGCAGAATGGTTACGTTGCGGTCGTTTCGGTCCACCACCGCCAGATCAAGCCGGCCATCGCCATCGAAATCGGCCGCGGCAATCGACTGCGGCCCGTTTCCCACGGCATAGGTTTGCTGCGGCAGAAACGTTCCGTCGCCATTCCCGAAATAAACGCTGATCGTGGCAGCGCCGGCGTTGCCCGCCACCAGGTCAAGATTGCCGTCCCGGTTGAAGTCGCCGCTGGCCAGCGCGATGGGGAAAGCGCCGCTGGCATAGGCAGCCTGAAGTTGAAACGTGCCGTCACCATTCCCCAACAGAACGCTGATCGTGTTGTCGTTGACGTTGGTTGCCGCCAGGTCCAGCTTTCCGTCGTTATTGAAATCGCCCAGAACCGTATTTTGAGGGCGCGAGCCCACAGTCGCCGGCGACCCCTCGGCGGGCAGCAGGATGAAACCGAGCGTAGTGGGATCGAGCACCGCGGTTCCCACCACTGCATCCCCGCTGTCGGTGTCGAGAAACGAAACCGTTCCGCTGGGTATGTTTTTGCCGAAGGCAGCCACCGCGCCGGTCAGGGTGTAATTGCCCGGGGTCCCGCTCGAAGCGATATCCGAAAAGGAGAGATAACTGGCGTTGGCATCTACTGTCAGCGCCTGCGGCGCCGACGCGCTGGCCGAGGCAAAGCCTAAGGGTTGAAAGGCCGCCACGATGCTGTACGTGCCCACTCCCAGCGTGAGCTTGATGGTGGCCGTTCCGGAGGCGGTCAACTGCGCCTGTCCAAAGATCGCGGAGTCGGCACAACGCGCGGCGTTGGCGTCGCAAAATACCACGCGGCCGCGCGCCATCGGTGACCCGCCCGCAGTCACAGTTGCGGTCAGCGCCACGGCCGTGCCAGCCGTGACCTGCGCGGACGAAAGGCTCAAGCTTGTGGTAGTCGCTTGACTCCCTCCGCCTGCCCGCGCGCTGCCGGGACAAATCCCGGCGATCAATATCAAAATGGCGAGTGCCTTGAACGAAGCGGCGGGCTTGAACTGGTGTGACGCGGCATCACTGGGCTGCATAAATGTTTTTCCTCTTGCCGAAGCAGGGTCCCGTGAAGGCTGCACGATTTCTCGTCACATGACGAGTTCCACGGTGCCCACGACTGTTTCAGTTTTTTGCCGGGCAGTAAATGATCGGAGGGTCGTAGAGATGGGCGGGAACGCCGGACAAACCCACTTCACAAGGGGGGAGTTGGAGTAGGGCGCGGGCTATTGTGCCTGGTCCCGGGTCAAACCAACCGCGGTGGAATGGCGACCTGCCGCGCGTGTTTCGTCTCCACCCCGCGCGTTATCTCCTGTCCATTTCACCGCGAGAGAGGAAAACGGTCGTTCGAACTTTTTTCTCTAATTCACGCGAACACAATAATTTGGTCGATTCAGCTCTCATGCCTCTACTTCATCGCCTGTGTGAATCGAGGCTCGGCTGGATACTGGTTCGAACTGCGCAGCGGCCACGGAGTCTTCGCTCCCAATTGGACGGGCCCTGGACCCAATCCCGAAAAGAGTCAGTTCCCATGACGGAGATGAGTTCGATCCTGTTTCTCCCCGTGCAGAATTTCCGCGCGTTGAATCCGGCAGTACAACCGGAACACGGTCTCGGAAACGCGATGCCGTGATGTTCCGCCCTTACGCTTGCCTTCCGGCCAACGCCCGTTCCTGCCGGCTAACCCCAATTACAGCGAATTGGTGCGCGCGATGTTGCCCAGCATGGCTGCGCTGGGCTTGATGGTTCTCCGTTGCGTCGCCCGATCGACCGCCACAATTCCAAACTTGGGCTCGAACCCGGACATCCACTCGAAGTTGTCCAGCAGCGACCAGGCCACGTAGCCGCGCACATCGACGCCATCGTCAATGGCGCGCTTCAGGCCGGTGAGAGCGCGCTGAACATACTCCACGCGGCGGCGGTCATCGGTGGTCGCAATGCCGTTTTCCGTCACCATGAGCGGCACGCCCGTTTCCTTGCCGGCGTAGCGGACCACTTCCTCGACACACTCGGGATAAAACTCCCAGCCCACCTGCGTAAGCTCAGCGCCCTTGGGAGCAGGGAGGTCTTTTTTCCCAACGATCGACCGCGAATAAGTCTGCACCCCCAGATAATCACACTGTTTCGCGACCTCAAGCCAGGGGCCATAAACATCGGCGCGCTTTTCGGCCACATGGCTGTCCTCGGGCGCCGGCTGGTCGGCCGTCATTGCCAGATTGAAGCCCACGGGCATGTCGCTCCTTACCGATTTCATCCCCGCCCTGCCTTTGTGGTGCGCCGCCAGCAGCCCATCGCGGACTTTCTTTTGGTCCCCGAGAAAGAAGCTGGCAAATTCCGGTGCGTTGAGCTGTTTGCGGACTCGCGCCAGCCCGCCCTGGAACACGTCGGTCAGGCTCCCTCCCGCCGGCCCCGGCAAATTGATCCAGTTCAGCAGTTGGGGAATGTCAGGTTCGTTAAAGGTGGAAGCGTATCCCACCAGGTCGCCGAGGTGCTTTGTGGCCCTCTCACAGAAGCGGGCATAAAGGTCTGGAGCAGCGGGATTCTGCCACCCTCCCTTGTAGGCGAACCAGCGCGGCATGCTGAAGTGAGAATAAGTCAGCAGCGTGGTCAGATTATGCTCGCGGCAGGTAGCCAGCATGCGCCGGTAATGCTCCAGCTCAGCGTTGGAAAAAAATCCCTCCTCCGGTTCAATGCGCGCCCACTCCAGGGAAAAACGATAGGTATTAAATCCCAGATCGGCCAGCATGCTGATGTCCTGCGGGTAGAGGTGGTAGTGGTCGCAGGCATCGCCCGAAGGTTCTTTGAAAATGCTTTCCGGCAGGTGCTCAATCAGCCACAGGTCGCTGCTGGTGTTGTTGCCCTCAACCTGATGTCCCGCGGTCGCGCAACCCCATAGAAACTTGTCGGGAAAAGCCTTGCCCTTGCTGGTCGCCGGGGAGGCAGCTGACGCGGATTTTTCGCCCTGGCCCGCCTGGGCGAGGGCGCTGCTTCCCATCATTCCCACGACCGTGGCCGCGGAGGCGCCCTGCAACAGGCTGCGCCGGCTTATGGGTTTCACTGTCGATTCGGCAACCGTCGGTTTCCCTTCTTTCTCCTTCATATCGCTCTCCGCTCCCGAGGATATCCAACAAAATTGTTTACGCCGTCCTGCGGGCAGCGAAAACGGACGCCTGAGTTAGACGGAAGAACTCTACACCCACCCGCCATCGATCACATAACTCTGATTGGTGATCGCGTCGCTGTCATCTGCCGCCAGAAAAAGCACCAGGCGGGCAACTTCGTCGGGCGAGATCATCCGCTTGAGCGCCTGCCGGCTCAGGATCTCGACCTTGTAGGCTTCCGTAAACCATAACTGCTTCTGACGCTCGGTAAAAATTGCGCCGGGAAGGACGCAGTTCACGCGAATGTTCGACGCCCCCAGTTCATGCGCCAGGGTGCGCGTGAGTCCAACGATCGCAGCCTTTGCCGTGATATATACCGGCAACCCGACTGACGGGATCATCCAGCTGATCGAACTCATGTTGATGATGGATCCCCGGCCTGCTTTTTTCATCACCGGAATGACCGCCTGGCTGGCGAAAAACTGGTGCTTGAGATTGACCGCAATCGACTGGTCCCAAAACTCCGGAGTCACAGCCTCGATAGTGTGCCGGGCATCGTTGGCCGCGTTGTTGACCAGCACGTCCACCGTTTTGAATTCCCCGATGACTTTTTCCACGCATTTCCGCAGGGCATCAGTGTCGGTGAGATCGCACTGCAGAAAGGAGGGCGCCGCATCGCCAGCCGCCTCGATCTTCTTCGCCAGTTGAATTCCGGCATCCTTCTGAATGTCCAGAAAAGCCACGCGCGCGCCCTGGTGGGCAAAATGTTCTACGATTTTTTCGCCAATGCCGCTGGCCCCGCCGGTCACCAGCACCACCCGCCCCCGCAGGCTGGGATAGGAGGCGTATTCCACTTGGCGCTCTTCTGTCATCCCGCTTCCCTCTTTGAGTCGCTAGTGTCCTTTCCCGGAAATTCGTTGAACGAATATATTGTCATCCCGATCGGAGCGGAGCGAAGCGAGCGCAGTGGGAGAGCCTGCCCTGAGCGAACTCCGAGTGCACACGAGGGGGAGTCGAATGGGGACCTGCTGTTTCAGCCAACTCGACTGCGCCGCTTACATGCCGCTTACATGTCGATATCCCATGTATTTCCGGGACGGCCCCTAGTAAGTCGCGCGCCCGCCACTCAGATCAAATACAGCCCCGGTCGTGAAAGAGTTCTCTTCCGATACCAGCCAGGCCACCATGGCCGCGATTTCTTCGACATCAAGAAAACGTCCGCGCGGAATCTTGGACAGCATGTAGTCGATATGCTCCTGCGATATCTGTTCGAAAATTCTGGTGCGGGCCGCGGCCGGAGTAATGCAGTTGACCGCGATGTTCAGGCCGGCCAACTCCTTGCCCAGTGACTTGGTCAGGGCGATGACGCCCGCCTTGGCCGCGCTGTAGGCCGAGGCGTTGGGATTTCCTTCCTTGCCCGCGATCGACGCTACATTCACGATCCGCCCATATTTCCGCTGCAGCATGGAGGGCACGACCGCGCGGCAGCATAGAAATACCCCGGTCAAATCCACGTCAACAATCTGCTTCCAGACCTCCACAGGATATTCCCAGCACTTCAGGTCGGGACCGGAAATCCCCGCATTGGCCACCAGAATATCGATCCTGCCAAACTTCTCCGCCGTCGAAACCGCCGCGGCGTCAACGCTGCCAGCCTCAGTTACGTCTGCCGTCACGGCATCGACAGCGCCCAGGCTACTAAGCTCTCGCACCGCGGACGCGAGCAGGTCTCCGTCCCGGTCCCAAAGCGTGACCGAAGCGCCCGAGGTCAGAAAGCGCCGTGCGACCGCGAGGCCTATCCCCTGCGCTCCTCCGGTGACAATGGCGTGGCGATGGCTTAGATCGATCTGATTCATTCGATGCCGTGCGCGTCCTCAGAACCTGGCTCGGAAGACGGCTCTCGGAGGGGCTTTCTACGCATTGAAAAGAAAAATCCCAGTGGCAACTGGGCCGAAATAATAGCACGCTGGCCCTTTGGCAGGATGGTAGAGACGTGGCTGGCGCCCGTCGCGCGGTTCTCGCGCTGCCTCATCGCAGAAAAGGGCCGGAGCAATATTTGCTCCGGCCCAAACCAAACCTACCGCTCTTGCGTGCTAGAAGCTGAAGATGGTGTCGAACTGCCAGCGTTTGAGCCAGCGCTCCTCTGTCGGACTCTGGGCAGTCACGATCTGACGGCCGATCAGACCCGTGACCCCGATCTGCACCCGTGGATAGGCCTGATAGTAGGCCTCTACGCGGTGCTCGATCACGTTCGTCGGCTGCCTCAAGTCGCTGAAGTTGAACGCGGAGAGGACCGCATCCCGTTCGATGCGGGCAAAGGTGTAGCCCAGAAGCAGGTCGCCCTTGTTCTTGGTCTGGCCAACTTTAAATTCCCCCCAGTAGCCATGACGCTGCCGTGAATCGCAGGTGGGAAGCGCCACTCCAGCGGCGGCGAAAGTCTCCAGGTTGCCGCAGGCCTTGGTGTTCTGGGCATAGTTAATCAGCGCATAAATCGGCCATCGGGCGACGCCGGTGTCGAAGTCCACGCGCGCCAGAGCGTCCACGATGCCGTACTGCGAGGCAAAAACACGCTTGCCGGCGATGACTCCGAAGTTGTTGGTATTGCTCGAGCCACCGAAGCCAAAAGTGCCGCCCCCCGCGGTTGCCGTGCCATTGTCTGCGAATCCGTTGCCACCAGTCTGGTTCTGAGCGATGGTATCGGCGTTATGAAAATCATAGTACGCGACGTTGGCCCCCAATTTCACCCTTGGCAGGAGGGTAAAGCCCGCCTGCACCTGGCCCCCTTCCATGTACGTATCAGGGCCGCCACCCACTTCAAACATCGGAGTCCCGACGGCGATCACCGCGAAGTGGTTAATAAACTGGTTCTTCCAGTCCCAGGCCACCGCCGCGCTCCCGCCTTCCGGATTCAAGTCGTTGTCCCAGGTCAGTTCGGTGCGTTGCCAGGTATATCCGAACTTGCCTACCGTCAAGGTCAACGGCTTGAAGTAGTGAGGATTGTAAACTCCGAAGGCCTTGTCGATCGCGATGGGCTTGCGAGTGAAGAACCCGGTCTCAGTAGAGTTCGTGGAAATGGGATCACCCAGATCGCCAGATGCGACCGTGAAGCCGACGGCAAAGTCATTGGTGATCGTGCTGGCCACGTTGAAGCGCAATCGGTAGCGTTCACGCATGCGGGGCTCGGGCGCTGACGCATTAGCCGGTCCACCGCCAAAGAAAGGCTCGAAGCGAAGACGCAAATCACCGCTGAACTTGATGCGGCCCACCGCGCTCTCCAGAGCTGAGAACTTCTTTTGCTCGTCCAGGGTGTTGACGGCGGTGTTCGTCAACGTGGTTTGAACGTCGGTCATATCCGACGAGAGCTTGCTGACCGTTGCCTTCTGCTCGCTGCTCGCGCTCTCGGCGGCAGCCGCCTTTTGCTGCGCCTCGACAGCCGCGGACTGCGTCTGTTGCAGCTGCTGCTGCGCCTGTTGCCAGGCCTGGTCTTTCTGTTGAACTTCTTGCCGTAGCTGTTCAATCTGCTGCTGTTGGGCTGCGATTGCGTCGCGCAGCGATTGCACATCCTGGGCGGTCACCGCCGGTTCAGCCGGCCTGGCTTTCCGCGTTCTTGGTTTTGCTGCGGTCTGCCCAAACAAAGTTCCCGCCAACAGCGGAACCACGCACCACTTGAGAACGGACTTCATTAATCTCTCCTTTTTTGGCTCTAGCCAGCAGAGATCCCACAGTAATGAGGTTGTACTCCAGCACTAATGGGCGTTTTCGGCCCCACTCGTTGTTATGTAACTCTTTAGCGTTATCCAGCTCTTACCGTCATGCAACTCTTGCCGTTCTGCAGACTTGCCGTTCTGCAGCCGAACCGTTCACAGCCCCCGCCGTTCTGCAGGGTTGCCGTTCTGCAGTCTTTGCCCTGGCAGACACACCAAGACCGGAAGCGGAGGGCTGGTTCCGTATTCCTTGAGTGACGTATGTTTAATTCCGCCGTGTTACGGGATGGTTACAAAAGCGTGAAAATCTGATGAATCAGGCCGGCGGACGTCCTCAAAAAGACATCCCTTCGAGATGGTTGGACCCTGAATTTCCCACAGCAGAGCAGCCAGATTCTCTTGAAGACTTCCGAAAAAGAAATGGCTCCTCAGGTAGGACTCGAACCTACAACCCCCCGGTTAACA
>CAWBPS010000021.1:0-78644 GCA_963790645.1 Terriglobia bacterium | reverse complement strand
CCCGCGTCCGAAAATGTTACTGGTCAAGAGACTACATGCTTATTCACGTTCATGTCCTCGGCATTACCCGAAGACGTTCGCGACTGTTGCTCAGAACGGACAAGAAACCCCAGCCGCTAGCCTGAAATCTTAGCCTCCCGGCCCAGACGTAGCCGGGAAGAGCAGCCCTCTGTGTGACGTTCGCTCACAGCCCAAGGGCGAAGCTGTGGAGAACGGCTGCCTAATTAATTAGGCTGCGTATGCCATTTCTTGATTGGCAATTATCATTTTGCCCACGATTACAGGTGCGAGCACCCTGGCATGCCTCTTGGCCGCAAGCATCTCCGTCGAAGCCGTGACGCCCCCACTGGTGGGAATGGCCTTGTAAAGAACAGACAACCGGGCTCATAGAGCCCTTCCTACATCTCCAATCTAGGGGTCACCAGACTGGAAGTCAAACATGTGATTAGATGTAACTCAGGTTACAAAAGGTGCTCAACCGGGGAGTGCTCGCCGGGGCTGTTTCAGGGTGGGAAGAGGGTGGACGGGGCATCATAATAATCATATGAAACTGACCACCTTTTTGCCTTCCGTTCTTATCGCATGTTTCATCGTTGGGGTAGTGTTTTCATGCACATCGGTCGTTGCCCAGCCCCGAACCGAGGCTGCCGAGCAGCAGCTTTTCCAGGCCATTAACCGCGAGCGGGCAGCCCATGGCCTGCCCCCTTTGAAGTGGGACGACGCACTGGCCAATGCCGCCCGCCAGCACGCCGAAATGATGGCAGCCCAGCGATCGATTTCGCACGGCTTTTCGGGCGAACCCAGCCTGCCCAGCCGGGCCACGCGGGCGGGCGCCCGCTTCAGCTGGCTATCAGAGAACGTTGCTGCCGGACCGAGCGCCGAGAATATCCGAGAACAGTGGATGCAGTCTCCCAATCACCGCGCCAACCTGCTCGACGCCGACATGGACACCATCGGCGCCGGTACCGCCGAGCGCCACGGAGTCGTATTCGCGGTAGCGGACTTTTCCAAAGCCAAGCGCTAGTAAAGAACGGAAAGATTCACAAGGGTGCCCCGTCCAAGCTTTGCTTGGGCGGGGTTTTTCGTACCTGATCAAATAGAAGAAATCTGCATTCCGAACCACTGACACAAAATCCCCGCCCAAGCGGAGCTTGGACGGGGCACCCTTGGGCTTTCCGCACGGGTTCAGGGACAGGGCGCTCCTGCCGCCTGCCATCGTTTCACCTTGGCGGCGAACTCATCGTGAGGCATGGGAACCGCGGTTCTGCCTTCTCCCGGGCTCCAGGCCCACACCACCAGCTTGTCTTCGGTCAGGTGCTCGACCAGCTGGTCGAGGTTCCGGCTCTTGTTCTGCTTCGGGTCTTTGATCGACCGGCAAATCTGGGCATCGGTCAGACCCTCCCAGATCATGGGAGTGCTGGCTGGAGGCAAGCTCCAGTTGGGCGCGCCCGGAGGCAGATTCGAGCCCGCAAGGTTGTGGTCCTGATGACAGGTGCTGCACTTTTCCGCCGTGACTCCGTGACCGCCGGGGCCGCGACGCACGTTCATCGCATGCGTATGCCCGTCGTCGCCTTGCCGGGGGAAGTCTCCCGCGGAATGGCAGTTCATGCAGCGCGGGTGCCGCAGCACCGGGACAAATGCGGTAAAGAGTTTTCCATCGCCCTTGGCCGGCGCTGCAGGGGCATTCTTCGCGGGCGGTGCCGCCGCCACGGGGAGCGGCAGCCAGAACCCGCTGCTGAGGACGGCAACAACGATCAACACGGAGACAGACTGGACGACGGAAGTGTGCGAAGTCTTCATACGGCCTCGGTCAATCGGATGGGCAGACGCCGGACCCGTTTTCCGGTCACCGCGAACAGGGCGTTGGCGATGGCCGGCGCGGCGCAGGGAACTCCGGGCTCTCCGATTCCGCCAGACTTCTCTTTGCTCTCCACGATGTAGGTTTCGATCTCCGGGCACTCGTTCATGCGCATCACGGGAAAAGTGTTGAAATTGGTCTGCTGCAGGCGTCCATTCTCAAAGGTGAGCTCCTGGAAGAGTGCGGCTGAAGCGCCGAAGATTGCCCCGCCTTCTATTTGCGAGGAAATGATACCCGGGTTCACGTATTGACCGCAGTCCACCGCGCACACCATGCGATGCACTTTGATCTTTCCATCCGTGACCGATACTTCGGCCACGTGGGCCAGGTAACTGCCGAAGGCAAAGTGCACGGCGATCCCACGGCCCATGCCTTTGGGAAGGGGCTTGCCCCATCCTGATTTCTGGGCTGCGAGGTCCAGCACTCCCAGGTAGCGAGGCTGTTTCTGCAACAACTCGCGCCGGAACTGGTAGGGATCTTTTTGCGCCAGCGCGGCCAGTTCGTCCATGAAGCATTCCGCAGCGAATGCCGTGTGAGAATGGCCGACGGACCGCAACCACTGCACCGGCACGTTGACATCAACCTGGTGCGACTCGACCGCGAGGTTAGGAATGGCGTAGGGCAGATCGTCCAGGCCTTCGACCGATGCCGGATCGTACGGTTTCCCTTGCATCATTCCTTCGAACGGCGTCCCCGCCATGATGGATTGCCCCACCGAACGCGATCTCCAGGTCACCGCATTGCCGCTGGCGTCGATGCCGCCTTCGATGGCATGCAGGAACGCCGGGCGGTACCAGCCGCCTTGCATGTCATCCTCTCGCGTCCAGACCACTTTTACCTTTGCTGGTGCCCCGACGGCTTTAGCCACCGCGACCGCCTCGACCACAAAATCCGATTGCGGATTGGCGCGCCGGCCGAAACCTCCGCCGAGAAAAGTTGTGTGCAGTTGGACCTTTTCATTCGGCAGACCTGCAGTCTTGGCTGCGTTGGCGCGGTCGATGGTTTGAAACTGCGAGCCGGTCCAGACTTCGCAGGAGTCGGACCGCAGGTCCACCACGCAGTTCAGAGGCTCCATCATCAAATGCGATAGATAAGGCGCCTCGTATACCGCCTGGATAGTTCTTGCCGCACTGGCCAGGGCAGCGGGCGCGTCTCCTTCTTTTCGCACGCTCACCCCGGGAGACTTTGCCCGCTCGCGAAATTGCTGCATCAGTTGCGTGGTGCTGAAGTTGTGCATGGCGCCTTCGTCCCACTCGACGCGCAGGGCATCGCGAGCAACTTTCGCTTGCCAGAAGGTGTCAGCAACCACCGCGACCCCGGAGGGAACCTGGGCGATCTTGCGGACTCCGGGCATGGACCGCGCCCTCGAGTCGTCAAAGCTCTTCACCTTGGCGCCGAAAATCGGGGGACGCGCCACCACGGCGGTCAACATCCCCGGCAGTTTCACGTCGAGTCCGAAGACTGCGCTGCCGTTCGACTTCACGCCGGTATCAAGGCGCTTGATGGGCTTGCCGATCAGCTTGAAGTTCTTCGGGTCTTTCAGCTGGACCTTGGCGGGCGGAGGCAGTTTCGCCGCATCGGCAGCCACCTGGCCGTAAGTGAGCTTGCCGTCGGAATTGTCGAACACCGCGCCTGCCTCGGTGCGGCAGTAGATGGATTCAATGCTCCAGCGCTGCGCCGCGGCGGCGATCAACATGGCGCGCGCGGCAGCCCCGGCCTGGCGGAATTGCTCCATGCCCGACCACACGCTGGAGCTGCCTCCGGTCATCTGCATGCCGAAGACGGGGTGGTTGTATTTAGGATCAACCGGCGCCGATTCAAAGCCCACCTTCGACCAGTCGGCGTCCAGTTCCTCGGCCAGCAGCATGGGCAGGGAAGTGTAAACGCCCTGTCCCATCTCGGAGTGGTTCACGATGACCGTCACCCGTTCATCGGTCCCGATACGCACAAAGGCGTTAGGCATGAACTCGGCCGCCGACGCCTGCGCCGACGCGGTGCTGCTGATTCCGGGAAAGTAAAATCCAATCAGCAGGCCGCCACTGGCGGCGACTGAAAATCTCAAAAAGTCGCGGCGGGGCATCCCGCTCTCAACACGCTCGAGCTTGCGCGATCCAGAGTTCATCGCACACCTGCCTTGACCACCATGCCGGCGGCCCGGCGGATGGCCCTGCGAATACGCGGATAGGTCCCGCAGCGGCAGATGTTGCCGGTCATGGCCTGATCGATGTCCTCATCGGTGGGCTGCGGCTTCTGGCGCAGCAGCACTGCGGCGCTCATCAGCTGTCCCGACTGGCAGTAGCCGCATTGCGGAACGTCTTCTTCCAGCCACGCGCGTTGCAAGGGATGACTGAGATCGGACGACAGTCCCTCGATCGTGGTGACCGCCTTGCCGGCTGCTCGCGATACCGGGGCCACACACGAGCGCACCGCCTCGCCGTCAATGTGCACGGTGCAGGCGCCGCACTGCGCCATACCGCATCCATACTTCGTTCCCGTAAGACCCAGATGATCGCGGATCACCCAGAGCAGTGGAGTGGAAGGATCTACGTCGAGATTGACCGGTTTGCCGTTTACGGAGAAGGCAGTCATAGGGTTCACCCCTTTTGTAAACCGTTGCGCGCAGATTCACATAGCAGTCTAATCCCGACTCGCGGTTTGGGATTGTTGATGTCTAATATTTTCGAATGAAGAGGCGGCAGGCCGCATTTCCTTTGCGCTCTTTGCGTTTTTCTTTGCGTCCTTTGCGGTAAAAAGCTTCTAACCGCAAAGATCGCAAAGGAGCGCGTCTGCAATCCGGGGATGATGCTA
This sequence comes from Terriglobia bacterium, assembly GCA_963790645.1. Taxonomy (GTDB): domain Bacteria; phylum Acidobacteriota; class Terriglobia; order Terriglobales; family Acidobacteriaceae; genus JAIQFF01. The sequence continues at coordinate 73,978 of CAWBPS010000021.1, read as the reverse complement.
TTTTGCTGATGGTGACTATCGATAAAGCTGAGCATACGGTTTGTAAGTCCATTGTCTGGCGGTGTCCACGCCGCCCGGGACCACAGATATTGACGTAACGGCCTCAAAACTGCGGAAACTCTATTGCCTGGGCGGAATGGCTCACCTTATACTTCGCCATGGGTTTAGCGGAAATCAGCCGCTTCGACCACCCGGTTCTGCAGAATTATCTCGTCGATGAAGCCTATGACGAGACCTTTGAAAGCCCGGGCAAACCTCGCCCGCACTACGCTCCTCTGTTGGAGACATTCTCTTCGCTGCCGGCTGACGAAATACGCCGGCGCAAACACTCCGCTGACCTGGCTTTCCTCAACCAGGGCATTACGTTCACGGTTTACGGTCGCGAAGAGGGGACGGAGAAAATCTTTCCGTATGATCTTCTGCCTCGCCTCATTACCAGCGCGGAGTGGAGCCGCATCGAACGCGGTCTGACGCAGCGCATTACGGCCCTCAATCTTTTCTTGCGCGATATTTACCACGAAGGCCGCATTCTTTCCGACGGCATCGTACCCCGCGAAATCGTCTATAGCTGCAGACACTTCCGCCGGCAGATGCGCGGGCTGCAGGTGCCGCGCAATGTATATGTCGCCGTGGTCGGGTCGGACCTGATCCGGATGCCCAGCGGGGAATTCGTAGTTCTGGAAGACAATCTCCGCGTGCCCAGCGGAGTTTCCTACATGCTGACCAACCGCCGGGTGATGAAGCGGATTTTCCCCAATCTGTTTCGCCGCCAGGGCGTGCGCCCCATCGAGCATTACACCCAGGCCCTGTTGAGCACGCTGCGCTCGCTTTCACCCGAGGGCCGGCCGGAGCCGACCATCGTGCTGCTCAGTCCGGGCGTATTCAACTCGGCTTATTTCGAACACGCCTACCTGGCCCGCCAGATGGGAATTGAACTGGTCGAAGGCCGCGATCTGGTCACGCATGACAACGTGGTTTACATGCGGACCACCACCGGGCTCCGCCGCGTGGATGTGATCTACCGGCGCGTGGACGACGACTTCATCGATCCCCTGGCTTTCCGCTCGGATTCGGTGCTGGGCGTGTCGGGATTGTTCAATGCCTATCGCGCCGGCAACGTGACTCTGGCCAACGCTTTCGGCACGGGCGTGGCCGACGACAAAGCCCTGTACGCGTACGTCCCCAAGATCATCAAGTACTACCTCGACGAAGATCCCGTGCTGGATAACGTGGAAACATATCTGCTCAACGACCCGGTACAGCGCGACCACGTATTGCAGAACCTCGACAAACTGGTGGTGAAGGCAGTGGGTGAATCGGGCGGCTACGGCATGCTGATCGGGCCGCACAGCACGAGCGCGCAGCGGCAGGAGTTTCGCGAACGCATCATCGCCGACCCCAGGAATTACATTGCCCAGCCCACCATCACTTTCTCGCGTGCGCCTTGTTTTATCGATGACACCTTGCAGCCCCGGCACGTGGACTTGCGGCCCTACGTGTTGTTCGGGGACAAAGTGACCATCGTTCCGGGCGGCCTCACGCGGGTGGCCCTGCGCCGCGGATCGCTGGTGGTGAATTCGTCGCAAGGCGGCGGCAGTAAAGATACCTGGGTGTTAAACCAATAACATGCTCTCTCGCGTCGCTGACAACCTGTATTGGATGAGCCGCTACCTGGAGCGTGCCGAGCATGCCGCCCGTCTTCTTGATGTGAATCTGAACCTGATGCTGGATGAGTCCGCCTCGAGCGCGGACCGCCGCTGGCGGCGTGTCCTGGCGGCGCTGGGAAATCCGCCCAATCTGTCCTGGAGCGGCGATGCTTACCAGGTGGCGCAGATCCTTACCTTCGACCCGGGCAACCGTTCCTCAATCACCGCCTGCGTGGCCAGTGCGCGCGAGAACGCGCGCCAGGTTCGAGAGGAGATCAGCTCGGACCAGTGGCAGAGGCTGAACCGCCTGTTTCATCAGGTAACGCGGCACAAACCGAACGAGACCGATGACGTGCTGCCGTCCGATTTCCTGCTGGCCGTAATCGAAGGCATTCACCTGATCCAGGGCGTGACCGATTCCACCATGAGTCACGGCGAGGGCTGGCATTTTATTCAAGTGGGACGCCACATGGAGCGCGCCTGTGCCACGGTCACGCTGCTGGGTCTGTACCACCGCGAATTCTGGGGGCATCCGGACCAAACGCCCGAGGCGGCCGAATATCTGGAGTGGGTTGGACTGCTGCGCTCCTGTACCGCGTTTGAGGCGTACTGCAAGGTCTATACCGCGGACATCAGTCCGGACCGGATCATTGAGTTCCTGCTGCTGAATCCGGAGTTTCCCCACGCGGTGCGCTACTCCATCGATCGCCTGCAACGCGCTCTCGAAGCCATTCACGGCGAGGGCGGGAAGCGGCGGGGTGCGCAGTTGACCCGGCTGGCAGGACGGTTGCAAGCGTCGCTCAGCTTCGGCCAGATTTCGGAGATCCTCTCGCAGGATGTAGGCGCATATTTGCAGGACATTTTGCGGCAGTGCCGCGACATCCACGAAACCATTTACGAGCTTTATGTGAATTACGCGATCCAGACGGCTTTGGCAGGTTAGGGGACCGGGCTTTCATGTTCTATTCCATTCAGCACCTGACAAAATTTCACTACGCCTCTCCGGTCAGCGAGAGCGTGATGGAAGCGCGGATGCATCCGCGCAGCGAAGGCAACCAGCGTTGCCTCACCTTTCACCTGGCCGTGAGCCCGCGCTGCCGGGTGTTTGCCTACCGCGATCACGTAGGCAACAACATCCACCACTTTGATATTCCGGGACAGCATTCCTACCTCGTGATCGTCGCCGAGTCGCTGCTCGACATGCAGCCATCGCCCGAGATACCGAACGCCTTGCCCGCGGATGCATGGGCCGAGGCCGACGCCATGGTGAAAATGGGAGATTATTGGGAAATGCTGCTTCCCAGCGAGTTCGCGCAGCCCACACCGGGCTTGATCGAGCTCGCCCGGCAGATGGACGTTTGCCGCCGCGGCGACCCGCTCAGCCTGTTGCGCGAACTGAATCAGAGGCTCTACGACTGGTTCGAATATGTGCCCAAGAGCACGAAAGTAGATTCGCCGATTGATCACGCCATCGAGACCCGTCAAGGCGTGTGCCAGGATTTTGCTCACATCATGATTGCGCTGGTGCGCAGGGTAAAAATCCCCTGCCGTTATGTCAGCGGATATCTGTATCGCAGCGCGCAGAGTCACGACCGCTCAGTGGTGGATGCGACTCATGCCTGGGTGGAAGCCTTTCTGCCCCCGCTGGGCTGGGTCGGGTTCGATCCCACCAATTGTCTGCTGGCCGGTGAGCGCCACGTACGCACCGCCATCGGGCGCGACTATGCTGACGTGCCGCCCACCCGGGGAATCTTTCGCGGACAAACGCCCAGCGAGCTGTCGGTGGCGGTGCGGGTCACAGCTTCAGTCGAGCAGCCTGAACTCGAGCACGGGCTTCCGGTCCCGGAAGAGTGGTCTCTGCTGGTCGAACAGGCACAGGAACCACCGCCCGTTCCCGCCAGGAACATGCAACAGGAGCAGCAACAGCAGTAACGCCGCAGGCCGAAAGATTTATTCCACTGCAGCACGAGCGGGACGCTCGCACCCACATTTTGGCACCTTTTGCATCCTGCCGCGGTTTCTGACATCTCAGTTATAGCGCCGGCATCTTGCCGGCAGTCGCGAGGGCATCCTGCCCTCGCAGTGGGGGCGTTACAGTTGCAGGCACACGGTAGAATCAGTAACGAACCTATGACTTCCTTCGTCCAACCCTGTAGCAGGAAGCAGTGTCAGGAGAGGTGCCGGTGAAGGCGCAGTGTCTGCCATTCCGCCAGATTCCGCACACCACCCGGCTTTTCAGCGATTTCCTTTCCTGGTCTCCCGCCATTCAGCCTTTCTATTCCCGCTCTCCGTATTTTGCGCAATGGTACATGGACGAAACCGCTCAGCTGAGCTACGACTCGACGCGGCGGGCCCGGGTGGCGGACATCCTGGAACGGCAAAACCGGGCATGGGACGCGTCGCCCAAAACTCTGGAAAATATTGACCGCCTGCGCGCCGGCGCGTCCGCCCTGGTCACGGGACAACAGGTCGGACTTTTCGGCGGCCCGTTGTTTTCCGTCTTCAAGGCGCTGAGTACCGTCAAACTGGCCGGTGAAGCCACCCGCGCCGGCTCCGGCTGCGTTCCCATATTCTGGCTGGCCACCTCCGACCACGACCTGGATGAGATCAATCACGTTTCCCTTCTCGGGCCGGAGGGTTCGCTGCAGAAATTCTCCGTTCCTACTCGAGGCCTGCCCGATGCTCCCGTGGGAACGGTGAGGTTCGGGCTGGAGATCGAGCCTGTCATCGAAGCGGCTGCCGGACTGTTGGGCGATTCGGAAGCCACAAAATTCCTGCGCGAGGCGTACCGTCCGGGAGAGAACTTGGGCAGCGCATTTGCGCGCCTGTTTTCGCGTCTCTTCGCCCAGTGGGGCGTGATCGTGCTCGACGCTTCGGACCCCGAATTCCATCGCATCGCCGCCCCGATCTACAGCGCGGCCATCGAGCGCGCCGCCGAACTGGATGACGCATTGCTGGCGCGTGGCAGGGAACTGGAAGCCGCGGGCTACCACCAGCAGGTCAAAGTGACGCCATCGTCCACCCTTCTGTTTACCCTGCGCGACGGGGCCCGGGTGCCGGTGCATCGCCGGGCAAATGGAGGCGGCACGGATTTCCTGGTCAGCGACGAAACTATCTCTCAGGCGGAATTGTTGCGTCGCATTACTTCCGAGCCGGAGCAGTTCAGCGCCAATGTATTGCTGCGGCCGGTGGTGCAGGACTACCTTTTGCCCACCCTGGCTTACGTGGGCGGCGCGGCGGAGATTGCCTACTTCGGCCAGGGAGCAGTGGTCTATAAGACATTACTGGGACGAGCCACGCCCATTCTCCCCCGTTTTTCCGCGACCATAGTTGAAACCAAACCTCAAGCGTTACTTGAACGTTATCGCTTGACGGTCCCAGATGTCTTTCACGGCTCTGATGCGCTGCGGGAAACTCTGGCCAAGCACACGCTGCCGGCTGATTTGCAAACCGCCTTCGATCGAGCGGAGTCGTCGTTGCAGCAATCTCTGGGCGCGATTCAGCAGTCGCTGGAACGCCTGGACAAGACTTTGGTGGAAGCAGCGACCAACGCCGGATCGAAGATGCAGCATCAACTCGAGCAACTGCGCTCACGCGCGGCCCGGGCCGAGTTGCGCCAGAGCGAGGTACTCGGCCGTCATGCAGAACTGCTGAGTAATGCGTTGTATCCCGACAAAGTTCTGCAGGAGCGTGAGATCGGCGGCGTGTATTTCGTGGCGCGACATGGTACCGAACTCTTGCAGAGTCTCCATGACACCCTGCAAACCAACTGCCTCGATCACCAGATAATCTCTCTGTCATCCTGTCTCTAACGACGGTGTGCCCTGTCAAGAGTTCTGTAGCGACACTACGGCGTGGACGCGGTGAGTGGCGCCATTTCGCTCTCGTAGAAGGTATTTGACTCCCAGACCAAGGTCGTCATTCGATTTCAATCTCGCAGTGGAACCTCAGGTTCCACCATCCATCTCTTCGGGACTAGCTCCCATGATTGCTCAGTTCGATCTCCCTGACCTTTTCAGGGAGGCAGGCTGCCCACTCAAGCGCTCGGCTCTTAGTGGCCGGCCACAGAATGACTCGGGCTCACCTGCATAACGGCCTGACAGAGTTGCGTGTACGTCCAGTCTTCGCGCAACATCAGGTACACCCGCGTGGCCAGTTTTCTGGCCACGGCCACCTTGGCGACGCTGCGATTCTTGCGCGCCGCCAGGCGACGATAGAAGCGTTTCAGCTGCGGATCCAACCGCGCCGCGGTCTGTCCCGCTTCCACCAGCAAAAAGCGCAGAAACGAACTGCCCTGTTTGCTGATCCTGCCCAGCCGCTGTTTTCCGCCGCTGGAATCTTCACTGGGAATCAGCCCGAAGTAGCTGCCCACTTGCTTGGCCGATTCGAATCGGTTGGCCGGTCCCAAGGTCAGCACCAGGGCCAAGGCCGTTACCGGACCGACTCCGGGATGCGTCATCAGCCGCACCGCCTCCGGCCGCTGCCGCGCTTCGTCCGCCACTCGCCGGTCCAGTTCGCTGATTTCCGCTTCCAGTCCGTCGAGCGATTGCAGCAACTGCTTTCGCCGTTGGGCCGCATACGGCAAGGGCAACTGCTCCATCTCCTCGCGCCCTGCCTTCGTCCACAGCTTGTATTTTTTCTGCACGCCCTGGCTCAGCGCCATGGCCTGCAGCTGGTTCTTGGTGCGCGTCCGCGCCTGCACTTGCTTGTGGCGATGCACCAGCAACTGCCGCACGTCCCGCACCTCCAGACTCGGCACCCAGATCTGCGGAAACCGATTCTCGCGCAATAGATCCAGCAAGTGTTCGGCATCCCGCCGGTCCGTCTTCTGCTTGCGCACCACCGAGGCTCGCACCTTCGCCGCATCACCGAACCACAACTCGATGCCCAACTCCGCCAGCAGCCGCTCGAACCACGGATAGTGCCCGCAGGCCTCCATCCCCACACCCACTTCCTGGCCCGTCAGCCCGCGGTAAAACTGCTCCGCCTCGGCGCGGTGCTGTAACCGCTTTTCCTGAATCTCACCCGTTAAGTTGTCAAAGATCGCGACCTGCTGAAAGCCAGGATGAAAATCACAGCCTATAATCAGCATGACGTTGGCTCCTCTCACGAGCCTTGGTCGTGTTCATCGCATACCACTCTACTCGCGACGAGCCAACGTCGTTATCCAATCTCGCGCAGTCGAAGGACCCCTACCTTCGTGAAGAAGTGTTAGGTTGAAGGGGATTTCCCCTATAAGAGCAGGTTGGTTGAGGAGAGAATTCGACGGACAGAAACCTAATCGCGAGGGCAGGGGTCCTTCGACTCCGTGTCTGCTTCGCGAAGCGAAGCAGACATTCCGCTCAGGATGACACGTTCTTAAGGTCGCAACATCAACTTGTCAGTCGCCTCTTTCTCGACTGCTTCCCGTGAGTACAGCAGGGGGAAATACTTTCCTTCACTCCACAGCGGTATCAAGTCGGAATAGTGCGGGCTCCCCGGCTGCCCGCTCTGGCCGGGTACGTTCACTGCCACCGAATGGTCCCAGTCGCTGAGGTCGAGAATCTCGCGATAGCTGGCGCCTGAGACCTGGTCAAAAGAACTGTCGTAATACCCTGTGGCATTCACTGTGTACTCATCTCCGGGGCGGGAAACGGGCGGTGGATCGGTGAGAGCAGCCGCGCCCGGCATTTGATCGAGCGGATGACGAAAGCGGACGTGATGCATTTGCCCCCACGACCACTTCTTCGAATCCGGCCCCTGAGACCTTTGCATTTCCTTCCAGGCCTCTTGCAGGGATTCTCGGAGCATATGGTCCCGGGTTACGGCCAACGTGTCCATTCCCGGATGATCGACACCCTCGAGATAGCCGATTACCTGATGCGGCGACCAGTCATCAATCATCGTGCGCGCAGCGGGCGATATCGCCATGTCCATTGTTTTCCGAGTGACGATCTGTAGCCAGACCTCATAGAGCGCAGCCGCGGACGAGTCGCGCTCGACTTCGCAGTTCCAATGCAAGAGGAGTACCGCGGCGGGGTTAGCTTTCTCTTGCGCCACGGCCCCGTGCAGCAGGTCGATCAGTTGCCGAGCAGGCAGAGAGAGCACATCGGTCTGCAGCCGCTGCATGTCTCCGACATCCAGCTTGGTTCCCGCCTGAGCTCGTTGCAGCACCTCAGTGACGCGCTGGAAACGGTAAGGCGGGGCCCAGCTGTAACCCACTTTGTAGGGATATCCATCGGGGATCATCTTGTGATTCGCGGTGGCGATGAAGCCCTGGCGCGGATTGTATTGATGCGGCAGTTCGGCGTTGGGCACAAAACCGGACCACTCGTAGCCCCCTCGGCCCGGCATGGGCAGCAGTCCTGTCCATGTTTTGCGCAGTGGAGCGAGGCCGGTGGAGTGCTCCCCGATATTTCCGGCGCGGTCCGCGTACACGATGTTCTCGGAAGGAACTTTCCAGCGCGGCATGGCCGCTTCGAATTCCTGCCAATTCTGCGCCCGGTCAACCGCGAGGGATCCCAGGTAGCCGGCCGTTCCAGGTTCAGCGCCTACCCAGCGGAGGGCCAGGGCGCGCGTGCCATCCTCCCAAAGTACGGGGCCGTGAGCGGTGAATTTCAAATCCACTTCGACGCTCTTGCCGCCACGGATTGCGAAAGTTTCTTTTCGTACCTGCACGCTTTCCCAGCCTCGGGCGGTCTTGTACTGCAAGGCGTCGGCGGGATTCAACTCTTCCAGGTAGAGGTCCTGCTGATCAAGACCAAAAATTGTGAAGCCCCAGGCGATGTTCTGATTGTGTCCCAGGGCGACTCCGGGCAGACCCGGTTCGCCCGCGCCGATCACGTCCCATCCCGGCGCCACCAGGTGGACCATATAGCGCAGCGAGGGTTCGGCAGTCACACGGTGCGGATCGTTGGCCAGCAGCGGTTTGCCGCTGCGGGTCAGTTTGCCGGAGACGGTCCAGTTGTTGCTACCTTCCGCGGGATGCCGGGGAAATTCGATGCGCGTGTCACTGCCCACCAGATTGTGCAGTAGAGCGGGCGAGAGGCCGGCCAGGTTTGTCTCCGGCGATGGGTCTAATTTCACCGGGGGATCGAAATCGAACAGCAGGGAAGCCGCGTCGGCTCCCACGGTGGTCAGTACCTGGGCGTGCTCCAGTTCGTCGAACGCGTTTCCCGTCATGGAGAACGCAGCCATGCGGTTGAGGCAGTCCGCGGGCTTCCAGGGTTCCGGCTTGAAGCCTACCAGTTGAAATTCGAGCGGCAGGCCGGGGCCGCCGGGCGCGAGGCGGCTTTCGATGTAGGCGTTGATTCCAGCGGTGAACGCTTCCAGAATCTGCTGCGTGTCCGGCGAATAGCTTTCGTACTCCCCCTTCATGTTCCCGTGATAACTCAGCAGGCGGGCATTGATATCGCGCTTCAGGGCGGAAGGGCCCATGACCTCGGCCAGGCGGCCCTGGCCCGATCGCTTCCACAACTCCATCTGGAAAAGACGGTCCTGAGCGGCCACGTATCCCTGAGCAAAAAACAGGTCGTGCTGGTTCTGGGCGTAGATATGGGCAACGCCCCAGCGGTCGCGTAACACGCTTACCGGTCGTTCGAGGCCCGTTACCTTGAGCTTGCCCTGGACCACGGAAAGGGCGGCCTGTGCCCGGGCTCTAAGACTATCCTGATTGACACTGTTATCGGCGCGGCTCGGGCCGGCTTGGGCTGCAGCGCCAATCGCAGCGCTCAGAAACCACAGGCAGAGAACACGGGTGAACCTCTTCATACCGGCGAATTCTATCCCAGCCCGCCGAAAGATCACGCCGGTCCCCAGCCTTTCCTTCGTGTGCCTTCGTGTCCTTAGTGGTTGATGCATTTGGTGAGCCCCACCGTGAAACCAACTCGTGACGGCTGACTTCGGGAGCAGAAAAGCGTAATATCTTTCCTTTTGGCGAGCCATTCAATTTCCATCTCTAACGTCCAAACACCGCACCCATGCCCGCGTCCCTGACCTCGCTGCTGGCCTCTCTCCCCATGTCCCTGAAGGGGGTGGGATTCGCGTTCCAATTTCAGCTCCTGTTACTGCTGGTGCTGGAGGAGTTCGGCAAACGGGGGGATGTCTATAACATCTTGTGGGCGCTGGTCTTCGGTTTCGCCACCCTCAATATCCTCGGGTTGGTGGCCCGACGCTTTGAGCCCAGCCGCAACCGGCTGAATTTCGGCGAGACCATCGCCATCCTGGTAGTGATCGTCTCTATTGTTCTTCTGGGTTGGGAGATGCTTACTCTTTTCAAGATCTTCCCCATCAAGCTCCAGCGTCACGACTAGGGGTTTTTGGGGTATGATTCGGTCATGCCGAAGAACGTCCCCCCGTTCGAGGTGACCTGCCCTTGCTGCAACGCTGTCCTCAAGGTGGACGCTGAAATCAAGGGAGTTATCGCTCACACCGCCGCCGTCAAACCCAAGATGTTCGCCGACATCGAAGAGGCGGCCCGGGCCATGAAAGAACAGGACACCCGCCGCGATTCCATCTTCCGCCAGTCCGTGGAGGCGCAGAAGCATGCTTCCGACCTGCTGGAAAAGAAGTTCCAGGAGGCGGTCAAGAAAGCCAAGGAATCTCCCGACACGGGAAAGCCGATCCGGGATTTCGATTTGGACTAGTTTTCCGGGAAAAATTTCATAATCCGTTAAATCGATTCCGGCTTAGAATGCGGCATGGCCATTCCCCTCCTCCTCGGCCATCGCGGGGCCCGTGCCTCCGCCGGAGTCCCTGAGAATTCCTTTGCTTCCTTCGACCTTGCTCTCAAGCATGGCTGCGACGGTTTTGAGCTCGACGTTCGCCTGACAGCCTGCGGGACTGCCGTGGTTTGTCACGATCCCAAAGTGGGTGGGATCACGGTGGCGCGGGCCCAAGCCAGGCGCTTACCTCAACTGCCACGGCTCGATCAGGTGATCAAGGATTATGGCCAGCGCGCCTTTCTCGACATCGAGCTCAAGGTAAAAGACCTGGAATCGAAAGTGTTGACCGCGTTGGGCAACCATCCGCCAACGCAGGACTACGTCGTTTCTTCCTTTATCCCCGACGTAATCATGGACCTGGAAGCACGCAGCCCCGCGGTTTGCATCGGACTCATCTGTGAGAGCGCCGCCCAGCTTGCCCGGTGGCGTGATCTCCCGGTTGACTGCGTGATTCCTCACCAGTCTCTGGTGAGCCAGTTGATGGTGCAGGATATCCAGGCAGCCGGCCACAGAATTTTTGTGTGGACCGTAAATGACGCAGAAGGTATGCGTCGCCTGGCTCACTGGGGAGTGGATGGAATCATCTCCGATGACACCGAACTCCTGGTGCGCACGCTGAAGGGCACAGCGCCGCCGCGGGCGCACGGCGTCGCGGGATGAAGCCTTAAGGGTTGGATGGAGGACGGGCGTCCCCGCCCCGTCAGCGCGCAATCCAGACGGGCGAGACGCCCGTCCTCCAACCGACTGCCGGCTAGTCGGCGGCGGCTTCCAGCACCGAACCCAGGCGCGGCGGCTTGCGCAGAAAAGCCGAGCGCTCGCTCTCGAAAGCTTCCAGCTGGGCCGCGGACTGCGTTTCATTCCATCCCATAACGGCGCCGATACGCGCGGCAGCCTCGCGGCTGCAGGCCGGCGACCAGCATCCGCCCAACGCCACCGGCACTCGCCGCAGCAGTACATCGCCTAATGTGACCGCATACTCGCCGGCAAAAGCATCCACTGCCTCGGCCACAATGTGCTCGCTGTGTGAGCATAACGGCGCCCGGAGCTCTGTGCTGCGCTGCGCCATACGGGAAATGTCCAGGGCCCGCTTGCCATGCCATTCCACAATGCCGCGGGCGGTGTCCTGCGTAATTCCAGCGCTGTCGCCAATCTCAACCACCCACCGATCCAGAAGCAAATCCGCGCTTTCCGCGGACGCGATGGCCAGCGCCCTCGAGGAATTCTGCGAAACGCCAATCTTCGCTGCACATTGCCGCGCCAGTTCCGCTGCGGTCGTCAACTTGCCGCCAATCACCGAAATCATGTGCTCGGCGCCATCCTCGGCGTGATCATGCAGGTAGTGTTTACGGGTCACGGCCGACGCCCTTTCCTTCGGCGCGAAGGGCAGAGGCCGCACCCCGGCGAAAGAGTAACGAACGTCGGCGGCCGATAACTTGACGCCCGGAAACAGATGCAGCAGCGAGCGCACCAGGTAGTCGATTTCCTCAGTCGAGGGTTGGACCTTCGCCGGATCGCCCTGGTCTGCAACTTCGGTTGTGCCTACCAGCATTTGTTCGTTCCAGGGGACAACAAATATCGGACGCTTGTCCACCGCCTCGGTGTACACGGCGGCGTCGGGAGAGCCGGCGAAGCGGGGCAGGACGATATGGGATCCGCGAACTCCTCCGACCATGGGGTGCGGCGTCTGGATGTGGGAACGCTGGCAAATCCGGTCCGCCCAGGGGCCGGTGGCGTTGATGATCCAGGTGGCCTCGACGCGTTCTTCCTTTCCGCTCAGTTGATCTCGCAATAGCACGCCGGCCACGCGTCGATGCCGGACATCTACGGCGAGCACCTGAGTGTGATTGCGCGCCACCGCGCCAGCTTCGGCCGCCTCCACCAGCCATTCCGCGACCAGGCGCTCGGGAAATTCACACTGCGCATCTTCGTAGCTGAACACCGACCAGCGCCGGCCGGAGTCGAGCAGGCGCTCCAGCTTTTGCTGGTCCGCGCGGCTCGATCCGGGTTGCAGCCTGCCGCCACCCAACCGGCGATACAACCACAGGCCGGTGCGGATGGCCAGTGCGCTGCGCCCGCTGTTCTGATCGAGTGCCAGCAGAAAATGTATGGGATGCACCAGGTGCGGGCGCTCCCGCAGCAGGCGCCGCCGTTCCAGCAAAGACTCGCGCACCAGTCCGATCTCGGCATGTTCCAGGTAGCGCAGGCCGCCGTGGATAATGCGCGTGGCCCGGCTGGTGGTGCCGGCGGCAAAGTCGTGTTGCTCAACCAGCAGGGTTCGACGGCCGGCGCGAGCGCACTCCCGGGCGATGGCGACGCCGTTAATTCCGCCGCCGATAACGATCACCTGGAAGCGTTCGCCCGCCAGCGGACGCCGGATTGGGGGAGCGTAGTTCATAACAGAGCCATGCCGGCAGCCCGGCTGCGGCCCTCTCCTAGCATAACCTGCCCCGGTTTGACGATTCGCGAAAGATAACGTCGGTCAGCAGAGTAACCTCAGCTCGGTAATTCGATAGTTCCAGTCAAACATTAATCCGTATATGTAATCAATTGAATAATAAACAGTTATCATGTCATTTAAATAAATGGTGCTGGCAAGGTCTCAGGTAGCGCCGGCGTCTCGCCGGCTGTCCGGCGGGCATCTTGCCCGCCGCCGCGGGACAGTTACAGAAATTGCCCTGTGATCAGACAACAAACGCCGGAACCCGGCCTTCATTGCCCAACACACGCCTGTCATTTACATTGTTGGCACCTGATGCCAACAACTGGAGAACGTTTCGAACGCGCGGTCGCCATCATGGCCCGCCTGTGTGGCCCAGATGGCTGCCCCTGGGACCGCGAACAGACCTTCGATTCGATCAAGCCGTACACCCTTGAAGAAACCTACGAAGTACTGGAAGCCATCGACAATCGGGACTGGGATGAGCTGCCCGGCGAGCTCGGCGACCTGCTGCTGCAAGTTCTCTTCTATGCCCAGATGGCAAAGGACCAGGGCACATTCTCGATCGACGAAGTGCTGGATCGCCTCTCGGACAAGCTGGTCAACCGGCACCCGCATGTTTTTGGCGACGTGAAAGCGGAGACTTCGTCCGAAGTACTGCGCAATTGGGAGGCGCTCAAGGCGGAAGAAAAAAGGAGCAGAACGGCAACCGGAGCGGCTGCAGGCCCATCCCAATCCGTGCTGGCAGGCGTTTCTACGGCGATGCCGTCGTTGATCGAAGCTTACAAGCTTAGCTCGCGCGCGGCGCAAGTGGGCTTCGACTGGCCGAACATCGAAGGGCTCTTTGAAAAACTGGAAGAAGAAACGGCAGAGCTGCAACAGGAGCTGAAAGCTTTTCCGGCGCCGGGCCCGCGCCCGCACGGACGGGGCGTCGCCGGGTCGGGCGGTGCGCAGGTCCCCGAAACTCTCCGGCGGCAGATGGAGGAGGAAGTAGGAGACCTGTTCTTTGTGCTGGTGAATATTGCGCGCTATCTCTCGCTTGATCCCGAGTCGGCGCTGCGCCTGACAAACCGTAAATTCAAACGGCGATTTCAGTGGATCGAGGACCAGTTGCGCGCCTCTGGACGCGCTCCGCAGCAAGCCTCGATGACGGAACTGGAATCACTGTGGCAAGAGGCCAAGCTCAATTTGCGGGAAGAGGAGCTGGCCGGCAAGCGTGAAGCCGGATGACCGAAAGCGCGATGGTGGTCCGCAAGTGCCATAACCTGGATGAAATGTCGGCCTGCGTTGCGCTGCAAAGAGAAGTCTGGAATTTCGCCGAAGCCGAGTTGGTGCCGCTGCGCGTTTTTGTGGTGGCCGAGAAGATCGGCGGACAGGTTATTGGCGCATTCGACGATGGGCAGTTGGTGGCGTTCGCCGTGTCGCTGCCAGGCTCGCGCGGCGGTCACTCCTATCTTCATTCGCAGATGCTGGCAGTGCGGAGCGAATATCGCAATGCCGGGCTGGGCCGGCAGATCAAATTGTTTCAGAGAGACGACGCACTCGCCCGGGGATTCGAATTGATCGAGTGGACATTCGATCCCCTCGAAATCAAGAACGCTTACTTGAACATCGAGCGCCTGGGTGCCATCGCGCGCCGCTACAGTGTTAACCAGTACGGAATCACGTCTTCGCCGTTGCAGGGCGGATTGCCCTCCGACCGGCTGGTGGCGGAATGGTGGCTGAAATCGAAGCGGGTGGAATGCCTGTTGCATGGTGCGCAGAAGCCCGGGTTTGAGACCCTGAAAACGATTTCAGTTCCTGCCGACATTTATGAATGGAAGGCTTCGCCGGGCACACGGGAACGCGCCCGCGAAGTGCAGGATTGCAACCGGAAGGATTTTCTGCAGGCGTTTTCCGACGGCCTGGCGGTCCTGGGCTACGAACGCGATCAGCAGGGAACGGGCAAGTTCCTGCTGGGGCGGTGGGATGAAAGCTGGATTTATCCGTCTTGAAATCCTATGAAGATTGAAAACATTACACTGCGAGAAATTCAGATGCCGCTGGTCCATTTTTTCGAGACCAGCTTTGGGCGTGTGTACAGCCGCCGCATCCTGCTGCTCACGGCCCGCTGCGAGGGAGTCGAAGGATGGGCGGAATGTGTGGCCGCCGAAGATCCGTACTACAGTTCCGAATGGATCGAAACCGCATGGTCCACCCTCAAGCACTACCTGGCGCCGGCGGTGATGGGCCGGCCATTGGCGGCGGCACACGAAGTCGCAGGGCTGATGGCCAAGGTGCGCGGACACCGGATGGCGAAGGCAGCAATTGAAAACGCAGCCTGGGATGCCGAGGCCCGGCAGAAAGGCCAGCCCCTTTGGCAACTGCTCGGAGGCACGACCCGCGAGATCCAGTGCGGCGTTTCCATTGGCATCCAGGATTCCGTTGAACAACTGCTGGAGAAAATTGAAACTGAGCTGGCTGCGGGCTACCGCCGCATCAAAGTGAAAGTCAAACCAGGCTGGGACGTGGATGTGCTGGAGCGCATTCGCGCGCGCTGGCCGGACATTTTGCTCAGCTGCGATGCCAACTCCGCCTACACCCTGGATGAAGTTGATCACCTGCGCCAATTCGATCGCTTTAATCTGCTCATGATCGAACAGCCGCTATGGAACGACGACATCTACTACCATGCCCGGCTGCAACGCGAACTGCGCACCGCCATTTGCCTGGACGAATCCATACGCCATGCCCGCGACGCGGCGGCGGCCGTTGAAACTGGAGCCTGCCGCATCGTGAATATCAAAGTCGGACGGGTGGGGGGCTTTAGCGAAGCCAGAAAAGTGCACGACGTCTGCCAGGCCAACAATGTTCCAGTATGGTGCGGTGGCATGCTGGAATCGGGCGTGGGGCGGGCCCACAATATCGCGCTCTCCACGCTGCCGAATTTCCGTCTGCCCGGCGACGTGTCCGCTTCCAAGCGCTACTGGAAGGAAGACATCATCGAGCCCGAGGTCGAAGTCAGCTCCCAGGGAACAATCACGGTCAGCGACCAGCCCGGCACCGGCTACCGCATCCGCGAGGACCTGATTGAGAAGCTGGCAGTAAGAAAAGAGACGCTTAATCCATAGTCAGCGTGTGTGGGAACCAGAGTGTGTGGGTCGGACACTCCTGTCCGACGCCTTTGACTTGGCCTTTGTGTCTTTGTTTGGACTTGCGGTTGCTTTGTGGGACTTAAGTTGAGCTTCGCTGATTGCTTTCAACCCCGAAAGTCTAAGTCAAAAGCGTCGGGCAAGAGTGTCCGACCCACACCGGCACAGCGTCATTTAATGTCTCTGGGCGGCTGGTTTTGCGCGAGCGCCGCCTGCTGTTTCTTCAATAGTTGAATGCCCTGGGCGAATGTAAGGTCTGCGGGCACAGGACGGAAGTCGCTATAGATCTCGGTGGACTTGATGTTGATGCTCTTGAACAGAAGGATTTTCCCGGTGAACGCAAGGTCCATGCGGGAGATGGCCCAACTGTTGTCGCTGATGTCGGCCTGATCAACCTGGAAGTGGCCGCCCTGGTCAAGATGGCCGAGAATTCCCCATCCGAAGCCTACTTCCTTAAAGAGCGTGCCGTCGATTCTGGCGATGTGCTGTTTTTGCGCATCGATCAGCACTACTCCCTGCATGCCCACCAGGACCTGCTCCACACGCGTGGGCGGGTCGTAGCTCGGATTGGGACGGAACTTGAGCCGCAAAAGGAGGTCGCCGGGTTTCCCCACGCCGAGCCTGCCGCTTTCGGTCCCATCGTATTCATATAGAAACGCGTCGGGCATTGCTTTCAGGATTCGGTTGACCCGTTCGGCACTTTCCAGTTCCAGCTTGTGCTTGCGCTCCAACTCGTCGGGCCGGCTCAGGAAGCGTTCGATTCGGCCATACTCCGCTCGACGCTGTTCCTGATTCAGGGGCTGGTCGTTGTTGGCCACTACCATACCCACCATGGCGTCGCGGGTCTGCACCATGAGTTTGGTCTGCGAGCCGGTCGGTGTCACCTTGCGTTGCTGGAACATGTATTTCGCGCTTTGATTGTCATTCTTGATCTCGTTCGCGACCGCAAGCCTCATCAGTTCCCTCGGCTTGATTGCAGGAGGCCCTTCCGCCCGGCTTAAGGGACCTGCGACAAGAGCCAGGGCAGCCAGCAGAATTGGTCCGGCCGTGTGAAATCGCTTCATAACAGTACGTCCCAAAGAGTACACAACTCCTAGATTAGACGAAAAATCCGCAAGGAGTGTTGTCTAAAATGGCGTCAGGAACAGTGCAAGCAGTCGTCGGTCGTCGGTCTTTGGTCTTCGGCAAAATTGCGCGCCGATTCGCCGACGACCGACGACCGGCGCCCGACGACTGCTGATTGCTTAAGGAACCGCGAAAGGCACCGGGTTTGATCGCCAATTCCAGAGGGCTCAGGTTGCTCAGGTCAGCATCGTGGGATATAGTTCGATGAAGCAGGAATGGCGTTCGCAGAGGATTACGGGGTTTCCTTTCTGGCTTTTCTGGCCCTGACAAGTCACAGGTGACTTGGGTTTCCCGTGCACGTCCGGTGTGGTATATGGCCCAAGGAGGCCGCAATCATGGAAACGCCGAAGACGGCAGAATTTGCGCATATAGGCAAGTCGGTCATCATCAAGGGGGAACTCTCGGGAAGTGAGGACCTCTACGTGGATGGCCAGGTGGAGGGGAGCATCGAGCTGGCGGGCAATCGTTTGATTATCGGACCTCATGGACAGGTCCGCGCCAATGTAAACGCCAAGGGCGTGATCGTGCAGGGCAAGCTGGATGGTAACATCCGCGCTTCGGAGCGCGCCGAATTGACCAAGTCCGCCATCGCCGTAGGCGATATCACCACCCAGCGAGTAGCCATCGAAGAGGGGGCGTACTTCAAGGGCAAGGTTGATATTCAGAAGGATATGGCGAAAACGGATGGGGCCAGGACTGCAGCGGCCGCCAGTTCGTCCGCGGCAGCAAGCGCCTCCGGGGGTTCCACCGTGGCCGTGAAAACGAACCCGAGTGAAGGCAAGTAGTTCCTGCCCCCGATTCTCCCCGGCTCAGGCGGCGGTCGGGCGAACGGAGCCGGACGCCCAGCGCTTGCCGGCGGCGTGAGTTGCGCACAGCTTCATGAAATTTTTCGGTTCGACAAACAGCACCGCGCAGGATTCGGCGGCGGCCCAGGGAGCCAAGCTCACACGCCGCTCCAGCAGTCTTGCCCAACTGATTAACACGCTGGAATCAGAAGAGACCCTCTGCATACTCGATCTGGGGTCCACCTCCCCGGCCAACATCCGCTATTGCACCGAGCGGGGCCACAAAATCTACAGCGACGACCTGCTGATTTCTTCGACCGACCCGTCACTCGCCATCAAGGACGAGACGGGAAAGCCAGCCCTGGACAGCAAGCGCTTCCTGGATGAAAACCTGGTTTATCCCGGCTCGCAGTTCGATATTGTGCTGTGCTGGAATCTCGCCGACTACCTGGATGAAAGCCTGGTGAAGCCCGTGATCGGGCGGCTCTGGTCGCTGCTCAAACCCGGCGGCATGCTGCTGGCTTTTTTTCACACCCAGGAGGCGGGCCCCGACGCGCCTTGTTACCGTTACCACATCGTGGGCGGCGACGTTCTGGAGATGCAGCACATCGCTCGCGGCGACGGAAAGAAGGGCAGCCCAGCCGGCAAGTTCCGCCTGCAGCGGGTGTTCAACAACCGCAACATAGAAAATCTCTTCCGCGATTTCGCTTCCATAAAATTCTTTCTCGCCCGCGACAACGTTCGCGAAGTCTTGGTGGTCCGCTAACTACATTTTTTGTAGCGCCGGATCTTGCCGGCTGTCCTGAGGGCGTCTCGCCCTCAGCAGTAGGGAACGTTCCCACCACAGCGCCGCGACTGCGGCGCCACTCGGCTCGTCCGTGATGACGCAGCACGAGCGGGGACGCTCGCGCCCACATGCTTAGCGGGTCCTGCGTACCAGGTATTCGGTGATCGCGGGAGTGCGCTCAAGGAAAAAAAGCAGCGGCTTGCGGACCGCGCCCGGCAGAACAAGCATGCGGCGGATTGCCGATGAAGCGCGAAATACCGGCAACAGCGATTGCTGGTAGGCTCGGCCATAGCGCCGCGCCGCCGCAAAGAGGGAAGCTTCGCCGGAAAAGAAAGGCGCGAGGCAATGCGCCGCCAACGCGCCGCCTCGCAGGGCAAGCGAGATCCCATCGCCTACGAAAGGATCGACAAAGCCCGCGGCGTCTCCCACCATCAGCATGCCGTCCCGCTCGGGCTGGGGCCGGCGGAAGACCAATGGCGAAGTGCTCACGGGATCGCTCAGTGGGCTCCACTTCCTGCTACGCTCGCGAAGGCCGGCATGCCGCGCAAACACTTCGGGGAGTGTGCTGGCCAGGTCGGCTCGGACCATGGCGGAAGCGTTCACGCGTCCGCCGCTTTCGCCGGCCACAACCACCGGCTGAACACCGCAGTATCCGCCCTCAAAAAAATACAGGTCCACCGAGGGCTCGGGTGATGGCTCGGCAAAATGGGCCTTGACTCCCAGCCATTTTTCCCGCGGGACCCCATTTTCCGGCGGGGGAAGATTGAGGTTTGACCAGCGCCCGGAAGCATTCACCAGGGCCCGGCTTTCGAACTCTCCGTCACTGGTCGCGATGCGGAAGGGGCCGCGGCCGGCGATGCTGTGGACTGTGACTTGCTGCCGGGCATCGACGCCCGCGCTTTGCGCCGATTGCCAGAGTGCGACGTCAAGCTCGAAGCGGGCAATGCTGGCGGCGGGAGGGTCCACGCGGGCCCGGAGTGTGCGCCCATCGAGGAACACCCGGGCGCGCGGAATCCGAACCGCATCCTGTATCAAAGCGGCAAGTTCAAGATCGAGAAACTCTGCGAGCAAGCCGAGCGATTCCGCGGACACAAACTCGCCGCAAACTTTGTGGCGGGGAAATCGTCCGCGCTCGAGCAGCAGGACGCTGGCGCCCTCTCGCGAAGCCGAGATCGCGGCCGCGGTCCCAGCCGGGCCCGCTCCGATGATGATGAGGTCGTAGTCCATTCAGTTGCCGGTTCTCAGCGTTTCCACGCTACCACCCCCATGCGGAACAGGTAGTGACGGTGAACCTCCACTCTGGCGGCGCTGGTTTGCGCCAGCAAGCTTTGCATCTCCCCCACCGTGTACGCCTGGCGAACCGAGGCTGGGGCATCATGACGCGTAATCCGGCTGCGGTACAGAGGCATCCCGGCATACACCAGCGACATGTGCAGCGGGTGCCGAACCAGGTCATTGATCAGCACCGCAACCCGGCAAACGCGCAGCGCTTCATTTACGAATTGCACAAGGTCCTGTGGAGACAGATGGTGGGCAAACAGTGTGCTGCTCAACAGATCGAAAGATGCGCCGCGGAAGGGAAGAGCGAGAGCATCACCGGCCACGGCCCGGGCCCCATTGTGAAGGTCAAGATGCGATGCGGCGCGATCAAGTGAAGTGATTTGCAGGCTCAATCCACGATGAAGCAGGCGCTCGCTGGCGGTCTGCGGAACGTATCCAGTGCCGGCGGCCACCTCCAGCAGCGACAACGATGATGAATCGATGTTACGTGCCACGCCCCAGATCATGTCCTCAGTCGTGGCCACGCCTCCGAACCAGCGATTGATTCGCCGCAAGTCTCCGAGCGAAGCGGAGACTTCAGCGGACGTTCCGCAGTCGGTATCAAGCAGTTCGGGGATGACTACGCGTTTCATAAAAAGCAGCCGCCGGTCGTCAGTCTTCGGAAAAAGCCTGCACCACGGCGATTCGCTGACAACCGAGAACTGGTAACTGGCTGCTGCTCCTGAAGTTTCCCTGCTTCCCAATTTGTCAGCCGTCGGTAAGAAGCCGCGCCGATTCGCTGACGACTGACGACCGACGACTGCTTTCTAAACTTCCGCCAGTTCCTCTTCCAGCAACTGTTTGTTGTAAAGGTCGCTGTAGTAGCCATTGCGCGCCAGCAGTTCGTCGTGGGTGCCCAGTTCAACGATGCGGCCGGCGTGCAGGACCGCGATCCGGTCGGCATTGCGCACGGTCGAGACGCGGTGGGAAATGAAGATCGTGGTCCGGCCCTGCATCACCTCGCGAAGATGGTTGAGGATCTTGTCTTCGGTGTGGGTATCCACGCTGGAGAGGGCGTCGTCCAGAATCAGGATGCGGGGATTGCGGATGATGGCGCGCGCAATCGCCGTCCGCTGTTTTTGCCCTCCGGAAAGGGTGATTCCGCGTTCGCCGACAAGCGTGCGATAGCGCTCGGGAAATTCTTCAATGTCCTGGGCGATGCTGGCCGCCTCAGCCGCCGACCGCACCTCTTCTTCGGAAGCATCGGCCTTGCCAAAAGCGATATTTTCGCGGATGGTTTCGCTGAACAAAAAAGTTTCCTGGGGCACAAAACCGATCTGCCGGCGCAGCGGCTCCAGAGGAAATTCACGCACCGGCCGGCCGTCGATCAGGACGCTTCCCGGGGCAGCATCGTAAATGCGCGGGATCAGGCTCACCAGCGTGGTCTTGCCCGAGCCGGTTGGGCCAACAATCGCAAGGCTGCTGCCCGCCGGGACCCGCAGATTGATCTCATGCAGCACCGGCACACCGTTGTAGGCGAAATTCAATCCCCGGAACTCGATCTCTCCCCGGATTTGTGTGGCGCGGGCGCCCTCGCCCGCGGCCTTTACGCTTGAACTATCTTCAATCTCAGGCTGTTCCACCAGGATTTCGTTGATCCGCGCCATGGATGCGGTCCCGCGCTGGAAGATATTGATCACCCAGCCCAGCGCGATCACCGGCCAGGTCAGTTGCACCATGTAAGTATTGAAGGCCACGAAGCCGCCGACCGTCATGCGTCCGTGCAGTACTTCCCGCCCGCCCAGCCAGAGCACCAGCACGATGGCCATGCCCAGCATGGTCTCCAGGGTGGGCCACAGCATTCCCATCAGGCGTACCAGTTTCAGGCTGCGGTGAATGTATTCACGGTTGGAAGTTTCGAAGGCCGCGATTTCCGGCTCTTCCTGCACATAAGCGCGAACCACCCGGGCGCCGGAGAAATTTTCCTGCGCCCGCGCCGAAATCTCGGAAAACATGGCCTGGATTTTCTCGAAGCGCTCATGAATCTGTTTTCCGAAATACTGCACCGTAATGCTCACCACCGGCAGCGGCAGAAAGGCATACATGGTCAGCTTGGGACTGATGGAGAGCATGAAGGCCAGCGCGCCGGCGGTAAACACAATCGTGTTCGCCGAATACATGATGGCCGGCCCTAAAAGCATGCGGACGGCATTCAGATCGTTGGTGGCCCGGGCCATGATGTCGCCGGTGCGGGTGCGCTGGTAGTAGGAATACGAAAGACTTTCCAGGTGGCGAAACAGATCGTTGCGCAGGTCAAACTCAATCTCGCGTGAAATGCCGATCACGATCCAGCGAGTCAAAAACTGGAAGATGCCCTTGATCGCCGCCACTCCCAGCAGCTCCAGGGAATAGGTCAGAAGCTTTTCGCGACTCACTTCAGCGCGCAGGCCATCCACGGCATGGCGGAGGACCAGAGGAAACAGGATCCACACACCGTTGTTGATGAAAACGCAGATCGTGCCCACAACATAGCTGCCGCGGTACTTCTTCAGATAGGGAAAGAGTGGACGCAGGTTTTTGGGCAGCATGGCCTTCTAGTAGATGCAATTCTAGCAGCCCAAGCTTCATCACGCCGCCAACTGAGAACCGGGAACTCGGAACTGAAAACTGGGTCCTGAGGGTAGTCCATCACTGGCCGGCCAGAAAGTTGAATTGAGCAGCACTCAGCGGTCCTGCCAACTCTCGCGGGCCAGGCGCCTGCGGCTTCATACCAATCGGGCTAGGCCGAATCCCCCTGGAAGGCCAGCACGTACGCTACCAGCAGCAGGGCGATCCAGCCCAGCAGGAACACCCAACTCGAAGCCATGAGGTAAACAAACACCGCGTTCATGACGATGGCTCTATGAGGAACCGACAGCGGGCAGCATCCGGCAAGTCAGGTCGGCCTGGCCGGTCAGGTGCTTGTAGTTCTCCACAATTTCGTGCACGGCTTTCAACCGGCCCAGAGTGGTGAGGTGAGTATCGGTGAGGGCCAGTTCGATCTCGGTCATCCAGCAATCGACGGCAGTCTGTACTCCGTGCGCCATTTCTTCGGCAATGGCCATGACCAGGTCATGGTTGAAAGCGGTGGTTGCCACGGGTTGGTCTCCTTTTTAAAAAAGCAATCGCCGGCGGCCAGCGTTTTATGATCCGGATAAAAATGAAAGCTGGCGGCCGGCAATGGGGTTACTGGCTCGGCGTCGCTTCCGGGGTCTTTCCCTGCATGCGATTCATGAACCGTTGCTCGCGCGCATTCATGAGAGCGGCCAGTTTTGTTTTCTGTTCTGGAGTGAGGACTTGCACCATTTCCGAGCCGGTGCGGGCGTACTGCACGATAAGCTCAGTCATGGCCTGGCTCTGCTGCGACGCCAGCTCGCGGACTTTCGCTTCGTCGAAGTTCCCGTTCATGACCTGCTCCCGCAATTGCGCGTGGCCCTGGGCCATCTGCAGCATCAGCGGCTGCAAGGCCGGCTTTTCCCTGGCCATGATGGCCTTCACTTGCGCCTGTTGCGCGTCGGTCAGGTCGAGTTTATGGATGTAGTAACCCATCATCGGCCCGCCGAACATGCCATCGCCGCGCATGTGGCCCCGCCTCATGCCTTGGGCTACCGCGATGGCTGCGACCACCGTTAGAACCAGAACTACGGCCAGTGTCTTGAAGTATTTCGGTTTCATATGTGCTCCCCTCCGTCTCCGTTCGCTGCGGCGAGGGCAGGATGCCCTCGCGACAACCCGCGGGACGCCGGCGCTACAACCCGCTACAAGCATTAGAAGCTCCTTCTGCCGCGGCGGCGGTAAAAACTCGGTCAAGCGGAGTAAAGTTTTGTAAAGCGTCACCTCTGTCCTGTTGACAATTCTTTACCCCTACAGGCCTTTACCAGCACGCGGAAATCGCGGTCGTGGAAGTACAATGAAGCCTGTGGATCGCATACTGGTCATCGATGACGACGTCGAGCTGTGCAGCCTGGTGAGCGAGTACCTGGCCCCTGAAGGCTTCCAGGTCGAGTCCGCTTCCGACGGAACTCGCGGCCTGGAGATGGCGCTGAACGGAGAGTTTCTGCTGGTGGTGCTCGACGTCATGTTGCCCGGCCTGAATGGCTTCGAAGTGCTGCGGCGGCTGCGTGACAAATCAAGGATTCCGGTCCTGCTGCTTACCGCGCGCGGCGAGGACGTGGACCGCATCGTGGGCCTGGAGATCGGCGCCGACGATTACCTTCCCAAGCCCTTCAATCCCCGGGAACTGGTGGCGCGCATCCGCGCGATTCTGCGAAGGACGCGGTCCTCGGAAAGGTCGGTGAGCGGACAGCCCGCGGAGATCCTTCGCGTGGGTGAGGTCGAACTGGATCCCGCGACGCGCACCGTTCTGCAGAAGGGCAAGCCGGTCGAGTTGACTTCCGTCGAGTTCAATCTGCTGCACGTGCTGCTGCGCGAGGCGGGCCGGGTGGTGCCACGCGAGCGCCTGGTTGATATCGTGCTCAGCCGTAAGTTCTCTCCCTTTGACCGCAGCATTGATATGCACGTGAGCAAGATTCGAAAAAAGCTGGGCGAGTCCGATTCCGGTCTGGACCACATCAAAACCGTGCGCGGCGTCGGCTACATCTTCACCCGTCCGCAGGAAGTCTCGGCCGACAAGGTCACGAGCGGTGGACAATGAAGAGTCTTTTTCTGAAGATTTTCCTCTCCTACTGGGTGGCCCAGGCCCTGTTCGTTGCTCTCGCCATCCTGATCACTGTGGCGATGCGCGAACGCGGAGAGTCGGCCGCCTGGGACGCACAACAAGCCGCTGTCCTCGAGAAGGCCGTGCAGGCGTACGAACAAGGCGGGCCGACCGAAGCGCGGCGTTACTTTGAAGAGGTACGCGACTCGTTTCACGCTCGCGCCTACCTGCTCGACGACCATGGCCAGGATGTCTCCGGGCGTGAACTGCCGCGCTGGGCGGAGTCTTTGGGAAAGGGAGTCGAACCGCCGCGGCGCGACTTCTGGCAGCGCGTGACCCCCAGCCCATTCCGCCGGCAGGTACAGGTTGCAGCCAGCGGACACCGTTACACCCTGGTGGCGTTCCTGCCTCCGGGCGGTCCTTTCGGGCCAGGCGGCGTTCCCGGCCTGAGCATTCTTATCGGAATCATTTCGTCGGGGCTGGTCTGTTATTTGCTGGCGCGATATTTGACTGCGCCGGTGGTGCGCCTGCGCGCTGCCACGCAGCGTCTGGCGGCGGGCGATCTGAGCGCCAGGGCGGGTGGCCTCGCGGCGCGGCGTCGCGACGAGATGGCACAGTTAGTGCGCGACTTCGACACCATGGCAGAACGCCTGGAGGCTGCAGTCCACGCCCAGGCGCGATTGCTCAACGATATTTCTCACGAACTGCGGTCTCCACTCGCGCGTCTTAACGTCGCCTCCGCCCTGGCCCATCAGCGGGCCGGTGCGGAAGCGCACAGCGCGCTTGAGCGCATCGACCTCGAAGCCGAGCGTCTGAACGAATTGATCGGAGGTCTGCTGACCATCGCCCGCCTGGAGAGTGGCAACGATGCCCGGCAGAAGTCGCCGGTTCTATTAGGGGAAATAATCGAAGGCATAGCCGCAGATGCAAATTTCGAGGCCCAGGGCCGCAAGTGCGGAGTTGAGAGCGTGATCAAGCAAGACTGCGTGGTCATGGGCGCGCCCAGCCTGCTGCACAGTGCGATTGAAAACGTGGTGCGCAACGCCGCCCGTTATACCCGGGAAGGCACCAGCGCGAAGATCACGCTGGAGCGCGGCGTGGGCAATGGCGGACCCGAAGCCCTCATCCGCATCGTGGACTCAGGTCCAGGCGTGCCCGAGGACGCGCTGGACAAACTTTTCCGTCCGTTTTATCGCATTGACGATGCCCGCGGCCGGAAGACAGGTGGAGTTGGCCTGGGGTTGGCGATCACCGAGCGCGCGGTGCGCCTGCACGGTGGGACGGTCAAAGCCAGCAATCGCCCTGAGGGCGGTCTGCAGGTGGAAATACGCCTTCCTTTGGCCGCCGATGCCAGCCCCCAGCCCGATCGCCCGGTCGAGCCAGCGGAGCCCGTGGAAGCCAGTTCGGGCCGGTCAAATTGAGAAATAAAGCTACCCTGATCGGCGGGCAACTTTCCGCCACCATCGTGGTTCCAACCAGCCAGCGTGGTTTGCTCTTCCGGGTCATTCCTGATACACAAATGAGGGTACTTTTGGACCTCAATCTTCCGGCGTAAGCGGTGTGTGGCGCGTCGGAAGGCTTGAGAGCACAGGGAGAAGGAAAAGAATGGGGACGAGGTTCCGGTTCCTGGCAGGAGTAGTGCTTCCAGGTTTGCTGCTCAGCTTGAGCGCGTGCACGACCAGCAGTTCATCGACTCCAACGGGCTCAGGCCCGGGAGCTTTGTTCGTTGCAACCCAAGGGGACTCGTCGGTCTCGGCCTACACCATCGACTTGACGACCGGGACACTTAACGCGAACGGCGACAGCGTGCCCACTGGCAGCGTACCTTCCGCGATGATTTTGGCGCCTTCCGGGACGGCATTGTTCATCGCCAACAGCAACTCTGCTATCCCGCCCAATAGTCCCGCTTGCACCTTACCCAGCCCCGGAACGATAACGGCGTACACCGTGGGTACGGATGGGACACTGACTGCTGCCAGTGGGAGTTCGCAAACCGGAGTCATTCCCCTGGCGATGGCTATCGATTCCGGCAGGCCACTTCCTGTTCGTGGCGAATCAGGGCCTGCAGTGCGACCCCACCTCCGGCACTATCTCGGTGTTCGCGATCAAGGATGCGACTCTTACCGAGGTGCCCGGTTCTCCTTTTCCCTCGTCGGCGCCACTGGCCCCCAGCGGCACCGGCCCTACGGGCGTGGCAGTCACACCCGATGGAAAGTTCTTGTACGTATCCGATCAGTACGACAACACAGTGACAACCTTCTCGGTGGATGCTTCTGGTGTGCTGACCCGGGGACCTGTGGTGCCGGTCGGTACCTCGCCTTCGGCCCTGGCTATATCTCCGAACGGCGGCTTTCTGTATGTCGCCAATGCAAGCACGGTGTCAGGTTTCGCAATCTGCAATCAGATTGTGACCAGTTGCAATGATCCCAACGCTCCCGACGGCATTCTCGCCCCGATCACGGGCTCGCCCTTTTCGGCGGGACTGGGACCGACGTCCATTGTGGTCGCGCCTTCCGGCAAGTTCATGTTCGTGGTTGACCGCCTCTCCAACCAGATTTCGGAATATAAAATCGCCACTGGAACCGGCGAGCTGACGCCGAATACGCAAGCCACCATCTCGACTGGAGCCAACCCGGTTTCGGCGGCGATTCGCGTCAGCACTACGGCCGACGCCACCACCGGCGGCACCGCGAACTATCTGTATGTGGCCGAACTGGGATCGTCCTCGCTCTCGATTTACACCTTCGATTCGACGAAGGGCACGCTGGGCCGCGTAGGCGCACCCATCACTATCGATGGGGGACAGCCCTCGGCGCTGGCGGCGGAGTAGAGCGGTCCCCGGGCCCAGCGTCATTAGTCTTAAATCAAATCTGTCATCCCGACCGGAGCGCAGCGCAGCAAGCGCAGTGGAGGGACCTGCTTTGGAGGAGATGGTCAGAGCAGTCGCAGGTCGCTAGTCTCCGCCGCGGGCTTGCGATTTATCATGCGGGCGAGAAAGATGTGAGCGGAGATTGTCTCGGACAGTTGGTGGTCCTGCCCCCAGCGTTAAAGGTACTCGCTGCCTGCAAAGCAGGTCCCTCCACTGCGCTTGCTGCGCTGCGCTGCGCTCCGGTCGGTATGATCACGGTATATTTCTTAGCGCGACTGAAAGAGCAACGGCGCAAAATTAGTCAGATTGTCACGCCACACCATCCACACGTGCATGCCCGGAGTTTGGATCGCCGTCGGTTTCAGGCCTTTCTCTTTTAACCAGGCGATAAATCTCTGATTGCCGTCGAACAGGCCGTCTTCGGTCCCACACGCCACCCACAGCACCCGTAGCTTGGCATTGATGTCCGATGCTGACTGCGCGGTGATTTCCGGGAAAGATGATTCGAAACCATTCTGCCCGCCCAGGGGGGCGGAGCTGAAGCCGCCGACGTAGGCAAAGTCATCGACGTGATTGAGCCCCACCAGCAGACTCTCCGCTCCGCCCATCGACAGCCCCGCCACCGCATGCTCCTCACGCTTATCGGAGAGCGGATATTGCTTTTTTACCAGGGGCATGACTTCCTGAAAAAGCGCGTCCGAGAACCGCGAGTAGTTGCGGTGAACCAGTTCGGGGTCTTTCCATGCGCTCCAGCCCCGGGTAATGACTTCCATGGTCCCGTACCCCAGCGGCATGACCACGATCATCGGTTTGGCCTTCCCCTGCGCGATCAGGTTATCCAGGATCACGTTGGCCTTGCCCATGCCGGTCCACGCGCTGGGATCGTCGCTGTATCCATGCAGTAGATAGAGCACCGGATATTCCTGCTTGCTGCCAGGATCAAAGCCGGGCGGAGTGTACACGTAGTACTCGCTGTTGATGCCGACGATGTTCGAGTGGTAGTAGTGATGATGCACTACCCCGTGCGGCACGTTCGCCGGCTCCCATGATTTGGGCGGCTGGCCGGGCACCAGAAAAATATTCTGATTGCTGAAGAAGCTGGTCTTGATCGAAACATTGTGCGGATCGAGCACCTCGGTGCCATCCACATTGAAGCTGTAGCTGTAGTACTGGGGAGCGAGTTTGGGAACGCTGGTGCTCCAGGCGCCGTCGGGCCCTTTGCTCATGGGAAACGGGTCTTTCACGCCCTCGAGATGCAGTTCCACTTTCGCGGCATTTGGCATGGCGAGTCGAAACACTGCGGTCCCGTCGGACTGCACTTCCGGATAAGAAGGAGGCGCGGCATCGAGCGGCACCGGAGAAGCAGGTGGTGCCGGCTTGGCAGCCGTTTGTGCGCTGGCTGCTCCAGTCCACAAGCTGCAGCAGAGCACGATCATGAAGCCAAAGTATGACAAGGCCGCCGGGTGGAAGAATCGTGACATGAAGCATTCCCCTGTACGTGGAGTCGGTTGCGCCCAACAGTTTACACGGTGAGTTTAAAAGTAGCGCCGGCGTCCCGCTCGGCTGAGGCGGACGGCAGGATGCCCTCCGCGACAGCCGGCGGAACGCCGACGCTACTTGACCTTCTAAGTTGGCACTTTGAGAATCAGATAACCGCCTGCCAACCCGAACAAAAACGCAGGGGCCCACGCCGCCAGAAACGGCGGCAACTGGCTGACATTTCCCATCGACTCTGACAACCGCGACACCATGATGTACAGCAACCCGATGCCCACGGCCGTAGCCACACCCGCCACCGCGCCGCGCTTGCCCGCCGCCAGCGCAAAGGGAATGGCCAGCACCGCCATGATCAGGGAATTGAAGGGGAAGGCAAATTTTTCCTGCAACTGCACCCGCAGCCGCACCACGTCGAAGCCGCTTTGTTGCAGGTCGCGAATGTAACGCCGCAGGTCTTCGGAGTTCATCTCGGACGACTGCCGCACTTCCTTCTTGAAGTACGCCGGCGGCTCGCTGATCGTGGCAAACGTGGCCACATCGAAAGTGCGGTAATCGACGATGGCGGAATCGTGCACGCTGCGTTCCCATCCCTGGGTGCACACCCAGCGTTGCAGGCGTTCTTCCCAGTGCGCCTGGTCGGCGTAAACCCGGTCGGTCAGACGGAACGTAGCCGGATCGAACTGGAACACCGAAAGATTGCCGAACTGATCGCGGTCGGAATCGAAAAACTGGTAGTAGTAGATTGTCGAGTGCTGTCCGAAAATCCACTTGCGATCGGGGTTCAGATAAGTCTGCGCCGGCTTGCCCTTGATCAGATTGCGCAACGCGTCCTGCCGCTTGTTGGCATGGGGAAGATAGAACTGATCGAAAAAGAACAGCCCGGCCGCCAGCACGCTCGATACCACCAGGATAGGCACAATCACGCGATAGATGCTGATGCCAGTAGCCTTGATGGCGGTAATCTCGTTGGACCGCTGCATCAGGCCCAGTGTGATCAGCACGGCCAGCAGAATACTAAGATGCAGCACGTTGTAGAGAAAAAAGGGAGCCACATTGAGCAGATACTCACCCACCACCAGCGGCGAAATACGGTTGCGCAGGATGTCTCCCAGCAACTCAAAAAGCGTGAACACCTGCAACAGCATGAGGAACGACGCCAGGATCATGGTCAGGTAGAGCAGAAAATCCCGCAGCACATAGTCGTCCAGGATCATGGGGAAGCTGGCGCTGAATACGCGCCGGCGGCTGACCGCGCGCTGGAAGGCGTCCTCGGGGCGGTTGAATCGGAACATGTTTCTCGTCCCTTGAACCAGTCTGGTCTTCAACGGATTCCAGCGGGCGCGGAAGTGGCCGATCTCCAGGGGCCGGCGTTCCGCCCGCCACAACAGAAAGGCGCCGCCCAGAAAGAAGACGATGTTGGCCAGCCATGCCCCCAGCGCAGGCGGCACCTTGCCCTGGCGGGCCAACGAGACCCCAATCAGCGTGACCGAGTAATAGGCGAACACCAGCAGAATGGTGAGAACAAATCCCGCCGACTTGCCGCCCTTCTTGGCCGACAGCCCCAGAGGAATTCCAACCAGCGCCAGCACCAGGCATGAGGTCGGCAGCGCGAAGCGGCGATGGAACTCGATAAGATACCAGGGAGCCACATACTTCTTCACCTTGCGGGCCTGGTCGCGCAGGTTCCACGTTCCCATCTGCGCCGCCGGCACCGGCTCCTGGTCACGGCTGTCGGTCTGCGGCACCGGTATCGGCACGTCGGTCTGATCGAAAGTTGAAATCTGGTAATGGTCGGCAGAAGCGGGATCGGTCTCATGCGTGGATCCGTTGGTCAGGTGCAGGTGAAGCATCTGCGGCCCTTCGCTGACCAGGATGCCTTGCCGGGCCAAGGTAATGCGCGGCGAGGCCGGGTTGCTGATGTCCGCGATGAAAACGCCCCTCCAGATGGCGGCGCCCTGCGCGGTTTTCACGTCCTGCACGTAAAGCACAAGCTTGGGAAAGCCCTCGTAGAAAACTCGCGGCTGGATTTCGAATGACGCCTGCGAGCTCTTGAGCCGGTCCTCCAGCCTGCCCAGGGCGGCTTGCGAGGCGGGCGCGAGATACACCGCGTTGAACATCGCCAGGGCCCAGGCGGTCACGGCAAAAATAGAAACCACTCGCAGGAAGGTCCACACTCCGATGCCGCTGGCCCGCATGGCGGTAATCTCGCTGTCCGCGGCCAGGCGGCTGAGTCCGATCAGAATTCCCACCAGCACACCCATGGGAATGGTGTAGGTAAAAGCCACCGGCAGGGTATAGAGGAAAATCTCCAGCACGCTGGGCAAGGGCGCGCTGTTGCGCACCACCAGGTCGAGAATGTGTCCCAGGTCCCGGGTGAACAGCACAAATGTGAACACCGCAACGCCGATGGCGGCGTGCGAGATCACTTCACGCAGGATGTAGCGGGTCAGAATCCGCATGCGACTGACTCAACGAGCAAAGCCGAGCATAGCACGGAGAATTGACGGATGGCCGCTAGTGTGAGGAAGAGCACTTCCTCGCAAGGCACCCGGGTAGGCATCCCCGGAGAAAGAGAGTCATCCCGAGCGCAGTCTCGAACCGCGCTGGCGCGGTGAGAGCAAGTCGAGGGACCCCTGCCTGGCCGGGGACTCATCAGCTTATAGGGGTCCTTCGACTCCACAGGATGTTTCGCGAGCGAAACATCCTGCTCCGCTCAGGATGACAAGGGATGGTTTTCGGCTGCACCTATTCAGGTTTGAGGAAGAGGGCAGAGAGCGGAGGCAGGGTCAGGCTTACCGAGAACGGACGGCCATGCGTGGGTTGCGCATCCGCGTGCACGCCTCCCACGTTCCCCATGCCGCTTCCGCCATATTCCTGGGCGTCACTGTTCAGCAACTCGCGCCAGAATCCTCCGGAGGGTACGCCCACCCGGTAGCCGTAGCGCGGCACTGGAGTGAAATTGCAGACAACCAGGGTTTCATCAGCCGGCGATCGGCTTCTTCGCAACAGGGAAATAATGCTGGCGGCAGTGTCATTGCAATCCACCCATTCGAAACCGGCGGCATCAGTATCGAGCTGGTGCAGTGCGGGCTGCTCCCGATAAACCTGGTTCAGCTGCGCCACCCAGTTTTGCACTCCCTTGTGCACCGGATACTGCAGCACGTGCCATTCCAGGCTCATATCGTGCGCCCATTCGCGCACCTGTCCGAATTCGCAGCCCATGAACAGCATCTTCTTGCCCGGCTGAGCATACATGTAACCGAACAGCAGGCGCAGGTTGGCGAACTTCTGCCACTCGTCTCCCGGCATCTTGCCGATGAGCGAGCCTTTGCCGTGCACTACTTCATCGTGCGACAGCGGCAGGACGAAATTCTCGGTGAAGCCGTACAGCATGCGGAAGGTCAGCTGGTTGTGATGGTAGCGGCGATGAATCGGGTCCTGGGAAAAATAAGCCAGCGTGTCATGCATCCAGCCCATGTCCCACTTCATGCCGAAGCCCAGCCCTCCCACATACGTGGGCCGCGACACCATGGGCCATGCCGTGGATTCTTCCGCGATGGTCTGAATGCCCGGGTACTCCTTGTAAGCCTGGGTGTTGAACTGGCGCAGAAAATCGATCGCTTCCAGATTCTCGCGGCCGCCAAACTTGTTGGGAATCCACTCTCCCGCCTGGCGCGAATAGTCGAGGTAGAGCATGGACGCGACCGCATCCACGCGCAGGCCGTCGATGTGATACTTGTCCAGCCAGAACAATCCGCTGGCCATCAGGAAGCTGCGCACCTCGTTGCGGCCATAGTTAAAGATGAAGGTCTTCCAGTCAGGATGAAAGCCCTTGCGCGCATCGGCGTGCTCGAACAGATGTGTGCCGTCGAAATAGGCCAGCCCGTGCGCGTCGGTAGGGAAGTGGGACGGCACCCAGTCCAGAATCACGCCGATCCCTTGCTGGTGCAGATAGTCCACCAGGTACATGAAATCCTGGGGCGTGCCGTAGCGCGAAGTGGGGGCAAAATATCCCGTGGTCTGATAGCCCCATGAACCGTAGAAAGGATGCTCCATGATGGGCATCAATTCCACGTGGGTAAAATTCATGCGCTTGACGTATTCCGCCAGGCGCGGCGCGGTTTCGCGGTAAGTCAGCGGCCGGTCGCCCTCTTCCGGGACCCGCATCCACGAACCCAGATGCACCTCGTAAACCGAAATCGGGGCCTGCAGCGAATCCCGCTTGGCCCGGGTTTCCATCCACTGCTTATCGGCCCACTGGTATTCCAGGTCCCACACCACCGAGGCGGTACGCGGAGGTTTTTCGTGAAGAATGCCGAACGGATCGGCTTTCTCGCCTACATGTCCCTGATTGTGGGAAACGATGTGGTACTTGTACAGCGCGCCTTTGCCGACTCCGGCCACAAAGCCTTCCCAGATACCGGAACTGGCGCGCGCTCGCAGAGGATGCGATTGCGTGTTCCAGCCATTGAAGTCGCCGACCACGGAAACCGAGCTGGCGTTCGGCGCCCACACTCCAAAGTAAGTGCCCGCCTTGCCCCCGACCGTGGTCATGTGGGCGCCCAGCTTGTCGTAAATCCGGTAGTGCGTGCCTTCGTTAAAGAGATGAAGGTCCTGCTCGGTCAGCAGGCTGGGGTCGCTGCGCAGGGGCGGCGCCAACGTGGGTGTGGTTTCCTTACTCATCATTCACAGTAGTGCTCTCCCAGTGTACCGGAGTTTGGGTGGAGAATGCCTCACCTTTGCGTACTTTGCGGGCCTCTTTGCGACCTTTGCGGTCAAAAGCTTTTTACCGCGAAGGCCGGAATTGGCGAAGAGGCGCCCCTCGCTTTGGTAACATCGCGCTGGCGGCGACCGTCCTGCTAGACTTCTAAGCTTGGAAATCTTACGCTCATGCCCGTTCTGCGCGTCGTAGTTCTGTGGCACCAGCATCAGCCGTTTTACAAAGACCTGGTCACCGGCCACTACCGGCTGCCCTGGGTGCGGCTGCACGCGCTCAAGGATTACTACGGCATGGTCAAGTTGCTGGACGAGTTCCCCAGCGTTCACCAGACGTTCAATCTTGTCCCGTCGTTGATCACCCAAATACAGGACTATGTGACGGGCGCCGCTCGCGACCCGTTCCTCGAGGTTGCGGCCAAGCCGGCCGGAGATCTCACCTCTGACGAACGTCATTTCGCGTTGCAGTATCTTTTCCAGGCCAATCCGGTAAATCTGATTGGACGCTATCCGCGATACCGGGAGCTGTGGGACCACTTTCGCAACGCCGGCGGCACACCCGAAGGCGCGGAAAAATATTTCTCGCCACAGGACTTTACTGACCTGCAGGTGCTCTCGCAAATCGCCTGGTTCGATGAATACTTTCTGGACGATCCCGAAATCGCCGGCCTCATTCAAAAAGGCCGCGGCTACTCTCTTGACGATCAGCGCTTCGTGATGGCCCGCCAACGCGAACTGCTGGCCAAGGTCTTGCCCGCGCACGCCGAAGCCGCGCAGCACGGACGGATAGAGATTTCCACCTCCGCGTTCTATCACCCGATTCTGCCTCTGATCTGCGACACCAACATGGGCGCGGTTTCAACCCCCGGCCTGCCTCTGCCCCAGAATCGCTTTCGCCATCCTGACGACGCTCGCGAGCAATTACAGCGTGGACTGAATCTGCATGAGCAGGTCTTCGGGATGCGCCCGCAGGGCGTTTGGCCGTCCGAGGGCAGTGTCTCAGAAGAAGTCCTGGGTATCGCGCAGGGTCTGGGCGTGAAGTGGATGGCCACCGACGAAGAGGTATTGGGCCGAAGCCTGGGTGTTTCCTTCGGGCGCGACGCGCATGGTCATCTGTCCGGCGACCTGGCCGAGAAGCTGTATACCATCCATCGCTTCGAGAATGAGCAGACCGAGATGAACCTGATCTTCCGTGATCACACCCTTTCTGATTTGATCGGGTTTGTCTATTCCGGGATGACGCCTCAAGACGCCGCTCATCACCTCATGAACAACATTAAACAAGCGGCGTATCCACTTTTAAATAATGGGCATGATGCTGTCGTGCCCATAATCCTGGATGGCGAAAATGCGTGGGAATACTATCCCCAGTCCGGACGGGAATTCCTGCGCCGCTTCTATGATGCCCTGCAGCGTGAGGACGGTGTCGAGGCCACCACGGTTTCCGAGGCCATTCAGCGCCACCAGCAGTTTCCCCGGCTCAAGTCGCTGGTTCCGGGCTCCTGGATCCACGCCAACTTCAACGTCTGGATTGGCGCGCCGGAAGACAACCGTGCCTGGGACTATCTCTACAACGCCCGCAACTTCTATGCCCAGGCCGCTCCCGAGGCCGGGGAAGAGCAGCGGAAACTCGCCTTTGAAGAAATCCTGATCGCCGAAGGCAGCGACTGGAACTGGTGGTATGGCCCGGAGCATCATTCCGCCAACGACCGCGAATTCGACGAACTCTACCGCAAACACCTTTCGAACATTTACCAGCTGCTGGGCAGCCGCCCGCCGGACTATTTGTCGCAGCCTATCCTCGTCGGCGGGGAGCGGCCCGCCGTGGTCCCGCAGACGGCCTATATCCATCCCCGGATCACAGGCGACATGGTGCGCTATTTCGAATGGATGGGGGCCGCTGTGTACACCGCCGACCGGCGCGCCGGCGCCATGCACGGCAAACAATTTTTGCTCGACGCCGTGCATGCGGGAATCGACGACATCTACATTTACGGGCGCCTGGACTTTACCGAGAATAAGGTCCCGGAAGCAGATTTCGAACTGGTGGTCAACCTGGAGTCCTGGGCGGACCAAGGCCAGCGGCCGCGCCGCGCCCTGCGTCTCGACGCCGCAGTAGAACAGCGCAGGATCCAATATTGGAAGGTCAGCGTTCCCGACTCCGAAGCGCCGCTTGCGGCTTCTGACCAGGCCAATGATCAGGTCACCGTCGCGCTGTTCCGGAACTTTGAATTCAAGCTCCCCTTGGAGTGGTTGCTGGCCACTCCCGTGACCTCGGCAACGGAGAGTGGGAACGGCAAACCGATGGTTCCAGTCGCCACCCGGCTGCGCATGCGCTTCAGCCTGTGGCAAAACGGCCTGCCCGCAGACGCGCTTCCCCTGGAAGGGTGGATGGAACTGCCGCTCCTCAGCGAAGAAGATCTGATCGCGCAGCAATAATCCAGTGTGGGTCGGACACTCTTGTCCGACGCCGTTGCCGTTGCTTTTGGGTTTGGGAATCTGCGAGCTGGAAGGTGTCCAACCCTCAGCTACGCCGGTATTCCCGGCATTCCTAGTGCGTGGCCCTCTTTGCGTCCTTCGCGCCAGTTCTTTGCGCCCTTTGCGGTAAAAGGGTTTGACCTTGACCGCAACTCATTCAAAAATCTTGAACCGCAAAGTTCGCAAAGAAAGCCGCAAAGGACGCAAAGAATTCAGAATCAAAACATCACCCGCGCCACGCGGAACGCCGGCTACTGACCGCCGGTCTCCGCCGTCATCGCCAGCGGACGGCTCAACTCCATCATCAACTCCGTGCCTGAGGGCAGCACCGCGGAGCGCTTCTTGCCCAGCCAGTGCGCCACCGTCAGCGTAGCGCCCACTGCTCCGCCGATCAGCAAGCCTTTACCTCCGCCCGCCAGGCCGCCGATCAGCATTCCGCCGCCGGTGCCGAAACCAATCTCGGTCAGGTCCTTGCCATCGTGGCCGTCACCCTTGAACTGGCCTTCGGTGTTGACATCGGTTCCGTTGCGCAGATTGGTGTCCACCATGGTGGCGTTCAGCATGTAGCGCTCGCCGTTGGGCAGCACTACCGCCTCGGGAAAAATTCCGATGGTCGGCTTGCCCGCAATGCGCCGCGGTTCGTTGACCTTGGTGACCCGCCCCTGCACCGTGGCGCCGACGGGGATTACCGTCTTTCCATCGAGCATCACCGCGTCCACCACCCGCCCCGAGAAGGCATCGCCTTCCTTGCTGGAGAAAGTTGACAGCGTGTTTTCCAGTTTGACTTTGAATGCCGTGCCCGCGGGTAGAGCCATGTTGGTCTGTGCCCCAGCCGCGACCGCCAGACATATCACACCGAGCAATACGAGTATCTTCTTCATTCCGCCTCCTGAGTTTCCGCTGCAAATCTGCCGACCAGCCATATCACGTCCATCAACCGGACACCGATAATTTCTTCGCTGCCTCCAGCACCTGATCGAACGGCGCCCGGTCCGTCTGACTGTCTCCGCGATAGATGTACTGCAATCTTCCGGTCACGATCGACGACCAGCGATCGCCGGGTGCGCGATGTTGATCGCATCCACGCCCAGCCGGTGATACAGCCCGTAAGCTTTGGTCACCGAGCGGTCCTCATCCAGCAGAAAGGGATACGACACCGGATGCGATTGCAGAAACTTTGCCGGCTTCCACACGCCCTCGCCCATTTCTGCCGCGATGTACACCAGTTGCGCTCCCGCCTGTTCGATTTCAGTTTTCATCGGCTCCAACTGAGCCATGCGTTTCACGCAATTCGGTCACCAGGTGCCGCGCAGGAACTCCACGATCAGCGCTCCCCGCGACAGAAAACCGGAAAGGGAGAGAATCCCGTCGCGATTCGCGGCCGACAACAGAAATTCCGGCGCACGCGCACCGACAACAAGAGTTTCCGTGCGATCCAACATCTGCTTCGACTCTAGAGCAGAAGTGGCGGGCGCCAGCCTGTGAAAAACTCAAGGAACCAGCATAGACACGGGCGAGATGGAGTTGTGTGTGGTCGCGGGCGACTCGCCCGCGGCCTTTGACGTTGCTGCTGGACTCTCGCGGGCGAGGGCGCCCGCGCCACACCCGAAAAACCGATATAATTTCCAGTCCCATACATACAGAAAGAACGAGGCACACCAGCAATCATGGACGTGATCACGCAGATTCAGGAAATTCAGGCGCGGGAGATTCTCGATTCCCGCGGCAACCCCACGGTCGAGGCGGAAGTCACCCTGGCGGATGGAACCAGGGGACGCGCGGCCGTCCCCAGCGGAGCCTCCACCGGCGAGCACGAGGCGGTCGAGTTGCGCGACGGCGACAAGCAACGCTACCAGGGCAAAGGTGTACTGAAGGCGGTAGAAAATGTGAACGGCGAAATCGCCGACGCCCTGGCCGGCATGGACGCAGCCGACCAGCGCGCCATCGATCAGAAGATGATCGAACTCGATGGCACCGAAAACAAGGGCCGGCTGGGCGCCAATGCCATCCTGGCGGTTTCGATGGCAGCAGCGCGAGCTTCGGCGGCCGCTTTCAGCCTGCCGCTCTATCGCTATCTCGGCGGGGCCGGCGCCAATATCCTGCCCACCCCGATGATGAACATCCTGAACGGCGGCGCCCATGCCGACAGCAACGTGGACTTTCAGGAATTCATGGTCATGCCAGTCGGAGCGGAATCTTTTTCCGAGGCCCTGCGCTGGGGCGTCGAGGTCTTCCACACCTTGAAAGGTGTGCTCAAAAAGCGCGGCTA
The DNA here is from genome assembly GCA_963790645.1 of Terriglobia bacterium. Lineage (GTDB taxonomy): Bacteria > Acidobacteriota > Terriglobia > Terriglobales > Acidobacteriaceae > JAIQFF01. The sequence goes on along the minus strand of CAWBPS010000021.1, from coordinate 35,580 downwards.
CAACACCGCGGTCGGCGACGAGGGCGGCTTTGCACCGTCTGTGAAATCGAATGTCGAAGGAATTGAAGTGGTCCTCGAAGCCATCACCCAGGCGGGATATAAGCCGGGGGAGCAGATTGCCATCGCGCTCGATCCCGCGGCCAGCGAGTTTTATCAGGACGGCAAATACGTCTTCAAGAAATCCGACAAGTCAACCAAGAGTTCCGACGACATGGTGCGCTTCTGGGCCAAATGGGTGAAAGATTATCCCATCGTTTCATTGGAAGACGGCTTGTCCGAGAACGACTGGGACGGCTGGCAGAACCTCACCAAAGAGCTGGGCGGCAAGATCCAACTCGTCGGCGACGATTTGTTCGTGACCAATGTGACGTTTCTGCAGGAGGGAATCGACAAGCACGTGGCCAACTCGATTCTCATCAAAGTCAATCAGATCGGCACGGTCAGCGAAACTCTGGACGCGATCGACCTGGCGCGGCGCAACGGCTATACCTCGATCATCTCGCACCGCTCGGGCGAAACCGAAGACACATTCATCGCCGATCTGGCGGTAGCGACGGGAGCGGGACAAATCAAGACCGGCTCGGCCTCGCGCACCGATCGCATCGCAAAATACAACCAGCTGCTGCGGATTGAAGAAGAGTTGGGCGGAGCAGCAAGGTTCCTGGGATTGAAGGCCCTGAACTACGGAGGCTAGCGGTCGAGTCGTGTGGGACAGATATCTCTTGATCCGACGCCTGCTTGGACCTGGATCTCGTGATCTGCTGAGACATCGTAACGTAGTCCGCTGGAATCCACATGACAATATCCGCCGACCAAAACCAAGCTTCAAAAGCGTCGGACTAAGAGTGTCTCGACCCACTCGATCAGAATCCCATCGTGTCATCCGCCGAGGGCCCGTAGGTCGCCGGCAGCGGCTTGCCGTTCAGACGCAGGTACACGCCAAGCTGGGCGCGGTGATGCACCAGGTGATTCAGGAACATCTGCCGGTAGGCCAGAAATCGCGATCCATTAAAAATAGGCTTGCCCTGAAAGCTGAGTTTCCAGTTCTGCGTCCAGGCCTCATCGGGCATGCTTTTCAACGCGGCGCGAACCTGGGCTGCCCCCTCGTCGAAGGCCCGTACCAACTGTTCCGCGGACTCAAAGGGGAGGCGCTGACGAGTGCTTTTGGAAAAATCAAACTCTGGGGTAGTGAGGACGGTAACTCCAAATCCAGCCAGTTCCGCCACATGCGGAGCAAGCTTGTTCAGCGGCATCGATTTGGGGTGCGGCGTGAAGTCCTTATTGTCTTCGGGTACACGTTCCAGCATGGTGCGGGTGGTTTTCGCTTCGGCATCAAATTCGAGAATCAGAAGATCGCTGATGGACATGCCTTCCTCCGAATGAAGATAGAACGACTATATTATGCGGTCGCGGATTTGAAAACCTGCTGCACTCGCCTATAATTTCTGTTCTTCCAATTTCCCTTGTTCCTCTGCGCCTCGATATTCCGTTTTCCGGCGAGCCAGACACAAAGCCAGGAGCCTAATGAACCGTCCCAAACCACTTGTGCTGATCATTCTCGACGGCTGGGGCTACCGCGCCGAGACCAAAGCCAACGCCATCGCCCTGGCCCGCAAGCCCAACTACGATCGCCTGCTGCGCGAATATCCCAACACCCTGATTCAGACCAGCGGCCACTACGTCGGCCTGCCCGACGGACAGATGGGCAACAGCGAAGTCGGCCACCTCAACATCGGCGCCGGGCGCATCGTGCACATGGACAGCACCCGCATCGAGCTGATGATTCAGAACGGCGAATTCTTTTCTCACCCAGTCCTGCTCGCGGCCATGAAGAACGCGCGTTCCGGCGGGCGCCGGCTGCATCTCTTCGGACTGCTTTCCGATGGCGGCGTGCATTCTTATCAGACCCATCTCTACGCCTTGTTGAAGATGGCCAAACAAAACGGGGTTGACCGCGTCTTCGTGCACGCCTTCATGGATGGCCGTGACACCCTGCCCACCAATGGCGCGGGATATCTGGAACAACTGCAGCAGAAGATGCGCGAGTACAACACCGGCAAGATCGCTTCCGTCAACGGACGCTATTACGCCATGGACCGCGATCGCCGCTGGGAGCGCATTCTCAAGGCGTTCAATGCGATGGTTTTCGGCGATGGTGAAGGCGGCAAGTATGTGGACCCGGTGCAGGGAGTGAAACAGTCCTACAACAAAGGAGTGACCGACGAATTCATCGTACCCTTTGTTTGCGTGGACAATCGCGGCGAACCGCTGGCCACCATCCGCGACGAGGATTCATGCATCTGCTTTAACTTTCGCGCCGACCGCGTCCGCCAGATTACCCGCGCGCTCACCCGCAACAGCGGACTGAACGCGCAAGGCGGAAGCGATCTGCCTGGCGCCGCCGATCTCGATGCCGCCATCCCTCGCGATCGCGTGCCCAGAAACCTGCATTACGTATGCATGACCCAGTACGACAAGAAGTTCTCGCTTCCGGTAGTGATTCCCCCGGAGTCGCTGGACAATATTCTCGCTAACGTCATGGGGCAGGCGAGTCTCCGCAACCTGCGCGTAGCGGAAACCGAGAAGTACGCGCACGTGACCTATTTCTTCAACGGTGGAATTGAGCAGCCGTTTCCCGGGAGAAGACCGGGTACTGGTGCCGTCACCCAAAGTTGCTACCTACGACCTGAAGCCGGAGATGAGCGCTGCCGGCATTGCCGACGCCGTCATCAAAGCTGTCGAAGACGGAACCTTCGATGTCATCATCGTCAATTTTGCCAACGCCGACATGGTGGGACACTCCGGGAAGATTGAGCCTACGATCAAGGCCGTCGAAACCGTTGATGCCTGTCTGGGCCGGATCGAACCCGCGGTCCGCGCCAAAGGTGGAGCGCTGCTGATCACGGCCGACCACGGCAACGCCGAGATGATGATCGACCCTGCAACGGGCGGTCCGCACACCGCCCACACCACCAACCCCGTGCCCGTTCATTGTGGTGGCCGAGAACGGAAAGAAATTCTCGTTGAAGCAAGGCGGTTCGCTGCGCGATATTTCGCCCACGGTATTGGGTATGCTGGGCATCCCGCAACCGAAAGAGATGACGGGACAGGATCTGCGATTGTCGCTGACGAAAGTCTAAGCCGTTGAAGTTGGGTCTCCGTGTCCCCTGTGTCCTCCGTGGTTAAGTTTGATCCTATGAAACTCCTGACGCTGGTCCACCATCCCTTCGAACTGTGGAACACGCCATCCTGGTTTTCGGAACGCCTGCATCAGGATTTTCCCACCGTTGAGGCCACCCAGGAATCCAGCTATGAAGGAATTGAACCCCAACTCAGAGATGCGGAAGTGATCGTCAGCTGGTCGCTGCGTCCGGAGCAATTCAAAGTCGCGACTAAGTTGCGCTGGATTCATTCTCCCGCCGCGGCGGTTCACCAGCTCATGTTTCCCGAGCTGATCAACAGCGACGTGGTGCTCACCAACGCCCGTGACGTCCACGGCCCCGTGGTGGCAGAGCAAGTCATGGCCATGATCTTCGCCCTGGCCAGGTGCCTGCCTCAATCAGTGCGCTTTCAGCAAAAGCACATCTGGGGACAAGGTCCCATCTGGCGCGGGCATCCTCGGCCGCGGGAACTGGCAGGAGCGACGCTCGGCCTGGTGGGCCTGGGCAGCATCGCGCGCGCCGTCGCAAAACACGCCTCAAATCTCGGCATGCGCGTGATCGCGGTGCGCGAGAATCCTGGGAAGGGAAGTCCCGAAGGCGTGCAGCAAGTCTTCGCTTCTTCCCAACTGGATGAACTGCTGGCGCAATCGGACTATGTTGTCCTGGCCGTCCCGGTCACGCCCGCTACCAACCGCATGATGAACGCCGACCGCCTGGCCAAAATGAAATCCGATGCCTGCCTGATCAATGTGGGCCGCGGTCCCCTGGTCGATGAAGAAGCGTTAGCTCACGCCCTGCGCGAGAAAATAATCGGAGGCGCGGCGCTCGATGTCTTCGAAGCTGAGCCGTTGCCTGAAGACTCGCCTCTATGGGACCTGGAAAATCTTCTGATCACACCCCACACCGCCGGTCTCACCGAAAAACTCTGGGAGCGCCACTATCAGTGCGTCGCTGAAAACCTGCGTCGCTACCTGCAGGGCCAGCCTCTGCATTGGGTAGTAGATAAAAAGCAAGGCTATTAAAGTAGCGCCGGCGTCTCGCCGGCTGTCCCGAGGGCGTCTCGCCCTCGGGGATGCAGGCGAGACGCCCCCAACCACAGCCGCCGGGACTGCGGCGCTATTCTGTTTGACTAGCTGGCGCGAGGCATTGGTTTATCGGTCTTCTGAAAGTCCGCCTTGGCCTCGCCGGTGGAAGTGACATCCTGCGCGCCCGTGTTCTCGAGGATCTCCTTGGCCTTCTTGGTCCAGTCGGAGTCATCGCAGTGCACCGAAAGCAGGATTCCGCCTTCCTTGATTCGGCCCTCGTAGCGCTTGGCCTCGAACTCCGGGATGCCCATGCCGATCAGGGCTCCGGTCAGGCCGCCAACCGCCCCGCCGACGCCCACGCCGGCCAATGCCGCCATAATCGGACCGGCCGCGATGAACGGTCCCAGTCCCGGAATTGCCAGCGCGCCAATCCCAGCCAGCCAGCCCAGAGCGCCGCCCACGACCGCTCCGGTTCCCGCTCCGGCTGCCGTGCCTTCGGGCGCTTTGGTGTTTTTCTCAGTGGCAAAGTCCTTGGTGCCATCGTTGTGCGGAAACAGGACCGAGATATCGGTATTGCGGAATCCGTTCTCCCGCAACATGTCCACCGCGGCCTCAACTCCGGCCCGGTCCCGATAGATTCCAAATGCTGCTGTATTTTTGCCTGCCATGATGATCTCCTTATGATGATGTGGGTTGACTTCTGATGGTTGACGATATTATTTGGGCACGACTTCAAGCTGGTTCGTGACCTTGTCTGCGCCTGCGATCTGCGCCGCTTTGGCCTCGATTGCCTGCTTTTCTTCTTCCGACTTTACCGGTCCCTTCAACGTCACCATTCCGTTCTGCGAGATGACCTTGACGTTGTGGCCGTAGGTTGAAAGCGATTTGTCCTTGACCAGGGCTTTTCGAATTTGCTGCGTCAGCTGCCGGTCCGTGGAATTTTCCTTCTGCTTATCCGCGGTTGCTTCGCTGTCGTTACGGTCACGCTGATTGACCTTGGTGTTGTCCGCCGGTTGATCTTGTGTGCCCGGTTGGGCCCAAAGCAAGCCCAGACTGCTCAGCAGCACAAATTGCGCGAGTAGTGCCTTGATTGTGAAGTTCTTCATGATGCGGTCCACCTCCTGCTTTTGAATGCATGGTTAGGATGGCGTGTGGAGGATCGGGGATGGCTGGTCTGCGGCGAATTCAGGAGAGGGTCAAAGGCGGCCACGGATTCACATGGATACACCACGGATTCGACAATTCAAAAAAGATCTCTTGCGGTTTATCCGTGTGATCCGTGAAAATCCGTGGCCAGGATTCTAAGCGGCCGCGGAGATTCTTTTTATCAGGTCTTCCTGCTCGTTCTTGCTCTCGGCCCCGATGGTGAAGGCGTCGAGCACGCCGAGCGAGAGCGCATACTTCAAGGCGTCGTCCTGCCGGTTGCGCAAATCGCCCTGGCCCAGAATCTTCATTCCGACGATTCCTTTTCCGGCGAACTTCATCTCGCGCAGCACACTGACCACCGTGTCGGGATCGGCGTCCATGTGCGAACCAATCGGATTGATGCGCACCAGATCGACTTCCACCCAGGGCGACTTGGCGGCGGCGCGCAGCGCTTCGATGCTGTGGCAGGAGCATCCATGGGCCCGGATAGTTCCTTTCTCCTTGGCTTCGGAGAAAACGTCCATGACGCCGCGGTAGCGCTCGGTCCAATCGCCTTCAGTGAGGCAGTGCATCAGGCAGATATCGATGTAGTCGATGCCCAGTTCTTTGCGAAAGCGGTCGAGATCGGCGCGGGCCTCGGCGGGATTGCGCGCCCAGGTCTTGGTGAGCACGGTCACCTGGTCGCGGCGGAGATGCTTGAGAGCCTCGGCCACGTGAGGATGGCTGCCGTAAGCATCGGCGGCGTCGAAGAAGCGCAGGCCGTTGTCGTGGCCGTTGAGCAGCAGATCAGACAAGCCCTTCACGCCCAGGGCAGTCTGATGAGAATGATGTCCACTGCCGACCGTACCGGTTCCCATGGCGAGCCGGCTGGTCTTGATTCCGGTCTTGCCCAGCACCACCGTATCCGCCGCCGTGAACTTGCGCGGCAGCGCCGGCAGCGCGCTCATGGCCCGCGCCAGGCCTCGCGATCCAATCCACGCCGCTCCCACCCCGGCGGTTGCCCCGATGATGAAGTCTCTACGTTTCATGGCTCCCCCTCGAAATGAAATTCCTCGTCTTGCCTGTTTAGACGAAGTATTGGTGGATGTGGATATCAACGGCAATCGCCATGGCCGGAAGAGATCCCGATGCCCCGTCCCTGAACAAGACGTCCGCGGCACATCGGCGCTCCAGCCCACCCTATCCCTCAGCCTGTCCGAATTCAAGCCTTTGTCTGGGAAGAGCACGTGTGTCTGGGAAAAGCACCGCTTCAGTCCTGCCAGCCGCCAAGCCGATTGTGGAAGGGCACGACTTCAGTCGTGCCAACCCATGGATGAGCCCGGTGGCTTCAGCCACTGGGGTTTCGCTTTTCCATGCCTGGGTCTCGCGACTGGAAGTCGCTATCTTCGGAAAGTAATGCCAGACGGTTAACTTGTGCCTCTTCGAGTTTGCAGCCTCCAGCCGACTGCCCTCTCATCCGCGCATTTTTACAGTGTTCCATGTAGTAGTCCTGAGACAACTCCGAATTGGCGCGATGGATCAAAAGCAGAGTCATTAGGCCAAGATTGATTCGAATCGCCAATGAGGTGACACATGCTTTGGACAATTTTTGTGATCCTGTTGGTCCTGTGGTTGTTGGGACTGGTTAGTTCGTACACGCTGGGCGGATTTATCCACATTCTTCTGGTGGTCGCGGTGGTGGTACTGCTGATCCAGCTGCTTTCCGGTCGCCGAGCAGCCCTCTGACCCGCGGATATCCGGCAACATTATCGAATTCCATTTTCAGGGAGGGTTCAAGTGAAAAGATTTCTTATCGCGCTGATATTCAGCTCGGTCGCGCTAATGGGTACCATGGCTTTCGCGACCGCCAAAGAAGATTCTGTGGAGCGCCTGCAGAATGCCGGGGATGTGCTCAAACAAATCATGGATGCGCCCGACAAGGGCATACCGGAAGAAGTCCTCGATGATGCCAAATGCATTGTCGTGGTCCCGCACCTGATCAAGGCCGGTTTCATTTTCGGCGGTAAGCACGGCCGCGGCGTCGCCAGTTGCCGTACCGCCACGGGCTGGAGCGCCCCCGCATTCGTCTCTGTGGGCGGAGGCAGCTGGGGACTTCAGATCGGAGCCGAAGGCGTGGACCTGGTCATGCTGGTGATGAACGACAAGGGTCTGCAGCACTTGCTCTCCAGTAAATTCCAGCTCAGCGGCGAGGGTTCGGCTGCGGCCGGACCGGTGGGACGTCATGCCTCCGCCGGCACCGACTGGAAGATGAATACCGAGATGCTAACGTACTCGCGCTCCAAAGGCGCATTTGCCGGCCTGACTCTGGAAGGCGCCGTGATCGAGCAGGACTCCGATTCGACCACCGCCATTTATGGCCATGATGTAGGGTTTCGCAAGGTCCTCATCGGCGACGTGAAACCGCCGGCCTCGGCTGCGCCCTTCATGTCCGCGCTCTCGATGGCCGGTCATCAGGCCGCCGCCCACGAAGCTAAGGAAGACATGCAGGACAAGAAATAATCCTGTGCGGAATCGCCGCTTCGTCCACCAGCCCCGCCAACCAGCGGGGCTTTTTTGCGCCTGCGCCCGCTCTGATGCACGCGGGCCGGTGGCTGTGTTTGAATGGTGTTATGGATCTGATTGAACATTTCAGCCGCCTCTTCGCTTACGACGGGTGGGCGAATCAGGAGGCGCTCGCCAGCTTGCGCGCCGCCAGCACGCCCCTGCCTCACGCCCTGAAATTGATGGCGCACATTTTTGCCGCAGAACGTCTCTGGATGGAACGGCTCGAACAGAAGCCGCAGACTCTTCCGGTCTGGCCTGAGTTCACCGCCGAGGAATGCGAACGGCAGGCTGCCGAGTTACCTGCACTCTGGAAAAAATACCTCGCCGCCAGCAGCGAAGCCGGCCTGGCCACGACCGTCACCTATCAGAACAGCAGCGGCGAAACCTGGAGCAGCCGCAAGGACGACATCCTGATGCACCTGATCACGCACTCGACTCATCACCGCGGACAGGTGGCGGCGGCCGTCCGCGCCGCGGGATCCACTCCGGCCTACACCGATTTTATCCACAGCATCCGCCAGGGATTCGTAAAATAGATCTATGCCGGACTCGATCGCCAGTCCCAATAAAATCACCCCGCTCTTCGCCCTGCAGTTTTGCGTGGTGCTGATCGTGATCGGAGTTGTGCTGCTGCGTCCTGGAGTGTGGAATGGCGCCCGCCTGGCCGGACTTTGCATCGCGGTTCCAGCCGCTGTGTTGCTCTTCACCGCCCGCTGGCAGTTGGGACAATCGTTTTCGGTCACTCCCCAGGCCAAAGAACTTGTCACCCACGGTTTGTATGCGAAAATCAGGAACCCGATCTACGTGTTCAGCGGGTTGCTGGTATTGGGCATCCTGATTTCCCTGCAATATCGTTACGCGCTACTCCTGCTGCTGGTGCTGATACCTATCCAAATTGTCCGCGCCCGCCAGGAAGCCCGCGTGCTCGAAGCCAGGTTCGGCGACCAGTACCGCACATACCGGGAGGGAACCTGGTTCTGACCGGACGCATCATATCCAGCACGCAACCGGAAACAGCCTTGGAGTAACCATGCGGAAGTTCTTATCAGCACCGGTCATACTTGCCTTGGCCGCCTTGTCTGTGGTTTCGACGTCGTGGATCTCAGCGGCCCAGGCACAAGGCGCCCCGGAGCCCGCCCATTCCCAGGATGCGGCCTCGCCCGCCCCGAAGTCTGCGCCCGCGGCCGATGCATTGCCCCCCGGAACCGTTCTCTCCGTCGAGTTGTCGAAGTCGCTGGACGCGAAAAAATCCAAGGCCAATGCCAAAATCGAGGCCAGGACTGCTATCGATTTATTGGTCCACGGTCAGATCGTGGTACCGCGAAACACAAAAATTATTGGCCACGTGACCGAGGCCAAGGCCCACAGCAAGGCGTCTCCAGGTTCGCTGCTGGGAATCACTTTTGAGCGCATGCTCCTGAAAGGCGGACGCGAAGTGCCGCTGCTGGCGGCCGTGCAGGCGATTGCCCGCCCCTTGCAGCTTAATAACCTCGGCAACGAGCCCGATGCCCTCACCAACGCGGCGTCCGGCATGCCGGGCCGGACCCCTGTCTCGGCTGGCGATTCCACCGCCCCTTCCATCCCTCCGAAATATCCGACCTCTACCATTCCCGAACCGCCGGGCCTCAATGTGCCCAATACTTCCACCATCAGCCCGCTCGCTCCCACCAGCCACGGCGTAGTCGGGATAAAAGGTCTCTCTCTGGAGACGTCAGGCGCAGTCTCCGTCCTGACCTCGAGCACCGGGAATGTTCATCTGGACAGTGGAACGCAGTTGATGCTGCGCGTGCAGTAAGAAAAAACTCCGCAATGTCATCCTGAGCGGAGTGGCTGTTTCGCGCAGCGAAACAGCTGCGCAGTCGAAGGACCCCTATTCTCGAGGGGACTCCTCCTAAAGCGACTCACTCGCTGGCAAAGCTTCAGGAAGCCAGCGCGTAGCGGCTGTCGGCGCGCCCGAGCAATGCCATCATCTCGTCGAGAGAAGCAATGTCGAAATCCGACATCGCGTTCGTATGCTCCAGCCTCTCCCGTACGAATCGGGAAGGATTGAACAACTTGAACCGGATATCGTGGTCACGACACCAGCGCTGCAGAAAAACCAGTACTCCGATAGCGCCTCCGCCGATGGCCTGCGTTTCCGTCAGGTCCAGCACGATGACATGAGCATCGGTCTGCTGGGCCACTGCGTCACGCAACTTAAACGCCTCGTCACTGCGGACAAATCTGCCTTCGCACTCCACTACCGCCATGTCACCGACCTTATCAACGTGAATGTTGGACATGATTTCCTCCCTGGATGATCTGGCCATGTTAAGAGCACGATCAATGCCAAGACCGCAGGCCTGTGTTTTCTGATGGATAGGTCTATGGCAAATGGAATACGAGCAAGTTCGGTCAGTCAGGGGGAATTTCTGAGCTAGGGAGAATGCTGTAGGTAGTTCTCCGGCAATGTGGTCGCGGGCGACTCGCCCGCGCTGCAGCAGCAATGTAGGCGCGGGCGCCCCGCTCGTGCATCCGGGAAGGGCACGACTTCAGTCGTGCCATCACCGTCGCCACGATGACGCGGCTTCAGCCGCTTCGCCCTTCTCTTTTACCAGGCGAATCTGGTTCGGATCGATGAACAGCTTCATGTCGCTTCCCGCTTTTACGTCCGGTATCGACCCTCCGTCGTATGTGACTTTGTACCCGTTGTCCCCAGCGAACACCGCAATCGGCATCGCCAGGCAGAGAACCATGGCCAGAAACTTATTCATCCCGAAACTCCTTTGACGTCAAAAGTGGCGCCCAAGTGCACATCCGTTCTCCTGCTTGGGAGGCATAATCAAATAGATACCCGCCGGGTGCCCCACGTCTCGTGGTTTTCGAGACGTGGGATTCTTACGGCAGCAGGAAATGAATTCTCGTGCCCTCCCTACTCGCCCGTGGCCACCGGCCCAGCCGCTTCCGCCTGTGCATACATCTCTTCAATCTGCTGCCGGTATCGTTCCTCCACCACCCTTCGGCGCAACTTCATGCTGGCGGTCAGCGTCCCGTTTTCATGAGAAAATTCATCCGCCACCAGCAGAACTCTCTTCAGCTTTTCAAACCTCGCCAAACTGCCGTTCAGGTCTTCCACGATGTGCTCATACAGGCCTCGTACTTCGGGAGAGGCCACGAGTTCCTGCCGAGAGGCAAAAGTTACTTCGTGATCGCGTGCCCATTCTTCCAGCAGCGGAAAATTCGGTGAAATCAGCACTGCGGGGAACTTGCGCTTCTCCCCCAGCACAACCGCCTCCGCGACCAGAGCATTGTGTTTGAGCGAATTCTCGATCGGTTGGGGCGCGATGAACTTTCCACCTGAGGTCTTGATCAAATCTTTCTTGCGGTCGGTGATGGAGAGAAATCCATCTGCATCCAGATTGCCGATGTCGCCGGTCTTGAACCAGCCATCCACGAAGGCTTCCTGGGTTTCCTTCGGCTTGTTCCAGTATTGCTTGAAGACAGAAGGACCCCGCACCAGGATCTCGCCGTCTTCCGCGATACGCACTTCTATGTTGGGGAGCGGCTTTCCCACTGTACCCATCTTGTGTGCCTGCGGGGTATTGACGGCGATCACGGGAGAAGTTTCCGTCAGTCCATAGCCCTCATGAATGCGGATCCCGATGGCGGCATACCATTCCGCCAGTTCACGCCCCAGGGGCGCCCCGCCGGCGATGAAAACCCCGATGCGTCCGCCCAGGCCGGCGCGCACTTTGGAAAACACCAGCCGGTCCGCCAGCCTCCACGCCCGGGACGCGGGCATCTGGCCAGCCAGGACTTCCGTCCGGTGTTCTTTCCCCACCGAAAGCGCCCAGTTATAGAACGTTGAATTGGGGAACCCCTGCGCCTTCTGTTCTGTTTGAAAGTGAATTTTTTCGTACACCCGCGGCACCGCAACAAAAAATGTAGGCTTCACTTCGAGCAGCGCCCGCGGCAACTGGTTCACAACCGACAGGTGCGCCAGCGTGACTCCACGATACAGCAGGGCGAAATCCACGTGGCGCGCCGTGACATGGGAGAGTGGAAGAAATGAAATGCTGACATCGCCCAACTGCACCGGGAATTCCGCCAGCGAGCAATTGAGGTTCGACGCCATGTTGCCATGAGACAGCATCACTCCCTTGGGAGTGCCGGTCGTTCCCGAAGTATAGATAATGGTGGCGAGATCGTCCGGTGAAACCGCCCGGGCCGTCGCTTCGATCGCCGCATAATGGTTGGCCTGGCCGTCTGGGTCCATCTCCGCCATGCGCACCGCACCAGCGTTGTCGGAAGCGTCCATCACGACCAGTTTCTCCAGCGCAGTCTGGTCGCGGACGGAGAGAACTTTCTGCAGCTGCATTTCGCTGGAGACAAAAATAACGCGCGCCCCCGAATCCCTGAGGATATAAGCGGTCTGGTCGGCGGTGAGCGTGGCATAGATCGGCACTGTGACCGCTCCCAGCAGCAGGGAAGCGAAGTCGGCGATTGTCCACTCCGGCCGGTTCTCGCTCAAAATAGCAACCCGGTCACCGCGCCCGATGCCCCAACTTCGCAACCCGCCCGCCACAGCTGCGACGCGGCGGCGAAGCGCGTCCGAAGAAATCGCGCCCCATTCATCTCCCCGCTGCTCCAACATCACCCTGGGATGCTGGCGTTCGACCACAGCGAAGAACACATCGTTAAGGGTGCGCAGGCTCATTCGAAAAAGAGGAGATGAGATCTATGAAAGGAATGTACTGGTTCTCCCAACCATTAGGCAACCCGGGTGGTGTCTTAAAGTGTTTAAGACACTACCGGCAACCCGCAACAGTTTGACCGCTCGATAACGACATTGCTATGATGATTCCGCGGGGTGGAGCAGTCTGGTAGCTCGTTGGGCTCATAACCCAAAGGTCGGTGGTTCAAATCCACCCCCCGCAACCATTTACAAGTTTCGCCAACCCAAGAAAACCCAAAATAACAGCGGCGTCCAAGAGTCAGCTGAAACCAGGCCGTGGCTGCGAGCCTTTCGGTTCATGCCATTCCCAATGCCATTCGTGCTACCCGGCTGTTGGCTTCGCGCTTAGAGTCCATCAGCGCGTTGCCGTAGACGTTCATGGTGGTCGAGATTTGGGCGTGCCGCATCAGCTTCTGCTGCACGCCTAGCGGAGCTCCGGTCGCATCGAGCCATGACCGGTACATGTGGCGGAATGTATGCCACCCGACTCGCCCCAGGACACCAGCAGCGTCCCAGCGCTCATCATGCAGCCCCCGCCTTTTTCCGTTTTGGTCGATGCACCAGATCCCGGAGCCAGCCGAACACGTCGGGCATGGTGCCAGGCAGCACCCTGCGGGACGGATGTAGTCCTGCTGGATCGGACTCGCGTGGAAATTTCGCCCCGTCACGTGGCTGGGAAAGACCAGTTCGGATTTCGGGGCTCGGGACTTCCAGGCGAGCAGAACCGTGGCGAAATCCGGATCAAGCGGCAACTCGTCCTCCGAATACTCCGTTTTTACCGTTTTGACCCGGCCGTGTACTACGGCCCTCGACACGTGAATCACAAGGTGGTCGAAATCAATGTCTGACCAATGCAGCGCCAGAACTTCCTCCGCCCGCAGCCCGAGGCATTGCGCCACAACGACCATCGTGCGATAGGGTTCAGGCAGAAGATCAAGCAGTCTGAAATACTGCTCGACCGTCAAAATCAGCGGCTTCCTCAGGCGTTTGCTGATGCCTTTGATTTCGACCAGCTGCATCGGGTTTCGGTTGAGCTCGACCATCTCCCACAACATCGCCTTTTCGTACAGACGGTGCATGAGAGCCTTCATGTGACCCTTGGTTTTCGGTGCGGCATCGAGAGTCTTGAGCCACTCCTGTACCGCCACCGCCTTCACCCGATTAAGGCGTGTCGCGCCCCATTTCGCACGAATGTGCTTGAGCACGCTGAGGTAAGAGCTCACGGTTCCGTAGCTGAGCCCGTGATCGCAATGCTCCCCAGGCCGCTGCTTCTTAATTTCCAGAAGCCGCTCCTCCTCGATGAAGCGATCGATCACCGCACCAAACGTTGGCTCGTGAACCGCCAAAATCGGATTCTCACAGTTAAGTTTGAGCACGAATGCCTCCAAGTGCCGCTCGACCACGGCTTGGCTTGGAAACTGTTCGCAGCTCAAATACATGGATTTTTGTTGTTGGGTAGTGGGGTCCTTGTACCGGTATTCCCACGCCCACTGGTTTTGTGACCGCCTGACTCGTCGCAGACTGCCACGCTGAAAGCGTTGCCGCGTAAACTTCAAGGAATGCTCCTTCTAGCTAGCGCGGCGTGGTTGTGCTGCGAGTTTAGCATCAAATGTCCCAGGGTTCTGGGCTCCTGTTGGACCAAAGCGCGAGGCGAGCCACTGGTCGAGCACACTGGTTCGAAACCGCCATCTGTTACCGATTTTGGTTGCTGGTATCTCTCCACGGCGTGCCTGAATTTCCAGTGTTTTCCAGTGAATCCCGAGCAGATCCGCCGCTTCTTTCAATGTTAGAAGTTGCTCGAACACAACCGCAGCTGTTCTGGGCGCTCTGTCGCTCGGCAGCCAAGAGTCACCTCTTCTCGCCCATGCATCATTGCAAGGCTTGCAGATTATCCAGTTGGTATGGTTCGGGAATCTTCCGGAGTGATAAAGGGACTGTCGAGTTCAATCGGAAAACAAAACTCTCCAAGAGAACCTGGAGGTCGTGTCTTCGAAGTCATCACCGAATCGCCCACTCTCTCTGCCGCTTGGGACACGGGTCTCAACGCTTCTCCGGACGCTCGGCTCACCGACCTGGGCCGACTGACGGCCGATCAGCCATCCTTTATTCAATCAAGCTAAATATCCGTGCTTTCATGCCGCATGAGTGCGTCAGTTGTGTGCCTCTGTTGCGAGCCAAGGAGGAAACTCTATGGCTCGGAAAGTCGGCCAAATCATCGCACGAGGTGACGGCAGATGGCTCATCAGGGTCTACCTAGGCCGCGATCACGAAACCAAAAGACGCAACTACCACAACCGAACGATCCACGGTCCCATGCGGGAAGCGCAAGCATATTTGACGAAGAAGTTGCGCGAACGTGACTTGGGTCGTGACTTGGAAGGGGCGAAGATCACGCTCAACGCGGTAGTAGACGAAATCTCTCATTTGACGGCCAGCCCCTAGTTGTCGGATCGTCTTGCCGTAGTAGGCATAGCGACATTTTGCGCAGCAGATCAGTCCTTGTAATAGGTACGCGACCTTCACGACACCAAATAGAGATCGCATCACGGAGAGGATGAGGTGCTTCGTTGATCGGTTACAAAGGATCGACCCCAATTTGCCATTGAGGACGATTCCGCTTGAGGTGCAGGCCTTCTCGCCGGTCTTGCCTCGCCTCAAGCGCGAATCTGTATACTCAACTCCTCCAGAGTGTGGGCGTTAGTCTCCGGCCAGTTAACAGTCGCGCCTACGCACAAAACGAACGTGTAGCTCGGGTTCTGGCTTCTGTCCGCTTGATAAACAATGAAAGCGCAACTTTAGCTAATCCATTGGGGCGAGCCTCAGATACCGCCAGTAGGCAAAAACGCCGAGGACTAGAATCACGGCCCAAATGATGATTTGCGCTATTTGCGCGGTCCTGGCCATAGCCGAACTCTACACCCATTCATGTTGGATGACCTACAACCGGGCGCACCCCACGCGAAACAGCCGGCGGAGTAGCAGATTCGGCGAATATGCGACAGCTCAGGCCAGCATTCGGAGTGTGTTTGACAACGGTAGCGCACAAGCCTAGCATTGAAATCGAGCAAGCCACTACTTCTTACTCATTTCAGGTTCCCTGAGCTAAGTCAGCCCATCTGAAGCTCTCCCTCTTAGATTACCTAACCAATCGATGGAGGTTGATCATGTTTGCTCGCAATGTCTCTCTACGCCTGAAGCCAAACACTCTGAGCGAGTTCACCCGGATTTTCGATAAAGAAGTCATTCCCATGCTGCGGAAGCAGAGTGGGTTCCGGGATGAAATCACATTTGCTGTCCCCGGAGGGCTGGATGTGGTCGCAATCAGTCTCTGGGATACCAAGGAGTACGCGGAAGCCTACAAGACTGCAGGCTACCCCGAAGTGCTCAAGATGCTGGATAAAGTATTGGACGGCACTCCCAAGGTGCAAGTCTCGGATGTGATTAGCTCGACTATTCACAAACCCGCCGCCATGGCCGCCTGAACGGTGCTGGTCAATCGCACGGGGTGGCTATGTGCGGCCACCCCTTTTTGTTCGCAAGACACTCGGGAGTGCCGATGACAGCAAACGTCCAAGTCGGCACTATCCTGATCGAGGATCGTCCCCTCGTAACCCGGATCCTCGACCTGGGAAGTGATTCTTACTCAGCGAAGTGGGTAGTGCTCAAGGTCCTCGACCAAAAGCTCCGCAGCGTCGGATGGAACTGTTCCTTCATGGCTGAGGAAGCGGAGGCAACTGTTTTCGGTTCGCTCGCGGCCAAAAATATCCAAAAAGCGTTGAAGCGAATATTTTTGAAGATGCGAAAACAGAACTTCAATTGCCTCGAAGTCACGAAAATGGTTGAGAACCGCTTTCTTGGTGTGCCGTACATCACGGTTTGCGCATACCCCCATCATGTCTAATCGTTTCTAGCATTGCAAGGTCGCTTGCCGTGCTTGCCGTTTGTGCTTGCTTTCCCGAGTACACGACGAACCCGCACCTTCGAGTTGCCGCGTCTCCGCTGTAGCGGGGCGAAACAGCAAGCTGCGCGGCTTCATGCAAAATGCTCTACGATGGGTTAGAGCAATAGTTGTCATGGATGGTTCAGACAAGCCAGTCTGCTGGCGGATTCTCGACTCCCCAGAAGTTCCCTGGGCTGTCAAACTCTACCCCCAGTAGCCATGAAAAATCCTCAAGAAGCGGGATGGCAAGCACAACCCGGCCGTACTTGTTCGCGCCATTCGAAACCAGTTCAACCGTTACCGGCGTGTGATTGTTCAGTAGTTGTGGCACGATGATACCGCAGCCATGGGCGTTGACGACCGCTGTTTTGCATTCCTTACGAAAGGCCCACGCAGGATCGAGGCTGGTAAGTATGACAGGAATTTGGAGCGCCAGCCGTGTGCTACGTCTCGCAGGGGTCTTTGGCCTCTGCAAATCAGCCTATCCTTCCTTTGGGGCCGTCAGAATGCCGGAACCACGAACGTGACTTCGCCTTCTTCCCGTCAACTTGCTTTTCGTTCAAGGACAACATCTTCTGCAGGTTTGCATCATTCAGGTCTCCCATGGCCGTCAACTTTGCTTTCGCAGAGTCGGCGTCGAGCACAGCGAGAGACGGACGGCTATAGAGCTTTTTCTTTGCAGCTTTGGAATCGCCAAGCATTGGTTCCTACACATTGTGATCGGTGAAAGTGGCTTTGTGATCGAAAAAGGGTTCGAGGTCGGCTTTCCGACGCGGTAGGCGGGGTCGCACCGTTGCATCCTCAGGCGGGACGCCGCCTTTACCTCATCGCCTATGTATTATAGAAAGCCAACGGCGCGATTTTGAGGGGTGATCTAAGCAGCCATGAATGCCGCGGCCTTGAATCCGAAGGATCGTAAGACATCATCGGCTATCTCAAGCATCGGAAACCGGAGCAGCACGCTAGGGGGTGTCTCTGAAACGGCCGTAAGTTTACGATCGACCAGGCCCAGGTCAAATCCGAATGCCAAAAGTACCGCTTTCGCCTTTCCGATTGCGGCGTATCTATTCCTAGCGCCAGAACTTAATCCTTGCTTTACTACGTAAATTTCAACGAATCCACCTTCGGTCTGATCGATGAAGACTTGTGCTTTCATAAGAACTCGTTGCTGCAACCATGATTCGCCGCTCTGCCCTACGAAGGCAATACAGTCAATACTGTATTGTCGAGAGTGGCTTTGAAGTCTTTGCACGCCAAACGGTGTGCAGAGGCCTCGCTTTCACCATCGCCTCGCCGATCTAGTTTCACGCGTCCCAGCAACAAGTGTTTAATGGCACCGGGAACCCCGGCTGCGGGTGCGGTGGAACTATGGACTTAGGGGCGGGCTTCCCCATCTGGGATTTTGCAACGGCCAGTCAGGGCGCCTTCCGGCCGCCGGGGTTTGCGATTCGTTTATCCTGGCGATGGTACGGGCAAGACACCAAGAGGCCACGCGGCGTATAGTTGTGCCCGAATCACAGGCTAAGGGGGGCAAATGGGGGATTCACCTGAATCAAACGACAAGCCGAAGACCACACTGGTGGGAGCGGTTGAAAAAGTGATCAAGCCAGCTGACCCACGCGAGCCGGACAAGGCACAAATCGCAATTGAAAGAGCGGAGGATCTTTATCGCGAGATTCGCGTCGAGAATGTCCTCAAGGATGAGAACGGCGAAGAGGTAGCTCTTAAGGAGGGTGCGCCTGTAGATGTGACTATCGAAGCGGACAAGAAAGACACGACGAAAAAGGCAAGCTAGGTGCATAGAAACCCTTAGCAGCTCCTTGTTCACGCGGTGAGGATGATGCGCGAGCAAATGCTCATCCTGCAACGCGCACTAGAGCGGGTGGAGTTGGGACAAACGCAGACCGCAAATTCAGAGGCCACCTATGAGATTGAAGATTAAGCAGTTCTAATTTGACGGCCTGCTTGTGCTGTTTATCCTTAACAAATGCCGCAGCCTCGTTTCACGTAACTCTGGAGCTCGGTCGCATTGGGGCAGAATTTCTCGCCGCATTTCGGGCATCCCATCTGCTCAGTCAAGCCGCGGAGTATCATGTTTGCGGCTCCTTCTCTTGCTATGCCTGGCAGACGCGGAAATCCGACATGGGCCAGCGGCGAACGCCCGCTAAAGCCGGCTCGCACAGGACCTACGGAGTTCGAAGTGCAAGTCCGGCAGCTGCGACTCACGAAGGAGAACCTGTGCCGGCTCCTCGGAGTTGCGCAAATGGTGCGAGCGCAACAGGAACCGGTGCTACATACCTGAATGGCTGCTCAATGAGTGGGGAATCTCGGTGGATCCAACCTCCAGTTAGTGAATCGGCAACCCCTTAACGCCGAAGCCTGGCCGCCTCCAGCATTCTCCTACTTACTAGGGCAGCGTGCTAGGGCAGCGTGCCCGATAGCCGAGCATGGGACCCTACCCAAACCTAGAGGCCAACCATTCGATGCCCGTCCCCTGATATGCGCCGGAACAAAATATCGCTCGCCGCGTCTTCCTCGTGTACTGCTCAAAGCCGGTCATCATCGCTAGAGTCCTCTGCTTCATTCCTCAGACACTCTAACTTCATCGCTTGTGGAAAGCAGAGAGCTTACTCAGAGTCTCCCTAGGCCCCGAGGGTGCCGGTGTCAACGACCGCTTTTGGTGCAAATGCTGCGGACTTAGTTTTCAGGCGCTCTTTTTTTTCCGAGGTCTGGGTCGCGGATTTTGCGTGGGTTTTGCGGGAAAAGGGCGGGAACGCGCCTACTATGGATAGACCGGACCATGGAATCCAGACAGGAGATTCTGCTCGGCCTCTCCATTTCGCTTACCGGCAGGTTTTCTGCCCAACGACGACAGGCGCTTGACGGACTGCGGCTTTGGCAGTCCTATGTGAACGGCCAAGATGGGATCACGATCGGGCAGAATGCGCCCCAGCCCAGTCGATTGCTTTTCTACGACGATCAAAGCCTCGCGAGCCTGGCACGGGAAAACGCGTTACGCTTACTGTGCCAGGACCACGTTGACGCACTCTTCGGACCCTACTCCAGCGGCCTGTCCCTGACGGTCGCCGAGGTCGCCCACGAACAGAAGAGAGTTCTGTGGAACCACGGTGGTTCCTCGGATGAAATCTTCAATCGCGGCTGGCAGCATTTGGTCAGCATTCCCACGCCCGCGAGTGACTATCTGCGCGACCTTCCGCGCCGCCTGAAGGACAGGCACCTGCTCTGCGCAGGATCTGTATCGTACACTCCACTCGAGGCACATTCGCCACCCACGTAGCCCGGGGAGTTGTGCAGGCGGCAACCTCCGAACACTCGGTCCAGCTGATTTCTTATTCGGCGCTTGACGTTGACGTCCTGCTGCGGGAACTCCACGCAGCACAACCGGAGATCCTCGTCTTGGCCGGGAGCTTCGAGCAGGAGATCCAGATCATACGGGCGCGCCGGCGCTGGCCTGCCTCGATTCGAGCGGTTGCCGCTGTGGCCGCAGGGGTTCAGCCCTTCCATGACGAGCTTGGCCGCGCTGCAGAGGGAGTAATTGGGCCCAGCCAATGGGAAGCGCATGCCACTTTCTCCGCCGGCATCGGACCGGACGCATTTTGGTTTTTACGCAATTTTCAGAAGCAGTTTCGACGCAAACCGGAGTACACCGCCGCCGGCAGTTTCGCCGTGGGATTGATTTTCAAGGAGTGCGTGCGACGTGCAGGCTCGTTGCAGGACAACAACCTATTAGCTACTGCTGCGGAACTCGACTTGTCCGCTTGGATTCGGCCAGCCGCCGACAGGTCGGGCACCGTATCCTGCTCATCCAGTGGGACCAAGACCACAAGGTCCTGCTGTGATTGAATCCCATGGCTACACCAGACCTTTCTGAACGGCGGATCGGCGGGCAGCGTCATAAGCAACCTTGTCCTTCAGTGCCCACGCGTTCAGCACACGCGAAGCATCGGGTCGAGCACCCGGTCCCCACAAATGTCTCTGGCGTGTAGCGGTCCGTTGAAGGAATGTGACCTGTGCTGCTGGTCCCGCCCCCACCACTCTTCACCTGACCTCGGACAAGGTACGGGCGATTCGTGGCTTCCTGTGCTACCGCTTCGGCGAGAGTTTGATTCTATAATGACGCACATCCTAAATGCTGTGTTGTCGAAGGATGCCCCAATTGGAATGGTTTGCAGCCCGATGACGTGGAAAGCATTTTTGGCCTCCGCTCCAATTCAATCCTAGCAGCGAGAATGCAAAGGGATCGGCCAGCCGAATACCAGAGGCTGCGCCAGATCGCAATGCACGAACGCAATTTGATACCTGTGGAGCACATACCTATTAGTCTCCGCCCACAGGAATAGTTTCCAGCCGCTGGTAAAAGGGGTACTCCTTTCCTGATGCGTTAGCGGCTGGATCAACGTCTCCACAGGATCGCTACCAAATGGGGATGGCTGCCGCGCTGCGGATGTCATGAGTCCGCCGCGTGGCCAATCTGGGTAGTACGCAAACTGCTATGGCCGTCCAGCACTTCTGAAAGGCAGCAATGCAAAAACTAATCTTGTACGCACAACATGCCGATGGGCGGAAGGTGTACCTTCCGCAATGGGACGCAAACGGCGAAATCATAAATACGCGGAAGCCGACCGCCGCGGTAAGCATTCAGGATGGCGTGACCTTTCCACCGGGCTCGACGTGGATCAGGAGGCCACGAAGCTCAGGTCTTCTGGAAGGCTGGAAATTTGCCGATCAAGGACAAAAGAAGCGAGAATCAGGCACTGAAAACAAAGAGCTTGCTGACAGCACGACGCATCAGGATTCGACTCCAGCTCGGTAAAACCGTTCTGGGTAGCCAGACCCTCCCTGTTCCGTATTTGCAAATAGTGGCCGTTTAGGCATATGTCCGGTTGAGCAACATGTTGCCAAGCTTAGTAAAGCGATGAGCGAAAGCCACATGGGACATCTCTCCTGATTCCTCCTCCTCGTCTCCCGGTGCGCTACTTTCAATGAGCGAAAAGTGGACGTAATCGTAGACGTCAATGTCTTCTACTCTGACTAGCAAGCCCGTTGGGTCTTCGCAGATATCACCTATTTCGAGTTGAAGATCATACAT
This sequence comes from Terriglobia bacterium, assembly GCA_963790645.1. Classification (GTDB taxonomy): domain Bacteria; phylum Acidobacteriota; class Terriglobia; order Terriglobales; family Acidobacteriaceae; genus JAIQFF01. Next base: position 13,940 of record CAWBPS010000021.1, on the reverse strand, counting down.
CATTGTCTTAAACCTCCATTGTCGTGGAAATTTAAATACCCAAGGTTCTCACGGCTCGATGACCGCTAGCGGAGAAGAGCTGGAACCCCCGTAATTCTTGGGGCTCCAGCACGTTTAGTCAGGATAGTATTCTAAGCTGACATCGCTCGACGCTGCGTACGACTCTCGCGGATCGAGGCAACACCCCGGCGGATGTTCAGCCAACCGTTTTCCTGAAAGAGATGGAAAAGGTCATAGCTGTAGGGAACCTCCCCGGTGATGATCTCTTCTTTTCCTTGATCATCGGTAACGGAGAAGGCAACCTGCACTGGTTCATCGGGCGAGTTTTGCTTGGTGAAGTGGACGAGTTTTACGTTGAGGGTTGCTTGCTCTTGAGTTTGATTTATAGGCATTGTTTTTCCCTCGTCCCTAGTTGGGCACTGAGTTGTTCACCCTAAAAAACAACGAAGTGCAAGTCAAGCCGACAACGCCACATTTTTGTAAAACTCTTTCCACCGGGCACAATTTGCATAGCGACGCGCTGAGATTAGAACCAAAACACGCGAAGATCCTTTCCTTAAACCTGTTGCCGCGTTTCTTCTCGCAGATCCGTTGAATGAGTTGTTGTGAGTCATTCAAAGCAAAGACGAAGTGAGCCACTGGATTCCGCGTCACTGTCAGAGTTGCAGCACAAACGATATCGAGTAAGCAGATCGCTACAGTGTTCTGTGTACTTCTACCGAGACAGAGATGGAAGGTTCATAAGGAGTAAGGAATGACAGAAGCATTGACCAAACCATTGACACTGGCTGAATTGAAAGTTGCGGCCCGCGTCCTGCTGGAAGAAGATCCATCATTGACCGTTGCACGCTATGCGCACCGAATGAAGGAAGCCACAAACTTGTTGGATGAGTCCATTCATCAGACCCAGAGCGGCACGCGAATCCACCTCGATCATTTGCTAGCTCGATGCAGACTCGATGCCGAGTACATAGAAGTTTTACAAAAGGTCGGGCTACTGCCTCATCAGCTGGGTGCAGCCGTCATTGAGAAATACGAATTTAGGTCCAGCGTTGGAATGTGGACTGATGCCAGCGCACGAACAGTAGACATGTTCAAACCTGCGGAGTAATTATGCCGGGGTATGGGTTGATGTCCCCCGCTCGTCTAGAAGCGGCACAGGCACGATGCAGAGCCCGCCAGCAGGCTTTAAAACGGCTATCAAGCGCTAGTTCCCGCCGTTTGCTCTTGAAGGCACTAGCCAGAATAAAGGGCTGGACGCTGGCCAAGGCTCTGAGACGGTCAAAGCGTGTCTTGAATTAGTCCTTGATGCAACAAGCTCTTAGGCGTACGTTTACCTAATAGATTAATGCCCTAAAGTCTGGCCGCCACGGGCCGAAATGGGGTAGGGCCTTGAACGAAGCGAAGATTGCTGCGTTAGAAGAGGAGATGGAGTCGATTCATGCCGCTGACATACTGTATTGGAACCAAGGTACCACTCAAAACCGTGAGGAGCGCGTGGAATACCAGCGTAGACAAGTTAGACTGAGAGAGATCAGGCGGGAGCTTGCTGCTCTCCGTTTAGACAGCTAATTGAAATACTCTGTGTTACCTTGCACTTATCCTGTAATACTGATTAGTTACAAGCTATTTATGCTATATAGCCCACCCGTCGCACGCAATAAATAACGTTTTTACAATGTGTCTACAGCTCGAAGTGCTCTCTGGACCGTGTTCACACTGACACCCAGCCGCCTTGCAACGCCACGCAAACCCATGCCTTCGGCCCGCAGTCTGTGAGCGGCCCGGACATCCACCTCAACAGCCCTACGGCCCAACCGCTTTCCTGCTCTACGCGCACGCTGTAGGCCCGCCTTGGTCCGTTCGGACAAGGTGATGCGCTCCTGCTTCGCCACAGCAGCCAGAACGCTTAGCACGATGCTGTTCGTCATTTCGTTGCCAGTATCCAGAAATGGCTGCGTGTAGCTGCGCCAGCCGCAGCCCCACACACGCAGCTGTTCAAGGTAACCCAGCGTTTTGACGATGCCCTCACGGCTCAGCCTATCCAATGCCCAGAAGAGTAGCAGGTCAAACTTCCGTTGAGAGGCAGCCAGCATCACGGCGTCAAACTGCGGGCGCGTGCGCCTACCAGAACCACTTGCGGTGTCCTTGTATTCGGTGACGATCTCCCAACCCTGCTTGCTGGCGAAATCTCGTAGCTGCTCCAGCTGGTTTGCGTTGTCCTGTTTGTCCGTGCTGACCCGCGCATAGATGGCAACTTTCATCGTGCGAACGTATCATGTAACGGACGATTATCAGCACAATTATTTGATGACAACGCTTGCTAAAAACACATGACTTACTAACTCAGGATCAGGACCGTTTATTGATACACGAGTATCTATACGTTCGGCAGGGCTAGTAGCTGCGTATTTACTGAATTGGGGGTTGAAGGTGGGCGCGTGAGCACTCTATAGAGGAGCGGACGGAGGCAGATCGGATACCGGGTGGGGACGACGTGTCTGCAGTTATTACTCAGGACACGAATAGTGGGGTTTAGTTTAACGTTAATTCCCCGGAAAGGTGTAGGGTCGCCCGCAGGATAATTATCGAAATGAGCACGAGGTGAAGTGTTCGGTGCGGGGGGGAAATTCATCCTGCGGAGGGTATGGGTTGACAAGAACAGACCTGAGGCATAAAAAAGGCTCGTGACGGCGGAAGCTGCCACAGACGGCATTCGGCTCTACCGCGAGGTAACCACATTTTAGCCGTCAAAGGGGTCCCCCCCACCCGGTGGGCCTTTTTGCTGCCCCAAGGATTTTGAGGTTGAGATCGCGGTGTCCGACCGTAACGACATCCTATACAGCAAAAACTGTATTGATGCGCCCTATCGTGACGTGTCATGCTTGAGTGGTCCCGTTCATTCTCCAGTGTCCCGTTGCGATGCCACCGTCCAGCCTAGAAGACCGCGTTCGTGAGCTGTGCGCGCAGGTCGCCGCTGCCAAGTCTGAGGCTGAGTTGAGTGTCATCTTGCCTAAGCTTCAAGCCGCCATCCACGACCACATAAGCTACTTGAGAGCCATCGCCGTCGAGCTAATTCCTGAGGCATTCGGACGCGATAGCAACGCCGCAGACTAGATGAACTCAGTTGTTATCGGATTGCGAGGTTCCCGCCGCAGAAATGCCTAAACCTTCGTTGAGCGAATAATCATCCTAGGAGTCATAAGTGAAATCAGAACGAGGTGGTTGTCGGTTCGTTGTTACCAGTGATGAAGGCAAGCCCCAGATCCGGCTGGAACTGTTTCATGAAACGGTGCCTAGTCTGAGGTCAACAAAGATCGAATTTGAGGTTCTCAGCGGAACGACTGCAGAGCAGGCCAGAACACTTGTCGGAGCGATGAATGAGATGATTCTCGGAGTGATTGTGACGCCAAAGTGAGGAACTTCCTGCGCCCCTAGTCTCCAATCTTGGTCAAAGCCGCCGTCTCAGAGCGGCTCCTTTCACGCGATGCTCTGCTACAATTTTCCACCGAGGGGGACTATGCCAAACGTGTATTCAATATTGAAGCAGTTGCGGAAGGAAAGAGATCGCGTTGCAAAGCAGCTATCGGGTATGGACGGTGCGCTTAGGGCGTTCGCTGGTGTGTACAGCAATGGGCAGCCGAGTCGTAAACGAAGGAAGATGTCAGCAAAGGGTCGCGCCAAGATCGCCGCTGCGCAGAGACAACGTTGGGCCAAGTTCAGGAAGTCCAAGGCGTAATCAAGTTCAGTTTCGGTTTAGAAGTGTGGGGCGGTTATTGTCTTGGAGTCCGTGGAGATTGTCCTATGGCCCGAGCACTGGTGTGGCTTGAAAATAGTACATTCGCGGCATGGGGATGTGAGGCCTGAGTGAAAGAAGCGTTCAACAAGCACGAGTGTCAGAAACACCCACGCAAGACCAAGCGGACCTGAGCGGTCGCCACGATCAGGAATGCACTTTCCCGTTACCATTCTTGGGGTCTTGCCCGTGACCATTGCCAGCGCCGTACAATCCATCCAACACAAGGGCATTTGTTCGTATTCTGCCCATCTGTTCATAGATGTATTGGCGAAGGTCGGCTACGTCAAGGATGCGACTCCCATTATTCAGGTGCGCATAAATCAGATCTTCTCTAAGGCCTTCGAGCAACGATAGCGCGATTTGTCTTTGGTTTGCGTCCACGACACCTACCTGCGATTAGCATTCTAGGCATAGCCAAAATACCTTTCTTAGGGATATTTAGTCTGTGCAATAGTGACCACTAAAGCCCGAGCTGTTTAGAAAAAGGTTCTCCCTCTGCACGCATCAAGGGGGATTATCAGGCAACCGCTGGGGACGTATTCGATTTGCCAGAGATAGCCGAGGTCAACACCAACCGCTTTGCAAGGGTTTGTTTGATGAACTTAGCGAGTGCCATTGCGCTCTCGCTGGATTGAGCGCAAACTTGCAGCGCCTACAAATTAAGAGTCTGATCTTATGGAAGATTCTGAGATTTTGATACTGATCCTTTGGATCGTATTTGCTATCGTCGTCGCCGCGTTCGCTCACAAACGTGGCAGAAGTTCTACCGTGTGGCTGCTAGTGGGACTTCTGGTTTCGCCCCTGATAGCTTTTATTGCGGTTGCAGTGATGGAACCGGGAACCGAAGGGGCTGTACTGCATCGCACCTGTCCGTTTTGTGCCGAGCGGATAAAGGCAGAAGCGCTGGTTTGCCGCTACTGCGGGCGCGAACTGCCACCGTCTGAACACCATCCCCAACAAGTTATACATCCCAAGCAGGCAATTGCTGTCCTTACTACGCTTGCCTGCCTCATGGGCATCGGGATTCTGTGGTTTGCGATACATGCGGCGCGTGCATCGGGACAAACCTTTCTGGGCATCTAGCCGAGTGAATCGATGCCCGCGTGGCGAGGTTGCCGCACGGCATCACCGATGTCACGACCACTGGATATATATTCAATCTGACAATGTACTCTCCACCTCCGTCTCTCCGTTGCGTCCCCACCGCACAGACGAAAATGACTTGACTACCCACCCACCGAAGCCTATGTTTCGCCTAACGTCTTGGGGCGGTGCAGAAAGAAGTCCCAACGTGCTCAGAAGTCTAATAGAAATACGCACGCCATCCTTTAGTGGCTGGGGTTGTGATTGTTGTGCATGGACTCATCCAGCCTCGATCCTGACGAACCCGCAATTACCCGATAGAGAAGCAACTACTGATTTCAATCTTCACTTGTGCGGCGACTATCCAGACTTGGAGATTGCGGGCTGAACTGCAGCTCCGTAGTCAGCGCATTCCGCTCCAGCACGATTGCCGCAGCATACTTACGTCGCGGTCACTGGATACGTACTCGATCTGGCAGTAGGGATTCATTGACAACCAACTGCACGCGAAAACGCCCCAGACTCTGTTAAGTCGTGGGGCATTTTCGTTAAGGCTCTCCCCTTAGCAGCCCTTGCTTCAGACGCTAGATCAGACGCTCTCATCGTGCCGAAGGGTTGCTTGACTTCGCGCGCCTGTAGCGCATTCCGACAGACCGTAAAATCCAGACGGGCAGCTGAAAACAAAGGCGCAGATTATTGCACGATCACCATTAGAGTCGAAATCCGAGCGTCAGCAACGAACGCTGTGGAACGTCCACTGGAGGAAATTTCAGCTGCTCGTTCTCGCCCATTTGTGCTAACAATTTCAAGTGCGAATCTATTATCTCTGTGCAGATCCCGAAAGTTGAGAGAACCTCTCGTATCTGTTTTTCTGAGTTGTATTCGAGCATGTGAGTGGAGTCGTGCTGGGGCCTCGCCACTCGAATCCCAGTTCGGTCGTTGTCCAGACGGCTAACGCTAACGATCACTAGCATACTCAGGGCCTCGGTCGTCGACGCTGTAAAAACCTGTTCAGGATTCGATCGTCGGCTGCTTTCCGCCTTCCGCCATCGGTCGTGTATTGACTGCTGACTTTGTCGATGGAGATCAACAGCACGATCACGATGATCAAGATCAAGAGAATTAATAGCATTTGCGTCCTTTGGCGTGAATGTCAGCAGTTAAGTGAAGAGGTACGGCACATTGGAATCCGACGATGAGTGGCCATGTACAAGTTCGGCTTCGGCCTTCAGCCAGTCATCGATGGCTTGGCCATGAGCCATTCCACGTTGGACGTAAAGTTCGTAAGCACGAAGTCGGATTGCATGTTCCAACATCGGATCTGGCGGGGTACTTGGCAACATTGCAGTGACGGGATTCATGGGCACCTCAACAGGTTGCGTACCGTCGCTCGATCTGAGAATGGGTTCATCAGGATTGAGGCACGGCTAAGTCGTTTTTCTCAATTCATCTAGTTCTGCAAACAACTCTCGAATGCGCTCTCGCCTCTTCTCATGTTCAGCAATCTCGGTATTGGTGTGAGCCGCGCGATTACCCTTTTTGAAGAATGCTGCCTGCTCGTTAAACAATCTCCCAAGTTCGCTCTTGATCTGGTCCGTCCGACCCGAAAGCTCCGAGTGTCCCATTGCGACAAACTTAGGCACCTCTCAGGCGACATGCAATCAAGGAAAACGGGTATTCGCAGTTGTTTTCTGCCTGATTTCTCCAGAGATGCGCAGCTAGAAATAAGCGGAGCGGGGAAGAAGTAGGTAATTTCCTGTATCACCAATTGTCGTGTCTCTAGCATTTTTTGCCCCTCGCCCTATTCCGATTAAGAGCTAAAACCCTCAAAACACAGCAATGGCACGGTTCGTGCTACATGTCTCGTGGATTCAAAAGCAGGCACATGCCGAGGAGGTAATGAGCCATGCGAGAGAACAGTGAGAAGTGGATGGAACTCTGCGCGCAAGCCGCCACCGAACAAGATTCGCGGAAACTGATGGCGCTGATTGACCAGATCACTGCGCTCCTCGACGCCAAACAGGAGCGGTTGATTGAAAAAGATTCGCAGGGCTTACGGTCACAACGAACTGACTAGCCAGCCTTGTGCGAACCAAAAACACGGCGTTCGTTCTGGACGGGCTTCCTCACACACAAATTCGCCACGTGGTAGTCATAGCATGGACCGCAGAATGAATCTCCGCAGCACTCAGTACAGCAGTCAGAACAAATCGCAGCTCCGCAGTCGGCGCACTCCGCCACGGCAGATTGCCGCATGGCATAGCGATGTCACTATCGCTGAATCCGTATTCGATTTGGCAGCGGGCGTTTACGCTGCTCACGCAGATCCAATAGCCATTACGGCTCTACCGTCAGAAGCGAGATTTCTCATCTCGCTCAGGGCCTCGATTAAATCGTCCAAGTCGCGTTGCTCTACGACTATTGATCCTGATCCGACCTTCACTTCAACTTTGTCGTGCGTCTCACTCGTCCCTTCGTGCTGGAATTTCTGCGGCACGCGGCAGTTCTAGGCTGGTATCAACCGACCAACGAAATCTTATATTTCAAGCATCTTTCGCATTGGCATTCGTGTGAGGGATGTCCCGGATTGGTTGTATGCCCGCACTTGGCGCAGATGTACCTGCCGTCTACATGGCAGATCATGGGCCTGAACTCAATGTCCTGAACACAGTAGGGACATCGAATGATCTTGCTCATTTGAACCCCCAGAGCTTGATCTTCACGATAACCCTACCCCCCATCTGTATCTTTGGCAAGCGCGAGAGATCCCTACAGCTGGATGACGAAGTAAAAGCGAAACTGCTAAACTGCCTCCGTGGAGAAATCCCGCAAACGCGTGATAGGGATTATGGCTTCAATTTGCAGCGCGGAAGTTGCTCAATACGGCGACCTACACTTCCCCATTATCACGGCGTGCAGCCAGATCGGGTGGGCGAACGCAGGCGGGAGCGTGCACCGCTTGCCATGCAAGCCGCAACCGCCGCACAATATCAGGATGGAAGAGACAGTAAAACCGCAGGGTGAGGGCGACTGGATCCAAGAACAGCTACGACAGGAAGATTCCAGCCGCTTCCCCTATCGCTACGCTCGAGCCCTTCGCACTCGAGTCCACAACATGATCCCACCCGAGTGGTTCGCCCCCGCGTCCACGGAGTGCCGTGAGATGTTTACGGATGGCCACTTCTACGGTTGCATCTGCGTGGCGCAGGCTGTAGGACAAACTCTGGCCACGAAGTTCCTGATGGAACATCACCCGGAGGCGAAACAACGCGCCGGAGACACCTGCGCCGAGAAGCTGTACCGGGCGGGTGTGATCACGAAGGACTGCTATGGTGCGTTCTCGCGGATCTGGGGTACCGACCGCAACGACTTTCATCACCTGAACAAGGGAGTTCCCACGGACTACGAGAAGCTGGAGCGCCGAGCGGAAGAGTGCGTCCGTGACCTATACGACATCGAGTCGGAGATTTTCGGGTACGACATCTCGAATGAAGGTAAGATCGTCCCCCGACACCCGCAATACTGGAAGTTTGGCACGGGCATGGTACCCGTGTTTCTCCGATACACCTGAAAGAACGGGCAGGGGCAGGAGGATTGGCCCGGCTAATCGTTTCTTTCCGAATAGCTTGCCCGCAACGGCTGACGCCTTCGTGTCGCTTGCATCCCGAGTCAATCGCCTTGATCGTGGTCACTCAGCAGCATCCACAACAAGAACGCGATGACATTGATCGTCGCCGTTGTCATGTGAGTCGGTAGCATTTTAACCCTGATTCAACTCATCGGGCACCCCTCCCTAGGCGTGCTGCGCTCATGATCTGTTGCATAAACGGCCACTACCCCGTCCAGTGATGTTGCTGTTGCACGAGTCCTCGTCCGTGATTACTATCCAACGCCATGGAACTCTCAGGATTCAACATGCCTCCCCTGCCGACCACCCTGCGTGATTTCATTCCGCTGATGATTGCGTCGGTGTGGCCCGTCACCGTCGTGTTTCTTAGTCTCTGGTTCAGAAGGAAATCAAGACTCGTATCAGGTCGATGAAGAGAGCCACAATCATGAATAACGTTTTTGAATTCGATCCCAATGGTATTGATGAGCGTGAACGTGAAATATTCCTTCGTTTTGATGCCAAGCAGATTAGCCAGCCCCCAGCCGCAAAGTGGGAGAGAGTCGCAAACCTGTTCTGGCTGGGGAACGATCTTGAATGGACAGTGCAGACAGTACTGCGCGGCGCGCCGAAGGAGAGAATATTCCACGGCCTCAGGCAGTGCGATCATCACAGTTCCGAACTTGGATTAGCAGATAGTGCTGCGGGGAAACAGGTTTCTGAGCTCAAGTCTCAGGTGGAGAGCCTGCCAGAGGCAGCGTTCGATAGGCAGTGGAGAAACGACTTCGCAGAAAAAATGTATTCGGTCATCAAGGGGTTCGACATTTTGGTGAAGATGAAGCAGCCAGATTTCCGGCCCGGCCCGGAACGATAGACTATCACCTGCCGTTCACCTGCCATTACGACTGTCTTGCAGAGCCTAAACCGTCTAAAAGTGCCGTCCGCTGCTCTGTAAGTTGTTGAACTACCGTTTAACGGCGGATTCGAATCCCTCCCTCTCCGCCATATTTATTGCAAGGCGCATTAACATTGGGCTAGCAATTATTGAACCACATTGTATACTCCTGTGTATACCCTCCTTCGAGGGTGTCTGGGAGCCAACGTGGCGCTCGTCAATATCACGAAGAGAGTCCGAATCGAAGGCAAGGGCTGGCGTTTTTGCGAAGTTGTCTTTGGGGCCAACCGCAAGATCAGGCCCAACGTCATCTTGATCGACGGGAAAGAACAAGTCCACCCCGAGGGCCGCTACTACATCGACTTCCTTCAGGATGGCCAGCGTAAGCGTCTCGCTGCGGGAGCAACCGCTGCTGAGGCCGCGATTGCCGCTGACCAACAGACGCGTACCTTAACCGCTCGCAGGGCCGCTGCCGATGCCGGGATCACTCTGCCACAAAGTAAGCCCCCGGCTGGCAGCCGACTTCTCAAAGAGGCGGTCGAGACCTACCTGCTCGAAATTCAAGCGCACAAGAAAAAGAAAACGCATAGTGCTTACCGCACCGCGTTGACCTACTTCCTCGAATCCTGCAAAAAGCAAACCCTGGAAGAGATTCACCGGGCCGACATGCTCGCGTTCAAAACCTACCTGCGCGACAAGAAAAAGCAGAGTGACAGATCTATCGCGAACAAGTTTGAAAATGTGATGTCGTTTCTTAAACAGCAGAAGATCACCGGACTCATCGGCAAGAACGACTGGCCCACCTTCACCGAAGAGGAAGTCGAGACCTATACTCAGGATGAACTCGACAAGTTTTTCGCCGCCTGCACCGAGACCGAGAACATGTGGTTTGAATTTTTCTATCGGACTGCGATGCGCGAACAGGAAGTCATGCATGTGTCGTGGAGCGACATCGACTTCGAACGGTCGGCCATCACCGTCCGCGAGAATAAGCGTTTCGGATGGAAGCCAAAGGCATACAAGGGGCGGTCCATCTCGATCCCTGCGAGTCTGATCACACTGCTCAAAGCCTGGAAAGAAAAGTCGGATGCGACCTGCGGTCTGGTCTTCCCGACGACAGGCTGCAAACCCAAGCAGAATTTTCTCGACGAGTGCAAAGCGATTGCCAAGCGTGCAAGACTGAACAAGGAAGAGTTCTACCTGCACAAGTTCCGAGCGACACGGGCGACTCGACTACTTCAGGGCGGGATGGACATCAAGTCTGTCCAGCAGATGTTGGGGCACAACGATCTTGAATCGACAATGCGCTATCTGGGCGCACAGCGGACAGACGTTCTTCAGGCGCAGATAGAGCAGATCGACTCACTTTAAGTTAGGGGGATCATGGAGCCGAAAAAACGTGGGCGGGGTAGGCCCCCAGGCAGCAAAGATTCAAAGCCGAGAGTCTATCGCAAAAGCACAATTCTGGAGATGGAGACTGAGGACGGGTTTGACCCTAGCGGATTACTCTCGGTCGAAGATCAGATCAGGCGATTGAAGCACCCTGTCCGCGTCAGCATATTGGCAGAAATCAGCGGACTGAGCGAAGCGACGTTGCGGAAGAAGATCGAGCAGGGGAAGTTACGCGCCTTCAAGCGCAGCGGAATAATTCTGATTGAGCCAAAAGACTTTCTTGAATACTGGGCTGGCGGGACGAACGGGGCGACTTACAATCCCTTGCTCTTCGCACGACGCCCTCTTAACGTTGACTGATCACGGCTGTCGGGCCGCGATGACAGCAGGGACCCAAGAATATTATGCAGGCCTTGAAGCGAATATTCAGTTTGGATCGTGCTCACAATATTTACGATTCATTCTGCCTGTGAGCGCGCCTGTTGCACCATCTCGACCAAGACCTTTCGAGTTTCTGCCGGATTGCTTACCTCCCGCAAGAATGCGATGCGGGCACCACGCATGCCTTCCTGGGTCTTCAAGCGTACATGAAACCCGAGGCGATCGACGGCTGTCATCGTTGCTTCCTCCGACTCAAGATGAGCAAATTTCCGGGCAAGCAAGACGAGCGCATCCTTGTGGTCGGCGTTCATGTGCTGAATGATTTCGGCCATAGACTCGGCAAGAGGGTCAGGTTGGCTGCGGTCATAGTCGGTGGCGGATACCCAGCCCATCACTCCGAAGCCGCCCACGTAGTAAACGTCTACCACGTTCATGCGGTAGAAGGAAAAGTCTTCAAAATCTACCCAATACTTGCTGTTGGCGTGACGTGCCAAGTAAAGCTTGCGAGCCTCGACCACTTCGGCGTCAGTTGTCCGTAGAACATTCCCAACGAGTGTGACCCTCGATGCTCCGAGCGGTTCGCCGTCGGTGGCCTCCTGGGTAACAAGCAAGCTGGCGCGAGCGTCGGCCTGCAAGTTCTGCGTGTGCATAGCCATTGTGCTGATAAGGAAGATGGGACGCCCGTGGTGGTCCAACCCGTATGGCATCACCGACCCGAACGGGAACCCTGGCTGCTTTCGCGACAGGGTCGAGAGGCTGCCTATGCGGCCCAAGTACACCAATGTGCGGGCACGCTCGGCGAACGTGGGCTCAGGGACGAGAGGCTGGTCACTCGTTGGTCCAGGGCCAGCATGTTTTCTGATGGATGAGGTAGTCATCGCGGTCTTCTCTCCTATATCTCTTCGTCGGGCGGACCTGCGGCGCCGGCGAGATCCTGAGGTTTGATCTTCTCGACGTTGAACTTCGCTACCCGCTCGCGCATCGTCTTCAGAACATCTTCGAGAGGCGGGGCGTCGCCCTTGATCCATCGCAACGGGTTGATGCGGGCCACGACAAACGAGCGCAAGTCTGGGCTCACGAGTCCGCGTTCCTTTAACTTCTTGACCACGGCGGCAACCCTTTCCTCCAGGTCCAGCACCATCGAGGCCCGCTTCTCATGATGCTTAAGGGCGGAGCGCAATGCGTCATCACTGAAGTCTTCAAGACGCCGCAGGATCGGATGGTAAGCACCGCCACCGAAGCGCACGACTCGTTCGTAGCACACCCCCAGAGTGACCAGTGCGGCGTGATCGAGATAGAAGGCAAACCCAGATTCGGGTCGCGAGCCATCTTCGTCGACCAGCCCTCGGTAGATTCGGATGACTTCCAGTGAGCGTTCCTTGAGGTTATGCGCCTTCTCCGTGTTCAGTGCGAGGATCTGCCACGCTACCTCGCGTTCCGGGACTACGAGAGCAGTGATGGACTTAGCTCCAAGGCGGCGCATCGCTTCGAGGCGATGCCGACCGTTGGGAGTCCAGAACCCACCGCCCGGGGCGAGAACAGTGATAATCGGGTCGAGAAAACGCCCAGTCTTATTAATAACGTCGGCGAGACGTTTGTGGTGAGCGTCGGAGAGATCTCGCTGAAAGGGAGTTGGTTCGACTTGTCGATCGGCAGGACGACAGCAAGGTCTGATGACCGGCGAGCGGTTCCTTGTAGATCCAACAACACAGCCTCCGGCTTTGGCGACTGCTTCCGCAGCTTCGGCCGCAGATCCTTCTGATCGTTCTAATCGGCATTCCGCCGGCCTGAGGCCCTTGGTGCCGGGCTTGGCTTTGCGAGGCCGTCGTCGGACCGGTGGACGCTTTGCCATCTAGAGACTCTACCTTATCCGCGGCGGAACTACTGAATGCCGGGAAGTGCTAATTGGTTGGCAACGGACAATGCGTCACCAGACCTACGTCGCCACAATACGATGGGGATCCTCCCCTGAAACCAGGGCGTCACAGTGTGCCGATCCGAAGAGACCATAAGGTGCGGCAGTCCGCGGCCCGGGGAAGAGGTGTAGCGCCGACTTGGGCAGCACGAGGAAGCGGAAGAGTTTTACCGCGATCTGAAAGTACGCGGCCTGACGGTGCGGGTCGGTATGGAAGCCAGTGGGCATGCGCGCTGGTTCGAACGTTTGCTGACGGAGCTGCAGTTTGAGTTGTGGATCGGGGACGCCGCGGCCGTCCGCACGAAACGGGTGCGCAAGCAGAAGACCGATCGTCAGGATGCGCAGTTGTTGCTGCAGCTTTTGATGGAAAACCGCTTTCCCAGGATCTGGGTAGCGGACGCGGAGAATCGGGACCTACGGCAACTACTCTGGCATCGCCATCGGCTGGTGCAGATGCGCACTCGCATCATGAACCAACTGCATGTGGTGGCGCTCCATGAGGGCGTGCGCCGGAAGAAAGCGCTATGGCGGCCGGCGGGGCGTAGCCAACTGGAGTCATTGGTGCTGGCGCCCTGGGCCAGCCGGCGTCGCCCAGGATCTGCTCGACTTACTCGACCAACTGACGCCGAAGATCCAGGAACTGACGCGTGCGTTGGAAGAGATCGTGGAGAAGCGAACGGTAACTTTTCGATTGCGGACGCATCCCGGAGTCGGGCCGCTGACGGCCTTAGCATTCAAACTCGTCATTGGAACCCCACAGCGTTTCTCTTGCGCCAGGCAATCTTCCTCGTAGGGATTGTTCCCCGGAATGATGCGCTCTAACCTTTTGTCAGTGAGACTTCGAGATGCGGCCCGTTGGCTGACACTA
>CAWBPS010000020.1:0-61826 GCA_963790645.1 Terriglobia bacterium | reverse complement strand
AAAAAAAAAAAAAAAAAAAAAAAAAAAAAAAAAAAAAAAAAAAAAAAAAAAAAAAAAAAAAAAAAAAAAAAAAAAAAAAAAAAAAAAAAAAAAAAAAAAAAAAAAAAAAAAAAAAAAAAAAAAAAAAAAAAAAAAAAAAAAAAAAAAAAAAAAAAAAAAAAAAAAAAAAAAAAAAAAAAAAAAAAAAAAAAAAAAAAAAAAAAAAACACACACACACACACACACACACACACACACACACACACACACACACACACACACACACACACACACACACACACACACACACACACACACACACACACACACACACACACACACACACACACACACACACACACACACACACACACACACACACACACACACACACACACACACACACACACACATGGCCGAAGACGCACTTCGATCAGCGACTCTACGATGCGGTGGATGCCGCCGACCAGCTGAGTTGCCGTCCTGATTTTGCGGTGATCATCTATCCCGGCTACCTCGCCCTGTCGGAACAGAACTTCGCACCCAGTCCCGACATTCACGTTACCGAAAAGACGCCGCCTTCGCTCCTCGTCCAGGCGGAGGATGATCCGGTGCATGTCGAAAATTCCACGGTGTACTACCAGGCCTTGAAGAACGCCAAGGTGCCCGCTGAAATGCACCTGTACGCGCAGGGTGGGCACGGCTACGGCCTGCGCCGTACCGCGTTGCCGATCACAAACTGGCCGGCGTCTGTAGAAACCTGGCTGCACACGATTCAGGTGCTGCCATCGGCGAAGTGATTTGCCAGCGCGAGGGCATGTTGGGGGTTTACTCAATGTTACTGGCGTTGGATGGAAGGACCCCACTCATTTCGCAGAGAGCGCGAAATGAATGGGGTACCTTCAGCGATGATGGTGAGCCCCTTTCATTTCCCACGCAGGCCTTTCGGCGTGCGGCTGGGGGAGTTACGATATCTTGAGGTCAAAAGATGTGCAGGAATATCAAGACCCTTTTCAATTTCGATCCGCCTGTGACTGACGACGAGGTGCGGGCGGCTTCGCTGCAATTCGTGAGAAAGATCACGGGCTTCAACAAGCCCTCGAAGGCCAACGAGGACGCGTTTCTGGGCGCGATCGAGGAAATAGCGGGCATTTCGACGCGGCTTTTGCGTTCGCTCGAAACTACCGCGCCTCCGAAGAACCGGGAGGAAGAGGCGGCCAAGGCGAAGGCCCGAGCGGCTGAGAGATTCGGTGCGTGAGTCTTTCCGATAACTCGTTTGGACTCGCTTTTCGTAGCGCCGCCGTCCCGGCGGCTGTGGCGGTGGGCGTCTCGCCCGCCACGCCGAGGGCGAGACGCCCTCGGGACAGCCGGCGAGACGCCGGCGCTACTCTCTATTGCCCATGACTTCCGTCTAAAATCGAATGGCTATGCGCTTCGATTTCGACTCCGCAACCCGGCGGCGATTGGGCTATCGCCTGATTGACCACATTGACTCCTTCTTCTCTTCCCTGCCCGATCGTCCGGTGCAGCTTCCGCTGGAACAGCGGAGCTATGGCCCCCTTCACCATGCGCTTCCGGAGACCGGCGAAGATGCGGAAAAAGTGCTGGACGAGCTTTTTCGCGAGATGGTGGAACAGGGCTTTCACGTGCCCAGCGCCAACTATTTCGGTCTGATGAACCCCACGCCCACTTATATGGGCGTGCTGGGTGAAACCCTGGTGGCGGGACTCAATCCGCAACTGGCGACCCTGGCGCGTTCACAGCTGGCGTCGAAGATCGAGATCGAGACCGTACGCTGGATCGGCGAGCGCGTGGGCTGGGCCGGGGAGTTCAATGGGACTTTCACCATCGGAGGCAATGAAGCCAATTTCAGCGGGCTGGCTCTGGCACTGGCGGCGAAATTTCCAGATGCGGTGGAAGAAGGGGTGGCTGCGATCGGCAGCCAGCCGGTTTGCTATGCTTCCGCGGAGTCGCACCACTCGCTGGACAAATCGGCGGGACTGTTGGGAATCGGACGCAAGGCTCTGCGACGGATCGCGGTAAACCAGGCTGCGCAACTCGATCCGCAAGAGCTGGAGCGAGCGATAACACAGGATCGCACTGCAGGTCGAAAGCCTTTCTGCGTGGTGGCCACCGCCGGGACCACGAATTCCGGGACGGTGGATGATCTGATTGCTATTTCTGAAGTATGCTGGGCGCAAAAGTTGTGGTTACACGTGGACGGCGCCTACGGCGGCGTGGCCATTTTTTCCAATCAGCATCGCGGGCTGGTACGAGGTATCGAACGCGCCGATTCGCTTACCATCGATCCGCACAAGTGGCTGGCCATGCCCTTTGCCGCAGGCGTGATTCTCACCAGCCATCCCGAAATTCTGGAGCGCGCGTTTTCCGTGGCCGCGCCTTATATGCCGAAGGCTGCAGGGGCGCAATTACCGGACAATTCCCGCATCAGCACCCAGTGGACGCGGCGCATGAATTCCCTGAAACTCTGGCTGACCCTGCGGGTGCACGGCAGGCAGGCCTATGAACAACTGATCGATCGCCAGCTCCGGCTTGCGAAGAATTTTGCCGACTGGGTGGCGGCTTCGGACGATTTCGAGCTGGCCGTGGCGCCGATGCTTCCGATCGTTACGTTCCGGCTCAAGTCTGTGAGGCCGGAGCAACTGGCGTCCCAGCACGACGCGATTGTAGAGGAAGTCACGCGCGACGGAAGCCGCTGGATTTCGGAGACCAAAGTGCGTGGAGAGAGCGTGCTGCGCATGATGGTGATCAGTTATCTGACTGAGGAACGGCATTTGCAGGGTTTGGAAAGTGCGTTGGCGAAAGCGGCCAGGCAACTACAATGTCGGGCGGTTGGATGAAATCGGAGTGGAAAGACCCCACTCATTTCGCAAAAAGCGCGAAATGAATGGGGCACCATCGAGTGCTGGACACAAAAATCCCCACCCTCCTGGGTATCTCAAGATGCACTAGGATTGGTGCAGTCTTCGGCCTAGACTTTCCTTCAGTTCGGGCCAATTACAGGCAGCGCTATCGTAGCGTCCCTTTTGCCTCCTGGACGCTGGGTCGGTAGCGCTTTGCTTTCTCCAATAGCGATCGACACCCAGCTCACTTTTTCGCGGTACGCTGTTCGTCCCATTTCCAGGCTGTGGCCACAATTTCATCAAGCGACCGTGTGGCCTTCCAGTGCAGCAGCTTTTCGGCGCGGGTGGGATCGGCGACCAGTTCCGGCGGGTCTCCGGCACGGGGCGGCGCCATGCGACTGGGCACTTCGCGTCCCGTCACCCGCTTGATGGCGGTAAGAATCTCGCGAACGGAATGGCCGTGGCCCGTCCCCAGATTGACCGCCTGCGAGGTCCCGCCGGCCAGACATTCCAGTGCCAACACATGCGCTTCCGCCAGATCGCTCACGTGAATGTAATCTCTGACACAAGTGCCGTCGGGAGTCGGATATTTGTCGCCGAAAACTTCGAGCGCTGGACGCTGACCACGGACGGCTTCGAAAGCCGAAGGGATGAGATGAGTTTCAGGACTGTGCATTTCGCCAATGGTTCCGGATTCATCCGCCCCGGCGGCGTTGAAGTAACGAAGATTCATGTAGGCCAGACCGTACGCGGGGCCGTAGGCCTCGAGGGCCTGCTCAAAGATTAATTTCGTGACGCCATAGGGATTCACCGGGACGCGCGGCAGGTCCTCGGTCATAGGGACCTTTGACGGGACACCGTACACGGCGCAACTGGAGGAGAAGATAAATTTGCGGACTTTGGAGTCGAGTACCGCGTTCAACAGGGTGACCCCGTCGAGCACGTTGTTCTGAAAATATTTTCTCGGATTGACCACCGATTCGCCTACGTAGGCATGAGCGGCAAAGTGCATGACGGCATCGACCCGGCCCAGGACCGGGGCCAGCTTGGCCCTGTCCGAAATATCGCCCACGATCAGTTCGAAGCCCTGGGCAAGTTCAGCGTGCCCAGCGCCCAGGTTGTCATAAATGATGGCTTCATAGCCGCGGCGCTTGAGCGCCAGCGCGACGTGACTGCCGATGTAGCCTGCGCCTCCAATGACTAGAACTACCAAGTGTGCGCTCCCCTCCCCTGGTCTCGCCCTGAGCAGGAATGCTGGATTCTAGCAGAGATGAATGTCGAAGAAATGGGCGCCGACTTTCGCCGGCGCCCGCAGCGGGTCAGAAAGAGTAGATCAAATCAAACTGCATGCGCTTGAGGTAGGGCTCCTGCTCTCCCGCGGCAACTCCGGGCGCAAGAATGGCATGCTGCAGGTTGCTGTTCAGAGTACGGCCGATCCACAGGTTGTAACTGGCGACGGTGTTGGACCGCACCTTCCACTGAGCGGAGATACGGTTTTGCAGCAGGTTCGAAGGCGCCCGGCCTTCGCTTTCGAGGAAGGACGAAATGGCGGAATCCTGCTCCTGACGGTACCAGGCGTAGCCAATCTGTATGTCATTCCTGTTCTTCAGCTGCCCCAGACTGAAATCGACCTGGTAGGCGTGGGATTGCTTGCCCAGATCGGTCAGGACACTTCCCTGCGAGTCCAGCGGGTGGTCGGCCGCGTTCAAATTGTTTTCGTATTCCAGCATCAGGTTGATGGGGAAACGACTCCAGCCGGTCTTGATCTGGTTGTTCAGAATAAAGTCGGCATACAGGAACCCGGAGAGGAAATGAAGTTTGCCGGCCCCATCCGTGAAGGTCGCGTTGGTAAAGCCCTGGGGACCGTAAACGCACGGCGCCGTGGTGGGAAAGCCGGAACCGGTGGCGCAACCTGGCCCCTCGCCCGGCGACTGCACGGCGAAGGAGGAGGCGTTAAGGATGGCGTCGGGGAACCGCCAGTCGAGAAGGCTGAATGACGCGGTGCTGTTCATGAAGCCAAAGTCCAGCATGCTCGAAACCTGTCCTCCCACAGCAAAGGAGTCGTCGCCCCTGGAGGCCTCGTTGTAGAGCAACTGTATGCCCTGAACGGTGAAGTTTTTGATCATCGGGCTTTTCAGATCGAACGAGAATTTTTCGGTGAAGCCCTCAGGATTCAGGTCCGAGTCGAAAGTCATCGGCGTGCGTTGCCAGGTAAAGCCAAATTTGCCTCCGGTGAGGCTGATCCAGTTGTGGGCGACGGGATGATAGGTGACGTAGGCACGATCGATGTCAATGCTCTTGCGGGTAAAGAAATTAGTCAGCGTTTCGTTGGTACTGTTGGAATCACCCAGGGAGCCGGAAGCAAGCAGGAAGCCACCGGTAAAGTCCTCGTTCAGCTTGCCTTCGAGGCCGAAGCGCAGCCGAATGCGGGCGCGATTGCGGGTGACGCAAGAGGAGCAGTCCTGGAAGAAGTCTTCGCCCCGGACACGAATGTCTCCGACGAAGCGGAAGCGTCCGAGGATGTCCTGCAGGGCGCTGAGCTTCTTGTTTTCATCCTGTGACTGCTTGTCCACGAGCGCAAGCGCGGTTTTTGCCTCGGTGACGCTGCTGGAAACCTGATCGGCCTGGTGTTGGGCCTCGGCGGCCGACTGCTGGGCTTGCGCAGCTGTGGACTGCGCCTGCTCAGCGCTGCCCTGCACTTTTTGCGCGCTGGCGCTGGCCTGTTGCGTCGCGTCGAGGAGTTGTTGGAGCTGGGACTTCAGCTGCTCCAGCTGTTGGCGCTGCTCCTCCGACTGCTTTTGCTGCGCGGCCAGGGCGTCGCGCAGCTCCTGCACGTCTTTGACGCTTATGCGCGCTGGACTTACGGCTTTCCTGGGAGGGGGTTTCGGCGCTCCGCGACTTGTACTCGTCTGTGCCATCGCGCTGCTTACCACCACCAGGAGTGCACTGAGCCGCAAGATCGGTTTCATGGTTTCTCCGCTTCATTATTTGAGTCTCATGTCCTTCTTTTCGCGCTTGTGGCCCGATGCTGCACCACGCGGTACGCAAAACAACAGGATCGGGAACTCTGGGATCTCATGCTCTGCTACAGAAATAGCGGGATGAATCGTGGGACAGCTTAGGTGGGGCGACAACAAAAGCCCCACAAGTGCGGCCGTGGCGGCGGAAAGATGCGGTTTTTTGGAAGTAGTGAACAACAGTCTGGTCCTTTTATCCCTAGTATCTCTATCCAGTAAGTAGTGTATAACACGTGCGAAGGCGGCCGGGCAAGCCTCAGGTCATCAGCCGGGAGGAAACCGCCTCTCAGTCTTCCCGGCTGCTGCGAGGGTTTGCCGAAAGCACCATGGGCAACACTCTCGGATCTTCGCTCTTGTGCTTGTGCTTGGCTGGGCGTTTGCCGGACTTGGCGTACTTTGGGTCCACGATATCGGCCAGGCTGGTGTGCTCCAGAATCTTGGCGGCGGCGTTGCGGACCTCCATGAATACCTTGTAGAGAGCGCGGTGCTCGAGGTCGGAATCAATCAGGCTACGGAGCTGTTCGGCATCACCGAAAGGCGCCAGCGGACCGTCAATCAGGCGAATGATTTCGCTGAGACGAATTTCAGAAGGAGGACGGCGGAGCTGGTAGCCGCCCTTGGCGCCGCGCACACTTTCAACGATGCGGGCATTCTTCAATTCGAGGAGAATCAATTCCAGAAATTTCTCCGGGAGCACCTCCTCATAAGCGATATCGCGGATGCGGATGGCACCCTGGTTGTAATGGCGGGCCAGCATCATCATGGCCTGCAGGGCATAGAGGCCTTTCTGGGAGATTTTCATCCGCTCTATGATGGCATAAAACCCTATCGGGTTGGTGGGGTTTCTTGGTATATGGAGCCCGGGCGTCCCCGCCCGGCGGGACGGGCGGGACGCCTGTCCTCCATCACGTCACGCTAGTTTATGCGCAGGACCTGGACCGTGATATTGTCCGGGCCGCCGCGCTTCTTTGCGGTGTCCACCAGGACATCACAGATTTCAGGTGCAGTCTTCCCGGCGACCGCACCCTGGATCTCGGCTTCGCTGAGCAGGCTCCACAAACCGTCGGTGCAGAGCACCAGCGTGTCCCCTGATTCAAGAGCGACCGGTTGTGGAGGAGAATCAGGAGTGATGTTATTTCCCGCTCCCAGGGCGGCGGTGAGGATGTGGCGCTGGGGATGGGATTCGGCCTCCTCGGCGCGGAGCACGCCGTTCTGAACCAACCGGCTGACATAGGAGTGATCGTGGGTGAGACGTGAGATGGAAGTTTCGCGCAGCAGATACAGACGGCTGTCCCCTACGTGCGCAAAATAAAGTTGGTGCTCGAGCAGGGCCATGGCGGTGCAAGTCGTCCCCATACCATGGAGGTCAGGATATTTGGCCGCGTATTCCTGGATGCTCTGGTGCGCGGTCTGAAAACCCAGCAGGAGCCAGGCGCGCGGGTCACCCTGGACCGCGCTGGCATAGACCTGTTCAATCACTTCGACAGCAATGCGGCTGGCTTCCTGCCCGCCTTCGTATCCGCCCATGCCATCGGCCACAATGGCCAGCCGGCCTTTCATGGGGAACTCTGAGTCGCTGGCCGGTTCCCAATAGGAATAGCGGTCTTCGTTGTTTTCGCGCTGGCAGCCGACATCGCTGAGGCCCGCCAGCTCCACACCGGGCCGAACTCTCATTCCACCCCTTTTTATTTCGCAAATACCCAAGCGGATTCTGGATTATACCGGACGAAGGGCGAATCGATAGGGAAGGTTGGCCCGACTGTTCATTCGTCGGAAGAGCGACCGAGCCGGGAGTACCGGTTTTCCGCTGAGACGCCATTCCGTCGATTCTGCTAGCCGCTTGTTGAGCACATGAGAAGGAATTCGAAGGCCGCCGCGGACGTGCACTTCAATTATGAATATGCGCTCGCACTGTCCTACAATGCCTTCGGAGACATCCACCTAGAGGATCAGGAACCAGACAGATGGCGACGGCAGCAACGGTGAATCGGGCAGACGAGCACGAACAGATTGGCAAGGCTGCTGGTCCGTGCGTGATGGTGCTCTTTGGAGCGTCGGGCGACCTGACCAAGCGCAAGCTGGTACCGGCCCTTTTCAACCTGGTAAAAGCCAGGTTGCTGCCCAGGAATTTTGCGGTGGTGGGCGTGGCCTTTGACGCTTTAAGCCGCGACCAGTTTCGCGACCAGGTAACGGGATTCCTGCATCCTGAAGACCGCGGCACTGAGGCCTGGGAATGGTTCACCCAGCGGCTCTACTATCAGCGGGGTGAATTCGCCGATCCGGCCACGTATTCGACTCTTGCTGCGCAACTCGCCGGGGTGGACAAGGAGCACGGCACGCAGGCGAATTACCTGTTCTACCTGGCTACAGCGCCCAAGTTCTTCGCTCCCATTGTTCAGCAACTGGGCAAGGCCGGGCTTTCCGACCAAAAGGATGGATGCTGGCGGCGGGTGGTGATCGAAAAGCCTTTCGGGCACGATCTCGACTCGGCCAAGGCCTTGAACCGCGACGTCAAGGCGGTGCTGGCGGAAAACCAGATTTACCGCATCGATCATTACCTGGGCAAAGAGACCGTGCAGAACATCATGGTGTTTCGCTTTGACAACGCTATCTTCGAGCCCATCTGGAACCGCCGCTACATCGACCATGTGCAGATTACGAACGCGGAAACCGTCGGAGTCGAACTGCGCGGCGGATACTTTGATACGGCAGGCACGCTGCGCGACATGGTCCCCAACCACATCATGCAGTTGCTGAGCCTGACAGCGATGGAGCCGCCGGTGTCGTTCCAAGCCGATGCGGTCCGCAACGAGCAGGCGAAGATCCTGCGGGCGGTGCAGCCCCTGGATTCGGAAGATGTGCTCCATTCCAGCGTGCGCGGGCAATACGGAGAAGGAATCGTCGGGGGAGAAAGGATGGCCGCTTACCGCGCCGAGCCCGGGGTGGCCCCGGAATCGAAGACCGAAACCTTTCTGGCCTTGAAGCTGAACATCGACAACTGGCGATGGGCGGGGGTCCCGTTCTATGTCCGCACGGGAAAACGGCTGGCGCAGCGCCACACGGAAATCACGATCCAGTTCAAGCGCACTCCCTTCGAGATTTTTCGCAACGCGCCGGTCCACAACCACACCAACCAGCTGGTCATGCAGATACAGCCGGTGGAAGGAATATCGCTGAGCTTCGGGGCCAAGGTGCCCGGCCCGGTGTTGCGGGTGGGATCGGTGGACATGAGTTTTGAGTACACAAAATATTTTGGCGCGGATGCGTACACCGGCTATGAGGTCCTCATCTATGAGTGCATGATCGGCGACGCGACTCTTTTTCAGCGCGCCGACATGGTGGAGGCGGGCTGGAGTATCGTGGACCCGATTCTGGATGTGTGGCAGGCCCTGCCTCCGCGCAGATTTCCTAACTATCCTTCGGGCACTTGGGGCCCGGCGGATTCCGACGAATTGCTGGCCCGCGACGGCCGGCAGTGGAGGAAAATCGAACCATGATTCTTGCAGGCGACATTGGCGGAACCCGCACCCGGTTGGCGGCCTTCGAAACGGAAGGCACCAAGCTGAAGTGTGTGGTCGAAAAGACCTACCCCAGCCAGGAGCGCACCGGCCTGACCGAGGTGGTCGCGGAGTTTGTGAAGACAGAGGGGATTCCGGTGCACAGCGCGTGTTTTGGCGTGGCCGGCCCGGTACGCGGAGGGCGCAGCAAAATATCAAATCTTCCCTGGACGATTGACTCGCGCGAACTGGCGGCGCAACTCAAGCTGGCCTCGGTGGGGCTGATCAACGATCTGGAAGCTTATGCATACGGGGTTGATGCCCTGGAGTCAAAGGACCTGGTGACCCTGAGGGCAGGCGTGGAGGAGGCGGAAGGAAATCGCGCAGTCATCTCGGCGCGCACCGGGCTGGGCGTGGCTGGACTCTATTGGGATGGTTTCCGGCATCATCCCTTTGCCTGCGAAGGTGGGCATACGGATTTTGCGCCCAGGAACGAACTGGAAGTTGAACTGTTCCGCTATATTTTGAAAAAGTTCGGCCACGTGAGCAGCGAGCGCGTTCTCTCCGGGCCGGGAATCAAGAACATTTACGACTTTCTTCGCGACAGCAAGAAGGCTGAGGAACCGGCGTGGTTGAAAGAGCAGATGGACAAGACGCACGATGCGCCGGCGTTGATATCGAAGATGGCGCAGGAAAAGAAGGCCCCGATTTGCGAGCAGACTTTTTCCATTTTTGTCAGCCTGTACGGGGCCAAGACCGGGGACTGCGCTTTGACCTTTATGTCCACGGGAGGAATTTTCATCTGCGGCATTATTGCCGCGAGAAACTTGAGCAAGATGCAGGAGCCCGCCTTCATGGAAGCGTTCCTGAGCAAGGGACGCATGCGAAGCTTGCTTGAGGACATGCCGGTGACGGTCGTGCTGAACGATGATTGCGGGATCATGGGCGCGGCGCGTTATACGCTGATCCAGAAGGCGTTTGGGAAGGCAAAGAGCGGGGGGAGTTAGCAGTTGGAGCACTTGGCAATTAGCTGGCTAGGTGCTAAGTGCTAAGTTGCTGTCACAGAAATATATTGGAATATCAAAATGTAAGCGGCGCAGGTCGAGTTGGCTGAAACAGCAGGTCCCCATTCGACTCCCCCTCGTGTGCACTCGGGGTTCGCTCAGGGCAGGCTCTCCACTGCGCTCGCTTCCGCTCGCTCCGGTCGGGATGACAATATTGATTCTACGAATTTCCGGGACAGGACACTAACCGCCAAGTGCTCTCAGTCGGAATCCTGCAATAGTTGTGAAATGCCATCCAACGGAATTCTTACCCAGGACGGCCGGTTGTTGAGTTCATATCCGAGCTCATAGATGGCTTTGTCCAGGAGATGCACGTCCAGCAAGAGTGCCAGCTCTTCCCTTCCGCTGGGGATGAAGATCGCGTCCCCCGAGACCTCCAGGTAGGTTCTCAGAAAGGTTGCTGACACCCACTTCTGCCAGTACTGGGCCCAGCGTCCCGGTGCCTCATGCGATGACCCTTCAGTACTTCCCTGCTGCAATAAGGGCGCGTATGCGGCATAGTGGAACGAGCGCAGCATGCCGGCAACATCCTGAAGCGGAGAGCGCTTCCTGCGGCGTTCCGCCAGCGAGCGTGCGGGCTCGCCTTCGAAATCGATGATGACAAAGTCGCTACCGGTGAAGAGAACCTGGCCGAGATGATAGTCGCCATGAATGCGTGTGACCATGGCAGAGCCCTTGAGTAGAGCGAGCAGATGCAAGCGGCGGCGGGCAATTTCTTCAAGCTGGAGAATTTTGTCTGCCTCCTGCCGGGTCTGGTCAGGCATTCCATTCTTGAGGCGGCGGAGCAGGTCGAAATTGGCGGTCAGGAGTTGTGCTGCTGACTCTGCAAATGCCCGCTGATCGACTTCAGAGGATGGCTGCGGCACAAAATCGGCATCGTCTTTTGCGGACGCCAGGGCCAGGTGAAGCTCGGCGGTTCTGCGGCCCAGGAGCGCAGCCGAGTCAAGATAGGGACCGATTCGCCGCCTGGCTTCACCCGGGACCGGCTGACCGCACAGAGCAACGAGCGACGCACGAGGGATTTCGCCGGCGCCAAGAGCGTTGGACTGCGAAACTGCTCCGTAGTATTCCGCCAGAGCCCGCAAAGTGAACTGCCAGGCATCGCCCTGATTTGCGACGTAACCCTGGAGCATACCAAGCGAACTTGTGGCTCCGTGTTCATCTCGGTATTCGATGTATCCGGCGAGCGGAGGCACATTCTGAAAAGACGATTTCTCCATCAGAAAGACACCGATTTCCAGATCAGGGTTCAGCCCGGGTTCGACGCGGCGGAACATTTTCAGCACCAGGCGTTTGTCATAGACCACTGAGCTGTTGCTTTGCTCCGCGTTCATCAGCGATGGAGTGATCAGCCCCTGAGCAGGCCGCCAGAGGGATTCCAGCGCGGAGGTGGGGATGGCGCGAACCTGCCCTTTGATTCCGGGCCAAGACGCACGATTGGCAATGGCGTCGAGTAAATGAGCGAGAAATTGCTGGTCGGTGAGTGCGTCCTTGAGGGCGATTTCTTCAGGCAGGTTGGCGGGATGGATCCTCAGTGATGAAGCCTGGCGTTCACTCGAGCTCCGGAGAAGGGGGATGGCGTAGGTTTCCGCGGAACCCTCGGTGTAGTTGACCCGGGCAAAAATCAGATAAGCGTTTACGGTGGTGAGCGGTACGATGTCCGGGATTTCGACGGATTGAATCTGGCGTGCTTTCCCTCCAAACCAGCGTTGCTGCAGCAGGAATTGCGGCAGGGTGGCGGGAAGGTGGGCGTGCAGGACGGCGAGGAAGTATTTTTCTGGAGATGAGTTGGCGGGCATGCGGATTGCGGGTGCCGAGTTCGTTCAGGTACCTCCGCGGCTGAAGCCGCCCCCCTTTCCAGCTTTAAATGCAGCGCCAAAGCGCTGCTCCACCCTTCGGGCGCGGCGCCCTATCCCAAGGGGCTGCCGCATGCCCACCCTGGCATGTTAGAGCGGGGAGAGTTCGTCCTCCCGCTCTTTCCCTTCCTTTTTTTCTGGGGAGAAGCGGGCCTCCAGAAATCTTTTGGCCAAGTCCTGGCCGCCGAGGCCAAAAGCGATGGCCAGGCCCAGCATGACTGCTCCCATGACGATGGCAAAAGCCAGGAGCATGGTGGAATCCGCCAGACCGAGTTCCTCGAAGACGGCGGACGCGGTGAAGACTGTAATCAACACCCGGGCCGCGGCGCTGAGCAGGCGGGGCGAGGGCATGTCGGTGTTGACGGCCCAGAGCAGGGCCGCGCGGGAGAAAAAGCTCGCGGCCAGCAGGCCGATGAACAGGAAAATCAGAGAGACCAGCAAACGGGGCAGGAAAACGAAAAATCGGGTCACGTATTCCTGCATGCCCAGGATGCCCAGCGCGCTCACTCCCACCAGAATGAATCCGAGCCAGGCGGTCCAGAAAGCGAAGCGGCTTACCAGTTCGGTGGAGGATGGTAACGCGGCCTTGTTGAGCAACTGCGTGGCCCCGGCTCCCTCGGAAAGCTTGTCGAACTTGATGAGGCGCAACAAACTGCGCAGGATCGCCTTCACCAGGTATGCGATTACCCAGCCTACGAGCACGACGATCAGCATCACCATCAGGCGAGGCAGGAAGCGGGCGAATTCGCGGACCAATTCCTGAGTGGCCTGAGTCAGTTCATGAACAATCATTTGCCGCATGGGAACCTCACTTTTTTCCGTTCCACAATTCCAACAGGGACGGCTTCAAACGTTCGCACGTCACACACAAGTTTTCGATGTTCTGCTCTACCTGTTCTCCTGAAGCTTCGCGGTTTTCGACCAGAAAAGTGAATGCCCGCCCGCGGTAAAGCGGGGCCAGCGCCTGGACGATGTGGTCCCGGCTGATGACAGCCTTGTGATACGAAGCGGCAAATTCGTAGATGGTGCGGGCCCAGAGCTCGTCTCCATAGCAAAAATCATCTTCTTCCGGGAGAGCGGCGATCCTTTGCAACTCGGCCAGCGTGGGCGGGGAAAGAATCGACTTGAGCACGGGCTCCAGCTCAGCCACTCCGGAGTGGAACATGGCCAGGAGCCGCTTGCGATTAACGCGCAGCGGCTCCAAAGTCACTTCCTGTTCTCCATCCAGAGTGGGGACAGGTTGTGAATCACTTTTCCCGCTCCAGAGGGGAAAGTTGGTTTCGAGCGACCAGAACAGAGCGCCCACGGTCTGGCGCATGGCGTCCACCAGGTCGGCGGAGCGGGTATCCAGACGGGGTTTGACGCCGAGAAAGGATTGCGCCAGGCGGAAGCCCCCAGTAATAGCGGAAATCGTCAATGCGATTTCGGTGCCGGTCTGTCCGACTTCGTGGACCCAGATTTCCTGGGTGAGAAAATGACTGGCCAGCGGCCCGGAGAAGCTGAACTCCGAGGCGTAGGGCTCCCGCACCCGCTTGCCATAAAAGGCGCGGGTCATGGGATAAACCAGGTTGGTCATCAGCAACCCGTCAAACTTGTGACGGCGGTAGAGCGGAGTCACGAAATCAACATTGCCCTGGTACACGGGGCGCAGCAGACGCTCGATCCACTCCGGTTCGATGGTGGTGGATTCCGGCGAGACCACGGCGCAGGCGGAGACGCGCAGGAGTTCGGCCGAAGCCAGAATGGTGCGCAGGGCGGTGCCGGTCGCCGGACCTCCGGCATATTCCGCGCTGATGCTGTGCAAGGTGCGGAGGGCGTTCAGGTCGGTGGAGTGCTGCAGATCGTTGATCGAAGCTCCACGGACCAGATTCGGGGTCTGGTCTCGCGAGCCGCCGTCAGCGTTCACAATTACTGCGCGTTCCCGGGGAAAATACTTCAGCAGTCCGGCACGGATGGTTTGCACCACCTGACCGACGGTGGCGGCATTATTGTAAGTGGGCACACCTACAAGAACGTCGGCCTCACCGACATCGATCAACTGGCGAAGAAATTCATCCGTAAGAATGCTTTCCTCGGCCAACTCGCGCCTCCGTTAAAATTCCTGCCTGACGATCTCCAGCTCAGATCTTGCGCAGACGGAACCAATAAAACTGGTATGGGCCCAGGGTCAGGAGATAGGGCAACTCCCCGACCCGGGGAAAGATATTTCGGCCAAACATCTCGATCAGGATGTTTCCCTTGAACTGGCGCAGATCGAGTTCCACCGCCTGGGCGGTGCTGGAAACATTGTTCACCACCAGGATGGACTCTTTATCCAATTGTCGCACGTAGGCCAGAATCCGGTGGTTTGCGGGATAGAGAAACTCGATCGAGCCCCGGCCGAACACGGGCGTGGATTTGCGCACCTTGATGATACGTTTCATCCAGGAGAGAAGCGAGTGGTCAAAACGCTTCTGGGACTGGACGTTGACCGCCTGAAAGCCATAGACCGGATTGAGCATGAGGGGCGAGTAAAGGCTTTCGGGATCAGCGGAAGAGAACCCGCCATTCCAGCCGCCTTCCCATTGCATGGGAGTGCGGACTCCGTTGCGGTCGCCCAGATAGATGTTGTCGCCCATGCCGATCTCGTCGCCGTAATAGATGATGGGAGTGCCGGGCAGCGACAGCAGCAGCCCATTCATCAATTCAATGCGGCGACGATCATTGTCCAGCAGGGGCGCGAGCCGGCGGCGGATTCCGACGTTGATGCGCATGTGCTTGTCGCGGGCATACTGATCGTACATGTAGTCGCGCTCCACGTCGGTGACCATTTCCAGGGTCAGTTCGTCGTGGTTGCGCAGGAACAGGCACCACTGGCAGGACCCCGGAATCTGCGGGGTCTGCTTGAGAATCTCGGTGATGGGCTTGCGGTCTTCCAGCTTCAGGCCCATAAACATTCTGGGCATGAGCGGAAAATGGAACGCCATGTGAAACTCGTCGCCCTCGCCAAAGTAGGCGCGCAAGTCAGCCGGCCACTGGTTGGCCTCGGCCAGGAGCATCTTGCCGGGATAGTTCTGGTCAAGGCGGGCGCGCAATTCTTTCAGAACGGCGTGGGTCTCGGGCAGGTTTTCGCATGACGTGCCTTCGCGTTCGACCAGGTAGGGGACCGCATCCAGGCGGAACCCGTCCACTCCCAGCTCCACCCAGAACTTCACCACATTCCACATTTCCTCACGCACAGCCGGATTGTCATAGTTAAGATCGGGCTGATGACTGAAGAAGCGGTGCCAGTAATATTCTTTGGAAACCGGGTCCCAGGCCCAGTTCGAGAGTTCCGTGTCCACGAAAATGATGCGCACGCCCTGATACCTGGTGTCGGTGTCGCTCCAGACGTACCAATCCCGCTTGGGATTGTCGCGGGACTTGCGCGACTCCTGAAACCAGGGATGCTGATCGGAAGTGTGATTGAGCACCAGCTCGACGATTACGCGTATGCCGCGTTCGTGAGCGGCCTGCAGAAACGTCTTGAAGTCTTCGAGATTGCCGTAGCTGGAGTGGACCGAGGTGTATTCAGCGATATCGTAGCCGTCGTCACGCAGCGGCGAAGGAAAGAACGGCATCAGCCAGATGGCATTGACGCCCAAATCCTGCAGGTAGTCGAGCTTCTGCGCCAGTCCGCGGAAATCGCCGATCCCGTCCGCGTTGGTATCGAAAAATGTGCGCACGTGGACCTGGTAGATGATGGCGTCCTTGTACCAGAGCTGGTCCTGAGACATGGGCAAAGCGTTTCTCTCCTGAACATCACTGCCGGTTATACAAAATGGTCCACGCCGTTTTCCGTGCGCACACGCCGCCTGATGCAAAAGATGTGGGCGGGCAGGCGTTGGGGATTCAGTTCCACGTAATTGCGCGGACCGCGCCACACATATTTCGCGTCGGTCAGCAGATCGTGCATCTGGTAGGGCTGGCGCGGATCGAGGTGGAACGCGTCCAGCGGCAAATCAATCATTCCGGCCTGGGTATGATCCGGGTCCAGGTTCACGACCGCGACGATAATGTTCAACAGGTCGTCGCTCACCTTGCTGTAAGCGATGAGCTGTTGGTTGTCCACAGGTTGAAAGCGCAGGCTCAAGTCCGCGTGCAAGGCCGGGTTTTCACGGCGAATCTGGTTCACCCTGGTAATCAGTTCCGCCAGGCTCGCGGGGTCGTCCAAATTCCAGTGGCGGACCTGATACTTCTCCGAATCGAGGTACTCTTCGCTCCCCTCACGCACCGGGAGGTGCTCGCCCAGTTCGAAGGCGGGACCATAAATTCCATAACTAGCGCCCAGGGTCGCGGCCAGAACCAGACGGATCATGAATGCGGGGCGCCCGCCCTGCTGCAGAAATTCGGTGAGGATGTCGGGAGTGTTGGGCCACAGATTGGGGCGGAAATACTCACGGACATCGGTCTGCGTCAGTTCCGTGAAGTATTCCGTCAGCTCCTGTTTGGCGTTGCGCCAGGCGAAATAGGTGTAGGACTGAGTGAATCCCAGCTTGGCCAGTTCGTACATCACCTTCGGCCGAGTGAAAGCTTCCGCGAGGAACAGGACGTCGGGATGGCGGGTCTTGATGTCGGTGATCAGCCACTCCCAGAAATCGAAAGGCTTGGTGTGCGGATTATCGACGCGGAAAATGCGGACGCCCTGCTCGATCCAGTAGAGCACGACGCTTTTTAATTCTTCCCAGAGCTCCGGGCTTTTTTCGGTCTCAAAATCAAATGGGTAGATGTCCTGATACTTCTTCGGCGGATTCTCGGCGTACTGCACGGTGCCGTCAGGACGCATCCGAAACCATTCCGGATGTTCTTGTACGTAGGGATGATCAGGCGCGCACTGGTAGGCCAGGTCGAGAGCTACTTCCAGGCCCAGTTGCCTGGCTCGCGACAGAAGAAGCTTGAAATCCTGGAGCGTTCCTAACTGCGGATCGATCGCCTTGTGACCACCTTCCCTGGCTCCGATCGCCCAGGGGCTGCCTACGTCTTCGGGCAGAGCCTTCTCGGCGTTGTTTTTTCCCTTGCGATTCACGCCGCCGATGGGGTGAATGGGAGGAAGGTAGAGAACGTCGAAGCCCATTGCCGCCACGTAGTCCAGCCTCTTGGTGCAATCCTGCAAAGTTCCGGAGCGCCCGGATTGAGGAGAGGATGAACGCGGGAACATCTCATACCAGGAGCTGAAGCGGGCCCGGTCGCGATCCACGATGACCGAAAGTTCCCTGCCATAGCTGGTGGCGCGGCGGCGGTCCGCGTGCAGGATCATGAGGGCTTTCAGTTCCGGGCTCGATGATTTTTCCACCGCGCTGGGGATGTCCGCCGCTGCCAACTTGCGTAGCTCGGCGGCTGCTGCGGCGAGCACGATTTTGTCCTTCCCGGTAATCCGGGCCGCGGTTGCTTCGATCCACTGGACTCCAACCATGATGTCCACGGATATGTCTTGCGCGGCTTCGAACTTTTTTGCCAGGTCGCGGCTCCAGGATTGGAACCGGTCGGCCCAGGCTTGCAGAGTATAAAGATGACGGCCCTCAGTCGTTACACCGAACTCTCCCTGCCAGAGATCGTTGGGCTGCGGCTCCATCGGAATTTCTTGCCAGTCCGGATCTGCGGCAGGTTTGTAGCGCAAAACGGCGTGCAAAATATCGTGCCCGTCGGCGAAGATGTCGGCAGTGACTTTCACCCGATCGCCCACGACACGCTTGATGGGAAACCGGCCGCAATCGACTTGCGGCTGGACATTCTCGATGACGAGGCGGCGGGAAAAGGCCGGCTTGATGCTGCTGTTTCCTTCGCCCGTCATGCGCGGTACCGACCTCCTGCGTAGAGTTGTAGCGCCATTTGTCAAAGACAGGCAGGTACATCCAGAACCCGTCGGAGTAAGAAAACAGCGAATATTGGGCCCGTTTCTAAAATTTATCACATGCCGTGTCGGATCGCGCCCGGCCCTTGATACTCGATGGGACAGGAGTGAGCCCGATGAGACAACGGCATCCGCGAGGAGGTCGAGCGGCGACGTTTGCCCTCGGCATCAACAAATAAAGATGGCAGCTTCAAATCCCGCCAATGACAGATGCGAGACTGGGCCGGGGTGCTCAACCGGAGGAGAACCCTTCCCACCGCCATAAATCCCATCACCGGTCCACAACGCCAGCCTCGCCGGGTGGGCGCCTCCTGTGGCTGGAATGCTCCGCGCCTCAGAGGAAAAATTACAAACCAGCAGGGCCTCGCTGCCCGAAGGGTCCGAGCGCTTCATCACCAGCCATTTGGCCTGCTCGTCAAACTGGATCCGGGTGAGATCCTTGCGGCAGTTGGCCAGAGCAGGATGCTGCTGGCGCAGGGAAATCAGATCGCGGTAGAGACGCAGAATCTCCGCGTGCGGAGAAACTGCAGTTTTCGACCAATCCAGCTTGCAGCGCTCGAAAGTGCCCGGGGCCTGCGGATCTGCGAACTCGCTTTCCGAGTAGTGCGACCCCATTTCTTTTTTCCGTCCTTCGCGTACCGCGGCGGCCAGGCCGGAATCGTCGAAACTGGTGAAGTAGAGGAAGGGCGCGGTTTCTCCGTACTCTTCTCCCATGAACAGCAGCGGCAAGAAGGGCGAGCACAAGGTGAGCACGGCCGCCAGCTTCTGTTGTCCGGCGGAAACCAGCGTCGAGAGCCGCTTTCCCCGGCCGGTGTTGGCGATCTGATCGTGATTCTGAATGAAGCCAACCAACTGCTCACCCGGCCGATCTTTGGAAGAGCTGCCGTAATGGCGGCGGCGATAGCGGGAATATTTCCAGTCGAAAACAAAACCATCGGTGATGGACTTCGACAGATCGGCGATGGCGCCGAAATCCATGAGAAAGCCTTCCCTTTGGCCGGTGAGCAGAGCATAGAGCGCGTGGTGAAAATCGTCGTGCCACTGCGCGTCGAGCGCATAGCCTCCCGCAGACCGGGGATTGAGTACGCGAACATCATCCAGGTCACTCTCGGCAATCAACCAGGCCTGGCGCTGGAGGCTCCGCGCCTGGTCCTGGAATGCCTGCGACAGTTCGTCGAGAATGTGGCGAGCGCCGAAGTCGTAGATGCCATGGATGGCATCCAGGCGAAGCGCGTCCACGTGATACTCGGTAAGCCAATACAGGGCATTGTCGATGATGAAGCGGCGGACGCCGTCGCTCTCCGGCCCGTCAGAGTTGATGGCCTTTCCCCATGGCGTGTGATGAGTGTCGGTGAAACAGGGAGCAAACTCAGGAAGATAATTTCCTTCGGGGCCGAGGTGGTTGTAAACCACGTCCAGCACCACCGCCAGCCCGTGCTGGTGGCAGGCATCGACCAGCTTCTTCAGACCAGTGGGACCACCGTAGGAAGACTGGGGCGCGTAGAGGCTGGCGCCGTCGTATCCCCAATTCCGAGTTCCCGGGACCTCTGCCACCGGCATGATTTCAATCGCGGTGATGCCGAGATCGCGCAGGTAGGGGAGTCGCGGAATCACGCTTTCAAAGGTCCCTTCTCGGGTGAAGGTGCCGGTGTGGAGTTCGTAGATGATGAAATCCTGCAGAGGGATTCCAGACCAGCCCTGGTCGGACCAGGGAAACGACGCGGGATCGACGACACGGGAGGGATCGTGTACGCCGCCCGGCTGCCAGCGCGAAACCGGGTCAGGACGTTCGCGCTCGCCATCGAGCAGGTAGAAATAGTCCGCGCCTTCGCCGACCTGCGAGACCGTCGCCGTAAACTCCGAGTCGGACGACTGCTTCATAGGAATCGTACGCGGGTGCTCTCCTGCGGTTTCGCCCATGACGCGAACCGCCAGGTTCGTCAGGTTCGGCGCCCAGACCCGGAACTCGACGCTGTCGCCGCCGCGGATCGATGCGCCGAACCGAAGTCCCCATTTCTGTACGGTTGACCTATCTGACATCCGGGGGATCCTCGGCCTGGTTCTGAACATTTACCAGCAGGGCAATCGGCAGGTGCGCAAAGGCGCCGGCGACCAGCAGAGCGAAGTCTCCGTCTCGCGGCACGGAAGAAACTGTCTTGCCCGTGAATGCGTCGCGATACTCTCCGGCGGGAAGCTGCTTGCGCAGGATGACCTCGGTATCTCCCCAGGTCTCCGCACCCAGCGGCATTGGCGCATGGCCCTCGAGCTGAGTAAAGAAACGCCCGGCCAGCACCACGACGGTGGTGCCGCGAAAGGAGCGGGCGAAAGCGATCACGTGTTTATTCTTTTTTCCAGCCGCTCGCAACGGTACATAGCTGCCGTGGGCAAATAGCGCACGATGTTCACGGCGAAAGCGCAGCGCACAGCGGGTCACATAGAGCTTCAGGCCGCCGTCCGCGGGGCTGGCGAGCAACCGATCCACAAGTGCGGCAGGGTAATCGTACCCGGCGGCGTGAAGTTGCGCCAGCAGAGCCTGCAACCGGTTGTAGTCCACCGGGCGGCGATTGTCCGGATCGGCGAGGCTGAAGTTCCACACTTCCATTCCCTGGTAGAGATCGGGCAGGCCCGGCGCGGCGATTCTCAACAAGGTCTGCGAAAGCGAATTGAAAATTCCGGCCTTCGCAATCCTGGCCTGAAAGGGCCCAAACTGATCAAGAAAAGGGCTGCCGGCCGACTCGTGCAGAATGGCATCCAGAAAACTGTGGACCGCACCTTCGTATTCAGTATTTGGGCTGATCCAGCTGGTATTGACTTTCGCCTCCCGCAGGGCCTTTTCCATGTAGCTATGGATCCTGACGATGAAGTCAGCGCGCGCAGCGCCGTCCATGGCGGTCAGAGGCCAGGCGCCCAGTAGAGTCTGATACAGAAAATAGTCCTCGTTGGCGCTGGGTACGCTCTCGCCAGCCACCTGGATTTTCTTTTCCTCGTTCAACCGCCGCCAGGTGGTGATGGCCCGAGACCACTCTGCCGGAATTTCCGAAAGCACATTGATCCGCGCCCGCACGTCTTCGCTGCGCTTGGTGTCGTGGGTCGAGCTGGCCAGCATGGCATTTCGCCAGGACTGTCGGCGGGCCAGGTTTTTCGCATGAAAGTGAGCCAGGGCAACCCCGAACCGGTCAGGCGATCCGCCGACTTCGTTGAGCGAAAGCAGCGGACAATAACGATAGAACGCCGTGTCCTCCAGGCCCTTGGCCATGACCGGCCCAGTGAGCTGCTGGAAGCGCATCACGAACAGGCGGCGCTCAGCGCGGTCGGCATCGCTGATGCTGTCGGGATCGTTGAGCAGCAGCAGGTCCTGGATGAAATCGAAAACTGACCCGCTGGTCGCCGGATTGCGGCGCTTCGCGGTCTTGATGGCACTGCGAATGTAGCGTTCGTCCTGCTCGTCAGGATGCTCGGTGTCGCTGCGAATATAAGTGCGGTAAACGGGGAAACAGGCAATCACTTCCCGCAGGGCGTCGCGCAAACTCTCCAGGGTGAAGTCGCGGGAGCGGCGATGCTGCTCGGAAATACGGTCCAACCGCCGCGAAAGCACATTGAGTTCGCTGGACATCGAAACCTGCATGACCAGCCGCTTGCTCTCGTAAATCAGGTCGGGATAACTCTGCGACCACCCGGTAAACTTGCGGTACAGGCGCTGGAAGAAGTGCGCCTTGGAAGCGTCCACGAACAGTCCGTTGAGCAGGTTGAGAAAGCCGTAGCCGGTGGTGCCCTCGATGGCCCAGCCCGGCCGCAGTTCTTCGTTGCCCACCAGAATTTTTTCCGCGGCCAGGTAAAGACGCCGCCGGACACCATTCGCAGGGCCGTCCGCGGATGTTTGCCCGGGCAGCGGGGCCTGGGCCTGCAGGTCCTCGAAATAGCGCAACGGGTCGAACAGACCGTCGGGGTGGTCGATGCGGATTCCCGACACCAGCGATTTTTGGATCAGCTCGAACGGGATGCGGTGCACGATGCTGAATACTTCCGGGCTCTCGACCCGGATTGCGGCCAGGTCATTGATGTCAAAAAATCGGCGATAGTTGATTTCGTCGGAAGCAACGCGCCAGAAACTCAAGCGATACGCCTGGTCATCCAGGATTTTCTCCAAAGCGTCAAAACTGTGCGGGTTTCCCTTGCTGCCATTGATAATGAGCAATACTTCCTTCAGGCAAGCGCGCATGGCGTCACTGTCCTCGACCAGGGCAGCCAGACGGCGGCGAATGACCTCTTTCTCGCGCTGGCGTTCACGGACTTTGGGCAGGTCAGTGTCTTCACGCAGCGGGAGATGAGAGATCGCAGTGATAATACTCTCCAGTTCCTGGACATAGCCGTCCGTATCGGCGAGTTTTTCTTTAGCCTTGATCAGAATGCGTTCCAACAAGGGTGACCACGAACGCGGAGCCAGAGGAAAGTGGATGCCCAGCGAATCCAGAATAAATCCGCCGCCATCAAACAGGACACGGATGGATTGACTTTCGAGGACCAGGCCAAACTGGTCGGGCAGAAAGGGCAGCAGGACTTTATTGGCCAGCTCGGATTTGGGAGGGTTCCAGTCAATATCGAAATGGCGGGAATAGTCAGAACTGGGCCCGTTTTCCAGCACATCCCACCACCACAGGTTTGAGGAGTGCGTGATGCACATGTGGTTGGGCACAACGTCCACCACCAGTCCCATGCCGCGCTGCCGCAAGCGTTCGGCGAATTCAGTGAACTGTTCCTCCGAACCTATTTCGGGATTGAAGCGAGTATGGTCGGTGACGTCGTAGCCGTGCATGCTGCCGGGATGGGCCATCAGAAACGGGGAGGTATAACAGTCCGTGATTCCCAGATCGTGCAGATACGAGACCACAGCGGCTGCCTGGATAAAGGTGAAACGCAGATTGAGCTGAAGACGGTAAGTCGAACACGGGACATAAGCCGGTTCTAGTGAAGCTCTGCGGTTCACTCAATCGCCTCGATCGTAATCTGTTAGTGCAAATGGACTGGGTTTGCCGCGGTCATCCCAGGCTTTTTCAGCCGTGCTGAATGTGGCTTCGCCGAAGCGGATTTCTCGATCACCTGCCGCGCGCCCGATTGCAGTATAAACAGATAGCGCCGGTCGTGCGGAACTCGAAACAGGTGGCGGCATCAAACTTGCGCGTCTTGCTGATAACCTAGGTGGACCGGCAGTAGCGTCGGTCCCAAAGATGCAGGAGCAATCGCGGCGGTTGTTCGTTGCGACACACGAAGATATAGAAAGAAAATCCACTAGATTGCCCTACTCGCTCCCCGTCGCGCGCGTACTGTGGCGAACATCCAGGAGATCTGATGGAACGGTACGTATGCATTCATGCGCACTTTTACCAGCCACCGCGGGAAAATGCGTGGCTGGAAGCGGTGGAATACCAGGATTCTGCTTATCCTTATCATGACTGGAACGAACGGGTCACGGCGGAATGCTATGCCCCGAACAGCGCCTCGCGAATTCTGGATGGCGATGGCAGAATTCTTCAGATCGTCAACAACTATTCGAAGATCAGCTTCAACTTCGGTCCCACCTTGCTTTCCTGGATGGAGGAGAAGAGTCCGGCGGTATATCAAGCGATCCTGTCGGCCGACCGCGAGAGCCAGCGGCTTTTCTCCGGTCATGGTTCGGCCGTGGCCCAGGCCTACAACCACATGATTCTTCCGCTGGCCACGCGCCAGGACAAATACACTCAGATTCTCTGGGGCATTCGCGATTTTGAAAAGCGATTTGGCCGGCATCCCGAGGGTATGTGGCTGCCGGAAACCGGCGTGGATCTGCAAACCCTGGAAGTTCTGACCGAGTTGGGCATCAAGTTCACGATTCTTTCTCCGTACCAGGCGGGAAGGGTGCGGCCGCTGGGCGGACGGGCATGGCGCAAGGTGGATGGCGGCCGAGTTGATCCATCGATGGCCTACGCGGTGCGCGTTCCCTCAGGACGAGCCATTAGTGTGTTCTTTTACGATGGCCCTATTTCCCGCGCCATCGCTTTTGAGGATCTGCTGGCCGACGGCAAGCGCTTCTCTGACCGCCTTCTTGGGGCATTTTCCGATGCGAGAACATGGCCCCAGCTGGTTCACATCGCCACCGACGGCGAGACCTACGGGCATCACCGCGCCTATGGCGATATGGCCCTGGCGTTCGCCCTGCAAAATATTGAAACCAGCCAGGTGGCGCGCCTGACCAACTACGCGGAATATCTGGAAAAGCATCCGCCCACGCAGGAAGCCAAGATCATCGGCAATACGTCGTGGAGCTGCGCTCACGGGATCGAGCGCTGGCGCAGTGATTGCGGCTGCAATTCAGGCGGTCACGCCGGATGGAACCAGCAGTGGAGAGCGCCCCTGCGGCAAGCCTTCGACTGGCTGCGCGATACCGCCGCCCCGGGCTATGAAACCGAGGCCAAAAAACTTTTCGACAATCCCTGGCAGACCCGCGATGCCTATATCGACGTGGTGCTCGACCGTTCGCGCGAGAACATAATCCGCTTCATGACCACACAGGCGAAAAGGGAGCTTTCGCCAGCAGAAACCGTGACCGGTCTGAAGCTGCTTGAACTGCAGCGCTATCTGATGCTGATGTACACCAGCTGCGGATGGTTCTTTGACGACCTCTCTGGAATTGAAACAGTGCAGGTGATTCAGTATGCCGGACGCGCACTGCAACTGGCTGGACAATTGTTTTCCGAGAACTTGTCCACGCCATTTCTCGACTTGCTGGCGAAGGCCCGCAGCAATCTTTCCGAGCAGGGCGACGGACGGTCTATCTACGAGCGTTACGTTCAGCCCGCGATGGTTGACCTGGAAAAGGTCGGGGCCCACTACGCCGTCAGCTCGTTGTTCGAGGAGTACGGGCAGAACACGCGCATCTACTGCTACGACGTGGAGAAAATGGACTACCGGGCCTCGCGGCAGGGAAAACTGCGGGCGGTGCTGGGACAGGCCAGTATCACCTCGGAAATCACCTGGGAGTCGGACCAGGTCACTTTTGGGGTGCTGTATCTCGCAGACCACAGTGTGATTGGAGGAGTGCGGAAATTTCAGGGCAGCGAAGCCTACCGCACTCTCGACCTGGAGCTTGACCACGCGCTGTTGAGCGGGGACCTGGCGGAACTGGTGCGGTTGATCGACAAGAACTTCAGTTCCGGCACCTACACCCTGCGCCTTCTCTTTCGCGATGAGCAGAGAAAAATACTTGGCATCATCCTGGAAGAAGCGACTAACGAGGCCCGCGCCATGTATCGCAATTTCCACGACGAGCATGCGCACCTGATCCGCTTCGTCACCGACCTGGGGGTACCGCTGCCCAGGCGCTTCCGGCTGGCGGTGGACTTCACTCTAAATTCGGACCTGCTCGACGCGTTTTCGGCGGACGAAGTGGACCTTAAGAAGTCCCGTGAAATTCTGGAGGAGATCAAGCGCACCGGCGTGACACCCGACGCGGTGACTCTGGAATTTGCCTTGCGCCGCACCATCGAGCGGCTGTTCACCCGCTTCGTTGCCAATCCGATGGAACCGGGCCTGCTGCCGCGATTGCAGGAGACCATTGCTCTGGTCCTCACGCTGCCGTTCCAGGTACGTCTTTGGGAGGCGCAGAACACTTACTACAGCATGATGCGAGGCATCGCGGGCGAAGTCAGAGAACGCGGCGAACGCGGAGATGCCGAGGCCCAGGCCTGGCTGGATGGCTTCGTCAAGCTGGGCGAAGAGCTGAAGGTAAAGGTACAGATTAAGGCGGCGGTTGGCATGGCATAGCGAATGTTCAGGGAAAAACTTCAGTGTCATCCTGAGCGGAGCGCTGCTTCGCTATGCGAAGCAGCGCGCAGTCGAAGGACCCCTACCCACCGCACAGGCGCTTCGGACCGACGCTTTGGAGTTGAAATAGGGTCCTTCGACTTCACCGGCCTGTTCGCAAGGAACAAGCCGGCTCCGCTCAGGATGACACGGTAAGTTTGGTTGATTTCTTCGCTCTTCTTGCTTCGTTCGAACTAGACCCCGGCGTCCTGGCGGGCGTGCTGGATGTCTTTTACGTCGCCCATCGCGATAATAATGTAGTACTGGTCGAGCACCGACTGGTCTGGCGGATTGACCTGCAGGTCTAACACGCCGTCCGCGACAGGACGTTTCAGGCCGAGGACAAGCAGGTCATAACGGCCCTTCAGGTTCAGGTCGCGCAGAGTGCTTCCCTTCCATGGGGAAGTGGCGTGCACCTCGATCTCCTCCACGCGCACGGTCCTGCCCTGCTCCTTGAGCATGGTATCGAGGAAGCCGACCACGTGGGGGCGGATCAGTTCGCTGGCCATGCGCAGGCCTCCGATCTGGCTGGGCGAAACCGTCGAATTGGCGCCGGCGCGGAGCATGCGTTCGGCAAACTTGCGCTCGGCGGAGCGCGCCACAATCCGCATTTTCGGGAAACGCTGGCGCACGATTACGGTTACGACCAGGTTGTCTTTATCCAGAGGTAGGCCGGCGATCAGGCCGGCGGCGCGGCTCAGTCCGGCTTTTTCCAGAATGTCTTCTTCGGTGGCGTCGCCGACCACGTAGAGCATTTCCTGCAGGGTGCCGGGATGCATCTCCTTCAGCTTGCGGATATTTTCCTCGGAAATGTCCACCACCACGTGAGGAGTGTTGGTTTTCTGCAGCTCGGCCACCGCGTGCCGTCCGGTGTCTCCCAGGCCGCAGACAATGTGGTGGCCCGTCAGCTGGTCAATATGATGCTGCATTCTGCGCCTCCAGAAAGGCTTCTTGAACTCCATTTCCACCATGAAGGCGGCCACGATCGAAAAAACGTAAACCGTGATCGCGACCCCGAACAGTACAACCCCGATATTGAACACGCGCAGTGTGGGATTGTGGCTGGTATCAACGATTTCTCCATAGCCCACTCCGGCCAGCGTAATGACCGCCATGTAAAGGGCCTGCAGAAAGGTGATGGAGGGGCCGCCGAGCAGGCGATATCCCGTGGTGCTGATCACGATCAGGACCAGCAACAGGCCTAACGCGAGCAGAAGACGTTTGCGGAGGACCATCGCGTTACCGCCGCCATTCGTCGATCAGATTCGCCACCAATCCGCTCCATCCCGTCTGATGGCTGGCTCCCAGACCCATTCCGCTGTCGCCGTGGTAGTACTCGTTGAAGAGGAGGCACTGGTTCCAGTGTGGATCATCCTGGAACTTGCGGTAGAAGCCGAAACATGGACGCTTGCCGTCAGCGCCGCGCTTAAAAATCGAGATCATGCGGTTGGCCGCTTCCCGTGCGATGTCATGAGGAGTGACGGGTTGTTTACTGCCTGCAGTCGGCAACGAAAACTGCGGGCCGACCGCATCGCCGAAGCGCAGGAAGGAATGAATCAGCAGGTAAGAGGTCGGGAACCAGACCGGGCCGCGCCAGTTCGAATTTCCTCCCTTCAGCTTGACCGCTGCTTCTCCCGGTTCGTAACCCATGGAGCGGTCGCCGAACTGGAAGGGATGCTGCTCATGATATTTCGACAGGCTGCGAATGCCGTAGGGTGAAAGAAATTCCGCCGGGTCCCAGATGCGCTGCAGCAGGCGCTTGAACTGGTTGGGATCGGCGATAGAAAGCACGTAACGCTTCTGGCCGTCGCCCACCGTGTAACATGCATCTCCCACCAGGTCGGGACGGTTCTGGATAAACCACTCGACGTCGCGCAGGAAACCGGGGTGAGCGGCGAGTTCTTCGCTTTCGAGGACTTCAATGGCGTACAGCGGAATCAGGCCGACCAGCGAGCGCAGGCGGAATTTGTGAAACTCGCCGTTGGGATAGCGGAGCACGTCATAAAAAAAGCCTTCCTGCTCGTCCC
Source organism: Terriglobia bacterium (assembly GCA_963790645.1). Lineage (GTDB taxonomy): Bacteria > Acidobacteriota > Terriglobia > Terriglobales > Acidobacteriaceae > JAIQFF01. The sequence goes on along the minus strand of CAWBPS010000020.1, from coordinate 33,817 downwards.
ACAACTGGTAGTTGCGGCCGCCCATCTTCTTCATGGCCGCGCCGATGTAGATGAAGTGCTCGAAGAACTTGGTGGCCACACCTTCATAGACCCGGTTCTGGTTGGCCAACTCCAGCGCAATGCGCATCAGGTAAAGACAGAAAAAGCCCATCCAGCCGGTAGCGTCGGATTGTTCGAGGATGGCGCCGTTGGGAAACTTTTCTCCACGATCAACTACGGCGATATTGTCGAGGCCCAGAAAGCCGCCCTCGAAAACGTTGTTGCCTTCGCTATCGACGCGGTTCACCCACCAGGCAAAGTTCATCAGCAGCTTGTGCAGGCATCTTTCGAGGAAGACGGCGTCACCCTTGCCGGTGCGTTGCTTCTCACTCTGATAGACGCGCCAACAGGCCCAGGCGTGCACTGGAGGATTGAGATCGGAAAACTCCCACTCATACGCCGGAATCTGGCCGTTGGGATGCTGGAACTGCTCGAACAGCAGCACCCACAGGTTTTCCTTGGCAAACTCGGGATCGACCAGCGCCAGCGTGATGCACTGAAACGCCAGGTCCCAGGCCGCGAACCAAGGAAATTCCCACTTGTCGGGCATGGAGAGAATGCGCATCGAGTTGAGATGGCGCCAGTGAATGTTGCGCATCTGCTTGCGTGATTCTGGCGGAGGAAACTTCGGGTTGTCACCTTCCAGCCAGCGGTTTACATCCCAGAGATAAATCTGCTTGCTCCACAGCATCCCGGAAAGGGCCTGGCGCTGGATCGCCTTCTCTTCCGCGCTGGCCGTCGGGGGATGAACCGAAGCGTAGAATTCGTCGGCTTCGGTCTTGCGCCGGCGGACGATTTCATCCACATCGTTGAGCGGGGCGGTCAGTTTTTCCGGCGTCAGGCGTAGCCGTAAGATCATCGACCCGCCCGGCGGAACTTTCTGCTGGTAATGAATGCACGACTTGGTACCCGTCTGCCGCGGGTTCACGCAGTTTTCATGATTGATGATGTGGCGGTGGAAGGCGTCTTTGACATACGGCTTGCGATTGTCGGAGCAGCCATAGAGGCGGACCGCGTTGTTCTCGTTGTCGGTGAACAACGCTTCCCCGCCCGGCTGAGCGTAAAGGTAATGAGGTCCGAGCGAATAGGGGAATTGCAAGTTGTGCAGGCTGGTGGCGTTCGATTCGTCGGCCACGAGCGTGATCTGATTTCCGGCTTGCAGACGGATGGAAGGTTCAGCACCCGAGGGATCGGTCCAGGCCCAGGTGTTGCGGAACCAAAGGTGCGGAAGCAGGTGAAGTTCGGCGGCTACCGGCCCGCGGTTGATGGCCTCAATGCGAACGCAAATATCTTCCGGCCCGGCTTTCGCGTATTCGATGAAGACATCGAAGTACCGGTCTTCGTCGAAGATTCCCGTGTCCAGCAATTCGTACTCCGGCGCGCCCACCTGCCCCCAGCGACGCCGGTTTTCTTCGAGCAATTTCTGATAGGGAAACTCGCCCTGCGGATACTTGTACAACATCTTCATGTAACTGTGGGTCGGCGTGTTGTCGAGATAGAACCAGTATTCCTTCGCGTCCTCGCCGTGGTTGCCTTCGTTGCCTGAGAGCCCGAACATGCGCTCTTTGAGGATGGGATCGCGCCCGTTCCACAGGGCCAGGGCGAAGACCAGAAGCTGGTAACGATCGCAGATGCCGGCAACGCCGTCTTCACCCCAGCGATAGGCCTTGCTGCGCGCCATGTCGTGGGTGAGAAATTCCCAGGCACAACCGTCGGGACTATAGTCTTCGCGCACGCTGCCCCAGGAACGTTCGCTGACGTAAGGTCCCCACTTGCGCCAGGGCGCGACCGGGCCGGAATGTTTCTCGCGCAGTCGCTGATGCTCGGAGGTGTTGTTTTCCATGGTCGGAGTCGGCACCGCTATTTGCTGCCCTGCCCAGCTCCGCGACCAACTGCGGCTCCGACTCTCTGGAGCTGCGCCGCAAAGGCGGGCGCGTTATAGGCCGACGGATTCTGCACCTGGGCGAACAGCCCTGCGATCGCGCTTTGTAGATCGCTGTCGGGCGCGCCGTTCTGCTTGCAGACGTTGTATAGCGAATCCAGCGACATGGCGGCCTGCTCGGCGGCGCGCTGGCCCTGCAGTGACAGGCTCGGATCGGCGGCAATGCGTCGCATGACCTGGAGGGTGAAGCCCTGGTCGTAGGCGCGGTCGTTCAGTTCGCGCGTGAGAGAACCCGCCAGCGTGGCGGCCCGTTCGGCCGAGGCCGCGATTTGTTCGCGATCGCCGCTGAGTTGTCCCATCAGGCTGCCGAGAGTTGCGACCTCCGATTCCAACTTGCCAGCCGCGGTCGCATCGGTCGCAGTGGCTGCATAGCGGAAGACGACGAAGCGGGCAGCGTTCCATGCGGGGACGCCCGGCGTGCGTCCGGCATAACCTGCCTCCTGGCGCCAACTGTCTTGCGGAGCGGTAAGGCTGTGATGGCAGGCAATGCAATCGAGTTCCGCGTACTCGGGCCATGTCGAACTGCGCGCCCGCCGCGCCAGGCGCTGCAGGCTATCGCGCAACTGCATGCCCTGGCCCACGGCCCATTCTTTCGCGCCGAACCACGGGGTCTCTGTGGGTTCTTTCCAGTGGCGCGGCATCACTGCGCTGAACAGGTTCAACTCGAAGGTCAGGTCAGGATGTCCGGCGGCGATCATCTGGTGATCGACGAATTTCTCCGCCGTGCCCACGTGACAGCGGAGGCAGGTGTGGCTGCGAATACCTACATCGCGCAAATCGATCATGCCCAGTTTCGCCTTTTGCTCGGACGGTTGATTCTCCCAACCCTTGACCGTGTGCGGACCCAGCCAGCCCGCAGCCGGACCATGGCAGCTCTCGCAACTCACGCCGTCGTTCAGGTCAAAAGTCTGGGCGCGTTGCTCGGCTGGAACCGAGAGCGCGTGACAGGCGAGGCATTTCTCGTTCTGCTCAGGCGGAGACTTCAGATTCAGGATCCGGCCGATGCGCAGCGAGACGTCATTAGAGAGCACCTGATAGGCGCGGGCGTGTTTATCCTGTCCGGCCCAGATGCTGTACTCGTTTTGAGAAACGTGGGTGATCTGTCTGGGCTGAATGCTGCCGTGGCAACTGCTGGAAGCGCAGCCTCCGGGCCCGTTGTATTTTCCTACCGGGGAAGTCTGGGCGGCGGCGGCGGCGACGAGCGTGAAACCAATCCCAATGATATGCACCCGTCGGAGATATCTGCGGACGGCTGCGGCGAGAGTGGGCATTCCGCGCTTCATGATCGAGCGATATCGAGCAATGATTCAGAAAATAGCGATTTGGCTTGCTTATACCCATTCCATCCCGCGAAATCAATTGACAGTGTGGTACGTGGCGAAAACGGCCGGACACACACTATCGGTGCGCGCTGCGGGCATCCCCGGAGAGAACCTTTGGCGTTACGATGGCAGGGGAAGGCGCAACGTTATGATGCAAAGCTAAGGGGATACTCGCGCCGTGTTCGACGAACTCAGAGGCATCCAGCACGAATTCGGGTACCTGCCCGCGGACCAACTGCGGCGGCTTGCCGCCAGGATCGATGTGCCGCTGAGCCAACTCCATGCCGTGGCCAGCTTCTATCCACATTTTCAGTTGACCCCTCCACCTCAGGTGGATGTGCGGGTGTGTGCCGACATGAGTTGTCATCTGCGCGGCGGCGTCGAAGTGAAAGCGGCGCTGGACCAGGCATTCCGCGGCACCAGCCCTGAGGCTGTAAGCTTTCGCGACGTCTCTTGTTTGGGGCGTTGCGATCAGGCGCCGGCGATTTCGATCAATGATCGGATCTACTGCAACGTGCAGGGCGAACGCACAGCTGCCGTCGTGAAGGATGTGCTCTCAGGCGGGGCCCTACCTGAACCGGCGCGGGACCATCGCCGAACGGCGGTGATTTCCGATCCCTATGAGGGCTCGTCGAATTATTCGGTGGTGCGGAAGTTTGTGGAAACCCGCGACTGGACTGGCATTGTGGCCACCCTGAAAGCCAGCGGCCTGCGCGGGATGGGCGGAGCCGGCTTCCCCACGGGCAGCAAATGGGAGATTGTGCGCAACGCCGCCGGCAAAGAAAAATACATCGTATGCAATGCCGATGAAAGCGAACCGGGGACCATCAAGGACCGCTTCATTATGGAAAATGCGCCCTGGCTGGTGATTGAGGGCATGATCACCGCCGGCCTCGTCACGGGCGCGCGGCGCGGAATTCTCTACATCCGCCATGAATACGAGAATCCAAAGGAAATTCTGCAGGAAGAGATTGAGCGTTGTTACCGCGAAGGTTTGCTGGGGGCGCACATTCTGGACAGCGATCTCACGTTTGATCTGGAAATCTTTGTCAGCCCCGGCGGTTACATCTGCGGCGAAGAGAGCGCGTTGCTCGAAGCCATTGAAGGCAAGCGGTCTGAGCCTCGGAACAAGCCTCCTTTCCCCGGGACGAATGGTTTATGGAACCAGCCCACGGCGATCAATAACGTGGAGACGTTTGCTTTTGCCACTGTGATTCTGGTGCGCGGAGTGGATTGGTTCAAATCACAGGGTAAAAATGGATCGGCCGGCATGAAGTTTGTCGGCATCAGCGGCGATGTGAATCGGCCCGGAATTTTTGAAGTGCCCATGGGCACGAAATATTCAGAACTGATTCAGGACTACGCGGGTGGCGTTCTCGACGGCCGCGCGCTGCTTGGCTTCGCGCCCTCGGGGCCGTCGTCCGGATATCTGCCCGCGTCCATGGCCGATCTTCCGCTCGACTGGAATGCCCTGGCCGCCGCCGGTTCGATGGTCGGATCCGGCGCAATTGTAGTTTGCGGCGAAGGCCGCTGCATGCTGGATATGGCGCTGAATGCGGTGCGCTTTTATCGCAACGAATCCTGCGGGAAATGTGTTCCCTGCCGCGTGGGCTCGCAAAAAATGGTGGAAATGCTCACCGGATGGACGGAAGGCCGCGCTACGAATTCCGATTTGCAACTGCTCGATGAACTCTCATTCGCGATGAAACTGACCTCGATCTGCGGCCTGGGGCAGATTGTTCCGGCGCCCATTCAATCGGTGCTGAAGCACTTTCCCCAAGTGGTGGATGAGCACGTGAAGAACGGGCGCTGCCCGGCGGGGGTTTGCGTCCCGAAGCGAGGCGCGGCATGAGTTCGAGGCCTGCTCCCGAAATTCAGCTGACCATCGATGGCAAGCCAGTTTCGGTCCCGGTCGGGACGACGATTTTCGACGCTGCCCGCATCAACGGGATAGCGATTCCCACGCTTTGCCATCAGCAGAATGAAAATCCGGTGGGTGTGTGCCGGGTGTGCGTGGTGGATGTGGGGCAGCGCGTGTATGCCGCCTCCTGCATTCGCCAGGCGGAAGCCGGCATGACGGTGAAGACCGCGACCGAGCAGGTACAAGGCGCGCGGCACACCCTGATCGAATTGCTGATGTCGGACCACCCCGCGCCCTGCGCCCGGCAGTTGCACTCCGGCGATTGCGAACTGGAGCATCTGGCCGCCGCTGCTGGGATCACCGAACCCCGCTTCCCGCGCCGCACCACACCGCGGGGCAAGGATGACTCCTCGGCGGTGATTGCGGTGGACCACGAGTCCTGCATCCTGTGCGACCGCTGCATACGCGGCTGCGACGAGATCCGGCACAACTGGGTGCTGGCCCGCCGCGGCAAGGGATACCAGGCCGGCATCGCCTTCGATAACAATCTGCCGATGGGCGGATCGTCGTGCGTTTCCTGCGGCGAGTGCATGGTGTCTTGCCCCACCGGTGCGCTTACTAACAAGCGGGTTGTAGGAACCGAGTTGGGAGAAGGTGACGTTCTCGACCCAGCCGAGCTTTTGCACCTGCCGATTTTTGAGAATGTCTCGGGCACATTTCTAGAACTCAACCAGAAAGCGGTAGTCAAGAGACGTTTCCGCGCGGGCGAGATCATCTGCCGCGAAGGAGATTTCGGTTCCACAGCTTTCTATATTCTGGAAGGCAAAGCAGAAGTCTTTCTTTCCAGCCCCATTGCGCACGTCAAGACGCAGGGCAGCAGCAGCGGATTTTTCAGCCGGCTCAAAAGCATGCTGTCGCCGCGCGAGGAGGACAGCCGCAGCGAAGAATCCTACCGGCCGTTCATCCCGATTGATGCCTCGGTCGATTTGCCCTACGACAACCCCATCGCCGAACTGGGACCCGGCGACCTCTTCGGCGAAATGACCTGCATGAGCTATTACCCGCGCTCGGCCACGGTGCGGGCGAAAACCGATTGCGTGATGCTGGAAATGCTGCGCAACGTACTCGATATCCTGCAGCGCAACAAAACCTTCCGCGCCCAACTGGAGCGCAACTATCGCGTCCGCGCGCTCGATTCGCATCTGCGCAGCGTCCCCATTTTCGCGCCGCTGACCAAGGATTTTGTCGATCATTTGCGCGACCGGGTGGAATTGCTGCGCTTCACTCCGGGACAGGTAATCTGCCGCCAGGGCGACGCCGCCGACAGCTTCTATCTGATACGCATCGGCTTCGTGAAGGTTTCGGAAGAGAAGCTGGGAGGCGAATTGGTGCTGGCCTATCTGGCGCGGGGCGGCTACTTCGGCGAAATCGCGCTGCTCACCGGCAGCCCGCGTACGGCCACCTGCACGGCCCTTGACCATGTCGAGGTGGTGCGCATCTCGGCTGAAGACTTTCAGTTAATGCTCGACAAGTTTCCCGACGTGCGGCACAGCCTGGAGGCCACGGCGCACCAACGACTGGCGGAGAACCGAAGCCGCACCATCCGGACCGAAAATGTACCGGTGGACCAGTTTCTCGCCCAGGGTCTGATGGAGGCGCAGAGCCTGCTGGTGCTCGATCTCGACCGCTGCACGCGTTGCGATCAGTGCGTGCGCGCCTGCGCCGACGCGCATGACGGGGTGAGCCGATTGGTGCGCGAGGGCTTGCGTTTCGATAAGTACCTGGTAGCAACCTCATGCCGGCAGTGCCGCGATCCCCTCTGCATGGTCGGTTGTCCGGTGGGTTCGATCCGGCGGCGCAACACGCTGGAGGTAATTATCGAAGACTGGTGCATCGGCTGCGGCCTGTGCGCCACCAACTGCCCGTACGGCAATATCAATCTGCACCCCTTTCCGGTGGAGGTGGACGATCCGGCGCATCCCGGCCGGCAGATCGCGAGCGTCAAGGTCAAGGCCACGTCCTGCGATCTGTGCCACGATCATGCCGAGCCCAGTTGCGTGTACGCCTGTCCGCACGATGCCGCGCACCGGGTGAATCCGCCGGAATTCTTCGCCAATATCATTCAACCGCAAAGCCTGACAACGAAGGCGAGGAGCTGAGGCTGCGTGCGGATCGACGACACTCACCGCAAATGGTTCGCCGGAAGCGTGATCGGGCTGGCGGTGGCAACCGCGGTGTATGTGCTTTACAGCGTGCGTTCAGCGCAGGGCCCGCGGGGCGGCAGCGCGCTGGGCCTGACATTTGGCATCGTTGGCTTCAGCTTCATGCTGTTTGCCGGACTGCTGGGGCTGCGCAAGAAGTTTCCCATCTGGAGAGTCGGAAGAGCGCAATCCTGGATGCGCGGCCATCTGTGGCTGGGATTTCTCAGCTTTCCGCTCATCCTTTTTCACGGCGGCTTTCACTTCGGCGGGCCGCTGACCCGCGTCATGATGTGGCTTTTCATTTTTGTTTTCGCCAGCGGAATTCTGGGAGCCGCGTTGCAGCACTTCATTCCACGCATCCACACCGCGCAGCTTCCGATGGAGACGATTTACGAGCAGATTGACCGGGTGCGCAGCCAGTTGGCGGAGGAAGCCGTCCGGCTGGTGGAAGAGGCCTGCTCCGCGCTGGAAGGCGAAGTTTCGCACGCCAGCGAATTGCAGCGGGCCACATCGGCCAGCGCGGGAAAAATGGGTGGACTCACGGTTGCCTCCGGACTGCAGGCGGATGAACAGGTCAGCGCACAACTTCGGCATTTCTTAAGCAGCGAAATGGAACCGTATTTGAGCCGGGCGGGCGCGGGCGGAATGAGCCTGAGCGATGCATCGCAGGCGCGAACTATGTTCCAGCAACTGCGCGTGCTGCTGCCCCAGAACCTGCACTCCAGCGTGGACGACCTGGAAAACATCTGCGAGGAAAAGCGCCAATTGGACCAGCAGAGCCGGCTGCATAAGATTCTGCATGGCTGGCTCCTGGTGCACATTCCGCTGTCTTATGCGCTGCTGCTTCTGGGAGCGGTCCATGCGGTGATGGCCCTGAAGTTTTGAGACAAGGCGATGCTGCGACGGTCACGAACCACCAAAAAACTCGCCAAGCGCATTGACCTGCAATATTTCACGCGGCCGCACGCCTTTCGGCGCTGGCGGTTCTGGCTGTCAGTCGCCGTGCCGGTCATCGCCCTGGGGTGGCTCGTCACGCAGCGGGCGCAGGGCGGACAGAAAGTTTACTCGAGCGGACCGCTCTCCGCATCGCACGCGGTTTTCACCCAGCAGTGCAGTCTTTGCCACCTCGCCCGCGCGGCAAGTTTCAGCACGCAGGTGAGCGACCAGGCTTGCCTGTCATGTCATGACGCACCCGCACACCATGCCAATCAGACTTTCACGCCGGCGTGCAGTTCGTGTCATCAGGAACACAAGGAATCGCGACTGTTGGCTGCGACTTCTGATTCCAGTTGCTCGCAGTGCCATGCCGATCTCCAGACGCGTGATGGACAGCCGCACTATGCTGCTTCCATTACAGCTTTTGCCAAGGGCCATCCTGAGTTTTCTGCGTTGCGCGCGGGCAAGGCGGATCCGGGACGGGTGAAATTCAATCACTATGTCCATTTGCAACCGCATCTCATGGGACCGAACAACCTGCGTGTCGAGCTGAGTTGCGATGACTGCCATCGCACGACGAAGGGAAACGATGGATGGCCGTACGCTTCGACTGTTGATGCGTCACAGGTGAGCGAAAGCGTACCTCAGGGACTCAAGCCCGCCTCGTCGGTGGGTCATGGTGGCACGGCTGAAGCCGTGCCCTTCCCAGCCGTGCCCTTCCCGATACGAGAGCGCTACATGGCGCCCATCGCGTTCTCTCAGAGTTGCGCCGCGTGCCATACCTTGCAGTTCGACAAGCGTTTTGGCAATGAGCAGGTGCCGCATGAAAAGCCGGAGGTCGTGCACGCATTTCTCCAGAAACGATTCGGAGAGTACATCGCGGCGCATCCCGAGGCGGTGCACGAGGTCAATCCTCCGGACCGCCAGATTCCGGAGCGGGTTCGAGTGCCAAGAGTGGCTCGCAATGCGAATGAGTGGGTGCAGTTCCGCACCGAGGACGCTGAATGGTTGCTGTGGAGCAAGACTTGTAAGCAATGCCACTCATTGAGTCCCGGCGCTGGCCCGCTGCCCGTGGTGGCAAAATCCAATTTGACGGCTCGCTGGCTGCCACACGCCCAGTTTGATCATGACGCCCACCGCATGATGACGTGCAGCGCGTGCCATGCGAATACGCTCAACAGTCGCGAGACCTCCGACGTGCTGTTGCCCGGCATCCAGACTTGCCAGCAGTGCCATCGCGAGGGCAGACCCAAAGAAGCTGCGGAGGGACGTTGTTTCGAGTGCCATCAGTACCACGACTGGACGAAGGCCAAACGTACGAAAGGGCGGTTTACGATTCCCGAGTTGCGTGGCGTGGCCCGGCTGGACACGCCATAACTCTGGTCCGGTGTGCGGCAGGGTGCTGCCGATCCTTTAGACCCCGGCGGAAACAATCTGGCCTGCACTTCGGACGAGGCCCACGTCTTGCGCCAGCCTGTGGCGAAATTGAAGGTGCCGCAGGCGCGTCATTTCGACCAGTGGCCGCCAGACGCCGTGCACCAGATCATGCTTGATCAACTGGTGCCAGAACCGGTTCGAGCGTTTGTACAGATATGACATCGCGAGATATAGCGGCACCGCATTCCAATCCTCCGGCCGGCGGCGCCAGATAGATGAGTGCGAGAAAAGCCGGTCGTAGATCCAGGCGTAGCCTTGTTCCAGTTCTTCAGGAGCCATGTGCCTGGGCTGGAAAACGGCGTGGGCGGTGTCGTAGAGAGTCCAGTCGCGATGAAGTAGTCGCTTCTCAGATTCCATTTGCCGGAACAGGGGCGTTGCCGGGTACGGCGTGAGGATGTGAAACGTGGCGCACTCCAATCGGTTTTCCTCCACCCATTCTGCCGTACGCGCGAAAACATCTTTGCGGTCGTGATCGAATCCGAGCACGAATGAACCGTTTACCTGAATTCCACAATCGTGCAACATCGTCACCCGGCGCGCGTAGTCCGAAGTTTTTGGCGTCTTTTTGTGGGCATCGGAAAGATTGCCGTCAGTAAGCGACTCGAAGCCGACAAACACTCCCGTGCATCCAGCCAGCGCCATGTTGCGAATCAGCGAGGGATCGTCAGTTACGTCAATGGAGACGGCGGCGCTCCAAATCTTGTTGAGCGGGCGAAGCGCGCTGCAGAGCGAATGCAGGTAGTCCCGCCGCGACCCCAGGTTGTTATCGACAAAAACGGCGTAAGGCTGCCGGTCAGCGGCGAACTCCGCCGCCACCTGTCGGGGATCACGGACGCGATACGGCATTCTCAAACCATCGGTGGCCAGATAGCAAAAGCCGCACCGGTTATGGCATCCGCGAGTAGCGATCAGGCTGGTGGTAGTGAGGAAGCTATGGCGCGGAAGGATGGACCGGCGAGGCGCCGGGTCTTCCGAATAATCGCTTTCGTAGGTGGCGCTGTAGCGGGGCCGCAATCTGTCGGCTTCAACGTCGCGCAAAACTTGCGGCCAGAGTTGAACGCCATCTCCCAAGGCCAGCGCATCGGCATGCGGCGCACATTCCTCGGGGCAGGAGAGAACATGCAGTCCCCCAAGAATCACTTTCGAGCCGCGCTTGCGATACCAGTCGGCCAACTCGAAAGCGCGCCGCGCAAAGGTCAAGTGAACGGTGATTCCGACAACTTCCGGCATGGGGCTGAAGGGCGGACGACCGTCCAACAGGTTCTCGTCCCAATACCCAACCCGCCAGTGGCGGGGCGTCGTATCGGCAAAGCTGCTCAATGCCAACGTAGGAGTCAACACGTGCTTGCCGAAACTGGCGTTCGCGTCTTTCGGATAGAAGGGGTTGACCAGCAATGCGTAGCGCGATTCGATCGGGGCGGCCGGATCCTGACTGTCGAGTCGCGGAGCGTTGATCATCTCCGGCGGAATCCAGCGTCTCCGAGGGGGCCGCAGAAATGGCTCGCCGGGCGCGATCATCCGCTAACCTTGTACTCCGGGAACGGCTGTCGTCAATAACAGTTAAGGCACGCTTGGCTCTGGAGCGGAAACAGACGAGGCCCGGCTCCCGGAACCGGGCGAACTGGGCGGATCATCGCTGACCGTAAAAAGTTGTCCATCTTTCAAATACATGCGCTCCATTTCCTGACGGTTGAAGGGACGCGCACCTCTCCGTCCGAATACGGCCAACTGGTTGCCGCTTTCATCCACGGCGCGATCGCGATCAATTCCCTTGGAGATAGCCAGTGCCGGACCGCGTGTGCGATAGCTGGCAATGATCTTGGGCGTGGGGCGCGGACTGAATCCGCTGAACGCCGGGTTATCGACTGGCGAGAATAGTTGCACGACCTTTAGCCCGTTGACTCCGTCGGCGACGTAAGCGAACAGGCTTGAGCTCACCATGCCAAGTTTTACGTCGTTGGCGTCGTTAAGCGAGCCGCCGGCATTGAACATTTCATCCAGCTGCGGCTGCTCGGGGTGTTCCACATCCACGATCGCCATGCCCTGTTTTCCGGCAGCGACATAGGCGTAGGTGCGGGCCACGTAGAGGTTGCGCGCATCTGCGAACTGAACCAGCGCGCCGGGCACCGGCCTGGGCTGAGACAGATTGGTAACGTCCAGCACCTTGAGTCCCTGCGCATCAACCACGAACGCGTAGCGGAACTGGATGGCGAGGCCACGTGGTTGCGTCAGAAACGGGGCGCCAATTTCCGCCACGATCCTGGGCTGCAGCGGGTGATCGAGGTCAACCACCACCAGACCGCGATCGCAGAGTATATAGGCGAAGGTCCCGGCGATGGTGATGCGGCGCGCGCCGGTCAGCGCGCCTCCCGGATTGAAAGTTGCGGCCCGCTTGAGAAAATTGTTGGCGGGATTGCCGTCGAGCAGCGTGCCCACGCCCGGACTCTTACCTTTCAGATTTGGATCGCCGACGATCACCAGGCCTTCGTACTTGTCGGCTACATAGAGGAAGCCATACATGAGATGAATACTCTGTTCTTCGTTCTCCTCGCGATGGCTGCGCAGGGGATCAACCCCCAGCGTTGTGGGCGTCGCCACCGCCGTCGCATACTTCGTGGGCAGATAAAAGCGCTGACCCAGCGGAGATACGGGCGCCGTGACCATGCGTTCTGAAATATCCTTGTTGTCGATGTCGGCAATATCGAAAATGCGGAAGCCGCCCTTGCCCATCGCTGCGTAAAGATATTCTCCCCGGGCCTGCACGTCGAGAACCTCGCTGCCGGCATGATCGTAGGCCTCTTCGAGCTCGCTGTGAGCTGCAAGATGCTTCTTGTAGTTGTCGGGATAGGCGATCTTCTGAAAGTCGCTGCCAATGACCGCTGGAGGTTCGTCATGTTCGGCGACGGCCACGGCTTCGTAGCCGCTCTTGCCTGCGGCCACAAAAACATAGCGGCCCATGAAGTTCATAAAATTCGTGCCCTGGAGAAGGAGTTGCGCCATCCAGGCATTGTTGTCATTGGCCCGCGAGACGTGGCAATCGGTGCAGCCTTTGGTCTCTTTGCCGCGGACGGTGTGAGGAACGAAGGTGCTGAAGGCCTGTCCGCTGAAACCTTCGGACGAAATCGTCTGCTGCTGGTAGTAGAGCCAGTCGCGGTCGTTGTTTTGCGAACTCACCAGCACCGCGCAGGCGGATCGTACCGGCGCCACCCGGTTGCCGGTCACCGTGCCGTCGATTCCCAGAGTGTAGATGTCGTCGCGCAGAACTTGAAAATTGTAGGAAGTCCAGTTGCGCGTGGTGAGGCCTTCGTTGTGCAGCATGGGCATGCGCTGGTTCGCCGTCATCGACAGATGACAGCCGTAGCAGGTGGGCGCCCAGGATGAATGGCAGGTGTAACAGGTCATCTTGCTGTTGGGATGCGCGAGTTTTGATTCAGCGGGAGAATCTTTTGCCGGCGCGTCTCCCCAGGTCTGACCATCCTGCTGAATAGTCTTAGCCAGGCGCGATTTCTCGCTGTAATGCTGCGCGCCCGGCGTGATGGTGTCCAGCACCTGCACCACTTCCCACTCTTCGTCTTTCTCCAGCATGGAGCGCTGATAGAGGCGACCGTCTTTCCAGTAGAAACGGCGCTCCTGCCAGGGAGTGCGCAACCCCGCCAGATTCGTTCCGCCTTTCGGCGCGGCCGTGCCCGAGGTGATCAGCGAGGCGTGCTGCTGAATCGTGCCGTGGCAATCCACGCAATCGATCTCAATGGCGTTTCGGGTTTCTCCGTACAGTTTGCCGTTACCGTGGCTGTCCTGCTCGAAGTGGCAGTCGATGCAGTGCATCCCTTTTTCCAGATGGATGTCTTTGAGGTGCACCGCCTTCCCAAACTTATCAGGATCCTCAAACGAGACCTTCCTGTCGTCTTTATCGAGCAGGTTGCCTTTGCGATCGTGCTTGAACGCCGCGCGGAAAATCCAGCCATGGCTGTGAAAGTCGGCAAACTGGGTGTGCTGCAGTTGGCGGTTGAATTCGGGTGTGCCGGTTTTCTCCAGGAAGTCCGGGTCGGACCAAAGGCCGCGAATGGCGGAGCGTTCGGGATTGCGAGTCTGAACTTGATTCTGCTCGCCGGCACTGGGATTGCGCTGCTGGGCGGGCCACATGTGCTCGCCGTCCATTTCGTTATCCCACCAGGTGTAGCCGAAATAAGTCGCGACCATGTTCGTCCCCGGGTGCATGTGGCAGACCATGCACTGGCTGGAGGGAATCGAGCGCGTGAACTGGTGGCGAATGGGATGTCCGGATTGATTTCGTGGAATGCTGGGATCGGCGGTTGCGCTCTGTCCCAGATTTCCGGCCGCAGCGTAGGCGCCGGAGTGTTCCGGCGAACGGTCGTTGGCATACACCACGTGGCAGGCGCTGCAGCCGCTGGCGCGGTAGTCGCCGGCCTGGTCGTTGGTGCCGGGGAAAGACAACAGCGGGTCGAACAGGCGAGTCTTTTGCAATCCCAGAAAGACTGGATCGGTGCGCAACTCGGTGCCGAAGCCGCGCTCGCTCAGTTTGATCTCTGGCTTGCCCGGCTCTTCTTCGAGGCTGGGATTTCCTACTTCCGGCTTTTTCCTGCTGCCTCGTTCGAAAACACGTAAGACGTTGCCGGGCTGCGAAATTTCCCAGCGCTGCAGCGGATCGAGGAACGGCAGTACTCCTTTCTTGCTGACCTCTTCCGGCGTGGGCGGCGGGAAGGTGAGCAATCGTTGCGGAGTGCCATCGGGGCTGTAGCTCTCGCCGAAGTGGGCAGTCTTCAGGGGAAACGCTCCGTTGTTGTAAAGTGCCGCGCTCCACAACATGGCGCCGTGCGTCATCATGCTGGTTTGGACTCTTCTTACCTCCGCGGTATGGCAGCCGCTCGTACCGCAGGTTTTATCGGCGACCCGCAAGTCTCCCGGATTGACGAAGCGAATGTAGTTCCAGTCTTCGGTTAGCCACTGCGTGTAAGCTCGCGTCGGGTTGGCGGAACTGCGGGCGTTTTCTGGGTTCCGTGGTTGAGGATGGGCCTGGCTTTTTACATGATCATATTGCGCCGAATCTTTCGGGGCGTCGGCGGTCAGGCGGATTTCGGCATTGCCGCCGTGACAGTCAGTGCATCCCAGGCGCACGGTGCCGGTGTTGTGCATAGTGGCGCTGTCGGTGGCAGTGTGGCAGGTGATGCAGCCGACAGATTTGCGGTCGGCGTCGGCTTGGGATTGCAGCAGGAGGACGTCCGCGGATGTCTCGCTCTGAGCCGGGCTCCGGCTCACGAAGGCGAGGCTTAGCACGATGAGGAGCAGGTGCGCCGGTCTGGACGAATTGCGTCGCATTCGAGTTCCAAATCCCCACGACTGATGACTTCTTGCTGCTGCTGCACGAGCGAGGGCGCTCGCGCCTACATTTCAGAACTGGAACTTTATTCTGGCGAAAACTGAGAATAAGGTCTTGCCGTTGTAAATTTCTTCGAAACCTTGGCCTGGAACCAGCGACGATATGCCGCCCGTGAGCACAACGTTTTCGCTGAGCGGGGGGCGATATTCCACGCCCATGCCCAGGTCGGTGCCGATGCTGTGACGAATCGGGCGTTGGAACAACAGCAACTCCAGCGGTTCGGTCCGGTCGAAACGTAAATAGTTGCCGTTTACGAATGCGCGCAGCTTAGGCGTCACGTTGAAATCGGCGCCCAGATTGAATAAATAGAGCCCGGGATTTACGAAGTTGGCCTGGCCTTCCTCTTTGTTCGAACGCAGGCTGGGCAGCAGGCTCATGGGATTCATCAGCCCGATGCCGGTCCCGGTGAGGCGTAGACCTTCGTGGTCCCAGAAACTGAAGACACTGCCGGCAAAGTGGGTGTCATCGACAATCGTGTCGAAGCCGTGCGCCGTGCCGTCGGTGCGGGAAGCGCCCGAGCGGTTGCTGGAATCGCCGGAGGCGTAGAAAAACGACGCCCGGTAACGGACCCAGTCTTTATCGACGGAGACTTCGAGCGCAGCCATTCTCGCGTCGATGTCAACCCGGCGTCCAGCAATGGGATTGAAGTCGTCGTGGCCGAGGGCCTGGTAAAAAGCATGGCTGAGGTTAATGCGCCCGATATGCCCGTTGCTGGCCCAGCCCAGGTAGTAGGCCCGGATGGCATGTGCATTCACGTTTCCATTCACTACGGCGCCGGCGGGTGCCGGACGGACCAGAAATCCGTTGTCATCGTAGTGAATGCTGGGGTCGTCGCGGTTGTAGTGAAAGCTGAATTCCGTGGTGTAGCCTTTGGCGAGAAAGTCCTGCACATATAGGTTCGCGACGTAAACCTGCTGTCCCCGATTCTGAAATGTATTCAGGCCGCTATTCGTATTTTTCTCGAGGAAGTTGAACCAGGCGAGATTGTAGGCCAGGCGGTTGGAACGCAGGTTGCCGAAAAGCCGCACTCCGGGCTGCTCTTCGGAGAACAGGAACCCGCGAAAGTCGCTGGTGAACTGCTGGATGCCGGTGCGAACAGAAACAAAATCATAGTTTGGACTCAGATCGCGGATCTTGGCTTCGACGAAAGCTTCCTGCAGGCCAATGTGAGTGTCGAAGCGATTGATTCCCTCCCGCGGGTCTATGTTTACGATGCCGCGCTCGCGGGTCTGCAGGAAGTTGAGGTTGATCTCAGGCGTGAAGTGCACTCGAAAATCAACCGGGCGGAAGGAAGTATCGCCGCGGAACAGGTCGAAGGAGAAGCGCAGGCTCTGAATGAGCAAGGCCTGCTCGCCGCGACCGAAAAAGTCGCCACTGTCCGGACGCTCGGTGTCCACCCCGCTGGGCAGCGGCAGGCGGCGGCCATCCACAGCGGTCTCGCTGGTTCCAGTGAAGTTGAAAAACCAGCGCTGCCCAAAGATGGGATAGTCGCCCTTGAGACGATTGCGATTGAATGGATCATACCAGTGGCCTTTCACGTAGGGCGCGTCGCGCTGCTGTTCGTAGCGGCGCCATTCCGGCATGGCAGTGTCCCAGCGGTCGGGCTCAGGAGAGAAGTTCGCGGACTCTGGCGGGATTAGTTCCGCCGGCGATTCCACGGCGGTGACTTCCGGAGCCGGACCATTCATCTCCGGATAAGGCATGGTTGGAGCGGCCGGAGCAGTCGTGCCCGGCGTCCCCGGCAAACCGGACGGCCCCTTGTTTTCCGGGGCGAGCGCAGTCAGCGCCTGCATTTGAAGCTCTAAAGTCGAAAGCTCGCGCTTGTTCAGCTCCAATCGTTCAATGGCCAGGCTCTTGAAACCAGGCTTGGCCAATGTGAGTTGGTAGGTCCCAAGCTGTACATCGCGTAGCCGGAAGATTCCCTCCGCGCCGGTGAGGGTTTCATAATGAGAGCCGGAGTCGTTGCGCAAATCGAGGTGCACACCGGGAACCGCCCGTCCCTGCTGGTCCCGGACGATTCCCTGCAGCGACATCATGTTTGCAGGACGATGCTCCGGAATCTGGCGGTCCGATCCGGCTTGTGAATTGGATTCCTGCGCTCGAGGCGCGACCAAAGACACTAACGAAAGCAGGCAGAGAGCAACGGGCAATCGCAGCGCGAAAGCATGCGGCGACCTGGACCACAGGAACCCGTGCCAGCATCGGCCTGTCAGCACCCGTCGCCACCATCCCCAGAGGAGTTATGCCTTTTCGTACCATAGCGATTCTTCGCATGCAACAGAACAGCGGCCAGTGACTTTGGTTTGTCACTGGTACCGACACAGCAAACCAAAACCTCTCGCAGACTTGTTAAACTCGCCCGACGAGGGAGTACGAACATGTCGCATGCGGCAACGGCAGTCGAAGGAGAGCGGGTGGGTCGGTGCGGCGATCCTTGCGTAATGGTCATTTTCGGCGCGGCCGGCGACCTTACCCGGCGCAAGTTGATCCCATCGCTTTACAACCTGGCGAAATACAACCTGCTATCGCGTGAATTCGCGATGATCGGCATCGCGAGAAACGCGATGACCACCGACGAATTTCGCGCCAAGCTGGTGGCGGACCTGAAGGAATTCGTGGACGGCCCCGTCGATTCCGACCTGCAGGAATGGTTCGAGGGGCACGTGTTCTACATCACCGGCGAATTTGCCGATGCGGGCACCTATCAGCAACTGAAGGAACTTCTGCAAAAAGTCGATAAAGACCACGCCACCCACGGTAATTATTTCTACTATCTTGCGACTGCGCCTGATTTCTTCGGCCCCATCGTGCAGCAACTGTCCGCCACCGGTCTGATGAAGGAAGAAAACCATCAGTGGCGCAGGGTAATCATCGAAAAGCCGTTCGGACGCGACCTGGATTCCGCCCGGGCGCTGAACCAGCAACTGCTTAAGGAAGTGGACGAGAAGCAGATTTACCGCATCGACCACTACCTGGGCAAGGAGACGGTGCAGAACATTCTGGCCTTTCGCTTTGCCAACGGGATTTTCGAACCGATCTGGAACCGGCGCTACATCGATCATGTGCAGATTTCCGTAGGCGAGACCGTGGGCGTCGAACAACGCGGCGGCTACTACGATACTGCCGGCGCGCTGCGCGATATGGTGCCCAACCACATCATGCAACTCATCAGCCTTACCGCCATGGAGCCGCCGATCTCCTTCCAGGCTGACGCGGTGCGTGACGAACAGGCCAAGATTCTGCACGCGGTGCAGCCTCTGAGTTCCGAGGACGTGTTGACCCGGACCGTCCGCGGCCAGTACGGCGAGGGCCAAATCGCAGGCCAGCACGTTCCCGCGTATCGTTCCGAGCCCGGCGTGCCCCCCGATTCGCGTACTGAAACCTTTGTGGCAGTGAAGCTGCAAGTGGACAACTGGCGATGGGCGGGGGTTCCCTTCTACCTGCGAACCGGAAAACGGATGGCCTCGCGCAGCACTTACATTGTCATCCAGTTTCGGCGGGCGCCCTTTGTGCTCTTCCGCGACACCGAAGTAGAAAAGCTCATGCCCAACCAACTGGTGTTGCACATTCAGCCGGAAGAAGGTATCGCGTTACGGTTCGCAGCCAAGACCCCGGGGCCGATCATGCGCCTCGGAACGGTGGACATGGATTTTCAATACTCCGACTACTTCGGCAAGCAGCCCAGCACGGGTTACGAGCGTCTGCTGCACGATTGCATGGTGGGCGACGCCACGCTGTTTCAGCGCGCGGATATGGTCGAAGCGGGATGGAGCGTGGTCAGTCCGATGCTGGACCTTTGGAAAGCCCTGCCGCCACGCAATTTTCCCAACTACGCGTCAGGCACGTGGGGGCCCAAGGATGCCGAAGATTTGCTGGAGCGTGACGGGCGGCATTGGCGGAACTTCGAGCAGTAAGCGTGGACTTGGGATGGCCCAGAGTTGAGGTCGGCTCGACTTGAGGTCAGCTCGACTTGAGGTCGGCTCGAGTTGAGGTCGGCTCGAGTTGAGGTCGGCTCGACTTGGGAAGCTGGACTTTTGGAAGGGCACGACTTCAAGTCGTGCCGCTAAGCTATGAAAATTGATGGCGCTTTAGCGCCTGAGGTTCGCTCTTCGGGCTGGGGAAGGAGGCACGAACCAGCAGGATCAAATGGGGGGAGGGCTGTGAGTTGCGAAAATGCAAGGGGCGCTCAAGAAAACCTCTGGCCGAAGTTTTTTCTCTGGAGCGCCCCGTTGCGCGCCACTTCGTCTGTTGAGGGTTAAAGCATCCCCGCTGCCACTCTCAAGTGGCTGAAAACGCTGGACCCAAACGATCCGGAATCGAGTAGGAATTGCCCCTTAGGGGGAAAGTTTTACGTTGAGCCCGGCCCTTGGCACGAACCCTGCCGAACCTTGTGGAAATCCTCCAAACCGCTTGACAGCAGCCCGCTTTGCCCTGGTCTGTGTGGGTCGGACACTCCCGTCCGACGCCTTTGTTGTTGATTTTGGAGTGCTTGTCCGGCGGCACCGGACCCACTACATTACCCATGCGAAGTCGCAATCAAGGTCAAAGGCGTCGGACAGGAGTGTCCGACCCACACGAGATTCCTATCGACTCAGCGGCGCACCCGGCAGATGCTCCGCCTTCCAGCGCATCGCCGCCGTGATTCGGGTGCGCCCGCTGGGATGATCGAAGAAGACAAATTCCTCGATCGGCCCCGGATCCAGTTTCCGATATTCACCCAGCATCAGATCGACTTCCGCTTCTCCATCCGGCTGCTGGCTGGCGTTGATGCCGTACATGTCGGCTTCGTATTCCATGGTGCGAGTAATGGTGTTGTCGAGCGGAGTGGTCACAAAGGAAAAAACTGACAGCAGCAAAACTGCCAACGGCACAACGGCCAGGTCGGTGATTCCCCGGATTTCCCACCTTTCTCCCCAACGCGCCAGTGCGGCCTGGAGCCCCCAATTCAAAAACGCAAACGTGATGACGACGACGATTCCGTTGAGCACCAGGCCCTTGAACGCATGGTTCAGGACGTAGTGCCCCATTTCGTGGCCCATGGTCGCCTCGATTGCAGCCAGCGAGCAGCGCTTCAGCAGATTGTCGTTGAGTGAAATCCGCGTGGTCCCGGCAAAGCCGCTCACGTTGGCGCTTACCCGGTTGGACTGGCGTGAGGCCTCAAATTCGTACACTTCGGTGGCGGGAATCCCGTTGGCCCGCGCCAGGCTCAGGATCGGCACTTTGAAGCGCGGGTCTTCCAGGGTGGTGTACTTGTTGAACAGGGGAGAAATGAAGACCGGCGCAATCATCACCACAAAGGCGGTGAACCCTATCACCACAGCGCTTCCCCACACCCACCAGTTCCTGCCCAGCCGCCTGACTACGCCGAACAAGAGCGCCACCAGAAGGGCGCCCAGCACCGCCACCAGAGCCAGCCCGACCAATTGGTCGCGCATCCATTCCCAAAAATTCTGATTGGACAGACCGTACTTGTGCTCGCGAAAAAAGCCTTCATACACCGTCAGCGGAAAGACGATCACCGCAAACAGGACGACGAATTGCGCCCAGTACAGCGCCACTTGCAGCGCTTTGAAGCGGATCAGCCGCTCCGCCAGATCGCGCATGCGCACCGACCAGCGAAAGTGCAGCATCATCCCCATCACAACCACGGTGGAGAGAAAGTCCCACAACAGAAGCCAGTAGCCGCCTTCAAAATAGGCGTCAGAGCGGGCGCGCTGATCGGGAGGGACCCGGGCCAGATAAGCATCCACCGCGGCTTTAACGTCAAACGGCTGCACGGCCGCGACACTTCCACTCCCGGCCGTCATGTTGGCCGCACTAACCTGCGCGCACGCTGACGGGGCCACCCAGGTCGAGAGCAGAACGGTGAAACCAAGGAACGCCAGAACAAACACGGACGAAAGCCCTGCTCGTTGGATCCAGTGCACGCTGCCCCCGGTGGCGGAAATCACGCTCCGCGCCGGGGCATCTTATCAAGAACTCAAGCTTTCGCTATAATCGAAGTCACTGCCGGTCACACCGCATCGCGCCCTTAGCTCAGCTGGATAGAGCGTCTGGCTACGAACCAGAAGGTCGGGAGTTCGAATCTCTCAGGGCGCACCATTTTACAATGGTTCCAGCGATATACTCGTTGGAACCATTTTTCTGTGCTACCAGTTTGCTACCGCAGGGAGGTTTGACATTCGAGGCGTCTCAGGGGTACGTTTAGTGGCGCAACACCAATGAAAACGCGCCGTGCCGACGCTGTCCACGCCGACACGACGCTAACCAGTTCGCCCTCGGAGGAAGGCAAACATGGCTGACAGCAACCGTACCATTCTCGCTTTTCCACCTCAACCCTCGTCCGATGTGCAAACCTTATGAAACATCCAGCTGTAGCTGCACTCGGGATTGCTGTGGTAGTTTTTGCCGTGGCCTTCCTGATTTGCTACTGGCCCCGTCGCAAAAAGAAGTTCGACTTTGACGTGCGCGGAGAGATCGGAGCATTTGAGCCGCACGCGAAGCGCTATCAGGATTTAGCGAAGCTTATACTGACTCTGTCTACTGCCTCGATTGCGTTTATCGTAAATTTTCTCGTAAACCTGACCGCGGATCTCAAGACACGAAGTTCTTACAGTCTGAGGCTGGAGTCTGCATCGCCATGGGTCATCGCCTTTCTTTGCTTGAGTGCGATGTCACTGTTGCTCTTTCTGCTATTTGAAAATCTCTTCTATGAAGACTACGTTCATTCCCGGTACACGCGCCAGCCATCAGATTCAAAAGAGACATATACAGGGGCAAGATACGCTCTGAATCTCACGTTTGGTTGGACTGGTCTGCTGTGGTTCTTCATAGCATATGCAGTTCTCGCATACAAACTCTTCTAAAGCGGCAGGCGACTCGCCGAGGCCTGTCATTTTTGCCAGTATCCAATCCACCGGAGCACCTCTCATAATCGGATCACTTCGTAAGACAGGCAACGATTACTTTCCCAGGCCCAACCGCCAGAGTTGGGCCATTTTTATTGGGTACGCCAGGGTGCCGACAAAAGCGCAGGGCTGGGGTACAAAGGCCCTTAGCGGAGGTAGGGGTGTATTGGTCCTGTCGTAGCTGAGGAGTTCCGACAGATTTTAATGCACCCCTTCCAGCCCTCCCCCCAATGGACGGCTAGGGCATTGCGCCCTTATCTGGTTTCTTATACCGACTGGTCAAGATTGACCATTCCTTTCCAACGTTTTGAGCCATCATTTCCCCGTTGTGAGGAAAAAGTCCGCTCCAGAACAGGTACTCGCTGTCCGCTGTCCGACCTGCGGCGCAGCACCAGGAGAGAAGTGTGAGCTTAGTACCGGCCAACCTCGCACATCGCCTCACCGCGACCGACGATGGACTGCGGCGATTCGTGATTGGAAAATGGGGGGTGCACAAATGGGAGAACCTGTTTCGCATAAGCCGAGCACCACGCTACCGGGAACCGTCGAGAAAATCATCAAGCCAATAGACCCAAGCGAACCGTAGAAAGCACAGATCAGCATTGAAGGGGCTGAGGAACTCTATCGTGAGCTTCGTGTCGAAAACACTCTGAAGAACGAGAAGGGCGAAGACGTAGCGATCAAGCCGGGAGCTCAGGTAGATGTGACTATCGAAGCGGATAAGAAAGACACGACGAAAAAGGCTAGCTAGTTCGCGGGCGGCCATGGGTTCGGTGATCCTGGCGATGGTGTGGGCTTAGCAGGTTTTAGAACCGGAAGCTTCACGCCGCGAGAACATCTTCAAGTATTTTTTCAAACTCGTCCTTATCATCGGCCAGTGCCACGATCCATGCGGCGTGTAGCAGTGCCTCTTGTTTGGTCATGATCTGCTTTGGCTTAGCGATCAGGATTTTACCCTGGTTAGCGGTGACCAATTGGTAGTTCGTCACGTCTCGTTCCGTCAGGTGAGTCTCCTTAATGACTACGGCGGAGTGAACACATTAGAATGACCGAGCCGCCCTGTCGGGTCGTTGCGCTAGGGCAATCTTCCAGTTTCCCTAGCGCCGTGAGTTCCTACGCTCTGAGGGGCTTTTGCCACGTTATGCCTGAGGGGCCCCGTCAAACCGTCGACGGGCCAGGTCGGAAAACCGACTCCCAATCTTTCTTCCCAAGGCTACCCTTACAGGATCTACCGTATTGCCATTCGCCCTAGCGCATGTCATAAATTTGAGCCGCATACCATCACGAACCCGGGATTGTCTGGTTAGGTGCCATCGATAACAGCTAGAAACACCAGTTGGGTCTCAAAGGTGTGAGCGAGGAGGTCATTCGATGAACGACAATATCCGTAGCCACGCATTCAAGAGCATGACGGTAAGCACAGTCACTCACGCCTCAGATGACGTGATGATGGTCCGTTGCACCGGTCGTCTCGTGCTTGGTGAGGACGCCAACGCGCTCCGTGAAAGAACTAAAAAACTGTTGGTAGAGGGGCATAGAGTTGTCGTGAATCTCAGCGAACTGGAGCACATCGATAGTGTGGGTCTCGCGACTATTGCCGGCCTTCATAGATTGGACAATTCCCGGATCAAGCTAGTTTGTTCGAGCGTCCACCTCACCGGTTTGCTTCGACGGACGAGGCTGGACACTGTAATCCGCTTCTATGAAACCGAGGATGAGGCTGTTGCAGTAGTGTCTGGCCATGGAGCTTTACTGAACCGGAGCCCCCTGGAAGACGGATCTGCCGAGATGCGACATTAAACGCTTGAGGTCTTACGACAGAGATGGCGGTGCATCACCGCCTGATTTTTAGGATAAGAACTTCTCGCCGCACTTGGGACACTCCATTCGCTCAAAATCAATCCGCTTGACCTGATCCGGCGTGATCGTGAATCCGCACTTCGGGCAGGTCTTGTCTAGCGACACCTGCACTTTCTCCAGGTCGATTTTTCGTGATCGCGGCATGTGGTCAGATACTGTAACTATTACCAGTGGCTCAGTTTTTATGTCTGGGCTAGCTTTGCTTCACCTCCAGAATGATTCGGACCCCCCGCCGGCTTCACAGTGTCTTCTTTCCGGCGGGGGTTTTTTTCCGGCCAATGATGGTTCACGCTTCCTACATCTTAATTCTGGGCAGGATGTAGAAATAGATCCAAAGCACAATGGCGAGGTTCACGAGCAACGATACGGTTTGGATAGTGTCAGAAAGCATTGGCGCTCACCGGGAACTTTTTCAAAGTAGCCGCCCCACGGCTGGTTGCTATAGCGCAACAATCCTTAACGCATCCACGAAAGCGAGCGCTCGGGAAAGCTGTAGACGAGGTTTTCGTATTTCGGCTTAACCTTAGCCCGCAGCTTCACCGCGAACGTGTAGGCCAGCACATCTCCCAGGTCCGGCGAGGCGCAGCCGCGGGATTTCATGTCTTCCTTCTTTTCAAGCTGGATCTGTTGCTTGGCGCTGAAGCCGTACTGGGGTGCGGTCAGGTCGGTTTCGAGTTCCGGATCGTCGGGAATCTCGGCACCGGCGTGAAGCCAGTCCGCGGCCAGGCCCCAAACCTCTGCGCGGCGGTTAAAGTACCTGTTCGCGTCCTCGGCTGGGACCGAGCCGTGAAATTCGTGCAAGCCTGAACTGAAGCCGCGGTCCCGTAACTGGTCAACTACAGAGACCCCCATACCATCGGCATCCACCACGGTGGCGTCTGGCTGCTCGCGTTGCTGCAACTCGATCACGCGGCGGGTCAGCTGCACCGTGTCTATCCCGCGATACTTTCCTAAGACCTGGAACTTCCGACCCTGGCGCTGTCCGATGACTGAGCGGTCATCGCCGAAACGTGCAACATCGACGGCTAAAATCTTGGGGAATGTGTCCACGCCTTCGGCCTTGTATTTGCGGCAGGCTGCGACATCATCACTCGGGATAAACTGAGTAGTACCGGCTCGCGGGCATTCGCCGCGAACACGCACCCGGAAAAAGTCGGAGTCTTCGCCATAATCCGCCGCCCATTGCGAGATCAATTCCTTGTTCGCAAATTTAGATTGGCGACTGTCTACCGAAAATCTTGTCCAGCGGTCGCGCTCTGAGCCGAACGTGATGCGTTGAAAGCGGCCCGTGTTCCTGGTCGGGTTGCCGCAGGCTAGGAAAACCGGGGAGCCGTCGGTCATAGACCCTTCCGCCACCTCCCATATCTTTTCCGGTATTGCGGAGGCTTCATCGAAAATCATCAGCGAGGTCGAATCGGCGGCGTGTTGGCCGGCAAAACTTTCCGAGTTTTCCTCCCTGCAACTGGCAGCGGAGACGGCCCAGGATTCCTTCTGGCCGCGAAAATACATAGTGTCGCCGGTCGTGATGAACCAGTGGCGATTGAGTAAAAGCCGCGCCCAGGACTGAACCGCCGCCCAGCTTTTTGTCGACAGTTGGTTGAAAGTGTTTGCCGTGAGAGTTCCGCGACACCGGGGGCGGGTGCTCATAACCCAGTGAGTGACCCAGGCGCACAAAACGCTCTTGCCGACACCGTGGCCACTTACAACATTCATACGGATGGGCGGGACAGGATGAATGCCGTCGAAGTTGCGCTCCCTCACCTGCCGGCCCAGTTCAATCAGGAAATCGCGCTGCCATTCATCTGGCCCTGAGTACTGCTCCAGCATCCCGGGCTGGCCCCAGGGATAAACCAGTTGGACGAAGCGCAACGGGTCGGCGTAGCACTTGGCGATAGCATCGGCCAATTGCAGTTCAGCGCTATCGCGGGTTTCCGTCATTGCACTTCCGCAGAGGGTGGGGTCGCGGAAGGCAGTTCCGCCAAAGGCGGTTCTGTGGCGGGTGGCAGGCCAGCTCGCTTGCGGCCGGCTTCCAGGCGCTGAATCAGCGCTTCATCCAGTCCCAATTCCACGCGTTCAATGAACATGCCACGAATTTTGCAGAGCAGTTCAGCGCACTTCAATCGCAAACTGAGGAAAGTTGCCACCGCGCCTGCCTGCTTGCACTCTTCGTCAATCTCGCGGATGGTGTCCACAACTTGTTCGTCGGTAAGCGGGCCTTTTTCCAACTTCTCAATCCGCCGGACCGTTGCGCGCTCCACGGCGCGAAGAAAATCCGGGTTGCGTCTTAATTCGGAACAGGTGATTTTTACCCGCGCCGCGCCGTAGCCGGCTTTGAGTAAAGCGCTTTCGAGGTTCGAACAAGTCGGATCTGAGGTGTAGAGCTGCACCGCAATCTGTTGTTTTGCGTTAAGCAAAAATCACGCTCCTGTTATTACCGCTCTGACCTGGTTTCCAGCGTGACTCCACTATTTTCCAGCCCTTCCACCCTTCTCCGGCGGGCACGAGCGGTCCAACCGACTAATGTCGCGTTCGTGTTTTTGAAGTGAGCCGGCAGACGGGTCATTCTTCGCCGGACGCACGTCGGACGGGAAGGGGTCAGGTCGCTGGTTTGGATTCAGTTTCTTAGTAGTCATTGCTTTCCTCCAGAATTGGTGTTGAATGTCCGCCCTTGCGCGGCCGACGGCGACCCTTGATTGAACGGCCCAGAATAGCTTCACACAGCCGGGTCAACAGCTCCCCGCCGTCTTCGCCTGAAAATTCCTCCGACTCGGGTGCCGGATCTGTGTCGCTGCCGTGACTTTCGAGAATCCATTTCGGATCATCGTCGCTCGAGTCGTGGCTGAGAAAAAGGGCAAGATGGTGTGGTCGTTTTCCACGATCCAATTGGACCTTCTTCAAGCTGTCGCCGTTGGCTTTGGAATACATTTGTGTCATCTCCCTCTTTTGGCCCGGATCTGCCGCTCGCGGGCGGCCCGGTAATCTTGATAAGACAGGTTCCCCAGCGGCAGGCTGCTCCGGGTGGGAGACCCCGAAACCGGCGTTATCGGTGCGGGTGCATTCGAGCGCTGCCGCCGTGGCGGTTGCGCCAACCGGCCCGCCAACTCCGTCACCGAGGCGACGGCCAAGTGCGGGGGTAAACGGAGCAAACGGGCGCGTTCGCGGTGATCCTGCAAGAGATGCACAAACGCTTCTGGTCCGTTTGTGACCGCGAGCAGGGCGTCCGTGACCTCATTGGATATCCCGATGCCGCTGGCGATGGCTTCGTCCAGAAGTTGGTTGGTGTTATGTTGCTCGTCGAGCTCGCCCATGCGGTTCCAGAAAGCCTGGGACCACTGCTCTCGGGCGGCCCCCAACTCGGCCTCGGAGAGTCTCGTCTGCTCTTCCGGGGAGGAATAAGTGGGCTGCTGTCGATACATTTGCCGGGCGTCGGCGATGGCGTCCGCGGTGGCGACCCTTCGAACCTCGTCCAGGTCGACGCCGGACTCAGGCTGGCCCTCATCCGCCGGCGCTTCGGGCAACAGCTGGATTTCCTGCTCGGCTTGCTCGAGACGCTCGAGCAGGGCTTGCCGTTCACTTTGCGGCGATTCCACCGAGGTCGTGATGGTCTCGCCATCGGCGGATTCCGATTCTCGGAAATCGGCCAACGACGATTCGGTAACTTCAGCACGCCCGCTTTCTGGGTCGCCCTGAACGGCGCTTTCCACGACCTGCTGGGGGTCCGTCGATGAGGCAATCGTTAATTCCTCAGCCATTCATTCTCCCTTCTGGCATGCGAGCGGCATTGGCCCTATCGCGGAAACGGTCGATCAGCCGAAGCGAGCGCTCCAGCCCATCTTTGTAGCGCTCCAGCCCATCTTTGAGCACGGCGTTTTCCGCCTCCAAGGCATTCAGCGTCTCAACCAGGCCGGCCCGGGCTTCGAGTAATCGGTATTTCTCACCAACCAGGCGGTCGATGCGGTGCTGAAGAGCATTCCGGCTACGTTTCCCGGCGAACTCGTGCCGCTCCGCGAGCTCCACAGCGCTATTCATCACCATCCTCACCCTCGCCCTTTTCGAGCGCGGCCAGGCGTTCAAGCCTGGACAGCACCTCGTCAACTTCCTGGCGGGCCCGCCGAATTGATTCCATTTCCTGCTGACTGAGCCCGGAAAGGTCAGCGAGATTGCCCATCAGGCGGTCCTTAGAATCATCAATCATGCAGAATGCCCTCCAGGATGGCCCGCCTTGGCGTCTGTCTCAAGACTTTGACGGGCATAACGGGCGGCGCGAGCCTTCTCCCTCATGCCCGCCAGTTTTTCCAGGTCCACATGACGCGGACGGCGTTCCACACCCTCTTCGCAACTTCCACATAGCCAATGGCCGTCTTTTCTCCGAACACCGCTCAGGGCCGAGAGATGGCAGCGTTCACAGACATATTTAGAAGGCTGGCCGTGACCTGTGCCAATTTTGCGCAATGGCCCGTTTGGCCAGGCTCGCTCTACTTGGCTGCCAGTCGGCTTCACGCATTCACCGCCTGGCGCTCGTCACTGAGCTGCTGAAGCTGCTGAAGTTTTTCTTCAAGCGCCGCGTGCAGGTACGACTCTATCCGCTGAACTTCTTCGCGCTTGAGGTCGGCCAGGTCGCATTCCCACAGCGACAGCTTGATTCGGTCTACCTGGCAGTCGCGGGCCGTCCGGCCCTGCGTAATCCCAATCTGCTCCCGCAACGACCGCAACTCATGAGCGTCCATTCGCTTCCCTTTCGCCCCAACCATAACACAAACTTGTAGCACACTGGTAGCACACAAGCAATGTGTCCGCTGTTAAACTTTCTGCTGTAAGGCACTTCCAACTAAAGCCTTCTGGTTAAAAACCATCTGCTCATAGCTAAGTCACTGAAAACACACGCCAGCACGCAATCCTCGGCCTGTAGCGAATACCAGGCGAAGAAAACACCGCTTTGCTGCTACGCTTGCGCCAGCCCGATTTACAATGTTTCGTAACACCTCCGCAATGGGGTAAGGGGCTCTTCTGTCTTCCCCGCACACTTCCAGGCGTGAATTACGCTTTTCCGATGAAAACCCCAGACGCCCCTAAATGATCGGTTTGCGGTGGTCAAGATTGCTCACTTTCATATGGGCCAAAAGGCGTATTATCGCGAACCGTTAGGAAGACTTAAGGAGGAGTGTATGTCAAGTCTTGGAAACGTTGAGGTAATGCCGCCACCAATGGGTAAGCAAATCGAATATGAGATCTATTACGGGAAAACGCCTGCAGAGCATCCGGAGGTATACCTTTCTCTCGGCAAGGAGGATTCCATTCACTGGTTTTGCAGTGACCACAGATTTCGGGTGGTGAGTGTGCATCCTGACCCGAAGCAGACGCCCAATGCACCTGTACCGTTGTTCTACCGGCGATTCCCGGAAGACAATCTTAAATTTGCGTATCACGTCAATTCCGGGCCGGCTCGAGCGGAGGTCGGGGAGAGTAACCGGTACAAACCGATTTTCGAGTTTGAAGATGGAACTACACTCGACCCGCACATCCAAACAGGCCCATGATCTTCGGTACCATGGGCAAAGGGAACGCTGTGCGGTTCTTACGAGCACGCTAAAAATGCCTGAGCCTTTGGCGGCCCGGATAAAGCGTGCTCATTTTTCCTCTAACAATTCCAGCGGGCGGCGGACATACGCCTTTAACTTCGAATCAATTGGGAGTGCTCAAAGCCAACGGAGTGGAGTGCAAAACACCCCTTGAGGGTTTTTGCCACTCCACTGGTTAGTGCACAGTGCAATGCAATAATCTTTTTTATATATGGGTTATTGCACTCCCTTTTTCGCTTCATCCATCCAGTTAAAAAGCGTCCGTCGGGACACCCCCACACGCTCGGCGGCGTCTTCGACGGTCTTTCCCGCCTGCATCAGTTTTTGGGCCTGTGCTAGTTTTTCTGCCTTGTCCGGGGTCTCCGGCCTTCCGCCCTTTTGGCCGCGATCCTGTTGCGGGTTAAACTCTGCGCCCTCTCCTGGCATCTGGATGATCTGGAAGTGCCCTTGCTGGTCGATATAGGGGCGGCCTTGGATACGAAATTCCGAACAGGGGGCAAAGTCTCGGGCCTTCACGTTCTTGACCACGACGGTATTGCTTTCGGGGTCTTGCTGATAGACCCCAGCAAGTGGCGACCATGGCTCCCATGTCTCCGGAACCGCGCAGGACATTCTCCAGGGAGAGAAAGTTGGCATGGCCGAGATTCTTGGGCGAATGATGAGCGCCGGTGATGGTCCTCGCCCCGACCTGCTGTAGGTTGAAGAGTATCTGGGCAAAGCGTCGGTGATCGGAGGCGGAATTTTCATCGCCTTCCATAAACCGGATGGCGGTATCGAGGAATACATCCGCACCTTTTGCGGCCTCGAGTAAGCACGGATCTTCGAGTGACACCATGGGCTCCCTGGAGTTCAAGGTGCGATAGAACAGGCGGCCGTCGCGGACCTGATCCAGCAGGTTGAACAGCTTCAGGCGATGCACGAAGGGGCCGAGCCCGCTTTCCGGGATAAGGTAAAGCACCCGGCTCGATGGTTCCGTGACCTCAAAGGGGAAATAATTGAACAGGGGCCCGCCCTGCAACAGGACTTTGGCCATACTCAGCATGATTAGGGTTTTGCCATGTCCTGCCAGTCCCCCAATAACCGTGATGGCGTCCTGCTGCAGGAATCCTGGAATGGCAAATTTCACCGGCGGAGCATTCAGGCTTTCCTCATAGGTATGAAACAGTGCCCGCCAGTCCACACCGCCGCGCTCAAACAATTGCGCCAGGGCCTCGTCACCCTTGACGGCGATAAAGTCGTCAGGCCCGTTAATATCTGCGCCTGCGGGAAGGGCCACGATACGCACCTCTGCTTTTTGTTTACGGAGCTGCCGCCTTAATTCCTTCCGAGCCGTTTCGACTGCGGGATTGGTGGCGCAGTTGGCATCGAGCAAGATATACGTCAGACGCCCATCGCGGCAGATGTTCAGGTCGCGAATCGCACCATGTTCCGGTACTCGATCCCCGGCAGCGGTTTCCTGAATGCCCACTTTTCCCCGCCATCCCCAACACCCGCCCATGGCCAGAGGCAGGAGTTTTCGCCCCATTCGCTGCGACCAGGCCAGCAAGGCTAAAGCGGATTTTTCAGCTTCGACTAGAACTATGGGGACGCTCAGGTCCGCGAATAATTCCGGACAAGGCGGAAAGTAAAAATGTTTGGCATCGCCGTAGGGCGCGACATACTTTTTCTTAGCTTTGCCGTCCTCCATCTCCGGACAGTCCCGTCGGATGCGGACATAGTGCCGTCTCCGTCCATTGGTCATGGATTCAGGATCGAAGTAGGGGAAGACGATCCCCGCCATGTCGCCACCGCCCTTGATGCCGTAGGTCTCGCGGGCATCGTGATTGCTGACGCGCTCAATGCCGGCCAGCTTTACCAGCGCTGCCGGTATTCTCAACTGCTCGAACATGGCGAGATCGGTCGGCCGCAAGTTCATATTTAGAATGGAACCTGCTCGTCCTGAGCACGACCGGGATAGGCTGGCGTCAACGGTTTAGGTTTCGCTTCGGCTGTGGGCTCCAGGATGAGCCTGAAGGCGACAACTTCCGCCACGCTTCGCTTCTGCCCTTCCGGGGTGGTCCACTGGTTGTAGTTCAGTCGGCCATGGATGCGAACGTAATCGCCTCTCTGGACGCCGATGGCCTCGGGTATGGTGTCAGGCCAGCAGACGATTTGGTGCCAACTGAGCGGCCATTTGCCGCTGCCATCGGCCTTGTTGTCACCACCAGTGGCGACCGAGAACTTCACCGGGGCTTTTTCGCTTTTCTGTTCCGCATCGCGGCCAACGTAACCAGCAATTTCTATTTTGTTAATTGTGGGCTTTTGCATTGTTTTCCTCCTTTGTGGCGGACTGGTAATTTCAGAACTGCGCGAGCAGATCATGGGGTTGCCTCGCTCCGCCCCACGCGCTCGATGGCTTTTCCCATTTCCCGCAGTCGATCCGCGAGATCGGAAAACAGGCGAGATTTATTTCCACTCAATGAATCACGCCGCGCTCTTTCAAGCAGCAGGGCACCCTGCGCGATATGCGCGGCGGCGCGGACGATATTCTCACCTCGAAAGATTGTCGCAGTCTGGCTTGACTCGGAAGGATAGGCAGTTGTAGTGTTTTCCATGTTTCGTTGGCTCCTTTAGAAACCCGATTCGATTTGCCGTGCGCCCAGGTTCATCCCCTGGGCGTCGGCGCGTTTGTAGCTAAACTTCCTGAGGCTGGACCTTGCGCGATGCCAGCCAATCGAGCAAATCGTTGGCGTCGTAATAGATTCGAGCGCCCACTCGGGTATAGGGCACTCCGTACCTCTTGAACGTGCGCCAGTTCTCTAGCGTGCCAGGGCTGACGCGGAGAAAGTCTGCCGCTTCCGCGTTCGTAAGTAGATTTGGCTTTGCCGATGTACTCATTGAATGTGCGCTCCCGAAAGAATTGAAGTTCTGTAGCACAGAACAATGGTGTGCATTAGTGTGTGCATGGGGGCACGATACCGCCTCGGGTGGGTACTTGGGCAGAGGAGAAAACTAGGGGGGAGTTATTTCCGTGAGAGATATTTGTTGTAGAGCGGGAGCATTTCGTCAATCCGCTTCCTGATTCGATCCTTACGTACTACTTCGTCATCATCGCCCGGTTTCGGAGGGTCTTGATGGTTGGCTATGTCCCGATACGATTTTCCGGTTAGATGCATCTCTAGCGCTTCAATTGACTGGGGTCTACGCGGCCGTCCGTCCGGCTTGGCGAATGCCTCTACAAGAGTATCCCGTACCTGCGTGAATTTGAAACCCGCCTTGTTCAATTTGTCTGCGACAAAGTTCGTGATCTCCGCATCGTTATCCGTTGGCTCGCCAAAACACAACTTGCCCAACTCCGCTATTTCGTCGCCGAGGGTGGGCCATGCAGTTTCCAATTGCACTAAACCGTCGGGTCCATTCCGCGAAGCGCAGAGGACTGCATCTAGACGCGCAGCATATGCCTCTAACCAGAGTGCGTAAGCGGGGTGTTCCCGGGCGGTGATCTGAGATTGCATGGCGCGGACTTGAGGCAGAACTGTTGGCAGTATTTCTCGATGATATTCGGCGGTCTGCCCATATCAACTACAAGAAGGGCGGTCTTCTTGATCGATCGTTTCTATTTCCGAGTTGGCCGGCAATCCCGCCCGCCAGGAACATCATCTGTGGCCCGGTTGACAAGATCCGCGAACTGGATCCAGATTCAGCTGCGCGTAATTTTGGAGTCGCGCCCATTTCTTGTGGCCGAGAGACTTTCGATGATCGAGCCAATTTGACCGGTTTCGGCTTGCTCATGAGCCTAAGACCCGCGCGCAGATCGTGCGATGGCAAATCCTTGGAGCAGCGCTCGGTTTCTGCTTGAAATCCGCGGCACTGAATCTTGGTTAGCTTTAACGCTTTATCATTGCAAATGTTGCCGCCGCGTGAGATTCTCGCTTCAGCAATTTTAGGCTCGGTAGATGTCGTTCTACCAACGCCAGGGAAAATCATATCGCCATTACTCGCAGCCCGGCGAGCTGGATGTTCAGCGCGGGAGCACGGTCTGGTGGGTGTGACTCTTCATTTCCACCCATAGTCTTCACGTTGGTTCTGGCTAACCATGGGAAGACCAAATTCACTGAGCTTTCTGGGGGCTGTTGGAGGTTTGGGCACAAGTTAACAATTAAATTTATACACAGCTGAAATTTCAATAATACAAATAAAACCGGCCACAGTGATGTTGGCCAGCAGATCTGAGGCCAACTGAGAATTGGGCAATAAGACCACCTCTTCTCCAGTGATTGGGCAGACCGCCGATGATGAGAAATATTGCCAAGCTTCGGCTCTCCTCGAGTCCGCACCCCCATGATGTAGATCAC
>CAWBPS010000019.1:0-153666 GCA_963790645.1 Terriglobia bacterium | reverse complement strand
TGTAGCCTTCACTCATCATACTGCTCAAGAATGTTCTTATGCCGCTCGGACAATTCCCTACAGAAGCTCTGGGCCGCGACCGCAATACCCAAGTACTCGAGCTTCGAGGAGTGAAGCCGGTGCGACAGAGCCTGAATGTCCTCTCCGATTTCTACAAGACGCTGGCTAATTCTTCGGATGTGATCATGGATGTCGAGCACTCGATCCAGCAGACTGGTTCCATCGATCCAATTCGATCGACAACAACGCAATCCGTTGATTGATGTCGTCGTGAAGTTCTCTCCCGATCCATGTACGCTCTTCTTCGTGGGCTTCGATCAACTTCCCCGCCATGTTGCTCAGCGCTTCTTCCGCGATCTTGCGCTCCGTCACGTCCATGCAAGAGCCTATGTAGCCGGCAAAAGAACCATCCGTGTTGAATCTTGGCACACCAAGGTCGGACACCCAGCGATATTCTCCATCATGCCGCCGCAGCCGATACTCCATTTCGAAACGGCCCCGCCGATCGAATACCTGCGTATAAGTGTCCAGGAGCGTACTCCGGTCATCGGGGTGCACTACCTCCGTCCAGCCGTTGCCAAGGTCTGCCTCAAGAGGCCGGCCTGTAAATTCCAGCCAGGGTTGATTGAAGTAGGTGCACAGCTTATCGGCGCCGGCCATCCAGATCAGTACTGGTGCAGTGTTTGCAACCAGGCGGAAGCGTTCCTCACTTTCGCGAAGCAACTGCTCTGCTTTCTTGCGCTCGGTGATATCTGCGATTACACCTACCATGCTTTGCATCCTGCCCTTGTCGTCAAAGAATGCCCTTGCGTTCCTCTCCAGCCAGATCGTAGTGCCATCGGAACGCAGAAACCGATAGCAGATCGTAGAGACAGGGTTTTCAGGTGTAATTCTGGCAAATTCGGCTGCAACCTGATCACGGTCGTCGGGGTGGATCCGGTTTCAGTAGCTCCCCGACAGCTGGTCTGTATAGGTTGATCCTTCGCCGATAATATCCACGTACTCAGGAGACCGGACGATCGTTGTCGCTCGCAGCGTCCCACTCGTCCGCGTACATTCTTCCCGCCTGAATTGCCAGGCGTAATCTCTGCTCGCTCTTGCGTAAGGCTTCATCTGACCTGTAACGCTCGGTGACGTCACGGACGACGACGGTAAACAACTGCTGGCCATTTGTCTCCAAATGGGAGATAGAAGTCTCCATCGGAAATTCCTCTCCACTTGCCCGGAGGCCGCACAATATGCCCCGTCGGGCTACGGGGCCGACTGGCACCTTCGGACTCGCCGAAGAGGCGTATGCTGCGCTTTGTGTGCCGAGCGGAAGCGTTCAGGAATGAACCGCTCTATGGGAGTTCCAATGGCTTCACCTGCAGCACAGCCGAACATTTTCTCTGCGGCAGTATTGAAAAGCACGATGTTGTGTTCCGCGTCGGTGGCGATGATTGCGTCCATCGCCGACCCAACGATACCTGCCAGCCTGGCCTCACTGATTTACGCAGTTGCTCCTGGATCTGTTTGCGCTCGGTAATGTCTGCGACCACCGCCATGAGGCAGGGTTCGCCCTCGATTTCGATCAATTCCGCCGACCCCAGGCCGTCGCGCTGCTCCCCATCTCTTGCGACGAAAGCGGAACTCCAGGTTCCGAACGCGTGCCTTTGGTTTGAATCTCTTTTGCCATCCCCGCCCTTTGGGCAGGATCCACCCAAAGATTGAGATCGAATGGCGTCCGTCCGATTATTTCGTCACGTCGCCAGCCGGTCATTTGTTCGTAAGTTTCGTTGATATCAAGGTAGCGATGGTCTTTCACGCTGGTCACGGCGAGAGCCATCGGGCTTTCCCGAAAGGCCTTGGAAAACTTCTCCTCCGACTTCTTCAGCGCCTCTTCCGCCAGCTTGCGCTCGGTAATGTCCACCGCCATTCCGAGCATGCGCTCGGCGTCGCCATTGGCTGCGTAGTAGAACTTCTCCCCTCTCCGTAACCCAGCGCACGGTTCCGTCAAGGCGTAAGACCCGGAACTCTGCGGCGAACGGTTTCCGCCGCTCCCTGGCATCCACAACTGCTTTCCAGGCGAGTTCTCGATCCTCCGGGTGTATGCGCTCAAGAAAGTCCTCGACCCGTCCGTAATATGTGTGCGATCGAATTCCGAACATTGTCTGCAGATCGCCGAACCAACGATCGTTTCCAGTCTTGACATCCCAGTCCCATCCCACACATTTCCCAGCTTCCACTGCCCGACGAAGCCGGTCATTGGACAAGTTCAGTTCAGTTTCTGTCTTTCTGCGCCGCTCCCGCTGCCGCACCAGTCCAAAAATGAGCAGCGTTTGGAACAACAGCAAAACGATGCCACCGACGATGTATCGCCAATACAGCTCCCAGACAGTCGGCTGCCGGTTCAGCACCACACTGCCGGGCGGGAGGTCGCTTTCCTTCAATCCCCAGCGCTGCAGGGCTCGCCAATCGAACATATAGACATTGGGGCTCTTAACGATGGGAATGTCCTGCGGCTTCTCACCGTTGAGAACCCTTACCGCCATTTGGGCAACGCGCTTGACCGATAGCGGCAAAGCTCACCAGATAACCACCGACTGTTCCGCTTCCGAGGTCCACATCGTCCACGATAAATACCGGCGCACGCGAGGCGCCGGCGATAATGGGAACGGACTGGCTTGCGTCAATGAAACGCGTTCCTTCGGCATCCTGCATGATGGATGTGTGGTAGACGATCGTGTGATCCGGCAGGTGCTTCAGCCGCTCAATCAGTGCGGGCATGGCGAGGTCGGTGAGGTACGTGAACTCGAGTCTTGACTCGTATTTGCGAAAACTCTCCCTGGCAATGGCCTCCAGGTGCCGGTCATACACTCCGACACCACCCACCACGACCACGTGCTTGGTTCCGGGTTGGAGTGCCAGTGCTGCCTTCAGGGTTTCCTCCGGCTGCGCCACCGCCCACACTCCGGTGAAGTGAGAGTCGAGCTTCAGTTCGCCCAACATCTCCTCTGTACTTCCACAAAAGACAATCGGGATATTCGGGAAGAACGCTTCGTGCGATTCGACCATGAACCTGAGGGGTTCGAGCCCGACGGCAATGATCACGTCGGGCTTGCGATCGCGATACTTGCGGATGTACCACTCACGGAATTGCCGCTGGGAAGCTTCATCCGGAAACAGGGTTGCCTCCAGATCCTCGCTGTACAGCTCAATCTGATAAGGCGACTTTTGCAGACCTGCCACTATCGCCTCGTCCATCAGAGCCACGCCGGGCGACGACAGCGGCCCCATCACATTGAGAATAAGAACGCGCCGAACTTGCTTCACGGGTACAGAGGCCGCCGGCTGCGGCAGCAAATATCCCGCAGTCAGTACCAGGACGAGGCTGACCAACTTCCAGTTAACACTTCGTCTTGGAATAGGTTGTTGGAGGCGAGATAGTCCGCCGCCTCGAGTCCTCAAAACGGGTCTCGTTGGCGGATGAAGCGAGGGCATAGGAAGACCAACAGCGCAATTGCAGCGCAGGAACCCCACCCCGCTATACCATTCACGTCGAAGGTTGTCAAGCGAACTCGCGCGGCGTAGTATTCCTGCTGGACAAGCTGTCTTCATCCGCTTAGCAGCCCGTCCCAGTGGGGGTCCTGGGCAGGACAGGGAGTTTTTGTGCCCCGCACGTCCAACCGAGATGGGCCACTTGCAACCTCACGGTCTTGCTTCCTCAGTACTATTGCCGTCACGGCGGTCTTGATCAGTCAGCTCGCCAGCCAGACCGCCTCAACCGGCGCTCTGACAGGTGTGGCGCTGGATCCCTCGGGGGCCGCACTTCCAGGAGTCATAATCCACCTCGTTAACCAGGCGACCTCTGAGACAAACTCCGTCACAGCGGACCAGGAGGGAAGGTTCGCATTCCCCTCGCTTCCACCCGGCGACTACGCTCTGGAAGCCAGCAAAACAGATTTCCAATTGCTGCGCCAGACGGACCTGCATATCTTCGTTGCAGAAACACTCCGACTTGAACTTCATCTCCAACTTGCCGCAGTCATAGGGAATGTGCAGGTGTCTGCTGAGGCGACGATGATCCGGAGCGACAATTCCGCCCTGGGCCGGGTGACCAACGAAACCGCGGTGAGTGGTCTTCCGCTGGTGACGAGGAACTTCGCTCAATTGGCCAGTCTCTCACCTGGGGTTATCACCGGCGTTTATAACGCAGGGGAGCTCGGATTAGGGGGCACGGCGTTGTCCCAGATCGCCAGCTCAAACGACGGGATATTCGTGCACGGGGCGCGCTCCTATGACAATAACTTCCAGTTGGACGGCATCAGCGTAAACGACGTGCAGGGCAGTGCGGCAGGAAGTGGCGGAATCCCGACCCCTAGCCCCGACAGCATACTGGAGTTCAAGGTCCAGACCGGGCTGTATGATGCGGCGTACGGACGTTATGGCGGCGCCAACGTCAGCCTGATTACAAAAACCGGCAGCAACGCCTTTCATGGCGCGATTTTTGAGTTCCTGAGAAATGAGGTTCTTAACGCCAACGATTTTTTTTTGAACCGAGCCGGCCAACCGCGCCCCGTCCTCAAACAGAACCAGTTTGGTTTTGCCTTTGGCGGGCCCATAAAGAAGGACAAGCTCCTCTTCTTTGGTTCGTATCAAGGGACGCGCCAGATTAACGCTGTGGCTGCAGGTCAGTCGAGGACTGCTTGTGCAGCCAGCCTTACTGAGCCGCCGTTAACCAGTGACCGGACGCCCGCCGCGCTTGGCAAAATGTTTGGCGGCATGAGCGGCGCCCAGGGGGGCGCGACTGTCAACTCAGATGGTTCCAACATCAATCCAGTGGCCCTGTCTCTCTTGAACCTAAAGCTCTCCACCGGAACGTTCCTGATCCCGACGCCACAAACTGTTGACCCGACAAAACCACTTGTCGAACAAGGCTTCTCAGTGTTCACGGAACCATGCCATTTCAGCGAAGACCAGTTTTCCACTAACATTGACTATCTCGCCCGGCAGAACAGCAGAATCGCAGTCCGGTTCTTCCTGGCAAATGATGATCAGACCGTCACGTTTCCCGGGAATGGTCTGAATCCGTCAGGCAACATTCCTGGCTTTCCGAGTCCCGGCGATTCTGGCTTTAGAGTGTTCTCTCTTGCCCACTCATATACGTTCCGCAGCACGTGGCTTAACGAAGCGCGAATCGGGTATGTCCGCACGAGGGCCAGCACGGAAGCCAGAGTTCCGTTCAGTTGGTCCGACGTTGGTGTTGCCGAAGGCGAAATGAGCAGAAACAACGACCTCCCCAGTTTGAATATTCTTGGTTCCGTCAGCTTCGCCTCTGGGTTTCCGCGAACCAACACACAAAACAGTTTTGTCTTCAGCGATGGCCTCAGCTTCGTCCGTGGAGCTCACTCCGTCCGATTGGGAGGA
This sequence comes from Terriglobia bacterium, assembly GCA_963790645.1. Taxonomy (GTDB): domain Bacteria; phylum Acidobacteriota; class Terriglobia; order Terriglobales; family Acidobacteriaceae; genus JAIQFF01. Next base: position 148,260 of record CAWBPS010000019.1, on the reverse strand, counting down.
TCCGTCACCAGATTGCAGGACAATGTCAATCTCGTGGGTCTGGGATCATTCGTACGGTTTCTGAGCTGGCCGGATTTTCTGCTTGGCCTTAGCGCAAGCGGCAACGGTACCGGTTTCAGCAACGTCTTTGCCTCGTTCGATGATTTTGGCCTGACAACCCGTGAGTACCGGGTGTGGGAAGGTGGAGGTTTCGCTCAGGACGACTGGAGAATCAGAAAGTCGCTGACATTGAATATCGGCGTGCGCTACGAGCGCCTCGGCCAATTTGGGGACAGGCTGGGCAGGAACGCAAGCTTCGATATCGGCAAGGCTGATCCCAATCCCCCGCCCGGCGGGAGTGTGGCAGGTTACATAGTGGCTTCCAACTTTCCAGGAGTAACTCCGCCGGGTGTCGTACGCGCGAACAATACGTTCGGGAACGATGGGGTGGGGCAGAACACGGTTGCACCACGAATCGGTTTTGCCTGGCAGGTCCTGCCCAGAACAAGTCGGTTAGTGCTCCGAGGGGGGTACGGCGCGTATTATTCCCGACCGACGGGCCAGGCCTTTTATCAGAACGTACTCGGCGCTCCGTTTTCCGTGTTTCGACTGAATGCCGGAGCGGCAAATGCAAATGCGACTTTTCAGGCGCCTTTCCCGCAGCCATTCCCAACGGAAGACTCCTTTCCTTCCTTTCCCGCGTACTCTCCCACCACCACCACGACTATCTACTCCGTCGCACCCAGCTTCCGGCCTGCCATGATTCAACAGTATTCTTTGAACGTTCAGGCTGAGTTGCATGAGGATTGGCTGTTGGAAGTTGGTTACGTGGGCACTCGCGGCACGCACCTGGTACGTCAACGTTCCCTAAATCAGGCCCTGCCGGCCTCTGCGAGCAATCCAATAAGAGGGGTCACCGAAAACACGGTCGCAAATATTGCGCGGCGCGTTCCCGTTCCCGGAGTACCTCCAGACTCCCTTGTGCTGATGGAGTCCGAGGGAAGCTCCTGGTACAACGGGCTGGAAGCGAGCCTGACGAAACGTTTAAGCCACGGCCTGCAATTCCTCGCTTCCTACACTTTCTCCAAGACCTTGGACACGGACGGCGCCAGCGTCAACCAAACATCATCAGGAAACGCATTGACGCTGGGAGACCAAAACTCTCCCCGACAGCGGTGGGGGCGGGCCAGTTTCGATCGCCCGCATCGACTCATCTTCAGCACAACATGGACGCTCCCCAGTCCGCCCCACGGCCTGCCGCGAACCCTGCTGGGCGGCTGGTCGCTGGCCGCGATCGCAACCATCCAGTCCGGTAGCGCCCTTACCATCGCTGAGACAAATTCCACTAATGTTTTTGGAATCAGCGAAGATCGGGCACAACTAAGCGGTCAATGCACGAAAAGCCAGTTGGTCAGGGGAGGGGCAGTCGAGTCGAAACTGAACAGCTATTTCAACGCATCCTGCTTCACAACTCCGCCCGTCATCGGCGCAGATGGCATTGGGACAGCATTCGGGAACAGCGCGACCGGGATCGTAAACGGCCCCGGACAGGCCAACCTCGATCTCGCGTTTTCAAGAACTGTGGCGGTCAACTGGCCCGTTGAGAAAAGTACCCTTCAATTTCGAGTCGAATTTTATAACGCGCTGAACCATCCGCAATTTGCCGATCCTGATTCCGACTTCGCATCGCCGACTTTCGGTGTCATCAGCAGCACAGCTGTAAGTCCGCGAGTCGGACAGTTGGCATTGAGGTTTGATTTCTAGTGAATTGGGCTGAATGTTCGTGGATGAGCACCTGGGTACGCTAGCTGAATGGCTGGCAAGAACTCTGGCTTGGGACTCTAATATAGGAGCTAAAGCCTGTTGGGCTCCTTGTGCCCATTTCCGTACTCTGGCGAATGCAGAGGCCGGGCGGGTGAGCGGTGACCCATCGACGAGGAGGGACTGAGAAGAGACCAGTCGATACGCTTAGTTCCGCGGCGTCAGTACTTCTCGGGAATCCAACGATAGTTCCAGTCAGGGGCTTTGTAACCCTTTGGCTTCTGTCGGTTCGGCAATTTGACCTTTTCTTGTGGAATTTTCTTCCATGGCACCACACTAAGCAAATGGGAAATGCAGTTTAATCGGGCTCGTGCCTTGTCGTCGGTTTGAACCACGTTCCACGGAGACTGTGGCGTGTCAGTAGCGGCAAACATTGCGTCTCGGGCCCGCGAATAGTCATACCAGCGACGATGCGATTCCAGGTCCATGGGGCTGAGCTTCCATGTTCGCATTGGATCCTCAATACGCTTGAGGAAGCGCCGGTGCTGCTCCTTCTCGCTGACCTCGAACCAGTACTTGACGAGAATAATTCCGTTGTTATTGATGAGAGACTCAAACCCCGGGCAAAGACGCAGGAAATCTGAGTACTGCTTGTCTGTGCAAAAACCCATCACATGTTCCACCAGGGCACGGTTGTACCAACTGCGATCAAAGAGAATTATTTCGCCCGCAGCCGGCATATGGACAATGTAGCGCTGGGCATACATTTGTGATTTTTCGCGCTCTGTCGGGGCGGGCAGCGCAACGTGGCGAAAGACGCGCGGGCTTACGCGCTCCATGATGCGGTGAATTACGCCCCCTTTGCCCGCGGCGTCTCGGCCCTCAAACACAACTACGATTTTGGCGCCAGTGGCTTTCACCCATTCCTGCATTTGGACCAGGTTGGTCTGCAGTTTGCGCAGTTCCCGCTCATACTCTTTTCTCTTCAGAGGAACTTTTCCTTGGTCGTTGCCATTCTTCTTTTTGTTTTTGCCGGGCACAGCGCCTCCGGTGCAGATGGTGGCTCCTGACAAATCCAGAGCCGTACTCGTAGTTTGCAAGGTGGCCACAGTCGGAGGAACTGGCAGTTCTATCAGCTATTGGAGTCGCGACGTTACGCGCATTTCTGCGTCCTGTACTTTGGCAGATTGTCTGTCAGTTCTGACAGTTTCTGCGTCCGGCGCCTTGCTCTTAGCATCGTTCAGTACCCGATGTTGGCACATATAGTCGCTACGAACGGGAAACCCGAATCAGGTTTGATTGGCTTACGAGTACGTGATGTTAACCGGAGGACATCGTGAAACGAATCTCACTGCTAATAGCAACAATCCTGCTTGTGGCGAATGCGGCGATCGCCCAGGATACTCGATACAACTTCGACAAGAACGCCGATTTCTCTAAGTTCAAGACTTATAAATGGGTAGCCCTCAAGGACGCCGCGAAGCCGAACGAACTGATTGACAAGCAGATCATTGCGGCCGTGGACTCTGAGCTGGCGGCAAAAGGACTTTCCAAAGTCGATGGAGACAACGCTGACCTCTACATCGGATACCAGGCAGGCATTGGCCAGGAGAAGCAATTCACCTCCTACAATTCGGACTGGGGCTATGGCGGAGGATGGTATGGCGGAGGCTGGTACGGCGGCGCGGGTGGAATGAGTACGACCACCGGACAGACCTCGACCATCTATGTAGGTCAGTTGGCGTTGGACATGTACGATTCGGCAAACCGCGATTTGGCGTGGCGCGGCGTAGTAAGCAAGACCCTCGATCAGAAGGCCAAACCCGAGAAGCAGGAAAAAAACCTGAAAAAAGCCATTGCCAAACTCCTGAAGAACTATCCTCCACCTGTGAAGAAGTAGGTGTAATTGCAAAAAGACGGATGTCTGTCATCTCAGTTATTCCGCCTCTCCTAACCGTGTACAGATTATCGGGCTTAATTACCAGCACACAACAAGGCACCACCTGCTGCGAAGTTGCACTCGAGGTGCCTTGCGCGAGGAATGCAGCAACCGCAATATTAGCTTCAGGCAAGAGACCTTATCACTCCTACCTCCGTCAGACACCTTAACCATCGGATCGAAATGGCTGGTGGTAAACCGGCTGCGGCACGCACGACATCCATTGCATATCTGGTTGGCGCAGGCGGCTGTCAATCAGTGCCTACGGAGCGCTCGACATCCTGTTGGTTTTGACAGTATGCAGTTTTCGGTACGGCACGCTAGTCTTTGCCCGTTCAGGCGAACTCACTGCGCGCCCACCCGGTCGGACTGATAAGGAGAGCGAATGCGTGCCCCCAGGCTAGTTCAACACATGAAAGCCAATGCGGATCGCATGTCAGAGGGTTTGGTCGAGAAGATCAGAGGCGCCGACCGATGCCGAGAGCTGCTCTTGAGGGTGCCAATCCCGGACCACAAACAACGTGCGTTGGAAATCTACCGAGACCTCACGGACTGGCTGGCGGGTGAAACCACTCCTGTTATTGAATCCCGCTACTCCGATTTGGGGATTGAACTCGCGAATCAGGGTGTCCCCTTCAGCAACGTGTTCTGGGCTGTGTGTATTGCTCGAGAGTACCTCTGGGAATACATGCAGCAGGAGTGTCTCCTGGAAGAGCCGGTTGAATTCTGGGGCGGCGTGATGTTACTGCATTCGCTCAACCGGTTTTTTGACCGTGTTCTGTACTTCACCCTGGTTGGTTATCAGAAGGCCGGCAAAAACGAGCTCACTGCATCAATGGCGTTGGCGCACAGGTAGGTCTATGAGAATAGCGGTTCAACAACACGGCGTGGTGTTGGGACTGCTTCTCATATCGTTCCTGTGTCTGAGCACGAACGACAGCTTAGGAGTCGATGCGGCATCGCGGCTTGATGCAATGATATCGGCGCCATCGCCTGGACCGGCTGATGTCGCCAAAACCGAGGAACATGGCCTTTCCGCTAAAGCCGTGGAGCTCGCCCGTCCCTTCAACTTTCCCATCACGAATTCCATGGTGGTCAGTTGGATCGTGGCGTTAGGTCTGATCACATTCGCTCAGTTCGCTACACGGAACATGCAGCCTGTTCCGACCGGCGCACAAAATTTTATGGAGTGGCTGGTTGGCGGCCTCTACAAGTTTCTGGCCGATATTATCGGGCCCCATTTAGCCGACCGGACGTTCTGGTACTTTGCAACGGTTTTCATTTTTATTCTCTCCGCCAACTGGGTGGGGCTGATTCCGGGAGTCGGCTCGATGGGCTGGGGTTATCAGACGGCTCATGGGTTCAAGATCGACCAACCCCTGTTTCGCGGCGCCAACGCTGACGTGAACATGACCCTGGCCATGGCCCTGGTGTTTTTTGCCTGCTGGATTGTCTGGGCCCTTCGGGAAGTTGGTCCAGTGGGATTTTTCAAGGAGTTGTTCGCACCCAAGGGCGAGAGCGAAGGCATGATGAGGCTGCTGATGGTCATCGTGTTCTTCGCCGCCGGCTGTCTGGAGGTCGTTTCCATCTTATTTCGGCCGGTCTCCCTGAGTTTTCGTCTCTACGGCAACATCTTTGCAGGGGAGAATTTGCTGGAGGCTATGGCCAAGCTGGTCCCTGGTTTTGGATGGCTGGTATCGATCCCCTTTTATTTTTTGGAATTACTGATGGGTTTGGTTCAGGCAATGGTCTTCATGTTGCTGACCGCTGTGTTCACGATGCTGATTTGCCAGCACGAAACCGAGGGACCCGCGCCTGCGAGTGTTTGACGGATTAATAACGACGACTCGACCGTGTTCAATCGCGGGAGCCGGCGAGAAAACAGAGGAAAAGACGCTATGAACGGAAGCATCCATGTAGGTCTGGCGGCATTAGGGGCAGCTCTTGGCGTGGGTCTGATTGGCATGAAGGCTTCAGAAGCGGTGGGACGCAATCCAGTGGCCGCCACAAAGATTCTAGTTCAGTCGATCCTGTCGATTGCGTTCGCTGAAGCGATCGTGTTCTACGCCCTGTTCCTGGTCAAGTAGGAGAGAACTGCTGGGCACGATGCTGAAAAGTATCCGGCGCCTAGGCAACGTGAGAGACGAGTATGAATATTCTGGTTTTGTTGGCCGAGGCGGAGAGTGGGGGGCAAGTCGAACAAATTGCGAGGACGTTTGGTGTGGATTGGTCTCATCTGGCTGCCCAGATCATCAGCTTCTCCATTGTCTGTCTTCTTCTACACCGGTATGCCTACAAGCCAATTCTCAAGATGCTGGAAGAACGGCGTCAACAGATCACTGCGGGAATTGCAGGCTCGGAAAAGATAAAGGCCGAACTCGCCCAGACCGAAACCCAGCGTCGGGAAACCATGCTGAAGGCCGACGCGCAGGCAGCTAAATTGATCGAAGAAGCGCACGCCGCGGCCGCGCGCGTGAAGGAGCAGGAGACCCAGAAGGCCATCGCTGTCGCCGAACAGATCATCGTCAAGTCGCGTGAGGCCGCCATCCAGGAACACGCCCGCATGCTCACAGAACTGAAGCATGAAGTGGGCCGATTAGTTGTGCAAGCCACCGCCAACATCACCGGCAAGGTCCTCACTGCAGATGATCAGCGGCGCTTGGCAGAGGAAACCAGCAGGCGGTTGGCCGCTTAGTGAAAGACGGGGTATCGAGGTCCACATGATCACTGCCAAGCAGACACGGCGCGAGGCCAAGCAACTGTTCCGCTTGTGTATCGTCAACGGAAGGGTAGATGAAGGCCGCGTCCGCAAGGTCGTCCAGAGTGTCCTGCAATTAAGGCGCCGCGGTTACTTGGCCTTACTGGAATATTTTCAGCGCTTGTTGAAGCTGGACCACGCCCAACATACAGCCGAGATACAAAGCGCTGTTCCGTTGCCCGCGGACTTGGAGATCAGGCTCCAGGCTGGACTACAAGATGTGTACGGTTCGCAGATAAGTGCATCGTTCGTACACAATCCGGCGTTGATCGGGGGGATCCGCATCCACGTTGGCAGTGATGTCTACGATGGGAGCGTGCGGTCTGGGTTAGCTGCACTGGAGAAGAGCTTTGGAATTACCAGCACGAATGGACGCAACGTATTGACCTGATGCCAATGGAAACTTCGCATTTTGTGAGCTAGGGTGAAGACCGTATGCCTGACCTACTTAAGGAAATTGAAGCTCAAATCGCAGGCGCCAAAGTGGCAACCGACCGCCAGAATGTCGGTGTCATCCGCGAAGTAGGGGACGGCGTGGCTAAGGTCGACGGTCTTAGCGATGCGATGCTTAACGAGATGCTCGATCTCGGCCACGGCGTCACCGGGCTGGCGTTGAACCTGGAAGAGACAGAAGTTGGAGTAATCATTCTAGGCGACTACACCAGGCTTAAGGAGGGCGACGAGGTCCGGACTACGGGCAAGCTGTTGCAGGTACCGGTGGGCAAGGGCCTCTTGGGGCGGGTTGTAAACACTCTGGGAGAGCCCTTGGATGGGGGAGGACCGGTCGAGAGTAATGTCTACTATCCGGTTGAACAAATCGCTCCTGGCATTATTCGGCGCAGTCCCGTCAGACAGCCAGTGCAAACCGGCATTATGGCAATTGACGCGATGATTCCGATCGGACGTGGCCAGCGCGAATTAATCATCGGCGACCGGTCCACCGGTAAAACAACAATTTGCATCGACACCATTATCAGTCAAGCTCGCCTAAATCGGGCGGCAGAGACTGCGGGTGACAGGAACTATCGCCCGCTTTATTGCATCTATGTTGCGATCGGTCAAAAGCAATCGAACGTCGCGCGGATCATAACCGCTCTCGAGCAGGCCGGAGCCATGCCCTACAGCATCATCGTTGCTTCCCCGGCTTCTGACTCGGCGACCAATCAATATCTGGCGCCCTTCGCAGGGGCGGCGATGGGCGAGTGGTTCATGGACAACGGCATGGATGCGTTGATTATCTTCGACGATCTGTCGAAGCACGCCGTGGCCTACCGGCAGGTCTCCCTGGTGCTGAAACGGCCGTCAGGTCGGGAAGCCTATCCTGGTGATGTGTTTTATCTCCATAGTCGATTGCTCGAACGGGCGGCACGGGTCGGAGAAAAGTACGGTGACGGTTCGCTGACTGCACTGCCCATTATTGAGACCCAGGCGGGCGACGTTTCAGCTTACATCCCCACCAACGTCATCTCGATCACTGATGGACAGATTTACCTGGAGACGGATTTGTTTTACCAGGGCGTACGCCCCGCGATTTCCGTGGGTCTGTCGGTCTCCCGGGTTGGTTCAGCGGCTCAGCTCAAGGCCATGAAACAGGTCGCTGGGCAGCTCAAGGGAGACCTCGCGCAGTTTCGGGAACTCGCCGCATTCGCTCAATTCGGTTCCGAACTGGACGCCAAGACGCAGGCACAGATCGATCGCGGCAAGCGCATTACCGAAATCTTCAAACAGCCACAGTACAACCCCATTCCCATCGAGTTGCAGATAGCGGTGATCTGGGCGGTGCAAAACGGATATATGGACGACGTACCAGTGAATCGGGTCAAGGAGTTCCAGTCCAAGTTGACAGAGTTCCTGAGCACAAGGAAGGTTGAACTGCTGGGGAAGATTGCACAGGAAAAGGCGATGAGCCCCGCGTTGACCACCGAGTTAAAGGCTACAGCTGACCAGTTCAAGGAGACCTGGAGATGATGGCGCACGCATCATCTTCTCCGCAGGCGGGTTGCTGTACTTAGATATTCCCAATTTTGGTCCCTGCGAATTCCGGGACCTGGACTGATTAGTCTTATGCATAGTCCACGCGATTTGCGCCGCCGGATCCGCTCAATCAGCAGCACCGCTCAGATCACCAAAGCGATGCAGATGGTGGCGGCATCAAAGATGCGCAAGGCGCAACAAGCCGCTCTTGCCGGACGTCCATTCGTCCAGGCGCTGTACCGTATCCAACGTGAAGCGGCGACGCGAATAGGCGACTTCAGCCATCCTTTGCTCCAAGTACGCGAAGTCCACAAGCGCGCCATCATCCTGGTCGGCGCGGATAAAGGCTTATGCGGAGCGCTCAACAGCAATCTCTTCCGGCTGGCGGCCGAGTTTGATCCCCAGTCCACGGTCTTCATCACGGCCGGGCGCAGAGCCGCGCAGTTCATCGCCCGTACTCGGCGGCAGCTGATTGCCGAGTTCGCCTACGCGGACACGCCGCAGTTCGCGGAGGCCAGGGCGATTGCCGCCTTTGCCCGCAACCTCTTCTTGAAACGGGAGGTGGACGAAGTGCGAATCATCGCCACGCGTTTCGTCAACACACTGACCCAGAATGCACTCTGCCTGGAATTTCTTCCGGTAGGAGAGCTTAAGGCAATGAAGATACCGGGCGTCAGGTCCGAAGAAGAACTCGCTGCCGATACTACTGAGTCCTTGTTCGAGCCCAATCCGGAATTCGTTCTGAGCTACCTCCTTTCGCACTATCTCGACATCGGCATTTATCAGGTCCTATTGAATGCCAAGGCCAGTGAGCAAAGCGCCCGCATGGTTTCTATGAAGAACGCCACAGAAAACGCTGAGGGCCTGATCAAGGACTTAACTCTCGAATACAACAAGCTGCGGCAGGGCAATATCACCAAGGAATTGCTGGAGATTGCCGGCGGGCAGTCCGAATGAGGCAGATCAATGGTAAGCACACCTCTGCAAGTCGGTAACAAGGGAAAGATTGTAAAGGTTCTCGGTCCGGTGGTTGACGTCGAATTTCCGGATGCACTGCCGGGGATTTATAACGCCCTGACCGTCGAGTACACGGTTCAGAACCAGCCCGCCAAAGTCACGCTCGAAGTGCAACAGCACCTCGGCGACAAGTGGGTCAGGGCGATCTCCATGTCTGGCACTGAGGGCCTCAAACGGGGCTTCGAGGTTACGGATTGCGGCGGACCTATATCCATGCCGGTCGGCGAAGGCGTCATGGGCAGGGTGTTCGACGTGACTGGAAACCCGGTCGATGAGCGCGGACCGGTTGAGGCGGAAAAGTACTATCCGATCCATCGGCCTCCGCCACCGCTTGTGGATCAATCTACTTCTCCCCAAGTGCTGCAGACTGGTATCAAGGTGATCGATTTGATCTGCCCTTTTTTGAAGGGCGGCAAGGTTGGTGCTTTCGGTGGCGCCGGAGTGGGCAAGACCGTCGTCATCATGGAGTTGATCAACAATATCGCCAAGCTCCATGGCGGCGTTTCTGTGTTCGCGGGTGTCGGCGAGCGCACCCGCGAAGGCAACGACCTTTACCACGAAATGTCCGAAGCCGGGGTGATCAAACAGGACAACCTTCGGCAATCAAAGATTGCCCTCGTATATGGACAAATGAATGAACCGCCGGGCGCCCGCTTACGCGTGGCCTTGTCCGGGCTTGCCATTACAGAATATTTCCGAGACGAAAAGAATCAGGACGTGCTGCTTTTCATTGACAATATTTTCCGCTTTTCTCAGGCCGGCTCCGAGGTCTCGGCTTTGCTCGGTCGCACCGCCAGCGCCGTCGGTTACCAGCCAACCCTAGCGGCTGAGATGGGGGCCCTTCAGGAACGGATTACTTCCACCAAGAAGGGCTCCATCACTTCCTTCCAGGCAGTGTACGTTCCGGCAGACGACCTGACCGACCCGGCGCCGGCCACAACCTTCGCGCACTTGGACGCGACCATCGTACTGGAGCGTTCGATTGCCGAATTGGGTATCTACCCGGCAGTGGATCCCCTGGCCTCGACCTCCCGCGCCCTAGCGGCAGAAATCGTAGGCGAGGAACACTACGACACAGCGCGTGGAGTGCAGAAGGTGCTTCAGCGCTACAAAGACCTGCAGGACATCATCGCGATTCTGGGGATGGATGAACTCTCGCCCGAGGACAAGCTTACCGTGTTTCGTGCACGCAAGATTCAGCGCTTTCTGAGCCAGCCCTTCAGCGTGGCGCAAGTCTTCACCGGACGAGAGGGTAAACAAGTTCCCGTGGCGGAGACGGTTCGTGGTTTTAAGGAAATCCTGGAAGGCAAACACGATGACGTCGCAGAAGGCAACTTCTACATGAAAGGCGCGATCGAGGAGATCAGACAGAACTAGAAGTGGCGTGTTGAGAGCGAAAGGGCTTTGCGCAACAGGTTGTGAAAATGGACAACACCATAAGACTGGAAATTGTGACGCCGGAGGCGACCGTGTACTCCGAAGACGTGGACATGGTAACGCTGCCGGGGGTGGAGGGCCAAATGGGCGTTCTGCCTCAACACGCCCGGCTGATGACGCAATTGGTGCCGGGTGAACTGATTGTGAACAAGGGCGGACACGACGACTTCATGGCCGTGGGAGAGGGGCTTGTTGAAATAACAAATGAACACGTGTCCATCGTGACCAACATGGCGATTGCTATCGACAAAATCGATGAAGCAGCGGCTGAGGAAGCTCGGCAGCGCGCCGCCGCCCGCCTGCGCGAAAAGCTTTCTTCCGAAGAAGTTGCGTCCGTGAACGCGTCTTTAGCTCGCTCGCTGGCACAGTTGCACGTCAAGCGACGGCATCGCTAGAACAGGATCGGCGGTGGGATAGATTGCAACAGTTGGAGGACTTATGGAAGCAACGCTCGCTGATGTGAACGCACGAAAGACGGGCGGTGTCATCCCAAGTACCACGCACCGGCTATCTGCCGATGAGCTTCGCAAGATAGACGCGTATTGGCGAGCCTGCAACTACCTGGCTGCGGGCATGATCTACCTGCTGGACAATCCCCTGCTTCGCGAACCGTTAAAGCCAGAGCACATCAAAAATCGACTGCTCGGCCACTGGGGCTCCAGTCCCGGTCTAAGCTTCACCTATATTCATCTCAATCGCCTTATCAAGAAGTACGACCTCAACGCCATCTTCATGGCCGGACCCGGCCACGGCGCACCCGGCGTGCTGGGTCCTGTCTATTTGGAAGGTACCTATTCCGAAATTTACCCAGGCAAGAGCGAGGACGAGGAAGGAATGCGTGCGTTCTTCAGGGAATTCTCCTTCCCTGGCGGGATCGGCAGCCACTGTACACCAGAAACTCCGGGCTCAATTCATGAAGGAGGCGAGTTGGGTTACAGCGTTTCCCACGCTTTCGGAGCTGCTTTTGACAATCCCGACCTGCTGGTGGCGGTGGTGGTGGGTGATGGCGAAGCAGAGACCGGGCCACTAGCCACCTCCTGGCACTCCAACAAGTTTCTGAATCCCGTCCGCGATGGCGCCGTACTGCCGATCCTCAATCTGAACGGCTACAAGATCAACAACCCGACGCTTCTAGCGCGCGTGTCTCACGAGGAATTGGTTGATCTATTCAAAGGTTACGGGTGGACGCCCTATTTTGTGGAAGGCCAGGATGTTGATTTGATGCACCAGCAGATGGCCGGAATGCTGGAGGACTGTGTGCTACAGATTCGCCGAATCCAGCATGAAGCGCGGTCGAGCGGCAAGGCCAGCCGGGCGCGTTGGCCCATGATTGTGCTTCGAAGCCCGAAGGGGTGGACCGGCCCCAAGGATGTGGATGGTCACAAAGTAGAGGGTTCCTGGCGTGCTCACCAGGTACCGCTTGCGGGCGTACGCGAGAACCCAGCCCATCTGAAGTTGCTGGAAGACTGGATGCGCAGCTACCGACCGGAGGAGTTGTTCGATGAAAGCGGGCGGCTGATTCCGGAGTTACGGACGCTTCCCCCATCAGGTACACGGCGGATGAGCGCCAATCCTCATGCCAACGGCGGCTTGCTGCGAAAGGCCTTGCGCCTGCCAGACTTCCGCGATTATGCCGTACAAGTGGAGAAACCCGGGCAAATCGCGGCTGAGAACACCCGGCCCCTCGGCCGATTTCTGCGCGATGTGATGCGTCTGAACCCGAAGACCTTTCGCGTCTTTGGGCCTGACGAAAACACCTCGAACAAGCTCGATGCAATCTATGAGGTAAGCAAGAAACTTTGGCTGGCTGATTATCTTCCAGAGGACGCTGACGGCGGCGAGTTGTCCACCGACGGCCGAGTACTCGAAATGCTCTCCGAGCACACCCTGGAGGGATGGCATGAGGGCTACCTTCTCACGGGAAGACATGGATTCTTCTCTACCTACGAAGCTTTTGTCCACGTCATCGATTCCATGTTCAATATGCATGCCAAGTGGCTCGCGATGTCTGAGGAGCTATCCTGGCGTGCGCCCGTGTCCTCGCTCAACTTGCTGATTACCTCGACGGTCTGGCGACAGGATCACAACGGCTTCACCCACCAAGACCCCGGTTTCCTCGACTTAGTGGTCAACAAGAGCCCTGATGTTTGTCGGATCTACCTGCCGCCAGATGCCAATACCCTGCTCAGTGTTGCCAATCACTGTCTGAAGAGCACGGGCTACATCAACGTCATTGTGTCCGACAAGCAGAAGCACCTGCAGTACATGACCATGGACGAGGCCATTGCGCATTGCACCAAGGGAATCGGGATCTGGCGGAGAGCAAGCAACGACGAAGATTCGGAGCCAGACATGGTGATGGCCTGCGCCGGCGACATTCCTACCAAAGAGGCGCTGGCGGCGGTAGTGCTGCTGCGCGAGCGCTTCCCCGATCTTAAGATCCGCTTCGTTAATGTAGTGGACCTCTACAGGCTCGTCCCCTCCACTGAGCATCCCCATGGCCTCTCGGACAGGGACTTCGACAGTCTGTTCACTCAAGACAAACCCGTCATCTTCGCCTTCCACGGTTACCCGTGGCTAATCCATCGCCTGGCTTATCGGCGTACGAACCATGACAACATGCATGTTCGCGGCTACAAGGAAAAAGGAAACATCAACACGCCGCTCGATTTGGCCATCCAGAACCAGATCGATCGCTTCAGCCTGGCCATTGATGCGATTGACCGCGTGCCGAAGCTGCAGAGAATCGGTGCTCATGCAAAAGAGGAATTCCGCAATCTACAGGTGGAGTGCCGGAATTACGCTTACCAACATGGCATCGATGACCCCGACGTCGACGCCTGGAAATGGCCGTATTAGACGGCATAGGGGGCCGCAGGCGCTCGGACTCGTCTCAGGTCGCAATCGTACGAGACACACAAGGTTTTGGTGAAAGGCTGACAATATGAAGAATTCCTCCTTGATACAAGCGTTTTCTCGGCTGGCAATATTCCTTATGGTCTTCGGGATTGCTGGGTCAGCCGTGCGACTCTACGCGCAGAGAATCACGGGCTTGCCGGCAGCCGCCGTATCTGTGGCAGAGCAGGATCCTAACAAACCCGCTTCAGAGCTCAACCACCATCTGGCTGGCTATGCCTTGATCGCCATCGGGGCGTTGGTGATCGCTGGGTATTCATCGGAGAAGCTTCGACCGTTACAACTCGTCTGGCCGCTTCTATTTGTGGCGGCCGGCTTGTTTCTGGCTGCCTGGAGTGACGCTGAAATCTGGCCACGCGGCAACTTGAGCTGGAGGTTTCTCATATATCACGACGCGGAAGCACGCCTGCACAAAATCTACGCTCTCTTGCTGATGCTGATCGGAATTATTGAGTACCTCAGAGCACGCGGCAAGCTCAACCGGTTCTGGCGAACATGGGCCTTTCCCCTCCTGGCTCTTGTCGGTGCTGGTCAGTTGCTCTTCCACGACCATGGGCAGACGTCAGGCGCTTCCTCCGCAGAGGCTCGTCAATACATGGTTTCAGGGCTGGCCGCACGGGCCGAGGATTCCCCAGACTCGATGCCTGGCATGCATCACCATGCGTCAGAGTCCGATTCCCCACGGGTGGACGATCAAGTCGGGACATCGACCTCCGCGGAGCGAGGAAGCAATAGCATGCCTGCGCTTCATGCTCACAGTGCGAGCGCACATTCGCACGAAATGTCGGAGGGAATGCTTAGGGTCGAGCGTCAGCACCTCTGGTTTGCTGTTATCGGCCTGGGTGTGGCCCTTTTCAAATTTGTCTCGGACAGCTCATTGTGGCGCCGGAGTGTGGCGCTGCGCCTCTGGCCGGGTTTTATCACGCTTCTGGGAGTCTTGCTGGTGTTCTACACAGAGTAGCCTGACTCCAGAGCATCGGCTGCCGTGCTAGGCAGTTTGCTAGCGATTTTTCTTCGGAACATCGAGTTGGCCATGTCTTCCAGCCCCCGATCCGAGATGGCAGTTGGCGAATACCTCTGGTTTGCCTACGACATCTTCCGCACCAATGAAGTCCGGTTTGTGCTCACCGCGCTCGGTATGACAATCGGTACCGCAGCCCTGATCCTGGTCGTAACCATCGGCTTGGCGGGCAGACAGTATGTCATGAAGCAAATCGATGGCATCGGCGTGAACTGGATTTTCGCGGAGTATGAGACAGGAGCCCAACGTCTTACCAATGTTTCTCCCGATCTGCTTACGATCGACGACATGAAGGCTGTCTTGCGGGAGGTACCAGGTATTGTCGCTGCCTCTCCCGTTGTGCCACTCCAAGACCGACTTCCCGTGGGCGGAGGCCAAGAGCGCGACGTCCAGGTGTTGGGAGTCTATCCTGCCTACGAACGGGTGCGTAATCTGGTTATTCTATCGGGACGTTTCTTTGACCAACAGGACCTGGCAGCGCGCAACAAGGTGGGGGTGATCACAGACAAGCTGGCGGAACAACTCTACGGCTCAGATTCGTCGCCAATAGGACAAGTAATTAAATTGAGCGGCCTACCCTTCATGATAATTGGCACGTTCAGGGAACGGGTGAACACATTTGGACGATCTGAACTAACGCCCGACACTGTGGTGATCCCGTACACTGTGAGTCGTTTCTTTCTCGAGACCGACAGCGTAAAACAACTTTATTTTTCTGTTGTAGATTCAACAATGGTTGTTCCGGCGACCAGACAGATCAGACACGTGATCCAGGCACGACATCGTCCGGAGTCGATCTACCTGGTTGACAATCTGACGCAATTGTTAGCGGTAGCCGGCAAAACGGCCAGCGCCCTGACTCTCGTGCTCCTATTGATTGCAACCGTCACCCTGTTGGTCAGTGGTACAGGCATCATGAACATTATGCTTGCAACGGTGAGCGCTCGCACTCAAGAGATCGGCATACGCAAGGCACTTGGTGCCACCAACCGTACTATACTTCTGCAATTTCTAGCCGAGGCCGTATTCATTTCCCTTGTCGGTGGAATCATCGGCGTGATAATCGGTTTAGGCCTTCCGTTCTCGCTCCGACTCTTTACCGACTACACCATCCCGATCTCCGGGCTATCCGCGATTATTGCGATCGGAGCTTGCTGTCTGGTGGGCGTCTTGTTCGGCACGCTCCCAGCAACCCGAGCAGCCCACCTAGACCCGGTTGACAGCTTACGGTACGAATAGAACGCGTATCAGGAAAACCGACTGCTCGACCGCGGTAGGGTGCTTCATTGGAAACTCTTATGGACTAACTGTGAAGTTGATGCTATCTGAGATCCCCGTCGTCGGGTCGGTTGCGATCACCTCCAACTGGACAGCGGTTGCTGGCCCCGAAGTCGTCGTCAAAAGACCACTTCTCGAGTCAATGCTCACGCTCGGAGGACTGGGGTTCGTGCTCCAGGTCACTGAATCCGTGATATTGATCTGCTGCCCATTGGCGGTACCGGTAGCCACAAACTGTTCGCTGCTACCGTAAGTAATGTTGCTGAGGCCGTCCTGAGAAGTCACTTGGATTGCCGACAGGCCTCCGATTGTCACGGTGATCGTTGCGCTTCCGAATACAGTGCCTGACGCGCCGGTGATCGTGGCTTGCCCGGGCCCGACTCCCTTTACCAATCCAGATTTACTGATGGCAGCGACACTGTCCGCTTCAGTGCTCCAGAAGACATCAGACGAAAGCGTCTTGTGTGACCCGTCGTCATAGGTTCCGACCGCGCTCATCTGGACGGTATTGCCAGTTTGGATTGTCACCGCCGGCCCCACCGTGACGCCGGTTAGAACCGGATCCACAAAGAAACCATTGCAGCCCAGTGCCAGGGCGAGAGTTAGCAGAATCGGCACTGTCGCAGCCATCCAGGTTATTTGTTCATTGCCTGCCATCTCGACTTTGACCCGTGGTGTGTCGAGTACCGGGAGTCCAAGGCTTTAAAGACTGCCAGTCGATGCGAAAACCGACAGGACTCAATATACTGTTCGCACCGGCTGCCCTTCAGTCGCTGGGCTTCGCCCGGACCTGCACAGGAAGTAAGGTAGAGACGAACTAGCAGTCGTTGAACTGTCAAAATTGGCAGAGCTCTCGGATAAAAGCAACCGTGAATACAGCGCAATGCGTGGAACAGGGCCATCGAGATCACTGCGAGAGCGGGACTAATTAAGCCTTACCTGTTAAGAAGAGCATGAGTTGACAAGCCCTGCCCTGGCATTCGAGATTCCCAGGCGCGAGCGATCGCGGCTCAAATCACCCCAACATAGATCCAACTGGGAGGTTCGCCACGGGACAACGTGCCTTCCGCAGGACGCGCTGGGAGGTGGTCCCGCGCAGGCCGTCGAGGAATCCGTCAGGCCCATCGGTCGTCATCACGATCAGATCCGAGAGGAGCTCCGTGGCGGTTTGCAGGATGATGTCAGCCGGCGTGCCGGCCCTGGCTATGGCGTTCCAAGTCCAGTCGGTGTCCGCTGGGAGTTTCAGCGAAGGCATTTCGTCGGCCGGTCCCACGTGGAGCAACGTGACCACGCCCGCAGGCAACTCGAGGTTGCGGATCAGACGCGCAGCGGCTTCCACGCTTGGCTGCGGGCTGGGTTTGCGAGTGACCGGGATGAGGATGTTGCGCAGCGAGATCGAGCCGTCCTGCCTGGAGACAAAACCCTCCACACCGTGGGGGATGAACAGCGTCATCTGCCCCGCCCCACGTGCAATCGGCTCGCCCACTGACTTCTCCAGCCAGCGCGCCCGGCCCTCGCGCTGGTGAACCGCCAGTACGACAAGATCCTCCGGATGCTTTTCCAGAAAACCCAGGCAAGCCTTAACCGGATCCTTGCTCGACGCGATGACTTTCTTAACCTTGATGCCGAGCTTTCCGACCACGCTCTTCGAACTGCCCATAGGGATAAGCTTCCATCGCTCGAGTGTGTCGCGTACGCCGGGGAACTCCTGCCATTCTGTGCTGTGGCTCGCTTCGACATGAAGCATTGTGAGCGTGGCTCCCGCTACAAGTGCGATCTTTAGTGCGTGCGCGAAGGCGACTTCGCTAGCCTCTGAAAAGTCCGAGGGATGAAAAATGGATTTGACTCCGACTTCTTCAAGCAGGTTAGACCGACCCATAAATTGTCCCCTTTGCTGGGTTTCGGTTGTTGGGTTTAGACTGCTATTGTCGTGCATCAAGTCAACGCGGGAGACTCTCGCATCTGGCCGTTGCTGAAAGGGCAGACCACGTCGTCCAGGAGCGTTGATTTTTCCAAGAGCACCCAGCTGACCCACCGTCGATATGTGGACTCGCGGGATAGCCTGCAGCGTCAGAGCTTGGACATTCACGCCGAAAGCACACCGAAGCAAACCAGCAGGCCGCCCAGCGGCGACAGAACATCACCGCAGCAGCTGCCTAGAGCAAGCTAAGAAGGGTTGCTAATCTTCAGGGAGCTGCGGTTGCGCAAGAACCTGTCGTGACTGACGTGCAAATTCACTGTTTGGCTCCTCCTTTATGACCCTCTCAAGCTCCGGTCTTGCGCGAATCTGATTACCTATTCTCATAAAGACGCACCCTTTCAGGAAGTGCATCATTGCACGAGCATCAGAGTGTGAATTTCGAGGCTGCAGAACTTCAGCTTGTTCAATGTGGCGCAGGGCTGCTTCATACTTTTCCATGCCAGTTTCGGTGTTCGCCAATTCTAAATAGACCATCCAAGAGGTTGGCATCAATTGCATTGCTCGGTTCAGCAAGAGCAGAGCCTCATCGTAATGCTTTGTGTCGTTGTACCTGGCCGCCAGCGCTAGATATGCAGGCCCATAAAAGGGATCTGCTTTTATTGCTGCATTAAGATTCTGCTCAGCCAACGGAAAGTTCTGCTCCTCCGCGTCCACAATGCCTTCGAGCATGAGTGCGGCAGCGTAGTTCGGAAAAGCTGTAAGGGCACGGTGTATCTGCCGATGCGCCTCAGGGAATTTATTTTTGAGGACCGCTTCTCTTGCTCTTTCTACGGCACTGCGGGCCGCGTTGGGAGCACGGAGCTCATTAATAGTTGTGATGGCATGGGTTCCACCCGGCAGCGGGAAGCGCGGGTCTTCGAGTTGGCTGCTATTCTCTCGCGCGGAAGTGACGCCCAGAAGCAGAGCAAATGATATGGCCAGTACCAGTAAAATGCGACCGCTTGGACCGGAACTTGGGAAGATCCAATGACTTGCTCTGTGCGATTCGTTACCCATGGCCAACTCCACAGTCATCCACTTTTGTGACTTTGTACGCCGGCGCGATGCCTGTAACAACTGCTGGAAGTTACAGACCTGACTAATGACTTGACGGACACTTGAGAGACGGCAGCAGGTAGCATCGAGAACTAGACAGGGTATCTTGAGGATGGCGCCACAAGGAAATCTCTCACGACGTCGAAGCGACAGGTCCAGATTCTAGTACCGCTGGCTCGCCCTTTAAGGAAGGTAGCGAATCCGGGACAAGTTTGTGCCCGCCTGTTCCGCAGTTCGCCAGGAGCCGCCACGACTGCCGGACTAGCAACCAGCTTCTGCCGCGCGTCTTCCAGCGAGGACAACCCCTCGACGTTCAAACACTCGGCGCCCATCATTTCTTTCCGGCGATCTTCTTCTCCATATCCGGCCCGAACTCGTTAACGAGTTCGTCAATAATACCGAACGGAATCGACATCACGACCCGGGAGAAAGTCGGGCCCAGGCCGCGATCTTTTTCAGGATAATAGGCATTCGACAGACCGCTAGCGGCAATGCTGCCCAGAATCCCAGACCAATTGAAGGCACGCTCACCTGAATCTTTGTGCGTCAGAACAGGTCGGATCAGTGCATGTCCCAGGCGTTTTGTGAGTGGCCCGGTGCCCAGGCGATGGTAGCGTGGATCTTGACGCAACACAGTAGGAAACAGAAAAGTTCCGAAGAACCCGGCTGACGTTTCATTGGCCAATCCCGCGCCGAATCGCTTACCGTAGCCAGAAGCGCCTTGGCCATATTCGGAAGGATCATTGTTCGCCTGCGCGAGACCAGCCTCGAAAGCTACCCAGCCTATGGTGAAAGGATCGGTCTTATCCTTTACGAACAGCCGGAATTTTCCATGGGCCGTGAGCGGAGGAACTGACTTGCTCTCGGTGACAGTGTAGGTGGGAAGAATCCAGAAGAGTCGGGGATGTTCCTCTTCGATTTTCTGACTATTTGCAGGAGGGGCTTGCTGTATCAGTGGGAGGGATTGCTCACGCGAAATCGGCCGCATACTTTTCTCTTGGCTTTTGCTCGATTCCTGCGTCCAAGAAACGCTGGTCTGCAAAATGGAGAGAAGCAGTATGAAGAAGAGGTTCTGCGACATTGATGTTCTCAGGTCTCTGCAAAAAGGATTAGCATCTTGCGACAACGCCCGACTGGCAATAAGTCATCATTGCGCTCATATCCTGCCTTCGGCAGATCGGAAGGTGAATTGTCACTAAGGGCATGAGTACGTCAGTCCGTTGATCTAATCTTGGTCCTTAATTCCCTTCTCAAGGTTCCGCCAGCGCTTCGTTCGTTCCATGGCCGGTGCCTCTGCCCCTAATCGCGCTAGGAGTTTGTTGCACCAGGGGCCTCTCCCGACCGGAACGCTTTAAGGCTCTTTAGCGGCCGATCTGAGTTCCGATAACCTCCCCAGAGACGATAATTTCGACGCGGCGGTTCTTCTGACGGCCCTCGGCCGTGCTGTTGTCGGCCACTGGGCTGCTAATGCCGAGGCCCTGCGCCGATAGCGAACCGGCTTGCAGCCCCTGCGTGACCAGGTAGTCGCGCACGGCGTTGGCACGCTGCTCGGAAAGGGCCTGGTTGGCTTCGGGTTTACCGCTGGTGTCGCTGTGACCCTCAATAGTCAAGCGCAGCGAGGGATAATTGAGCACGATGCCGGAGAGCTTGGCCAGGTCCTCACGCGCTTCCGGGCGAAGATCGAACTTACCGGCGTCGAAGAGTACGTCACCCATATTGACGACCAACCCTCGGGGCGTGTCGGTAGTGGGCAGGACGCGATTGAATTGCTCGAGCAGGCGGGCGCGCACGGCCTGTTTCTCACGATCGAATTGTTCCGTGGCTTTTTTCTGAGCCTCAGCCGCGGCTAATTCCTCATCCGCTTTCCGCCTGGCCTCGGCGGCTTCTGCGGTCGCCTGCACCTTACACTTCTCGCACTGCGCATCTTCGATGGCCTTTTTCTCGGCCTCAGCCTTAGCTAGTCTTTCGGCCTCCTTCTGCCTTGCCTCGGCGGCCTCCTTCTCTCCTCTCTCCCCGAACGTGTACGCGATACCGAGGCCGAGACGAATCCGGCTTTGTCCCGAGTCGGCGAAGTGCGTACGCAGAAAGTCGACATTGAATCGACCCACCCAATGAGGCGACAGCCGATAGTCGGCTCCACCGCCAAGCAGCCATGAAAATGCGTTGTCCGAAGCCGACTGACTTGTACCCGTCGTCGGGGCCTCAACTGACGAACTCAGATGGGACAGGCCGAGTTGTACTTTCACGAAAGGCCAAAGGCGTGCAAGGTGGCTCTCCTTGACTTTTAGCGTACCTGGGAAAGAGATGCGGGGGCCGCCGATAAAATTCTGCAAGTGATTTTTCGAAATGACTGCGCCTGTTTGAGTCAACTCGAACACTCCCAGATGCGAGGTGTCCCACCCGGTGTCATAGTCAACGGCCAGCGAAACCCTATTCGTGATCCAAGCTGCCGCCCCGATGTTGAAGCCATCCAGGCCGCCGTCACCCGAAGTGTGCGTATAACCACCGCTGACTTCCAGCTTCTGGGCAGAAACAAGTAAGGGGAATGCAAGTAGCAATAATGCGAACATGCGTAAGTTCTTCATAATGTGCCTTTCCTTAGGCCCATCGGGTACACCCGGCGGTGCTTCCGAACAGAAAGAGCGAGGCCATGGGGCGTTCTATCAACCGCTAAAGGTGAAACCATGAGTTCTGAGCTTCCTGGGCACGCGACTGCGAAATTAAGTGATAGGAGATTGCACATTAACTGTCACAACTAACAGACTTTAGTACGCACGGCCGCCTGGAAGGGTGACCTCGAAACACCCGTCGAAGGCAGGAACACTGCCGTCCTGCGGGATTACACTGCCAGATCACGATATCCCTAGACAAACCTGCTCGGGGAAGAGGCGCGGCCTGGCGAACACTACGGAATTTCAGGGGGCTTTGTGGGACAAACGAGACTAGAAAAGAAGGATTAAGTTACTGTCAATTGTTACAGGCCTATTTCATGAAATGGCTTTTTAACGTTCCTCTCAGTGCTCAAAACACTATTCCGTCCGCTCTTGGCCTTATCAGCGCCGCTCAGTGATGCTGCGCCATCAGATTGCTGTGCGAACAGACGGTCACGGAGCGCCTTTGCGATGCGGTTCCAATCGTCAACGGTGAGGCTCTGATGACGCTTCATAGTCCACATCGTCTCCCAGTTCATCCAAACGCTCTACCGTTCGACGGGGATAACACTCGTGACATTCCCATCACACCATCCGTAGTATGTTGGGAGTGTAATCATCTAATTACGGCACTTACGTCCCGGTGCCATAATATGAGCGTCCGAATCGCAAAGGTCCGAGAATCACCTCACAAGAGCATCGAGGTGCTGGTTGTCATCGTGATGCTGCTGATCGCGCTCCCGTCTGCGCTCAGTGCGCAGCAGGAGCTACCAGAGCAAAAGCCGTTGCGTTTTGACCTTTCTCCATTCATCGGTTATCGCACTAGCATGAGCTTTCCTGTTGAGCCCCATGTTACGGGGATGAACCCTCGCGTAATACTCGACGCGACCCCGAGCTATGGAGTTTCTCTTGGGATGCGGCTCGCAAATGAAGGTGATTTGGTCGAAATGCGGTGGGCAAGGCAAGACTCGTACGCTCACGCGGAAGACATCACGCCCCAATTCCCGCGTCAACGCGTGATTCTTGATCAGTTTCATGGAGATTTCAGCCATGAGGCCACGATCGAAGACTGGGCCTCCTGGGCCAGGCCGTTCGTACTGGCCAGCGTTGGCGCCACCCACGTTTCCGGCAGCAGTAACATCAGCTTCACGCGTTTCTCATTTGGAATCGGAGCCGGGATCAGGTTCTATGCCAGTCGCCATCTCGGCTTCAAAATTCAAGCCGAATGGTTGCCGGTTCTTGTGGATCCGCACGTGGCATTCATTTGCGGCTCGGGTTGCATCGTTCACGCCGGTGGCACGGCAAGTTCTCAGGGTGAGGTCTTCGTGGGGCCGATACTACGATTCTGATTCATAACGGGAAGAGCTGAGGGGCGTGCCCGCGTTCCTCTTGCATTCCTCGTTTCGAGTACTTCCATCGCATGTCACTTCGATAGCCTTCCACTGACAGACTTGACAGGTTTCAATTCGCCCTTAGAGCGTCAAGATTTCTCTCAGGCCATGAGGGATTGCGCTTGATCGGCTTATTCATTGGCCGCAGCCGAAGACAATTGTCTGTCTATCTTCAAAAGGGGGGCGTTTGGCTTTCGGCCTGACGATCACATTCCTTAAACAACTTGGGATTGGTCTCTGGTTGACTTTTCCTCTCTTGTTGAGCCTGGCGGCTGCGATAACCCTGTTAGGGCTAACTGTGGGAAAAAAGGAAGGATGGTCGCGCTTTGACAGCTTCTATTGGTCGTTCATTACCGCGACCACAGTTGGATATGGCGATATTCGACCAGTCAAACGAGGATCAAGGATTCTTGCGATCTTGATTGCCTTCCTGGGGCTGATGCTGACCGGCATCGTCATTGCAGTCGCTGTTCGTGCCGGAAGTCTTGCTTTGGGTACACCTGGTAGTTGATTCCAGTTCGGCCACGATTCGATGCTGAGGATTGAGCAGATGACGTTCCAACAAGACACGCTTGATAAGGCTTACTTGAGTCGAGCCCTTGAAGTTTCCATTCATGTTGGGCTTTTTATCTTTCTGGCTACTGCGTGTCTTCTTATTTTGCGCCCCTTTCTCCCTCTCACTGCTTGGGGCATTGTCATTGCCATCGCTGTGTACCCGGGCTTTGTCAAGGTGAAGAATCTCCTCGGTGGACGCAACGGACTCGCCGCGACCGTTTGCACCCTTCTTCTATTAGCAGTTCTAATTGTGCCGGTTGTGTTGCTGACAGGATCATTGGTCGAGGGGGCTCAGGGTTTGGCAGCACGCCTCAATGAAGGGGCGCTCATACCACCGCCGCCACCAAGCATCGAAACCTGGCCTGTCATCGGACCTCGCTTGAAGGACACATGGGAGCTGGCCTCCCGAAACTTGACCGCTGCCTTGCAACTCTTTGCTCCACAGATCAAGGCGGCCGTGCCGCGGCTGCTCTCAGCCTCTGCTGGTGTTGGTTTGGCTGTACTGCAATGGATTTTCTCGATTGTCATTGCTGGAGTTCTTCTCGCTAATGCCGCAGCTTCTGCGACCATCGCACGACGGCTAAGCAACCGCCTCTTTGGCGACAGGGGGCCGGAATTCGAGGAACTGGCCGGCGCTACAATTCGCAGCGTTACGACCGGAATAATTGGCGTCGCAATTATCCAGTCCTGTTTCGCCGCCCTCGGTTTTCTCGTGGCGGGTCTGCCTGGTGCAGGATTGTGGGTGGTGATCTTCATTATCGCAGCCGTACTTCAGCTTGGCGGGCCTGTGCTTATATTGCCGGTGATTTACATGTTTGCGACCGCCAGCACCACCAAGGCTGTTATTTTCCTGGTTTGGTGTATCTTCGTCGGCCTGATGGACAACGTGCTTAAACCTCTTCTGCTCGGGCGTGGCGTTGCTGTTCCAACCGTGATCGTGTTCTTGGGCGCCATTGGCGGATTCATAACAATGGGGGCGATTGGCTTGTTCGAAGGTGCAATCGCTTTGTCCGTGGGATACAAGCTATTCCTCGCATGGCTGGAAGGAACTGTCGAACCCTCTAAGACGCGAGCAAAGGGACTGGCCCAGGCTTCCTGAATACCATTCGGTATTCTGCAAACGATCCCTGTATTTCCTCTCGCACAATACCTGGCGTTGGACTGCGAGTAGTTTTTATTTCACGCAACGTCGGCAGACTCTTGCGGACGCGCGGCGACATTGAGCGCCAGTTGTTCTTACCTGTCTATCCTGCCAGTTAGGCGGAGCAGGAGCGTGGCTTTAGATTCTCGTTCAACGGGTACCCTCGCGCTGCAGCTATGGAGGTGGAGCGGCTCCTTGCTTTTTCTTTCCCCTAAGCGCCCGTCCCAGATCAGGAAGAAATTCCTTCACTACTCCAAACCCCATATTGCTAGCCATGGTGATGCCAAAGCTGGCGGCCGCATCTGCCGCCGAGTGCTGACTCGGAGGCAGCCAAAAGCGAGACAAGAAGGCACCAGCGGCCACGCCGCCTACTTGGGAAATCGACAGATGCAGACTTCCATCGTCGTGCCGCGAAAGCATGCCACTTGCCAGCGCGTACCCAGTGCGCGGCCAGAGGCCCCTCTTGCCAGAATTGAAATAACGGTTGTCTTCGTGTAAAGCGCTGGCCAGACCGAATGTGACAGTGCGCTGAATGGAATACTGGCCGACGATGTTCGCAAATCGCTTACCGTAGCCAGATGCTCCCTGTTCCCACTCCGGAGGCTTGTCTTTCCATTGATCGAGTCCTGCGGAGAATCCAGCCTTGATGTAACCGAAGGGGTTTACCATGGTCTTTAAATACAGATGGGCCCGCTCCCGCTGCGTCAAGGGCCGGAAGTCGCTAGCCCGCATTGTTCCGGCCATGTTCAGGTAATTGAAGAGATAGTCGATTCCTTTGCCGACGGAGGTGGGTTTATGCTCATCGCTGGTCGAGTCCTGATTTTGTGCGGACAGCGGCGCGCCCAACATTAGAACCAGAACGGCGACCCAGCAACTGCTTTGAGTCATCATGAAGTAAGGCCCGCGACCACGTTTTCAAACCTGCTCATCGGGTCGCATCCGACCGATTGCAATCGTTGATTCGAGATGTGGGTATTTCGGCCATCTTTTGCTTGCGCAAGGAAACCGCTGGTTGTCCAGCAAGCGCACTTTGGGAGGGCAGCGCTCTTTTGGGTACTCGTCCGTCTGTGCGATTGAAAATCCGTGCAACTACACCATGGGTTCCTTCGATCCGAACAGAGTCGCTACTTGTGGTCAGACGCTACCGCTCTGGCTCTCGCTCCTTTAGATCATTTCTCCACATATTCGCTCTATCGTGAACTGTGCCTTCTGACAGCGTCCGGCAGTGGGATCAAGCGACTTAGCTCCGAAGCGACGATATGCGATGTGGCGCCGACGCCGGATTGCAATCGCGCCTGGCCGCCTTAGCACGAAACCTAAGGCCCAGTACGGACCCCTCGACGACAAATATTGGATCAATCTGCCGTGTTCATAGACCACTACACATGGATCACCCCACCACGCCGACGGGAAGAATCAGATCTTGCTAATACTCCTTCGGGGACCAACACAGCAGTCAGTCTGAGAGTTCGGAACTGAGGAGAGTTTCCGCGGATTCCCAGTTGCCCTGGAATCACACTTCTGTAAGCGACGCATGGTATTGCTAGTTATGGATCGCCCTCATTTGTACGGGTACATCGGATTAGCCCCTTCACTCGAGTTGGTGGTCAAGCATTGCTAATTCTCTTCGGCACCTCCTCCGTCAGCCGCGTTACTGACCTGCTCATTTTGGCGAGCAAATCAGTTTTCCAATTTTGACCATTGGACTAGAACATCTGCCAGTCCCGTGCTCTCGTGCTGAGCCACTAACATGAAACTGACGGCGGAGGTTGTCTCGACAACCAAACCGAACCACTCGAGGGACCGAAGGCCAGTGAAAACTCTGATCTCGACGCTCAAAAAGGGACTCGGTCGCGGCGCGGTGCTCCTCTGGGCTGGGATGGTCAGCTTGGTACTGTCGCTTGCCACCCTCAGCCAAGATATTCCTGATTCTGCCTCGAGCCACCTGCCACGGCAACCAGAACCTTCTTCAATCGAAGAGCCTCTCGGCATGCCCCGCAATACATATCTCGATTTGAATTCGCTTGCGATTGTCAAGCCTGCAGGTGAGTCACACGCTGACACCGGCTTCCAATGGAGATTCGCCATACCCCAGTCGCTTCTTTATACCGGAATCATGCATGTATATGACATCTGGACCCAACCCGGAACCCGAGACACATTGAACGGTCACTGGCTTGACAACTACTTCACTTCTGTAAGCTCGCTGCGTGGTTGGAGCGATGGCGACACATTCATGGCTCCATACGTTGCCCACACAATCGAAGGATCGGTCTTCGGTTTCATTGAACGTCAAAACGACCTCAAGTACCGCAAGGTCCAGTGGGGCGATGGCCACGATTACTTCATTAGCCTTTTGCGTTCCATGGCATATTCCGCGGTCTGGCACACTCAGTGGAAGATTGGTCCCATCAGCGAAGCGTCAATTGGTAACGTCATGCTGCATGCTTCGCCTGGATTCATAACCCTGACGGATACGCCGACGCTGGGCGCGGTGGCGATGATCGGAGAGGATGCCGCAGATCGCTACTTGATTATGGGCCTTGAGAATCGGACGGCTAATCGACCTCTGAACATGCTGGCTCGGAGCTTCTTGAATCCCGGACGATCCATGGCCAACATGATGGCGTTTCGAGTTCCCTGGCACCGGGAGAACCGCATCGGCCTGTTTGGAAGGAACTTCCTTATCCGACAGGAACTTCTCGCCGACTACAAGAAAACTGGCGAGAAGGCGTTCGAATACGTGCGTCCAGCCAACACAGAAACTGGACCCCGTGTTCTGCCAAAGGAGGCAACCATCGAGTTAAGCGCCTTCCCACTCTTTGAGACTATCGCAGGCGGCAGTTGCATTGGAGGAGGAGGCTCTGGAGCGGCGCGCGTGAACCCCCAGCTGCAGGTTGTTGCGGAGGTAAGCGGATGCCTGATCATGCACATGCCAGCCGCCAACCAAAGTGGGGACTCGCTTTTTTATGGGGGCGGGCTACGCTGGACTCCCAGGGCGGCAAATCGCTTTTCGCCGTAT
The DNA here is from genome assembly GCA_963790645.1 of Terriglobia bacterium. Classification (GTDB taxonomy): domain Bacteria; phylum Acidobacteriota; class Terriglobia; order Terriglobales; family Acidobacteriaceae; genus JAIQFF01. The sequence continues at coordinate 120,404 of CAWBPS010000019.1, read as the reverse complement.
CTGCAGGTAATGTTCGGAGGCAAGAAGGTCACTCACGAAACGGACGATCTAGCGCTACGAAAGAAGTTGCTCGAGGAGTGGGATGATGGTGCTGGCACTCTGACGCATTATCCAAAGCGCAGTGACTGGTCCGCCGAAGTCACGAGCAACGGTCCCTCACTTGGTGTTGGTGGTGGGATCGACATAGTGTTCGCGCGCCCGTTTGCCTGGCGGCTTCTCAGTATTGAATATTCACACACCTGGATGGGTGATGTAGCAATGATTCATCCGCAACAAACTGTGCGTTTTTCGACCGCAGCGGTGTTGCGCATCGGTACTTGGTAGTGCTTTCGGCAATTGCGACAGAAAATGGGGCCGCGTTATGCAGATTTCAGAGACTTCTCAGCCTGGGCGCGAATGCACTGCAATCCCTAATTGCTCGCTTATGCCAGTCCGTGGTTTTGTTGGAAGGCTGCAGGAGGGCGGCAGCAGACAGAGAAAAGACGAAAGCGTGATGTTCGCTGCTGAAATTTCCAGTCTGCCCTGGTCCCTATGCTGCGTCGACCTGTTCGCTTTCGCCAATCCCCCGTATCCTCTCACGTTTCCGAACTCCATACCCTGGGGAAGACCTTCGTTGGAAGATCGATTGTGACAAACAAACCCAATGTTGCTGGGCTTCAAGAAACCGCAGGAGACCGAGATAGTGCGCCGCGACATCAAGGTCGCGGCGCTCCTTCCTGTTCTGGTCCTGGGTTGCCGAACACCGCAATTCGCGGACCCTCCGCTGGACGGCCTGGTGAGCCTGTTCCAACATCCGAGGCAGCTTATTGCGATCTCCTTCAAACAACGCTCTTCGATATAGTTGCGTCCAATGCTCCTTCTTGTGAATTGCGGCCATTCGAAAACCTCCCCCGAGTTGTTCTCAGCCGGTTTGTGCAGCTGCGCCTCGAAAGAGCGCTACGCGGCTGATCTTGCAGCAACTTTCTCAGTCACCTTGACTTCGATGACCTTACGGATCAGACGCCGCGTTCGTTCAACGAAGGCCAGGTTGTCTGCCAGGCAGCTTTCAAGCAACACACCAACGCCATAGTGTCCCGTCACATCGGCAGCCGCGATTAGGGTGACATATTCAGCAGTACGGAGGTGAATCAGTTGGTTTGCCGTGGCCAGAACGAAGAGGTGCTTCGCCACCGGATTCTGTATTTCAGCAACCTCGTTACGGATGTTTACAGCGACGTCGTGGAGACGTCCGCTGAGCTTCACGGGTTCCTCGCCAATGAGCTCGAAGCACTGATCTAGCTTGGCAAGGATCGTGTCAGAGACAAACACCCTTGCCTCCATGGCTTCTTTTATGTCTGGATGCTGGGCGACTTGACTGATCTCCTGAAAGATCTTTGTCGCCTGCTCGGTGCCCTGCCTTACGCTACTAAGAATTTGAACGAACACTTCCCTTGGATCGTTAATTGGCATCATTGCTCTCCTTATTTGTAATCTAAGAAAGGAACAAGTTCAGATTAGCTGCCTTAGTTCAGAGAACCTGAAAGAGGAGAAAATGTAACCGCCTCAATTGCGACCCTAGTGTGATGCGGCAGGACTGTCAATCAGCAAAACTGCTAGTGTCGTCTCCCCGTAACTTTGTGAACAGATTCGCGCACTCTTCTGCAGGATCGAATCGCGTTCGCCCACACAAAAGGGGCGGACGCTCGATCCGGCTTTCGCCTCCTGAGGCGAAGCCAGCCACACCTGATGTCGCCAAGAGCGCAAGTATTTCAGACAAATCACTTCATACCCTTTTGTTCGCTTGCGACGAATGTGAGCCCCTCGGCGGCGAAGCGGCGCAAGAGCCGACCCGAGACGGCCGCCAAGTCACCGGGTAAATCCGTTGCGACAGGCTCACTCGCTCGGACCACCTGTGTATCGAGCACACCATCGATTCCCCTGATCTGAAACTCGACAACCCCCACGAAGCGCGCCCCCCCTTGAGACTCGAGATCCCACACGAGGAGCGTTGCGGCGAGGCTTGGAGCGCGATCTGCATCGACGAGGCGCACATCGGCACGCGATGCCACCTCAAGCCGTAGTGCCGTGTCTAGATACCGGTCGGGAGCGGACGACCACCACCAGACGGAGTCCTGGGTCAACTCACCATTTTCTTGCTGGTGCAACACACGGCGCCCGATGTGTCCGCGTGCTTGTGTATCGAGCAGATGGACGGGGGTGGCGTTGGGAGACTTCATCACTTGCCTCGGTGGCTCAGACAGTCCCGGATCGAGCAGTTGCGGTTCGATCATGCGGCTGGGCATCGTATGCGGACGCCGCAACTGGCAGGCGAATCCCCCAACGCAGGCCAACGCGACGAGAAGATAGTGTCCTGACCGAAACACACGAATCATTGGTGTTTCTCTACTGCCTTTCTTGGACCATAAACCACCGATTCGGGCTGCTCCTCGAGCTGCCGTGCTAGTTCCCGCATCTGTTGGAGGGAATCCCGGATGGCCGGCAGGGAGCGCCGGAGATCCTCTGCCGCAAGTCTGGAACTGTCGGCCGCGTCCCGCGTTGATTGGGTCGCGGCCGGAAAGTCTGCGGCCTTGATTGCGGCCCGTGCCTCTTCCGTGAACTTGACTAGTGTTCCCTCCGTGCCCATCAACCCGTTCATCTCAGTTTGAATCTCACCGATCTGCGCGCTTGTCGTGGCGAAAAACTTTCGCGAGTCGGCGCTCAGACCTGGCAATTGGCTCTCCCGAACGATGCGATCGACGTTCGTGAAAAATCGGTCGCTCCTGTCAAGACTTTCGGGAATCCTGCCGACGATCTCTCTGAGAGTTTCCAGCGTCGCTTCCGCGCGATCCAACACGGCAGGCAGGCGGTCCTGTACCGTTGCACGCATCGAAGGTATTGAAGGTACGTAGGGGAGAGTTGGTTTGAACCCAAGTACCATCCCTGGTGGAGGATTCTTTGGCACATCCAGTAACAAGTATGCCTCTCCAGTAACCGGGTTGCCGATGATCTGGGCCCGGAGACGCGGCAATTCGCCTCCAATATCCGCAAGCTTTCGAACTCGGCTGACATTGAAGCCAATGGTGTTAAGGCGGCTCAGGAACACCTCGAAGTCGATTTCGACGGTGGTCTCGCGCGGATCAACGCGTATGTCTGTGACGCGGCCCACGGGTACACCCCGGTACCGAACGGGACTCGATACGTCCAGGCCGCTGACGTTCTCGCTGGTATAGGTGACCAAAGCAATTACGGCACGTGTCCTCATACGTTGAATGAAGAGCAGCGCCGTTGCGAGGATCACCACCCCTCCTACTACGATGAAAAAGCCGAGTTGCGTGTAGCTCTTCTCGACAGCCATCTGGTTACCCTCCCTGACAAGCGGATACTGCGGGCGACGACCGCGTGAAGAAGTTGTGCACGAATGGGATCTCCGATTCATCACGTAGTTTCCGCGGGTCGCCTCGTGCCACGATCCCTTTCGCAGCCAGATCCAGTACGATGCACTGTGCAGCCACGAGAAAAATGCTGGGCAGCTCGTGGGTCACGATGACCATGGTGATGCCCAGGTCGCGACTGAGCGTGAGGATGAGCTGGTCGAGCTCGACCGCCGAGATTGGATCGAGCCCGGCGGTCGGCTCGTCAAAGAACAGAAGATTTGCCTCGAGCATGAGGGCGCGGGCGATGCCAGCACGCTTTTTCATGCCCCCGGAGATTTCGCCCGGCAGATGCTCGGCGAACGCACCGAGACCCACGAGATTGAGCTTGGCTTGGACGAGTTCCCACACTACTGCACCCCGGATCGGGGTCCATGCGGTCAAGGGAAGCGCGAGGTTCTCCGCCAAGGTCATGGAACTGAAGAGTGCGCCCGACTGAAACAGGACGCCGAAGGGAGGCATGCCCTCGTAACGATGCGGCTCTCCAACGCCATCGATCTCGATCCGTCCGGCTTGAGGCTGTTCCAGTCCAATCAGGTATCGCAGCAGCGAACTCTTGCCGCACCCTGATCCGCCGAGGATAGCGAAGACCGTTCCACGCTCGACTTGGAAGGTAACGTGCTCCATCAGGACCCGTGCTCCCCAACCGATACTTAAATCGTTGACCGTTATATGCGGCATTAATAGAGACATGTCAGACGCCTATCATCACCAGGAAGAACGTAAACACGGCACTGATCACGATCACGCCAAAAATGGCCAGAACCACAGCGGTCGTCGTCCGGGCGCCGACAGCGGCGGCGCCGCCCCGTGCGAGTAGGCCCTGACAACACGCGATCAACCCAATCACGAATCCCAGAAACGGACTCTTGATGAGGCCCGCCAGCAAGTGATCAGGGGTGATCGCGTACATGGTCGCCTGGAGATAGGCGCGCGCCGTCATTTGCGTGATGAGGAGCGTGGCCCCCATACCGCCGATCAGGGCCACAGCGTCACCCACCCAGGTCAAGAGCGGTACTGTGGCGGCGAGTGCGAGACATCGTGGCACGACTAACCATCTCAGCGGATCAAACCCCATGGACCGCAAAGCGTCGATTTCCTCCGACACCTTCATGGTGGCGATCTCCGAGGCGAGACCAGCGCCCGATCGCCCAGCCACGACGATCGCGGTAACCAACGGTCCGAGCTCCCGGAAGTGCGCGACGACCACCAACTCGGGAACATAGGACACCGCCCCAAAACGCCCGAGCTGCGAGACGCCTAGAAACCCGACGATCACGCCGACAAGCAGGTTGGCGGCGCTAGTGACCGGCAGGGCCTGCGCGCCGATCTCTTGCATCAGCCTGGGCAAGGAACCCCAATCGATCGAGTCAGGCTTGGCCGTCGCTTTCGGCAGCGCCGCGGCATAACGACCGACAAAATCAAGCGCCTCGTATGCCTTTCCAGGCAACTCAGCTGCAGACGCGCCAATCCGACCCAGAGAACTTATCGAGGATCTCTGAGGCGTCGGGCGGTCTCCTCGGCGCTCGCGATAAAGGGCGATCAAACGTGCCGCGTTGGTGTTGTGGCCTTCAACGATGCGCGTGCCGCACTTATCCGCGTCCAGCCGATCGAGAAGGCGCGCCAGTAAGACTGCGCCGGCGCCGTCGATACGATCGAGCTGCGACAGGTCGACATCGACCGAGCGGCACCCACCCAAGCAGGCTTCGGCGCTCTCCACTCCCTCAGCCACCGCCGGAGCATGGGCCAAGTCGAACGGACCGGTCAGTACAAGACTTGCCCGGTCTCCCTCTCGGTCGGCTCGTACAGCAACGCCCATGGTGCAGTCTCAGGGGTATTCCGACAGCTTGATGTCGTGAATGACTTCCATGTGGTGCGTTGGGAACGACATGGAAGCCAGTGAGCGCCAAGTAGAACAAGACATCACAGGCGTTAAACCTGTCTCGATTGTCAGTTGTTCTTACAAACTCATGCAGTGTGAAAGCAGGCCGATTGTCGTGCGGCCGGCGGGAGTCCTGCATTAGCAGGACTCACATCCCACTGGAAACAGGATCACCCTCGGGAAAGATTCCACTCACCGCCTGGATTGTTGGCGTAATAGGCACTTGTACAGCATGCCTAGCGACTGGTGACACCCCTCCCCTTAGGATTAAAATATTAGAAGTAGCTGAAAGCGAGAGCAGCTTACCCGAAAGGGGGTTCCACATGCCCCCCAAGAAATTGACAGCCAAACAAGCCAGAGCCGCGCTACCAGAGTGGTCACAGAAGATCGTAGACTTTCGCAATAGTCTGAAACTTAGCCAGTCCGAGTTGGGCAAACAGTTGGGTGCATCGACGATGGCGGTTTCCCGCTGGGAACGAGCGATTCAGAAAGCACCTGCCAACATCTACATCCAACTTGGGAACCTGGCAGGCGACCCTCTTTGCTGGTACTTCTGGGGATGCGCGGGTCTAAGCACAGCTGACGTGCTGCGAGTCTTACCCGCAGCACGCCGCCGCATGCACGAAGATAGATTCCCGAATTTGCGCGTGGTTCACGCCGGCGGCCAGAAAAGGATTCCCAGCACTGATTTCGTTGCCGTTCCGCTCCTTCCCGTCCATGCTGGCACTCCGGGGGAAGCGGGCGACAAAACTGTCGATTTAGAGCAGGTGCGGCCGGAAGCAATGTTGGCAGCGCCCATGGACTGGTGTCCCAATCCGAAATCCACGATCTGCCTACGAGTGAGAGGGAATTCGATGTCGCCGCTAATCCTTGATGGCTACATCATCGCGATTGATACCCTCGATGTCCATCATGACCAGTTGGTGGGGCAGATTGTTGTGGCTTCGAATCCTGCGAGGGGATTAATCGTTTCGCGATTGATCAGGTTCGATCACACAGACGCTTTGGTGTCCGATCGACGAGACTATGAGTCCATATCGTTGGCCCCGGAGTCCAAGTGGCACTTGATTGGCAGGGTATTGTGGTGGACAGGTCTGGCGAGATAGCCCAGGTGAAACCCCCGCTGGAATAGCCCTTGCACTTCCTCCTCAATCGTGCTCTGAACACGCCCGGTGCCCTATAAACATTGGGGAAAAGCTCCCCCTGTCAGTTTTCCTGATTGACAATAATGGTATAACGTGGCTGATAATGTCAGAAGAGAAAGACTTCTTCTTGCACTCGGCAGCAGTCGTCCGAGAGAAAGGGGGGGCATGTCATCAGTCAGTGTTCTCGTAGTGGAGGATTTCGAACCGTTCCAGCGATTTATCTCTTCGACGCTGAAGAAAAGCCCGGACTTGCAGGTCATCGGCGTGGTATCGGACGGATTAGAAGCGGTTCAGAAAGCCGAAGAGCTGCAACCGGATTTGATTGTGCTCGACATCGGGCTTCCGACATTGGATGGAATCGAAGCCGCTCGAAGAATTCGCAAGCTATCTCCCGAATCCAAAGTGCTCTTTCTGAGTCAAGAATCCTCTGCCGATATTGTGCAAGAAGGTCTCCGCTCAGGGGCACTGGGCTACGTGGCTAAAGCACGAGCTGGGATCGACCTATTAGCTGCTGTGGAGGCAATTTGTCAGGGCCGGCGGTTTGTCAGTGCTGGATTGGTGGGTCACGTTCCCGTTGAGCTTGCAGATAGGCAAGTTTCCAATCGGCTCCAGCCCTGTTTCGCATCGCAACCGGAGGCAGGGGACTAATTCCCCTTTCAAGGGTTGCTACCCGGCAGCCCGCGCGGAATCGCTTTCCACCGGCACGCGAGCGTGGATCGCGGCGCCGCCCCTGGGTTCTGTTTCTATTGTAAAGCTTCCGTTTACCAGCTTCAGTCGCTCCTCCATGCTAACGAGTCCCAGACCCTGGCTCATCTTTGCCTGTTCGCGATCAAAACCAACCCCGGAATCCTTGACCGTGAGATGAATCTCATCCGCAGTCCCCCACAATCGCACTTCAAAGTGCCGTACCCCGCTGTGTTTTGCAGAATTGTGCAGGGCTTCTTGCAGCACCCGGAAGAGGCAAAGGGAAACGTCCGGTGACAAGGCGGGCAGAGCATCGGTTTGGAAGTCGATCTCCATTTTGTGCTGCGCACTGAACTCCCGGCAGAAACCCTTCGCTGCGCCGACAATACCCAAATATTGCAGTTTTGCCGAATGCAGCTCGTGTGACAACAATTGAATATCGGAGGCTATCTCCGAAATCTGCTTCTCGAGCTCACCCATACGGCTGCGGACGTCAGGCAAAATAAGAGGGTTTTCCTGGAGTTGCTGGAACTCGGCGGCTAACAAGGCGAGACGTTGACCGACGTCGTCATGCAGCTCTCTGCCAATCCGGGCACGTTCCTGCTCTTGTGCCTCAATCAACTTGCGGTTCACGTTTGCGAGAGCGGCATCTGCAAGCTTACGGTCAGTGATGTCGATGAAGGCGACTACCGCTCCAACCAGCTCGTGCCCTCTCCACTGTGGATAGGACCAATATTCAACGGGGAAGCTTGTTCCATTGGCCCTCCACAACACTTCGTCCTCCGAGTGGTTTCCTTTGCCGGTTTGCAGTACTCGGTGAACTCGACACTCCTCCACCGGAAAACGAGTCCCGTCCAACCGGGTGTGATGCATCAGTTCATGCATATTCTTTCCGAGCAGCTCCTCAACATGCTCATATCCCAGCGCGCGGAGGCAGGCTGGGTTGCAGAACCTGCATTGGTGTTCGAGATCGATTCCGTAGATCGCTTCGGCAGTCGAATCGAGAAGCAATCGAAGTTTGTCCTCGCTCTCACGCAGAGCCTTTTCTGTCTGCCTCAGTTCTGTGAGGTCAATCGAGGTCCCAACCGCTCCCCGTGGCCGGCCTTCCTCATCCAACAACGGTACAGCATTCGCGAGTTCTTCCCGCCTGGTCCCATCTGAAAATACCGCCGTCAATAAACGTCCGTAAACCGGTTTTCCGGTAGCCGCCGCCTGCTGCATGGGTAACAACTTCGCAGGGATCTCCACCCCATCCTGCATTTGCCGAAATGCGGGACGTTCGTCCGGCCCAGCGCTCTGCGAAAAATTCTGGTCCGCTCTGGCATCCAATTGCTCGCGGGCCGCCCGGTTACCTTTCATCCGCCTGCACTCAGTGTCGTACGCGATAAGAACCGGCACCGGAACTGCATCCAGTATCGCCTCCAGTTCCTTGATTCTATCTAGCTCGCGCGCCTCGACTCCGCGCAGGTTTTCCTCGGCCGTCTTACGCGCGGTCACATCAGCCACCATGCCGGTGACTCTCAGCATCTCACCTAGGGAGTTAAAGACAGCCCGCCCCGTGTCCTCGAGCCAAATTGCACTTCCGTCGGGACGCAACACCCGAAAACTGGTTTGATAGGCAGGGCTTTTAGGAGTGAGCCCTGTCTCTGCAGCGGTATACACATCGCGGTCGTCTGGGTGGACTCGGGCAAAAAAGCTCCGGCCGGTCTCGTGTTCTGGATCATCCATCCAGTTGAGAATGTCCCTGCACTCTTCCGATCGCACTATCACATCGGTTCGCAGATCCCAATCGAATGCATACATTCTTCCGGCCCGCACCGCCAAACGTAGCCGCTGCTCACTCTCCCGCAGGGCGGCTTCTGTCTGCTTGTATTCGGTGATGTCCTCTACCAATGCAAAGACCAGGGGGATCGATCCTTCACTGCCATTTTTCAAAAGAGAGACATTCAGACGCCCCCAACGCTGAGTACCATCTTTTCTCAAATAGCGTTTTTCCATCGAGTACTGGGCGATGAGACCTGCGCGGAGCTGTTGAAAGAGAGCCCAATCGTCCCGGGAATCTTCGGCATTGGTAAATTCGGAGCAACTCATGCCGCAGAGTTCGTTCTCACTGTATCCCAGTATGGAACAAAGCGCAGGGTTGGCCAGCAGGAGCCTGCCCTCCAAATCTTCCACTGCAATTCCCAATGACGCGTGCTCAAAAAGATAACGGAAGAGGTGTTTTGCGTGGGATGGTAGCGCTTGCGAAGACATGTCGGCTCCAAAGCAGGATCCTACGGAGAATTCCCTATCCGATCTGTGGGGAAATACCTTAGCATTTTTGAAGCAGAAGTCAATTCCAGCTTTAGAATCTTCAAGATAGGATAGATGCGACCCCCACCTTCAGGCAATTATTTTGGTCCCGGCTCCCGAACTTGATAATTCGAAGTCCTCAAAACTTTATAACGATGCCCGCGGAAACCCTGCCCTGCTGGTCCTGGGTTTGGTCGCCGAACTTGGTCAACAGCCAATCTGCCTGCACCAGACGTAATCCGATCCCTTTCCGAAGCCCGATGTCTAAGCCGCCGCCAACGAGCATGGCAAACGCGTTGTCGCTTCTGCCTGTTGTCGAAGTCGTGGCGCCACCGAACAATGCGTGTACAAAGGGTTGAACTACTGGCAGGCGTGCCGTGAGTACGGGGCCAATGGTATAAGTGTAAACTGAAGAGTCAGCCCTTCGCGAATTGTACACACCACTAAAGTCAGCCGTAATTCCGAGAACGTGTTTGAAGTTTCCAGTTAACGAAGCGTTCCACCCCACGGCGTTATAGCTGGACTGAAGATGCTCATATTGGGCCCCGCCGAAGATCTCCACTTTTTGCGCAAATACCGGGGCGCACAGAACACAGGAGATCAGAATTGTGTTTATAAAGTGGTTCCTCATCATATCCTTCCCCTAGCAAGAACGACAGCCCTCTCGAATGGCCTTGCGAAGATCCTCAGGACAAACTAAGGTGCGCGCGCCGTTGTTAGATCTGTCAATAGTTACAGATGGGAAGTCAAACAAGGGAATTGCAACTGGATATTTGAGTAATTCTCCACCACCTCACCAGTAATGCTCAAAGCGGGTGTTCGTGAGATGAACATGTCAAACGGGACACCCATCAACAACTTAATAGCCCGTGACGCGAGGTTTCACATCGGATCACCAACATCGGCATGATCCGCTGCAACATTATCCAATCATGTTCAGTACATATCGAATGACAGGTACATTAGTCGTCCCTTGCGTTCGATCTGCAATACAACAGGCTCACCAGACTTGTACTTCTCGATCTCCGACCTCAGCTCCTTCACATTTGAGACGGGACTACCGTTCACCGAGCGAATTAGGTCGTCCATTGCCAGGTCCGTCCTCTGCTGAGTATGGTCCAGCTTGGCGACGACCACCACGCCGGATTTGGACCGTCGACGCGAGGTATCCGAGCGCGGTCTTTCATTCACAGAGATGCCCATCACTCCCAACTCCACAACTCGGCCGCTCTCGTTTAACAACGAGTTGATTGGATCGTCAGATTCTTCTTCGTTATTCTCCCGGACCGGTACATCGAACTTCAGATGTACACCGCTTCGAGAGACCTCGAGGCTCACGCGATCCCCGGCTCGCTTGCTGTAGAAACTCGCATTAAACTGGGGCGACCCTGTAACAGGTTCGCCGTCCAAAGTTACAACCACGTCTCGCACCTGCAGCCCTGCCATTTCTGCCGAACTGTTGGGTTTCACGTCGGAAACAACGGCACCCCAGTCCTGTGAGAGCCTTAGTCCGCGTGCCAGAGTTGACGTAATGTTCTGAACCCTGACCCCGATCTCACCGACCCGGACATGTCCACGTGTCTTGAGTTCGTCGTAAATGATCTGAACCAAGTTGCTCGGGAGGGCAAACCCCAGCCCATCGTTGCCCCCACCCTCTGTCACCATGAAGCTGGTAATCCCTACAAGCCTGCCGTTCATGTCCACCAGGGCGCCTCCACTGCTTCCGGGATTAATAGGAGCATCTGTCTGGATGTAGGGCACGGGTCGATCGGCGTTGTCGGAACGCGCGACCGCACTGACAATCCCCATTGAAACCGAATTTTTGAGCCCCTCTGGATTGCCCACCGCCACTACTAATGTTCCCGGACGGACCGTGTTTGAGTCCCCAACCGAAACGGTTGGCAAGCCCTCCGCGTCGATCTTCAGGAGCGCCAAATCAGCTTGCTCACACTTTCCAACTACCCTGGCATCGAACGTGAGGACCTGTGGAACACTTTTCCACGGCGAAGTACGGACTCTCTCGTCCAGGTTGACACGTACTCTCTTTGCACCGTTAACGGTATGAGCGTTGGTTACAATGTATCCGTCCGCGCCCATGATTACGCCGGAAGCTATGACATTCATCTTTGTAACGATATGAGTCTCACTCCTATCCTGGTCGTCGCCTTTGTCGTCATCAGGGTGTATGTACCCTGATATCTCGATTTGTACGATCGCTGGTGACACTTGTGCCGCGACGTTCTGAATTGATTCACTCAGCGCCTTTAAGGGGTTATCCAACACAACGCTTGATCTCTGCTGAGCAGGAACGCTTGCGCCCAGGAGCAGAATTACGATTCCGAGCAGTAGATGTCGCTGACCAGAACAAACCGACATTTGTTTGGCTCCGCTTTTCGCAGCCGACAAACTCTGTGGATCAAAGATTGGCAGGTCGAACCGACTGATCCTAGAACGATCTCTGTTCCTCATGCGGAATCTGGCGGCAGAGATTCGCAATTTTCTCAACCAACCTAGCTCGCGATCAGAGGACTGCAACTGTCAACTCTCACAGAGACACCTCGCTTTCGGCGCCGAAGCGCGAGGAATTACCCAAGTCCGACCCGATAGTCAGTTTCAACCTTGCAACTTTCTCGGTCTCGGTGTCGCTGCCGTGCTGATCTTTTCATCGCTGGTCTCCTTTACCTCGTGCGCTTTTTTTGGTGCACATTGCGTGTCCCTAGCGCTTTCTAATTGGCAGAGCTGGAAGCAGTTTCACTCCACGTTTAACCCACTGGCAATCCTGCCAGTCGAAATTCCTCCCATGTTCTGTTTCACTTGGTCAAATGACAGGCAAACCTGACATCGTGACGTTACGGCAACCAGCTCCACAATGATTAATGATTCACAATGATTGATGATTAAGGAGGGCATCCCAATGAGGTTCAGAATAATCGCTTCAAGCCTTGCCGCAATTTTGTTGGCCAGCGGTTTGGCCAGTGCTGGGGATTCACCCGACAAGAAACGGGAAACCACTCGCAAGATGGCAGACCAGACTCTGCAAGAACTGTACAAGCTGCAACCCACCGCCCAAGGTGCTATCCAAAAATCTGCCGGATATGCCGTTTTCAATAACATGGGAGCGAACCTGCTGCTGCTGAGCACGGCGCGTGGCGCGGGAGTTGCCGTCAACTCCAACACCAAGCAGGAAACCTTCATGAAGATGGTTTCGGCTGGCGCCGGTCTGGGTGTGGGAGTAAAGGACTATCGGGTCATTTTCGTGTTCGAGAACGACAAAGCTTTGGCACAATTCCTCGATTCTGGCTGGGCGGGTTCAGCACAAACTGATGCTGCCGCGAAGGCTGGAGAGAAGGGCGCAGCCTACTCGGGAGCGGTCGAGGTCGCTCCGGGGGTTTGGGTCTACCAGATTACCAAGAATGGTCTTGCCCTCCAGTTGACCCTGCAGGGTACGAAGTACTACAAGGACGACGACCTCAACAAATCCTAACCTTCCGCTGCCGATTCCTTTAAACAATCTTCAGGGGAGGACACCATGAAGCTGTCGAAGCGGGCCGTCGCAGAGTTTCTTGGAACCTTTTGGTTGGTGTTCGGTGGATGCGGCAGCGCTGTCCTGGCTGCGGCGTTTCCCCAATTAGGAATTGGCTTTTACGGCGTCGCCCTGGCGTTTGGACTGACCGTCCTGACGATGGCGTATGCGATCGGACATATTTCGGGCTGCCATCTCAATCCAGCAGTTTCCCTTGGCCTCGCCGCGGGTAGGCGCTTCCCGACTGCGGAATTGCTGCCCTATGTCACCGCGCAAGTGCTCGGGGGGATCTTGGGCGCGGGAGTACTATACCTGATCGCAAGCGGCAAAGCGGGGTTCGACGTGAGTGGTGGTTTTGCATCAAACGGATACGCCGCACACTCACCTGGTGGCTACTCTCTAGTCTCATGCTTTATCGCTGAAGTGGTGCTGACTTGCTTTTTCCTGATAATCATTATGGGCGCAACGGACCGGCGCGCTCCGTCGGGCTTTGCGCCGGTCGCGATCGGACTGGGATTGACGCTGATTCATCTGATCGGAATACCGGTTACGAATCTCTCGGTGAACCCGGCACGGAGCACGGGGCCAGCCATCTTTGTTGGAGGGTGGGCGCTCGCACAACTTTGGCTGTTTTGGGTAGCACCGCTCATCGGTGGCACGGTGGGCGGAGCGTTGTACGCTGGGATCTTCGAGCCAGGAACCGCAACGACGCAGACCGAAGCAGCCAGCAAGACCAAAGCAGCAATTGCATCGGGCAAAGGTGATTAGACCCTGTCGTTCTTCTTCGTGGCTGTCGGCACAACTCTCGATCGTTGGCTTAATATGTATGGTCCGCCGCCGAACTGCATGTGCATCTTCGGCTCGCTCTGGCCGGAGTTCCTCCGTCCCGGCTTTTGCGAAAGCAATGTTCATCCCATCGGATTTACACATTCCGGGTCAAATCTCCTGGCGCGCCCAAAAGATCAGTTCGAGCTGCGGACACGCTCAGAAACTCCCGGATGCGGCGCTTGGCTTTGTGCAGTTGCGACTTGGAGTTTCCCACCGAGAAGTCCAGCATCCGGGCTATTTCCACGTGCTCATACCCTTCGACCTCGTGCAACAGGAAAATAGTTCTGTAACCAGGCGGCAAATCCGTGATGGCCCGGGCCAGCATGATGCGATCCACCGATTCGTCGAGCCGGTCGTCTCGACTGCCATGTTCCCGGCGCACCAGGGTTGAATCGTGACCGGAGGTTTCGTCCAATGAAACCTGCTTCAGAACTTTCTTGCGGAAATGCATGAGCACGGTATTCACCGCGATCCGGTACAGCCACGTGGACAGAGCCGAGTTTCCCCGGAACGTCGAGAGCTTACGGAACACCTGCAGGAACGCATCCTGGGTCAGGTCCTCAGCTTGTGCGATATTGTTGGTCATGCGCAGGCAGATGGAGTAGATCGTTGTCTTGTGGGTATTGAACAGAGTGGTGAATGCTTCGGGATCGCCCGCCAGGGCGCGCTTCACGAGTTCAAAGTCTGCGACACGTCGGCAGGTGGGGTTCAGATTGCTCAATGCGGTTTCCTTTCCAAAAATGTTCTGGCTCTTCACAATCACTCTTTCCTGGGTCCGCTCACGCCCCTCCAGAAAACCCCACCCGGTGGTGAGCCTAATGGACCACGTTCGCCCTTATTTTTCGTACTAGAGGAAAAATCCCGCCGGGAGAAGTGGCGCCAGAGTTAATGCCGGCGGGAATTACCCATTTGCGCTTCGGGCAGGACAAGCCTAAGCCCGAGAGGAAGAACCAAGCCACTGGGAATACTTACAGACCTTACCCGTCGATCAACGCCCCCATTGAGAACTGGATTCTTGTCCACTCTGGACTCAGGCACGCGCGGCGAAGAAACTCAATCGCCCCTGCACTTCGGGATTTTGATTATGGGATAGAGATCAAACCCTCTTGCCAGGGAATGGTTCAGGCGGGTGCAAATCTACACTCAGGCTCGGATGGTTTCGCGGGCATAAGACCTCAGGTCTGCGCGGTTGAACCGGATGGGGATTGGCCTCAACAGAGGCACAACTTTGCTGGATTGCTGCGATCCAGTCTCGGAACCAGTTCGCAAACGCTTTGTTTTCCTTGACCTCGGGGGGCATTGGGCTCCTTCGGCAAACTGTCATCCTACCGACTGTTCCGGGCAATAGAACTGAGAGTTCTTGCAGATCGAGCCTCAAAAAGAGCTAGCTGCTGAAATCAGCGTAAGCACTCAGAACCCCCTCGACATGGTCAAGGAGTGCTATCGGGATGTAACAAGGACTGTCGCCACCGCAGGCGTTCTGCGATTCCAGCGTATCGATTCACACAGAACTGTGTTCCGCCGGCACTGCCGGATCTCATTTCCGACTAGTTTCCGCCAGATGCCACTCCCTTGTTCACCATAAACTTGACTTCGGCGCGTCGGTTCTGCGAACGTCCTTGAGAGGTTTCGTTCGACGCAACCGGATTTGAAATGCCCATCGCTCCCGGAGAGACTATGTGGCGAGGTGGGATTTTGCATTCCTGCATCAGGTAATTGAGAATGGCGTACGCCCGATCTTTGCTCAAGCTTTGGTTTGCGGCGGCATTTCCAGTTGAATCAGCAAATCCCTTTACTTCAATAATGTAGCCCGGCGTGCCAATTGCACGTCCTGCCAGTTTCGCTAGCGCCGCCTTATCTATGTCCGCAATCGCGGATTTGCCGGATGCAAAATACACCACTGCTTGATCTTTCACATCGTAATCGGCGAGGTCCGAGAAACGCCGGCTTACCTCTTCCTCGCCGCCTGCGATCTGCGCTTTGTTCGCCGCAATTGCTTCCTTGTTAGCAGCTGTCTTCCCCTCATTCGATGCAACTCTCTCCTCCGTAGGAGTCAATCCGGCTTGGATCATGCTGGCGGTCTGCAAGTCGTCTTTACTGAACGTAATAGTTTTGGCCTCGAGCTTGCTGTCAGCGTCTGGGATGCCCTTTACGCTGACCTTGAGGCCAGGGATAAGACTCGTCCACGACATTTGTTCTTTGCGAAGTCCGAGACCCTTCGGCGTCTGCACCTTGGTTGAGTCCGTCAGGGTGATGACTTGAGTGCCATCGACGGTCAGCAGCGTAAGAGTATCGGCCGTACGTCCGGTGATCAGGCCTTTCACGGTGGTTTCGTTCTGTCCAAACATCAGGGTTCGCGGCGTACAACATAAAACCAGGGCAACTGCAACCAGCACACTGATTCTCATAGTGATTGCGTCTCCTCGAACGCGCTTCTTCAGGAACGGTATCGACACGATTCGAATCTGGGCACTGGCAGAAGTATCAGCTGCGGGAAATCAACGCTCGCCTCTTGTTCACGATTTCACGATGTCGCTGGCCTGACTCAGAGGCCAGATAACTCGCGACATCAGGCGTTTACACGAAATATACAAAGGCGTCCACTTTTGCGGCGGGTTGAGATGGCATTTGTTCACCAGTCATTGGCTCAGCAGCGGGCAACAGATTCAGGGGTGTATTGGTTACGCAACTGCACGAAAGTGGCGACGCTTCGCTAGCCTCGCCGGATACCTCTTCCCGCCGTGACTCGATCCCGCAGCGACCGGCCTTTCTCGTTCTGTAACTTTTAGCAGTTACTTGGAGCTATGACGCCAGCGTACAAAGTCACAAAATCGGATGACGGCGGAGTTGGGCTATGGGCAACTTATCGCACATGGCAGGTTGTTGGAGCTTCCTACATTCGCGACGGCGCAATCGCATTTCGCTCGTGCTGGGCACGTCATTTGTGCTGTCTCTGGGCATCACTTTCGCCCAGGAACGCAGCCGTCATGCTGATCAGCACTCAGCTCGGCTGGATGGGAACCAGCCCATCACAACTATCGATGAGCTCCGGGCTCCCAAGGCAGCCCGCGGTGCCGAGGAAAAAGCGAGAGAAGCCATTCTTAAGGGTAACTTTCCCGAGGCTAACAGGCAGCTTGACCATGTGCTTAAGGCTTTTCCGAACTACGCTCCCGCCCTCATGCTCGAAGGCATTGTGGATGCGGAGGAGCATGACATGGCAAGGGCCGAACAGAATCTTAATGCCGCAATCAAAGCGGATCCGTCTTATAGCTCTGCATATCTGCAGCTAGCAGCCTTCTACAACGACACGGGCCGTTACGATGATGCCTTGCGCTTGCTGAATCGAGCCATGCCGCTGATGCCATCCTCCTGGTTGCTCTATTTAGAATTGGCGAACGCCGACATTGGCATGAGGGAATACCAGACAGCCATGCGCCACATTGAACGAGCTGAAGCTTTGCAACCTCGAGACTTACTCTCGAATACTCGCGCCTCGAATACTCGTGCAATGATGCACCTATTGAAAGCGTGCGCGTTTATGGGAATAGGTAATCAGATTCGCGCAAAACCCGAGTTTGAGGCGGCCATAAAGGCCGAGCCAAACGGTGGATTTGCACATTACTCACGTAGTGCGCTTGCGCGACTGCAGCTCCCATAAACGGACCCGCGCTACATCGCCCGACCTGATCTTGGCCAGCCAGCCGTGCAGGAGGATACGCACATTCATACGAACCCGAGTACCAGTTGGGTCGGTCCTGCGGGCCCGGGCGCAGGAGATCCAGAAAAACTATGCACTGCCGCCGAAACAGTTTCAAAGACCTCGAAGAGACGATCAACACGCGTGACTTCCAGAACTATACCTGCCATCGGAGTGATGGAGGCAAGTTTCAGGTCTCCATTCTGCTTTATCGCTTGTTCCAGGCAGTAAAGCAACATGTCTACTCCGGTGCTGTCGATCCGATTCACCTGAGAACAATCAAAGACAATGCGGGGCCGGCTCGCATTGAAGAGCGGCTCTACCTCATGCAGAAGGATCTGGACCTCTTTGCGCTTCAATTGTTCGGGCAATCGCTTGACCACTACGGGGGTTGTCATATCAAGCCTTCCTGTTCAGCTGCACCAGGCAGCCTCGGTAATAGCCCAGTCTCTTTGTCCATCCGCCGAGAGTGACCTGCTTCGTCGTCGTTTTTGCAATAGCCCTCGCACTTGGCGGCTGTGTCAGCCCCTAAAGAGCACACTGCCTGATCAAATACCCCTACAGACAGACTCCGCCCGGAACTGTTGGGGTGGGAACGATCAACTGGCGGGGGTTTCCGCGTTTGTCATCAATCACGCGACATTAAACTAGACGGGACGATCACGCCACTGATGATAGTTGCAGACTTAATCCCAATAGTTTCTAGACGGCGCGGCCTGGTGACTGTGCCGAACGGCAAGATCTGACAGAAAAACTCCCTCAACCAGGTCGAACTCAGACCAAGACAGCTCGGAGTGGATCCGATTAAAGACCAAACTCTCCCTCCACCAGATTCTTGCTTTGCCAGGGTCTGCGGAGCGACGCCCGCTACTGACGGGGGAGTGCGGTTTGCACATTCTCGCCTCATCGTAGCCGCAACCTTCGTGCTCTTACGACGGGCAGATCAAGACGGAGGAAATCATGTCCAACATACATTTGATCGTGTCGGTAACATGGCGGTGGAATACACAAACAAAAAAGAAGAGTCGTTCGTGGCGACGAGGCTTTCAAATTGCGCGACGCAGTTAAAGAAGTCGTTTTTCCAACAGCCTGCTAGCAGTTTTGTTAGCTATGCAAACCGGCGAAACCGGGCTAGATTTGCCAAACGGAGTGAGCAATTCTCCTCCCCTTCAGATCTGCTGACCTAAGTCAGGCATCTGAGGTTTTTCTTTCTTAGATCACATACAAGGAGACATATGATGGCACTCGAGCAGTGGGGAGAACTATACCGACGAGCGTTGTTTGAGGAAGATCGTAATAAATTGCCTGTGTCACTGGAAAGGGCACACCAGGCCGTCCAGCAGAGAGTCCGCGAGTTGTGGTATTCGCCCACCGATGGCCAGAACGTCACCGACAAGGAGCGCCGCGAACTTGATGCCGCGGCCTACTATCTTGGTCTTTTACGGTCTCTTATAGCCCAGGAGCAGTGGCCGGCTTGATCGACGAGGATGATGAGCGCGTAGTCAGACGGGATGAGAAGGCCGCTCTTCGACCGCGCGACCCTTCCATCCGCACTCTCCGAGGACCGATATTTCCGCTCGGTGCCAGTTGGGTGTTCTCGCTTCAGCCGGTGCTGCCACCTGAATATCGACCCTGGTTCCCTCTCCCGGGATGGAAGCTGGGCCAGACGAGTCATCGAAATGTCGTGCAAGTCGTGTCAATCGCAGACTCAACGCACTCTCAACGGAGAAATCGCCATTCATTTTCCCGGCTCAAGGGTCTGGACAAGCTCCCGGTGTGGGTCTTCCCATAGCTTCTGGTCTTTGTGAATTGTGTCTTCACCCACTTTTGTGATTCCGTAACCGAGTTGTCCGTCCTTAGGC
The DNA here is from genome assembly GCA_963790645.1 of Terriglobia bacterium. GTDB lineage: Bacteria > Acidobacteriota > Terriglobia > Terriglobales > Acidobacteriaceae > JAIQFF01. The sequence continues at coordinate 101,081 of CAWBPS010000019.1, read as the reverse complement.
ATAAAATTGGTCCGTCTGCAGCCGCATCATAGCTGCTGGGGGCGTGCATCGCGTCAGTAAATCGCTCCTGCCAATGCACCGCTGAGAGGCTCGCTGCTCTCAAGAGCTGCGTCCACGGTAGCCAAAAGGTCGCGATCGGCTTTGCTTTTCACAACGTAGCCGCAGGTTCCCAAGCTCAGGGCCTCTTGTACTAAGTCCGGAGACGACTCCTGACTCACGAAGATGATTCTTGACTGTGGTGCAGATTTGCGAATTTGGCGAGCGGCTTCGATGCCGTTTAACTTGGGGAGTGAGATGTCGAGCAAAATCATATCCGGCTGTAGTTCTTCGGCTTTCTCGACCGCCTGCAATCCGTCTGATGCTTCGCTAACTATCTGCAATTCCGGTCTTGATTGCAGTTTCAAATGTAAGAATCGCCTGAACGGCTCGTAATCATCAACCACGAGGATGTGAACGATAGCATTACGCATTTTCGACCCCTCCGTTTGAGATGCAGCTCCGCATCGTTTTGTGTTCGATTCAGGACTGGAGGGAACACGCCAAGATTTAAAGCGTTCTTGGCGTTATCGATTACTGTCAATCCTTACAGGGCAACGAAAAGCCGGCAACTGTCAAAACTTACAGGGGCAAACGGAATCGGGAAACGTGTGGCTCTCGACTTGTCCAACGTTAGCAGGCGTTTTCACCAGTTGGCGCCGTCTGTTCGCCAGCCCTGGATCCATGAGTGACATGCCGATTTAAGTTCATCCATTCGGGCCCTTACTCACCGTAAAGACTATCAATTGTGCCAGTCAACCGCTGTTAGTCGTGCCAGTGAAACAGCCTCATTTGCCGCGCTACATTTGCTAGGCCGAAGCGAGTGTGGCTTATGAGATTCCATGCATTCGGAATTGGGATTCTATTCCTGACACTTGTCCGTCCCCTCCCGCCTGAGTCAACTCGACCGCCAGGAATCGCAGACCCAGGTTCTGACGGCTTGCGCCCGGTAAACCGCCCGGTCGAAACGATAGATGTACATGTTAACGAAGTTAACCTTGTACTCAGCGTCACAGAACACAACGGGAACTTTGTGAATAACTTGCGGCCGTCAGACCTGACAATTCTCGATAACGGCGTGGAGCAGACAAAGCTCACCTTCTTTAAACGTGAGACTGATCTCCCCATCAAGATCGCCCTGGTTCTCGACATCAGCGCGTCGATGGCCCAACAACGTGATAAGGAGAATGCCGCGATTGGGTCATTTCTCAAGAAAATGTCACTGCCATTGGACTCTGTCATGTTGTTCGCATTTAACCAGAACGTCCAACTGAGAGCCCCCGTCACGAACAAGTGGGAAGTAACGGCGAGGCTTGTAAAATGCCTCAAGCCCGGGGGCCAGACTGCACTGTACGACGCCGTTTCGGATGCAAGCCATTGGCTTGCCTTGGACCACGGTCCGGCGCGCCGAATCATGATTCTTGTCAGTGACGGGGAGGAAAACAAAAGCAGAACTACGATGGACACTACGATCATCGATGCTTTGAACGCCGAGGCCGCCATTTACTCAGTGAACGTAAGGGTGGACGATGTCAGCGAAGAAGAGGACAAGCGGGGTGCAGCGATACTAAAGCATCTGGCCGAAGCCACCGGTGGTGCTTATCTCGAGTATCCGGAACACCACACGATTTCTGGTGCATTCGACAAGATACGGCGAGAACTGCGCAGCCAATACGCGCTTGCCTATAAACCTTCGAATCCGGGTGTGAAGACATTTCACAGACTTCAAGTTCTTGTGGCCAATCGGCGGCGAGTTCACTGCCGGTCCGGATATTATGTCAACTGACAGTTGGACAGTAGGAAGCCCACTGCTTTTGTGCGGCGCGATCTCTCCATCCAAACCGGAGGGTGGCAAACGCGAGTAAGCGACACTTTCTCCTGAGCACGCGAAACGTCATCCTCGTCAGCAATGGCATCGACGGTATCCTGCTGTCGCTTGGTAAGGGGCTAATAGCGATCACACTCATTGACCCGGACAGAGTCGCCGCCACCTTTTCCTGTCAGTAGTCAACCAGCTTTCCTCAAGCTTGAACCTTCGACGCATAACAGAGCGCAACTCCTTATGAAGGACTGCTAGTTCAAAGCTGGCAGCCTTTTTTGGGGGCGGTGGTGGCGCTGGCAGTACTGCTAGTAGACGACTCGCTTTCCACAAGAGTAAAACCGGGCACAACCAAGCATCGGCGCGTTTCCGCCGCTTAAGGGGAAGGAACTGTCAGATCGAGGGGTCGAGCAACTGAAGCTGCGAACCAAGCTGGACGAGCAAATATCGCACGCGATTCGCCACAGCGCTTTCGCCCCGGAGCCTCGTCCGCTCTTGCCAGATTCAGCACGAACCAGAGGTTCTGATAGAACTCAGGGTCGTTTCCCACATCCCGAAGGTGAAATGGCGGGGGAAAGTAAAAGGCGGGGCCCTCCATGCGCCACAAGCGTCAACTAGCGCCACTTGCCTATGTCATTCTTCCCGAGGCGTAACCTCCCACTTTTATGGAATGGCCACTGACAGAACGCATTGCAGACTTGCGGCGAGAGGTCCGTGTGATTCAGGACGATAGTCAGACCTATTTTGCTTGCCGCAAACCCAGCGCAGACAGGACGCTCTTACAACAGAGACGGGTGGAGCGTTTGAAAGAGATCAAGGACGAGCTTGGTCATTTACTGCGAATACATCGAAGAGGTGCCGCGTGAAACGGGTCCGCGGGCTCGACAACAATCAGATGTGACAGTGCTCACAGACTTCCTATCGTGATCGGCATATATTAACCGATGGGGTGGCGGTGGTGTGGACTCCTTGGGAGGATGTGCTCATGAACGCTCTCCCTCTGTCGTGTATTGACAACCGTCCTCAGGGGGCGGCTTCGGGAGTCGAACCTGTTCGAGCAGCTATTCGAACGGATCGTGAAGCAGTGCGTGGAAGTGGGGCTGGTGCGAGGGAAAACGCTGTCGGCGGATGGCAGTTTCGTGGATGCCAATGCCAGCAAGGAGAGCCGCATCCCCCGCGGGCGCGACGAAGGGTGGGACTCCGGCTCGCCTGGGGTTACTACGACAACCATCTAGTGGACAATCCCAACGTGTGCGAGCCCTGGCCAACACGTCTGGCTTCGCGAACGCACAGCGCCAAAGGAAGAGGGTCGGAGGCGCTGTTCGCGGAACCCAAGAACCAGATCGGACTACGCCGGCTGCGTTTGCGCAGAATGAAGTTCGTTCGCGAGCAGTACTTCCTGGCAGCGGCTGCCCAAAACATCAAGCGGTTGATCCGCCTCCTCAGTCAAGTGCTCCGACCGCCGCTCGCCGTGACAGCCTAGTTTCCAACCCGCGCATGCACGATTGCTCCCGGGCAACGACAAGACCATCCTCTGCCCATATTGTTGCTTTGAGGAGAACCGATTTGATGGACTGTCGATATTACACGTTGCTGGATATTTTGAGTTCCGAACAATTTAGAACCGTCATTTTGCTGACAGTTGGTTTGGATACTCCTATCATAGCCGATCTACTTGAAACTAATGAATGGAACGTAAACAACTCCTTACTCCAGTGCCTTGACCAGGTAGGATTCCGAAGCGTGGACGGCCTGGCTCACAAACTGCTTTATGAATGGGACAATGACTTGTATGACCACAGACTGGAGAAGGAACTGGCAAAGCTGCAGACTGCAGCCAGGCGGATGCTCGAACGGATAGCGTCCACAGAGCCAGGCACATTCGTGGAAAGCGGAGCGCTCCCTTCGGAAAAATGGGTTAACTAAGAGAAGGAATCGAGCGCCCCGACTCACTTGTTGTGCGATTCCTAACTCCCTAACGCCCCCGGCCAAGATTGCTCTTACATTCCGGATTCCAGAACATCAGCGGAAATCCGAGCTGGGAGATATCGCCACATCAGAGGCATTGGCGAGCTTTCGCTCGTGTGCCTTTCAGTTCAAGCAGCGATTCTGTACGGGCAGCCGGATAGGAGCAGGCATGTCGTGGAGATCCCCTTTGTCTTCACAACCCGAGTGATGTACAGCGACCACTCGCCGACCTGCATTACACTGCGAAATTCCTTACCCGTTTCAGAAATCGAGTTGCATCGACCTGCAACAAGTGCTGCGGCGTGACACTCGAAAGCCTGCCGGAGAGTCCTCTTCATCGGGAGTGAAACGCTGAATGTACCGCGCACAGTTTCGCGAAAATGTGGCTGCGTATTCCGCCCTGAAAGCTTCCCAGTCGGTACCCGCAAAACACATCCACGTTGTATGATTTGACCATTTCATTCCATAGATGCTCGAGCCGAATCGCTGCCTCTGGGTTGCCTTGCACCCATAAAAGAGGTGCGCTTTCTCCACACGCCGCAACGTGGGGGGGATCCCCCTTGGCAGCCTTCGCCGCATTCAGAAGGAGATTGTCGGCGAGGTTGAAGAACCGGACTGGATCAGGCATGCCATTGACCATAAATGTCGAGAGCGTTTCGGCAGCATCCAACGAGATGTATCTGCCCTGTTCAATCGCGGCAGCAATATCCAAGCCATGAGCCTGCAGCCTCGGCAGGAGGTCGTCCCGGTGTGACTCGGTCGCGACAACAATCGCCGAATTTCCAGCCTTGAGAGCGGCCCCAACGAACTGAGTGAAACCATCCAGAAGACTTACATCGTCAGAATAGAACCCTGCCTCGTGGCGACGAGCGATCTGTAGGTCCTGCCCTTGCAACGATCTTACGATCTTGTCGCCCCGAGCGCTTCGTGGGGATTGCACATCCGAAGTCGCGAAGAAACTGTGGCCCGCAAATCTGCTCCCGACAAACCTCCCGCCCCTTAGAACGGCCTTCACCGCATTCAACAGTTCGCTTCCAATATCCATCTTAACAACGTAACCCGATGCGCCCACGCCCAATGCCGTTTGGACGATATCCACAGAGGGTTCCTGGCTGACAAACAGGATCTTCGACCGCGGGGCAAGCTCACGAATTCTCCGGGCAGCTTCGATTCCGTCAACCTTTGGGAGTCCGATGTCGAGCAGAATAAGATCCGGTTGCAGTGCCTGTGCCAGCGCGATGGCTTCTCCCCCATCCGACGCTTCGACAATGGCTCCCAATTCAAATTCGTTCTGAAGAATTGAACGGAGGAGCCGTCGAAACGGGTCGAAATCATCTACTAGCAGAACGCGGATTGAGGATGTTGCCAAGCTGTCTCCTTCGAATCTAATGGAAACCGAAGTCACCGAGTGGTCGTTGAATTCAAGACTCAAAAGGATCGCTCAACGGAGTAGTTAGTTCGTTGCGCTAATGCAATGTTGTCTTTGCCCCAGAGTACAGTTGACGGAACCTGAGCGTGACCAGACCTCGCCCTCCCTCTTGCTCACAAGCGGCTCACAACAAGAACGATGCAAAACGAAAGCGCCCCAGACTCATTTGAGCCGTCGGACTTTCGCTGAACGCCCCTCCTCAAACTGCTCGGGTCAATTTAATCGTTTTGATGTCGAGTGCCTATGGCCTGAACAGGCTACTGTGGAAAATCGTCGCCTCTCCAACCCTGTACTTTTGGTGCGACTGGGTACCCTGGAAGGGCCATGCCTGAAGAACCCTTCTCAGGGCTATTTAGATGGCGTCGAAGGGCTTGATTGGGGGCCGAGCAAACCATCGTTGCGCGGGAAAGCCTTCCGCAAACCATGCAATTCAGAAGCGCGAACGTTTTAACGTAACCGCAGAAATTATTTCGTGAAGCTCTCAATCAGGCTTTAGGGTCAGGCCCTGACGCCTCTTGGGGGGGAGGGTAATGGCAGCAAATTCTCGCTTTCGGCCAAGCGCCTAATGGCGAGTCGAATGACGTGAATCATACCCAGCCCGAGCTTTTCTTGGAGGCATTCAATGAGATGCAGGTCTGAGTTAGTAAAGCGAACAGTCGTGGACTTGAGTTTCTCGTCCTTCATAGCTCTTGATTCTCGCAATCGGACGAGGGACTGTCGTTGCCGCGGAGCAAGGAAAGACAGCGTATAGACAGCTAATCGATATCTCATAGGTATCACCCTGCGAAATATTTGAGTGAAGGTGGCGTCGCAATCAGGATGGTGATGTACAAATACCTGATAGTCAGAAAAGAGCACCCTCCCCCATCAGGAACAGCAGCGAGCAAGCTCGACGAGGCAGAGGCAGTCCAATCTGGATTCACCTCCTCTGCCTCTGCACGGAATCCGAAATGAATGGCAGGGGAAGTTCGATCCAACCAAATCTGGCCTTCTCGGCTATCTCAAACGCGCGGCAGAGCGGGATTTGATCAACGTTGTACAACAGGGTCACAGGCGGCGACGCGGAGAAGAACTTCGGGAAGATGTCGAAGTCTCAATTCTGGCGCGGAATAAGTCTTCGGAAATTGGAACGTGACCTGCTCCCCATCTTTAGTCCACGGATAATGAGACTTTCTACGTTTTGGACCGCTCCCATTTTCTGTCACAAACGAGATTAGAGGTTTGGGGCAGTGTAAGTCCTTTTCTCCTCGATTGACGCGGGTTTCGCGCACTCCAGAGGCTCAATCAAGAGACTCTGGAGTGCGCGCCCCATCGATGTACTAGCTTTTCCTGGGTGTAGCGCCGCGAATGCTGCGGGCGTCCGATCCGCCAACGCGCTATGCGGACGCTGCTGATTGTAATGCTCGCGAAACTTCGCCAGCTTCTGCCGCGCGTCGTCCAGCGACGTGAACCATTCCACGTTCAAACACTCGTCGCGCAACCTGCCGTTGAAACTCTCGATGAATCCGTTCTCCACCGGACGGCCTGGCCGAATGAAGCACAACTGCACTTCGTGGCTCATGGCCCAGGCTTCCATCGCGCGACTGCAGAACTCGCTGCCGTTGTCCACCGTGATGCTTTTCGGCAGGCTGCCTCGTTCCTGCTGGGCACGTTCCAGTGCCTGGACTACCTTCATCCCCGTCATCGACCGATCGGCATCCAATCTCACGCACTCCCGCGTGAACTGATCGACCACCGTAAGAATGCGAAACGAACGCCCATCGGCCAACTTGTCACTCACAAAATCCATGCTCCAGCACTGGTTCGGTCGTGCGGCTACGCCGATTGGGACTGGCCGTCGTCGCGCCATCTTCCGTCGCAGTTTCGTTCGTACAATCAACTCTTCCTCTCGGTACAGTCGATAGATGCGCTTCGCATTCACGTGCCAGCCTTCGCGCCGCAACAGCACCGTCAACCGGCGATAACCGTACCGCACGTGCGTTCCTGCCAACTCGCGCAAACGATGCCGCAGCACTTCATCGAACACCTTCCGGCTCTGGTAGCGCAGCGTCCCGATCGCCAACTGCACCAGCCTCGCCGCATGCCGCTCGCTGATCCGGTAGGCCTCCTGCGCCCAGCGCGCCAACTTCCGACGCGCACGAGGCCTTACAGCTTTTTTGAGACGATCTCCTGCAGCATCTGCCGATCCAAGCTCAGGTCCGCCACCAGTCGCTTCAGCCGTCCCACCTCTTCCCGCAACTGCCGCAGCTCACGCAACTCGCTCACTCCTACTCCCGTATATTTTCGTTTCCACAGATAGTAAGTGGCCTGGCTGATCCCCACCTTGCGGCAAACCTCGTCTACTCGCGCTCCCGTTTGCACCTGCCGCAGTACCGCCACGATTTGCTCTTCCGTATGAGCCTTCTTGGGCATCGTCCTCGTCTCCTTTCCCGGACTCCTGCCCCAGCTTACCTCTAATCTCCTCTGTGTCAGTTTTTGGGTTTTGGGTCATTTTGGACCGCTCCACGTGCCTTTCTGCGCAGCAGGGATGGGGGCTGGGGGCCGGCGTTTGGGGCCTCTTGCCCCAGTTCAGCCCTGTTGAAGCTTGCTGCCTGTGCGGCAAACTCCTCGGGCGTCCGGTAGCCGAGCGCCGAGTGCGGCCGCGCCTGGTTGTAGTCGCACCGTCCCTCCTCGATCTTCTGCCGGGCATCCGCCAGATCGATGAACCAGTTCTTGTTCAGACACTCGTCACGGAACTTGCCGTTGAAGCTTTCGATGAAGCCATTCTCCATCGGACGCTTAGGCGTGATGAAGTGCAGTTGCACTTGGTTCTCGTAGGCCCATTGATCTACCACCTGGCTGGTAAATTCGGTCCATTGTCGATCACGATCGGCTCCGGTTGGCGGCCTTGTCCCTTCAGTTCTCCAGCACCCGCACCACGCGTAGCCCCGGCAACGAGGTGTCCTCCTCGATGCGCAGGGCACAGCGCGTGAAGCCGTGTATCAGGTTCAGCGTTCGGAACCGTCGCCCAGCGGCGAACGTTGGCTGGGATCTAAATGGAGACCTTAACCAGTGTTTAGGCCGGTTTCGCCAGGGCGCAAGGTGAGGTCGAAAAGTCAAACCGAAGTCAAATCGTCAGCCTGGTCATGTGGCTGGCATGTCAAAAGGCTGATCTTGCTGGTGTTTTTGGTGGGCAGTGCGTGATTCGAACACGCGACCTCCTGCTTGTAAGTACTGGTCGCACGGAGAATCAACACTTTAGCGCTGTTTGGATGCGTTCAGATTTGCTAGTAAAAATGCTGGCTTCCGCACTTCACCCCAACTTGGAACTCAACGCATCCAAACGGCCACCGGGCACAATTTTGGGCACACTGTGGCGGTCAGCGCGTCCAACGCCCAAATTAAAATTCGCGTCGTGGCGATGCCTCCCGTCCAAAGGTGGACAGCCTCCGAAGTCGACGCCGGTGGGACGTGTCCAACCAATGTTGTCCACCCCCCAGGGTCTCCAAACGCACCGGCCGGTTTCCGTGTCTTCGACTTGGAAAAAATTAAAAAGGCGAGCCAGAAGCCCAAATTACGCTCAGTGACCGGGTCAATGAGTGAAATCGTGATTTCAACAGCTACGCGCCTCAAGTTGCCCGCATGTTGACGGGCGCCAGGCGCCAAAACCCGTGACGAATGAACTGGTAGTTGTCCTAGTTGCCATGGCTCTGGCACCTGCCTATGGTGTAACTCGCGCAGCTTTATTCCTTCGACAAACAACTTCTCCAACCTCACATTCAATCCCTATCATCAGGAGGAAACCATGCCAGCAAGAACTCCAAAAGAGCTATTTGTGCTGCTCCTTAGCGATGTGCGTCAAGGCACCGAGAAGGCAGCGAAAATCTATCAAGAAATTGGTCAGATGGCAGAGGACTCGGAAGTTAAGGAAGCATTGGAAGCACGGGCGTTTGTCTCCGAGAAGACTCTGGCAACCCTCGATCAATGTTTCAAACTCATCGGTGAAAAACCCGTCAAGTTTACAGGTCGCATTCAGGAGATCTTCGTGGAAGACTTTCGCAATCAATTCGCGGAGATCGAAGGCCCGGTTGCGAGGAAACTGTTCATCCTGGCGAAGCTAAACCATCTTACCCACCTTCGCATTGGCGAGTACGTGGCGCTGGTCGCTGCATCCGACGTGTCTGGTCATTACGGTGTAGGACTTCTGTTGGAAAGCTGTTTGGCCGATAGGCTTGCGTTTGTAGAACGTACGCGACGTTTGATTCGTAATGTGATTGAGACCAGGGTAGCTGAGCGCAAGGGAGCAGAACGCGCTGCTTGAGGTGAGGCTGCAAATCGGCTTCCTAATTATTGCACCGATCCGCCTCGCCGGACGCAGCGGGTCGGTGCATCGGCCGCCCTTTTGGCAGGTTATCCGCTCGACACTAGCGGAGAGGCCGGACGTACAGGTCATCGGGGAAGTGGCAGACGGCTTGGAAGCAGTTCAGAAAGCGGAACTCCTGGAGCCGGATCTGTCCTCTTTGACATCGGACTCCCAACGCTGAATGGAATTGAGGCTGCTCGCCAGATTCGCAAACTGACCCCGGAATCCAAAATAATCTTCGTAAGCCAAGAGTCTGTTGTGAGCACTTCTAGAACGAGAGCAGGACTGTACTCGGCAAGCGCTGGGAAAGGATCTGTCACCACCGAGGTAAACCATAATGCGTGGGGTGGGCAAGCTCGGACGTTTCCTGCTGATCTCCGGACTCTTGATGCTCGGCATCTACCTTGGTGCGCGTGTCTATACGGCCTTTTCTTCACGGTCGGAAGCCCGGAGATTAGAGAGCAGGCCACCGGAGAGCCGGCAACCGGTCGCCCAGGAACATGCTGCCGGGTTCAGCTTTGTGGTTAAGGAGCCTGATTTTAGTCTTTGGTCGCCACAGCGAATCAAGCACTACCAGCAGAGTTTGTCAGCACAACTCGGCCCACCAGTCGCACTGCTCCGGATTCCGAAGATCCGACTGGAAGTGCCTGTGCTGGAAGGAACCGACGACCTGACCATGGACCGCGCGGTCGGGTTCATTGCCGGTACGGCCCGGCCCGGAGAAGACGGCAATATCGGCATTTCGGGTCATCGCGATGGGTTCTTCCGTGGGCTGAAAGACATCCGGGAGGGAGACGGGATCGAACTTGTCACGGCGACAGGAACGGATACTTACACGATCGACCGCATTGTGCTTGTTAAGCCGACTGATGTCTCTGTGTTAGCACCGCGGCCGCGACCTTCGATCACCCTAGTGACTTGTTACCCGTTCTATATCGTCGGTAGTGCACCCAAACGCTACATCGTGCAGGCGTCGATGAACACGTCTAATCCAGAAAACATTCACGCTGCAGCAGAGAGGACTGGGTTCCGCCGTGAAAAAACTCACTGAATATTTTCTGATCCGGTTAGTCGCCGGGCTGCTCATCGTGGCTCCGATTTACCTCGCAATAATTCTGCTCCTCAAGGCGATGAAATCGATCGCCGGTTTGGTGAAGCCGTTTACACATTTGGTGCCCGCATGGTTGCCGGCTGATCAGGTGCTTTCTCTGCTGCTGGTCCTGGTGAGTTGCTTCTTCATCGGGCTTGCGGTCCGGACTCCAGTGGGCCAAGCGGCGTGGGAGCGTCTGGAGAATTCCTTGTTCCAAAGACTGCCCGGCTACGCTCTGCTTCGAAGTTTGACACAGCGACTGGCGGGGGAGACGCGCGACCAAGCATGGAAACCGGCACTTGCCGAAATCGAAGACGCCCTCGTGCCGGCATTCATCATTGAAGAGCTTGAGGACGGCCGCTTGACAATTTTTGTGCCGTCAGTGCCCACACCGCTTGCGGGAGCGGTTTACATCCTGAGCGCGGATCGGGTGCACGCACTGAATATTCCATTTACGCAAGCGGTAAAGGTCATATCCCGTTGGGGATCGGGGTCGAAGCAACTCGTCGCCGCGATAGAGCCGCCGCGGCGCAGTGTTCCCGCTGTACATCTCTCGTCAAATCCTTGAGCAACTCGCGCAACCTGTCTAGAGGTGGACAACTCCCGAAACCTGAGCCTGGTCCACTCATGTTGTCCAACACAAGGCATTGCGCCAAACGCACCGACCGGTTTCCGTCTCTTCGATTTGGAAAAAATTAAAAAAAAACGAGCCAGGAGCCAAGGCCATCTGGCTTCAACACCCAGAGTAATGGCAGATGTGGCGTGGGGTCATCCTTCTGGCTACCGGGAGGCAGCGTTTAGGGGGGTATCGATCCAATGCCGAGTGGCCGGAAGCGACGCCGGAGGTTCTTGGGGAGCTGGGAGAGACTTCCCCGAAGCTAGTTCGGGCCTTCCACTCGGCAGTCGAGCGTGGCGCTACTCCAACCCGCGATTCTCAATGAGTTCTATAAAAAGGGATGTCAAGAAAAAAAGTTCTGCCTCGACCGGAGGCGAGATTTGTTTCTCGAGATCCAGCCCACTGAAGTTGCGCTTCTCTGGAGAAGCTTGGCCGATTGCCCATGCTCATAAGTTTCCTGCGCGGATGGTGGCGATGCCATCGAGTTCGAAAGAGCGGCAAGCCAAACTGGTGCTCAAGGTCAACCATGGTTCTATCCGAGGCTCGTGGCCTATGGCTATTTCTGGTTATCCGAGGGGGCATAGCGTGTAATGTGTGACTCGGTGCCCAAGCACACGGGGCCGATCTCATTGACTGATACTCTCCTCGAACCGAGCATCTCCAGAACCCGACCGACCATCATCCGAGTGAACTCCTGAGATGGAAAGGCCTGTTCACCAATGACGCTCAAGCTGCTTGCCGATGCAATTGTTGGGGGTCGAAACTCACTCCTTTCTTCACAGCTCCGCCAGCTTGCGCGCGTCGATGCGGTCACTCTTGTTGCCATCTTTCAACAGGGCAGCCTTTCGCGGATCACAGACCACCAATCGGCTGACGTGGGGTTTCAGAAGGTCGTGTAACCAGGCAGCGGACGTTCCTTCCTCGAAGGTCAGCGACAGAGTTCCCTGCAGTCCCTGGATGAACTCAACGATCGTGGCTGCTTTGGTCTCCAGCAGGCATTCCATGATCAGTTTGCCTTGAGCATCCATCACGGCAACCGAAATGGTGGCCTGATGAACGTCCATGCCGATATACTTCTCTTGACTCATAAAGGCGCTCCTTTTCGCTAAGTTGGTGGTGCGGACAATCACAACCTATCGCAAAAGTGGGCGCCTTTTTATATTGCGTGTAATGGCGATTTTTCGCCAACTAGTATAGTGTCCCAGTGATAACGAAACCGGGTTTCGACCGTCTATGAAGCATGACGGATAATCGAAACTTGCTCACACTCACTCCGGAAGAGAAACAGGACTTAGAACGTTGGGCTCAGTCGCGGACTTTGCCAGCCGGGGACGTGTTCCGCGCGCGGCTCATCTTGGCCTTGGCCGAAGGCCAGAGCTATCGCGAGATTGCCAAAGGCATGCGAACCAGTGCCGCCACCATCGCGCGTTGGAGAACACGCTTCGAGCAGGATCGGTTGGCTGGACTGGAAGGACGGCATCAGGGCAGCAAGCCCCGTACCGCTACGCCCGCCGTGCAGGCGCGGGTGGCGCGGCGGGTGCAACAGAAGCCGCGCGACGGAAGCACGCACTGGTCGTGCCGTAGATTGGCCCGTGAGTTGGGAGTGAGCAAGTCGACGGTACAGCGCATTCTGACACAAGCCCGCCTGAAGCCGCACCGCTTGCAACGCTACCTGGCCAGTGACGATCCCGACTTTGAAGCCAAAGCAGCGGACATCATCGGTCTGTACTTGCATCCGCCGCAGCATGCAGCCGTGTTCTGCGTCGACGAGAAGACGGCGATTCAGGCCCTGGACCGGCTCGATCCCGTGCTGCCCCTTTCGCCGGGGCGAGCGGAACGGCATGGCTTTGAGTATTACCGTCACGGCACCCTGTCGCTCTATGCCGCTTTGGATGTGCAGACCGGCAAGGTGGCCGGCAAGACCGCGAAACGGCACACCAGCGCGGAGTTCATTGCCTTTTTGAGTGAGTTGGTGAACCAAGCCCGCTGGGCGAAGCACATCCACATCGTGCTGGACAATCTCTCGGCCCACAAGACCAAGGCCGTGGAGGAATTTCTGGAGCACAACCCGAAAGTCCGGTTCCACTTCACCCCCACCTACTCCTCCTGGTTGAATCAGGTCGAGTTGTGGTTTGCCAAGATCCAGCGTGACGTCATTGCCCGTGGCGTTTTCACCTCGGTCGCCGATCTAGCCCGTAAGCTGCGGAAATACATTCGCGCCTACGCGAAATCGGCTAGACCGTTTCGCTGGACTTATACTGATCCCTGGCGTCGAATCCGTACTTACGAAATCACCGGGACACCTTACTAGTTCGACGCTGAGCTGCGAGGCGAACGCAAATGTTGCGCAGGTTACTTTTCTCGTAGTGGGAGTTTACACCCCCCCATTGTCCTTGATCGAATCTCAAGTTCAGGTGTGACTTTCGCAAAATCGAGCGGAAATCAAAAAAGGGCGTCTTCCGTCGAGGTCAACAGAAAGCAGGTACAGCCGGTTTCACTCCACACACGATGATCGGCGCTGCCCGCCTCGCTGTGGATGAAATCGCCGGGATACAGTGTTCGATCGTCAACCTTCAATATGCCATGAAGAAGATGCAGTTCTTCCATGCCTGCATGCCTGTGTCCTGGATAATCGGTTCCGGGATCAAGCCGGACCAACATGCTCACGCTATCGTTTTCCGCGTTCCTAGCGAGTATCTTGACGTGGATACCAGGTGCCGCTTCTTCCCACTCTGGTTTAGCCGGCGCATCCAACGTAGGTACTAACGGCTGAATACCCCCTTCACTGGCGATTCGCTTCGCCAGCCGGGCCCATAGCGATTCAGCGGGGCGCAACACATCGGTGGGCCAGCCGACAAACGACCGGACAATAGGCCGGAGCGTCTCGATTTCCTGGCGGCAATCCTCGCATGACGAGATTTGAGATTCAACCGAAGCCATCTCCCTCGGAGAAAGCACCTGCAATACAAACAGGAACACTAGATCCAGATGTTCTTCACTGTGCACGCCAGGTGTTGAGTTCATACCCTTTTAACTTCCTTTAGCGCTTGTCGGAGTTTTCCCAGTCCAGAGCGGATTCGCGTCTTCACGGTTCCGAGCGGTTGATTCAACCTTATTGACGTTTGTTCATAAGTCAATTCAGAGAAAAATGCTGTTTCGATCGCCTTTCGTTCTTCTGGAGTGAGGACCTCGAGCGCATTCCGCAACAGGCGGCTCTGCTCCTCAAACAAACAGGCTTGTTGAGGATCAACAATGTCCGTTGTGGGACGCAAGCTGTGCGGATATGTGTTTACTCTTTTTTTTCTCTGATCGAACCGCAGGCGATCAATCGCCCTGCTGCGCGCCTGATTCATGATCCAGCCGACGACCGACCCGTTAGCAGGATCATAGCTCGAGGCTCTCCGCCACACTTCATAGAAGACATCGAGCGCGACTTCTTCGGCAGTTTCTCGATTCATGGTTATCCGCACGATCAACGTGAAAACGATTCGATGCGTTCGCTCGTAAAGGCGATATAATGCTCGCTGATCACCGCTGGCGATGGCTCGGACGAGCTGTAACCACTCGTCCTCGGATACGCGAACCTTTGACTTATCGGCACCGAGAATATCCCCGAGCGTCTTGGGAAGCGGCTCACTCACACCAGAATTGTGCCCGGCGCAATTCTGCCAGTCAAGAGGCCGGAAAACCTTCCAAGGACTTGATCCTCTCAGGCTTGCACCCACACCAGAATAAAACGCCAAAAGTCTGCCGCCGGATTTGGAAATACGAATCGTGACTCCAGCGCCGAAAAAATATTGTGTGCTGGTTACAAATCCAAAATCTGATCGTTGACGTTTATTCAGGACAAGTGTTGCTTGGGCTACACAGCGAGCTCCTCCCACAACTCTACGTGCGTTGCGACAATTGCAACGATAGAAAGGTTCTATGTTTGCCAGTGTCGGGTGCTCCTGCTCTTTGAAAAATCAGCGCAGACTGAACGCTGAACTTGCCCTTCACTTCCCGGGACTTAAGGGCCTGGACAAGCCTATCGTATGGGCATTTCCCGAGGTTTCGGTATGTTTGAATTGTGGATTTGCGGTATTCGCATTAGCGGATGCCCCGCTTAAAGAACTTGGCCAGGCCTACACGGACGATGACCTTCCTGGTGCTGACAGCTTGCGGACGCATGACACCTGAAGAACGCGATAGGATGTACGCCCTTTGCATGCTGATTCAGAACGAGAAAGACCCGGAAAAGTTCAATTGCCTGGTTGCGGAACTGGACCGCTTTTTGAACACGAAGGGCGAGTGCATCCAGGCTCAACTGCGGTGAGGAGGCCAAAATGACGGCCCAATACAGTTGGTACGAGTTCTACAAGACCGCACTGCTTGAAACCGATTGGACGAAGATGCCGGAGCGCATTCAGGCCGCAGAGTCTGAAATAAAGAAGAGGCAGAGCGTCCTCTCTGCGGGTCACAGCGAAACAGCAGAAGAACGGCACGCCATCACCGACGCCACTAGAGGTCTTCAGAGTTTGCGAATGGATGCAGCCTCGTGGTTGGAGCGCCAGCGGAATCTGGGCGGTACTTCACCTGATTCCGATTCTCAGACCGTGTAACGACGGGCCGGGGTTTCAGCCCAATCTACGCAGCCGGATTCTTTCGGGCATTATTTCCAGCGTCTGATGTCTCTGCTGCCAATGGAACAGACCAAAAGCGCCTGCCGCAACAGCCGCTGGAATGGCAATAGCGGACGTGAGAGTCATGGGGCCTGATTTATCGTAACTGGCGTTCACAGGCGATTACGCTCATAACCGCTCTTTCGTAGGCGCGTTCTGCTTGAAGAATTCGCGAATGGGGCGGGTATTCAGCCAGTATAAAAAGAAAACGCCAAGGGTACCCCACGCTGCACCGTTGATTCGATGAAGAGTTGCCTCGTGATACAACCGAAACAAACCCAATACTGCTAGAACCGAAGTCAGAAGGACAGCGACCCTGGCCCAGTTCCGACCTCGGACGAAGTAATAAATACATACGAATGCGCTGATCCTAATCGCGACAGATATCAACACGAGCGAGGCAACCCCGAACTCACGCAAATGGGCGGGGTCGGCACGCTGTGGCCAGTACTCCAATATCCAACCCGCAACGTTCAGGGCGATCATTATCCACCCGGTCACGAGTAACCCCTTTGGGCGGTTCATACGGCCATCTTAACCGAGGGAGGTCTTCCGTATGCCTTGCTTCGCGGCTTTGCTGTTTAAACAGGCGTTAGCACAAGTTTGGGCCGTTTGTTCGCCAAAAATCCGGGTCAATGAATGAAATGGCGATTCTGCAACAGTTACACTCCTCTCACCCGTCTGCTCCAGTTCTTCAACTCAGAACCTGTGACGTTGGCCGTGCTGGCAGGCTCGATTAACCCGCTAGGTGAAGAACTCAACGACTCCCGTTTCGAGGTTGTACATCGAGCCTGCAATCTTTATGCTGCCGGCGGATTCGAGATCCCGCAACACAGGGCTCCTTTGCCGAAGGTTGGCGATAGTCATAACAACGTTCTCTCGGGCTACAGCGTCTACGAATGAGTAGTTCTTGGAGGAGCGCTCCCCCGTATACTGAGTGGCTTGAACAGCCGGACGGATCTTTGATAACAGAGCCGTGAGATTGCCAAGCTCTACCCCATCAATGACTCCCTTGATAGCGCCGCAGCTGGTGTGGCCCATGATAAGCACGACCTTTGAGCCTGCCACCTTGCAGGCGAACTCGATGCTGCCCAAAACGTCCTCATCAGCAACATTTCCCGCAATGCGACCGCTAAAGATATCGCCAATACCGAAGTCGAGAATCAATTCGGCGGGTGCTCGTGAGTCAATGCAGCTGAAGACAACCGCGGCAGGATACTGTGCCTTCGCAGTCGCCTTAACCTCGCGTATGAGATCGCGATGCTGCGGCTTGCCCGACCGGAAGCGTTCGTTGCCAGCTTTCATGTGCTGGATGACTTCGTCCGGCGTCATCTTGTCACGCTGCTCTTTGGTGAGGTCTGCATGGGCCAACACGCTTCCCAGGCTTGCCTCTACTGCCCCGACAGCGGTCGCAACGCCGACAGCCTTGCAAAAGGCCCGGCGGTCAAATCGATCTCCTCCAACGCTTAATTGTGAACAGGGCATGGCCACGCTCCTTCGGACTGCATTGTATAAGCGCCGTGCTCCGTCGATAACTGTTAAAGAAGGACAGGGACGCAGAAGAAGTTCAGAGCGTCGCGGGAGCCTGCCGAGTGACCGGCAAACCGGAATTGATGTATCGGCGCGGCTGTTCGGAGAAGCGGGATGGTTGATGTAAACAGGCGTTAGCAGCAGTTTGCGCCGTTTGTTCGCCAGACCCCGGTCAATGAGTGAAATGGCGATGTTACGTCAACCAACGCTGCCTTCCAAGAAGGGCCCGTCCCCCCTGTCATATCTGACAGTACACCCATCGCGGAACGGCGTCTTATGCTTTGCGGCGATTTCGGCACTGGCAATTGTGACAGTCTCCAGAGGGCCTTGGACCTTCTCAAAAATGTGGGCAGGCACGTGGCCAGTGGACACAGCACAGGACCTCGCCAGCAGTGGGGAACGATATATGTTCTGGACGAGGGTGCATGCTAGGTAGATTGATCGAAGGAGTCTTTGGTTGCTACGAGTACCGCGACGAACGGTTACAGGAAAACTGCAACGGCTGTGCCTGAGTAATGAGGCCGCCTCTCTGACCGGAACCTACGTTGTTTGCTTGGATTGCGGCAAGGAATTTCCCTACGACTGGAAAGAGATGAAAGTTGTCAGCACACGCCGGGAGAAACGCCATCACCTTCGTTCATTGGCGACCAAGGAAACTGCTTAATTCTTTATCAAAGTCGCATCGCCCCTTATGATCGCCGGGTTTCCAAGCAAAGCTGCCGACGATTCCTTCTTCGCTTCTATCTCTGCTGATCCGGATTGCGGAAGCAGGGCACAGTGACGCCTTAACCGCGTAACTGTTCAAAACACGTTAGCACAAGCTTGCGCCGTTTGTTCGCCAACTCCGGGCCAATGAGTGTAATTGATTCCATGACAATGTCGGCTCCGACGCCCGAGTAAAGTTGGTGGTGCCAACACCAACCAACAGGCTCGGGAGAAAGGAGCCGAACGATGATTATTATAGGTGTAGATTTTCACCCCGAGTTTCAACAAATTGCTTCGGTGGATACCGACAGCGGAGAGTTTCAGGAAAAACGTTTGGCGCATCCCGCGGAGGCGGAGCAGTTCTACCGCGATCTCGCGGCGCAGGGCAAGAAGGTGCGTGTGGGAATGGAAGCCAGTGGGCACGCGCGCTGGTTCGAACGACTGCTAGCCGAGCTGCAGTTGGAGTTGTGGATCGGAGACGCAGCCCAGATACGCGCCAAGCGAGTCCGCAAACAGAAGACCGATCGGCAAGATGCGCAGCTGATTCTGAAACTCATGCTGAAGGATGACTTTCCGCAGATCTGGGTGCCGAGTTGGGAGAATCGGGATCTGCGGCAACTGCTCTGGCACCGGCATCGCCTGGTGCAGGCGCGCACGCGCATCATGAACCAACTGCAGGCCGTAGCGCTGAACCAGGGACTGCGTTGCAAGAAGCGGTTATGGCGGGAGCGCGGACGACAGCAACTGGAATCGTTTCGCCTGGCTCCGTGGGCCAGCCGGCGACGGTGCGATCTGCTGGAGCTGCTGGATCGACTGAATCCGACCATCGCGGAGCTGAGCCAAGCGATCGAGCAAGAAGTCGAAAACTGTCCAGAGGCGAAGCGGTTGATGACCCATCCCGGCGTGGGTCCGTTGACCGCGTTGGCCTTCGTGCTGATCATCGGAAAGGCAGAGCGGTTTGAGTGTGGGAAGCAAATCGCGAGCTATCTGGGACTGGTGCCGTTGGAGGACTCGAGCGGCAACCGGCGCCGACTGGGGCATATCACCAAACAAGGGAACTCTCTATTGCGCTTCTTGCTGGTGGAAGCAGCCCAGGTCACGGTACGTAGCCTGCCGGAATGGCGCAGCAAGTATTTTCACTTAGCCATGCGGCGAGGACGGAAGATCGCCAAGGTGGCGATGGCGCGGAGACTCGCCATTGGTTTGTACTGGATGTGGCGCCAGGGATGGGATTACGAGCAGGTGAAAAAGTTCGGTTCGCACGCGGGACAGCCCGGACATCGCCATGGTGTGCAGTAGAACACCGAGTAATTGATTGCGGCGTCCCGCTCCCCTTTCACCGGGGGAGTCTGAAGTAGTAATCATGATCGCAGCTTGCGACCGAAGAGATGCATGGGTCGGACCGAGTTCCCGACCTGAGACGATTACGATGCGAGCCGTGGTTGGATTGGCAGTTCTTCAACTAGAGCGAAATGGCGCTCTTATTCGAGTGCACGCCGCAGTGTGCTCGCAAACTACTTGACACCGCCGACATTGTCAGAGAGGCGATGTTACGCCAACAGCACGAATGGTTTTAGTGCTTGTGTCACTTCTGACAGTTTTCATCTGCAGTGTAGCCCCCTCTAATCACTGCAGTGGGTCTGCGCCATAGCTAAGGGTTCGTCGAGTGAGTGACGATTGCAATGAAACCAAAAAAATCATTAGGGATTAGCCTGTGCGCATAGTGAAAGTACCCCTGAGCTTTGCGTTCGTGGTTGAGGCAGAGGGATTGCGATGAGAACGAAGAAGTTGGGATCCCTGAAATACGTCTGGATCGTTCTTTTCCTTTCTTTAGTTGCGGCCACTATCTACATTGTCGGTTGCGGCGGCGCTTCAACTACGCAGAGTGGTGACCCTACCCCAACTAAAACTCCTCCTCCTCCTCCTCCGCCGCCACCACCACCTCCACCGCCACCTCCACCTCCACCTCCACCACCTCCACCTCCACCTCCACCGCCTCCACCTCCACCGCCCTCCATCGATGGAGTTCTCCGATACAAGATCGACCTCGCGGGCACGGGCGCGAACCTCAGCGAGACCACTCTCACCACCGCCAATGTAAACGTCAGCAGCTTTGGAAGGCTTTCAAAGTCGGCGCATCTGGATGGCGCCAGTTACACCCAACCGCTATTCGTAAGAAACCTGGCCATCGCGGGCGGGACGCACAACGTTATTTTCCTGGGCACGGAGAACGACAGCGTCTATGCGCTGGATGCCGACGACCCGACGAAAGTTTTATGGAAACGCAGCTTCATTGATCCTGCGAACGGAATTACACCTGCCGATGGAAGCTTTGGCGGACGCACCGGCATAGGGCCGGTAGTCGGAGTCACCGGGACGCCGGTGATCGATCCCACAACCCAAACCATGTATGTCTCCGCCATGACCCTGGAGAATGGCACCACGTTCCACAGGCTGCATGCGCTGGACATCACCAGCGGCGCGGAAAAGTTCGGTGGACCGAGCGAGATCACCGCCACCGTGCCGGGCACGGGAATAGACGCGGACGGCAGCGGCAACGTGACATTTCATCCGCCCACCGAAAATCAACGTGCCGGACTGCAACTGGTGAACGGAGTGGTCTATATTTCTTTTGCCTCATTTTCCGACACCGAGCCGTACCACGGCTGGCTCTTCGCGTATGACGCTGCCACGCTGGCGCAATTGGCGGCGCTGAATCTCTCGCCCAACAGTGAAGGCGCCGGCCTTTGGCAGGCTGGGGCCGCCCCCACCGCTGATGCCGACGGCAACATCTATATCCAGACCGGTGACGGCCACAACTTCAACATTACGGGCGGGCCGGACTGGGGTGACACGGTACTAAAACTGAAGCTAAACGGCGGATCGTTTTCGGTCGTGGACTGGTTTATGCCCTATAACCAGGATTGCATCGATAAAGACGACCTGGATCTCGGATCGGGAGGGCCCATGCTGCTGCCCGACCAGGCCGGCCCGCATCCGCATTTGATGGTGAGTGGGAGTAAGGAAGGACGAATCTACCTGCTGGACCGCGACAACCTGGGGAACTTCAATTTAGGGAGCAATAGTCAGATTCCGCAGGAAATGCTAATCAACCCTAAACCCTGCGGCCAGTTGGACGTCAACAACACTCTTCGCATCTACGGTACCCCTTCCTACTGGAACGGATTCGTTTATATCGGCGCGGTTGGGAGCAATCTGCACGCTTACAAGCTTACCAACGGCGAGATGACCCAAACTTCGGTCTCCAATACCATATTCCAGAGAAATGGACAAAGAGGACGCGGGCCGATTCCGGTGGTTTCCGCAAACGGCGCGACCGAAGGCATTGTGTGGACGGTGGAATACACCTTGAGCCACACCATCACGCTGCATGCCTACGACGGAACGAACCTGGCCACTGAACTCTACAATACACAGCAAAATGCTACACGAGACGAGCTGGGTCGGGGAACAGTCTTCGCCGTGCCGACCGTCATTGATGGGCGGGTATACGTGGTTGCGGTCAATCAGCTGAACGTGTACGGCCTCCTGCCCTAAGCCTCCGCCCGCCTCGATAGCGGCTGCTTCATCGCATTATGGTTTGATTCCTGCCCTCCTTTCCTGCCCTCCCCACGTGATTGCGGTCGGGGGTTTCTTAGGGCATTCTCGGCTTTTCGCCTAGGATTGCAAGCCAGATGCTTCCCGTCGTCGCTGCCGTAGTGCTCTGCGGGTCAAGGGGAGGGGTGACTAGTCAGACGGACTGGCGCTCACTGCCTTGGACGGTTGCAATCCCTGTTGCCGCGTCAGCACTACTCGCGCCACCGCCAGCATGCCGATGGCCTGAGCCGAAGAGTCTCCCAGATGTTGCGCGCGGCGCAGCGCCGATACGGGATCGACCTGCGCCGCTGCTTCGCAAACCTCCGTGACTACGGCTGCCATGGAGGTGTGCTCGCCCCGCACGTCCCACGCGGAGTCGACGGCGGAGAAGGCCAGGTCGAAGTACTTGTTCGCCGCTTCCAGGTCGCCCTCGTTGCCGCGTGCGAAGCCGCTTGCCGCCGCCTCGCGCGCGCGTAGTGACGGCGGCAGTTCGCTCAAAGCGGCCGTGCGGTCTTCCTTGTCACGCATCGCTTCCAGCACGGAGACGCTCTCTTCGGCTTCACGCTCGGTTTCAGCCGCTTGGCCTTCCGTTTGCGCCATCTGCCGCGCCATCACATTCGACGCCAGCGTCTCTTCGTAGCCTTGCGGCCCGAGCAACTCGCGCATTGCGCCGGTCGTGACGTTCACTGCCAGGTTGCGATCGCTGCCTTCCGGCAAACGGTTCAACCACTCGAGAAACCGCAGTCCCGCTTTCGCGGCGAGTTCGCGCCCCGTTTCGGCAGCCACGCGCGCGTACAGGGTTGCGATATCGGGGGCCACGGCGCGCCCCTGCGTTTCGTCTTTCGGCAATGACGAGAACAGCGCCTCGAACTTCTCTTTTGTCCAGTCGGACTTCAGACCGCTTGCTTCCATCGCGGCCAGCCATGCGCGCGGTGCGACCACATTCTGCGCCATCCCTGCTTCAAGCTTTGACCGAACTGCGTCCAGTGTCTTCGGACACGAACCGAGCGCGCCCAACAGCGCCTGCTCGGCATCGCCGACGGATGTCGGCGCCAGCGCGTCCACAAACCGCTGCGCCGTCCCACAACCCACCTTGGCGGATTCCATCACCGAAGCCGCGGGTTTCTGCCCGCTGGCGATGACGCGCGTCTCGATCTCAGCGCCCTCTTGCGCGAGGCTGCGCGCCAGCTTCGGATCGACCGTCGAAGCAACCGTGATCGCCGACACCAAAACCTGTAAGCGGTCCTGCGCGTCTCCGGTGGGCAATGCCACAGCCATCTTTAGTACATCGCTTACGAACTTTGTCCGCGCTTGGCTATTCCTCGGCGTAACCGTGGACGCAAGCTGAGGGCTACTCTTGCAGGCTGGCGCGCGCCGGCTCGGCGGCTCCTTCTGTGCTGCCGCGAAGGTGGTGAGCGCAACGAGGGCAAACACCAGTGAGCTGAGTGTCGCGCGTGAGAAATGCTTGCGGTGTAATGACATCACATCAATTTCCATGCCTTTGCCGACAGGAAACGGCAGGAGTCGTCGTTGCTCGCGCCTGCACTCCGCCCTTTAAGCTGTGCTTTAGTTGCTAACTATATTACAAGCAGCGGGGGCGGAGAACCCCTTGTTACAGCACTATGCCAAATATTCAAGGGGGTCGGACGCGCACACCCGGGGGAGCTGTCTTGCCTGTCGATCGCTGTATTGCTCACGACTGTCATGATCGGCTGGCCACGGCGATACCAGCGGCCCAGATCGACAAAAAAGGAGGCCGAGCCATTCATTCGTCAGCTGTATGCCGAGTTGCCGTGGGCGAGGACGCCGCGTCAGCGTGACGGTGCGAGCCGACTCTGCGGAAGGCTTCGACAAGGGCAAACTACAGAACGGCGTGCTAGAAGTTGCCCTCACCAGCCTCAATCGGACTGGATGCAAGCGGGAACAGTCAGTGGTTTGAGGATCTGTTGGAGCAGCTCGGACATGAAGTCTGGATCAGAGATGCCGCCCAGATTCGTGCCAGTTGTGTGCATATTCTGAAGCTGTTGCTGGAGACCAGATTTGGCGGCAAATCTCGACAGAGATGCCGCCCCTTTCCGGCTGCTTTGGCCTGCGACGGCAGAGGATCACTGATGGCCGACGGCAAGCCGAAGCTGCTGGGCATCAGCACGCGCGGGAATCCGACTCCGTAGAAATTCGGCGGAGCGCGTTGGCACACCGGTTTCGGAAATGGACACACTCCTCGAATATTGCTTGTCTGCAGCTACTTGGAAGTCGTGAACTCGCGGCGAGGTTGTTTTCAAAGCTCCCCCAAAAACCAAGGGCCAGCGTTGGACGCAGGCCCCGGACACTTCGCAGCCGCTTGCTCTACCAGTACGTCACCGCGTACCTGTCCACCCAGGTGTGATAATCCTCCTGCCGGTAATTGCCGTTCATCTGGTAATGCGTTCCCAGGCCCTTCCAGTCTGACGGGGCGATTCGAGCCTTCACCGTGACGTTGATGTAGTTCTTCACACCATTCAGGGTCACGGAGATGAACTTCACCTTATTGTCGGACGTGCGCTCGAACTCGAGCGTCACGTGGTTCCACTTGTACGTCGGAGGTTTGCAGTATATGCCGGTGTTCTGCCACTTCATGTTCCCGAGCGTTAGCGGCTTGGAGTAGTCTTTCGGCACCGAGATGTCCCAATGCGGCCCGGCACCGGAGCGGATGTTGCACTGCATGCCGTAAATATAGCCCACGCTGTCAATGTACTGGCTGATGTTAAACTCGAGACCTTGCGCCGCGTTCGCGTTTGTGTAATAGAAGTAGAGGTCGTTGATGAAGTGGCGCATGTTGCGGATGGTCGGGCCGTCGGTCACCAAGCTCTGCGACCAGAGTGCGTTCGCGTACGGGGTCGACCCCCCCAGGAAGAACTCGGCCGAACTGCCGTCTATCGAGGGCGAGGAGCGGCCGGTCCGCCTCCAGTAGGTGGAGTCAGGACCAGATCCGTTCTTGCCGGCGCATCCGTCACAGGAGAACCAGCCGGTCGTGCGCTCATCAATGTCCGAGATCTTCTTCCCCGCCGTGCTGGTGGTTGAGGTGCCGGTGACGTACATCAATTTCTCGAAGTAAGCGCCCGAGGTGTCCCACGCCTTCACCTGCACGCGGTTGGAGCCGGATTTCACACCGACGTAGGTGTCCAGCGAGCTGTTCGAGGTGCTGTACACCATCACGCTGTTCACGACAATCTGCATCGCGGAAATTCTGTAGCTGGACGAAGAGGGCGAAGCGGATGCCACCACTCGCATGTTCAGTGGCACCGACGACCCGTTGGTCAGTTGGCTGACGGTGATTCCTGCGTGCGCAACAGCGGCCGCGGCCACTACCAAACTCGCCACAAACGTCGAATATCGCAATGCACTTCTCCAAGTAGAACAGTTTGTTCTTTCACGCTGAAGGGGGTACGCGAGCAAGGTAACTTGGTAACCAGAAGGCGAGAAGATGTCACTAGTACATAACTATGGTACGTGGACCAGGCTGAGGTCGCTTGACCGGGCTTCGATGCGGACTCGAACGCCCCCTCGTGCCGGTGAGCGCCATGGCATCGGGAACCGCTGAAAATGCGGGGCTTACGAGCAGGACGCCCGGGCGCCCTCGGGCCAATGAGAAGGGGCGTGAAATTCTCACGCCCCGGTGTTCGTACCAAGCTCGGAAGGGCTTTCGCCTCGCCGCCGGTTTTCCACAGCGTTTTTCCAGGTATACTATCTGAGCAACATTCGAGCACGTTGGACAGGGGGGCCATGATGTTGCGTTCTGTTCAGCGCCGCCTTAGAGTAGTCACCTTCTTTTTCCTCTTCCTGCAGTTGCTAACCGCGCAAACGTTCAACGACAGTGGCTTCAGCGCACAACAGTTCGTCGCCTTGCCTGCCTATCGCGCCGTCGGCCTGCAGTTCGCTCCTGACGGCCGCGTCTTTGTCTGGCAAAAAGACGGCATCATCAGCCTGATGAAGAATGGCGCGCTGGTCTCGACGCCGGTGCTCGATATTCGGAGCCAGGTAAACGCCGCCGCCGCTCGCGGCATGATCGGATTTGTACTCGATCCGAGCTTCGCCAGCAACGGCTACTTCTACGTGGCATACGTATATGAAGACCCCGCTACCACCGGCACCTTGGACCAATTCGCTCCCGCACGCAGCGGGTCAGCCGCTTCCGCATGGACCCGGCGAATCCCGATGTTGACCTGAAGAACAGCGAGACGGTGATTCTGGAAAGATCTCGACCCCCGGTTGCAGCGGTGTCAATCAAGACTGCACGCCGAGCGGCGCTCTATTCATGTCGGGCGTGAACATCACTGTCCCGTGAGAAAGTTGGGGCCGGCGCTTCGCCGCTCCGGCCCACTTGGAAGTCTTTGAAGAACATCCTCAGCGTGCTCGCCCTGTTGCTTGCCGTCGCCGCGTGGAGCGACCGCGTGAGAGTGGTTCCGACCACCACGCTAAAATCAGAAACGTCCAATAACACCAGCGCCGCAGATTCGTATCGTGGCTCGAATAACGGCAACCTTCCGGCCGGAAACGTAAGTAAAGTTCCACTTCGTTCCTTGCTCTACCCCGGCGCGACCATCAAGCTCCTGGTCGCCATGCAGGGATGGTTTGGTAATCCCAAGCACAGCAGTGTCGGCTACAACTCCGCCGACCCCGCGCAGGTCCGCCGCCAACTGGCAGACATGAAGAGCCGCGGCTTCGACGGCGTCACCATCGCCTGGTATGGCAGCGACGCCAAGGAGCAATCGAACCTCGCCACGCTCACAGTGAAGGCGGAAGCCGAGAAGGTACCTGGAATGGTGTTCGCGCTGCGCGTCAACGAGGGCGCGATCAAGTGGTACGCCCACGGTCTGTCACCCACCGACGCACTCATCTTCCATATGAGCTACGCCGCCGACTCCTACTTCACCTCGCCGGCGTACCTTCGCATTTACGGACGACCGGTTGTGTTTGAGTTCGGACTGGAGAGCCTGGACATCGATTGGGACCGGGTGAAAAGTGCGGTACGCGGCAATCCGCTCTGGATTTTCCGCAATGCCTCCGGTTTCACGCGCCCGAATTCCGCGGGGGCATTAGCCTGGGGCGCCGCGAATAACTTCGACTACCTGGATCGGTTTTACGGGAAAGCTTTCGCGCAGCGTAGTCTGTTGACCGTGGGCAACGCTTACAAGGGTTTTGACGACCGCCTCGCTTCGTGGAGCAAAAACCGTGTCGTTGAACAACGCTGCGGCCAGACCTGGCTTGATACCTTTGCCTACGTGAACAAATTCTATTCAGCCAGGAATCAACTTCTCTACCTGATGGTCTCCACCTGGAATGATTACGAGGAAGGAACTGAGATCGAGGCCGGCATCGATAACTGCCTTACGCTATCGGCGGCGATATCAGACAATTCCCTTGGTTGGACCCTCAGCGGCAAAGGGCGGGAAAACACGATTGACCACTACACCGTCTTTATCTCCGCTGATGGGCAGAACCTGATGCCACTTGCTAACCTCGGTAACGCCGAACACGCTCTGGACCTGGCTCGATATGAGCTGACGCCCGGCACGTACACGCTGTATGTGAAGGCCATCGGGAAGCCCTCGATTCGCAACCTGATGTCCAACCCCGTCCGATGGGCCATCTTGCCCCGCGTAAGCCGCCGAACTGCTGGGAGTTAAGGTTTCCGAATCCGGGGCGGGGACCGCGCCCATGCTGCTGACAGTCCGACCATTCCGAGACCGCCCCTGGGGAGCGGTCAAACCGAGTTGTCCAAAGTTAGACTTTTCCCGAAGGTGACGTTCGCTCGCCGGTTTCAGGGGCTGTCCAGGGGTGAAGGGGGGTGCCTCGGAAGCGGCGACGGATTTCCGCCCGTGATACGAGATGAAACAAAAAACTCAGAGCAATCCGACTAGCTTAGCGAGGAAATCGCGATCTCGCCATCCGCCGGGGAGTAGGGCGTACTCGACTCGCCTTTTCATTACTTCCGGAGCGTGAGACAGACGGCTATTAGCTTCGCTCGCGTCGTTGCGTCGTCCTGCCGAGCCAGCAACGCGGCTCCGAGCAAGTAGGGCAAGTCAACCCCGGCAGCAAGGGCGATGGCCTCCCAAGGGGTATTCTGACGCTCCCACACGCCTAGGCAATCGTGTTTAGCAAGGAAGCGTCCCACAACGGGGTCTTTAGAAAACCGCATCGCTCTGAGCACTGCCTTGAGCCCGCCCCGAGCACCCTTCAAAAACGGCGTGATTTGGGTTGCGCTGGCAAGTTGGTCAGCCGAAACGCCCAGCTTTCTGAGAGCCTTGGCTTTCCGCGCTGCGCTAGTGAAACGAGCCTTGTACTCACTCGGAACTTTGGGCGGAAATCCCACTCGCGGGGCCGGTCTATCCCATCTGGGTATGGGATTACTGCTCCGTTCGCTCCGATCCGGCGGCTTCACCAGCCATCTCCTGTCAGCCTCAGCCTTCTCGGCGCCGGCAGTGGCAGCTCACCGCTCGGCTGGTCCTTGCGCGGTCTCTTGCGCCGTCCCCGCGTTGCCAATCCGCCTAGACGCGCAATCTCCCGGCGTTGTTCCCAACTCAATTTGTTTGCCCGCGCCCGGCCGCCAATCTCGCCGGCACACGCGGGACAGATCAACTCCGTATCGGGGTGCTGATCACAGTGCATAGGCCAATTTTAACTTGGGGGTCAAGCCTTCAAACCTCCAAGCAGAAATCCCTCAAAAGAGCGGACACTCCAATTTGTGTAATTCTCAAAATCGGCTCAATTCTAAGGCGGATGCCCAATTTGTGTTAGTTCGCGAAAGCCATGCTGCATCTATTAGTGTGCAAAAATAAACCTCTTGTGAATGTGTCTGTGCTCAGACCACACAGCTCTTAAGTCGGCGCGTTGGTGAATACCCGATGAAGCGGAGAAATTTCGCTCACCCCACACAATCCAAGACGCTTTCTGATGGGTAACTTCAAGGTATCTACGAAGCAGACTTCTGCGGATGTATAGCAGATTACCTCTGCCGCCACCGTCCCGGATCTTTCGGTACACTGTTGCGTGGCGACCGGTTGCATCAAAGAGATCAATTCGCTGAGACCGATTCGCGAGATGTAGTTTTTCGCAGAGTGCTGGCGCGGCTGTTTCGAAACCACCGGCCTCGTTCATTACGCTGTGATAGCTCTCCCAAGCAAAGTCATGCACTGGTATTTCCACCGGAAGTCCCGTACCACGCTCACCCTGGCGCCATCGCTCAAATGCTGGTTGAACATTCCGAAGGGCCTTTCCTTGTTGAGTCCGAAGGCCGCTGCCAAACTTGACCGACCACGGTATCTCGCCGGCAAAGGTATAGTGGTCTTCTTGAGGCCTTGGGATAGCGTAGTTACCTGGATACTCTGTTCTTTCAAGCGTTTCTCGTAGGCCTTGCAACCGGCTTTCAGGAATCAACAATCCCCGCAAAAACGTGAAGACAACCCGCGCACCATCTGGTGCCGCCTGTTCGATGAATCCGTTCAGTAACACCCACGGGCCTCGTAAGCCGGCAACTGAAGTTGGTTGGAGTAAATGGTCGTATCGCGGAATCGGGCCTGTTCGAAGCCATTCAACGGGACCGCGCGGTGAGCGACCGAACAAGTCGGGTAGTCGGGGTGTCCAAAATGCAGGTGGCTCCGGAAAGCTGGGATCAATATCGCAGTCGGATACTCGCTCGAACGGGCTATGCTCGCCAAGCTGATCATTGTCCTGTCGCAACCCGTACAACTCGAAGAATGCTATCCACGAATACTTCTTTCCGTACCGCTCCGTTTTGTCCTGATCGTTCGAACGGGTCCAGCTCCCCCGACCGATGACGTTGTCCAGATGTTTGAAGCGCGTAGATGAGTATCCCAACTGAGTCATCCGGCCGAGCAACTGATTCCGTGCCTGTTGATAGTCTGGGTTCTGTTTCTCAGCGCCTTCACCTTCCTTTGAGGAATTATCTATAAGGGATTGGCAGAGCCACAGAGGATCAAGCGCATAGTGGCGATACTTTTCGCCATACCAACCTTGTGTAAATGCCGGAGGGTGGTCTTCGAATGCCGCTCGTAATACAGTCTCATATTGTGCCAATGGTCTGCGAGCAGTTGGCAGAATTGCTTCGAGAGTTAGCTCCGCGACTACATTCATACATCCTCCGGCACTCCACGCCCGTGTCTATTTTCTTTTGGTCTCAGAGAACGCGGCATTGCACGCATTGAAAGCTGCGTTGCAAGCATTAAAGGCCGCGTTGCAGGCGACAAACGCAGCGCACCCGGCAGAAGCCCCCGCATAGGCCCAGATCAGTAAGTCAATAATCCTTTCATCCGTGAGGTTCTGTGGCGCAGACTGCTGAGAGAAGTTCGGGGTGGCAACCCAGATACCAGGAAGGGAACAGTTGCGCGGCAGTCAGCGTCTTCCCGTGCCTGGGCGGCATGAAACACATGAAGCGATTAATCGCCCCGCTCTCTATGGCTTCCAGTTTGTCAATCAGCAGTCGGTGATGCTGGGCCAGTTCGTATGGCGGATAGAGTAGTCTTGCGTAGTTGGCCGAGTCGATTCGAGCACTGGCCGCCTCTCGGCGTCGGACTGCGCTCCGGAATTTCTCAAGTAACTCTTGAGCCCCGCGCTCACCCCGGAACAGAACCGGTCCAGGGAATGACCGCTTGTCACAGTTTCAAACTTCAGAACTTTAGGTCGACAACCCAACGTGCCGCCGTAACTCTGCGCCGCGCAGAACCTTGTCCGTCGCTGTCCGCCAACTGTCCGCGTGCCCGGAGGGCTGTTTCAGGATAAACGGAATACCTCCGGGCCGGCCCAGGGACCATGGGGCGGGCCGGTTGATCGAGTTTTTCACAATTGGACACCTTCCCGAAGCTGACGCCGGTGGGACGGGCCCGATCGACGTTGTCCAGCCCCCCGGAGTGCTCCAAATGCACCGACCGCGTCTGAAGACCAGAAAGCGAAATTTGTGTAATTCTATAAAAGCCGCAACTCAAGCGCAAATTTCTCGCTCTCGCGCATCGTTATGCCCCTTTCTGGGCTGATCAAGGCCACGCTCAAAGCCCGCGCAGTAATTCTGACAACATCGTCCGGGCGCCGCCGCAAGTTAGCCATCTTGCGGGTTGTCTCCACCGCTGCTAGGCCTAGGTTCCGATTCGGCGCAACCGCCATTCTGAAGACGAACACGTTTTCTGCCTGGGGTCGCCGAACGAGCGACGTAGGGAGACCGGAAAGGCCAAGTCGGGTATTGCCAGTCCGACAGAGCCTTAAAGATCAATAACTTAAGTCTCCCCTTGGCGATGCGATTGGAGAGACAAGGGTATACTAAATGCTCCCCCGCTCTGGCAGTCTGTGGATTCTATTCTTAAGACCGTCGACGTGTTGCAGGACGGGAGGCATGAGTTTGTCACCGTGGAGCCCGACGGCGACGGACAATGGCTGAGTGCCCTCGCCGCGGATTATCTCGGCTTGCGCTCTCAACCAGTCGTTCCTTTGGAGCCAGCACCCGTCGATGGGCTCACCGTTGTTGAAGTCGAGAACATTCAAGCCCGTCTCAAGGAAGCCTCCCTTCCGACGAAAGGTTCCGGCAACTTCGACGTTATTCGAAGCGATTTCGGGGAGATCATTGCCATCAAAGTCTTGCAAGCCCGGTTCGGGACCCGCGTCGCGTATGCCGGCCTCCGTGACCGAGAAGTGGTGCAGATGCCTGCCCGTGGGCCAGACGTGTTTGGCGTCGAAGATAGCGGAGTAGAAGCCGACCCTCTGCGCCTTGCCATTGTGGAGGTCAAAGTTTCGGCGGAAGATAAGTGTCCACCGAAAGTGGTTGACGCCGGGGACGATTCCCTGAGTGCACAACACAGCGGTCACGTGAAGGATATGAAAACGACGTCGAAAAAACTGTGGCACTTGACAAGATTGTGTCGCGACAAGGAGTCGCAGAAGTTAGCATTTAGGGCGTTGTTGTTCTTGGACTATGAACGCTGGGACAAAGTAGAACTCATCGCCGGTTGCGTCCTGGTACGTCCGAAATCTATTCACTCACCTGGTGATTTTGGGAGTTTCAAGACCAATCCGGGTAAGTTTGCACCCGCGGTGGTAAGATTCGTCGCCTTCCGGATTCCCGGCGACGTGGATTCGATCGTTACCGAATGGAACGAGTGCCTTAAGAGCGAGGTGAAGAAGTGACTCCGGACAAGTTGACCTCGACGCTGAATGAGCTCGGAATTGCGGACTTAGTTACCGCGGCAATGACCTCCGCTACGGTCCAAGCCTTGACAGACGACCCAGTAACGGGTCCGGCGCGCAGCAACCCAGAAATGCTAGCCCGCTTGGCGTACGTATTCGAACGTGAGGCGATTGCCGCATTGGACATCCAAACCATGGGCGGCGAAGATGCAAAGAAGAACTTCACTTCCGCGTTCGCGTGTTGGGTTTCTTTCGCTCGGTTGCAGAGTAGTTGGGCTCCAAACGCGCAGTCCACCGAGCTGACTCGCCTTGCAGATGAACTCATTGTCGATCGTCTTCCGATCGGACTCAATGTTGCTTTTCACATTGGGATATCAGGTATTTTCGCTGAACAGATCCCGGAGACGAGACTAGACCTTGAGAGATTCCCGTTAGCGGCGTTGGTCGCGGCGAGTAGCGCTCCTTAGGTTTGATCAAGTAATCACCCGCGTTGTGGCAGCGTTGGCGCTCCTGATCCGAAAAGCCGAGGGCTGGACCGACATCGGGTTAGCGCTCCAAATGATCAACGAGCTGCGTGAATTGCAATCTCGAGGCGAGAACCCATACCTCGATGCACAGCAAGATCAGAGCGCTGCTGCATACGAGTTAGTGGGTTTATATCATCTAGCGCAAATGGTTGTCGTAACGGGTTCGTACTTGCGCGACGGTACGGATTCCGCGACGCATGTTCAAGTCAGGTTGGATCGCCATCGAGAGCAGGCTCTCGAAATCTTCGATGGGATCGGCGTTACGACTCTCTCGAATCTGGCAGATTTAGTCTGGGTCGGGTGTAGAAAGCTTGCTCACAATTCCATTTGGACTCATATTGCGGGACTTGGTGAGCGACTCCGGGATTTTTCACGGGTCCTCGCTTCAGCCGCGAGAGCAAATCCTGTTGTAGAGCTGTGGCCGAGTCAGCAAGACGCGCTTCGCCGCAATCTTCTTGACCCCTATAAGAGAGCAGTCCTGGTCGAAATGCCAACCAGTTCGGGCAAGACATTGCTGGCGAAATTCGCCATCGTACAGACGAACGCACTCAACCCCAACGGCGTTATTGCGTATGTCGTCCCAACACGAGCCCTCGTCAATCAAGTCACGGTCGATCTTCGTGACAGCTTCAGGGATCTTCAACCGCGTTTGCGCGTTGAACAAGCGGTGCCGGCCTTCGAGTTGGACCCGACTGAAGAACGATTGTTGACGAGCAAACCTGAGGTCCTAGTGACCACGCCAGAGAAACTTGATCTGCTGGTTCGCAGAGATCACCCCGTTACAAAAGACCTGACGCTGGTCATCGCTGATGAGGTGCACAATCTGCGAGACGGGTCCCGGGGGGCGCGACTGGAGCTGCTTCTAGGCACTATCAAGCGAGATCGCGGCGGTGCACGATTCCTGCTCCTCTCGCCTTTTCTTCCTAATGACGCGGAGTTGGTCAATTGGCTCGGCGATGACCGTGCTGCCCCGCCGATATCAGTTCATTGGCAGCCAGCCCGTAAGGTTGTTGGTATTGCTCAGTTGGTGGAGCGGGGCGCAAAGAAGAAAGTAATCCTTAGAACTGTTCCGGCCGCGGACAATGTCGATGTCCCGGCCGGAATCACGGTGCCCCTCGGATCTGCTCCGTTGGCAAAAAGGACTATCAGCAGTATCAGTCGTGCGGTCACTCACGCTCGTGTGCAACGGGGTGCGGTGCTAGTTCTCTGTGCGGGTCCGGGAACAGCCATGACCCGAGCTCGTGAATTAGCCGCTGAGTCATCAAAACTGGCGGAGGATCCACTGCGGGAAACGGTCTGCAGGTACGTTGAAGCAGAGATGGGACGTTCGTCAGAACTGGTCGAAGCCCTTCGTCGTGGTGTTGCATACCATCATTCGGGCTTGTCCCATGAAACACGGTGGCTGATTGAATCATTGATCAGTCATGGCCTTGTGAATGTAGTGTGTGGTACCACAACTCTTGCGCAGGGAGTGAATTTTCCCATTTCGACTGTCATAGTGGAAACGCTTACTAAGGGCGATAAGAAACTTACTTTTCAGGATTTCTGGAACATTGCTGGCCGCGCCGGACGCGCCCTCATGGACCGAGTGGGAGTTGTCGCATTTCCCGCCCCAACGGAGCAGAAGCGACAGGAGTTCGAACTGTTCTTGCAGGGCGAAGCGCTGGAGATTACCAGCCAACTAACCGACCTATTGGCACGCGTGGATGAAATCACAGCTAATTTCAATATGCAGGCGTTACGGAATTGGCCTCAGCTATCTGCCCTAATGCAGTTTCTGGCTCATGCAGTAAAGGTGTCCGCCGGGCAAAACTTGGCGTCAGATGTCGAGGAATTGTTGCGCGCGAGCCTTGTCTATCATCAGGCGAGACGCACCAGCGCCGCAGCGGTCCGGTCTCTGCTCAAACTTTGCCGTTCGTACATCGAGCACCTGCAAGGACATCGGGGGATCCTTGCGCTCGCGGATCAAACTGGTTTCGCAACGCCAAGCGTGCTTGGCCTTATGGCTAGAATCAGCCAGCAACCGGACCTCCGAAGCGTTGGCGAATGGAGGCCGGAGCGCCTCTTTGGGAACGATCTGACCCCGCTGACGAAAAGAGTCGAAGCCATCGCGACACTGCCTGAAATGGGATTAGGGTACAGTGGTAGGCCACCATTCAACGCTCGGAGGGTTGCGGGCATCCTGCGCGACTGGGTTCGCGGTGACAATCTTAACGTGCTGTCGAATCGTTATCCAATGAGTGAGGGCGATGATCCGGAGCATCGAATCACAAATTTTTCGAAATACCTCTTTTCTACGCTGCTTGGGCGGGCGTCATGGGGTCTTGGGGCGCTTGAAACCATGTGTGTCAAGGCGGATGATGAGCAGTGGGCCTCTGTAGGCCATGTACCTTCAATGGTGTTTTTTGGTGTCCGGAGACGGGAGGCTGTGTGGCTTCGCATGGTAGGCGTTCCGCGAATCGTCGCAGATGGGCTCGCCAATATCTGGGTGGAGAGTAAGCACGCCGAGCCGCAATCGTATGATGAGCTGAGAAACTGGGTCGGAGCGCTGTCCCCGCAACAAATCTCCAGCGCTATACCAGCAAACGTGTCGCTCGAAGCCGGCGACGTCACGACCATTTGGCATGAATTTACTACCTGAGTCCAATTTTGGACGGAATTGCGTTTGCCGCAGGAATGATGGCCTGTATGGTAGCAAAACGCCGTCCGTCCTCCCCCCTCCCTACTAGCGTTACATCTGTTCCAGGGAAGGGAAAAGAGGGCGAGGACCCCCGCCAGAAGTCAGTTGCAAACGCCGGTAATCCCTGCTGACTTGAACGTGGGACATGTAGATGCCGCGCTGTTGAAGAAGTCGAGCCATCTGGCGAGTTGAGGGAAGCCGCCTGAGGGACTGGACAATTGCGAGTATGTTCCGTGTACGGAGTTCGATTCGTGCAGTATTGGTCATGTTCATGTCAGTTGGACTCACTTCTTGGGGCATGGTGCTAGGCGCCCACCGGGGAATGACGCGGCCTTCTTCTGAAGTGACCCTCAGAAAGCCAGCAATTGTAGTGTCCCTGAGTTGTCGACGGCTTTCCTTACTCTGCTCGGTTGCATTCTGAATTTCCATCTCACTCAATCGAGGGCGGCATTCCCTGCCGAGAATCGTCACTGCCTGACGCACGACAGCATCATCAAATCCATTTCCTCGAAGCATCACACCGTAGATGTAGGCGGCGCGATTTCGGCATCCTTGCGAGAAGCCGCCACGCATAGAGCGCAATGTTTCGAAATCATCGAATCGCTGCTTCCAGAGTGCCCGCTAGCCACGCAATCCGCGCTCACTGCCTTCAGAGCGAAGTTGCGCACCTCGTCGACAGGGGCGAAGGTGGGGGAATTCCAAGTTAAGAAGTTCGGCAAGTCCGTCCAGCGTGTACGTGTAACCGTGACCGTCGGCACGCCGTTGTGTCCACATCACCACCCGATTAGGGTCGCCGTGGAATGTTTTGCCGTTGATACTGCCGGGAACGCGCGTAATACGTGCAACATCACTTGCAGTGTCAGCACCCGTGCGGCGAATCAGTTCCCGCTGCACTGCACCGTAGGCCAGCAGTTGCTCGGGGAATGCCCGGGGTGGAATCATCGAATTCTGCGGATCTGCCAACAGCCAGAACATCCAAAGCCCGCGTCCGCTGCGCGTCACGATACTTGCCGGGGGAACGATCTTCTGGTCCTGAAAGGTGATGATCTGCCCGAAACGATATCCGAAGTCGAATCGTTCAGACTCATGAAAGTCGATGTCCACAAAACATGCGTTTAGATACCTGGCACCTTCGGCCTTGCGGTACGCGGGTTGCAATCCAGGCAAGCAATTTCCGAATCTGCCGGGCCGGTAAAAGCTGTTCACGGAGAAATAGCTGTCCCTCTCCAATTCCGCAGCGAATTGCGGGAACATGGTCTGCAATTCCGTACTGCGAACGGAGCCAAGGTTCTCGAGTTTATCACCGCGCTTGCGATGAAACGTTACGTACCCATCATGGCCGCGATGGATTTCGATAATCGGGCGGACATACGGAGCGGTCGGCTCCAGCAGGTCGGACAGTGCGGCTGGCAACTCAGAGAACATCCGCATTCACCCCGCCCCGCGGCGATTTGCCTCCGTCCTGTATGACTTTCTGCAACTCCGACTCCCGGATCATCGTTCTGGAACCGACCTTCGTGCGTTGCAGCCTCCCCTGACTCAGCCATGTGTGAATTGTCCACTTGCTGATTCCGCCAAGCCGCTTCGCCGCTTCCTCAACCGAAACAAGGGCATCCATTGCTTTCCTCCTGGCACAAAAGCGCAACAAGAAGAATGCGCTAGACACTGGCTGAGATGCCAGTGTAACGTTATATGTGTATGAAGTTACTATATCGTCAGTTACATAAGAGCAGCGCTCTAGACGCTCCAGGCATTAAAGAACGCGCCCATCGGCACATTAGTTCGTCCGGTCTGAATCCGGCTAGGATGGCGCAGTGGGCGAATCACAACCTCATTGACTGGCTGAATCAAAGCCACTCGGCCGAGGCTCGGCGCGTCCTTGAGATCATCGGTTTGGCTCAAGAAGCTCACCAGATTGCTGAGGAAGCAAGACTAGCCTCGATCGGTGGAGAACATAGATCGTGCGTATTCCGGTTGAATCCGGTTTTGTCCAAATTGAATGTCGCCCTCTTGCGGTACGACTGCAAAGCGAGAATTTATTTCTATGCTTCTTCTCTGCATAGGCAATACTTGTTTTTCTCTCCACGCGGCAGAAAACCTGAGGTCATTGCCATGGCTTTCCTGATCGAGAACCTAGCCTTGGTCCATCGCATTCGCCGATGTCTCGAATGTCAGCGATGGTTCTTTGCGATTACTGAGCACCAGAAGTACTGCGGGGATAACTGCCGAAAGCGTCATGCAGCGCGTGGTGAGGAGTTTCTTGAGAAAAGACGAATTTACATGCGCGACTATCGGCAGAAACAAAAGGCGGCCGACATACGGGCCAGCAACCTTGCGAGGGGGGAGTGATATGTCGATCTACAAGAGAGGCAGAATCTACTGGTACAAGTTCACCTTTAACGGCGAGGCAATACGGGAGTCCACCCGACAGACGAACCAGCACACGGCGCGAGATATGGAGTCTGCGCATCGCACATCGCTGGCAAAGGGCGAGGTGGGGCTGCGCGACAAGAAACCCCTGATGACGCTGGGCGAGTTCTGC
Organism: Terriglobia bacterium; assembly: GCA_963790645.1. Taxonomy (GTDB): domain Bacteria; phylum Acidobacteriota; class Terriglobia; order Terriglobales; family Acidobacteriaceae; genus JAIQFF01. The sequence goes on along the minus strand of CAWBPS010000019.1, from coordinate 63,369 downwards.
CGAAAACGCTTTGCTCCGTGTTCAGAATCGAGCAGTTCGCTGAAGACCTGGCGCGATTTCTATAGAGTCGGGATCATGGCGATTCAGGCTTACTCTCCGCTCGCGAGCCTTACCTTGGACACGATCACCAGCGAGCGGATCGCCGATTTTGCCAGGCATCGTCAAGCGCAGGGCATGAAGGTGGCGACGGTCAATGCTTCCCTTCGCATCCTTCGCCGCGTTCTTCATGTCGCCGAGGAATGGGGGGAACTTGAGAGAGCACCCAAGGTCAAAATGCTTTCCGGCGAATCGCACAGAGAGCGGGTAATCACACCGGAAGAAGAAGCCCGTTATCTGGCATCGGCGAACTCGCTGCTGTCTGAGATCGCAACCGTGCTGGTGGACACGGGCCTTCGCCCAGAAGAGTGTTACAGGCTGTTGTGGGATTCGATCACATGGGTGAACGGCCGCAATGGAACGCTGCTAGACGCACGGGAAAACCAAAGCGGCGCGGCGCGTACTTCCAATGACTCCAAGGGTTCGGCACACTCTGGAGCCGCGCTGGGACGCTTGCGGAAGGCCATTGGAGGGCTATGTATGGCCCGCGCCGACCAAGAGCGGGCACATTGAACCGTCGACCTTGAAGAAACAGCACAGCAAAGCTCTCAAGCTCTCGAAGGTGCGCCCCTTTGTCCTCTACTCGCTCCGGCACACTTTCCTCACGCGCCTGGGGCAATCCGGCTGTGACGTGTGGACACTGGCGCGTGTCGCTGGACACAACTCAATCTCAATCTCAGCGCGGTACGTTCACCCCTCTGAGGATGCGGTCCTAGAAGCGATGGATCGGCTAGGTGGGCACAATTCTGGGCACAGTGCGAAACTAGCACTTCTCAGAAAGAGCGCCGACCCACTCCTAATTGAATGACTCTTTAATAACTTAAATGGTGGGCAGTGCGTGATTCGAACACGCGACCTCCTGCTTGTAAGGCAGGCGCTCTAACCAGCTGAGCTAACCGCCCACGTGATTAATATACCTTACGGCGATTCAATGTCGCCCAGTGCACAGACTGCACAGGCCCTTCCCGTTGACTTGCTCCCTGGCTGGCGCGCTCGGCGACAAAAGAACAGCGCGAGTAAGCACCTCAGCTGAGGTGAGAATCCAGCGGGAAGCGGCTTCATTGCCGGGGGCGGAATGGGGAAACTGGACTTGTCGATGGCGCCGAAGTCAGACGCAGCAGAAAATTGACAATCTCATGCTGCGTTATTTGAAGGCGGCGGCAATTCCTTGAGGGCTGAACTGCAACCGTCTATTTTGGAACGTTATCGTACACGGAAAAAAGGGTTGAATCATTGCCGTAGCTGTTCTATAAGTTGCGACTATACCAGTCACCAGGCAGTCTTTGGCCGTGGGAGATGTGTTTATGAATACAGCCATTTGCAAAGCTTTGGATCCTCGGTCATGGAAAGACCTTTATCAAGCTGCAATGTGCGAGTCAGATTTGAATAAGCTACCGGAGCGCATAGCTGACGCGGAAGCCATGCTCGTGATGCGTACGCGACAGTTGTCCTGCACACCTGGAGACAGATTTGAAGAGAAGGACAGTCTGGACGACGCGCTGTGCATTCTTCATGCCTTGCGCAACTCACTGAAGCGCCGGCCATCTGCTATTCCTGGTACTGGAAGTCTGGATTCCCTAAAGAGAGCGTGACCCGGCGATAAGTTTCCGATTGAGGAAACCAGAAACCGCCGCTTGGAAATTCATGAGCTTCTCTTTGAAGACGCTCACGCCCCGGCGGACATAAGGGAAAAGTCCGGAAAATGCTGGTGCTGGTTCCGGCACGGGCGGAACTGGTGACGGCTCTGGAGTGGGGTCAGCCTTGGGAGGCTCGGGGTCAGGCTCGGGCACGGGATTGGGCAGAACGTCCGGCCCGCCAGCAGTGGGTAAAGGTTCAGGTGACATCTTCCCTCCTGCCCTCCCTACATTGATGGCGTTCCCTTACATTCATGGCAGCAGGGCGGCGATTCGGGCAAAAGCAACCATGACCGCGACTATCAAGGTGACGACTACCAGAATCCCACTGGTCAGCAGCACAACCTCGCTCACCAACTCGGTTTGCATTATGTCATCCCGGCGCATTGCACCTCCTTGCCAGCCAAAGCTTGGAGCGGGGACAAGGGTCGGTAAGAATAATAGGGCTGCTCTTGCCATACCTCAATGCCGTTGAACCTGTAAATTATTACGGAGTTTCCTGTAGCGAGGGCTGATACTCAGCACATTGGTTTTCATTGGACAGCGTGATCAACCCACGGTATTGACCAGTGTCCCAATGCCAGTGATGGCGATGCGAATCTCGTCACCCGGGGCAAGCGTAAACGAGTCCGGAGGGACAATTCCGGTGCCGGTGAGCAGAAAGCAACCGGATGGAAAGCTGTTACTCCGGTAAAGATATTCCACCAGCGACACCGGATCGCGTTTCATGCTGGCGAGCGTTGTCGTACCGGCAAACTCACTCCTGCCTTCGCGCATGATCTCCAGGCTGATCTGCGTGGACGATGGCAGCGGATCGGACGCAAGCAGTATGCATGGGCCCAGGGCGCAACTTCGGTCGTACACTTTGGCCTGAGGCAGATACAGCGGGTTTTCTCCTTCTATACTGCGGGAACTCATGTCGTTGCCAATGGTGTAGCCAATGATCTTCCCTTTCGGGGATACGAGCAAAGCCAACTCGGGCTCGGGCACTGACCAGGAAGAGTCGTCGCGGATGGCAACTTTTCCGTTGGGGCCGACCACGCGATGCGGCGTGGCTTTGAAGAAGAGTTCAGGCCGCTCGGCATCATAGACCCGATCGTAAAAATCACCGCCTCCCGCCGACTTCGACTCCTGGATGCGCGCTTCCCGGCTGCGATAGTAGGTGACTCCGGCGGCCCACACTTCCTGATGGCCGATGGGAGCTCGCAGATCTTGCAGTGCGGGGCGTGCTACTTCAATACAACCTCCTCCTTGGATCTGGCGCCGCAGGTGCCCATGCAGATCGTCTCTCGTGGTCAATGACTCCCAGGGCTCGGCCTTCTCCGATAAATAAAAGCGATCGTGTTCTTCTACGACGTATCCGGAAGTTGTTCGGTAGAGTTTCATGATTTGTTTGCGCCTGGGCCTCGGACAAAAATCCTACCACTGATGCATCCAGCCCGCAGGCCCGGCATCCAAAGGCACGGCAGGCGCCCACGCGGCCGTTTCTTGCGCACTGTTACAATCGACCTCAGGGGGAATCTTACTGCAATGGGAGACTTAACCAGGATTGTCGGGCAGTTGAAGAAAGAGCGGGCTCGGGTGCAACAACAACTGTCGGGATTGAATGCGGCGCTGGCCGCGTTTGCCGGAGTTTACAGCGGCAGCGGAGCGTCAAAGAAGAGGACGCGCCGTCCTTTGAGCGCCAAGGGCCGAGCCGCCATCCGCCGGGCGCAAAAAGCGCGCTGGGCAAAAGTCAGGGCCGGGAAGAAATCACCGGAGAAGGAAAAGTAGCGCCGGCATCTCTTCGACTTCGCTCAGGGCAGGCTTTGCCGGCTGTCCGACCAAGACTCTGGAGAGTTGTAACACGTGGGGACAACCTCCTCGGCTGTCCAGTCGAGCGCGGCTCGACCGGTTCTTACTGGTAACCTCACTGGACCACTGGCGAAACAAATTAGCGGAGCTTTGCTCCGCCGGACAGCCGAGGGCGGCTGTCCCCACGTGTTTTTTTATTGCCCCCTGCGCCAGGAGAAGCCGATCACGCGGCGTCCCTTCCGCACATCCCTGCTAGACTGGCGCGGTGCGCCGCCTGATCATCAATGCCGACGATTTTGGTCTCACGGCGGGGGTGAATCGTGCCATCGTGGAGGCCCACGAAAACGGCGTCGTGAGTTCGGCGACGCTGATGGCCAACGGCCGGGCTTTTGCGCAAGCGGTGAGTCTGGCGCAAGCCACGCCTCGGCTGGGAGTGGGATGCCACGTCGTGCTGGTGGACGGCGCTCCCCTGCTTCCCCATATGCAGGTCCACAGTCTGCTGGACCGCAGCCGTGACAGCACCGGCGATGCGCGCTTCCGCGAGGGCATCAGCAAGTTTGGGACACTCGCCCTGCTCGGCCGCCTGGCGGCCGATGAAATCGAAGCCGAAGCCACCGCCCAGATCCGCAAGCTGCAAGCCTCCGGCATTCCCGTCACTCACCTTGACTCCCACAAACACACTCACCTTTTCCCGCGGGTCCTGCGGCCGCTCCTGCGGGCGGCAAAGAGCTGCGGCGTCCGGGCGATCCGGAATCCCTTTGAGCGAATCCAGGGCTCGCAGCTGGCGGCATCACCCAGTCTATGGAGAAGGTGGATCGAGGTGGGCGTGCTGCGAAGTTTCGCCAGGCAGTTCCGCGAAGCGGTACAGCAGTCCGGAATAGCTACGCCGGACGGTACCCTGGCCATCGTGGCCACGGGCACGCTCAATGATCGTTTGCTGCGCTTGATGGTGGAGAATCTTCCCGAAGGAACCTGGGAACTGGTTTGTCATCCGGGCTATAACGATGCGGACCTGCAGGGGATTCGAACCCGGCTGCGGCAATCACGCGAACAGGAGCTGCGTATTCTGACCTCGCAGTCAACCCGTGATCTGCTGGCGGCGAACGGGGTTGAGATCGTCTCCTTCCGGGAGCTGGCCGCCGCAGGGTGAACTCTGCGTCCTCCGTGATAGATCGATCTACCACGGAGACACTGAGGACACCGAGGAAACCCTGGAAACCCGGCCTCCGTGCTTCTCCGTGTCCTCCGTTAATGCCTTCGCTTGCGCCCGCCACGCCGGGACGGAATGCACACGGGGTTACGAAAGCGCCCTAAAGTACCGATATATATGATTTAATGCTAGCGGTTTGTGAGCCTTTTGTGGCATTGCTGTCGGAATCAACCCGCATGTCAGAAAAACCAGAGCCCCGGCTGCACGTCGAGTTGCCGATCCGAGTGTTTGGCATGGGCGCGGACGGTCGTCCATTCCTCAACCACGCCCAGGCCCGCAACATCAGCCAGCATGGAGCCAAGATCTCCGGCCTGGAAACTCAATTGAAGCCTGGAGACGTGGTTGCGGTGCAAGTCGGCGACAAGAAGGCACGCTGCAAGGTCGTATGGGTGGTGGAGGCCGGACAGGCGCAGAGAATCGAAGTGGGAGTGAACCTGATCGAGGGGCAGCCCTGCCCCTGGGAAAAAGAGATGCAGCAGACCGAGCAGGCCCCTGAGCCAGCGCCTCGCGTCGCACCGTCCAGCGACAATAAGCGCAGATTTCCGCGGCATCGGGTTCCCTTTCCCATCGAAATGCGCGATCCGGGCGGCGTGGGCTCGCACATGAGGACGCGGACAGCGGACATAAGCGGCCGTGGATGTTATGTAGAGACCATGCTGCCCCTTCCGGTAGGCAAGGTCTTGAGCATCAGCTTGTGGCTGGATGCTCAAAAAGTGGAGACGCCGGCGGTGGTCCGATCTTGCGATGGCGGAGTAGGCATGGGAATAGAATTCACCGGCCTCGACGAAGTTACCCAGGAGCGACTGCAGCAGCAGGTTGAGACCATGGCGGTAGAAGGCGAGACCTCTGGGAACGCCAACGGCGCAGGCTGAATCACTCTCCTCCCAAAGAAACCGCGGGCAAAAACTGAATCCTGGCTGCCCGCACGCCATCGAATGTGCAGAGCCCAAGTGCTGATCCGGAAGGGACAGGCATGAAAATCGGCATCACGTGCTATCCCACTTACGGAGGCAGCGGCGTGGTCGCAACCGAGCTGGGGCTCGAACTGGCGGAGCGCGAGCACGAAGTTCACTTCATCTCCTATGCGCAGCCCATTCGGCTGAGCGGTCCGCATCCCAACATTCACTATCACGAAGTTGAAGTCTCCCGCTATCCGCTGTTCGAGTATCCTCCGTATGATCTGGCGCTGGCCTCGCGCATGGCGGAAGTTGCCGAACTTTACGACCTGGATCTGCTGCACGTGCACTATGCGATTCCGCATTCGGTGAGTGCGTTGCTGGCGCGCCAGATGATGGCCGCCAAGCCGCGCGGACGCAAGCTGCCGTTCGTGACTACACTGCACGGCACCGATATCACACTGGTGGGCCTCGACCGCTCCTACCTTCCCATCACCCGCTTCGCCATCGAGCAGAGCGACGGGGTCACCGCCATCTCGCAATATCTGCGGGAGCGCACCCTGCGCGAGTTCGATATTCGGAACCACATTGAGGTGATCTACAACTTCGTCAATTGCGACGTGTACTGCCGAGGCGAAAACGCTTCGGAACTTAAGAAGGAATACGCCCCGAATGGCGAGCGCCTGCTCCTGCATCTGTCCAATTTTCGTCCAGTGAAGCGGGTGACCGACTGCATCGAAGTATTTGACCGCGTGCGGAAGCAAATCCCTTCCAAGCTGCTGATGATCGGAGACGGCCCCGACCGCTCCCGCGCCGAATGGCTGGCGGTGCAGAAGGGCATTCACAACGACGTCATTTTTCTGGGCAAGCAGGACCAGGTGGAGGAGAAGCTGGCCGTGGCCGACATCCTGCTCCTGCCCAGCGAACTGGAATCGTTCGGGCTGGCCGCGTTAGAAGGCATGGCCTGTGAGGTTGTGCCCATCGCCACGCGCGTCGGCGGCATCCCGGAATTGATCGAGCACGGCCAGAGCGGTTACCTGGCTGACGTCGGCGATGTTGACACCATGGCGCGCTATGCCATCGAATTGCTGAGCGACGAAACCTCGTTGCGCAAGATGGCGAGAGCCAGCCGCGCGGTGGCGCAATCACGCTTCTGTGCCAGCCGGATCATTCCCCAGTATGAAGAGTTTTACCGGCGCGTGCTGGAACGCGCTTCGTAGAAGGCTTCCGGGATGGCGCCCGATCCCTGCAGCACGGGCAGGCGCAGCCGCACCAGAGTTCCCTTCCCTTCGCGGCTGTCAATGGTCATCCGGGCGGTGTCGCCATAGAGCACCTTGAGCCGCTCCGCCACGTTGGCCATGCCGATGCCGGTGCCGCCCAGTCCGCTGGGCCGCTCGATCAGATTGGCCGAGCCCATGCCCACGCCATCGTCCTCAACTTCGACGATCAGATGTGAGTCGGTGAGCCGGCTGCGTAGGTAGATGCTGCCGCCATCGATCTTCGACGACAATCCGTGCTTGATCGAGTTCTCCACCAGGGGCTGCAGCAGCATGCTGGGAACCATGGTGTCCAGCGACGATGTCTCGAGTTCCTTCACCACTCGCAGTTTGTCGCGACCGAAGCGGACCACTTCAATGTCCAGATAGTCGTCGATGAATTCCACTTCCTCACGCAAGGGCACAAAGGCATCGCTGCTGTTGAGCAGGCGCCGCAGGATGTTGGCCAGTTTGATGATGAGCTGGCGCGCAGTGTCGGGATCGAAGCGCACCAGCGAGGACACCGAGTTCAACGTATTAAAGAGGAAGTGGGGATTGATCTGGTTTTGCAGCGCCTCCATGCGGGAATGCAGCAGCAGGCGTTCCTGTTCCTCCAGCTTGATCTGAATGCGGACGCTGTTCCAGATTTTGAGCTCGGTTCCGATGACAGTGACCGACGTAGCATAGATCAGGAGTTCCACCCACCAGGTCGGACTCTCGAGGCTGAAGGTGCGCCCCGGGGCAAAGCGCGAAAGCTCGTGTTGCACGAAGCGCAGCCCCATGATGGTGACGAAAAACATGGTCTGCCACTCGAACGGGTGCGGTGTCGGCAGGTTGCGCCGGATCCAGCGATAAATGCTCAGGTCCACGAACGGCGAGAACGACCAGATGTCCTCGCGATTGGGCGCGATGATACGCAATTGTCCAGCTACAAAGCCGCACAGCACATTGAACGGCAAGGTCGCCCATTCTCCATGCCAGAGTGCGGGGAGAGCCAGCAGGACGCCGCCCAGCGTGCCGGTCAAGCGTCCCCCGATCACGCCCAGAAGCACCGTGGTCTCGAATGACAAGTCGCCCGCAGCAAAACTTCTCGCGCCGAATCGGATCCAGACTCCCAGGGCCAGCGGAATGCCGATCCACAGGACCAGATAAATTTTCTGCTTCCAGTCTCTTTCATCACGGAAGAGCAGCGACTTGAACTCCACTGAGCGCCCCAGGATGCTGGCCGCCGAGGCCGCCACTCCCAGCTTGATCAGAAGATTGATGAGGATGAGTCGCTGTTCCATGATCCAGAGACGTGCTGTGGGAAATGTAGCACGGCACTGTCATCCTGAGCGGAGTAGCTGCTTCGCTTCGCGAAGCAGCTACGTAGTCGAAGGACCCCTATGAGCTTTATCTGTGTCACGGGCTTACTGCTGCCTCACCGTGCACTCAAAGTTCGAAAGCCTCTCTTCCTTCGACAGCATTCCAGCTTATAGGGGTCCTTCGACTCCGCTTTTGCTCCGCGAAGCGAAGCAAAAGCTGCGCTCAGGATGACAACTGCTGAAAACGCAGGTTTAGTAGGGCCCGATGATGCCGCCGATTTGCCGCGCCGCCGGCTTCCCGCTCTTTTTCTCCTTCTCAATTACATCGAGATACTTGAGGCCTGAACCGGTGTTGAAGAGCACGACCTTGTCTTCCGCGGAGAAGAAACCTCGGGCCAGCAACTTCCGATAGGCCGCCAGAGAAGCAGCGCCTTCCGGTGCCGCGAACACTCCTTCCACTCTCGCCCAGTGGTGGAATGCTTCCATTATTTCCGCGTCCGTAGCCGCCACGGCTATGCCGCCGCTTTGCTTCAGGATGTCAAGAATAAGGTAGTCGCCATAGGCCTTGGGGACGCGGAGTCCCGCCGCCAGCGTCGCGGCCTCCGGCCAGAAATCGGAAATCCGCCCTCCTTCATCCCATGCTCTAACAATGGGCGCGCACCCGGAAGATTGTACTGCCACCATCTTCGGGCGCCCGGATCCAATCCAGCCCAGCGCTTCCATCTCATCGAAGGCCTTCCACATCCCGATCAGGCCGACTCCTCCGCCCGTGGGATAGATGATGCCTTGCGGCAATTGCCAGCCCAATTGCTCCGCCACCTCGTATCCCATGGTCTTCTTGCCTTCGAGCCGGAATGGTTCCTTCAAGGTGGAGACGTCGAACCATCCCTCTTTTTCTTTTCGCTCGGCCACCATCCGGGCACAGTCGCTGATGAGGCCGTCCACCAGCGTGACCCTGGCGCCATAGCTTTCGCATTCCACTCGATTGGCCAGGGGAACGTCCCGAGGCATGAAGATGTAGGCCTCGATACCGGCGGCGGCGGCGTAGGCGGCGAGCGCGCTGGCGGCATTCCCGGCAGAAGGCGCCGCCAGCTTCGTCAGGCCATAGCCTTTCGCCATGGTGACCGCGACTGACATTCCGCGCGCTTTAAAGGAGCCGGTCGGATTCAGGCCTTCTTCCTTGATAAAAACATTGCTGAATTCCCGGCTGGACAGCATGGGCGTGAAGCCCTCGCCCAGCGAAACCGGGGGGGCATCCGGCAGCACTTCGGTATAGCGCCACATGGTCGCCGGACGCGAGGCCAGCGAAGCTGGCTTAAAGTCGTTCTTTAGGTTTTCCAGGTTATAGCGAACGTACAGCACGCCCCCGTCGTTCGGGCAAACCGTCTGCGGCTGGTGGGCTTTGATATGTGCACCACATTTGGTGCATTCCAGATAGGCGATTTGGGACACGCCGGAAGTTTAGCATTCGCGGGCGAACTGTTTCGCGCGACGATCTACTTTCTGGTTTTCTATTCTCAGATGTCAGTTTTTGGTTATCAGTTCTCAGTTCGAGGGCAGACGCAGCAATAGGGTATTGGCTTTGCGAAACCACGGCCGTTCACGACGGCGCAAATATCCCGGCATGGTGGGCTTCTTCGCCAGGATTTGCCGGGCCCACTCGCGGGCCTCGGCATTGCGCTGCTGAGAGGCAAGAAAGAGGGCGTAGTTATAGTAGGTTTCGGAAGAGGTGGAGATCTTAACCACTTGCCGGAAGAGGGCTTCGGCCTTTTCCGGCTGGCCGGTGTTGGCATAGGCGTGGGCCAGCAATCCGGCGGCGCGATGAAAATCGTAGGTGGAATCGCTTGCCACCACACGCTCCAGGTCGGGCAGAGCCGCCGCGAAATCGCCCATCATGACGGCCGCCACGCCACGACGGTAGAATGGGTCGGGCGAGTCGGTGCGGGATGAGATTGACTTGTCGTAGGCCTGCCGCGACCTGGCGTATTGTCCTTCCTCCAGATAGAGGTCCCCCAGTTCTTCATAATTTCCAGCCGAGGGGTTGTCCAGGATGGCGGCCTCCAGTTCACGAATGCGCTTGCGTCGCGGAAAGACCTTGAACGACTGGCGCAGCAAACCGGCGTCGGGAACCGCTTCAACCGCGATGTACACCAGCGCCCCCAGCCAGCCCCCGATGAGGATGATCCACAACCAGAACGTATCGGGCCGCCGCCGGATGAAGTGAATAATCGCGAACGCCTGCAGCAGAATGCCCCACCACGAAAACGCGAAAAAGAGGAGTGATCCCATGCCGAAGCAGCAGTATAGATGAACCACGTGGCCTGGTATGTCCCCACGAGGCCGGTGGCTGCTAAAATCCTGTCAGTGAAACCTCCTATCCGCCTTCTGGGTGTCGATATCGACGGCACTCTGCTGAACCCTGAATTTCAAATCTCCGCGGCGGATATGGCGGCCTTGCGCCGGGCCCATGCCGCCGGGGTGGAGGTGGTGGTAGTCACGGGACGGCGCCATACTTTTGCCCTCCCGATCGTGCAACAACTGGGCTTCGACTTGTGGGTGATCAGCTCAAACGGCGCGATTACGCGCTCGCTGGCCGGCGAAACCTTTCATCGAGACATGCTTCCCGTCCAGACCTGCCGCCGGCTCTGTGCCACGATGCAGGAATTTCGCGGAAACACGGTCCTCACTTTCGATACGGAAACCAAAGGCGCGATTGTGCTCGAGCACATGAACGAATTGAACGTGAGCATTCAGCGCTGGCTGGAAAAGAACCTGCAATACATTGACTTCGTCATCCCCATCGAGGACGCGCTGACCAGCGACCCGGTGCAGGCGATGTTCTGCGGCCCCATTTCGCGCATGCAGCGGGCTTTAGCGGCGCTGGCCGCCAGTAACCTGAACCAGGACATTACTGTGCTTCGGACCGAGTACGGGGTCCGCGATCTTTCCATCGTGGACGTGCTCAACCAGGGATGCTCCAAGGGCCACGCCCTGGAGCGATGGGCAGGTCATCGCGGGATCCCTCGTAAAGAGGTCATGGCCATTGGTGACAACTACAACGACATAGAAATGCTTGCCTTCGCGGGCGTGCCGTTTATCATGGGAAATGCAGCCCCGGAGTTGCGCCGCGACGGCTGGATGGTGACCCTGCCGAATGATCAGAGCGGCGTAGCCGCGGCCATCGATCAAGTGCTGGGCTTTTCGTAGCGCCGCCGTCCCGGCGGCTGTCGTGAGGGCGTCCCGCTCTCACCTCGAGGGCAAGATGCCCTCGGGACAGCCGGCAGGTGCCGACGCTACAAAGTGAAGTCAGTGCGGCGAACGATAATATGAGCCCATCGAAAAAGATCGGGGTCGTGCTGGGAGTGCTGCTCCTTGCCCTGCCCGCTCTCGGCGCCGACCTGGCCATCCTGCACAATGGCTTTTCCATACGTCACGAGCGGCGCGAAACCGTGGGCTCGGCCACCCGCCTCTACCTTGGGGGCGACAAGGGCTACATCGATATTGCCACTGACCAGATCGAGCGCTTTGAGAAGGACCTGTCTCCGGCCGTGGTTCCGGCCGCTTTACCGGACAGTCATCCAACCGCCGCGACCGTAGTTGTGCCGGCCAGTATGGCCAAACCGCAGAGCCTGAAGCCGCAAGACCTGAACCAGGTCATCAATACCATCAGCGACCGGCATCATATCGATCCTGATTTCATCAGCAGCGTGATCCATGCCGAGAGCGGATTCAATCCGCGGGCAGTTTCTCCCAAGGGCGCGCGAGGCCTCATGCAACTGATGCCCGGTACAGCCTCGAAGCTGGGAGTGTCAAACGCCTTCGACCCCAGCGCCAATGTGGAAGGCGGTACGCGATACCTGACCGAACTGCTACAGCGCTATAACTTCGACGTGATCAAGGCCCTGGCCGCTTACAATGCCGGCCCCCTGCGGGTGCAACAGTATGGCGGCGTGCCACCCTATCAGGAGACCCGCGCCTATGTGGCCCGAATCGTTCGCGACTACAATCGCAAGAAGATTGCCCAGCGCAAAGCTGCGGCGGCGGCCACGAAAGGCAATCACAAGCAGAAGGCTCTGACCCAGGCTGCGGCCACCCGGCAGGCCACGGTCCCGGCCGCGCTTGCCTCCCAGGCCTCGCGCTGATCCCGCCAAAGTGCATAAACCACGAAGGACACTAAGGATCACAATTTTGTGTTCGAGGATTTCCTTCGTGTACCTTCGTGCCCTTCGTGGTTCATGGTCTCCAGACTGACTCACTACCTGAGGCCCTGATGCGTTGACCCGCGCCCCAGCGTCATTTACCTTGGAGCGGTTACTTTGGGTCATTCGCCTGGGTCAGTGCCGTGCTTGGCGCCGCGCCAGCCATTGGGGTTCTTCCCTTCAACATGGATAGAAAACGCATTCTGCTATACACGCTGGCGTTCGTCGCGTTCGCGGTGCTGGTTTACATGCAATTCCGGACCTGGCGCCACTTCGATTGGGACACCTTTTGGAGGGAAAGCGGGAACCTGGGCAAGCCCCCGCACATCTACCACCTCTTCCATGCCGTGGCCCTGATCTATCTGGGATACGGATTGCGTGCTCTTCGTTGGAAGATTTTCCTGCGTCCAGTGCGCCCCAAGGCGTCATCATGGAAGCTGGTTGCGCCCACCATCATTGGGTTTACGGGTCTGGCGCTGCTGGGCCGCCCCGGGGAACTCATCCGCCCCTATCTGATTGCGCGCCGCGAGGACCTGACCTTCTCCTCCCAGTTGGCGGTGTGGGCGGTGGAGCGCATCTTCGACATTGGAGCTTTCACGCTCCTGCTGGTTCTCGCGGCCTTTTTCGCCACCGCGCCCAAGCGGCTGACCTATCACAGAAGCTTTCAGGAGGCAGGCCTCATTTTCCTGGCCCTGTCGATCGGCTTGACTATCGGCGCCATCGTGGTCAGCCGGGTAGGGGAGTCGCTGGCCAGCTGGGTTGAGTTCAGATTTGCTCATGTCGCGGCCAATCTGGGTCACCGGGTGGCCACGCGGATTCGAGAATTTCGCGGCGGTCTGGACACCATCCACAACGTCTGGTCCTTCGCCATGCTCGCCGTGGTCTCGGTGGCTATGTGGGCAATGATCGCAGTGGCGTACAAGGAAGTGACCCACGCCTATCACGCCGAAGCCCTCGAAATTCCCCAGAGCCAGGTCCTTCTGCTCATGGGATCCAGCATGGTGGGCTCGGTGATTCAGCTGCCCGGCGTGGGTGGCGGCTCCCAACTCGCCACGATCGCGGCCCTGGAACATATCTTCGATGTGCCCAGAGAATTAGCCGCCAGTTGCGGGATCATGCTCTGGCTGGTGACGTTTATAGCGGTCGTTCCGGTAGGGTTGCTGCTCGCCCACCGGGAACGGCTGTCGTTGCGCAAACTCTCCAAGGAGAGTCACCAGAAAGAAAAAGAAGAGGAAGTGGTTTCGCCTCCTGCTGGGTGAGTCTGGGTAGGGGGTGCCCTTACCCCCCGGCCGGGCAACGCCCGGCTCGTTTTTCCTGGCCGAACCTGAAAACCTCGGCGAGCTGGGCTCGCCTGCCCGGACGCGGGCGTCCGGGCCTACGTGGGTACCGTGTCTCCCCCTGTTACAATTGCAAGCGAAGACTCCCGTCTGACATGAAGTGCCCTTTCTGTGGCTTCGAAAATGACAAAGTGGTGGACTCGCGCGAGAGCAAGGAAGCCGATTCCATCCGTCGCCGCCGCGAGTGTCTGAAATGCGGCAAGCGCTTTACCACCTATGAGCGGATCGACGAAATCCCCTACATGGTGGTCAAGAAGGACGGCCGCCGCGAAAAGTTTGACCGGCAGAAAGTGCTGAACGGCCTGCTGCGGGCTTGCGAGAAGCGACCCGTCCCCATCAGCCGGCTGGAACAGATTGTGAATGAGGCGGAAGGCTTCGTCATCGAGTCGCCGGAGCGCGAGCGCAAGACCAGCGAAGTAGGCGAACTGATCATGAACCGCCTGCGCCGATATGACAAAGTAGCGTACGTCCGTTTCGCCTCGGTCTATCTGGACTTCAAAGACGTCCAGGAGTTCATGGCCGAGTTGAAAGATCTGCTGAAGACGAAAGAAGCGCCCGAGGTTCGCAGCAAAGGCGCGGTCAAGAGTTAGCAGGTTGTGTGGCCGCGGGCGACTCGCCCGCGACGGGTGGAAATCAAAGTCAAAAGCCGCGGGCGGGTCGCCCGCGACCACACAAGCACGATCAACATGGCTCACAAGGTCACACTCATTCCCGGCGACGGCATCGGCCCCGAGGTGATGCAGGCCACGGTGCGCATTCTCGAAGCCACCGGGGTGAAGTTCGATTGGGAAATTTTTCAGGTAGGGGCGGAGGCGTTTGCCAAGTACAACGAATACATTCCCAAGGAACTGATTGAATCCATCGAACGCACCCGCGTTGGACTGAAAGGGCCAGTGACCACGCCCGTGGGCGGCGGCTTTGCCAGCATCAATGTTGCCCTGCGCAAAAAATTTGAGCTCTACGCCAACTTCCGTCCTATTCAGAACCTTCCCCATATTCCCACCCGGTATCCTGGAGTCGATCTCATCATCGTCCGGGAAAATACCGAGAGCCTCTATTCCGGGATCGAGCATGAAGTGGTGCCGGGCGTGGTCGAGAGCCTGAAGATCATCACTGAAAAGGCCTCCACCCGCATCGCCCGCTTCGCTTTTGAATACTCCCGCAGGAACCAGCGCAAGAAGATTCACGCCATCCACAAAGCCAACATTATGAAGCTTTCAGATGGCCTGTTCCTGCGCTGCTGCCGCGACGTGGCCAGGGAATATCCCGAGATCACCTACGGCGAGCACATCGTGGACAACACCTGCATGCAGCTGGTGATGAATCCTTATCAGTATGACGTGCTGGTGATGGAGAACCTCTACGGCGACATCATTTCCGATCTATGCGCCGCTTTTGTCGGCGGACTGGGGTTCGTGCCCAGCGCCAACCTGGGCGATACCTGTGCAATCTTCGAAGCGGTGCACGGATCGGCGCCTGACATTGCCGGCAAGAACCTGGCCAACCCCACCGCAGTCATCCGTTCCGCTCAACTGATGCTGCGCCATCTGGGCGAACACCATGCAGCCGACATGATTCACGATGGCCTGGAGAAGGTTTATCGCACCGAAGACAAACGGACTCGCGATGTCGGCGGCAAAGCCGGGACCTCGGAGTTTGCCGATTCTATTATTCAATTCATGGCAACCAGCATGCACGTTCCCAGGCAAGCTGAATCTTCTCACGCGTAAACTTATGAAGCCAGGCAAAGGTTTCCGGCCAAAAGCCGTCTTGCTGCTCATTGCGGCCATCGCCCTGGCCGCGCCCGCATCTTCGCAGAATTTCAAAGTCACACTCTTGGGAACCGGCGCTCCCCGCCCGGTGATGGAGCGTTTCGGCCCCAGCATCCTGGTGGAGGCGGGAAAAGAGAAGCTGCTGTTCGATTGCGGCCGTGGCGCAACCATGCGCCTCTATCAGCTCAAGGGCGCCGTTCGCCGACCTCAACGCCTTGTTTCTTACTCACCTGCACTCCGATCACATTGTCGGAATATCTGACTTTTATTTGACCGGCTGGATCCTCGGCAGGAGCACGCCTCTCCGTGTCTGGGGACCGGCGGGTACAGCGGACATGATGTCGCACCTGGAGCAGGCCTACCAGTTCGATATCCATGTGCGGCGCGACGTCGATGAGATGCTTCCTGCTCAGGGCGTGGTCGTTGTGGCCAAAGACATCGAGCAGGGAGTGGTCTATCAGAACGGCGGTGTGAAGGTCACCGCTTTCACCGTGGACCATGCTCCGATCAAGCCTGCATTTGGTTACCGCATCGACTACGGCGGGCGCACCCTGGTGCTCTCCGGAGATACCCGATACAACGAAAATCTGATCCACTTCTCTCAGGGAGCAGATGTGCTGATTCACGAAGTAATCGATCCCGAAGCTTTTCGGGGGGCAACGCTGTCTTTAACCCGGAGCTAACCAAGAAAGTAATCGCGCACCACACCACCGCGGAACAGGCAGGAACGATTTTCAGCCAGGTAAAACCCAGGCTGGCGGTCTATTCGCACATTGTGCCTCCGAATGCTGCCAACCTGGTGGCGCAGACACGAAAAACTTATTCCGGGCCGCTCGAAGTGGGTGAAGACCTGATGAGTATCGAAATCGGGGACAAGATCGAAGTCTATCGAACCGCGAAATAACGCGTCAGCCTGGCCAGACAGCACAATGAAAGTCGGTGACACAGTTCGCTTGATCGGCGTCCCTGATGGCCTGGAAGACTATCCAGACTTTCCAACGAAATCCACATTTGAGAAGTGCGTCGGCCGAGAGTTCGTGATAGCAGGCTTCAACGAGGTCGGGATGGCTGAACTCCCCATTCGGTCCGTGACTGGAAGCGTTGGTGAAACGATCTGGGTTGAACTCCAATTTCTCGAGCCGGTGTCAAAGTCGGCCTACCAGCCGTAACTCTTCGTTGACGCGGCCTACAGATTTTGAGTAACATCCTCCTTCTTCAAGGAACCCCGGGGGATGGCTAACCCAAGACGGCGGCTAGGAGTAGTTCTCTTTCAGCTCGGCGGCCCTGACACGCCGCAAGCGATCGAGCCCTTTCTTTTTAATCTCTTTTGCGATCCCGATATTATTGATTTCCCCTTCGCCCGGCTGGGACGCAAGCCCCTGGCCCGGCTGATTTCGACGACCCGCGCCAAGAAGGTACAGCACCACTATGCGGCCATCGGCGGGGCCTCACCCATCCGGCGCTTCACCGAGCAACAAGCCGGTGCGCTCCAACAGCGGCTCAGGGCCGATGGCATTGACGCTCACTGTTTCGTCGCCATGCGTTACTGGCATCCCTTCACCGCCGAGGCCGTCGAACAAGTGCGCGCGGCCAACTGCGACGAAGTCGTGCTTCTGCCGCTTTATCCGCAGTACTCAAGTACGACCACCGGAAGCAGCCTCAACGAATGGCGTCGCCTGTTTCGCGACGATGTACCCGTGCAGGCCATCGAGGCGTTCTACCGCCATCCCCTCTATCTGGATGCTCTGGTCGAAAAGATTGACGAAGCGCTGACCCGCTTCCCCGAGTCGGGTCGCCCGGAGATCGTGTTCAGCGCCCACAGCGTGCCTCTCTCGGTCATCGAAAAGGGCGATCCCTATCAGCGTCAAATTGAAGAGACGGTCGACCTGGTGATGCGACGCGGCGGATGGCGCCATCGCCACCGGCTCTGCTACCAGAGCAAGGTTGGCGCCAGCAGATGGCTGCAGCCGTCGCTGCACCGCACCATCCGTGATCTGGCGGCCGAGCGAGTGCGCGAAGTTTGT
Organism: Terriglobia bacterium; assembly: GCA_963790645.1. Taxonomy (GTDB): domain Bacteria; phylum Acidobacteriota; class Terriglobia; order Terriglobales; family Acidobacteriaceae; genus JAIQFF01. Next base: position 45,847 of record CAWBPS010000019.1, on the reverse strand, counting down.
GTTGTGCCCATCGCCTTTGTCTCCGACCATGTGGAGACGCTGGGCGAGATCGACCACGAGGCCCGCAAAGAAGCGGCGGCACTTGGAATTCAGCAGTTCGAGATGACGTCAGGCTTGAATGATTCGCCGGCATTCATCGCAGCATTAGCGGCATTGGTAAGAAACGCGATCGCAGCGGATGAGACTCGCGAAAGCGAGCGCCTGGTCGCAGCCGGCTAACCGCCGCCCACGTAGGGGCGGGTGCCCTCACCCGCCCGGCGGAGCAAAGCTCCGCAAGGTTTGGGTAGCGCGAGGTTGGTGAGCGCAGGGCTTGGAGCACAGATTCGCCGAGCGCAGGTTTGGGAATTGCAGGTTCGATAGTCAGGGTTCGGTACAAGTATCGGCGAGCTACGCTCGCCCGCCCGGACGAGGGCGTCCGGGCCTACGTGGATCGTCGGTTGGTGGAGCGTAGCGGTCATTTAAGGAGTGTAGGAACGGATGGCAGACGAGTCCAAGACGGGAATTCTCGGGCACCTACCGCCCTTGCCTCGACCGGCACTCAACAACTCCGTGATCGGCATGGAGCAGGCCTATCGCCAGCGCAAGGGCCTGCCGCTTCTGAGCGACGCCGACATTGAGGCGCTCAAGGCCGGCCAACCCATGTCGTGGGAGGAGGGGGGCGTACCCGCCCCGTCCGCGCTGGCCAGCCCACCCCCGGCTCAAGTAGCAGCGCCCGCGACCGCCGCCCCCGCACCTCCGGCCGCAGCCGCGGGAAGCATCAGCGAAGAAGTCGCCAAATGGGTCGCGCAAGGAAACAAGTGGAGCAAGTCCACCATCGCCGCCGAGCAGGCGCGCCGTGGCCGCAAGGGCTTGCCGCCGCTGAACAATGCGGAAATGTCGGCCCTGCTGGGTGAACCAGTTGAGGCCAGCACGCCACCCGCGGCCGCCGCTGCGTCCGCACCGTCGGCGGCGCCGGCGGCAAAATCTCCCAGCGGCCCCATCAGCGCGGAAGTCGCCAAGTGGGTCGCGCAAGGAAACAAGTGGAGCAAGTCCACCATTGCCGCCGAACAGGCGCGCCGCGGCCGCAAAAGCTTGCCAGCCCTGACCGATGCGGAAGTGGCCGCCCTGCTCGGCGAACCCGCCGCCGCAGAAGCGCCGGCTGCCGCTGCAGTTGCGGCTCCCGTGGCTCGGCCAGCCGCCGCAGCACCCCGACCCGCAGCCGGTCCGCCCTCGGCTGCAGCCACGGTCTCACGTGCCGGCGAGTCCAACACCTACGTCGGCACGCCCGCCGTAGGAACCTCGAGAGCGGCCGCATCCGCGGGCGTCGCTTCGATCGGACCCGAAGACAACGATATCAATCAATCGCGCCGGCGCTTTGCCTGGGCCGCGTTCGCGGCCTTCATGACCGCGTGGTTCATCGCTTTCTTCCGCTTCTTTCTGCCGCGCACCCTCTTCGAGCCGGCCACTTCATTCAAGATCGGCTATCCCGCAGATTTCGGTTTGGGTGTGGACACCAAATTTCAGCAGAAGTTCCGCATCTGGGTGGACCGCACGCCCGACCGCATTTTCGTGATTTACGCGCGCTGCACTCATCTGGGCTGCACTCCCGACTGGAAGCCGGCCGAGAACAAGTTCAAATGCCCCTGCCATGGCAGTGGATACGACAGCGAAGGCATCAATTTTGAGGGACCGGCGCCGCGTCCCATGGATAGAGCTAAGGTGGAAATTGCACCCGACGGCCAGATTCTGGTTGATGTTTCGAAGCTGTACCAATGGCCCAAGGGACAGCCCAGTCACTTCAATGATCCTGGGTCGTTTCTGCCAACTTAGAAAACTGTCGAGCTTCGCTCGACCGGCCGGGTGAGGGCACCCGCCCCTACGTGAGATCACAAGAGGTTTACATGCCTGAAGAGAACGGAAACGGGAACAACGGGAAGCGGGTCAGCCTGGTAGAACGGGTGAAGGCGGGCGTCAAGGAAGACGTCCAGTCCCTCAAGACTGATATGCCCGCGAAGGCCAAGGAGCAGATCGAGGGTCTGAAAGATCCGACCAAGACCCAGGTCTATACTTCGATCTTCCGCCACAAACATGACGACACGCCTCGCAACCGGGCTCTGGGCGTGCTCTCGAACGTGTTCCTGCACCTGCATCCCGCCAAGATCAACCGCGATGCCGTGCGTTACAGCTACACCTGGGGAATGGGCGGAATCACCTTCTACCTTTTTATCGTGCTCACGCTCACCGGCGTGATGCTGATGTTTTACTACCATCCCAGCAAGGTACAGGCCTTCCGCGACGTCCTTTATCTCGAACACGACGTCCCCTTCGGCAAACTGCTGCGCAACATGCATCGCTGGGCGGCCCACTTGATGGTGATCGCAGTCTGGCTGCACATGTTCCGCGTCTTCCTTACAGGATCATATAAAAAGCCGCGCGAATTTAACTGGAACATCGGTGTGTTGCTGCTGGTATTCACCCTGCTGCTGTCTTTCACCGGCTACCTGCTGCCCGACGATCAGCTGGGATTCTGGGCCGTCACCGTAGGAACGAACATGGCGCGCGCGACGCCCGGCCTGGGGAATGAAGGTCCGTTCGGCGCGATGCTGGGCATGACGCCGTACAACGATGTGCGCTTCGGATTGCTGGGCGGTTCGATCGTGGACGCGAACGCGCTGCTGCGGTCGTACATCTGGCATTGCATCGGAATTCCAATTGTGGCGTCGGTGCTGATGATTGTGCACTTCTGGCGGGTACGCAAAGACGGCGGCATTTCGGGGCCGGCGGCGGTGATGCTGGCGTCAGAAGTAAAAGAACCGAAGAAGTAAGACGAGATTGTGTAGGGACGGGTCTCTCTGACCCGTCCCGGCCGAGCGCAGCTCGGCTAGATTTGTGGGCCGGCAAGAACTTGTCGAGCTTCGCTCGACTAGGACGGGTCAGAGACCCGTCCCCACACAGGCTCGGGAGTTCTTATGGATTGGCGGCAACTTTGGGAGATATGTTCGGCGCCTGACAACGTACCCATCGTCGGGCTGATTCCGCTGCTCGTTTTCTACATTTATCTGGCGTGGAAGCAGGCCAAGGCCAACGATGAACTGATCGGCCAACTGGAAACCAATCCGGCGATGGCCAAGACCCACCATCGCAAGAGCTGGCCTTTCCGCCCCGGCTGGCAGAAGGAAATCCATGTCTGGCCCTTCCTGCTCCGCATCGAGTTCCTTGCCGCCATGATCGTCACCATCATTCTTATGGTGTGGTCGATCACGCTGAACGCGCCGCTCGAAGAGCCGGCCAATCCCAACCTGACCATGAATCCGGCCAAGGCTCCCTGGTACTTTCTGGGCCTGCAGGAAATGCTGGTGTACTTCGATCCCTGGATCGCGGGCGTGGTCATGCCTACGCTGATCATTGTCGGCCTGATGGCGATTCCCTACATCGACACCAATCCGCTGGGCAGCGGCTACTACACCTGGAAGCAGCGCAAATTTTCCATCAGCACCTTCCTGTTTGGCTTCATCATTCTGTGGATCGCGATGATCATCATCGGGACGTTCATCCGCGGCCCGGGATGGCAATGGTTCTGGCCCGGCCAGACCTGGGATCACAACCGTCTTATTTATGAAGTGAACCGCGACCTGCCCGACCTGTTTGGCATTACTTCCAACCTCGGCAAGGCAATTTTCGGCGGCATCGTGGTAGGAGGGTTTTACGCCATCGGCGGTTTCATCATGCACGCCCTGTTCCGGCGCTACAACCCGAAAGATTACAAGCGCATGAGCCTGCTGCAGTATTCCATCATGATGTTTTTCGTGCTCAGCATGGTGGCCCTGCCGGCAAAAATGCTCCTGCGCCTGGCATGGCATATCAAGTATGTGTGGATAACGCCGTGGTTTAACGTGTGATTCAGTCGTCAGTCGTCAGTCTTCGGTCGTCAGCCAATCCAATGGCTCTCGAGCTTGTTTGCTGACGACCGATGACCGACGACTGACGACTGACGACTGACTTTGGAGGATCTAGGTGCCACCTGTCCCCGAGAAGGACCCGATTGTAACCAAGTCTTACGCGGCGTATTACGTCATCGCCATGATGATCCTCATGGTGACGCTGTTCTGGGCCTTGTGGGACGAGTCTTTCGGACAGCGTCCATGGAAGGCCTTTCAGCATGAATGGAAGGACCGCTACAGCGCTTTCCTGAACAGCGCGCGGTCGAAGTCGTCAAAATCAGAAAAGGATGTCGAGCAGGATCCGCAGTACCAGAAACTGGAACAGGCCTACAAGGACGCCTACGAGACCGCCAAGCCCCGCCGTGATGAGTTGCAAAAACAGATCTCTGATCTGAGCGCGAAGATTCTCGCGGTGCAGAACGTCTTCACCGATCGCCGCGCCTACGTCAACGCCCTCACCTACGAACTGGAGACCGAAACCAGCGCCTCCGGCAAGAAGAGCAAGCAAGAGGACATCGACGATTACAAAAAGAGAAAGGCCACAGTCGAGTTTCCCGACGGCCACAAACAGCAATACAACTTCCAGGAACTGGAAGAGACCTATAACTCGCTCAAGGCGGAGCGTACCAAAGTAAGCGCCGAACTGGGCGAAGTGCTGAAGCCGGTCACCGAGGCCAGCAACCAGGCGTCAGCCTACATTTCAGACCACATGGTGGACCTCACGCCCACACAGATTGACGGCCTGAAAAAGAAGGCCGCGGATTGGGACGCCCAGATTGTCCAGATCAACGTACCCGAAGCCAACATCGTGGACCGTTGCGAGTCCTGCCACATGAACGCGCGGGAGCCGATCCGGGTCACGGCCGCGGTCATGACCCCCAAGGCCGAAAAGAAACCGGATGAGTATGCCCTCGCCTTCACCAGCCATCCTGATCCGGAATTGCTGAAGACGCACGATCCCGACAAGTTCGGTTGCTCCCCTTGCCACCAGGGCAACGGCCGGGCGACCACCAGCATGGAAAAGGCCCACGGCGACTACGAGCACTGGCTGTGGCCGCTGTTTCCCAAGCAGAATGCCGAAGCCGGTTGCCAGACTTGCCATGCCGCCGATATGCACCTGGCGGTCGGCGATGTAGGCGCGCATATCTCCAACGGCAAATTCCTTTTCCGCCAGCGCGGATGCATGGGCTGCCATCGCTACGAAGGCTACGACAAGGAACCGGAAGACCTGATCTCGATCGCGCAGCAGATGAAACTGTTTGACCAGCAGAAGATCGACAATTCAAAAACCGCCGCCGACCTGATGAAGCAGGCCGACGCGGCCTCGAGTAACGACGAAGCCAACCGGCTGAACCAGGAGGCGGTGGCGCTCCGGGTTGCCAACAGCAAAATCGACGGCCGCATCCAGCAGCTCGATTTCCAGACTCACAGCCTGATGCAGGACATCAAGAAAATCGGCCCGAACCTGAAAGACGTCCGCCTCAAGCTGAATCGCAACTGGATTCCGGTGTGGCTGAAAAAGCCGACTGACTTCCGCCCCACCACCAAGATGCCGAACTTCCGTCTGACTGATCATCAGATTCAGACCATCTCGGCCTATCTCTGGCAATCGGGTTTCACGGACGCGCTGCCCAAGCAAAAACCGGGCAACACCGAGCACGGCAAACAACTGTTCGAGACCCGCGGCTGCCTAGCCTGCCATTCCATTGGTGAGGGCGATCAAATGGAGGGCGGAACGTTCGCCGCCAATCTGAGCCGGGTGGGCGAAAAGGCCAACTACGATTACCTGGTGCGCTGGATTCACAACGCGCGCGAGCGCACGCGTCCTTATTGTCCGTACGAAAAAAAGGACATCGGTCCCGAGGACTACGCCAAGAAGGGCCTGCCTTACCAGTTTGACCTGCAGCACAGCCGCTGCCCCAATGACGGTCACGAACTGCAGGTACAGAACATGACCGTGATGCCCAGCCTTCGCCTGAGCGAAGAAGACGCGCAGGACATCGCCTCCTATTTGATGACGGAGAAAAAGGAGGAGCCTTCCGCCTACGCCCAGGCTTCCTACATGGACGATCCCGCGATGAATGAAGAGGGCAAGACGTGGATTCGGCACTACGGCTGCGCCGGATGCCACGAGATCTCGGGCTTCGAAGACGAAGGCCGCATCGGCACCGAACTGACCTACGAAGGCAGCAAGCCCATCGAGCGTCTGGATTTTGCCCTCTTCACCAATGTGGCGGAGCGCGGCGGCAAAAACGCCGAACCGATCACCGATCCGGAAGACCTCGCGCGCCTGCCTGAGGGTCCGGCTAAGGGGCCGTGGTACGACCACAAGGGATTCTTCGAACACAAGCTTGCCGAGCCCAATGTTTACGACAAGGGCAAGGTCAAGTCCGAAACCGAAGCCCTGCGCATGCCCAACCTGCATCTCTCCAAGCTGGAGATTCAGGACCTCACCACCTTCCTGCTGGGCAGCGAGGAGAGTTCCCTTCCCGACAGCTACCAGTACAAGCCCGGCGACGCCCGTAAGGATATTCAGGACGGCTGGTGGATTGTCCGCAAGTACAACTGCGTGGGCTGCCACCAGTTCACGCCCGATCAGAGCACGGTCCTGATGGGCATGAAACGCTATCAGGACATACAGGAGCAGTTGCCTCCGAAGCTCCTTACCGAAGGTGCGCGCGTCGATCCTGAGTGGCTGCGGAAATTCCTTTCCAATCCGGCGCTGAGCACCACCGATACGAATCGCAACGGCGTGCGGCCGTACCTGCAAGTGCGCATGCCGACATTTTCGTTCTCCGATAACGAACTTCGGAAACTGGTGCGTTTCTTCCAGGCGCTGTCGCAGCAGCCCATGCCTTACATTCCGGAGCAGGTGCCGGTGCTGAGTACGAAAGAAACGGAAATGGCGCGCAGCCTGTTCTCGAGCACGGCCGCTCCCTGCCTGAAGTGCCACGCCACCGGCGATCCCCAGCACGACAAAATCGCCACCGCGCCCAACTTCCTGCTGGCGAAAGAACGCCTGAAGCCGGATTGGGCCGAGCGTTGGATACTGGATCCGCAAGCCGTCAGCCCCGGAACTTCCATGCCTTCGGGTTTGTTCAGGCGGGAAAATAATCACTGGGTCTTCGCCGGTCCGACTCCACCTTCTTTCCAGGGATACGACAAAGACCACAGCAAACTTTTGGTGGACTACATATTCCAGCTCACGCCGGAAGAACAGCGGCGGGTGGCGGCATCCATGGGACACCGCCAGGCTTCGGTGGAGCCGCGGAGCAGGCAGAAACAGGCAGCAGTTCGCTCCGGTGCGGCAAGCATCGGAGGTTCGCGGTAGAATGTTCTGTTTTGAAACCCGTCGTTGGTCCTTGGTCGTTAGTCGTTGGGCTCTAGCCAAAGGCGTCGATTTCAGCCAACGACCAAAGGCCAACGGCCAACGACGGTTCTGAGACTTACACCTGACGAAAGGGCGACATAATAATGAATAAGAAACTATGGGCGGCAATGTTTGTTCTTGGCCTGCTGGGTTTGCTGGCGGGCTGCAGTAAGAAAGAAAACACCAACGAGGAGCAGACCACCTCGCCGAGTTCTGAAATGAAGCCGTCAGCCACCGCGACGCCAATCGATCCCGCTACCGCAGCCAGCGTGAGCGGCACCGTGACGTTCGGTGGGGCGGCTCCAAAAGCGGCAAAGATTGATATGAGCCAGGATGCGGCCTGCAAGGGCAATAACGTGGCCGAAACCATCGTGGCCAACGACGGCAAGCTGGCCAACGTGTTCGTTTACGTGAAAGATGGTTTGGGCGACCGCACCTTCGATGTTCCCAAAGATTCCGTCACCATCGACCAGAAGGGCTGCCGCTATCACCCGCACGTATTGGGCGTGATGACCGGACAGAACATCGAGATTCGCAACGACGACGAAACCACTCATAACATCCATCCCACCCCGAAAGACAATCGCGAGTGGAACGAATCCCAGCCCCCGAAGGCAGCCGCCATCGAAAAGAATTTCGCCCGCGAAGAAGTGATGCTGCCGGTAAAGTGCAACCAGCATCCGTGGATGAAGATGTATGTCAACGTGGTAAAGACGCCCTTCTACGCGGTCACCGGCGAAGATGGCAAATATGAAATCAAAGGCCTGCCGCCGGGCGATTACACGCTGGCGTTTGTCCAGGAAAAGCTGGGCGAGCAAACCCAGAAAGTGACCCTGGCCGCCAAAGACAGCAAGACAGTTGACCAGGGCTTCAAACCGTAAAGTGCTTGAGGTAGCGCCGGCATCTTGCCGGCTGTCGGGAGGGCATCTTGCCCTCCCGCGGCGGGCGGAACGCCCACCAGACAGCCGCCGGGACGGCGGCGCTACATAGACCCCAGGAGCCGCTTCTGCAGCCCATTGCCATTTCGTACAACCGTGCCCACCATCGTTTCGCCGTCTTTGTGGCGATGGTGACCTTTTTTCTCATCATTGCCGGCGCTCTCGTCACCAGCAATGATGCGGGCCTTTCTGTTCCCGATTGGCCCACGTCGTTCGGCTCCCTGTACAAGATCCCCCATCTGGTGGGAGGCGTGAAGTTTGAGCACACCCACCGCATGATTGCGCAGTTTGTGGGATTTCTAAGCATCATCCTCGCAGTCTGGACCTGGCGCGCCGATCCTCGCCGCTGGATGAAGTATCTCGGCCTGACCGCGCTGGGCCTGGTTATTGCACAAGGAATTCTGGGCGGGATCACGGTCCTCTTTTACCTGCCTCCCGCAGTCTCTTCGGCGCACGCTGCACTGGCCCAGACGTTTTTCTGTGTGGTCGTCCTGATCGCCCTGTTCACCGGACAGAACTGGGTGGAAGAAATTCCGCTGGTAGAGATCGACCGGGAACGTCCGAGCATGTTTACCCTGGTCCTGTTCTCGATTTTAGTGCTCTATGTTCAATTGATTCTGGGCGCAATGTTTCGTCATCACGGCCTCAGCTGGTGGCCGCACGTGCTGAACGCGGCCACTGTAGCCATCGTGTTGACTTGGACCTGCGTTCGCGCCTTGTCGCGCTACTCCGGGCTTGACGGCGTGCGGCGGCCCGCCATCATCCTGCTCTCCCTGCTGATCGCTCAACTATGCCTGGGTTTTGTCGCCTTCCTCACCCGCGTGGCCTGGGGACATGACGCGGTCCAGCCCGAGCTTCCCATGGTGGTCTCAACCGTCGCGCATGTGGCGGTGGGGGCGTTGCTGCTGGCAACCACCGCCGTCCTGGCGGCGCAGGTATGGTTGCGTGTCCCAGTAGTCGAAGAGCGCATCCCCGGTCGAGAACGGAAGCAGGTGGCGGCATGAGCACGGCAACACAGCCTCTGGTGGTCGCACGCAGCGGCGCTTTGACCCTGGCACGTGACTATGCCGAACTGACCAAGCTGCGCGTCACCACGCTGATTATCATGACCGCATGGTGCGGCTACTACTTCGGGGCCTTGAAGTCCGGCGTCTCTTCCCTTTCCTGGGGATTGTTTCACGCTCTGCTGGGGATCGGCCTGGTTTCCGGCGGGACTGCAGCCCTGAACGAAGTCCTGGAGTGGAAAACCGACGGCCACATGCGGCGCACGGCGCAGCGCCCCATCCCGGCCGGACGCTTCAGCCTGCTGCACGCCACCCTGGTGGGCGCGCTGATGATGCTGGGCGGGGCGCTCTATCTCGGCCTGGCCCTGAATCCCTTGACCGCGTGGCTGGCGCTGGCCACCTCGGCTGTCTATCTCGGGGCATATACGCCGTTGAAAAAAGTCCACCCCATTTGCACCTTTGTCGGCGCTTTTCCGGGGGCCATGCCGGGTGTGCTGGGCTGGACTGCGGCTCGCGGCCAGCTGGAATGGGGCGCGCTGGTGATGTTTGCCATCGTCTTCTTCTGGCAGTTCCCTCACTTTTATTCAATCGCCTGGCTCTATCGCCAGGATTATGAAGATGGCGGAATCCGCATGCTGCCGGTGGTCGAGCCAGACGGCAGATCGACGGGCCGCCAGATACTGATTTACTCGCTGGCGCTGATTCCCATAAGCCTGCTGCCTGCTTTTGTGGGCATGTCCGGAAAGTTGTACTTCGCCGGCGCCCTGGTCCTGGGAATTGCGCTTTTCTATGCCGGCGGGCGGCTGGTTTCCTTGAAATTAGCCACCGGCAATGCGCGCTCCAAACAGCGGGCGCGGCAACTGCTGCAGGCAACCGTCTTCTACCTGCCTCTGTTGTTTGCCCTGATGATGCTCAACCCTAAGTGACTACCGTTAACCACGAGGGTGAACTAAGGAGCCACGGAGAATAGGAGCCTTCGTGATACTTCGTGTCCTTTGTGGTTCATGGATCTTGCGGATCGTATCGCGACTGACCGACAGATGAAGAGTCGCCCAATCCGAGCACAGTTCGACAGTTCCAGATAAAATACCCTGTGGTTTCCAAAGCCCCCGTTTACGTTGCGCTTGACTCCCAAAGCAATCCTGCGTCTGCCACACCCGCTGTGATTTCGGTTCAGGAACTTGTCCACCGCTACGACGGACGCACTGCCTTGGACGGCGTTTCCTTCGAGGTCGGCCCCGCCGAACTCTTCGGATTGCTGGGGCCCAACGGCAGCGGGAAGACCACGATGTTCCGCATCCTTTCCACCCTGATGAAGCCGACCGGCGGCCGGGCCGTCATCATGGGATTTGACACGGCCAGGGAACCCAACCAGTTGCGCCGCCAGATCGGCGTAGTCTTCCAGGCCCAGAGTATTGACCTGAAATTGACCGCCGCCGAAAATCTCTGGCACCAGGGCCATCTCTACGGATTGCGCGGCGCGGTGCTGAAATCGCGCATTGTGGAAATGCTGGGCCGGGTCGGGCTCGCTGATCGCGCCCAGGAGAAAGCTGAAACTTTTTCCGGCGGAATGCAGCGCCGCTTGGAACTGGCCAAGGGACTGCTCCACCATCCCGCCGTTCTGCTGCTCGATGAACCCACCACCGGCCTCGATCCCGGCGCGCGCCGCGACCTGTGGCAGTATCTCCAGATCCTGCGGGACGAAGAAAAAGTCACGGTGATTGTGACCACGCACCTGATGGAAGAAGCGGAGCGCTGCGACCGCCTCGCCTTCCTCAACGAGGGAAAGCTGGTGGCCCTGGGAACTCCCAGCGAGTTGAAGCGTGAGATCGGCGGTGACGTCATCCTGCTCGATGGCCGGGACGTGGAATCCCTAGCGGAACGCATACGCGCTCGCTTCAACCTGCAGGCGCAGGTACTCGGTGGCCAGGTCCGCCTGGAGCGGGAAAACGGCCACCGCTTCATCACAGACGTGGTCGAGGCGTTCCCCGGCGAGATTGAAGCCATTTCCGTAAGCAAGCCGTCCCTGGAAGATGTTTTCATCCACCGCACCGGCCACAAGTTCTGGACCGAAGATGCCGAGCCGCCATCGTAGCGCCGGCGTCTCGTCGGCTGTCGAGGCGGCGTCTCGCCGCCTCAAATGGAAAGGCGTACGAATTTCAACCTCGTTTGTGGTTGATGGTTGACGGCGGGCGGGACGCCCGCCGGACAGCCGGCGAGACGCCGGCGCTACAGGGAGCTTACCTATGATGCTGGTGCTTTCAGTTGTCTTCGGACTCATTCCGCTGGCGGGCATTGGCTGGACGGTCGAGAACGGAATGATCACCACGGTGGACGGGCTTTTCATGAGCATCATCATGCTGGCGCTTTCCGGCATACTGTTTTTGAACGTATATCTCGAAGCGCACAAGAAGTTCGCGGTTAAGAAAGCGCCCCGGGCGCGGAAATCGAGCTGACGTGGTCACCCAGACGGCAACCCTTCCAGCGCACGCCTCTCCCACCACCGGAGTCCTGCTTCCGGCGTTCACCTTGTGGTGGCGGGAACTGGTCCGCTTCTATCGCCAGCGCGCCCGCGTGGTGGGCGTGATCGCTTCGCCGCTGCTGTTCTGGGTAGTCATCGGCTCCGGCTTCGGCAGTTCGTTTCGATCCGGAGATGCCGCCGGACAGCAGCACTATCTGGATTACTTCTATCCCGGCGCGTTGATCATGATCGTGCTATTCACTTCGATCTTCACCATGATGTCGGTCATCGAAGATCGCAAAGAAGGTTTCCTGCTGTCGGTGCTGGTGGCGCCGGTGCCGCGTGCCGCGATTGTGCTGGGCAAAGTGCTGGGCGGGACTACGCTCTCCGCGCTTCAGGGACTGATCTTCCTCGCCTTCGCTCCCCTGGTCGGGATCCATCTCGGACTGGTTGGCTTTCTGCTGGTGGTGCTGACCGTCGTACTCGTCTCTTTCGCTCTCACCGCTCTGGGTTTCACTATCGCGTGGTCCATGGATTCGACCCAGGCGTTTCATGCAATCATTAACCTGTTCCTGATCCCGCTCTGGCTGCTCTCAGGGTCGTTGTTTCCACTGACGGGCGCCTCCGGATGGATTCGATTCCTCATACGAATCAACCCGCTGACCTATGGCGTTGAGGCGCTGCGCGACCTGCTGTACCCGGGCAACCTGACCGAGTTTCCCTTGCCCTCTTCGCTGGCAACGCTGGTGCTGTTCTCCGCGCTAATGTTTGGCCTCTCCTTTATCATGGTGAGCCGCCGGACGACGAAGCCCGCCGCATGATGCAGGTCTCTGCACAATACGCCATCTACCCCGTGATTGACGCCGTGCTCAACGGCACCAGCGCCGTACTCTTGCTGGTGGGACGCAGTTACATCAAACGGGGACGCATGGCCGCGCACCGCGCCGTAATGATCACGGCGCTGATTTCATCCGCCCTGTTTCTGGCCTCTTATTTGTATTATCACTGGCACGTGGGCTCGGTGCATTTTCAGGGACAAGGCTGGTCGCGCCCGGTTTATTTCAGCATTCTGATTTCACACACCATACTGGCAATCGCCATCGTGCCCCTGGTGATCATCACCCTGAGCCGCGCCCTGCGAGAGCGTTTCGACCAGCATCGCAAGATTGCGCGCTGGACTTTCCCGCTCTGGCTCTATGTGTCGGTGACCGGGGTGGTGATTTACCTGATGTTGTATCACTTGTTTGCGGCTTGACGTGTCACGCGGAGACCCCTGAGAAAAGCAGATCCGCCTTCTCTGTGTCTCCGTGTCCTCTGTGGTGAAATGCTTTCATGACCATCGTGAAACTCAAGATCGATGTATCCGGCACGGTCGGCGATGAGGCCTGGCGCGGCCTGCGCCAGTTTGACGAAATCCAGAGCGCCGCATTCGGTCCCAAATTCGGATCGAGTGGACTTTGTAACCATGCCGCCAATCAGCCCCACGCTAAAGGGGAATGGATGGGTGCTGAAATCCGTCTGGAGACGCCGCTGCTGGCGCAATACGCGGTCTCCCACTATCTGGAGCAGGACCGCGTGCTGGATGCAGATGTGTTGGAGTAGTCTCATTCCCGTGGCATGAAGAAGGGCAACGGCTCCGACGCTGTGCTGGTGGAAGAGCGGCGCTTTAGCGCCGAATCGTTCTTTCTGGCGGGGCTTTAGCCCCCGTGGAAGTGCTCGTGCTTGCGACAGTCGCTAAAGCACACTTCGAACACTCCGCGACGCGGCCCTGAAGGGCCGCTCTTCCACCTTGGCTCAAACGCTTCGCCATCTCTCTTCGTCTCTTCTGTTATAGTTTCCGTGGATTCAAGCATGTCAGCTCTTCCAGATTCTGCCCAGGAAGCCCCGGTCACGGAAGCCGTCAACCCGCCCCCCAAGCCCCGCATGTCCACTCGCAACCGGCTGCTGTTTTTCGCCACCGGCTGGCTGATCGTGCTTATGCCGTTTCTGTTCTGGTGGAACACCTGGTTTGGGCGGCGGCTTTCCGACAAACAGCTGGCCGAATATCTTCAGGACGATAAGAAGCCCCGTCACATCCAGCATGCGCTGGTGCAGATCGGCGAGCGAGTGACCCGTCATGACCCCAGCGTCACGCGCTGGTATCCCGACCTGGTTCGCCTCGCGGCTTACCCCATCGAAGAAGTCCGTAACACGGACGCCTGGGTCATGGGTCAGGATGTAAGCAGCAAAGACGCAGCCGACGCAGGATTTCACAAAGCGCTTCTGAAAATGCTGGATGACCCCTCGGTCATGGTGCGGGGCAATGCGGCTCTGTCGCTGGTGCGCTTCGGCGACGCCACCGGGAGGCCGCAGATCGTGGCTCTGCTGCAACCTGCGAAGGTCAGCGCGCCCCAGGCGGGAGCGATCACGGATTCCAGCACTCCGGGCACAACCATCCATCAGGGCGGGATCATTGCCAAGCTCGAATCGGGAGGACAAACCGTGGAAGTGCGGTCGCCCATCAGCGGCCGGCTCCGCGAGCTGTCCGTCAAAAGCGGTCAAGCCGTCGCCGCCGGCGACCCCATCGCCGTCCTCGATCCGGCAACCGAACAGGTCTGGGAGGCTCTGCGCGCTCTCTACCTGATCGGCCAGCCCGACGACATTCCCGCCATCCGTCCTTATGCGCGCGAGTTGCCAGAGGTCCCCGACCACATTCGCCAACAGGCCCTGGCAACCGAGCAGGCGATACAGGAACGGGCGAAATAGCCCAGCCGTGGTTCGATTTATTTCTGGAAGTGGAGGAGCGGCGGTTTCGCGCGGTGTCGAGTGGAAGAGCGGCGCTTTAGCGCCGCGTCAATCATGCTCTAGATGGGGCTTCAGCTCCCGTGGGAACATCGTTCAGGAACTGGACTGGACTTTGGTTGGAACTTCAGTTTCCAGTTTTTAGTTCCCGGTTCCCAGTCAGAAGGGCATGACTCCGACTTCTTTTTCGATTTCTGCGGTGTCCACCATCACGATTGCATCCCATGGACAGCCGTCGAGGAACGAGCCATCCGGGCCCTTGCTGGTGCACTTGTTACAGCCAATGCAGAGAATAGGATCGACCTGGATGCGGCCGAAGGGAGAATTGTCTTCGTCCGGGACCCAGAACATGCAGTCTTCCACCGGACAATATTCCACACAGGCCGGTGAACCCGCACAACCGGTGCAGCATTCAGTGATCACCGCCAGTTCTTTGGGTTTCTTTTTACGGGCGGTGAGCAGACCCTTGGACCTGGGTTCGTGTTTGAATTCGTCGGGCACCATCCCGACGATTCCCCTGAACGGTTCTTCCGGCATCGGCGGTATTATAACCCAACGGCGGCGTCGGATCTCGGCTCAAGACCCCGGGTACAAGCAGAGGGGACTGAGGCCCGAGGCCCGAGGTCTGACGTCTGACCCCCGAGGTCCTTCGTGTTCATCCGTCACAACCACCCCGGCGGGATTCTGGTATAGTGGCGTTCCAGCCCCTCGAATTCACTTTTTTCTCAGGCTCCCCGGTTTAGTCTCCAGGCGAAGGGGCGGAAGGAGCAGCACTCATGGCAGGTAAAAGCGTCAACAAAGTCATTCTCATTGGCAATCTTGGCAAAGATCCCGAACTCAGGGCAACGCCCAGCGGCACCCCGGTAGCGAAGTTCACTCTGGCCACCAACGATCGTTACAAAGACAAGGAAGGGCAGTGGCAGGACCGCACTGAGTGGCACAACATCACCGCCTGGGCGCGCACTGCGGAAATTGCCGGCGAGTATCTCAAGAAGGGCTCGAAGGTGTATATCGAGGGAAGTCTGCGCACCCATTCATGGGACGATAAGCAGACCGGGCAGAAAAAATACATGACGGAAATCATCGTGAATGATCTGGTCCTGCTGGGCGGTCGCGGCGAAGCCGGTGGCGGCGGAGACTTCGCAGGAAGCTCGCGCGGCGCGGCCTCGGGAGGAAACAACTTCGATCAGCGTACGCCGGAACCGGAGCCGGCGGCGGCATCAGGTCCCATCAGCGACGAAGATATTCCCTTCTAAAGGCAGCCCTCAGACGGTGCCCCATCTTTCCGCGCAAAGGTGGGAGCGGCGCGGCCTGCAGCTAGGAGAACCATTCATGCCGGAAGATCTTGCCAGCCAAAACTGCGTTCCCTGCCGCGGAGGCGTGCCTCCAATGAAGGGAGCTGAATTACAACGCATCCAGCAACTGGTGCCGCAGTGGACGGTGGTAAATGAGCATCACCTCACTCGCACATTTACCTTCCCGGATTTCAAGCAGGCGCTCGACTTCGTGAACCGGGTGGGAGAGGTCGCGGAACAGCAGGGACATCATCCCGACATCCTGCTCGCATGGGGAAAGGCGGAGATCACGCTGTGGACGCACAAGATCGATGGCCTGACCCAGAGCGACTTCATCATGGCATCCAAGATCGACCAACTATAAACACGTGGGGACAGCCGCCCTCGGCTGTCCAGGCCGAGCGAAGCTCGGCAGAGGTCTGACCTTGCAAACATAGCTGAGCTCCGCTCAGCCGGACAGCCGAGGGCGGCTGTCCCCACGTGGTCCCAGGTCGGACTTCATCGCCCAGGCCCAAAGTAGCGCCGGCAGGAGCATGATGACTCCGGTCGCTGACGCCACTACCTGCGCCGAAACTCCGCGATCGAGAAAGATCCCGCACACGTAAGCACCAATCGCAATGGTCAGCATGGAAAAACCCAGGTCGGCGGAAAAGACGCGGCCGCGGAAACGGTCCTCGGTGTTCAACTGCAGGATGGTGGTGGAAAAGACCCAGACCGTCGATCCTCCGCAGTGGGCCAGGACAATAAACCCGCACGCCACCCATATGTTCGGCGACCAGCCCAGGCCGAAATATCCGATACCAATCGTGAGATAGCCAAGCAGAATGCCCAGCTGGAGCCTCCGACCGGATTGACCTGCCCAGCGTGCGGAGAAGAGTGGCCCCACGACGGCCCCAATCCCCCGCGCGCCCAGCAGCAGGCTCATGCCCAGCATGGCGGTGCGTTGTGGATTGATGCCACGCACGTGCACATGGAAATAACCGTTGCCCATGACCGTGAACAGCACCCAACTGGGACCGATCATGAGTTCGCCGGCCTTGGCACAGACTGCTGCCAAGAGTCGCCGGTCGCGACGAACGTAACGGATGCCCTCGATTACCGGCGAAAGATCAACCGCATCGCGGAGGCGCAACGGGGCCGCACCCTGGGCATGCGGTTCCTCAAAACGCATCCCGCGGATGAGTATCGCCGACACCAGAAATGAAAGCGCGTTGAGCACGAATACAGCGTCACGCCCAAACAGCGCCGCCACGACTCCTCCAACCGACGCACCGACCAGCAGATTCACCGACCACGTCGCCGAGGACAGCGTGTTGGCCACCAGCACGTCTTCCCGCGCGGCAACATTGGGAATGACTGAAGTGCGGGCAGGCTCGAAGAACGCGGCCATCAGCGTCTCCAGCAACAGCAGCGGATAGACCAGCCACACCGTTGACCGGGAGCGCACCAGCAACATGGCGAACACGATGACCATCCGCGCCAGGTCGGCCGCGATCATGACCCGCTTCCGGCTGATGCGATCGTTGATGACCCCGGCCGCGGGGCCGATAAAAGTCTGGGGAAGGACCTGGAGCACCAGCGCCAACGCAACTGAACTCGCCCGGCCCGTCAACTGCAGCAGGAGACTGTAAATCGCCAGGGTATAAAACCAGTCGCCGACCTCGCTCACGATTTGCGCCAGCCAGAGCCGCCGGAAGTTGCGGTTGCAGCGCACCAAGCGCAGGTACGAGGGCAGCGAGATCGAGGTCGATGCGCGCTCGGGTTGCAGATCCATGGGCTTTGGTCGTTGGTCTTTGGTCTTTGGTCGTTGGCTCTTGATTGTTGAACCTGCAAATTGACACTACGAGCTCTGGCCTTCGGCCAGCGACCAAGGGCCAACGACCAACGACCAATGACCAACGACTATAATCTACGCATGCTTGATGAAACCGATTTTCGCAAGCGGGCAGACTCCGCGCTCGAATCCCTGAAGAAGGCGCTCATGCAGGCCGAGGAGTCGTCCGAGATCGAAGTGGAAGACCAGTCTGGCGCGCTCCACGTTTCCTTCGAAGACGCCAGCAAGTTCGTCATCTCTCCTAATGCTCCGGTGCGGCAAATCTGGATTTCCGCGCTGGCCACCAGCTTCAAGCTGGACTGGTCAGATACAGAACAGGATTTTGTGTTGTCCAGAACCGGAGAGCGGCTCAAGGCCCTGGTATCTCGCTTGATCAATCAGCAGTTGGGAGAAGACGTGGTCACGCTCGCCTAGTGTCGTTGAATAAATATAAATATTGTCATCCCGACCGGAGCGAAGCGAAGCGAGCGCAGTGGAGGGACCTGCTGTTTCAGTCATCCCGACCTGCGCCGATTTATATTTCGATCTTCCCTATATTTGACAGCACACTAGGCACGCCGCTTGCCCGACAATTTCTGCTTCAGATGGTCGGCGATCTGCCGGCCATGAAATCTTCCATTTTCGATGAAGATCTCATTGGTCCGTGACCCGGCAACGATCACCCCGGCCACATAGATCCCGGGCACGTTGCTCTCCAGGGTCTGCGGATCGCACACCGGACGGCACTGGTCGGCGGAGAGTTCGATGCCCATGGATCGCAGGAAATCGTAATCGGGATGGTAGCCCGTCATGGCGAAGACAAAATCGTTTTTCAATCGTACCGGACCCGCTGGGGTGTCGAGATCGACGTAGTCGGCCCCAACTTCCACCACCGTGCTGCTGAAGTACGCGGCAATTTCGCTGTTCTTGATGCGGTTTTCGATGTCGGGCAGGATCCAGTACTTCACATGGTTATGCAATTTGGCGCCACGATGCACCAGGGTCACGCGCGCCCCGTGCCGCCAGAGATCGAGCGCTGAGATGGCGGCGGAGTTCTTGCCGCCGATTACGACCACATCCATATCGAAAAACGGGTGGGGCTCGCGATAGTAGTGAAAAACCTTGGAGAGGTCTTCGCCGGGAATATTCAGAGGGTTCGAAAGATCATAGTAGCCGGTCGAGACAATCAGTTTGCGGGTGCGGTAGTCATAGATACGGCCCAGGCTGTCGGTGGCGGTGATATGAAAATCGTCGTCACTCCCGGTCACGGTTTTGACCCACTGATACTGCCTGATATCGAGATGATAGTGCTCGGTGACTTTGCGGTAGTATTCGAGCGCTTCCTCGCGCGTGGGCTTCTGGTGGGCGGTGCTGAAGGGAATGTCTCCGATTTCCAGCAACTCGGGCGTGGTGAAAAACGACATGTTGGCGGGATAGTGATAGATGGAGTTGACCACGCATCCCTTGTCGATGGCCATAACCCTGAAGCCGGCACGCTGGGCTTCGATGGCGCAGGCCAGCCCGGTGGGCCCCGCGCCGATCACGATCACATCGGCACTCGTCTCAGGCTCGCTCTTCATCAGCGGACGCGGAAGGGTGTCGGGAATCTGCTGGGTCGCGCCGGAGCTCTGTTTCGTAGCCAAATCGTTGGTCTCAGTTGGTAAAATCCTGGCGGACCACGGGTGAATACGCGGTCCCTGAAAGGTAACGATTCTAGCATGCAGCCACTGCGGGACGGACCGTCACTGCCTGGCCGTCCCCAAAGTAAAGTCCTTGGCTATAAAATATCGCAATACAAATTCAATCATAGGAGATCAAATCATGCCGGGAGTTCAAGCAGGCCCGCCACCTTCGCCGCAACTATTCTTTGAGACGGTCACTGCTTTTCATAAGACGGAAGCCTTGAAGGCGGCTATTCAGCTTGAAATCTTTACTGCAATCGGCGAGGGCAACCAGACGGCGGCGGCCATCGCCCGCCGCTGCCAGACTGCGGAACGAGGCACACGCATCCTGTGTGACGCTCTGGTGATCATGGGCTTCCTCAAGAAAGACGCGTCCAGCTACAGCCTTACCCAGGACTCAGCTGTTTTTCTCGACCGGAAATCACCCGCCTATCTGGGCAGTGCCATCCAGTTTCTGGTGGCTCCGCAGGCGCTGGAGGGGTTCCAGAAACTCGCGGCTGCGGTTCGCAAAGGCGGCACAGTGGTAGATCACGACAGCACCGAGCCGGAACACCCGATGTGGGTGGACTTCGCCCGCGGCATGGCGCCCATGATGAAGATGCCAGCGGAACTGATTGCGAAACTTTTGAAGGCGGATGAAGCACAAAAGTGGAAGGTCCTCGGGCTGGCCGTGGGCCATGGATTGTTCGAGATCGCCCTCGCCCGGCACAACCCCAACGCCGAGGTATGGGGCGTGGATTGGCCGAACGTCCTCGAAGTCGCCCGCGAGAATGCTGCGGCAGCCGGCGTTTCCGCGCGTTACCACACTATTCCGGGCAGCGCTTTTGATGTGGAATACGGCAACGACTATGACCTGGTGATGATCACGAACTTCCTCCATCACTTTGACGTGCCAACCTGTGAGAAGGTGCTGGCTAAAGTCCGCGCTAGCGCTCAAGCCAGGAGGACGCGCGGTCATTCTGGAATTTGTTCCCAACGAGGACCGAGTTTCCCCTCCCGTCCCGGCACAATTCAGTTTGACCATGCTGGCCGCAACTCCCGCCGGCGATGCTTACACCTTCTCTGAGCATGAACGCATGCTGCGCAACGCAGGTTACAGCTCGGTCGAAAATCATCCCTTGCCACCGACATTCTTCAACGTGGTGATTGGCACAAAATAGCCCCTGGTTTTATTTGCGACCTTTGCGGGGTTTTCTTCGCGACCTTTGCGGTCAAAATCTTTAACCGCAGAGGTCGCAAAGGAGCCGCCAGGAACGCAAAGGTGTCGGGTCTCCGGTAGCGCCCGCTCGTCCGCGCTATAATTCCCGGTTGCTCCAATCCACATAGACTAATCAGGAATCTGACATGGCAGCGCCCGCGAAACCGAAGACGCGTACTGAATCCGACAGCATGGGACAAATCGACGTCCCGGCCCACGTCTATTGGGGCGCGCAAACCCAGCGTTCACTCCTGCACTTCAACATTGGCCGCGACACCATGCCGCCGGAACTGATCCGCGCGTTTGGCATCCTGAAAAAGGCGTGCGCGCTGGTGAACCAGGACCTGGGCAAGCTTTCTGCCGACAAAGCCAAACTAATCGTTCAATCCGCCGATGAAGTCATCGCCGGCAAACTCGACGACCAGTTCCCGCTGCGCATCTGGCAGACCGGCAGCGGCACCCAGACCAACATGAACGTCAACGAGGTCATCGCCAACCGCGCCATCGAACTTGGCGGGCGGCGAACTGGGATCGAAGAAGCCCATTCATCCCAATGACGATGTCAACATGTCGCAATCCTCCAACGACACGTTCCCCACCGCCATGCACATCGCGGCTGCGGAGCGGGTGAAGAACGCCCTGATTCCCGCCATCGAGACAGTGCACGATGCCATTGCGGCCAAGGCCAAAGAATTCAGCGATATCGTCAAGATCGGACGCACCCATCTTCAGGACGCGGTCCCGCTTACATTCGGACAGGAATTCGGCGGCTGGGCCAGCCTGCTGGAGCGGGACATCAAGCGCCTGCAGCAGGCGCTCGACGGGCTTTACGATCTCGCCATCGGCGGGACTGCGGTAGGCACGGGCTTGAACGCGCATCCGGAATTCGCCGAGCGCGCGGCAAAAAAGATCGCCGAACTTACCGGGCTTCCCTTCCGCTCCCATCCCAACAAATTCGCGGCGCTTTCAGCGCATGACGAACTGGTGTTTGCCCAGGGCGCGATGGAAACCCTGGCCGCGTCGCTGATGAAGATTTCGAACGACATCCGCTGGCTGGCTTCCGGCCCGCGTTCCGGCCTGGGCGAACTCATCATTCCGGAGAACGAGCCTGGCTCGTCGATCATGCCCGGCAAGGTGAACCCCACGCAGTGCGAAGCCATGACCATGGTCTGCGTGCAGGTCCACGGCGCTACAGCCGCCGTCGGCTTCGCCGGCTCGCAAGGCAACTTCGAGCTGAATGTTTACAAGCCGGTGATGATCTACAACTTTTTGCACTCGGTCACCTTGATCGCCGACGCCTGCCACGGATACGTCGAATACATGATCAAGGGTATCGAGGTAGATCGCGCCAAGGTGGACACGAACCTTAAGAACTCGCTGATGCTGGTGACTGCACTGACTCCAAAGATCGGCTACGACAAAGCAGCCAAAATTGCCCACACCGCCCACGTCGAACACAGCAGCCTGCGCGAAGCGGCATTGAAGCTGGGCTATCTCACCGGCGAGGAGTTCGATCAGTTGATGAAGCCGGAAAGGATGACGCGGCCGTAACAGATCATGGCTCAGCGAGGCCCAGCAGGGCCCGGAGACGCTCCTGCACTGCCTCCATCACCTCTGCCGGCGCAGTGTCGGTGTATTTGGCGTTGCGGGCCCGCCAGTCAACGCTCTTGACCGCGTCGGCGAGAACAACTCCCGTAGTCTTGATCTGGTCCGGAAGCGGGACTTCGAATGGATAGCCTTTCTCCCGATTGGTAATTAGAACTACAACAGCGAGTCCGGTCTTTGCATTGTAGATTCGGGGAGAGAGCACAAGTGCAGGACGCCAGCCACCTTGCTCGTGACCGGTTCGCGGGTCCAGGTTTATTTTGATTATGTCCCCGGCGTCGGGAACGTAGGCGGCCACTACCAGACTTCCTTGCCCACTGGCTCAGACCAGCTCTGTTCCGGGTAGCGATTTTTTCGGGTAATGCCTGCGACCAGTGACTCGAGCGTCAGCTTCGGGCGCAGCGATTCAATCGTAATGTGGCCTTCCCGAACCTGAATTTCGAGTTCGTCACCCTCATGCAGGCCCGCCTGCTTGATCACGGTCTTCGGAATGCGGACCGCCTGACTGTTACCCCACTTGACGAGTTGCGATCGAATGGCTGGCATACGATCTGCCTCTTCCTAAGTATATACTCATGTATATACATCTCAAACAGGTTGTTCGCCTGTGTTCTCAATCAGTTGGCCGCTGGCTGAACCTTGGGCCGGTGCCTTGACTTTCTTCGTAGTTGTGATCGCCACCACGCTCACCAGCACCAGCAGTGTCCCCAGCAGCGTCCGCGGCCCCACCGCCTCCCCGCCCAGGAAATATCCCAACGCTACCGCGACCACCGGATTGACGTAAGCGTAAGTCCCCACTTTCGTCGGCGACTCCCAATGCAGCAGCCAGACATAAGCGGTGAACCCAATGATCGAGCCCGCGATGATGAGGTAAACCAATGCGAACCACGCGTTCCACGAAACCGCCTGCACGCGGAAGCCCCTGAACTCACCCGCGACCGCTGTCAGCACGAATAGTTGCGCTCCGCCGGTGAGCATCTGTGCAGCCGCGCTCATCGGCTTCGATGCCGGAAGCGGAAGCCGGCGGGTGAAAATTGTGGCGATTGACCAGGTGACGGCCGCGACCAGCAGCGCCACCGCACCGGCACGATTAATTGGCACTTCGCCCAGGGAAAACGAATGGTTCATCAGCACCGCCACGCCGCACAGGCCTACAAGCAGTGCCAGGGCGAGGCGGACGGTAAGCCGTTGGGTCCTCAAGAAGACGATCTCCATCAAGGTGATAAATACGGGGATGGTGGCCAGCACCACGGCCGCGATTCCGGAAGGGACGCGCTGTTCGGCCCAGAACAGGCAGCCGTAATCGACTACGAAGATGAGCCCTCCCAGCGCGGCGGCGGCAATCCACTCCCGCCGGTTTGGCGCCGGCGTCCCACGCAGCCGCAGCCAGGCGTACATGACCAGGCCCGCGGTGAAAAAGCGCATGGCCGCCAGCAGGAACGGAGGCACTTCGTGCACCCCTACCCGGATCGCCAGGAATGTTGATCCCCAGACGAAATAAATCATGCAGAAGGCAAACAGGATTTTCCAGGACGCTGGCCGGCCTTCAGTTTCCATCTGGGTTTCCTCTAATCCCGCCGCGGTTCAGCCCGCGGTTCCTTCATAGATGTTCCAACACGGCTCCGGGCGCCATGCTAGTGATATGAAAGATTCTTATTCACCGGAGAATTTCTGCTCATGACTGCAGCCTGCTCCTGGCGAAAGACATCCCGCTTAGATTCGCCACCTGCTCGGAGTCAACGCCCTTGGACGCCACCAGAACGTGAAAACTCTCCCCCATGCCGGCAGGCGTTACGAGGTGCTTGAGTTGCAAAGCAACTTTGGCGCGCTCCTGGGGCAGGCGGCACTCTTCGAAGGCATCCGCAAATTGATTCGCTTCTCCGATTCCCATCAGAAATTGTGATTGGGTCAGAAGGGGCTGCGCCTGCATGCCATTCTGTTCCGCCGCAGCAGAAAGCGCGGTAAAGTTCACATGCGCCGTGAGGTCTTGCTCCCCGGGAGCCGTGTAGGGATTGGGGGTGACCGAGTGCTGCCGGTATGTCATCAGGGTTCCACGATGGCGACCGGCCAGCTGCTCCGGGCGGGTGTAGCCATAGTCCACCCCGATAATCAGTCCTTTGCGCATCGATGCCGCCAGGTTCGCCATATAGCGATGCGCGAGCATCGGAATCTCGATACGCTCCCCAGCCTCGGGATGCACTCCGTAACGGTCAATAAACTCCAATTCTTCAGCCGAAGGTGGGACCCACATTTCAACGAAGCGCCCCTCCTCGGCCGAGATGCGCAATGCTCCTTGAGCGCTGATGATCTCCACCGGCAGAGCGTCGAAGAATTCATTGGCGAACACAATCACCGGAACCTCGGAGGCTAAAGCCCGCTCCTCCATGGCATTGCTTGGCGCGGCTGAAGTCGTGCCCGCCCGTGTCCCATCGGTCGGGAGGTAGAAGCTTTCGGCAATGTCGCGGGAGGGCCGAGCCGTAGCCGCGCCGCCCGACGCTTCCGGGAACCAGGGCTTTCGCACCTGAAGACCTTCGTTGGCGCCCTCCGAAACTGAAGACGCCGTCCCACTCTCCAGAAACCGGGTGAGCACGCCCCGCAGCCGCGCTCGCAATTTGGGTGAGCGTTCTGCCAGTGAATAATGCAGGGCGTGAAAAAACGCAGGAAACTTCTTCTCCGACCAGGTCAGCACGTCCAGCGCAAACAATCCGCGGCCGGGGCCCAGTTCCAGGATTTCAATCTGCGGTGGTGACCCCAGCGCCCGCCATATTTCGTCAAACTGCCGTGCCAGCAGACGTCCATAAACCGCGTTCACATCACTCGCCGTATAAAAATCCCCGGCCTTGCCGAATTGCTCGGCATTCCGCGAATAGTAGCCCAGCTCAGCATGGTAAAGACACAACTCCATGTAGCGCGAAAACGGGATGGGCCCGTGCTCGCCAATCTCCTGTTCGATGATCTGGCGCAGGCTCACAGGCCCTTTCGTTGGCGGTCCGCCCGGTCCTGGGGCGTCCGGATAAACATTTCGACGATGTAGTCGTGCAGGCAGTCATAGAGCTGCCGCTGAAATCCCCACTCGAACTGCGGATGATCCAGGTCGCGGGGATGAAGTTCGAAGTAGTAGGTATGCACCGGGACCGGCGGATTCCTGAAGTCGATGATGACTTCCACCGCCTCGCCTTTAGCCCGCGCAGAGAAATCGAGCAGGGGATGCTCGTAGAGTTTCAGTTGCGCCAGCACACGTTCCAGCCGCGGGTTTGCGTCGGTCACATAACGATTCTAACGGGTGTTGTGGTTGTGTGGGGCGGGCGCCCTAGCCCGCCTCTGGACGACTGAGGTATCTCCGGTTTCGAAGTCCGAGGTGTGGGGTCCAAGGTCTGTCTTCAGATCTCAGTTCCTGGATCTCAGTTCTCAGCTTTACTCGTATCTCAGGGCTTCGATCGGATCGAGCTTCGCGGCCTTAATGGCAGGCAGCATGCCGCTGACGATGCCCACAAAGCTGAGAATGCCGGTGGACCAGATGAGAGTAGCGGCGTCAATGGTCAGGTGAATATCGCCTTCGTCGGCGCCTTCCTGAAATGCGCTCCAAAGGGTCAGCGAGGGCACTGACCACGAGACCAGGTAGGCAAAAGCCACGCCCAGTAACCCTCCCAGCGCAGTGATGACCATGGCTTCGGCGAGGAACTGGAACAGGATGTGCCAGCGATGCGCGCCCAGGGCTTTTTCCACGCCGATCTCCCGGGTACGTTGCGTCACCGAAACCAGCATGATATTCATCAGCCCTACGCCGCCAATCCCCAGCGTGAGCAGGCCGATGAAGCCGAGCATAATCTTGATACCGGTAGTGATCACGCGCAGGTCGAGCAAATCGGAAAAAACATCAAACACAAAAACGGCCCGCTCGTCTTTGGGATCAAAGTTGTGATGGAAGGCCATGGAGTTTCGCAGCGCCTTCACCACCTTGGCGTTGTCGCCTTCGTATTCCATGACAATCGAGTTCAGGTAATAGGTATCTTTCAGATCGCTCATGGCGCTGAAGGGCACGTAGATGTGCTCGTTCAGGTTGTCGTCACTGTTGTTGATGACGTGTTTCAATATGCCCACGATCTGGTAGGAGATGCCGTCCACCCGAATGCTCTCGCCGATCGCATTCTGTCCGGAAAAAAGTTTTTTCTTGGCGTCGGCCCCCATAAAGGCGACGCGGGCGTGGGTGAAGTCCTCGGCTTCGCCGAAAGGCGCCCCTTCCGCGAATTCCATGCGCCGCATTCGGGCATAGTTGGCGTACACGCCGCTCACTCCGTAGCTGGCGCTGCGCGTGCCCCAGGCCACTGTGCTCTGTTTGAACACTTCGGGCGACAAGCGCTTGAGCAGAGGCACTTCGTCACGGATATAATCCAAATCCTTGACCGTGAGACGGACTTCGCTTCCTGCCTTGGTGCCGCCCGCCTGCTGCGAGGTCCGCCCGGGAAACACGAAGACCAGGTTAGTCCCGAACGAACGGAAGGCAGCCCACAGGCCGCGCTCGAAGCCCGCGCCGTAGGCGAGCAGCAGCACCACGGTGGCGATCCCCCACGCCATGCCCAGCATGGTCAGGATGCTGCGCCGCTTGTTATGGCGCAGCGCGCTATAGGCCTGGACTCCGAGTTCTTGGAGCACGGCTACTCCTGCCTCATGGCTTCGACTGGGGCCAGCAGCGCGGCTTTTCGCGCCGGATAAATTCCAGCTACAACGCCGGCTATGGCCAGCGACAAGATGGCCGCCACGGCCGACATGGGCACGATGCGCGGCGTGTCGAATCCCTGCGGCGCGGGCAACTGGGCCAGCAGCGTGACAAAGACCGTGCAAATCAGGAGTCCGATTCCTCCGCTGAAGAGGGTCAGGAATGCGCCCTCGATGAAGAACTGGGTCAGAATATTTTTGTAAGTGGCTCCCAGCGCCTTGCGCAGGCCGATCTCCCGTGTGCGCTCCGCCACCGAGACCAGCATGATGTTGACGATTCCAATCGCGCCCAGCGCCAGGGTGACGAAGCCCACCACTCCCAGGAAGTAATCCATGGCGTCGAATATCTTGTCCACGCGCTGCGAGTTCTCGATGGTGTCCCAGTCTTCGAAGGCGTCTTCCAGCTTGGGGTCGAAGCCGTGGCGGCGCGCGATGATCTGGTGGATCTCCTCCTTGGACTGCAGGTGGGCGGCCTTGTTCAACGGGCGGTAGTTGATGAAGGAAAGCGCGCCTTCCGAATTCTGCTGCTTCAAAGGAAACAGGTTGCGCATGGTCTCAACCGGCACGAAGATTCGGGCGTTGGTCCCGTTGTTGCCATCTTTCCCTACCTTGGCCAGCACTCCGATCACGTCAAAGCGAATGCCGTTCAGCAGCATGGTTGCGCCCACGGCAGGACGTCCGGGGAAGACGTTCTTCAGCAGTTCCCATCCCACCACCGCCACCCGCCGGTGCTCGTTGTTGTCTTCTTCGTTTAGCCAGCGGCCGGTTCCGACCGGCACGGTGCGAATCTGGTTATATTCCGGACTCACTCCAAATACCTGGCCATTGGTCGATCCGTAGTCACTGACCGCGCGTATGTCCTCGCGGTTCACCACCGGAGACAGGGCGCGCAAGGTGCGGGCCTCTTTGCGGATGGCCACGTAATCTTCGTAAGTAAAGTGATAGGTCTGGCCGGATTGCAGATTGCCCGCGACCGCCGGGATCCTGCCTGGAAAGATGAACATGATGTCCTGGCCCAGGGTCGCCAGGTTGCGCACCTGTCCGCTGCGGAAGCCTTCACCCAAACCTACCAGCAACAGGAGCGAGCCCACCCCCCAGGCTATGCCGAACATGGTCAGGAATGAGCGCAGCTTGTGCGCCCACAGGGTCGCCAGGGATTGGCGGACAATCTCAAAAAGCACGTTCATAAGCTTATCGCTCTGCTGCCTGCCCAGGGAAGGATGGTCAATGTCCGGGCCCCGCCCGCCACCACCTGATGTCTATTACGCCATCGCTGGCCGGCAGGTTCCCACTATTTCGCTCTCGTCTCTCCGTTCTTTAGACCCTGCGAAAGACGAAAGGATAGCCCCATTTTTCGTGCCACCCGCTGCAACCAGGGGTGCTAACCAGGTTGGGGGAGAGGCGTCTAAACGACCGTTCTGATTGCGTCCCGGCCGGGTTCGGTTTTCACAACAAAAACAACTCAGATGGGGAGGATTGCACCGTGCTCAAACTGCTCTTTCGTGCTCTGTTGGTACTGGAAGCATTGCTGCTGCTCGGGTCATTCGGCCTGGCACAGTCCTTCGTTCTGGACCTGCCGCGCCCCAGCCAGCATGCCGTTATTACCCAGCGCATTGGAATCGCCGACGTCACCATCAACTATCACCGGCCCATGGTAAACAAGCGGAAGGTCTGGGGCGGCCTGGTGCCTTACGGCCAGGTCTGGCGGGCTGGAGCCAACGAAAACACCACTATAAAGTTTACCGATCCGGTCACCATCGAAGGCAAACCTCTACCCGCGGGGGCTTACGGCCTGCACATGATTCCCGGAGAAAACGAGTGGACCGTCATCTTCTCCAGAAACTCCACCTCGTGGGGCAGCTTTACCTACAACCAGGCGGAAGACGCATTGCGGGTCACGGTCAAGCCGCAGGCGGCAGAGTTTCACGAAGCCCTGGCCTATGACTTTGACGATGTGAGTCCGGATTCCACCGTGGCCACGCTGCGCTGGGAGAAAGTCGCGGTCCCCTTCAAGGTCGGCGTCAATACACATGAGATCGTGGAACAGAACCTGCACAACCAGCTGCGCGGCCTGGCCCAATACAGCTGGCAGGGATGGGACGACGCTGCCACCTACCTGCTCCAGGAAAAGATCGATCTGGACGAGGCCCTGACCTATTCCGACAAATCGATTCAGAACGAAGCGCGCTATGACAACTTCATGACCAGGTCGCAAGTCCTTGACGCCCTGGGGCGGAAAGAGGAGGCCGCGACGGCGCGTGCCAAGGCCCTCACCATGGCCAACGCCATCCAGATGCACAGCTACGCCCGTCAAATGCAAATTGACGGCAAGCAAGCCGAGGCATTTGCCATCTACCGCGACAACGCCAAAAAGAACCCCGACCAGTGGATTGTGCACGTCGGCTTGTCCCGCATGTACTCCGCACAGGGCGACTTCGCCAACGCGGCGAAAGAAATGAACGCAGCCGTGGCGGGCGCGCCGGACGGCCAAAAGCAACCGTTGCAGGCCTTCGTCAAGCGCCTGGAAGCCAGGCAGGACATCAACAAGTAGTTCTTGTTGGTGTGGGTCGGACACTCCTGCCCGACGCTTTTGAAGTTGGTTTTCATTTTGATTTGTGACCTGGGTCTGACGGCGGCTTTGATTTTGGAGTCATCCGCTATACACCGGGAAGTCCAAGTCAAAAACAACGTCAAAGGCGGCGGACAAGAGTGTCCGCCCCACACCTCCAGGGACAAGACGCCCCGCAGCCTTATCTGTGGCCGGTCAATCGAGGATCGAATTGAAAAGCCAGGGGTTTGCCGAAGCGCAGCTTGGGAAAATCCTCATGCGCGGGATTCAGCAGGAAGTTGCTTTCTCCCGGGACCAGGGCACTCGGCACCTGCAGCACCGGTGAACTTCCGGCAAGAATCCACTCATCGCCGACAGCTCGAACTTCCGGCGGTGGAGGATCTGACCTCCAGTGCCTGGGCAGT
This sequence comes from Terriglobia bacterium, assembly GCA_963790645.1. GTDB lineage: Bacteria > Acidobacteriota > Terriglobia > Terriglobales > Acidobacteriaceae > JAIQFF01. Next base: position 16,091 of record CAWBPS010000019.1, on the reverse strand, counting down.
GCTGTGAGGTCAACCGCCTTGATCAGCGCCTGGTCGAACTCCACGCTGATCAGTACGTACTTTGCCAACAGCTCCGAGGAATCAAGATGCACCAGCATCTCCAGGGCCGCCAGAGATTGTGACTGAGCGGTGTAAACCATGGCGGTTCCTGGATTGTTCCAGCGGCCGCCAAACTCCCGCGCACCCTCCCCGGTAAAGGCATCCCTGGCGTGTTTTCGTTTCGTGATGCGCCAAGCGTTGACGATCACGTAAAGATTCCGTGCTCCAGCCGTCCGATCAGGTTTTCGACCTCCCGGGCTCCGGGCTCGGTGCGAGCATAGGCCAGGGCGGTCCGGTCGCCGAGCGCTTTGCGCGGGGTGGTCAACCAGTTCACGGCAGCGGCCACATCGCCTTCAAATAGATCCACCGCGTCTTCGAATACGGCGGAGATGCGAAGCAGGCGCTCCGATTCTTCCGGAGTCAATCTTCGTGAAACCTTGCGTCGGGCCAGGGTTCGCTCCGGAATTCCGACAATATCCGCCAGCCGCGACATGGCCAGACCGCTGCGCGATTCAAGCGTCTGCAGGGTCTTGAACGAGAACCCTCGCTCCAGCTGTTGAACCAGGTCGGCGGGGCTCGCCGCGGTCAGGCCAAGGGTGCTGCCACCCAGCCGGAAGCGTTGGCGGCGCGACGAGCCTGGCCGAGGCCCGCCCGCTGTCCGGTCTAATCCAATATGGCCCATGATCAGAGTGTAGCCGCAGACTGCCACATTGTCAACTATTAACTGCCATGTGGCAGGCCCTCGGATCGCGCCCATGGGTCCTGCAATACCAGGGTTTCTTTGCCCATGCGTCTTCCAACTTCCACCGCGATCGCAACCGTGGCATCATCGGTCTCCTGGCCGCGGATGATCTCCAGTCTCTCGCTCTCCACCGGATCCGCGAAATGCATGCCCACGCAATTCCGGGCGCGATAAGTGACGCGGGAAATCTCGGTAATGCTCAGCGTGGAAATATGAGACGCCAGGATGGTGCCGGGACGGCAGATTTTGTCGAGCAGAGTGAAGATCTCGATCTTCGATTCCAGTTCTTCCGGGACGGCCTCGATCACCAGGTCGGCCTGGCGGGCGGCGTCTTCGACACTGCCGGCAAATTCCAGACGGGAGATTGCGGCACTGGCAGCGTCGGCCGAAACCCCGCCCGACTCCACCGCCCAATCAAGTTGACTTCGGATTTCGCTCTCCGCCCGGCGCAGGGCGTTGGGCAACAGATCTTCCAGAATCGTTCTGATAGCCGCCCCCGGCCGCCACCTGCGCAATGCCTCGGCCCACGCGGCCAGCGCCGATGACGGCGATGGTCTGGACCTCGGCCACTACTGCCCCTTTTCCAGTTGGCCCAGGACAGAATTCAGGTTGGTGCTGGCGGAACGAATATTTTCGGCGAGACGCTTGCGTTCGTCTGCATCCATCAGCGGAATGGAGGCGCTGATGCGGCGGAGCGTGGTGTTGATGTCATCGACGTAGTTGATAAGACGGATGAGTTCTCCGGTAGCTGCCATAGTTAAACCTGCTCCTGTTGCCCCCCAGCCAAATGTGGGCGCAAGCGTCCACGCTCGTGCCGGGCTTACGGGGCAATGTATCCATTCTCAACGGTGAGCATAGATTAGTAAAGACACCAGAGTCAGTGGCACCGAGGGTGCCCCGTCCTCGTCTCTCCGTTTTTTGGAGAGACAGGGCGGGAGAGTCCGCGCTCAACCTTCTCCGCATTTTTGGGCAGACAAGTCGGGAGGATCTGGGGATGAACCGGTCTGCGCTGGCACGAGCGAGGACGCTCGCGCCCACATTCCCTTTACGGCAGTATCACTTAAGTAATGCTTCCTATCGATGTTATTTATGGGCCATCCGGGACCCCAGGGGAATCTAATGCCCATATGAGTGAGAAACCTTTAAAGCGTTACCTTTTTGCCAGTGACTTTGACCAGACCCTTACGTTCGACGATTCCGGCTACGTGCTGAGTGAACTGGTCGGCATTCCGACTGCGGAATTTGAACGTAAGGCGCAGGGCATGGCCAAACTGAACCTGGTGCAGCAGGGGGCGGAGTTGTCTTACCTGCTACTGCATGATCCTGAGTTCCGCAAGAAAGTGCGCAAACAGCATCTGTACGAAGTCGGCAAGAACATCCGCCTGAAGGAAAATATCGAATTGCTTTACCAGGTGCTCAAACACGGAGTCGATGGCTATCACTTCGATTTCTACGTGATCTCGGCATCCCCGGTGGAAGTGATCCAGTCCGCGCTGGAGGGGATCGTTCCCCGTGACCACATTTACGGCACCGAATTTGTTTACAACGCATCCGGCGAGATCGAAAGCCTGGTGCGCGCCACCGCCGGCTACGGAAAAGTGGCGGCCCTCGACCAGTTGCAGGCGCAGTTGCAGATCGGTCCCGACCACATCATCTATACCGGCGACGGCAGCTCCGACATCAACGTGATGCTGCACGTCAAGATGCGCGACGGATTCACCATCGCAGTGTCGGAAGCCAAGCACATTTCTCAGGTCGCGAGGCGGACCGTCCTCAGCACCAACGCCCTCGCCGTTCTCGGACCCATCCTGGAAGAAACCGTGGGCTGGGAGCGGGCCCAGATCCGCCAGTTCTTCGAGTCCTACGGGATATTGATCCAGGAATGGGACAGCGTACGCACCGACTGGCTTACCCTGCGACCCGCGGTCAAGGAAGCGTCCCATGCGGTAACTGCCAGCGCCTGAATCCGCCTCCCTGTTCCCATCATCAAACTTACGGGCTTTATCAAGGTGACGGGCGTCACCTGCCGGGGCGCGGCTTGGGTTGCGCTCCGGCCGGGCCGCGCAGAAAATAGATAAACATGCTTCGTGACAAGAACCTGATTCCTCTCTCCCACCAGCACCAGCATTGCCTGGCGCTGTGTGTGCGCCTGGATCGCGCCATTCAGGCCGGCGGGGTCGATCTCGAGGCATGGCAAGCCGAAATCCAGCAGATGTTTGAGCAGGAGATCGCCTTCCATTTCGCCGCCGAGGAAAAAGAGTTGTTTCCGGTGGCCGCGCGCTTTTCAGAACTGCAGCCCCTGGTCATGGAACTTGTCACCGGCCACGTTTTGCTGCGTGATTTTTTCTCGCGCGCCGCCGCTCGTAAATTGCATGTGACGGAATTGCAGGTCCTGGTGGAAAAACTGGCGTCCCACATTCGCAAGGAGGAACGCGAACTATTCGAAGGGATGCAGCGGCTGATGAACCCGGAAGAGCTTTCCGTAGTGGGCGCGGCCCTGCAGCAATCGCTGGCAGAGGCCTCCCGGGCCTGCATTCTGCAGACCGCAGCCACCCGCCTCCGCCCCAAACCATAACCTGTCATCCTGAGCGGAGTAAACCGATTCGGAACGAATCGGTTTGCGGAGCCGAAGGACCCCTACCTCACCCCGAGCGCTTGCTGGCCAGGAATTGCCGCAGCACATTGAACTGGCGAAGCACATCGAAGGGTAGGGCTCCTTCGACTCCGGGATTGCTTTCGTGAACGAAAGCAATTCCTGCGCTCAGGATGACCCTGGTAAAGAATGGCGCTGAATCCCGGCCCCTCTTTCGTTCATCTAGCAAACATGAGCGAAGAAGCAATTCCCTTCTCTGTTGCACATTATTCCGAGCCAGCTCTCCAGACTTCCAGCGGTAGCGGCGCTCCGAACGATGCTGCCTTGCTCGACGCCTACTCGCAGGCGGTCGTGGGCACCGCGGAGAAGCTCAGCCCGTCGGTAGTCAAGATTGATGTCTCGCAGGCGGCGAAGAGCCGCTCCGGCGAGCCGCGCGAGCGGCAGGGCGGCGGCTCCGGCTTCGTGTTCACTCCCGACGGCCTGATTCTCACCAACAGTCACGTCGTGCACGAAGCCACACGCATTCAAGTTTCCTTCGCCGACGGCCGCCGCTTCCCCGCCAGCACCATCGGCGACGATCCCGCCACCGACCTGGCGGTGGTGCGCGTGGACATCCCCAATAACGACGCATCCGGCCTGGTTGTGGCGCCCCTGGGCGATTCCCAGAAATTGCGCGTGGGACAACTGGCGATTGCAATTGGGAATCCCTACGGCTTCCAGTACACGGTGACGGCCGGCGTGGTGAGCGCGCTGGGACGATCGCTGCGTTCGTATTCCGGAAGGATGATCGACGACGTGATCCAGACCGACGCTTCGCTCAACCCGGGCAACTCCGGAGGCCCGCTGGTGACCTCCGACGGCCAGGTCGTCGGCGTAAACACCGCCACCATCATGGGCGCTCAGGGACTGTGCTTCGCCATCGGAATCAACACCGCGAAGTTCGTGGCGGGACGCCTGCTGCAGGAAGGAAGAATTCGCCGCAGCTATATTGGCGTCGAGGCCCAGACCACGCCTCTGCATCGCCGCCTGGTGCGCTTTTACAGTCTGCCGCAGGAAACTGGTGTAGTCGTGATTTCCGTCACTGACGGCAGTCCCGGGCAGAAAGCGGGACTGCGCGAAGGTGACGTGATCGTCGCGCTCGATGCCCAGCCCGTGGCCGGAGTGGATGACTTGCACCGCCTGCTCACCGACGCGCGGGTAGGCGTCAGCAGCGTGCTGACGGTGCTGCGCTGGACGGAAAAGCTCGAACTGAGAGTCGTACCCGAAGAAGCGAAGTAGTATTCTGTGCCAGTGTGGTCGCGGGCGACTCGCCCGCGTGAAGGCATGCAGCCCACAAACCGCGTGGGGACAGCCGACCCCGGCTGTCCAGCCAAGCGCAGCTCGGCAAAGTTTCGCCGGGCTCACGACGATCATCCACAGCACACCAGCCGAGCTTCGCTCGGCCGGACGGGTCGAAGACCCGTCCCCACATGGGCCTAAATCGTCGCCATCTGGTAGAGATATTCCGCGTGCGAGAGCACTGCCCCGTCTATTCCCTGCACCTTGGGATTCGTCGATTCGATCACGAAATACTCGTCGGGTGCATGCGCGCCGCTGCCATGCCCCATTCCGAAATGTCCCGCTGGCAGGTGCAGCGGATCGCCGGTAAAGACATATCCCGGCCACGATCCCGCGCTGCGCGGCAAAACTATGGGATCAATCCCCTTTCTGCGATACACCGCCACCTGGGCCCGGATCAGCGGCGCGTCAGCCGACGTGCTGTTAGGGTCGTAGCCTCCAGTCATGTTGACTTCGATGTCTCCGAAACCGCGTTTGGCCAGGTGGGCTTTGAGCGCAGCCAGGGCTTCGTCTGCCTTCATGTCCGGCACCAGTCGCAGGTCAAGCTTGGCCACGGCCCGATGAGGAAGAATAGTCTTGCCCCCCGGTCCGGTATAGCCGCCCACCAGCCCTTCGATATTCACCGTGGGCCGTGATTGCAGCAGTTCCAACGCCTCCACATAGCTGACGTCGTGTATCCAGTGCTCGACGCCGTACTGCTTCATGGATACTTTCTCATCCAGCCGACGGGCCGCCTCCGCGATCATTTTCTTTTCCGCGGCGGAAAGGGGACGCGCCTTGTCGGCAAAGCCGTCGATGGCCGGCGTATTGCCGTCGGCCGAAACCAACGTAGAAAGCGCCTCCACCAGGTGCCAGGCAGGGCTGTCGATCATAGCTTTCAGGCTGGAGTGAACATCTTTTCGCGGACCGCGTCCCCATTTTTCGCCGCTCGAAACCAGTTCGACTTCAATTACTCCCTTGGCCCCCAGCGTCATGGTGACTTTGCCGTCGAGGTCCTGCTCGGCGGCGGGTATGTAAACCCCATGGCATTTGCGCAGCGCCGCCAGCACCTCGGGCCGGCGCACCACCTGCGGAAAGTGCGGCGAGCCAATTTCTTCTTCTCCCTCGGCAACAAACACGAGATTGACCGGCAGCCTCCGCCCGGCGCCGCGAATGGCGTGCACCGCGGCCAGGAAGGACGCCTCCGGGCCCTTCTGGTTGACCGCTCCGCGCCCGACGACACACTTGCCCAGGCCGGGCTTATCGACAATGGCCGCGTCGAAGGGCGGCGACGACCATTCCGAGGGATCGACCTGCTTGACGTCGTACATGAAGTAGATTCCAAGCGTGCGGGGGGCGCCGGCGTCGAGCGTGGCAAAGATACCGGGCTGGCCATCGGTGGAAACTTTCGTGGCTCCCTGGAAGCCGGCCTCGCTCAACATGCGCATGGCGAGTTCGCAGCCTTCGTCCATGCCGCGGTGCTCGGCGGCAATCGAGGGCTGGCGAATCCACGCTTGCAGTCGCTGCACGGATTCGTCGTGGCGCTTTTCGATTTCCTTCTGAATGAGGGCAAGGTCCGGGTTGGAGCTGGCTGCGAATGAGTCTTGGGAGAGGGCAAGAGATGCGGCGCCGGCGGCGGTGGCCTGAAGAAACGTTCGTCGGTTCATGCGCGGGAGAATAATCCGAAGGCGTGGCAGGTGTCCAGTACGCGAGAATTGGTGTCAAGGTCAACTTCCAAAGCATTAACCACCAAGGCCACGAAGGTCCACAAGGTTTCGGTCTCAATGATCTCTCTTACGGTTTTCCTTCGTGGACCTTCGTGTCCTTGGTGGTTCATGCTCCTGGCTGCGTTTAGAACGCCAGGCGGGCGGAGACACCCACTCCACAGCCATACCGGCTTATTGCAACCACCGCCACCCTGTGTTAGCTTCTTGAAACAGCAGAGGTTAGCTTGCAAGCGACGATTCCTGCCGGGCTGGATCGCAAGGAAGCGGAAGTTTATCGACAGCTGCATCCGGAACGGCTCCCGAAACACATCGCCATCATCATGGACGGCAACGGACGCTGGGCGCGCCGCCGCCACTTGCCGCGCATGGCCGGACATCGCGCCGGAGTTGCCTCAGTGCGTTCCACCGTCGAGACTGCGGCCCGCATCGGAATTCCCTGGCTGACGTTGTATGCCTTTTCCGAGGAGAACTGGAAAAAGCGTCCGCGCAGCGAAGTCGATTTCCTGATGGGCCTGCTCTGCCGCTATCTGAAGGCGGAAGTTCCCACCCTGAACAAAAACAACATTCGCCTGGAATACATTGGACGGCAGCATGAACTTCCGCCCTCGGTGCAGGAAAAGATGGCATGGGCGCGGGAAGCAACCGCCGGCAATACCGGCATGGTTCTGACCCTGGCGCTTAATTACAGCGCGCGCACCGAACTGGTGGATGCTTTCCGTTCCATCGTGGACGCTGCGGCGCGCAACGGCGGTCTGAACCATCTCGAAATCGACGAAGATGCGGTGTCGCAGAACCTGTACACCCGGCACCTGCCTGATCCCGATCTGGTGGTCCGCACCAGCGGAGAGATGCGGTTGAGCAACTTCCTGCTGTGGCAGCTGGCTTATGCCGAAATCTATGTCACTCCGACCCTATGGCCGGAGTTTCGCGGCCTGCAACTTCTGGAAGGCATCGCGGAGTATCAGAAACGCGAGCGCCGTTATGGCGGCCTGGCCGACCACCCTATTGCACACAGCTCTCATCCTCACACATCCAAGACCGGCCGGAGCTGACACGGCTTGCAATTACTGAAACGAATTCTCACCGCCGTGCTTCTGATCCCGATTGTCCTGCTGCTGGTGCTGCGCGCCCCGGTGCCGGTGCTGGCGCTGGTCGCGGCCCTGGTCGCGCTGCTCGCGGTCCAGGAACTGCTGAAGATTTCGGAAGCCTACAGGGTCAAGCCAATGCACTGGCCGACTTACATTTTTGTCGGAGCGTTCTTCCTCTTCCTGGCGCTGAATCCCGGGCGTGATACTCCCCTGTTGTCCACCTCTGTGTTTGCCGGCAGCGCCGCCTTCGTGGCCGCCCTCGCGCCGTTCGTCTTTCTGGTGATTGGCATGAGGCGGACCGATCTCGGCACCGGATTTCCCGCCGCCATGACTTCAGCATTCGCCTTCGCATACATTGCCCTGCCCCTGGGCTGCATGGTGCAGATTCGGGAACAGGCCTCGGGCGCATTCCTTCTGCTCTACCTTCTCCTGCTGGTGTGGGCGGGCGACATCTTTGCCTACTTCGTCGGCCGTTCACTGGGGCGACACCTGATGTCGCCGCGCATCAGTCCCCGCAAGACCTGGGAAGGAGCGCTGGCCTCGATGATCGCCAGCGTTGGAGTGGGAATGTTGCTCTACAGCTACGCCCTGCCCATCAGCACGGCGCTGCTGAATGCACATCTGATCGAACGGAAGGACGGCCTGTTCGCGCTGGTGAGAGCTCCCTTGTGGCCGACCATCCTGCTTTCCGCGGCCATCAACATCGCGGCCCAACTGGGCGATCTGGTGGAATCGCTGATCAAGCGGGGCGCCGGGATTAAGGATTCCGGCACCCTGCTTCCGGGTCACGGCGGCATGCTTGACAGAATCGATGCCCTGCTCTTTGCCGCCCCGCTGCTGTGGTACTATGCGGCTTGGCGCGTGATGCAGTAAGCAGAAATGCCCGACCCGTACCCGGCGCTCAAAGCGCTCCACCCGGAGACCTCTCTTAGTCCTGCCAAACTTGCCCAATTGCAACGGCTATCCAGTGATGCGCTGATGAATTCATTGGTACCGGGCCAAAGGGATTGCCTGAAAACCAGGCGGGACGGAACTATAATTGACGGACACCGCCGCATCCATGTTCTCCGCCTGCGAGGAGTGGATGTGGACATACTCCCGCGGGAGATCATCGCGAAGAGAGAGTTGTAAACATGGGGACGGAACTTCATTGGGTTGATGGTCCGTGGCCGGGAAGACTTGCGATTGCTGCCCGTCCGCGAGGCGGCGATTGGCTGGAAGATGAGATGGCTCACTGGCACCATAGTGGCGTTGACACAGTGATGTCGTTACTGTCTCCTGACGAAGAACACACCCTTGGCTTGGGTAAGGAAGCAGACACAGTAAGGGCGCAGGGCATGAACTTCATCTCGCTTCCTATCCCAGATCGCCAGGTACCAGGCTCGGAAACCGACTTGACGGCGCTTTTGGAGAGAATAGACGCCAGGCTTTCCGTGGGTAAGAATGTGGTGGTTCATTGCCGACAGGGAGTGGGCCGCGCCGGGCTGGTTACGGTATGCCTGCTCGTTCGTAAGGGACTGGATCCGAGCGCTGCAGTGGAGATCGTAAGCGCCGCGCGTGGCGTGGCGGTTCCGGAAACAGGAGAACAACGGCAGTGGATCGATCACTACGCGGCAATCTCGACAAGCACGAAATGAAATTCACCTTCAAAGGTCAACCATCGCCAGCCTCCATATGAAGCGCATTGCCATCCTGGGTTCCACGGGCTCGATCGGGCGCAGTACGCTCAGCGTGGTCGAAAGTTATCCCGAGCGCTTCCAGGTGGTCGCCCTGGCGGCAGGCCGCAATGTGGAAACTGCCTTCGAGCAGGTCCGGCGCTGGAAGCCCAGGGTTGTTTCCATTTCTACCGCAGTCGATGCGGAAATTCTGCACTCCAAACTGCAGACTTCAGGAATGAAGGACGTTGAAGTAGTGCATGGCCCGGCCGGGATCGTGCGGGTGGCCACTCATCCGGATGTGGATTTTGTGGTCAGCGCGATCGTTGGCGTGGCTGGGCTCAAAGCCACCTACGAAGCGGTAAGGTTGGGCAAGACGGTCGGGCTGGCCAACAAGGAATGCCTGGTGGCGGCCGGAGAACTGATCACGGCCGAAGCGAGGCGACAGGGCAAACCCCTTCTCCCCATCGACAGCGAGCACAATGCCGTCCACCAGTGCCTGCGCGGCGGACGGATGGAAGAGGTCGAGCGCATCTGGCTGACCGCCTCCGGCGGACCATTTCTTTACACACCCAAGTCGCAATTTTCTTCGATCTCCGTGGCCCAGGCCCTGGACCATCCCACGTGGAAAATGGGGCAGCGCATCACCATCGACTCCGCCACCCTGATGAACAAGGGATTCGAAGTGATCGAGGCTTGCCGTTTGTTCAACTTGCCGCCCAGCCGGGTGCAGGTGATAGTGCATCCGCAATCCACAATTCACTCCATGGTTGAGTTTGTGGATGGCAGCATACTTGCTCAGTTTTCTGTAACCGACATGCGGCTGCCCATCCTCTATGCGTTGACCTATCCGGAGCGCATTCCCTCGACTATGCGCTTCCCGGTCATGGACTTACGACATCTCGAATTCATGCCGCCGGATATGGAAAAATTCCCTTGTCTGGGTCTGGCCTACGAAGCGGCGGAGGCCGGGGGCGCGAAGACGGTTGCACTCAACGCCGCCGACGAGATTGCCGTGGCAGCTTTTCTCCAGGGCCGCATTGCTTTTAACGACATTCCTGAAGTCATTCGCGAAGTTCTCTCTGCAACGGAAGTGGGCAAGTTGGAATCTATAGAACAGGTCCTGGAAGCGGACTCTCTGGCGCGCGAGCTGGCCCGCCAGAGAATCGAGCGCCGGGGAGAAAAACTGGAGGGTCCACGGCCGGTCTCCAGCGCAATGCCTGTGGAGTAGGACAAACTTTAATATGTCTGGATTCTTTACTGCGGTGCTCTCTGTCGGTGTGATTCTGGGATTCATGATCCTGATTCACGAGTTCGGCCATTACGCCGTGGCCAAACTGCTGGGTGTCCGGGTGGAGCAATTTGCCATTGGCTTCGGCAAACGCCTGTTCGGTTTCAGGAAGGGCGAGACAGACTACCGCATCAACGTATTGCCGCTGGGCGGTTACGTCAAGATGAGCGGCGAAAACCCGATGGATGAGCGCAGCGGCGATCCCGGGGAATTCATGTCCCATCCCCGCTGGCACCGCTTCCTCATCGCCGTGGCCGGACCGGCCATGAACATTCTGTTCGCGGTGGGTCTGCTCACCTGCGTTTACATGGTGCATTACGAGTACCCCGCGGTGCTGGATGAGCCGGCGATCATTGGATGGGTGGCGCAAGACACGCCCGCGGCCAAAGCCGGCATCCAGATCGGCGATCGCATTGTTCGCATTGACGGTATCCAGAATCCGACCTGGGAGCAGGTGATCCCGCGAGAGGCTTTGAGCCCCAACCAGCCCCTTGAAGTCACCATCGACAGAGGTGGCCAGATCCTGACTATGACCATCGTGCCCGAGGCCTACGGTCCTAACCAGATGGGTTCCGCAGGATGGGAGGCAAAGGAATCGAGTTTTCCCATTACTGACCTGGAGCCGGGCATGCCGGCCGAAAAGGCTGGAATGAAGCTGGGTGACGAGATTATCGACGTGGACGGGAAGCCGATTGCCGGCCTCGCGGCCATGATCGAAAGCCTGAAGCGTACCCAGGGCAAGCCAATCCAGATCACAGTCAAGCGCGATGGCCAGCCGCTTACCTTCACGGTGCAGCCGGTTTTGGACGACATCCGGGGAGATCAACGTTACCGCATAGGCGTCGGCAGCGCACCCATGAAGGTATCGTCATTGCCGTTCGCAGCGGCCCTCCGCCGCTCGGTGGAACAGAACAAGCAGGGCTCGCTCCTGATCCTTGAGTTGGTCCAGAAAATGATTCAGCGCAAGATCTCGATCCGCTCCATCGAGGGCCCCATCGGAATCGGACGAGCCGCCGGCCAGGCCGCCAGCAAGAAGGGGTGGACGCCCCTTTTGGAACTGACCGCGGGAATCAGCTTGAATCTGGGCATCTTTAACCTGCTCCCCATTCCCATTATGGATGGCGGAGTCATTCTGCTGCTGTTCGTCGAAAGCATCATCCGCCGCGACATCAGTCTCCGCATCAAAGAACGCATCTACCAGGCGGCCTTCGTGTTCCTGGTCCTGTTCGCCGTCATGGTCATCTACAACGACGTAGCCAAGATGCTGCCCAGCGTAATGGGAAGAATGCCTTAACAGCAGATCTCAGCTATCAGCTCCTGGCTTCTAGCTCCTGGCTCCTGGCTTCCGAACAAAAAGCTCTGTCATCCCGACCGGAGCGAAACGCAGCGAGCGCAGTGGAGGGACCTGCTTTTTAGCTGCGCGCTCCGGCTGCGAGCAGGTAACCGAATAAGTAAGGCCTCTGCCGTAATCTACTCATTCTATGCCTTTTAGTAGCTGAAAGCTGGGAGCTGAAAACTGAGAGCTGGCTCTCCCCGTGTTAAAATAAAATCTCCCCATGGCAGACATTCAGCGCAGAAAATCCGTTACCGGCTCGATTAGCGGCGTGCGAATCGGCAGCGATGCACCAGTTGTGGTGCAATCGATGACCAACACCGACACGGCTGATATTCCCTCCACCGTCCAGCAGGTCGCGGCGCTGGCCCGGGCCGGGTCCGAGTTGGTGCGAGTCACGGTCAACAACGAAGAAGCAGCCGCCGCCGTCGCGCCCATCGTTGATCAACTCGATCAGCAGGGCGTACAGGTGCCGATCATCGGCGACTTCCATTACAACGGACACATCCTGCTCAAGAAGTATCCCGAGTGCGCGCGGGCCCTGGCCAAGTACCGCATCAATCCCGGCAACGTCGGCATTGGACGCAAGGACGATAACAATTTCCGCACCATGATCGAAGTTGCCGTCGAAAACCAGAAGCCAGTACGCATCGGCGTGAACTGGGGATCGCTCGACCAGGCGCTGCTCACCCGCATGATGGACGAGAACTCGCTTCTTCCCGAGCCTAAGGACGCGCGTGAAGTCACCATGGAAGCCATGGTCGTGAGCGCTCTGAATTCAGCGGCCCTGGCGGAAAAATACGGACTGCGCCCCGATCAGATTATTCTGAGCGCGAAAGTAAGCGGCGTGCAGGACCTGATCGACGTCTATCGTTCGCTCGCTGCCCGCTGCAACTATCCCCTGCACCTCGGGCTCACGGAAGCCGGCATGGGCGCCAAAGGCATTGTGGCGTCGAGCGCCGCGATGGGCGTGCTGTTGCAGGAAGGCATCGGCGACACTATCCGCGTCTCGCTCACCCCCGCTCCCGGCGGCGATCGCACCGAAGAAGTCCGCGTAGGCCAGCAGATTCTGCAATCCCTCGGCATTCGCAGCTTCACCCCCCAGGTAACCGCGTGCCCGGGATGCGGCCGCACCACCAGCACTTTCTTCCAGGAGATGGCACAGCAGATTCAATCGTACCTGCGCAACCAGATGCCGGTCTGGAAGGGACGCTACACGGGCGTCGAAGAGATGAAAGTTGCAGTCATGGGTTGCGTGGTAAACGGCCCGGGCGAATCGAAACACGCCAGCCTCGGCATCTCTCTCCCGGGAACGTTTGAGGAACCGAAAGCCCCGGTTTATGTGGATGGCCGGCTCTTCACCACGCTAAAAGGCGACAAGATCGTCGCCGAGTTCATTCAGATCCTCGACGACTACGTAGAATCCCACTACGCCCCCAAAGAAGAACTCGCCGCTAAAATGTAGGCGCGAGCGTCCTCGCTCGTGCGGCAGCACCACAAACGCATGCCCCAAGTATTTTTCCCATTTCGAAACAAAGAACTTAACTTTGGCGCGACCCGCTCTCCGGGTGCCCGCAGTTTGTGATATTCGTCTCGCATGCACCGCGTTTACGAATACCGTCGTCATCTGCCTCACTATCAGGGCGACAACAAAGCAATCTTCGTAACATTCTCCACGCATCAGCGCTGGACCTTGCCTCCAGAAGCTCGCTCGATAGTTTTGGCATGCTGCGCTTGGGGAAATGGGACCGTCCTAAATCTGCATGGAGTGGTAGTGATGCCGGATCACGTTCATCTGATCTTCACCCCGTTATACGATGGCGACAACCTGCGCACCGTCGCCGAGATCATGCAAGGCATCAAGAGCGCTTCCGCTCACAAGATTAATCACCTGCTGAACCGTACCGGCCAGGTGTGGCAGCGTGAATCGTTCGATCGAGTGCTTCGGCGCGAGGAAAGCATTCACGCCAAGGTTGAATATATGGTCCAGAATCCAGTACGGGCAGGCTTGGTGCAGGACGCCATGGAATATCGCTGGTTGTGGGTTCCGGATCTGGGAACAACGAGTAAAGCGGGCTAGAACTCTCTCGACTGCCTCACCGCTGCACGAGCGAGGACGCTCGCGCCTACATTCAAACCTAGGCCAGCAGCGGCAAATCTGGATTCGCCGTGTCGTCATAGATGGGATCGGCGATCTTGTTCAACTCCGGATAGTGTTTCAACAGCGGCTCCGGAGCCTTTACCCGCTGTCCGGTCAGCATGTTCTTAAGTTGCAGCGCGTTCACTCCCGCTTTTCCTTCGAAGTGATTATTGGTCACTACGTACGTGGCTTCGGCCTTGCCCGCGATGCGAACGATTTTGTCTTTCCATCCTGCCAACTCGGCTTCGCTATAAAGGTAGTTGTAGCGGTCGGCGCCCGTGTCCGCGTCAAACCACTGATCGTAATTTCGTCCGTGCAGGCGTACATAGCCCACCGGAGACGTGACGTGCTCCGTGGGCACGAGCGAGCGGCCGATCAGCGGCTGGTCGATGTTGCAGAAGGAAACATTCTTCTGCATGAAATCGTTGATGGTGTCAGGATTCTCCCAGCTGTCGTGGCGCACCTCAACCACGCGCGGGTATTCGATGAACTGCCGCAGCAGTTTTTCCAGATATTCCCGGTTCAGCGATGTGTTCTTGAACGAAACCGGGAACTGAATCAGCAGTGCCCCTAACTTCCCCTCCCCGGCCAGCGCTTCCAGGCCCTCGCGCGCCAGGGCCTCGTCTTCATCATTGGGCTTGATGGAGGCGGCCGAAGTGGGCTCCATGACCGCCATTGGATTGTGGGTGAAAGAACGATGCAGTTTGGCCGTGAACATGAAATCCGGATTCACCGCCTCTGCTTTTCGCACCCAGAGCTTGGCCAGATGCGGCTTGATGTGTCCGTAGAACGAAGTATTGACCTCCACCATGTCAAAGCAGCGCGCCAGTATTTCCAGGGGATGCTGTTTCCGGTGCTGCATTCCCGGCGGATAGAAGATCCCTTCCCAGTCTTTGTAGGACCAGCCGGCAGTGCCCACGCGGATTTGTGAGGACTTGTCCACAGAAGCTTTTACTTTAGATGCCAGCAGACTAGCATACGCGGCGCGCCGGTTTCCGGATGCCTTCGGAGCCTGGGCGCACGGGAAGGGCGCGGATTGAGTCGCTCCCGGAAGGGCACGACCTCAGAGGTTGCGGAAAGACTCGCCAGTGTCGGCCCTTCGTGGAAAGAGCGGCCCTTCAGGGCCGCGTAAGTCGTCAGAAATTGTGCGGGCTTCAGCCCCCGTGGTCGCTTCGTCCGGGCAAATTGAGTTTTTCCGCAGCCTCTTCAGTCGTGCCGCAGACGAGTCAGCGCGTCAGCGGCTTCCAGCCGCTGGGGTGTGCTTGTGAACTGTATCGCAACTTGAGCGAAGAGATCCGAAAGCCGGATTCGAAAGGCCTACCTCGGGCGCTAAAGCGCAAAAGATTCCGATGGCTTGGCGGCACGACTGAAGTCGTGCCCTTCCCTAGCCGTGCAAATCGTGGACAAAAAGCTACAATCCATGCCCTTCGCGAGCTAGAAAAAAAGGATTGCGACCCAGTACACGCCCGTGGGATAGGCGCGTGTACGGGCATAGCAGGAGCCGGCGGCGAAAGAGCTGACTGACCGCGCCTTGATCACCTGGGACGCTTTTTCGGGAAGTGTCTGCGGCTCAGAAGTTGTGTAGCGTAAAATTGCCCGCGCTTTCGGCGCCGGAGTGCGCAATGAATCAGCCTCCGCCATGGCGCAGGCCGTGGACGCGGCTTCCCCGCCGTCCATGCGCTCTAACCCGGGCAGGTGACTCTGGGCCCGCAACCGATCTACACTCCGGGCGACCAGCACCTCCGCTTCGGCATCGGAACGGCTGGGCAGGCTGTGCCCGAAGTCCTGGGTCACATAGAGCAGCGACCCTCTGCGCACCACGCTGAACCCGGCCACGTTGTAATCCGCGTTCAACAGGTTGGCGCGGTGGGGTGGAGAATGCATCAGGTTGTACTGCGCCTGATCCACGCTGGCAGCGTAGGCTACATTTTCTCCGCTTTGGTCCAGATGGATCTTGGAGTTTGCCGCCAGCCGGTACACCAGACTAGGTTCGCCGGCCAGCTGGTGGGAAAGTCTCTGTTGGGCGGCCATGGCGGCGCCATGCTCCCGCGCTGCCTGGGTCAGTCCTTCGTCTTTTTGCAACCGAGGGAGTCCGGCTTTCATCCGTTCGCGGTTTGCCAGGTCGAGGAGTCGGCGCTCCGCGGCGACGTCGTAATGGGGGAGGGC
>CAWBPS010000018.1:0-99584 GCA_963790645.1 Terriglobia bacterium | reverse complement strand
TGCAAGGTTATGATGTGATCGCGCGCCTGTCCTTCATGGGTAGAGGCCGGCACGGCCACACCTCGCCGCCAAACCCGTCCGCACACCCGGTCAAACCAACCCCCGTCACCCGTCGCCCGCAACCCACAGCCCGGCGCCACCGCCACCACGGCACGCGTCCGATTAGCTACTCCGGTACCCGAACCACCGGTCGAGTACCGCACTAGCCACCCGCACCACCGTCAAACGTCAACACGTTTGTCCAATCCATCCAGCAGTTCAACCACCCCTAGCCGACAACACCTCCTCCACAAAGTTAAAGAACCATCCGACACGTCTCAACAGCCACAATAACTAACAGCCCAACCACCAAAATAACAATTCCGCCTCCAATTAGTTCCAGCCAACTAACCCAATCATTCAGTAAAATTTTTTTTTATGTATTCATTCGTACATCTTGCTGGTTTGGGCACCATTAATATTTGTCGAACACATGACGAGCAGCAAGACGAAGGCGGCCACGGTAAGCGCGATCATGTGGTCGAGGCGATGCGAGCTGGTGCGGCGCAAGGTCGTCGGGCAGCGCACGCATTGTGCGGTCATCCCCGGCGCCAGGGCGGGGACCGTCTGAGCAGCCCGCAGCCCGGGCATTCGCGCAGCTGCGGTTGCGTCTGCGGCCGGTCGCCGCAGGATCGCATCACCGCCCCCAGCCCAGCATCGACGTGAGACTGTCGGCGAGTTGGCCGACTGCGGTGCTGATAGCCGTGACCTCACCCTGGTACACCCGGCGCCGGCGGGGTCACCACAAAGCGGAAGCTGCGCAATGCCGGCGCGGCCGCGGCCCTTGAAGCTGACACTTGCCTGAGCCTGCAGGACAAGGTTGCCGGAAGCGTCCTCGTCGAGCCGTTGCAGGTTGAGCTCGATCGTCGCGTCGGGCGAGGCCGTCACCGCACCGCTCTCGCCGATGACCGTGCTCTGCGGCAGACGCTGGCCCAGCTCTTCCACCAGCACCCGGCTCAGCATCGCGCCGACCGGCTCGCCCCACCAGTCGTTCGACATCACGTCGAGCCGGTAGTTCTCCGACGAGCGAACGATCTGCGAGCGCTCCAGAAAGCGCGCGACGGAGATCTGCTGCAATGCGACGACCTTTGGTCCGCCGGTCTGCGGGGGGCCGGGTACGGGCGCGATCGTGTAGAGCACCGGGCTGGGCGACGAGCAGGCGGCAACCGCCGCCAGCCATACGAACGCGACCGGCAGTGCCCTCCTCATTCGAGCGGCCCCTCGGGCCGGCCCTTGAGCAATGCCTCGGGATGGCGCGCCAGCAGATCGGTGAGCGCGCGGATCGAGCGAACCGCGTCATTGGCCTGCACCATCAGCCGATCGAGATCGCGGTTGAATTTGGTGTTGTCGCCGTACCCGGTGTCGAGCGACATGACCAATTTGTTGGCGCTCGTCAGGGTCTTCTCCAGGCCGGCGGTGAGTTGCGGCAGCTGCTTGGTATCGAGGCGCTGTAGTCACCATGCCTGGGCCGATGCGATCATTGCCGGAGAGATCGGTCAGCGCCTTCTTGAGCTGCGGGCCCTGGGTCACGTCGTTGACCGACTTCAGGATCCCGTCGAGGTTCTTGCCGATCTGGTCGAACGGGATCGTGTTGACCTTGTCGAGCAGATCGTTCGCGGAGGCAGCGAGCCCGGCGAACCCGCCGCCCTCGGTCGTCGGCAGCACGAAGTCCTCGCCGTCCATCGTGACCGCCGCCGGCGGCGCGTCCGGCACGAAGTCGAGCGCCACCACCTGCTGTCCGGTGATCAGGCTGGCGCTCTGCAAGCTCGCGCGCAGCCCTTCTTGAGGAGCGCTTCGACTGACTCCGCGTCGGTCTTGAACACCCGGTTCCCACGCCGACGACCCGTTCCGGCTCGACCTCGTAGCGGACCGGCGCAAGGACGGTGTCCTTGGCGGCGTCGTAGGTCAGCCGCACCTCGGTCACCTGCCCGACCTTGAGGCCATGCACAGTGACCTCGGCACCCGGTGCCAGCCCCTTCACCGAGCCGGGGAAATAGGAGATCACCGGGATCTTACGGGTATAGGAGGCGTTGTTCGCCGCATCCCGGTCGGCAAACAGCGGGAAGACATGGTTCTCCGGCGGTGACCGCTGTGTGGATTTCCGCCGCCGGCGTCTCGAACGCGATGCCGCCGAGCAATAGCGCCTTCAGCGACTCCAGCTGCACCTCGACCCCCGTTCCGCCAAGCTTTACCGAGACCCCCGAGGCGTTCCAGAACCGCGTCTCGTCATGCACATAGCTGTCATAGGGCGCCCGGACAAAGGCGCGGATCGTCGCATATTCCGCCATGTCGGCGATGTCCCAGCCGAGCACCTCGCCGACATTGAGATCGCGAAAGAACACCGGCGAGCCGAGCGAGATCGAGCCGAGTCGTTTGGCCTTCAGCAAAAAGTATGGCCGGGCACATTGGCTCGCAGGATCGGCGGGTCCTCCTGCCCGACGAATTCGCGCTCCGCCTTGCCGGCCTCACCCGGCAGCATGCCGATATAGCTCCCGAAAGCAGTGTCTCGAGGCCGGAGACGTTGCCGGCGAAAAGCCGCGGCTTGACCACCCAGAAGATTGTTTCTTCGGTCAGCAGGGCTTGGCCTGATGGGTCGTGGCGACGGTTACGATCACATGCGTCTGGTCGGGGGCGAGTTCGAGGCTCTTGACCGTGCCAAAGACGATATCCTTGAACTTGAGCTGCGACTGGCCGGCCTGCAGCCCTTCGCCGCTGTCGAAGGAGATCTTGATCGTCGGCCCCTCCTTCGACCAGGTGTCCCAGGCGAGCCAGGCGCCGATCGCGACGGCGACCAGCGGGATTATCCAGATGATCGACACCCGGCGCGAGCGCCGCGTCGTGGCGCGCGGAATGGCCGCCCGCTGCTCGGCGAAATTACTCATGGCCAGGCTCAGTTTTGCCGAGCTGTCTTGCGGCGCTGTCATCGCCGAGCATTGTGCGTTGGAGTGTGTCATACACCCTCAGAACCGGAAAGGCCCAGCGACGATCGGGCCTTTAACTCGGACATCTAAAGCTCAGATTGCTGTCGCTCGCATCATCATTAATGCATCCCGCGATAACCTCCACGAAGATCGATCGAAAACCTGGGTGCGATCGATCGTGCCGATGATCTGCCAGTCGATATGTCCCGCGCCCCTGTTCCCCCTGTTTTATCTGGTGAGGATCAGGCATCAGCATCTCTTGGGTGGTAACTCACACCGCTCTCGGGTTCAAAAACGCGCGCGGAGCATGTGATGCTATTACGGCAATTACGTGATTGTGTACCTGTCAAGCAGCTCGGCCGCGAGCGCCTTGCGACTTACTGATGACGGTTCCAAGCAGCCTCACTCCCGGAGCCATTCGGCGCGTGTTCGTAGCCCGATACTCGGCCTTGCATCGTCCGACTGTATCATAGTGGGGTGTGGCAATACCCTTCGGGGTGGCCGAGGATCGCGCCGATAGCGGCTCGTGATCGGGCTGGGCTTGGCTCCGAAAGGCTATCGATGACCAGCGTGCGGGTGGGGACGCGAAATCAATGCCCAATCGCTTAAGCAGATCCATGATCTGGAACAGTATTTCCTCTCGCACCTCCAGCTCGTAGATCTGTCACCTCCAGGTAAAAATCTACCAGAATGCGTTGCTCTTCCAAAATCGTTGAAGCGGACGTGTAGCGTTCTTGTTTGTGGGGATGCTCGGCGATGAGTTGCTTATCATTACCGGCGCTACAAGCTTCACGAAGTACGTCGGTAACCTGGATGAAAAAGCGCTCGCGGCGCGTCTCCGGAGGCTGAGTTCAACGTCCTAGCGGCATTGTCGGATCAATCAAGGTTATTGTTACTTCGTCGGCGTCTTGTTTCGAGCCTGAACCGCAGCAGCAGAGCCGGCGTCTGATGAGAGCCGGCATCCCCCGCCCGGCTGGACGGGCGAGACGCCCGTCCTCATTCTGACGCCGGCGCAACTTTACTGCTTTCAACCCGGCGCAATAGAGATTGGGAAGTAACCAGTACTGTCTGATGGGCGTATCCTTCCAGAGCACCGGCGTTCCGGTCTTACTTCTTGACAAAACCTAGACAACTGATAAAGTTCGACTTAATCGTCCCAATTTCTATAGGAATCTCCAGGTGCTGACGCATGAAGAATGTTTACGAGGTTCTGAGACAGAAAGAGCTTGAGCTGTCGCGGCTGGAAAAAGAGGTGGAGGCGTTGCGCGTAGCCGCCCCGCTTCTGTCCGAAGACAAGGAAGCCGGCAATGACAACAAGCCGACTTTGGCGCCTTCGGCTGCGACCCAGCAGCCCATCCGCATTCCGCAGCCGGCGGTCAATGCCGCGCGCCAGCGGCTCGCGCCGCGGGCTGGGAAGACACCGCCAAGCGCTGGCCCTAAGCTGAGTTGCTGGCGTCGAGACCTGTCACCAGAGGGCAGGGTTGCGATTCGATGCGGCCCGGAGCCTGGCTTCGGGCTATAGCTTTCGTTGGAGCAAATATGCGCCGGGCGTTCTGCCCGCGCTGACCGGAGCAGCCGGCGGGAAGCGAGTCGCTACTCCTGGCCTTGGCTGCGCAGATCGAGCCGGCCCGGTCGGAGCCAGAGCCGTATCGCGTGAAACGTATCGCGTAAATTATGAGCGCTTCGGGGCACCCTCCATCGGGCTTCAGCGGACATCGCCGGCGCATTCCGCGTTACCCGGTGGCCATCCCCGTGGATATCACCGTGCTGCGTTCCGGAGCGCCGGCCACCATTCCCGGGCGTTCATCTCGACTCGGCGAAGGCGGCGTGGCCGCGGTGCTGGCTGCGGAACTGCAACTGGGCGAGTGGGTCGCAGTCGAGTTACAGTTGCCGCAACGCGAGCACGCGCTCCAGACCAAAGCCATAGTTCGGCATCACAACCAGCTTCGCTGCGGATTTGAGTTTCTGGGACTGTCGGGCGACCAAAGATTGATGATTCGCAGGTGGGCGGGCACGGCCCAGCCTCTGCCCTCGGCGCCAGAACCCAGAACGCCTGTTTCCGCCTCCCCTTCAACCAGGATGACCGCGCCACGTCCACCCCAGCCCCGGTCGTGCAGGCACGCCGCCCCACCAGGCCCACTCCGGCGCGTAATCTGGCCGTGGAACGCCTGCTGCGTCTGACCCTGGCCCTGTTGCTGGGGGTGGGCCTGTGGGCGGCGTGGCAATGGCATCGCGGCTGGCAGCAGCTGGAATCGCGCATGGCAAGGAAAAGATGTGCACGCGCAGCCGGCCTCGGCCAAGGTCCCCGCGGAAGTCATGGAACGATTGCTGGTCCGCCGGGTCGAGCCGGTGTATCCCGAGGCCGCTCGGCGAGCCAATCTGCAGGGCGTGGTCGTGCTCGACGCGATCATTGCAGCGGATGGCACCGTGGTCAATATTCGTCCGGTCAGCGGCGCCGACGCGCTGGTGTCGGCGGCCATGGACGCAGCCCGCTGGTGGCGCTTCCGCCCCTATCGCGTCCAGGGCGAACCTGCGCCGGTTGAGACCACGCTGTCAGTCGAGTTCCGGCTGTACGGCCCGGCGGAACTCGCGACGTTGGTCACACACTATGGGGAGGGACCACGACGGCGAGATTGGGAAGGGCACGACTTCAGCAGTTGCGGAAAAACTCGCAAATGTCCGCCCCCTCTGTGGAAGAGCGGCCCTTCAGGGCCGCGTCGACGCAGAATGTTGTGTGCGGGCTTTAGCCCCCGTGGTCGCTTCATCCTTTGCCGATTCCGAGTATTTGTACCGATGAGCGGGTGGGTTCGAATCGCGTGGGAGGGAACATGTCCAAAGCAAAAATATCCCAAAAGAAAAAAGCTGGAAGCGCGTAGGCGGATACCACAAAGATAAGAAAATGACCAGTCGAATCCCTTGAGCTTAGCCGCGAAAATCGCTGACGCAAGGCATAGGCCTCCGCGTGCCCATCGATAAATGGGTCTATGGATTGGCCGGATTTGTTTCAGGCAGTGGGGGCAATCGAATGAACCCTGGGCGAACGGCCGCTCGGTTAACGTACCCCATCACAAATTGGACATCTGGCAAGGCCGATGGAGGTGAAGACGAGGGGAGACATTCGAGATAAAAATGAAGACGCGCTATCAATGCCAAGGGGGCAGCCAATATCAATCCGACCACTGATAGAGCAACACTCGTACTAAGCACCGCCTGATACGAACAATAGAGGAACACTGCGATGGCAAAGAGCGCCAATGCCCACGCGGTACAGAGCAGAAAACCCGAGAGACACTTGGCAGGAAGGACAAGCTCGGCTGCGGAGGAAATTGCGGTAGGCAAAGTGATGGCGGCATGAAGGACAGACCAGAAGCCGATGCGGGGCCGTATCCATAGCCTGCAATTCGCTCGCTCAGTTCGTCCGCCTTTCTGCAGACCTTCAGCATACCTTGAAGCGCTCCAGCCTGAGAAGTGGCCGCTGAAGCCGCAACCACATCGCGCGGCTAGTGGCACGAGTGAACTCGTGCCCTTCCCAAACTTCTTGCTCCCAATTTTCCAATTTCGAACGACTGCCTATTGGTGCTTTGCTTCCTCAGCCCTTCATCTGCGACACTGACTTCGCATCAGACTCGCGCTCCCTATGGGCAGAATCCACGTTCTTTCTGAAAACGTTGCCAACCAGATCGCCGCCGGCGAAGTGGTGGAACGGCCGGCTTCGGTGGCCAAGGAGTTGCTCGAAAATTCGCTCGACGCCGGCGCCACCCGCATTCAGATCCAGGTGGAGGCCGGGGGCAAGAGGCTCATCCAGATCACCGACAACGGCTGCGGCATGGTGCGCGACGACGCGCTGCTGGCCTTCGAGCGCCACGCCACCTCGAAAATCAAGAATGCGGCCGACCTGCTGAGCGTGGCCACGCTGGGTTTCAGGGGAGAGGCCCTGCCTTCGATCGCATCGGTTTCCCGTCTGCGGCTCGAAACCCGCGCTCCCGACGAGGCCTCCGGAACGGTGGTCGAAATCAATGGCGGCAAGATTTTCAAAGTGGAAGAAGCCGGCTTGCCGGCGGGAACTTCGCATCGCCGTCCGCGATCTCTTCTTCAATATTCCGGCGCGCAAGAAATTTCTGAAAGCAGAATCCACCGAACTTTCGCACATCGCATCGCTCGTGACCCACTACGCGCTGGCCCATCCCGACAAGCATTTCGAACTGCACTCCGCCACCAACGCCATGCTGGTGGCGCCGCCGGTCGCGGGTTACAGCGAGCGCGTGTACCAGGTCTTCGGCAAGGAAGTTCTCGACCAGCTGATTCCCATCGCCGCGGTGCAACCGCTGGAACGCATCGGCCTGCCGCAACCTCCGCCCTGGCGCCGCAAAGAAGAATGTGGCGCGGGCGCCCCCGCCCGCGAGAAGTCGGCACCCGAAAAAGAAGCCAGTGATGCAAGCGAAGAAGCCGCTCCAGAATCCCCAGACTTCGGCGAATTCCACGTCCACGGCTTCGTCTCCAAACCCGAAATCCAGAAACTGAACCGCAATTCGATCTACGTCTTCGTGAATGGACGCCTGATCCGCGACCGCCTGATCCAGCACGCCATCATCGAGGCCTACCGCAACATCCTGCCGCCCACGGTTTTCCCGGTGGTGCTGCTGTTTCTCGACCTGCCCAGCGGCGAAGTGGACGTCAATGTGCACCCCTCGAAGACCGAAGTGCGTTTTCGCCAGCAGAGCGTGATGCACGATTTCGTGCGCGATTCGGTGCGCGCCGCGTTGATGAAAGCGCGTCCAGTGCCGCAGTTCGCGGTCGAGATCGGCGCCCACCCGACCGCCAGCCCATCGTCTTGCGGGCCGTGACGCAACCCCTGACGCTGCCGCCTGGCGCTCGCTCTACGCTCCGACGTGGATCGCAGCCCTTCAGCCTGCAGGCCCCGGTACCGCCGCCGGTGAGCGGACGCTTTCAGTTCGGAGAAGGCATTTCGGTCGAGGGCAACGCGGCTCTGTCTCTGGTGCGCGCCCCCGAACCCGCGCCCGACTCGATGGGCCACGACAGTTGCGCTCCGCCGATTCCGGACGAAGCGGAAGCTCCGAGCGACCTGGCCCCGGCCCTGGCCTCGCTCAAACCGCTGGGCCAGATTCGCGAATCCTTCATCCTGGCGGTAAATCCCGAAGGCCTGTGGATCGTCGATCAGCACGTGGCCCACGAGCGCGTACTGTTCGAGAAAATTCTGAAGCAGCGGGCGGCGCAGAAAGTCGAAAGCCAGCGCCTGCTGCTGCCGCTGGTGATCGAACTCACGCTGGCCCAGCAGGCGGTCTTCGCCGACATCGCCGACGAGCTGTCCAGGAACGGATTCGAAGTCGAACCCTTTGGCGCCCGCAGCATTGCGGTCAAGATCGCTCCCGCCGGGGTTGACGCTTCCGCCGTCGAGCACATGCTGCACGAACTGCTCGACCAGTTTTCCCGCGAAGAACAGGCGCTGAACCTGGAGAAGATTCGCGGGCGCATCGCCGCTTCCATCGCCTGTCACGCCGCCATCAAGGTCAACATGCCGCTGGAGCAAAATAAAATGGAATGGCTGCTGGCGGAACTGGCCAAAACCGACTGTCCCATGACCTGCCCGCACGGCAGGCCGGTAGTTCTGCGATACTCAATGAAGGACATTCAGAAGGCGTTCAAGAGAATCTGAGCAGTCAGCTCTTAGCCTTTAGCTAGCTGATCTGTGTAACCCGCTGAGACTCCGGGGCCTGCGGCAAGGCTCAAGCTAGAGGCCAAGAGCTAAAAGCTAAAAGCTGTTTTTATGACTGACAACGAACTCGATCAACTGCGGCGCGAGAAGTGGCACCTGAACGGCACGCCACTGCGCACCCTTGACGAAGCGCGCCGCTTCATCGAGATCGGTCGGGTTTTGCCTGATGTATCCCATGCGCCCGCCGCTGCTGGCCCCGACCTTCATCGGCGCATGGACGGGCTCGGACAAACACCTGCCCGCCCAGCAGCATGCTTATGCTGATCCGCGCGCGCGTGGAGGCTACCGAAGTCATGGTGCGCCTGCTGCGCAATCATGACGCTTACGAAGCCAACCAGTTTGAAGAGAACAATGCCTTCCTGGTGGCGGGCTCGATTTTTCCTTACTTCTATGCGCTGGTGGGAGAACGCAATCCCAGACAGGCGCCGCAGCCCAAGCCGCGTTCGGAGTATTCGCAACTGGCCTGCGACGCTTTCGAACTGATTCGCCGGGCCGGGCCGATCTCGAAGCAGCAGATGCGCGAAGACCTGGGCGGAAGCATTTCGTTTGTCGCGCTCGACCACGCCCTGGGGGAACTCTGGTCGAAGTTGCGCATCACGCGGGTGGACTACAAGCCGGAGGACGGCGCGTTCTGGGATGTGCTTTACCGCTGGGCGCCGGACGCGGTTCGCGAAGGCATCGGGCTGTCGGTGGGAGAAGCGCTGTCGGCGCTGCTGTCGAAATATCTGGATTGCGTCATCGCCGCTGACCAGCAGGAAGTGGAATCATTCTTCGGCAATTTTGTTCCGCGCTCCCGGGTCAAGGAAGCGATCAACGCGCTGCAGGCGGCGCGGGAACTGGATTTCATTCGCGTGGGCAACCGCTCCCTGATCCAGTTGGCTCAACCCAAGGCCCAGCTAATGAACAAGAACCGTGTGGGGACGGGCACTCCTGCCCGTTCGACAAAATTGTCCCGCAGGGGTTAGGCAAACCTGCCAAGACCCGGCCACGGATCACGCATCAGACTCGAGAGAAAATGCGTGAGATCGGTGCGAATCCGTTCTGCCTGAACAATCTCAAGACCTATTTCACAACGTCTTCGGTCTTCTCCGCGCCTTTCTTGACTCCGTGACCGACCGCCTTCGCGCCTTTTGTGATGCCGTGCCCGGTCTTCTTGGCTACGTGAGTCGTACCCTTCGCCACATCCTTGGAAGTGTCGGCAGTCTTGTCGGCCGCTTTGTCAGTCGCATCCGCGGTCTTCTTGGCGGTCTTCTTGGTAGCGTGGGCGGTGTCCTTGGCCGCGTCTTTGGTCGTGTCCACGGTCTTGTCAGCCGCCTTGTCGGTCGCATGCGCGGTCTTCTTGGCGGCCGTCTTGGTGGCGTGGGCGGTGTCCTTGGCCGCATCCTTGGTTGCGTCCGCAGTCTTGTCGGCCGCCTTGTCCACGTCGGATCCCGACGCTTTGCGAGTAGGCGAAGGATGCGAGACCGAGCAGCATCGCCGCGACAACTGTTGTCCATCTTGCTTTCATACTGCCTCCTGATATTGGTTTGAAACGGTTCCGAGGGAGTATCCAGCATTTGGAGCGCAAACGCAACGAGCGCTCCCCCAGCCCGCAACTCATCTCAGGTGAGGCCGTGGCGCGACAGCTCACGATATCGGGATTTTCAGTACGAACCTGCTGCAGCTGCCTTCCGCGAAGGGGATTCAGTTTCGCGATTCGACCGGGCGGCTTTGAGTTGTTGCAGAAGCCGGAGGGCCAGGAACGGCAGAAAAATGCCGGAAACCAATCCCAGGTAGGTATGGGCGAGTATTTCCTCGCCGACACGACCTTGCAGATTCGGCAGGTCTCCCGAAAGGGTGTAGCCGACGGCACCTTGAAGACAGAAGCTTAGTCCCAAACCGACCACAATCGGCAGGGACCCTAAGCACACTGCGGCGAGAACCGTCGGCTTGGCCGCCAGCCGATACGCGATACGGACGTAAAGGCATGCGTCGATCGATAGCGTAATTGCCATAATGGCAACTGTGAGGTTGCCATGCAGCCACCGGTCCTGGATTATCCGTGCAAACGATACCGGGAAAAAGACGAGCAGAAAGCCAAAAACCAGGGAAAGACACGCTACTGTGAAAGCCGCATCCGCAAGCCGCACCGTTACTGTGTACGGCTTGGTACCTTGGCCAGAGCTGGAGCCGGGGCACTCATGAGGCTGCCACCTTGGCAAAGCGGTCCAGCAGGATTTCAATCACAACCGCCATGCTGAACACGAGAAACGCCAGGTTACGCGAGTCGCGCCAGGCTCTTTCCGGGTTGTTAGGCATGCCGGTGGCGCTTCGGCAGTAGCTTTCGATCCACACCGCCGCTGCCATGGTGCCGCTCAAGGCCAACAGGACTGACCCGAGGGCTCTGGTTTGGGGCATGTACTGAGACTGCAGAAGATCCCAGATAACCGAGATTCCAACCACCAGGCTGATGAGACCCAATTCTCCGCGCTCGAATAGTTGTTTGGGGCTGGGTCGAAGGACTCTGCCGTGCTGGTCAGCCCATGCCAGGGATGCCGCCCAGGGCACAAAGACCCCCAGGATCAGGTATAAGCTGATCCATAAGAGCCATTTAAGCGACATCCAGTCTGCCATCATTACCCAGTGCACCGAACCCACAAAACCGCAATCTAACCGCCAGGTCAAACCCGGTCAAGTTACCCTGGGCACAAGACCCTCGACCGGGCCAGGCCAATCGACCCAGCCTTTTTCCCGAACTCGGGCAAAATCAAACTTCACCGCAAAATTCGCTAAGAACGGCCACAAGACGCAAAGAGTGCTGAACTTAGGACACCACCTTCAATGAGAATGTTGGCCCGACCGGGCATCTCTCATTCCAGTTCGCCCTCGAGGGCGGTGAGAGTTTCGTCATCCACGTCCCATTTTTTCAGGATGGCGAAAATGGTCTTGGAGGCGAACCCGGCGCGCATCAACTGGCGAAAGATGCGGGCCGCGTCCTTCTGGCTCTTGGGTTTTTGCAGCCGTTTGCGGTGCAGGTAATCGCGGGCCTGCCGCTCTTCGTTGACTTCGTCATAGACCGAACCCACCGCCTGGTCAATCACTTCGCCGTGCACACCCTTGGCTTTCAGGTCCGTGATCACGCGCCGGCGGCCAAATTTTTCATTGTCCCGGCGGAAGGACGAAAACGCGGCGGCGTATTTGGCGTCGTTCAGGTAACCCTGGTCCTTCAAGCGGCGAATGACCAGTTCCACCAGCGTCTTACCGTACTCGGTATCGGCTTCAACCCGCGGCCGCAGCAGGCGCTTCAGTTCAGCCACCGAACGCATGCGGCGGGCCAGCGCGCCTACTGCATATTCGTAGAGCACATCTTCGGAATCGGTCTTTTTGGGGCGGGGAAACGGCATACCGGGCACGATATTTCAGTCATGTAAATTGTTTGTAAAAAAACAGAATTGCCTGCTTACTGCAGCTTGAGCTTGGAACTCCTGTGCTACCAACTACGTATACACCAGGGATGGATGAAATTCACGGAATGAGCGGAAGCCGGGCAGTGACTTTCCTCCCGTCGGGTCGTCTATCATGAAAAGAAAATGAGGGAGTTCAGTCATGCTTAACATCGACGTGGAAAGAAACAGCGGAGTGGCGGTGGTGCACTGCAGCGGGCGCCTGGTGCGCGGCGTGGAAGTCTGCACGCTTAGAAAGGCGGTGGTCTCGGAGAAGACCACGCGCATCGTGGTGCTCGACCTCTCGCAGGTGGAATTCATGGATGCGGGCGGGTTGAACGTGCTGGTGTCCCTGTACCACTGGACGCGTAACCACGGCATCCAGCTCAAGCTGACGCAACCGTCGCGCCTGGTGCACGAGATGCTGACCCGCACCCGTCTGAACCGGGTGTTCGAGATATCGTCGCTGCACGACGCCCTGGCCATCCTGAGTGGCGCGGATTGTCATCACGCGAAATACGCAGCTGGATATATGGTCCAGGCGCACGCCCTGGCGGCAAAGTAAAGCAGCCAGGCACGTCACGGTTGGGGTCGAACCGCCAGATGAAAAAAGGGGTGCGCAGAAATGAAAATGCGCGCCCCTAATGTTTTGCAGCCACTTCCGTTACTTGCCGGTGAACCCCGTCTGCTGCATGGCGTTGCGGGAAATGTCGCTGGTGGAAGAGACGCCCTGCATCCGCAGCTTGAAGTCGTCTGCGTTGGAAGCGTTCTCCAAAGCGGTTTCGTAGTTGATCAATCCTGCCTGGAACAGATCCCATAGCGACTGATCGAAGGTCTGCATGCCGTACTGCGAAGTTCCGGCAGAGATGGCGTCGCGCACGGCGCGTGTCTTTTCCGGGACCAGAATACATTCCCGGATGTACGCGGTGTTGATCATGACTTCGACCGCGGGTACACGGCCATCGCCGTCGCAGCGTCGCACCAGCCGTTGACTGATGACGGCGCGCAGTACAGCGGCGAGCTGCAGCCGGATCTGCTTCTGCTCCGGTGGCGGAAAGATGGCAATAATACGGTTGATGGTTTCCACCGCGTCCAGGGTGTGCAACGTGGAGAACACCATGTGTCCGGTTTCGGCGGCGTGCAGCGCGGTGCCGATGGTTTCGAGATCGCGCATTTCGCCGACCAGGATGACGTCGGGATCCTGACGCAGGGAAGCGCGCAGCGCGGCGCCGAATGACGGCGTGTCCACTTCCACCTCGCGCTGGTTGACGTATCCCTTCTTGTCGCGGTGCAGAAATTCGATGGGGTCTTCGATCGTGATGATGTGCTCGGCGCGGGTGGAGTTGATGCGGTCCACCATGGCGGCCAGCGTGGTCGACTTACCGGATCCGGTAACGCCGGTCACCAGAATCAGTCCGCGCGGCATTTCGCAAACCTGTTCCACAATCTTGGGCAAGTAGAGTTCGTCGAGGGCGCGAATCTTGGTGGGAATGACGCGCAGTACCAGTCCCACGTTGCCGCGCTGCTGGAAGACGTTCACACGGAAGCGGCCCAGCCCGGCCACACCGTAGGCCATGTCAATTTCCGTGGTTTCCTTAAATTTTTGTTTTTGGCGCGCCGACATCATGCTGAACGCCATGGTCAGCATGTCCTCGGCGCTGACGCGCGGCTGGTCGGTCAGCGGAGTCAGGTCGCCATCGATGCGCAGATGGGGATAGTTGCCTACCTTCAAATGCAAGTCGGAGGCCCGGCGCTCCATGGCGATGCGCAGCAGATCATCAATATTCATTCGACACTTCCCCCAGATAACCTTCCGTATGATGACGCGAAAAGTCACACAGCCCAAGATGACCTAAGTAACGAAAGAGGACGCAGCCGGTACAAGCCTTTTGGACAAGGAAATGGCGCAGAGGCAGGCGTCCCCACCCGCTCCTACCTCAACTCTGTCATCCCGAGCGGAGCAGGATCGTCCGCTTGCGGACGATCCTGCGTAGTCGAGGGACCTGCTGTTGGGCAGCCGTAGTGGCGGCGCAGGTAGGTCTTTCTCCTCTTCTCTCAAGATGACAAGTTTTACGTAGCGCGCCGCGCCGATTCAGGAGCGAGGTAAATGGGGGGATCGAGGGAGTGGACTTAGTCTATAGACTTAGTCTATAATCGGCGAGTGGAAGTCAATATTCATGAAGCCAAGACGCACTTCTCGCGTCTGCTGCAGCGCGTAGCCAACGGTGAGGAAGTGACTATCGCCCGTGCCGGCGTTCCGGTGGCTCGCCTGGTGGCCGTGGAGCCCAAGAAGGGCACGGTCCGGCCACTGGGGATGGACGAAGGCCGCATCTGGATTGCAGACGATTTCGACGCGCCCCTGCCCGATGATTTGTTGAAAGAGTTCTACGGGGGAACCCTGCCTGAATTGGAATCGCCGGAAAGGCCCCGCCGGAAACGCAAATGAAGTATCTGCTGGACACGATAGTCTGGCTGTGGAGCGTCGGTCCGGCGCAAACCATCGGAACTGCTGGGCTGGAGATACTGGCCAGCGCACAGACGGATGTCTATCTCTCTGCGGCCAGTTCGTGGGAAGTCGCGATCAAGACCAGGCTAGGCAAGTTCCAGCTCCCTGAAGCTCCTGGTCATTATGTTCCCAAGCGATTGGCCGAGCAGGGAATTCGATCGCTCCCGATAAATCAAGATCACAGCCTTCGAGTTTACGACTTGCCGTTGCACCATTCCGATCCCTTTGACCGCTTGATCATCGCCCAGGCCATGGTCGAAGAAATGACGGTGCTCACTTCGGACCGCATTTTTGAAAAATATCCGATTGATGTGATCTGGTGCGGAAGATGACGGCGCTGGCTTGCGTAGGGGCGGGCGCCCTCACCCGCGCAGCCGGGCAAGGCCCGGCTACCTGGATTCGGCGGAGAGACTGGGGATCCTGAAAATCCCCTGGCGAGCTGCGCTCGCCCGCCCGGACGAGGGCGTCCGGCCCTACGTGTGTTTCTTATACCCCGACGGGCTGCTTGCTGCCCACCGCCACCGGTGTAAGCCACTTGTACTTGTCGGGCTTTTCGCCCTTGACGATGGCGTAGAACTCTTTCTGAATGGCCTTGGTGATGGGGCCGACCACGCCCTTGGCAACGCTGATCTTGTCCACCGAACGAATGGGCGTGACCTCGGCGGCGGTGCCGGTGAAGAAGACTTCATCCGCGATGTAGAGCAGTTCGCGCGGAATGCCCTGTTCCGTGACTGGTATGCCCAGGTCGCGGGCGATCTGCAGTACCGACTCGCGGGTGATGCCGGGCAGCACGGAATTTCCCAGCGGAGCCGTGTTCAGCACGCCGTTGCGCACCACGAAGACATTTTCCCCGGAGCCTTCGCTGACGTAGCCGTTGGCGTCGAGCGCAATGCCTTCTACGTAGCCGTTGACGATAGCTTCCATCTTGATGAGCTGCGAGTTCATGTAGTTCGCGGCTGACTTGGCCATCGCCGGCAAAGTGTTGGGCGCAATGCGGGTCCACGACGAGATGCAAACGTCGGCGCCTTCCCCGGAATCCGATGAAAGATACTTTCCCCAAGGATAGTTGCAGATGTAAACCTCGGTGGGCGAGTTGAACGGGTTGACCCCGGCTTCGCCGTAGCCGCGCAGCACAATGGGACGGATGTAGCAGGGCCACACGCCGTTGTTCTTGACCATCTCAGCCATGCCTTCAACCAGATCTTCCACGGTGAAGTCCACGTCAATGCGATAAATCTTGGCCGAATCCAGCAGGCGCTGCATGTGTTCTTTAGCGCGAAAGATAGCGGGGCCGGTGGGCAGCGCGTAGCAGCGGACGCCTTCAAATACCGAGGAACCGTAATGCACCACGTGCGACATCACGTGCAGGGTGGCCTTGTCCCAGGGGATGAGTTTGCCGTTATGCCAGATTTTTTCGGTCTTTTGGATCGCCATGAATACTCCTACGGACTGCCTGAATTATAACCGAGGAGAGACGCCGATCAGGTTCGAGCTGGGTGCGCGAACACGGTTACACAGGTAATCATCGACCAACAGCGGAACACATGCCTATGATTCCGGCGGGAGCCTGTGGTAACCACCCACTAGCCCCAACACCCGCCACTCCGCACCTTGTCATGCTGAGCGCAGTATGTGGGGTCGCTTGCGACCGCACAGACGGAGTCGAAGCACCCCTATACCTCTTCACTCGCTCACTCGGATAACAAATTTCCAATCCCCTCACGAATTCACACATGCGATAGGGGTCCTTCGACTGCGCAGAAAGCCCGCGCGCGGGCTTCCTACTCCGCTCAGGATGACCGGTTCTTTTCAAACCGGCTGCAGCTAGTTGGTTCCTGAAGGTAGGCTCGCCTGCGCGGTCCCGGGGTGTTCATCGCCGCGGAAATACTGTCCCTTGGCCGCAATCATCTCCGGCATCGCGGCGTAGGGCTTGCTGTAGTCATTCGCGGCATTCCAGAACAGGAAACCGATCCCGCCCTTGTTCTTGGCCGTCACGACCTGGGCTTTGATGTACTCCGGTGAATAGGTCCTGGTTCTCCAGCGGAAGGCCTGCAGCCACGGACGTATCACGACGCCGCTACCCTTGGTGATCTTTTCGAAACGTTCCATGGAAACGCCGATGAAGTGCTCGGGCGCGTCGCCGGGGCGGGCAATGCCGTCCATGCCGAAGAAGTGTGAGGGATAGATCATGGGCGAGAGCACATCGCAATACTTGGCCATGCGCACGATGTCCTGACCGGTGTGCGCGAGATCAACCGGGCGCTGCCAGGCCATGATGCCGAACACATCCAGCGACAACAGCGCGCCGGTGGGATGCAGCTCGGCGTAGGCGTGTTTCAGGAAGTCGGCGATCACATCCGAGCGATGCCAGTCGGGATGCTCGGTCTGGAAAGCAAAGCTCGCGTCTTTCTGATCGCCCTCCGCGGGGAAGCGCACGTAGTCAAACTGGATTTCGTCGGCGCCGGCTTGGGCTGCTTTCTTCGCCAGCGCGATGTCGTACTCCTGCACTTTGGGTTGCGAGGGGTCGGTCCAGACCAGCTTGCCGTTCTCGCGCCACGCCTGGCCGGTCTTGTGCGACTTCACTGCCAGCTCGGGGTGAGTCTCTACCAGCCGCTGGTCGCGGAAGATGGCAATGCGGGCGATGGCGTGCATGTTCTGAGAGTGCAGGAAGTGGATGTATTTCGGCAGGTCATGGAAGGCGCTGCGGTGGGCCCCCAGCAGCGGATGATCGAAGGGAATGGTCACGCTTCCATCACTGTCCTTGATATCGAAGACCACGGCGTTGCCGCCCACTTCACGCCAGCGGCGGACGATGCGTATGCCGCGGTCACTTGCGGCCATGATTCCGGTAAGGTACACGGCGCGCACTTCATAGTCACGCGAGACGGGTACCGACTTCTCTACGATCGGCATGGGCAGCAGTCCAGGAATGATCACCGGCTGGCCGGCCTTGAGAAACGTGCCTTTGAAATCAGCGTTGGCGGTGCGAATGGCCTCGCTCAGTTCTGTGGAGGTCAAATACGAAGTCTGCGACAGATAATGCCGGGCCACCAGCGGGATGCTGTCGCCCCGCTTGGCTACATAAAGCGCGCTGCCCGGCGGCGCCACCACGGTCAGGGACGGCTCCGGAGCCTTGGGCGCCAGCGGAGTTGACGGCCGCGAGGTCCGCAACAACTTGGGCTTCGTGGTCTGCGCCAACGCCGGCGATACCGCCGCCAGGAAGGCCAAATTTAGAGAAATGAACAGGATGCCAGCAAGTGATGTGGGGCCCGATGGACGCAAAGTGATCTCCATGAAAAGTGGCGACTTTCACGGATGCTAGCGTCGCTCAAACCAAGTCACCAGATAACGTCGGGCCAGTGCTGGCCAGGTCCATGCACCGGACGAGCCAAGGAACTTCCAGGTAAGTGGCAAACTATTTCCCTTTACCCTACTGCCGGTGCGAAGTAACGTCGTGCCTTTTGTCCTCCTTCCCGCATCTAAACCATACAGACAATTGGGAATTGCTGGTTCGCTCGGGATGGAGAGCCGTTTGCAGTAATCGTATTGCCGAAGATGGAGGGTGACAGAATTTGTCGCTCTCATTACGAGACGGCGGACCCGCTCTTTCAGGAAGTACCCAGGGCCCAGAAAAGGAAAAGCAGGGCCAGACCCTATATGAAAACCGTCGTCAACACCACGCTAGACCCCACTCGTCGCTCCAATGATGCCCGGGAGTTTGAAAGCGCCCTTCGCCGCAGAATCGTCGGTCAGGACCAGGCCGTCGAGAAAGTGGTGGAAATCTACCAGATGTTTCTGGCGGGCCTGAATCCTCCGGGACGTCCGGTTGGAAACCTATTGTTCCTCGGGCCCACCGGTTCGGGCAAAACCCGGGTGGTCGAAGCCATGGCCGAAGCGCTGTTCGGCGATGCCCGCGCCTGTATCAAGATTGACTGCGCTGAATTTCAGCACTCGCATGAGATTGCCAAACTGATCGGCTCGCCTCCGGGATATCTGGGCCATCGCGAAACTCATCCCCTGCTCACGCAGGAAGCCCTGAACCAGTGGCACACCGAGACGCTCAAACTTTCGATTCTGCTGTTCGACGAAATCGAAAAGGCCTCGGACTCGCTCTGGCAGTTGCTGCTCGGCATTCTGGACAAGGCGACCTTGACCCTGGGCGACAACCGCCGCGTTGATCTTTCGCAATGCATCATCATCATGACCTCGAACCTGGGGGCGGGAGAGATGAGCAACATGGTCGATGGCGGCCTGGGCTTCTCGCGAAAGGCGCTGCAGGTGGATGCAGCTTTCGACGACAAGATCAGCCGCACCGCCGTGGACGCGGCCCGGCGCAAATTCAGTCCGGAGTTCATGAACCGCATCGACAAGTCCGTGGTCTTCAGGACGCTGCGCTCGGAACATCTCCAGCAGATTCTGGAAATTGAACTGGGCATGGTGCAGCAACGCATTCTGATGGCGTCGGCAGTGAACCAGTTCGTTTTCAGCTGCACGCCCAAGGTGAAAAGCTTCCTGCTGCACGAGGGGACTGATCCGAAATATGGCGCGCGGCACCTCAAGCGCGCCATCGAGCGGCATATCGTCTTCCAGCTGGCCAACCTGGTTGCCACCGGACAGATCAAGCTGGGGGACTTCATCCGCATCGACATGAGTGCGGAAGGCACGCTCATGTTCGTGAAGGAAGCCGAGAACGCCATGGTCCCGATGTTGCTGGAGCGCCAAGGCGTGGCCGCCGGAGCGCTTCCCATGGCGCGACCAGCCCGCACCGTAGCCCGGCGCGAGTTCGGCGCCACCGGCACGCTGGACGGCAAGTAACTTCACCAACCGCTTTGCGTAGGGGCAGGTGTCCTCACCTGCCCGGCGGAGCGAAGCTCCGCAACCCCGGCTTCGAAACCAACCCAGAAGAGAATTCAAAGATGAGCTTCGCTCATCCGCCCAGATGTGGGCATCTGGGCCTACGCAACCCGTTGGGGCCCCGTCATATCGATCCTGCATCTAAAATAGGAGTTATTATGAGGAGCAACCCGATCATCCTGCGCTGCCTGGCAGTGCTGCTGGCTTTTTGCGTCGCGCAGATCCAGCCGCTCCATGCCCGGGTCGAGCCTTCGCACGGTTTCAACATGTTTTCCGCGCAGGAGGAAGTGCAGGCCGGGCAGCAGTCCGCGGCCCAGGTCGCCAGGCAACTGCCGGTGCTTCCGGACTCGGACCCGGTTTCGGTTTACGTGCAGCACCTAGGGCAGCAACTGGCGGCGCATGCTCCCGGGGAAAAATGGCCGTACAGCTTCCACGTGGTGAACCAGAAAGAGATCAACGCCTTCGCTCTTCCCGGCGGGCCGGTATTCGTGAACATCGGAACCATCCAGGCTGCGGACAATGAAGCGGAACTGGCGGGGGTGATGGCGCACGAGATATCGCACGTGGTACAGCGCCACGGCACGCGCGCCGCCAGCAAGCAGATGGCAGCGCAGCTGCCCCTGGCCATCCTGGGCGGCGTCATGGGCCAGGGCGCGCTCTCACAGATGGCACAGATGGGCCTTTCGTTCGGGGTTGGCTCCTACTTTTTGAAAAACTCGCGGAAGGCCGAGTCCGAAGCCGACCTGCTGGGCACCGACATCATGTATGACTCCGGCTTCAATCCGCGCGCCATGGCGGAGTTCTTTGCCAAGATCCAGGAGCAAGGCGGAGCGCGCGGTCCCCAGTTCTTCAGCGACCATCCTGACCCCGGGAATCGCGCCCAGGCGGTGGCGAGGGAGGTTGGCACGCTGCCTCGCAAGAGCAACTATCGCAGCGACAGCGCCCAGTTCCGCGAGATCAAACAGCGGGTGGCAGGCATGAATCCGCTTACGGCGCAGCAGATTGCGGCGCGCCAGACACCGGCCTTGAATGCATCTTCTGCGCAGGTGCAGCCCAGCACCAGCCTGCGAAATTTCAGCCACCGCGATTTTGTGATTTCTTATCCCGAGAACTGGCAGGTGTACGGAGACCAGAACTCGTCCGTCACCATTGCTCCTCCGAGCGGAGTGTCACAGAACGCCGTCGCCTACGGCGTGATGATCAACACCTACCAGCCCGAGGACCCGAATGTGAGCCTCGAGCAGGCGACGCGCGATCTGCTGGCTTCGTTGCGCCAGTCCAATCCTGATCTGCGGGAGATCGGGCATGATGAGAATATCCGGGTGAATGGCGTGGCGGGGAAGTCAGTGGATTTGATCGGGAACTCTCCCCTGCGGGACCAGAGCGGACATCCCAGCCAGGAGCGGGATTGGCTGGTTGCGGTCATGCGCCAGGATGGCAGCCTCTTGTACATAGTGTCGATCGCCCCGGACAAGGACTTTGAAGGGCTGCGTCCCACCTTCGAGCAGATGCTGAAGTCGCTGCAGCTGCGGTGAGGCCGTGATCATGGGGGGCACTCCCTTCGACTTCGCTCAGGGCAGGCTCTTTCCGAGAAGTCGCCTCGCGCCACCGTTCAGTTCCTGGATTTTGCCAGCAACAAGATTATTCCCATCTGCATTCTGGAGAAAGAGCCGGGCTGGGGACTGAGCCTGGCGCACGACGGTAAATCCATCGTGTACGTACAGAACGAGTTCGCGGAATCCAACCTGATACTGGTAAAGAACTTTCGCTGATTATTCACTCGACACAGATGGGAAGAGGCCGATTGTCAGTGCGCTGCGCAGATTCCCTTTATCAATTGTCAAGACGATGTTGGAGAGAGTGCAGGGCTTGGGAAGGGCACGACTTCAGTCGTGCCAATAAGTCGCGAAGATCTGGTCGCGCTTTAGCGCCTGCGGTTTGCTGCTCGCGCAAAACTTGCCGAACGCGCGATGAGGATTTAATTTGCCCGGACGAAGTGACCACGGGGGCTAAAGCCCGAACACATCCCTGACGACTTACGCGGCCCTGAAGGGCCGCTCTTCCACGGAAGAGCCGGCGTGTGCTAGTTTTTCCGCAACCTCTGAAGTCGTGCCCTTCCCCCCGAAGCCGAGCGCACCTTGCGCTGAATTAGTCCCGCTGAGGTCTGAAGGCCAAGGCCCGACGCCCGCCCTACCCGCCCTGCTTCAGGTCGGTGAGCACTTGACGCGCAATTTCCTTCAGGGTCTCAAACACTCCGGGGCCCTGGAAGGCGATGGCTTCAATCAGCGGTTCGTTTTTCCGGCGAAGATGTTTTGACAGGGCGTCCACCGAGAGGACGTTCGGCAGATCGCGTTTGTTGAGTTGCAGGACGTAGGGAATCTTGTTGAAGTCGTAGCCGTGTTCCTTGAGGTTGGCCATCAGGTTGTCGAGGGCCTCGACGTTGGCGTCCATGCGTTCTTCCTGGGAGTCGGCCACGAAGACGATGCCATCCACGCCGCGCAGAATCAGTTTGCGGCTGGCGTCGTAGAACACCTGGCCGGGGACGGTGTACAGGTGAATGCGCGTCTTGAAGCCGCGGACCGAGCCCAGGTCCAGAGGCAGAAAATCGAAAAACAGGGTGCGTTCCGTCTCCGTGGCGAGGGAGATCATCTTGCCCTTCTGCTGCTCGGCGGTCTTCTGGTAGATGAACTGAAGATTCGTGGTCTTGCCGCCCAACCCGGCGCCGTAATAAACGATCTTGCAGTTGATCTCGCGGGCTGCGAAGTTGATGAAACTCAAGACTTCCCTCGGAACCGGTGGCCGCGTCCGCATCGACGCGAACGTCTCCCGGTTAAATTTGGCTTGATGCTGCTGGTTTTATACCACATGGCCCGGTGTCCCCGGCAGGTTACGCAGGTTACTTGTGGAACACTGTCCTGTAAAGAACCTTGGGAGGGCAGAAGAGCAGGGCTGAGCGAATTTCGGATTTGTGATTTCAGATTGATGGCGCAGGCTCCTGTGGAAGAGCGGCGCTTCAAGCGCCGCGTCGCCGGGCAGACAAACATCTCGGGCTTCAGCCCAAGTGGCACCACTGGGCCTAAAGGCCGTCGTGGAAAAGTGCCGAAAACGCGGCCCTGAAGGGCCGCTCTTCCAGGCCCTCAAAGTCCGCCCTCAAAGTCCGCCCCCAACGCCCGGGAAGGACGCTCTTCCACCGAACAAGAAAATGTCGGATTAGCCTGGAGGACGGGCGGATCTCCGCGTCAGCGACCTAGTCCCACCGGGTAGTAGCCTTCCTTGGCCGTGACCGTCAGGCCGGGGCGCGCCACGTGCACGTCGATCTCGCGGTGGGTGCTGCTGGGGGTGGCGTGGGTCAGATATCCCAGGGTGTACTGATTGCGGGCGTCGCCCAGGGCGCGGGCATACGTCGTCTCGATGGCATCGCGGGAAAATCCGGGGAAAATCTCGCCGCCGGTGGCGTTGGCATACTTGGGCAGGATGTTGTTGTAGCCGAGTCGCGAACCGGTGAAGGGTACATGCAGCTTCTGCAGGGAGCCGTACCCGGGAACCGCCGACCCTTCCACGGCCACCCCGTACACTTGAACTCCGCTCGATAACAGGACTTTCAGCGTATCGCTGTAGCTGGCGTTACTGCCGTATTCGCGGCCGTCGCTGACGATGAAAATGACCTTGCGCCGGGTGCGGTCGCGTTTGCGCAGTTCGAGAGCCGCTGCCACGATGGCATCGTTCAGCACATGGGATTCTTTTGGTGGAGTGATGACTCTGGGGGCGCCGCCCTCAATGGGACGGCCGTTGACCATGGGGCCCTGCGGCCCCATGGGACCGCTGGTCACGGCAGGACCGTTATTTCTGCCGGTCACCATCTTGAGACTGTCCAGCGCCGCCTGCAATCGACGGCCTACCGCGGCAAAGTCGGTCACCCGGGACACGCTGGTGCTGTAGGTATAGAGCGAGACTTCATCGAACTCGCTGAAGGCCCCCTGCAGCGCCGAAAAGGTCTGGATCACCTTCTGCACGGCCACGTCCGGCATCCCGGTATCAAAGAGCACGGCCGCCGAGAGGGCGAAGGGATCGGTGGTAAAGAAATTCAGGTTTTGTTTCTTGCCGTCCTCAAAAACCGAGAAGTCTCTGCGAGAGCAGACCGTTGACCAGGCGTCCGGAATCATCCTTCACCATGACTGGAACCACGACCTGGTTGGTGTTGACCGTGATCTTGAACAGTTCGTCGCTGCCGCCAGTATGTCCCGCGGGCGCCCCGCCTTGGGGCACGGTCGTTACTTTGAAGGGAGGAGCAGAGTCAGGGGCGACCCCGGGCGCGTAAACCGGATCCTCGGTCGAACTGGAACTGGTGGGCGGAGGCTGGTTCGGGGGCGGGGCCTGTTCCGGCGCCTGCTCTTGCGGGGGCCGGTTCCGCGGCGCCTGGCCCTGCGGGGGCGCGTTGGGAAAGGGCCGCGAGGCCGAGGGTGCATCCGGAATGTCGGTTTGAGACTTTTCCTGCTGCTGGGCCACCATGGTCCCGCAAAACAGGGAAAGCGCCACTACGACTGCGCCAAAGGCCTTAGACGTCTTACCAGTTACTGAGCACACGGAAACCCCTCCGCCTGACCGCGACTGCCTATATTTCGGATGCCGGGAACCTGTAGTTTCGTGCATCTAACCTGATGGAATAGACTAACAAAAAAAGCGTGGGAGAATATCTGGATGGCAAGAGTCCCCAGGTTTCAGGCATTTGCAGCCTCACTGCTGGCAACCGCCATGGTGGCAGCCGGGCTGGCCGCCGTGCCCCTGGCCCTGGCCCAACAGCTTCCCCACCTGGCCGGCACGCCGGACCCGGACAACCCGTCCCCGGAGAGCCAGGCCGATGAGCGGGACCGGTCTGTGAGCACGCTCAAAGTTAATGTCAACGTTGTCCAGCTTTTTTTCAATGTCAAAGATAAGAAAGGCGGGCTGATTCCCAATTTGACCAGGAACGACTTCAAGGTCAGCGAAGACGGCAACCCGCAGACCATCAAGTATTTCACCGCCGAATCTGACCTTCCCCTGACCCTGGGCATTCTGATCGATTCCAGCGGCAGCCAGCGGCAGGTGCTGGAGATGGAGAAGGAAGTCGGCGCCAATTTCTTGAATGAGATCCTGCGCCCCAAGGACCTGGCGTTTGTGATCAGTTTCGACGTCGATTCCAACCTGTTGCAGGATTTCACCAACTCGCCGCGCCTCCTGCGGGCAGCCCTGAACAGCGCGCGCATCAATGCCCCTCCGTCCAGTTGCGGCGGCCTGCCCGGGCAGGGCGGCGGACCGTTGCCCTGCGGGTCGAATCCCAAGGGTACTGTGCTCTACGACACCGTCTATCTGGCCGCCCACGATGAACTGGCCAAAGAAGTGGGACGCAAGGCCATGATTCTGCTGACCGACGGGGAGGACCAGGGCAGCGAATACAAGATCACCGATGCGATTGAGGCAGCGCAGAAGTCGGACTCCATCTGCTATGTCCTGTTGATCGCAGACCGCGGCTTCTACGGCTTCGGCGGAGGCGGGTACTCCGGCGATCGCGAGATGAAGAAGCTGGCGGCCGAGACCGGCGGCCGCGTCATCGACGTCGGTAACAAGATGGAGAAACTGAAAGACGCCTTTGACCAGATCGCGCGGGAACTGCGCAGCCAGTACAACGTCGGCTACACTCCCACCAACACCGCCCTGGACGGGACCTTTCGCAAAGTGGAGATCCAGGCCAACAAGAAGGACTACAAGATTCAGTCCCGCACCGGGTATTACGCGGTAGCCCGGAAAGACTAGGAGCCCTGCCGCGCGCGTGTCATCCTGAGCGGAGTAGCTGCTTCGCTGCGCGAAGCAGCTACGAAGTCGAAGGACCCCTGTAGCAATATCGGCGGCCGACCAGCCTGGTTTGCAGCTCCCGGCAGAAAATCTCCCGCGCAATCGTCTTTGCAGCAGGTAGGGGTCCTTCGACTCCGCATTGTGTTTCGCAAGCGAAACTCAATGCTCCGCTCAGGATGACATTCGCTCGAGACGTTTCTCTGCGGCTGCGATTCCCACTTATACTTCTCCCGCGAAGCGTCGACCACCGCCGGAAGAAGGAGGAGTTTATGAGGATTGCGATCCTGGTTTTCAGCCTGGTCGTCGCGTTCTCTCCTGCTGCTTGCGCGCAGACTCCCACCGGCATCATTTTCGATACCGACATGGGCAACGACGTCGATGACGCGCTTGCCCTGGCCATGCTGCATGCCTTCCAGAGCCGCCATGAAATCAATTTGCTGGCGGTGACCGTCACCAAAGACAACAAGTGGGCTGCGCCCTACGTGGACGTGGTGAATACCTTCTACGGACGCCCTGAGATCCCAATCGGTACCGTGCGAAATGGAAAAACGCCAGAGTCGAATCCGATGATCGAGATTCCTGCTGAGCGGCGGCGCCCGGACGGCAGCCTCGTTTACCCGCACAGGATTCTGGACGGCGCGCAGGCGCCGGAGGCGGTCTCCCTGCTGCGGCAGACGCTGGCGAAACAAAAAGATGGAAGCGTGGTGATCGTGCAAGTGGGCTTCAGTACAAATCTGGCCCGCCTGCTGGAAACCAAGGCCGATGCGGCCAGTCTGGACGATGGGCCGACTCTTGTCCGCAAGAAAGTCCGCTTGTTGTCGGTGATGGCGGGGAACTTCGCCGACGGAAAACCGGAATTCAATCTGGAGAAAGATGTGCCTTCCGCGATAAAACTCTTCCGCGACTGGCCGACTCCGATCGTGGTGAGCGGATTCGAAATCGGCGCCGCCCTGGAGTTCCCCGCGACACGCATCGAGCGGGATTTCGCCTACGTGCAGGACCATCCTGTCGCCGAGGCTTACCGGTCGTATATGAAAATGCCTTACGACCGGCCTACCTGGGACCTGACGGCGGTGCTCTATGCGGTGCATCCCGACGAAGGGTATTTCTCGCTCTCGCCGCCGGGAACGATCACTGTCCTTCCCGGCGGTGGTTCACACTTCGAGCCGTCTGCGGCCGGAAAACACCGCTATTTGATTATCAAGGATGAACAGAAAGAAAGAACGCTGGAGACGATGATCCTGCTCGCCAGTGAGCCGCCAGCGGCTTGCAGCCCGATCTGAAGGGCCACTTCACGTTCGTCGAGGCGGCACTGCGGCTAAAGCCCGTCGGCTGCCGCCTTTATTGGCACGGCTGAAGCCGTTGCGGAAAAACTCAATTTGCCCGGACGAAGTGATCACGGGGGCTAAAGCCCAAACACATCCCTGACGACTTACGCGGCCCTGAAGGGCCGCTCTTCCACGGAAGAGCCGGCGTGTGCGAGTTTTTCCGCAACCTCTGAAAGCCGTGCCCTTCCACGGCGCGTCCGGCCAAACTGCTGACGTCAACTAGGGAAGGGCGTGCCGGAATATCCCGCCATGCCGCGGCCTATTGGGTTGCCGCGAAGTAACCGCGGCGGCTGCGCACGCGCAAGCCTTTGTGGTTTTGCGCCAGGATTTCGATGGTGTGGAAGCGGCCGTCCATCCGCAAGTCGGCCGGCTTGTAGGAAAGCGCGTACTGGCTGCGCAATTCATCCTGGATTTCGACGAAGGCGTTGGCCACGTCATTCAGTTGAAAAGGGACGAAGGCGCGTCCGCCGGTGGCTTCGGCAATGCGGTCCAGGACTTTGTCCCCGCCACGACTGCCGCGGCTGATATTGGTGCTGATGGTGTAAACGATCACTTCCGCGCGCTGCGCCATCTCGATGGCTTCCTCGCGGGTGACGTGGCTCATGTTGTCGTCGCCGTCGCTGAGCAGGATGATCGCGCGCCGCACCGGACCGCTCTGCTCTTCTTTGAGCAACTTGTCTCGGCAGGCAAAGTACAGCGCGTCGTACATCGCGGTGCCGCCGCCCGGACGGAGGGACCGAACTCCGCGCGAAAGCGCTTCCGTGTTATCGGTGAAGTCCTGGGTGACTTCCGGAGTGACATCGAAACCGACGACAAAGGCTTTGTCATAGCGGGGCCGGATGGTCTGGTTGAGAAACTCAACCGCCGATTCCTGCTCGAACTTGAAACGGTCCCGGATGGAGTTGCTGGCATCTACCAGCAGTCCGACCTGAAGCGGCAGATCGGTCTCATTGTGAAAGCTACGAATCTGCTCGGCCGGCTTGCCGTCATCGAGCACCGAGAAATCGCGCTTCGCCAGGTTCCTTACGTAGCGGCCATGTTTGTCAGTGACCGTGAACACGACGTTTACTTCGTTCACCGTCTTGGTAATCGTGGTAGCGGCGTCATCGGCGGGGTTCGAGGGCTTGTCTTCGTTGGTCTTCGACGAGGCATCGGATTGCGCTGCTTCAGTCTTAGCGGCGGGCGTATCGGACGGAGGATTGGCTTGCGATTCAGTCGTCTCGGATGGGTTCGACGCGGGCGGCGCAGCAGGCTGAGGCGGCTTGGGCTGGCTGCGTTCCTGTTTGACCGCCGAGGGAGCGGAGGGCAGTTCGTCCGAAGAATTCTGGGCCAGCAGCACGGCCACAAACCACATGCTGCCCAGCAACAAAATGACGCTGCGGAACTTCATGACGCCTCAATTATAGCCTTTGACGGTGTGGGTCGGACACTCCCTTCGATTTCGCTCAGGGCAGGCTCTGTCCGACTCTGGTAGTGGCTCGATTCGAAACCGTCACTTTCCAGCGCAAAAGCTCAAAGCAAAAGTCCAAAGCAAAGTCAATAGCGGCGGGCGAGGGCGCCCGCCCCACACTTACGTGGCTAGATGCTGCAGGAAATCTTTCAGTTCTGCGGGCAATGGGGCGGTAAAGGACAACGGCTCGCCGCTGCGCGGGTGCTGAAATTGAAGCGCCGCGGCATGCAGAAAATTTCTGGCGAGGGAAAGAGGGAGGCGGGCGGTTGGCTTGGCAGCAATCTCGCGGGGGGCGCCGTAGAGCGTGTCCCCTACCACCGGATGGCGCAGCGATGCCAGGTGGACCCGGATCTGGTGGGTCCTCCCGGTGTCGATCTGAATTTCCAGCAGGGTGAATTTTCCATACGGCGAATCCAGCCGGCGCTCGACTTGGTAATGG
Source organism: Terriglobia bacterium (assembly GCA_963790645.1). Taxonomy (GTDB): domain Bacteria; phylum Acidobacteriota; class Terriglobia; order Terriglobales; family Acidobacteriaceae; genus JAIQFF01. The sequence goes on along the minus strand of CAWBPS010000018.1, from coordinate 71,062 downwards.
GTAATGGCTTCACGTCCACCTGACCCCTTCGTGGTCATGCGAGTACGGCGCACCCGGTCGCGGCTGATGCTGCTGCTGATGGTGCCGCGATCCAGTTTGAGCCAGCCATGCACCAGGGCGATGTATTTCTTTTTCACCTGGCGGCGCACAAACTGGCTGGCCAGCCGGCGATGCGCTTCGTCGTTCTTGGCCACCACCAGCAGGCCGCTGGTGGCCTTGTCCAGGCGATGCACGATTCCGGGACGCAGTTCGCCGCCGACCGACGATAGCTGGCCGAAGTGATGCAGCAGCGCATTTACCAGGGTGCCGCGATTGCGTTCGTCATCGGTCGCGCCCGCTCCGGCGTGCACCGTCATGCCCGCCGGCTTGTTTACTACCGCCAAATCGGCGTCTTCGAAGACGATGTCCAGGGGAATATCTTCCGCCATCGCCCGCAGAGGCGGCTGCGACGCGGATCCGAGGACAGCGATGCGCTCTCCTCCGCGCAGCCGCAGCGACGCGCGCGCGATGACATCATTCACCAGCACCAGTTCTTGCGCGATGAGTTGCTGGACCCGGGCGCGGCTGGTTTCAGGAAGATGCGTGACCAGAAACTGGTCCAGCCGTTTGCCGGCATCTGCAGCCGTCGCGGAAATTAGGAGTGCAGGCATGTGGGCGCGGGCGCCCCGCCCGCGTTCGTCCCCGAAGGGGACGATGGATTGTTCTTCTCTTCGATAACGGCTGGACCCTTACCGCTGGGCGTGCGCCGGAACCACTCGCGTGGACGACTTCAACCACCAGATCAGGCCTCCAGTGATCACGAGGCCAATCGAGATCAACTGCGTCCCGGTCATGATGCCGCCAAAAACTTCGCCGCGCCCGGGATCGTCGCGAATGAATTCCAGGAAATAGCGGGCCACGCCATAGAGAATGAAATAAGCCGCCAGCACCTGCCCGTCGAACTTTTTGCGTTTGAACAGCCACATCAGAATGAAAAAATTCGCCAGTTCGACCGCGGCTTCGAAAAGCTGCGTTGGCTCAAGCGGTATGCCCAGCGGAGTATAGGAATTCAAATTGGCGATGGGGTTGGTAAAGGTCACGCCCCAGAAATGATGGGTAGGCTTGCCATAGCAACAACCGGCGGCGAAACATCCCACGCGTCCGATGGCGTGCCCCAGGGCCAGGCCGGGCGCGAAAGCATCCCAGGTCGCAAGCGCGGGCATACGGTGCTGGCGCATGTACCAGGCGGCCGCCACCGACGCGCCGATCAGCCCTCCGGAGAAAACGCCGCCGGCCTGCAGCGTGGACCAACTGAAGATGTCGCCGGGATGGGCGGTGTAGTAGCTCCAGTCGTTGACGATATACAGTATCTTGGCGCCGATGATGCCGCACAGAACTACCAGAACACCCAGGTTCCAGGCGTCGTCCTGATTGATTCCCTGCTTCCCGGAGTTGCGAACGCTGATCCAGAGGCCGACCAGAACTCCCGTGGAAACCAATAATCCGTAAGTGGGAAGGAAGAACTTGCCGATATGAAAAAGTTGAGGAAGCACTATTGATCTAGATGCGCAGCCCGGAGATTTTGTTACAGCCGAAGCTTATGCAGATCAATTTTAGCAGGAGCAGGCAGGAAGAGTGCAGCAGAGAGCAGAGAAATGAGAAGCCGACCCACTGTGCCGTGTGACGGGGCCGAGAATGAACCCGTCGGTAGACGTTGGGCGCCCGCCGAGACCCTTTAGGCATCTCCGCATGGCGGAGCGTTGCACACCGGATCCTAGTTCGAGTCGAGCTCCCGTTCATTCAGCATTGGTTCAAAAATCGGTGACCCGCCATCACCAACCCGGCAGGTCGGCTTTCAGTCAGGATGCTAGGGTAAACATCCGGCAATGGCAATAGGGAGGGCGTAAAAAGTTGGCAATCCGCTTGCCAGCAACTTTCGTAAGGAGGGAAAACGACGTGGGGACAGCCGCCCCGGCTGTCCGGCGGAGCGAAGCTCCGCGGAGAAGCTTTCAGCCGCAGCTATCAGCATGGAGCCATAAACGTTTAGCCTTCAGTGCAGAACATCTGGGTTTCCTGCTGGACATCGACAGGCAGACTTGAGTGGAAGCTGAAAGCTGAAGGCTGAGAGCTGAAAGCTTATCCGGCGCGCCGTTTATCTTCCAACACTTCATCGAGCGCGCTCGAGAGATGCTGGGCGCGGCGCAGGTAGTCGCTCGAGCCCACGTCCTGATTGCGCTTGACCAGGTGGTATTCGTCGGCGATGTTCAGCGCGGCCAGCACGGCCAGGCGCGCCGTATCCACGGTGTGGGTCTGTTCCGACACTGCGCGCATTTTGCCATCCACGTATTCCGCCAGCTTGAGAATGTATTCCGCGTCCGATCCGCGGAGGTTGTAGGGCTGGTCGAAAATCTCGACCCGGACAGCATTGTTGCTCGGGTCCTTGATCACGGTGTGTTTGGTGGCCGTTGCCATACTGGTTTCTCCTCAGGACGGTCTGACCGATCAGCTGACCGCCTGCTCCTCGGAAATGGATTCGATCTGACCCAGCATTTTCTCCACCCGGCCGCGGATTTCTTCGCGTTCCTTGCGCAGCCGTACCATCTCGCGGCGCAAACTGTCCAACTCTTCTTCGCGCTCTTCCAATTGCTGGCGCAGACGCTGCGTGTCGCGCTCCGCCGCCGCCCGGGCCTCGCGGGCCGACTTGTACAGCTCAATGGTGCGATAAACTTTCTCTTCGAGCGCCTGAAAATCGTCAGCCGGAACCTGCGCCGATACCCCTTCCGCCATCCTCACAGACATGGGTGCCACCACTTCCTCAGAGAAATTGGGAACTTGAGCGCAGTATAACCCAGAACCCTCTGAATCCAATGAGATGCTTAAGGGGGGAGGGTGGTTGGTCGGCGGCCTTTTGTAGCGCCGGCGTCCCGCCGGCTGTCGTGAGGGCGTCACGCCCTCGCTATTTCCGGGTCTGCAACTTCTTCAGACGCTCGCCGGCGGCGTCCAGCGTGGCATCTTTTTTGCAGAACGCAAAGCGCACCTGCTGCGCCCCATCCCGTGGGTCGTTATAGAAACTCGATCCCGGAACCGACGCCACCCCAATGTCTTTCACGAGGTATTGCACAAACTCGATATCATCCGCGAACCCGAATGCGCTGATGTCAGTCATGACGTAATAAGCGCCGCGCGGGAGAAAGCAGCGGAAACCAGCTTCGGTGAGGACCGGAAGCAGCCGGTCACGCCGCTTGCGGTAGCCCTCAGCTAATTCCTGGTAATAGGTTGCAGGCAGACCCAACGCCGCCGCACCCGCCTCCTGCAAAGGGGCGGGCGCGCCCACGGTCAGAAAATCGTGCACTTTGCGAATGGCATCCGTGATCGCGGGCGGGGCCGCCGCCCATCCCACCCGCCAGCCGGTGACGCTGTACGTCTTCGACAAACCGTTGATGGTGATGGTGCGATCACGCATCCCTTCGAGCGCCGCCATCGAAATGTGCCGGGTACCGTCATATAGAATGTGTTCGTATATCTCATCGGTGATGGCCAGAACGTTGAATTCCACGCACAGATCGCGGATCAGTTCGAGTTCACTTCTCGTAAACACCTTGCCGGTGGGGTTGTTGGGCGTGTTTACGATGATGGCCTTGGTGTGACTGTGAAACGCCGCGCGGAGTTCGCGCTCATCGAAACTCCACTCGCCATCGAGCGTGTCCGGCGGGCGAAGTTTCACAAACCGCGGTTTGGCCCCGGAAAGAATCGCGTCCGGTCCGTAATTCTCGTAGAACGGTTCGAAGATGACGACCTCGTCGCCGGCGTTGCACACCGCCATCAAGGTCGAGATCATGGTTTCGGTGGAGCCGCAGCAAACCGTGATTTCGCGCTCCGGATCGACCGCGATGCCCTGCCACAACTGCATCTGCCGGGCAATGGCATTGCGCAGGTTTTTCGCTCCCCAGGTGATGGCGTACTGATTGACGTCGGCCGCGATGGCTTCCTGGGCCGCGCGTTTGATCTCAGCCGGAGCGGGGAAATCAGGGAAGCCCTGCGACAGGTTGACGGCGCCGTGCAGCATGGCCTGGCGCGTCATCTCGCGGATGACAGATTCAGTGAAATGCGCAACCCTGCCACTGAGGAACGACTTCTGCTGGATGGCGTTTTCTGCCATGAGTCGAGCCTAGCACAGGAGGCAGAAACTACCACGATCCACGTGGGGACAGCCGCCCCGGCTGTCCGGCCGAGTGAAGCTCGGCAAGGGCCCGGGGTGTCGAGAACCCGAGATGTCATCCCGCCGGCGAAGGCGCGCCGCGGATCATCCTCGTCGTCTTGGACAATTACTTCGAGACTACGATCCGTACCGGATGCCGGTCGAGGAAGTCGCTCACAATAGACAAGGCTGGCGAGCGGTGCTCGCCCTGGCCGGGTCAGAGACCCGGCCCCACACGGGCATTTGCTGCTGCGGTCATGCCGCAGCCAGATAGACGTATCGCAGAATGAACAGCACCGTAAGAATCCAGATCAGCAGGTTGATTTCGCGAACTTTTCCGACTGCGATCTTTACCACGGTGTAGGAAATCAGTCCCAGGCTGAGGCCGGTCGCAATGCTGAAGGTGAGAGGCGTGGCCAGCATGGTGATGAAATGCGGGCACGGCTTCGCTGAAATCCGCCCAGGCGATGTGCGCGATGGATTGCGTCATCAGGGCCCCCACCAGGATGAGCGCGGGAGCGGTGGCGTAGCCCGGAATCGCGGTGGCCAGGGGAGAACAGAACATGGCCCCGAGGAAAAGCGCGGCGACCACGATGTTGCTGAGCCCGGTGCGGGCCCCGGCGGCGATCCCGGCAACGCTTTCGATATAACTGGTCACCGTAGAGGTGCCCGCGACCGCACCGAAGATAGTCCCAGTCGCATCCGCCACCAGAGCGCGCCCCACGCGGGGAATTTTTCCACCCTTGATGAAGCCTCCCTGCTCGCACACTCCTACCAGAGTGCCGACATTGTCGAACAAATCCACGAACAGGAAGGCAAACAGAATTTCAAGGAGCCCCAGATGAATGGCGCCGCGAAGATCAAGCTGCAAAAAAGTAGATGAAGGGTGGGGCAGCGAAAAGATCGCGGCCGGCCACTGCGTGATGCCGCGCAGCATGCCCAGCAGGGTGGTGCCGACAATCCCGATCAGGATTGCACCATTGACCTTGCGCGCCATCAGGAACAGGGTCAGCACGATTCCGAAGCAGGCGGTCTGCACTTCCTTGTCGGCGAAACTTCCGAGACCGACGAACGTAGCTGCATTGGCCACCACCAGCTTGGCATTCCGCAGCCCCACGAAAGCGATGAAGAACCCGATGCCGGTGGCGGTCGAATGCTTCAGGCAATCAGGCATGCCGTTGACGATCTGCTCGCGCACTCGCGTAACCGTGAGCACCAGGAAGAGAACGCCGGAAAGGAAAACCACGCCCAGCGCGGTGCGCCAGGGAACGTGCATGTTCAAACAAACGGAATACGTGAAATAGGCGTTGAGCGACATGCCTGGCGCCAGCGCAATGGGATAGTTGGCGTAAAGCCCCATCACCAGCGTCGCCACCGCGGCGGAGAGGCACGTGGCAAACACCACGCCCTCAACCGGCATTCCAGCCTGTGACAGGATTTGCGGATTCACCACGACGATGTACGCCATGGTGAGGAAAGTAGTGAGGCCGCCCAGCATTTCCTGCCGCACCGTGGTCTGGTTCTCGGCCAGCCTGAAATAACGTTCGATCAATCGCTCTCCTCGGGCTTTCGAACAGGCTTAATAAGGGGTCTTGTCCGGCTTTTGCGTCCAGGCGTGAAACGCCACCAGCGCTTCCTGACGCATCATCTGCGTCATCGGAATTTTGCGCTGTGCCAGGGGCTGGGCGATTTCACCGTAGATAAACGAATCGTCGAATCCATTCTTCGATGCGTCTGCCGCGGAGCTTCCAAAGTACACACGGGCCAGACGCGCCCAGTAAATCGCTCCCAGGCACATGGGGCAAGGCTCGCACGAGGTATAAAGCTCGCAATCCTTCAACTCGAAGAGGCCCAGTTTCTGACAAGCCTGCCGGATGGCGAGCATTTCAGCATGCGCGGTAGGGTCGTAGGTCAATGTCACCTGATTCACGCCCTCAGCAATGATGTTGCCAGCCTGCACAATGACCGTGCCGAAGGGCCCACCTCGGCCAGACCGAACGTTCTCAATCGAAAGCTGAATGGCGCGCGCCATGAAAGGATTACTCATGCCATGCCTTCTGAGCCAGCCAGTATAGCGGACAGCGGAATGTGTGTGGTCGCGGGCGACTCGCCCGCGGCTTTTGGTGTTGAGGTTAATCCTCAGCCCCCCGGCTTTTGAGGTTGAACTCGAACCTCGCGGGCGAGTCGCCCGCGACCACACAGTCCACACAAGACCACACAAGCTCCACACAGGTCTCCACACAAACCAGTTGATATAGTCAATGAAACCAATGGCTGTCGAATCTCAGACCGCTTCTGTCGTCCCGCGGCGCGCAGATTTTTTGCTGACCCTGCGCCTGGCCCTGCCGCTCATCATCGCCGAAGTCGGCTGGATGAGCATGGGCATCGTGGACACCATCATGGTGGGGCGATTGCCCGACAGCGCCGTCGCCATCGGGGCCACCGGCCTGGGTCAGAGTCTTTACCACAGCATCGCGATCTTTGGCGGCGGCCTCCTCCTCGGCCTCGATACTTTCGTCGCGCATGCCTACGGACGCGAAGACCTGAATGACGCGCGGCACTCCCTGGTGAATGGTCTGTTTCTCGCTTTCGCACTGACTCCAATCCTGATGCTGGCCGTCTCGTTCTGGCCGGCGCTGATGCAGCGCTTCGGAATCAGCGCGGAGCTGGTTGATCCGATGCGCCCCTTTTTGCGCGCGCTCAATTGGGGCACGCTGCCGCTGCTTGCCTATTTCGCTCTGCGCCGCTATCTACAGGCGGTGAACGTCGTGCTTCCCATCATGTTCGCGCTCATCTCATCGAACCTCGTGAACCTGGTTGGCGATTGGGCGCTGATCTATGGACATCTCGGGCTTCCAGCCATGGGCATCACTGGTTCCGGCTGGTCAACCTGTTTTGCCCGCATCTACATGGCGGGCGTGCTGGTGGTCACTTTGTTTTGGGTGGAGTCAAAGCGCTCTCTCCCCCGGTGGACAAGCGCGATCCGCATCGATCTGCGTCGAGTATGGGCCCTGCTAAAGCTGGGTGCGCCGGCCGCGACCCAGATTCTTTGCGAGATCGGAGCATTCTCGGCCGCCACCGCAGTGGTGGCGAGGCTCGGACCAATCCCTCTTTCTGGTCATGAGATCGCGTTGAATTGCGCGGCGCTCGCCTTCATGGTGCCTCTCGGCATCAGCTCGGCCGCAGCCGTGCGCGTGGGACAACAGTTGGGAAGAAAGGATACTGCCGGAGCTCGGCGCGCAGGGTGGTCCGCTATCATCCTCGGAGTCGGATTTATGGGTTGTTCGGGCCTGCTCTTCGTGTCGATACCCACGTGGATCGCGCGCTTGTTCTCGCCGGACCCCATGGTGATACGCACCGGCGCGCGGCTGCTGCTGGTGGCGGCCGCATTCCAGTTGTTCGACGGCTTGCAGACGGTCGCGACCGGAGCCCTGCGCGGCACCGGCGACACCAGGACGCCCATGCTGGCCAACTTCATCGCCTACTGGCTGATCGGACTCCCCGTGGGTTATGTCTTGTGTTTCAAATTAGGATGGGGTGCAGTCGGGGTGTGGATCGGGTTGTGCGGCGGCCTGATGATTATCGGCTCAGCTCTGCTGCTGGCATGGCACCGGAGAAAACTGCCCGCGTAAGTCGCCTATGGGAAAGCGCGGCCACCGAAAAACCGGGTGTGTCATCCTGAGCGCAGCAAGTCCATTCGCTCGCGAATGGGCTAGCGGAGTCGAAGGACCCCTGGCATCTCGATCACCTATTCGAGGCGCGCCGGACATTCTCCGATGAGATTTTGCGCGACAGCGCGTAGCGAGTAGGGGTCCTTCGACTGCGTAGCTGCTTCGCGTACGCGAAGCGGCCACTCCGCTCAGGATGACAATTTACTAATCTTTCTGGAGCTTGTTTCCAGACTATGTACCCTTGGCAGGTAAAGCTTCACGCACCTTTGAGTAGCCGGGCTTGATGACGGTATAGATCAAGTCGCACCGCTGGCGATAGGGCAAAAACGCGCTTTTCATTGCGTTGATAGTAATTCTCTCGAAGTCATCCAAAGACAGGCCGAACGTGTCCGCCGCGGCCTCGAACTCCCGCGTCATCGTGGTGTCGCTCATCAGGCGATTGTCTGTGTTCAGGGTGACGCGGAATTTTTCCTGATAAAGGATTTTGAAAGGATGCTCCGCCAGGCTCGGAGTCGCGCCGGTGTGGACGTTGCTGATCAGGCAAATCTCCAACGGAATTCGCTTGTCCAGAACGTACTGGGCAAGGTCGCCCAGCTTTACGACTTTGCCATCCGCGACGGCGATGTCGTCAATGAGTCTCGTCCCATGCCCGATGCGATGCGCCCCGCAGTACTGAATGGCCTGCCAGATGGATTCCTTGCCGTAGCCTTCACCGGCGTGAATCGTGATGTTGAAATTCTGACGCTGAATGTAATGAAAGGCATCGACATGCTTCTTGGGCGGGTAGCCGCCTTCCTCGCCCGCCAGATCGAAGCCGACCACGCCGCGCTCGCGAAAATCTACGGCCAGCTCTGCCATCTCGAGCGACACATCCATGTTACGCATGGCACAGACGATCAGGCCTGAAACCGTTCCAAAGTCTTTCCGACCGCGCTCCAGCCCTTTCAGCACCGCCGAGACCACTTGCTGATGTGTCAGTCCCTTGCGGGTGTGAAAGACGGGCGCAAATCGAGTTTCGAAATAGACCACGCCATCATGGCTCAGATCTTCCGCTTGCTCATAGGCGACCCGCTCCAGCGCCTCTTCCGTCTGCATCACCGCGATGGTGTGGGCGAAGCCTTCCAGATATTTGGCCAGGCTTCCTTTGTTGGCGCCCTGATGAAACCACTGGGCCAACGCGGCCGCGTCGCTAGTGGGAAGGCCGTTGTAGTTCGTCTCCCTGGCCAGGTCGATGACGGTTTGCGGCCGCAGCACGCCGTCCAGATGCTCGTGCAGAAGCACTTTGGGCAAGCCGGCCAACTGCCGCCTATCAAGCTTCATGAGGGAACTCCACCTCTCGGCGGGACGGCGCGGTGCTCACTGGTCCACGCCTCCGGCCCAATAGGTGCTTCTGAACAGCACTGTCTCGCTCCGTGCCGGATCTTTCAAACGCACTCGAATCTGATGCAGTCCCGGACGAGGACTCTTGGGCTGAAAGCTCAACAGATAGCGATTGTGCACGTGATTGCTGAAATCTGTCATTCGACTCTCGAATCGTTTGCGCGATTCGAAGAGTTCGTATTCGCCTCCGGTCTGGGAAGCAATCGCTTTCGGCGTGTTGCGTTTCATCGCTGCGCTGGCGTGCGCGAGCAGCGCAAGTACATCGACGGTTGGTTTCATTTCATCCTGGTTGTTGCCTCGTTCAGTATCCAAAATGTTGGAGAGAGTAGGGGAGAAGGCTAGCGTGTACACAGTTGTGTTGCTGTTACCAATCAAAGTTACGACATCTTCAATTTTCGCAAAGTGGCTGCCGTGATCGCGGGTTTCGCTGATCAGGAGCAACACCTTTTGTCTTCCTTCAGGTACTCGATTCAGCAATCTCACCGAATATTGCACGGCGTCGAGAATCGCCGCTCCGTCGTCGCCGGGCTCCAGATTGCCCAGGCAGTTGGCGATCTGCGCCCCGTTGTCGGTGAAGTCGTGCGCCAGATTCAGCCGGCTATCAAAGACGAGAACCGCAATCTGAGTGCGAGGTTGATCGAGAATCGGGGACAGCATTGAACTCAATCCCTGTTCCCGGCCGAATTCACGCCAGGCCCGCCGTCCGGTCTGGACCGCGATCATCAGCGAGACTGGCTCGCCCTCCGCTGCTTCATCCAGATAGGGCACCTGTTCGACGCCATCGTCTTCGATGATGAAGTCCTTGGCTTGCAGACCGTACACTACGCTGCCTTTTGCATCCCTCACCAGCGTAGGCACCACCACCACGTTGGCCTGGGCATTGAAGGTGGGCTCCTGCGGCGCTGCGGCAGGTCCAAACGCCAGCATGATCGTGACAAGCTGCAAACTGGCTTTAAAGCTGATCATGTTTCCAACAAACCTATTCTTCCCCGATGTCCTCGTTCCAAACCTCGGGATTCGCCCGGACGTACTCGCCGAGCAACGACGCGCATTCTTCCGAATCGAGATCAATGACCTTGACGCCGAGCGAGCGTAGCCATTCCACGCCGCCCTGAAAGTTGCGACTCTCTCCCACCACCACCGTGCCGAACCCAAATTGCCGGACCAGCCCGCTGCAATACCAGCAGGGCGCCAGGGTGGTCACCATGATGAGGTTGCGGTAGCTGCGCTGGCGTCCCGCGTTGCGGAAGGCGTCGGTCTCGCCGTGCATCGAAGGATCGCCCTGCTGCACCCGGCGATTGTGCCCGGCGCCGAGGAGTTTGCCCTGCGCGTCGAAAATTGCCGCGCCGATCGGAATGCCGCCTTCGGCCAGCCCCTTGCGGGCTTCAGACAGAGCGACGGCGAGCATTGCGGTGTAGTCCAGATTCAGCTTCGTGCCTCCTGGTGTGCTGTCCCAGAAATACAAATGCAAGCGGCGCAGGTCGAGTTGGCTGAAACAGCAGCTAGCATCCCATTATTACATCCATGTTGGAGGTTCAGACTGACGGAGGGAGTTTCCCCAATTTCCCCGGCCATCGAGGTTTGGTTTTATGTTAATTTGGTGGCTCCTGAAAACGTTTACAACGGATTTCCGTCGCAGAACAACGTGGGCGGAAAGCTGAAGCCCGCATGTCCGGCCAGTTTCCAGACTGCATCCTCGGGAATTCTTGATCATGCAGAAACGGCACCAACTTATCCGCCAATCAGTTCTGCTCTGTGTTCTGACTTTGCTCGCCGCTGCAGCCCATGCCCAATGGGCCCCGATGAATCCCGTCACCGCGGTGCAACAGCAACCTGACGGTGTGCGCTTCACCATGCAGACCGGCACGCTGAAGCTTCAGGTGTGCACCGATTCCATCATTCGCGTCCGCTACTCGGCTACGTCCACGTTTTCCGATCGGCCGGACTACGTGATCACGAAAACCAGTTGGCCCGAAACCAAATGGACGATGCAGTCCACCGACGACGGCGTAACTCTCACCACCGCACGTCTGGCGGTGACGGTCACGCGCAAGGACGGCGGCATTACTTACCGCGACCATGACGGCAAGCAGTTGCTGCAGGAGGCAACGCGCAAGCTGACGCCGGTCAAGGTCAATGGCGAGGACACCTATCGCGCGGAATCGTTCATCAACATTTACGGCTCGCGCGAGGCGTTCTACGGACTCGGCCAGCACCAGGCGGGGGTCTGGAACTATCGCGGCGAGTCCGTGGATATTTCCCAGGACAATACCAACATTTCAATTCCATTCCTGCTTTCGAGCCAGGGCTACGGCCTCTACTGGAACAACGACTCGCGCAGCCGGTTCAACAACCGCTTTGCGAATTACATGTACATCACCTCCGAAGTGGCCGACAACATCGACTACTATTTTTTCTACGGCCCTGACTTTGACCGGATCATCGCCGCCTACCGCGAACTGACCGGGCAGGCGCCCCTGTTTGGCAAGTGGGCCTACGGCTTCTGGCAGTGCAAGAATCGCTACAAGTCGCAGGAAGAAATTCTGGGCGTCGCGCGAAAATACCGCGAGCTGCACATCCCGGTCGATAACATCGTGCAGGACTGGTTCTGGTGGAACCGCAAGGGCGAACACGTCTTCAACAAGAATTATCCCGATCCGAAAGGCATGATCGATCAGCTTCACGCCCAGAACTTTCACTTAATGATTTCGGTCTGGCCCTTTTTCGAACCCGGCTCCGCTGTGTATGACGAGATGGATAAACGCGGCTGGTTCGTGGATAAATTCAAATTCGCCAAGCCGCCCTATCACACCAATGGCATGGCGGTGTACGACGCCACCAATCCCGAGGCCCGCAAATACTACTGGCAGCTGATGGACAAGGCCCTGTTCAACATCGGCGTTGACGCCTGGTGGCTGGACACGACCGAGCCCGAAACCGAGGGCCAGGAAGAAAACATTCTGCTCGGCCACAAGCTCGCCGCCGGCAGCGGCGATCGTTACGTAAATATCTATCCACTCATGACCACCGGCGCCGTTTACGACGGGCAGCGAAGCGCGTCAGATGAAAAGCGCGTCTTCATTCTCTCCCGTTCGGCGTTCGCGGGAGACCAGCGTTACGGAGTGACCGCATGGTCGGGCGACATCAACTCCGATTTCTTCAGTTTCCGGCGGCAAATTCCCGCCGGCCTGAATTTCGCGCTCTCCGGAATTCCTTACTGGACCACCGACATTGGCGGATTCGTCACCGGAGATCCCAACGATCCCGCCTATCGCGAGCTTTTCATCCGCTGGTTTCAGTACGGCACCTTCAGTCCCATTCTGCGTGTGCACGGGACGCGCAAGACCGATCAGAACGAGCTCTGGTCGTACGGGCCGGAGGCGCAGAAAATCCTGGTGAGCTTCGACCGCCTGCGTTATCGCATGCTGCCCTACATCTATTCGCTGGCGTGGAAGACAACCAGCGAGAGTTACACGCCCATGCGTCCGCTGGTGATGGACTTCCGCTCCGACGTTCGCGCCCAGAACATTGGCGACCAGTTCATGTACGGCCCCGCGTTTCTGGTAAACCCGGTGACCGAACCCGACGCTACTACCCGGCGTCTCTATCTGCCGCAGTCGAAGTGGTACGACTTCTGGACGGGATCATCGGCTGCTGGCGGCCGAACCATCGACGCCAGCGCTCCGCTCGAGCGCCTGCCGCTCTACATTCGTGCCGGATCGATTCTTCCGCTGGGCCCCGATGAGGAATGGGCCACGGAAAAGCCGGCCGATCCGATCGAGCTTAGAATCTACCGCGGCGCGGATGCGGACTTCACGCTATACGAAGACGAGAACGACAGTTACAACTACGAAAAAGGAATGTATACGACGATTCCCTTGCACTGGGATGACGCCAAACAGACGCTGACCATCGGCGATCGCAGAGGACAATTTCCCGGCATGCTGAAAGACCAAACGTTCAGGGTCGTATTCGTCAGCGAGAACCATGGCGCGGGAATCGGTCCAGAGGAGCGTCCGGACAAAACCGTGGAGTATGCCGGAAAGCAGACAGTCGTGGCCCCCTAAACCGGCAAAGGAAAACTCGACCTTGGCGCCTTTTGCGGTTTTCCTTGGCGTCCTTTGCGGTTTAAGACTTGATTGATTGCCGGGAAGTCAAAATCACTAACCGCAAAGGTCGCGAAGGACGCGAAGAAATCCAACTCTCGCGTTGGTTGTAATCGGGCTGGGATGAAGAGCGGCCGCTTACACAATTGGGGCATATTGCGGTAACATTCTCTTCCTCTGATGCATGTGCCCCGGAATGGTCCCGCGCCCACGACGCGTGATGGCCGAGCTTTAGCGCGCAAATCCAATTCTCTCCCCGAGGAGAACGTCCGATGAAATCTTTCTGGAAGCAAACCGCTCTCATTCTGCTCCCGCTGTTCGGCCTGGCCGGGATTGCCTCAGCCCAGGCCAGCTTCAATCTGCTCTCTCCCGACAAGCGGATCGAAGTAAAAATCCGCACCGGCGCCCGCTTCCAATATGACGTCCTGTTCAAGGGGACAGCGCTTCTGCAGAGCTCGACCTTCTCCATCGACATTGATCACACCACCCTGGGTCTGCAACCCAAGGTCAAGGCCAGCAAGGAGCGCAGCTACGATGGCACGCTCGAACCGCCGGTACGGCAGAAGTTCGCGAAGATCCGGGAAAACTACAACGAACTGCGCCTGACCATGGAAGGCAACTACGCCGTCGTCTTTCGCGCCTATAACGAAGGCGTGGCGTATCGTCTGGAAACTTCCTTGCCGCAGGCCGAAGTAAAAGTTTACAGCGAAGAATCCAGCTTCAATTTCGCGGGCGACTATCGGGTTTATTATCCTCAGGAAGAGAGTTTCTTTTCACACAACGAACGGCACTATCTGCCGATGAACCTGGCCACCATCGCGCCCAGCGCGATTGCCAGCCTGCCCGCCGTGGTGGACGCCGCCAACGGAGTGAAAGTGGCGGTCGCGGAATCCGATATTGAAGATTATCCCGGGCTTTGGCTGCGCGGCACCAGCGGCAATGGGCTGGCGGCCACCTTCCCTCCCTATCCACTCAAAGAGACGCTGGAAAAAGACCGCGATTTCAAAGTCACCCAGGCGGCCGACTACATCGCCGTGACTCGCGGCACCCGAAGCTATCCCTGGCGGCTGCTGGGGATTGCTGAAAAGGACGGCGACCTGATCACCAATCAACTGGTGTACCTGCTGGCCAAGCCGTCGCAGATACAGGACACTTCCTGGATCAAGCCGGGCAAGGTCGCGTGGGACTGGTGGAACGCGCTCAACATCGACGGCGTAGATTTCAAGTCCGGCGTGAACACCCAGACCTATAAGTACTTCATCGATTTCGCCGCCAAGTACGGCATCCCTTACATCATCCTCGATGAAGGATGGTACAAGCTGGGCAACGTGCTTGAAGTCGTGCCCGAAGTGAATATGGAAGAGCTGTCGGCATACGCCAAACAGAAAAATGTCGGCATCATTTTATGGATGGTGTGGAAGACGCTGGACGACCAGTTCGATCCCGCATTCGCCGAATTTCAGAAATGGGGCGTCAAGGGCCTCAAGATTGATTTCATGCAGCGCAACGATCAGAAGCTGATCAACTTCTATTACAAGACTTGCGCCGAGGCGGCCAAGCGCCACATGCTGGTTGATTTTCACGGGGGACAGAGCCAGATCACCATGACCCGCACCTGGCCCAACATGATCAGCGGTGAAGGCGTGCGCGGCCTGGAATGGAGCAAGTGGAGCGCTGAAACCGAACCCCAGCACAACATCACGCTGCCTTTTACCCGCATGTTTCTGGGGCCGATGGACTTCACTCCCGGGGCCATGTTGAACGCAACCAAAAAGGACTTCTCTCCCGTCTTCGATCGCCCCATGAGCCTGGGCACGCGCTGCCACCAGTTGGGGATGTATGTGGTGTTTGAAAGCCCGCTGCAGATGCTGTCCGATAGTCCGTCGAATTATTTGCGGGAACCGGAGATAATGGAATTCCTGGCGCCTGTTCCGTCAGTGTGGGACGACACGAAAGTGCTCGACGCCCGCATCGCCGAGTATGCTCTCGTCGCTCGCAGAAGCGGCAAGGATTGGTACGTCGGCGCCATGACCAACTGGACGGCGCGCGACCTGGAAGTGGACTTCTCCTTCCTGCCTGCCGGGACTTTCTGGCTGGAAGCGTACGCGGACGGCGCCAACGCCGACCGCATGGCCAGCGACTACAAGAGGACCAGGACCCAGATTACGCGCGACACCAGGCTGAAAATAACTCTCGCCCCCGGCGGAGGCTGGGCCGCACGGATCCATCAGTAGATCTTCTCTAATTTTAATGGAGGACGGGCGTCCTCGCCCGTCCATTGCGCAACCCAGACGGGCGGGACGCCCGTCCTCCATTTAGCATGCAAATCTACGTGGAGATGCTTCTTTGATTACAGGAATGCCCTGATTGTCCCCGCCCTGCCCCGCCTGTAACTTTGTCCAGCAAACTGGCTGTTAAAAAATTGCGAGGAGGATTTCCATGGGAACAATCTTGATTGTGGTTCTGGTTCTGTTATTGCTCGGCGCCCTTCCCACCTGGCCGTACAGCAGCAGTTGGGGATACATCCCCAGCGGCGGGTTGGGACTGGTTCTGCTGATCGTGGTCATACTGGCGCTCACGGGCAGGGTCTGAAGGGCGAGATTATCTCTTGCTCTCCTTGGAGTGGGTCTCGAACAGGCGCTTGGTCAAAATCACCAGGGCCAGAATCTGGGTCCATTCCGAGACTACATTTCCGGCTACCTGCCCCCATTTCGAATCTGGGTCGGCGTGTTTATAGACGGCGACCCAGCAAGCGCCGGTGATCAACAGAAATAGCGTCAGGGAGTGGTCGGTCATAAATTCCCACACGGGACCCCGCAAATTCAGGGGAGGCTTCCTGCTCTCGGCAGAGCCTCGTTCATAAAGGTACTTGGTGGCCAACACGGTCACTACCACTCCCGACCAGTCGGCAATGGCGTTTCCGAAAAACGAGCCCCAGTGAGTTTTAGGATCAGAGTTGGAATAGAGGGCAATCCAGAGGATGAGGACGCCGACGCACGCGATACTGAGAGAGTGATGCGCCAGGAAACCCTTCTTGCGGGACTTTCTCTTCCCGGCTCGTTGCCCGCCATCGCGACTTTCTTCCATCACGGAAATCAGTTTAAACCTTATTGGCGCGTCATAATTTAAGCGTGATCAGGGAGGAGTCTGCGAACTGGGCAGCTTCCTGGCGCGGAACCATAGCCCGGCATAAACAAAAAGCGCGCTCACCGCGAATACAAAGACGAAATGGATAAGCGCCACGATCACAATTTCGGGAGGATGGTGCTCGACCCATTCCCGCCACGTCAGCACACCTGATCCCACCAGAGCAATCAGGAGCTTCCGTGTCGCCCACAGGCCCGGCCAGAATCCCCTGCCTGCGGCACCGGACGTGTCCCACAGCATATGATCGAGCATCCAGCGCATTATTTTCCGGGGGGTTGTGACCGTCATGGCGGGGAGCGTAGCACAAAAAGCAACGGCATCCAAAGGGATGCCGTTGTTCTATCACTGGGAAAATAACACCTGCCCTTAGCGCCGGCCTCCGCCACCGTGCGGGCCGCCGCCGTGCGAACCGCCGCCACCACCTCCGCCACGATTTCCGCCGCCTCCTCCGCCTCCTCCGCCATGCGATGGAGCTGACATGCGCGGCGCATTGCCCCTGCCCTCACCGCCGCGCGGCATCACGATGGGCTGCCTCATTTCCAGAGGCGGCCGGGAGTAGCCGCGCGAGGCTGGCTGCCCCATGCTGCGTCCCCCCACCGATTCCATCTGGGGACGCGACATCTCGTAACGCGCCGGGGAATCCATACCCCGTCCGCTGTTCATACCAGGTCCGTTGTTCACGCGATTATTCATGCGATCGGGAGAACCTCCGGACTGCGGCGTGAAGTGCCGCCAGTCGCCGCCATTGGTCGAGGCTTCCGGCCGCGGCGAATTTCCCGGCCGCGGAGCATTGGACATTCCCGAGGGCAACGACCTTTCGGTTGGACGACGACTCATGCCTGCTGGGAGTTGCGCCGGAGGCGAATTGGAAAACTTGCGCCACCCGGAACCGTCGGAATTCGAAGGCCGCCCCATCCCGCCATTGCCTGCCGGCGAGGACATCGAACCCCGGGCTCCGCCCTGAGTCTGTACATTTGGGGACCGGCTTTGCCCCGGGCCCGCTCCGAAGCGCTCGAAGCCCTGATTGTCCCGGGAACTGGCGCCCCGTTCAGCCTGCTGCACAGCAGAAGAGCTGGTACGAACTCCCGGCGCGGGCCGTGCAACTGAACCGCGCCCATTGCTGTTCGCGGAGTTCTGGTTGCTCCCGTTGCCTCTCGCGAATGCATTTTCGGCGCCGCTACGCTGGATCGACTGCCGCATGCGCGAGACTTCGTGATCGAACGATCGCGGTGCCGCAGCCGGCCGCGACTTCGAGAAGAATCGGTCCTGCATCCCGCCCCGGGGTATCGTGGATGCGGCTGCCGGCCGGTTGCTTACTGATAGTGCCGCGCGCGTCGGGACCACGGGAAGATTTCCCTCGATCCTGCGCCCGCTGCGAAAGACTTCACTGTTCACTGCCACCGCCGCGGAGCGTCCCGTGCCGAAGTGCCCTGCCGGAACGGTTGAGATACCCTCCCGCACTCTGGAGTTCATGGAGGCCAGCCGCACGTTGGAATAGGCGCCGCCCCGGCGAAGGGGAGCGATACCGCCAAATCTGCGGCCGTTATAGACGTTGATGTTGGTGACGTTCACTACGTTATAGCGCGAGCGGTATCGGCCATACCAGGGATAGAACGTGTCGCAAGGACCAATCGGCAACCAGCCGACTGAACCGAATCCGACTCCGACGCCCACACCTCCGCCAAAACCGAAGAAGGAGACATACGCGGGCGCCCACACCGGGCGGTACCGCGGATATCCGTAGGCCGGCCCCGGCCACCACACCCACGAACTGTTGTAAACGAACCAGCGCCCGTAGTGATACGGCGCCCAACCCCAGGGCTCATACGAAACCCATGTCCAGCCCCAGCCCGGCTCCCACACCCAGCGTCCGCTGCGATATGGCGCCCAACCCGGGCCTGCCGCAGGCGCCCACACCGGACCGTAGTCCGGCACTGTCACCCAGCGTCCATACGTATCGAGGTCTTCTGATCCTACGTAGTAGCGATTGGTATTTTTCCACGACTGCGCGCTGAGTATGGTGTGGTCACGGTCGATGTTCCACGAATCCCAGCTGTCTTTGGAGGGCGCGTTTTCGAGCTTGTATTGCGTGTCGTCGCCCACGCCGCGCACAATGGCCATCTGGCCCTGCTCCACTTGTGTACTGCCCTGGGGAGTGGAAATCTGAGCCGAGCCCTTGCGGACAATTACCGAGGTCTCGCCTTCCGAATTCACTTCGATGCGATAAACACCATCCCGCTGATCGGGACGGATGGCGACGTTGGCGGTATCAATCTCCACTGCGGCGTCGCTGCCCTTGAAAACCGAATAGTCGATCAGCCCGCGATCGACTTGAATCTGGATCTGGCTCCGGGAGAGGCCTGCAATACCGGCCAGGGTGTTGTCGCCCAGGCGCACGATGTTTCCGTGGTCAAGCTGCACTTCAGCCCGGGAGTTGGCGCCGGTGGAAACCTTGTCGCTGCTGACAATGGGCTGGTTCAACACCACCGTCGCCCAATCTCCGGAATCACCGCGCTGCGTGGAAACGTCTCCGTGGATCAAACTGATGCGCGCTACGCTGGAGCGAGCGTCAGATTGCTCGTCCGCAGGCTGATCCTGTGCCATGGTCATTGCACACAGGCCTAAAATCAGCGCTCCAATCAACGATGCCAGTCGGTTTTTCATGGCCCCACCTCTCGCGAGAAGAAACTCGCGCGTATTCGACAATGCAGTTGCCGTGCCAAACATCGCGCCAGGATGAGTAATAAGTCATTCCCTATCAATATGTTACAGTTGCTCACGCGCAGGCTCGAGAAATGCGGGAAGGGTTATTGGCTGAGTTCAACCGAAGTTGGTGGTTTTCAACCACCACCAAGGAACACGTGGAGACAGCCGCCCCCGGCTGTCGGGTCGAGTGCAGCTCGACGAGGGCGGTAGGAGAGCATGCGCGCGGAGCCTTGCTTCGCCGGACAGCCGGGGGGGCGGCGGCCCCCACGCGGGGCGTTATTCCGTAAGCCCTGAACCGGTGGAAGAGCCGCCCTTCCAGGGCCGCGTTGTCGCGCCTCGCAGGTCGGCCTTCGGGCCCGGTGGCGCCACGGGGCCTGAAGCCCGACTCAGATTGCCTCGCGACGCCGCGCTGAAAGCGCGGCTCTTCCACGTGGCTCTTGAGCGAGCTGCATCCAAAGGTATCAAGGCCGCTATTCCTCTTCCCCTTTTTCCGGATCGTCGCCGATGCCGATCTTTGACAGGCGATAGCGCAGCGCGTTGCGCGAAAGCCCCAGCATGCGCGCGGCCTGGCTCTTGTTGCCGTGAGCCCGGCGTAAAGCCTCCTGGATCATCTCGTCTTCCCACTGCTCCAGGGTCATTCCTTCGGGAAGAAAGCCGGACGGGAAATCGGCCGTCTTGCCGGCGCGTGAGTCAATGTGAATGTCGTCCACGTCAATCAATGGACCAGCATACAGGGCCGACGCGCGCTCCAGAATGTTCTGCAACTCGCGCACGTTCCCCGGCCAGTGATAGTCCATCAGCATCTTCAGAGCTTGCGGAGAAATGCCGCTGAGTTTCTTGCCGGAGTCCTGAGCGAAACGCGAGAGAAACAGGTTCACCAGCTCGGGAATGTCCTCCTTGTGCTCGCGCAGAGGAGCAATATCGATGGGCACAACATTGAGGCGGTAGTAAAGGTCCTCGCGAAAGGTGCCGTCTTCGAGGGCCGCCCGCAAATCCCGATTGGTGGCCGCCACCAGCCGTACATCCACTTTGATGGTCTTGGTACCGCCCAGTCGCTCGAACTGGCGCTCCTGCAAAACCCGCAGCAGCTTTACCTGGATTGCCGGCGGCACATCGCCGATCTCATCGAGGAAGAGAGTTCCCTTGTCGGCGAGTTCGAACTTTCCGGGTTTGCTGCTGGTCGCTCCGGTAAAGGCGCCTTTTTCATAACCAAACAGTTCGCTCTCCAGCAGGTTCTCGGGAATGGCGGCGCTGTTGATCTTGATGAACGGTCCGGATGCCCGGCGGGATTTCTCGTGGATGGCGCGCGCCACCAGGTCTTTGCCCACCCCGCTTTCCCCGCCCAGCAGCACGGTGGAGTTAGTGGGCGCCACCCGTTCCACCGTGGCCAGGACCTCCTGCATTTTGGCGCTGCGCGCCACCAGGTTGGGATGCTGGTAGCGCTGCTGCAGCGCCTCCCGCAGCGACTGGTTCTCCACCCGCAGGCGCTGCACATCGAGCTCCTTGTGCACCACCATGCGCATTTCGTCGAGCGAAAAAGGTTTCAGTACGTAATCGCTCGCCCCTGCCTTCATGGCCTCGACCGCGGTTTCGACCGTCCCGAAGGCGGTCATGACAATCACCGGCAGCGCAGCCTGGAAGCGTTTCACCGCCTGCAGGAAATCCAGCCCATTCATGCCTGGCAACTTGAGATCCGTGATCACCAGATCGACGGCACCGTTCTGCAGCAGTTTTAGCCCGGTTTCCGCATCCTCCGCGGACAAGGTCTGGAAACCGTCATCTCCCAGATTGAGTTCCAGGAGACGGCGCATTTTTGCTTCATCCTCGACAATCAGAATGGTCGCGTTCGGGATCGTCATGAACCTCCAGCTCCCTGCCCAGCCTCTTCCTCAAGCGGAAAGAAGATCACAAAACCGGCGCCCTTTTCCTCTGATTTCTCCAGCCGGATAGTGCCGTGATGCTCATCCACAATCTTGGAAACGATGGAAAGCCCCAGTCCGACGCCGGTTTTCTTGGTGGTTACAAAAGGATTAAAGATCTGCTCGCACATTTCCGCCTCAACTCCGGGACCGGTGTCTTTCAACCTCACCCGCACTCCCCGGCGCCCGTTCGAGCGCGCATCTGAAACCTCGACCTTGAAGGTTCCACCATCTTCTCCCATGGCTTCATAAGCGTTCTGGACCAGATTCAGAAATACCTGCTCGCAAAGATTCTCGTCGAGCGGTACCAGGGGCAGATCAGCCTTATATTCACGTTGCACCGCTACCGCGCCACCCTTCCATTGTTCCGCCACCGTTTTCAAGGCCTGGTCAAGCAGGTCCGTTACCCGCAAAAGACGGGTTTCGATGCGCAGCGGCCGCGCAAAATCGAGGAAGCGGGTAACCAGCGCGCTCGCCCGGTTCACTTCGCTCGATATGTATCCCGCCAGCTCGCTGGCCAGGGGGTTCGAGTTTTCCAGCCTGCGGTTGAGGGTCTCGGCTGATCCCTTGATCACACCCAGCGGATTGCGGATTTCGTGCGCCAGCCCGGCTGAAAGCTGCCCCAGGGCAGCCAGGCGCTCGGAGCGCCGGGCCTCCGCCTGGGCCCGTTCCAGCTGGCGATTGACCTCTCTCAACTGCTCGGCCACCTGCTGATATTGCGCCGTCTTCCGGCGGTTCTCGAGCGTAAATCGGTTCACCACCATTGCAGCCAGGAAGAAAAACATAATCCGGATGGCGAGTTCGGCTGCGCCCGTCGGGGTCAGGGTGTATTCCTGCAGCGCGGGATAGAGGTATGAGCAGTAGGCCGCCGAGGCCAGCGCGGTCCACAGCAACGTACCCCAGGAACCAAAGTGGATGGCGGCGGTAACGACCGGGACGTAGTAGATCGGATAGTAACTGCTGTTGATGCCCAGCTCGCCGGTGTGATTGATCAGCAGGGTTGCCAGCAGAATCTTGATCAGGACCACGAAGGAGGGCCCAAATCGCGGTGCGTTCGCGATGATTCGGCCTTCGGCCAGCTGCACCACGCCAATCGCCAGCAACACCAGCTGCTTGTGCGGTTCCCACACCGGCGGCAGCGCCGCCAGGCCCAGCAGGAAGAAGAGCCAAAGCACATCCATCCACGTGATGCGGCTTGGTTTTTCCTCGCTCATGCCGGGTGCGACCTGCGACCTCACTCGTCAGCAGTGTATCTCGCCTCACATCCGGAGCGTCAAACGGACCTCTTTTCGGACGCGCTCCTGCGCTGACATGGTTTTCAGGAATCTCCAGCCTTTGCCCCCGCGCGCCCGGTACAATTGCCGGGCCCATGTTTATCAGCTTCGCCCAGGATTCCTTGGATTTCCACAGTAGCCTGAACGGGCCATTCACAGGCTCCTTCCCAGCCTTTACTGTGATGTTGAGCAGACTTCGGGGGAGGGCTGTTCGACAAACGTCCCATGACTTAACAAAGTCTGGGACGTTCTGTTTTGAGCGCCACGTTGCACTCCTTACCGATCCAACCTTAACAAATACGGGCTCCGCAGCCGCGGGAAGGAACCTGAATTGAGGGCGCTTGTGCTGAGAGCACCGGGGCGGGCGGAGATCGCGACCGTTCCCGACCCCGTGGTGGCCCCAAACCACCTTCTATTGAAAGTCCGCATGGTGGGTTTCTGCGGAAGTGATTTGAACTCCTTTCGCGGCCGCAACCCGCTGGTATCGTTTCCGCGAATTCCCGGGCACGAAGTTTCGGCCACGATTGTCGAAGGCAGCCGGAATCCCGCACTGGCTGCCGGCGTGGATGTCACGCTGTCTCCTTACACCAGCTGCGATCAGTGCCCCTCGTGCCGCCGCGGCCGTCCCAACGCCTGCCAGTTCAATGAGACGCTCGGAGTACAGAGGGACGGCGCGGCCACGGAATACATCGTCGCGCCTCCGGAAAGAATTTATCCGGCAAAGCTCAATCTCAAGGAGTTGTGCCTGGTGGAACCGCTGACCGTCGGCTTCCACGCGGTGGCCCGCGGCCGCGTGACCGCCGAAGATACGGTAGCCATCCTGGGCTGCGGCGGGGTGGGGCTGGGCGCGGTGGCCGCATCCGGCTTTCGGGGCGCAAGGACCATCGCCGTCGATAGAGACGACGAAAAGCTGAACACTGCACGGGCCGCCGGCGCCACTCATTCCATCAACACGACCAGGGAAGAGTTGCACCCGCGCCTGGCTGAAGTCACCGGCGGCCGCGGTCCCGATGTGATCATCGAGGCCATCGGATTGCCGGAAACCTTTCGCGCCGCTGCAGAAGAAGTGGCCTTCACCGGCAGAGTCGTGTATATCGGTTATGCCAAAGAGTTGGTGGCTTACGAAACCCGGCTGTTTGTACAGAAAGAACTCGACATTCTAGGATCGCGAAACGCGCTGCCGGAAGATTTCCGCGAGGTGATCCGCATGCTGGAGGAACATCGCTTTCCGGTGGACGAGGCCGTAAGTTCGATCGTGACCATGGATGAAGCTCCGCAGGCCCTGGCGGCCTGGAGCGAGAATCCGTCCCGGGTAAAGAAGATCATGATGCGCATGGACTGAAGCGAGGCTGTGTGGTCGCGGGCGACTCGCCCGCGAGGTTTGGAAGCAAAAGTCAAAAGCCGCGGGCGAGTCGCCCGCGACCACACTGGGATACCACACACAGAGATTAAGAGATCAACCTATGCAAACATCGAACCCTGCGGCCAGTCCAGCGAGCAGCGCCCCCGGCCACCAACCGCTCTTCCCCGCCGGGCATCTCCTGCCGTTCTTTCTGGTCACGGCGCTGTTCTTTTTGTGGGGCGTGCCCAACAACTTGAACGATGTGCTGATCCGTCAGTTCATGAAGTCATTTGCCATTACCCGGTTCCAGGCCGGCCTGGTGCAGTCCGCGTTTTACATGGGCTACTTCGTCCTGGCCATGCCGGCGGCGCTGATCATGCGCAGGCTTGGATACAAGGCCGGATTCGTGATCGGACTGCTCCTGTTCAGCCTGGGCACGTTCCTGTTCTGGCCGGCCGCATTGGCTGGGCGCTATGTTTTTTTCCTGCTCGCCCTTTTCGTGATCGCCAGCGGACTGTCGTTTCTGGAAACCGCATCCAACCCTTTCATCGCGCAGTTGGGTGATGCCGAGAGTTCGGAGAGACGCCTCAACTTCTCGCAGGCTTTTAATCCCCTGGGCTCGATCAGCGGCGTGCTGATCGGCACGGCATTCATCTTCTCGGGCGTGGAACTGAGTTCGCAACAGGTTGATGCGATGAAATCCCAGCGCCTCTATGACGCCTATTTGCGATCGGAAACGCTGCGCGTGGTCAAGCCGTATCTGGTGCTGGGAGCGGTCGCGCTGATCTGGGCGATGTTAATCCTGCGAACGAAATTTCCCGCCATCCAGAGCGAGCATGAAGCCGGCGGCGATCACGGGCGCTTCCGGGACCTGCTCCGCTATCCGCACTTCATGCTCGCCGTGGTGGCCCAGTTCCTGTACGTCGGCGCCCAGGTGGGGACCTGGAGTTATTTCATCCAGTATGTTCAGGATTACACTCACCAGCCGGAAAAAATCGCAGGATACTTCCTCACGGGCACTCTGGTGGCCTTTGGAGTCGGGCGCTTTATCTCCGCTTACCTGATGCGCTTCATTGCCCCCAGCAAATTACTGGGCACATACGCTCTGTTCAATATCGTACTGGTGAGCGTGGCCGTGCTGCGGCCGGGCTGGGTGGGATTGTGGGCAGTCTTCCTCACCAGCTTTTTCATGTCACTGATGTTTCCTACCATCTTCGCGCTGGGGCTGAAAAAGCTTGGGCCCAACACGAAGATCGGCGGCTCTTTGCTGGTGATGGCAATCGTCGGCGGGGCTGTATTGACACCGCTCATGGGCCTGATTGCAGAAGCCCGCGGTATCGCCGGCGCGTATCTGGTCCCGCTTGTAGCCTATGTGTTTGTTGCGGCCTACGGGTTTGCCGGCGCCAAGGCCGGGCTCTCTGAAGAAACAACATGAGAACGTGTCGGCATTGAGGTCAGAAACACAAATACTGGTGCCAAGGAAAACGTTCATGCCTCTCCTACCCTCGAAGTCCCTGCGCGGACTATTCGCAAGTATCCTGGCTCTGGGAGTTTCCGCCGCTCTGCCGTGCTATTCGCAGACCCCTGCATCGCCGACGGCTCCCACTGCTTCCGAAGATCCAGCCGTGATCGACCAGGCCTGGCAGAAGGCGAGCGCGAAGTATGACGCCCCGCGCACCGCAATCCTCAATGACGTGGACCGGGTTGCTCATCAGGGTCCGTTCCGTCCTGACTGGGAGTCGCTCGAAAAATACCAGGCCCCGATTGGTACAAAGACGCCAAGTTCGGAATCTTCATTCACTGGGGCGTCTATTCCGTCCCCGCGTTCGGCAACGAGTGGTATCCGCGAAACATGTACCGGAAAGATTCGGAAGAGTACCGGCACCACATCGCCACCTACGGTGCGCAGGATAAATTCGGCTACAAGGATTTCATTCCCATGTTCAAGGCCGAACACTTCGACCCCACCGCCTGGGCCCGCCTGTTCAAGGAATCTGGAGCCAGGTACGTGGTTCCGGTGGCCGAGCATCATGATGGTTTCGCCATGTATGACAGCGGTCTGAGCGACTGGACTGCCGCCAAAATGGGCCCGAAGCGCGACATCATCGGCGACCTGGCCAAAGCGGTTCGAGCGGAGGGGCTGCACTTTGGCGCTTCCACACATCGCGTGGAGCACAATTTTTTCCTGGGCGTAGGCCGCGCGATTCCGTCCGACATCAATGACCCAAAATACGCCGCGTTCTACGGCCCGGCGCATACCTGGCTCGAAGCCCGGCGGGGCACGCCGCTGGCCAACGATTTCACCTACGTCTCCTCCGCCTGGGCGGACGACTGGCTGGCCCGCTCGTCCGAGATCGTGGAGAAATATCATCCCGACATCATGTACTTCGACTGGTGGATCGGGCAGCCTTCCATCCGTCCCAACCTGACCCGCTTTGCGGCGTTCTACTACAACGCCTCGCTCAAATACGGCGACCACGTTGGCGTGATCAACTACAAAGACTGGGCCATTGAAGAGCATTCCGCGGTGCTCGACTTGGAGCGCGGACAGCTGGGCGACATTCGCCCGCTGTACTGGCAGACCGATACCTCGATCAGCAACAAATCCTGGGGCTACATCAAGAACGACACCTTCAAATCGCCGCAGTTTGTGGTGCAGCAGCTCATCGACATCGTCAGCAAGAATGGCAATCTGCTTCTGAACATCGGTCCGAAGCCGGATGGCACCATTCCCGATGAAGTGCAGCAGGTCCTGCGGGATGTGGGTGCATGGCTCGCGGTAAACGGCGACGCGATTTATGGCACGCGTCCGTGGAAGGTTTTCGGCGAAGGACCAACCCAGGTCGCGGCTGGCTCCTTCCACGACACCGACACCGCCAACTACACCGCTGAAGATTTCCGCTTTACCACGAAAGGCAACGCCCTGTACGCCATTGAAATGGGCTGGCCCGCCAGCGGAGAGGCAGTAATCCATTCGCTCGGCACCACGGTGGGCAGCCAGAAGGTTGAGTCTGTGGCGTTGCTGGGTTCGGATGCGAAGATTCAGGCGCGCCAGGAAGCTGATGGTTTGCACCTGCAACTTCCCGCGCAAGCTCCCGTCAAGTACGCGTATGTTTTCCGCGTGCTTTTTGGAAATGCAGCCCGGTAAACTTTGGCTCTCCGCAGCCGCAAACGAAGCGCAAGAATACAGCCCACGTGGGTCCACATGGGAACCGAGGAAACCCGGCGGGGGCAAAAGGGGATTGCACCGACAACATGAACCGACGATTCTGCCTGACCCTGGACCTGAAAGACGATCCCGCGCTGATTGCCGAGTACAAGCGCTATCACCAGAAAATCTGGCCGGAAATTAAGCAAAGCCTAAAAGATTCCGGCATCGAGGACATGGAGATCTATCTCCTCGGCACGCGCGTGTTCATGATCATGGAAGTCAACGAATGCTTCTCTTTTGAAGCCAAGGGGCAGGCTGACCTTCACAATCCGAAAGTACAGGAGTGGGAGAAACTGATGTGGAAGTTTCAGCAGTCGCTCCCAGAGGCCAAACCCGGAGAGAAGTGGCTGCTTATGGAAAGAATATTCAAGCTGGAGCCTTGATGCGATTGGTTCTCTTTGCGACCTTTGCGGCTTTTCTTTGCGTCCTTCGCGGTTAATGCTTTGGATCGCGGCGCGTGGTCACCGAAAGCCCTTAACCGCAAAGGACGCAAAGAAGAACCCGCAAAGGACGCAAAATAAACTACGCTAGACGGCGGCCATGGTTCGCGACTCCGCCAGTCGTTCTGCCAGGAATCCTAAATACTCCTGGACTCCCTCGCCGGTTTTTGCGGAAAGCTGGAAGACGCGCATGCCCGGACGGACGGCCTGAATATTGCGCCGCGTGGCTTCCGCGTCGAAGTCAACCGCCTCAGCCAGATCGCTTTTCGTAATGATAGCAACGTCGGCGCTATTGAAGATCGTCGGATACTTGAGCGGCTTGTCTTCACCCTCCGTCACCGACAGCAACACCACGCGAAGATATTCCCCCAGATCGTAGGACGACGGACAAACCAGGTTGCCCACATTCTCGATGAAGAGGAAATCGAGTTGACTGAGGTCCCATCCCTCTTCGTCTACGGCGCGCTGGACCATGGCGGCCTCCAGGTGGCAGAGCGTCCCCGTAATGATCTGCTTTACCGGGGCCTGGCTGCGAGCCAGGCGCGCCGCATCGTTTTCTGTGGCCAGATCGCCGACCAGTGCGGCCACACGATAACGCGGGCGCAGCGCGGTCAGCGTCTTTTCGAGAAACGCTGTTTTGCCCGACCCGGGGCTCGAAACCAGGCTCACCACGAATACTCCCGCGGCGTGAAAGCGAGTGCGAAGGGCTCGGGCCACGACATCGTTCTGCTTCAACACGTTCTTTCGGACTTCCACCAGCCGGGGTTCCGGACTCATCACTGTATCTCCAATGCCACCACTTCAAGTTCCTTGCCGTGAACGATCTCGGAAGTCGGCGTACCGCATTCCGCACAGCAAAATAGCTGGATCGAGCTGAGAGGCCTCTGCACCTTGCAATGCGGACAAAAGATCACCACCGGCACCTCCTCAATGACCAGGCGCGATCCCCGCAACGGCGTATCGTCACACGCCATTTCGTAGGACGAGAGCAGGGCTTCTTTTACCACGCCGGAAAGCGCTCCCAGCTTGAGGTGCACTGCGTTCACCTGCACTCCACGCTGCAACGCCTCTTCCTGCGCCATTTCGACAATGCTCATCGCGATGGAGAGCTCATGCATGTGTCAATACCCCGCTACGGCGTCATCCTGAGGGACTCCGTCGTTAGCGCTTTCCCGCGGGCAAGCAGCAGACCTCAGGCGCTGAAGCGCGAGAGCCTTGAACTCTTATCGGCACGGCTGAAGCCGTGCCCTTCCCAAGACTGCACCCTTCTCGAGACCGGGCCCTGCCACAAAATCGCGCCCTGCCCGACTTTTCCCGGCAGCCTCTGAAGGCAGTCCCTTGCCATCGCCAGGTGCCGAACTTCGTAGCCGCTTCACGCCAGATCCTCCGCCAGTTCGGGGTGACGGCTCGTAAGAAATAGAGGAGGCGCAAACGCCGCCAGCGCCGCCTGCCCCAGACTGATCCCGCCATCGTTCGGAGGCACCGCATGATTGGTCCACACGCAAACTGCATCACCCGCAAGCAGCGATTTGATATCTTCCAGCAAAAGCTCGTTCTGGAAGACTCCGCCAGACAGAACGATCGTGTCCAGCGCGTGCGCGTTGCACAAAGTAATCGCGCAACTGCGCAAACCCGCGGCCACGCCTCGCTGGAAGGCCCGCGCAATCTCGCCCGGGTCTCGGCCACGTTGCCGGTCTCGGACGACGCTCTGCAGCAGCGGCCGGAAGTCCAGCTCCCCGCCGGCGAAGGGAAAGGCATATGCCTCAGTGATAGAAGCGTTCCGCGCCAGCTGTTCCACCCACATTGCAGCCTGCCCTTCAAAAGAAATTTCACGCGTGAACCCGAGCAGGGCCGCAACCGTGTCGAAAAGCCGGCCCGTCGAAGTGGTGGAGAAGGTGCGCATGCCCTTGGTTACCAGTTCCGCGGCTTTTCCAAATCGTTGAGGAAAGTTGAAGGGCGCCGCGGTCATGTCTGGCAATGAATCCAGCTGCGCCAGAAAGCCCGCCGCGGCCTGCACAGGGTATTGCGCGGCGGCGTCACCACCAGGAAGCGCCGCGCTGCGGAGGTGGGCGACCCGCTCAAAGCCCTCTTTGACGCTTCCCACAAAAATCTCGCCACCCCAGATGCTGTCGTCGTCTCCGTAACCCGTGCCGTCGAAGCTCACTCCCAGCACGCGTTTGCTCCACTCGCCGCGCTCGGCCAGCACGGACGCCACATGGGCGCGGTGATGCTGCACCGCTACCGTCCGAAGAGCGCCCAGGTCGGCAGCGTGGAGCGTCGAAGCATACTGCGGATGACCGTCATGCGCCACCAGCACTTCATCCCAATCGACGTCGTACATCGCCACCAGGTCGGAGATGGTTTCCTCGAAGGCGCAGAAGGCCTCGTAGTGCTCCAGGTCGCCGATATGCTGGCTGACGAAGGCCTGACCATCAACCACCAGCGTGATGGTGTTTTTCAAATCGGCGCCCAGCGCAAGGATAGGACGCTGGCAAGGCAACTTCGCCACCGCCCCGGGAGCATAACCACGCGCCCGCCGCAGGATGACGGGACCGAAAGCGCCATCGCGAACTACGGAATCGTCAACCCGGCGCGCGATCGGCCGCTGTCCGATCAGGAATGCGTCCGCGATACCGGATAGACGCTGCAACGCATCTTCATCCTCGTAGGCGATGGGTTCACTCGAGCGGTTGGCGCTGGTCATGACCAGAGCCTGCGGCGCGCCCGCCGCAAACAACAGGTGATGCAACGGAGCGTAGGGAAGCATCACTCCCAGTTCGTTGTTTTGCGGCGCCACACCGATCAACTTCGCTTTTGCCGGCGCAAGCACTATCGGTCGAGCGTTAGAAGTGAGCAGGTTTTCGCTGTTCGACGAAAGCTCCACCAGCCTGCGAGCTCCATCAAGGTCGCGGGCCATGACCGCGAACGGCTTCTCCTTGCGATATTTGCGCTCGCGCAAACCCGCCACGGCTGCGGGGTTTCGGGCATCGCAAGCCAGGTGATATCCGCCCAGTCCCTTTACTGCGACAATCTTTCCCGCGTTCAGCAGGTCAGCCGCATGGTGGATGGCGGATTCCGCTCCTGGCAGGGTCTTTTCCTGCGGCTGCAGATAATAATTTGGCCCGCACGCCGGACACGCTACCGGCTGCGCATGGAAGCGGCGGTTGCCTGCATCCCTGAATTCTTCCGCGCAATAATCATCGAGCGGCCAGTCTTTCATCGTGGTGTTGCAGCGGTCATAAGGCAGACCCAGGACCACGGTGTAGCGCGGGCCGCAGTTGGTGCAGTTGATGTAGGGATAACCGTAGCGCGGATTACGGGGATCGAAAAGTTCTTCGAGGCAATCCTCGCACACCTGCAGGTCAGGCGAAATCCTGACGGTCGGCCGCTCCCGGCGCTGGCTTTCGCGGATGGTAAATCCGTTCACGCCGAGCGGCGCGACTTCCTGAACTTCCATCTCCGCAATGCTGGCGGCGGGCGGCGGCTGCATTTTCATCTCCCGCACAAACGCCTGCAGACCCTGTTCGGCGCCTTCCAGATAAATCTCGACACCTTCTTCGCCGTTCAGTACCCATCCTCCGAGCGTGTTGGCGCGGGCCAGGCGATACACAAAGGGACGGAAGCCCACGCCCTGCACCACTCCGCGGACCCGAATGGAACAGGCGCTGGCCATGATCACTCCGTATCCACAACGCAACTACGTCCCTGCCAGCCGACCTGGACAACTTTCCCGTCTTCCACCAGTACGGGAACGTTGCGTTGCCCGCGTGCCACTTCACGCATGCGCACGCGGGCTGCGGGATCGGCTTCGACGTCGTACTCCACAAATTCCGACCGCTTCCATTCCAGCCAATCGCGCATCTCGCCGGTGTAGGGGCAGCGCGCGGTGCCGTAGAGTTCAAGCCTGGCCACGGTCGAGTGCCTCCAGCGATTCGCGGATGACGTGATAAATCGAAGCCTGCACTTCCTGGATGCGGGGAATGTAATCGCATTGCACTACCACAGGGAAATCGGCCAGACGCTTGCGCTTGATTTCGCCGCCGTCGTAACCCAGCAGCGCGACCGTCAGCAGGTTCCGCTTGCGGGCTTCTTCGAGGGCCATGATGATGTTGCGCGACCCGCCGCTGGTCGAGATCGCGACCGCCACATCGTCCGGGCGGGCCTGCGCGATCAACTGCCGCAGGAAGATGGCCTCAGTCCCAATGTCGTTGGCGACGGCCGTGATATTGGCTGGCTCAAGCGCCAGCGATACCGCGGGAACAGGCCTAAAGCCCAGCGGCGGAAGCACACAGTCAATGGCCCAGTCGTTGGCGTCCGTTGCAGAACCGCCATTGCCGAAGATAATGAGTTTGCCGCCGCGCTGCAGGCGCTGATGAATCGCCAGCGTCGTGCTGCTGATCTGTTCAGATTCCTCGCGCGCCACCTGGCCGCGCAATTTGGCGTCGTCGTGTACCTTCATCAGAATCGAGCGTGCGACCTCGGCCAGCAGGCTGGTGGTTCCCTGCTTCTCAGTGCCCAGGAAGGGATAGAGGAATCCCGACTCTCCCACCTCATGGCCCAACTCGCGGTGCTCGAAGAACACGTGCACGGTCTCCCACAGCGTGTGATACAGGATCTCGATCATTTCCTGGTGCATGAATGGGTCCTGCGTGGGAGCATCGACCGCGTAAGAACCCTCCATGCCGGGAAGAGCGAAGGTCATCGCGTCCTGCAAGTGGGCCAGTTGCAGCGTCGCCCAGACTTCAGGATCGCCTTCGGGCGGACCGAATCCCATGACGATGTCTTCGGGATGAAGGATGGCTTCGAGCCAGGGACGGAACAGAATCGACAGATCCAGCGCGGGAAGCGCACGCTTGCCCACAATTACGGGATGAACAAATTCCACCGAAACGTGTTGCGCATCGGTTGCGTAGGGTCCACGCCCGAAGGCAAGCAGCCGCCCTCCCCGCAGAAATCTTTCCGACATCTCGCGGCAGGCTTCAGCCAGGCGCGGCGCCTCGCGGGAGAAGAACTGTTCATATAGTTCGTTCCTCTCGAGCAGCCGCTCTTCCACCTGACTTGCGAGTTTGACCGCAGTCACCATGGTTTTCTAATCAACAAATGCGCGGCAGCGGATCGCCGACCAGCATGTCAACGATGCGGCTGCCTCCGTAGCGAGTCGTAACCAGCACCGTGCCCGCCGGCTGTTCGCGAACTTCGCCAATCACCTGGGCTTCGCTGCCGCCGGCCGCCAGGTTCAGCGCATTGATCGCGGCATCGGCGTACTCGGGCGAAACTACCGCCAGAAATTGCCCTTCGTTCGCGATGTGTAGCGGATCGAGCCCGAGCAACTCGCACGCGCCCCGCACCATGTCGCGCACCGGAATCTGATCTTCAAAGAGGACCATGCCCAGCCCGCAATCCCGCGCCAGCTCATTCAAGGATGTAGCCGCCCCGCCCCGGGTTGGATCGCGCATCCAGCGAACGCCGGGGCCGGCGGCATGAACCAGAGTTTCGACCAGAGGCAGCACGGAGCGCGTATCGGAACGAAGGTCGGCTTCGAGATCGAGTTCGCCGCGCGCCAGCAGGATGGTGATGCCATGATCGCCGATCGGCCCGGAAAGCAGAATCTTGTCGCCGACGCGCACGGAACTTGGATCGACAGTCACTCCATGCAGCAGGCGGCCAATGCCGGTGGTCGTGACATACATCTGGTCGGCCTTACCGTGTTCGACGACTTTGGTGTCTCCCCCGGCAATGCGGACTCCCGCGTCCCGCGCGGCTTTCGCCAGGGCGCGAACTTCCGCCTCGAGCACCGGCGTGGGCAGCCCGGCTTCGAGCACAAAAGTGACGACCAGGGCTTCGGCACGCGCGCCCGATACCGCCAGATCGTTCACCGTGCCGTTCACCGCGAGTTCGCCAATCGATCCGCCGGGAAAGCGGAGCGGCTTGACTACAAAGCTGTCTGTCGTGATCGCGACAGTGTTCCCGTTGATATCGATGTGCGCGGCATCTGCGAGGGGCCCGGGAGCCGATTCAAAAAGCAATGGCGCAAAGAGCCCTTCGACCAGTTTGCGGCTGGCCTTACCTCCGGCGCCGTGCGCCATCTCGATTTGGGGATCGCGAAAGCGGACGGGTGCCGGCCGGACCTCCCAGGCGGCCTCGGCTGCGCGATCATTGTTTACGCGATCGAGGTCAGGCTGGTCGCCATTGCTGCTTTCCGGTGTTCGTAATTGTGATAAGCGGCGCATGATCCTTCCGATGACACCATGAGCGCGCCGATGGGATGCTCGGGCGTGCACTCACGGCCAAAGAGTTTACACTGGTGCGGCTTTAACACGCCTTTCAGCACTTCTCCGCATTGCGCTGCCTTGGGGTCGGTCACACGAATCCCCGGGACCGCAAAGCGCTGCTCCGCGTCCCAGGCGGCGTACTTGTCGTTCAGGCGTAAAGCCGATTGCGAAATGAAACCCAGGCCGCGCCACTCGAAATAAGGGCGCAACTGGAAAGCCTCGGCCATGGCGCGAAGCGCGGCGCGGTTGCCTTCCCAGGGAACAACCCGCTTGTACTGGTTCTCGACCTTGGCTTCCCCTTTTTTCAGTTGTCGCAGCAGCATGACGATGGACTGCAACATATCGAGCGGTTCGAAACCGGACACCACAATCGGTTTGTCCTGGTCCTCGGCAATCCACTCGTAGGGACGGCAGCCGATCACGGTCGAGACATGCCCGGGACCGATGAAGGCGTCCAGCCGCATGTCCGGTGAATCGAGAATCGCCCTGATCGCGGGGATGATGGTCACGTGATTGCAAAACACAGAAAAGTTGTGGATGCCCTCGGCCTTGGCGCGCATCAGGGTCAGCGCCGTGGAGGGCGCCGTGGTCTCGAAGCCGATGGCGAAAAACATGACGTGCTTTTCAGGATTAAGGCGGGCCAGTTTCAGCGCGTCGGAAGGCGAATACACGATGCGGACGTCCACCCCGCGGGCTTTATGCTCGAGCGGGCTGCCCTGGGTCCCGGGAACGCGCATCATGTCGCCGAAAGCGGCGAAGATTACGTCGGTTTGTTGCGCGATGGAGAGGCCATCGTCAATGCGCCCCATGGGAAGCACGCAGACCGGACAGCCCGGCCCGTGGATCAGTTCGATATTTTCCGGAAGAATGTCCTTGAGGCCGAAGCGATAAATGGCGTGGGTGTGTCCGCCGCAGACTTCCATCAGGCGATAGTGCCGGTCGCGGCCGGCCAGGCGGCGGATTTCCTCCGCAGTTCGTGAAATCAGTTCGGGCTCGCGGAACTCATCTACAAATCTCATGCCGATCCTCCCTCGCAGGCTGGACGCGGGCAGGCGTCAATTCACTCCGGCGTCACTGATTTTGACCCCGCCGGTTTCGACGTCACCTATTTCGACGTCACCTATTTCGACGTCATCGGTTTCGGCGCTGACTATTTCGGCGTTATCTATTTCTCCCAGGCCGTAGCCCTGGACCTCCTGCATGGCTCCATCGATCTCGCCCAATGCACGCAGGGTGTTCATCTGGTCGAGAGCATCGCACTCGCTGATCTTGCTCATGGCAAAGCCGACATGAATGAGCACCCAGTCGCCGGGCACGGGCCGGTCGTCCTGCAGCAGGCCAAGATCAATCTTGCGCCGCACGCCGACCACATCAACCAGCGCCCACTCCGCGTTGTCGCTGGAGATTTCGACTATCTTTCCTGGTATGGCTAGGCACATGGAACATCCTCCCGGGTGGTCGTTGGCCGTTGGCCCTTGGTCGTTGGCAAAATCCATAACTTCCGAATGCGCATTGTTCGTTATGTCCATAAGCCGCCAAACCAGCCTTGCCTTTGGCCAACGACCAAGGGCCAAGGACGCCTTTCAAGCCTTCCGCGCGGCAATGTCAAACGACAGCTTCAGCTCGTCCTTCAGCTTCACCGTGCCTCCGGCGGCAGACACCGGCCTGATTTCGTAATCACTTTGCCGAATGGAACATTCTCCGGCGGCCCGCAACATGTCGCCTTTCAGCACCACTCTCGCGGAAATCGCCTGGGTGAGCGTCACCCCATGCAAGGTCAGCTCCCCATTCAATACCGCCGTAAATGATTCCTCGCCCATCTTCTGGACGGAGGAAACCCGGGGGCATTCGTAAATGATCTCCGGGAAGCCATCTGTCTCCAGCACTTCTTCATGCATCTTGCGTTCGATTTCACGACGGTCCGACTTGCTGATGTCGTCGGTCACGGTCAGCGATGTTGCCTGCACCACAATCCTCAGACTTGCGTCTTCCAGCGAACTCGAAGTCCACTTCACCTCGCCTTCGAAATCCGGGATCGCGATGGTCGGGCTGTGGCCGAACGCCGAAAGCATCCCGGTGGCAAATGCCCGGACGATGAAGGTGCTCGTCCTGGCATCAATTACGTATCGAACGGTTGTGGCTGGCGGCGTTCCTACCGTTGACAAACCGATGTTCCCCCTGACTTAGTTGCACACTTGTCGCCGGCCGTTGTCACATGGCCCGCAATTTCAGGTAGCGGTCCAGGTCCGGCAAAGCCAGGCTGGCCAGGTCGCCGACTCCCAACTGCCCCATGTAACGGCGCGCAATGGGATTGGTAAGAATCAAGCCCGCCCCGAAGACCATCAGCGCTACGCCACCGAGCATGAACAGCGTATCTTTGTCGTTGAAGCTTCCATTGCCATTTTCCATTGCCCGTCTCCTTCTTCTCTGCAGAATGTTTACTGCTTCAAACCATGCTTGGAGCCACCCCTGAATCAGGCCCGCTTCCGTTAAGGATCCGGTTTACCAGCGATTCCACCAGCTTGACCGCCTCGTCCACGGCGGCCTCGACCGGCGCGCTCAGTCCCATCTGGCCTTCCTCGCCGCCGAGAGTTTCCGGTTCGCATCCGACCAGCAGAACGTTTTTTACCTCGATGTTCATCGCTTTAGCCATGCGCAGCACGTTCATCGGATTCATGGCGTGGGCTTCACCCGTGGCCGGAGCAGCATCGGGACCGTCCAACGCCTTGAGGTCGGGCTCGATGACGTAGAGCGTGCCCGGTGCTTCGCCATGCGGACACGCATCCACCAGGATGGTGGTTTCGTAGCCGTCCTGCAGGGCGTAGGC
Organism: Terriglobia bacterium; assembly: GCA_963790645.1. GTDB lineage: Bacteria > Acidobacteriota > Terriglobia > Terriglobales > Acidobacteriaceae > JAIQFF01. The sequence goes on along the minus strand of CAWBPS010000018.1, from coordinate 34,590 downwards.
GAGATCGAAACCGCGGATGCCGAAGTCGGCCACGCGCACGCTCGCGGGAAGCTCAAGGCCACCCATGCGGCGGGCGACTTCGACGCCAAAGGCGTCGTCGCCAAGGAAAATGTTGCCGATGCCGGCCACCAGAATGCTGGGCTTCTGCGCGGGTTTGAGTTCGCGGGCTTCACCTTCCGAAAGCGGTTCGACTTCTTCGGCATCAAAGAAAAAACGATGCCCCGGCTGACGCAGCAGGCCCATATCTCGACCGGGATCGTTATCGAGGACCACGCAGACGTGACACTTGCCTTCGTAATCCTGCTCGATGCACTCAATGGTGGCAATCTGCCCCGCCAGCGCGATGTCCATCACGTCGCCACCCTTGCGGGGACGCAAGCGCACCCGGCTTCCGGCCCGCACCTCTACTCCACCAATCTCGAAGTGATCGAGCGGCGTCTTTTCTTCCAGCAGCTGCCACTCCCACTCGTTCATTGCGTTTCCTCCCTGAGTGGGCGCAGCCCCCGCAAAACCCCATGCAGCTTCATGAACTGCTCCGCCGGCATGGTCTCGGTGCGTTCCAGCATGGCGCGGGCGCGATCGTCCGACTGCCTCATCTCGCGCTTCTCGTCATCGGTCAAAGTCATGATGCGCAGGGAAAGGATCTCGTCAATCTCGGTGCCATCGAACAGATCGCCTGCGCTTTCGGGAGCGATCTGGGGATAGTCATAAAGAATGATGGGCGAGGAGAGCAGAGTGTCGAACTGTCCCTCGTCGCCGACCAGCACGGGGAAGGTCCCGACATTGTGACACTGGGCGGCAGCCGCGCTGAGCGCCTCCGGCGGAGCCATGAGCGAGACGAAGCGCCCGTCCTGCACGCCGAGGACGGTGTGCGTGGAAGCCAGGGAGCTTAGCAAAGCGTCGTCCCGGGTTGAATCCTTGGTTACTTCGAAAGGCGTGGTGTTACAAACCCGAACGCTGATTTTGAATACTCCGTCCGCAACTCTCTCGCTCATGATCTCGACCGCACCGCAAAGCGGCTTGTGCTCGCGGATAATCACTCCCACAATCTGCCCGTTGCCGTCACGCAGAGGTTCGAATTGTTTTCCCGCCGGGAAGCCGAAAGCATCGGGCACCAGCCTGTAAGCCAGCGCCTCCACGTTGTACACCGGCAAAATGACTTCGCGCTCGACGGCCTCCTGCCAGGGCTGATAAACGCGACCGTCCAGCGCAAGCCTCTCCACCAGGCGAAATTCACGAACCTCGCCGGGCAACAACTCGTTCACCGGCATGGTCAATTCGCCGATGGTTCGCGCCACCAGTTGCAGAAAACGCACTCGAACTTCCAGCCCGGTCATCGCACTGCCTTCGACCAGGCACTCGGTCTGCATGGTCCAGGCCTCACTGCACTTCTGCGCTACGCTGTAGGACTGCGGGCAGAGCACGCCAAAATTCCAGCGCTGCTGGTTTTTCACCGAAGACGGACGATAGGGATAGAGCATGTATCCCTCGTAAAGCACCGCTTTCGCGATCTGCTCCACCACTCCAAGATTCATCAGATCACCGTCTCTTCGACCGGAATCAGGCTTTCGAGCGCCTCTTCCCAGGTGGGAATGCCGTGTTTCACTTTGTATTGATACAAGCGATCGAACGCCTCTTTGTGCAGGCAGAGCCAGGCGCTCTTGGGGTAGTAAGACGCCATCATGTCGCGCCAGATTTTTACCGGCAGCCTGAAGCGGGCCTCTTTGTCCCATGAGATTGGCGCGACCTGCAGGCCGCCGTCGCTGCCCTCATAGAAAACCGTGCCGCTGAACTGTACGCAAACCGGGACGTCGCCGTCCGTCAGTCCGTCGAAATATTTGGTGGCAGCCACATTGAAGTCGAACGTACACGGCACCGGGAGATCGACAGGGGTCGATCCCTTGAACGAAGGCACGACCAGATTGGCGTGCGTCCATAAAAGACTTCGCAGAGTCTGGCCCCATCGGCTGGGCTCGCCAAAGAGATCGAGCAAGCGCTCCTGATCTTCGGGTGTGTATTTGCGCCGCGTGACTTCGAGCTGAATCTGGCAACGCAGGGCAACGGTGTGAATCGTCTGCTCCGGATTGGCGTCGGTCAGGCGAAGTTTGAAGGCCAGCAGCGGTGTGGCTGCATTGGCGACAACTTCGGCGCCTTCGACTTGAAAGCTCAGATCAGGCATGGGATTCGGCTCCGACTTCGACTGATTTTTCTTTCAGGCTGGTGAAAAACTCGCCCAGTTCTCGCCATACTTCCGTCCCGCCCGAGAGGCCCTTCCAGTGCATGCGAATCAGGCCTACCAGCTTGTAGCATTCGTCAATGGGAAGCAGATAGTACTCCGCCGCGGAATATCCCCGGGAGTAGCCCAGCCGGTTGACCAGCAGGCCTTCTACGTCGGATTCCATCTCGTTCAGAATCGGATTGCGCTCGACGATATCGTTCCAGGATTCCAGCGCCAGCAGCGACTCGGTAGCGCCCGCCGGGCTGGGATAGAGCGCAACCACGCGGTTCTCCAGGCTGCTCTTGAGGAAAAAGGCCATGTTGATGGGCACCATCAGCCCGTTCCACTCGGCGTCGCTGAGATTGAAGCCAGGGAGAGAGCGCACCCGCCGCGGCACGCGCTTGAACTTTACGCCCTGGCCGCTGAACAGGATGGCGCAAGCGTCGCAGCTGCAAAGAAGTTTGCGCCGGGCCACTTCGATCAGGTGAGAATGAATTGGCGACAAGCCCGCGCTGCACAACTCACAGCGCTCGAGCGGCCGTTCGCGGCGCGCGAACTGGCGCAGCGTGCCAAAGCCATCGGCGGGTGCGGTAAATGGCCCCGAGCTCATGATTGAAAATCTCAAACCTTCACTAGTAGCGCCGGCATCCTGCCGGCTGTCCCGAGGGCGTCTCGCCCTCGGCGCGGCGGGCGGACGCCCGCCGGACAGCTGCCGGGACGGCGGCGCTACAAAAATCTCCTTCAGTCCGCCCCGTGCGGCGGATTGACTTCGACCTGCAATCCGGCAGGACTCCCCACCAGTTTGTCCAAGGCTACGAATCCAGATGCGGGCTTCTCTTCCAGGCCTTCGATGACCAGCGAGGCCATATCTGGCGCCGCGTCGTACATGGCTTCCTCGAGCGCGGCTTGCGCGGTCTTTGCGGTTGAGCCACAAGTATGCGACCCGGTTTCGACTCGCAGCCGGATGGCGCCGTCGCTCACGCCCAGCAACTCAACTTCACAGCCCTGTTTCCGCAACTGCGGCCGTAGGCGGTCCACCGCTTTCACCACCCGGGTTTCGATGTCTTCGGGATGGAGGCCGTAGAGAATCAGCACGCTGCTCACCAGCGCATCGCGACCCAGCCGGTCGATGATGCTCATGCCCGGCTCGCCAGCGTCGGCCACGATATCGAGCGCCTTCTCCAGGGCCGCGCCGTGCAAATCCATCAGGGACTGCACCAGGCCCTGGGTGGCGGCGCGCACCGCCGGATCCGCGATGGCTTCTATTTCCTGCACCAGCCCGCCGATGCGCTGCATGTCTTCCCGAAAATCTCTGCTGTCAGCCACAAGGCTCCTCGAAAGAACGTGGTTGTCATCCTGAGCGGAGTAGCGGATTCGCTGGCGAATCCGCTACGCAGTCGAAGGACCCCTACTTTATTCCTGCCGCCAAATCCCTGAGGGAACGTTCCCCGAAGCTGCCAGGGGTCCTTCGACTTCAGCAATCCCATTCGCAAAGCGAATGGGATTGCCTAAGCTCAGGATGACAAAATTCAAAAAAGTAGGAGTGAGAGCGCAGTTTTGAGACGCCAGATCCCTCCTCTGTGAGCGTACCTGGCGATTCCTGCCTACCACCCTCACTCCCTCGTCCACCATGGTGCGAGTTCAGGGTTGAAGACCGAACATCGGGGAATGGTGCGTCTCCAGCACCTTGCCGTTCCCCAGATACATGTGCACGCCGCAAGGCAGACACGGATCGAAGCTCCTTACCGCGCGCATGATATCGATTCCCTTGAACTTGTCAGGGCCGTTTTCCTCAAAAATCGGCGTATTCTGCACCGCATCCTCGTACGGACCCGGAGTGCCGTAAATATCCCGCGGATTGGCATTCCAGGGCGTCGGAGGATAGGGATGATAATTTGCGATCTTCCCTTCTTTGATCACCACATGGTGCGAAAGCACGCCGCGGACCGCTTCGTGGAAGCCGCAGCCAATGGCTTCTTCGGGCACTTTGAATTCGGTCCATGTCTTGGTGTGTCCGGCATGCAACTCCGCCAGCGCTTTCTCCATAAAATGCAGGGCGGCGCAGGCGGCATAGACCTGGAAATAGGTGCGGGCGCGGTCGCGTTCGATGGCATTGCTCCATTTGGGAATCTTCCATTCGAACTCGGCCTCGGGCAGCGAGGTGGTTTTGGGCAGGTACATCTTGACGCTGCTGCCGGTGGCTTTGATGTATCCGATGTCCACCAGCCCGGCCAGCGCGGTCGCCCACAGACGGGCAATCGGGCCGCCTCCGGTGTCCATCGCCAGATGGTCGCCGGTGCGCTTGTCGAACCAGCGCGGCGACATCACCCAGGTGTACTTGCCGCCAAAGTCGCGCTTCTGCGGCCGCGGAATCGTAGTCTGGTTCCAGGGATGGTTCTTGTCCACCGGATTGCCCAGCGGGTCAGTCTTGACGAAGGTCTGCTGGTTCTTCCACTCGTCGTAGTAAGAACTGCCCAGCAGAATGCGGATATTCAGGTTGATGTCCACCAGGTCCGTGGTGACCAGCTTGCCGTCCACCACGATGCCCGGCGTGACGAACATGCCGCGGCCCCAGTTCGTCATGTTCTTGTAGGTGTAATCGCAAACGTCGGGATCGTTGAACGATCCCCAGCAGGCCAGAAGAACGCGCCGCCGGCCAACCTCTTCGTACCCCGGCAGTGCGTCATAGAAGAAGTCGAACAAGTCGTCGTGCAGCGGTACGACTTTTTTCATGAACTCCACGTACTTCATCAGGCGGACCAGGTAGTCGGTGAACAGCTGCACGGTCGGGACCGTACCCACGCCGCCGGGATATAGGGTAGAAGGATGGACGTGCCGCCCCTCCATCAGGCAGAACATCTCACGCGTCATCCGGCTCATGACCAGGGCTTCGCGATAGAAAGCTCCGGTGAACGGATTGAGGGCGGTCATGATGTCGGCAATGGTGCGGTAGCCGTGCGCGCTGGCATGCGGCGCCGCCGTCGATTGCGCTTTCGCCCAGACTTTGGGATTGGTTTCCTTCACCATCTGCTCGCAGAAATCCACTCCGACCAGATTGTCCTGAAAGATATTGTGGTCGAACATGTATTCGGCGGCTTCGCCTAAGTTGACGATCCACTCCGCGATCGGAGGCGGCTTCACCCCAAACGCCATGTTCTGCGCGTAAGTGGCGCAGGTGGCGTGGTTGTCGCCGCAGATGCCGCAGATGCGGCTGGTAATGAAGTGAGCGTCGCGCGGGTCTTTACCCTTCATGAAGATGCTGTAGCCGCGAAAAATGGACGAGGTGCTGTGACACTCGACCACATGCTTGTTCTCAAAGTCGATCTTGGTAAAGATGCCCAGGCTGCCTACAATCCGGGTGATCGGATCCCAGTTCATTTCCACCAGGTTCCCTTTTTTCCCGGGGCGTCCTTCGTCGGTGCGGTGATAGTGCTCATTCGATCGCTCCTTTGGACTCAGTAGGAATCTTGTCAGTAAGACCGGGGATGGTATCCGGTGGTCAGTTCGGCGCGCGGATGACGCCACTTCGGCTCCTTGTTGGCCGTCGATTGGGTCATTGAACGCAGGGCACGAATCGCTCGGCCGTAGGCGCCGATGGCTGAACTCGAAACCCGGGCGCCCGGCGGTTCATCCATGAAGGGCATGAATTTGTCGGGGAACCCAGGCATGGTGCAGCCGATGCAAATGCCGCCCACGTTGGGGCATCCGCCAATTCCGGCCATCCAGCCGCGCTTGGGCACGTTGCAGTTCACTACCGGGCCCCAGCATCCCAGTTTCACGATGCATTTTGGGGAGCCATACACTTCCGCGAAGTCGCCCTGCTCGTAGTAGCCGGCGCGGTCGCAACCTTCGTGGACCGTCTTGCCGAACAGCCAGGTGGGACGCAGCTGATCGTCGAGCGGAATCATGGGCGCCAGTCCCGCTACCTGATAGAGAAGGTAGAGGACAGTTTCCATGAAGTTGTCGGGCTGCACCGGGCATCCTGGAACATTGACGATGGGCAAGCCGGCTTTCGACTTCCAGTCCCAACCCAGGTAGTCCGCCAGTCCCATCGCGCCCGTGGGATTGCCTTCCATGGCATGAATGCCGCCGTAGGTCGCGCAAGTGCCGCAAGCGATCACCGCGAGAGCCTTGGGAGCGATGCGGTCAATCCACTCATTGGTGGTAATCGGCTGACCGGTCTTGGGATCGGTCCCAAGTCCCGCCCAGTAGCCTTCTTTTTTTATTTTCTCGTTGGGGATGGAACCTTCGACGACCAGCACGAACGGATCCAGCTGGCCTTTCTCCGCGAGGTACCAGAATTTGAGGAAGTCATCTCCGTTCTCGTAGGCCAGAACCGGATTGTGCAGGTGCACCTTGGGAAGGCCGGGAATTGCTCCCAGCAAGACATCTTCGATACTGGGTTGAGTTGCCGCGGTGACCGAAACCGAGTCTCCGTCACAGCCCAGGCCGGCCGTGATCCATAGAATGTGCACCTCGGCGACCGGCGATGGTTTTTGCGTCTTCCGACCGTACGGAACCGTTTCCGCTGCCATAGCTCGACTCTCCTTTCCCGCCTCGACTGGGAGACGGGAGCTGCCGAATTATTTGGACAATGAGTGAATAGTTCTGACGCCTTGACCTGGTAGCAGTTTTCCCGAAACTTCAGCGATGAGACCCGTTGTGACGCCCCTAGCATCAACAAATCAAAAGCCCGTCACAAGCGGGAGCCCCACTTATTCGCTTTCATGGGAAGCACTATTTTTTCTATCAGGGTTTCCCTGATACTTGGAGGGTAAATAGGGCGTGGAGATCGTTCTATTCCCAACCCGGAAAGAGAACCGAAGCCGACGGTGCCCCATTCATTTCGCGCCCTTTGCGAAATGAGTGGAGGATGGACCGGTCAGTCACAATTTTGGAAATCTCTCGAAGTCGTTCCCCACTCATTTCGCAAAAGGCGCGAAATGAATGGGGCACCGATGCTTTCCGGTCACATCACGCCGTCTTTTCGTTCATGTTCCACTGAATCGCATGCTGCATGAGTTCGCGCGCGCTGCGCAGAGATAATTTTTCCTTGATGTGCGCCTGGTAGGATTCGACCGTTTTTACGCTCAGGTGCAATTCTTCGGCAATCTGCCGGGTGCCGTGACCTTCTCCGATCAAACGGAACACTTCGAGTTCGCGATCGCTCAGGTCGGCGATGGAGGAGTGGCGCAGCGTGCCCGATCCGGTGATGTAGTGTTTCAGCATCTTGTTGGCGATGCGGTCGCTCACGTAAATCTCGCCGCCCAGAATGCGGCGCAGGGCCACCAGCACTTTTTCCGTGGCCTCCTGCTTCATGATGTAACCATTCGCGCCCGCCCGCAGTGCGCGCTCCGCGTAGATCGACTCGTCGTGCATGGAGAGGATCAGCACCGGGAGCGTCGGGTAAACATTCCGGATATTCTTAAGCAGGTCGAGTCCGTCCGGGCCATTGAGGGAGATATCCACGATGAGCACATCGGGCCGCGCCGACGACAGTACGTGCATGGCGCCGCTGGCTTCCTCGGCTTCACCGCAAACCACCAGGTCGGCTTCCTGATTGATGAGCAGCGCCAGTCCCTGGCGCACGATGGGATGATCGTCCACCACCAGGATCCTGCTCTTCCTCGGCGCTGGCTGGTTCTGGGATTTGTAAGTGACGCTCGTGTCCGTCTTCATTGTTCTTTAGTCCTTGGCTCTTTGATCGACTTGTCGCCTGGAAATTTGACCGGAAAAATACATGTCACCATGGTGCCGCCCGCGGCCGCTCGCTGAATCTCGAGCGACCCGCCAATCACCCGGGCACGGTAGTTCATCAGATGACGGCCCATGCCCGCGTTGTTGGCTGGGATGTCAGCAAATCCCGAGCCGTTGTCGGTAATGGTAAGCGCTCCCTGTTCCTGGTCGGCCGCAAGGCGGATCACGATCTGGTTGCCATGACCGTGTTTAATGGCATTGTTGACCGCCTCGCGCGCGATGTAATAAAGATGCGTGGCCACCGTGTCGTCATGAATCAGCACCGGGGTAAAACACTGGAAGCGGCAGGAAACCCCAAACAGATCTTCCACTTCGCCCGCCCATTGCTGGAGCGCGGACATCAGCCCCTGCGCGTCGGGCACGACCGGCAGCAGGCCGCGTGCCAGTTCACGCGTCTTATGAATGGCTTCATTTACCAGTTTCACGATCTTGGCCGCGTCACCGGCCTCGGGCAGGCTTTTTTCCACGAGCTTCTGTTCCTGCACCTTGCTCATGAAGGCAATGCCGGTGAGATGCTGGCCCAGGCCGTCATGCAGGTCCTGCCCGATGCGTCGCTGTTCCCGGCCACTGACCTCCAGAATGGTCGTTTCCAGATGCCTGCGTTCGGTGATGTCGATGCCGGTGGCAATAATGTAGGTTGGCGCCCCATCATTGCCCGGCAGCACCGTGCTCGACCAGGCGATCAGGCGGCGCGCGCCGTCGCGCTTCACCAGATAGCCTTCATAGTCACTGGGCAGCTGGTCGGAGCACAGTTGCTGAAAGTCTGATTTGAAACGTTCCACTTCTTCGGGAACCATGAACAGGTCCCAGATCTTCTGGCCAGCCACTTCAGCGAAGGAATATCCGCTGGTCTGTTCGCAAGCCCGGTTAAACCGGATGATTCTGCCTTCGGGATCCAGCACCACGACCAAAGCCCCCACGGTATGGAGGATGGCGGAGACTACGTTCCGCTCTTCCTGCAAAGCCTCCTCGGTGCGCTTGAGGTCGGTAATGTCGAATCCCACGCCATGGATGAACCAGGGCTCGCCGTCGGGCTTGCGAATCATCTTGGCTTCACAATGAAACCAGATCACGCGGCCGTCGCGCGCCACCACGCGATAGGCTGATCGCAGAGGGTTGCCGGTAAGGAACATGTCAGCCGCTTCCGTGCTCCACCGCTGCTTGTCGTCAGGATGAATGTGGCTATACCAGCGCACCGGGTCTTCCAGCCATTCTTCCTGCGAGAAGCCCAGCGCCGCCTCGATCTGCGGACTCACATAGGCCTCGCCAATGCCGCGATCGAGATAGGCCATGAATACGACGGCTGGAATCTGCTCGACCAGGGCGCGATACCTGGCCTCCAGATTAGGGAGTTGCGGGTCCGCAGCCGGGGCAGGGCCGGACTCTTCCGGCGGATACACGATGCGCCGGGCAATGCTGGCATTCTGAGTAAAGACCCCGGCCAACTCCTGAAGAATTTCCTCCGCCTGTGCAGGATAAAGATCCGGATCGGCCAGTGTAGGGCGGGCGCCCTCGCCCGCCGCCTTTGACTTTGGCATTCCTAGACCTGTATCCACGTCATGAACTCCACGGGCGTTGCGGTTGGCAAGACAGCAACAGTAGCAGCACACTAAACATCCACATCAACCCCAACCCCAAAAACGTCGGACAGGCGTGTCCGACCCACACACTCAGCGGGGGCGCTTGCGCCATCCGGGCTCTTTGTTGAGCGATGACTGCGTAAAGCGGCGCAGGGCGTGAATCGCCCGTCCATAAGTCTGGACGGCGGCCGAGGATAAAAGCGAACCCGGCGGCTGGTTCATGAACGGCATGAACTTGTCCGGAAAACCCGGCATGGTGCAGCCAATACAGATTCCGCCGATATTCGGACAGCCGCCGATGCCGCCCATCCAGCCTCTTTTCCCTACATTGCACTGCACCACCGGACCCCAGCATCCCAACTTGACGATGCATAGCGGCGATCCATATTCGTCGGCAAATTGCGCCTGCTCATAGTATCCGCCGCGGTCGCATCCTTCATGCACCGTGCTGCCAAAAAGCCAGGTGGGACGCAGCGCCTCATCCAGGGGAATCATGGGCGCGCGCCCCGCCGCCATGTGCAGCAGATACAGCAGCGTCTCCATGAAATTGTCCGGCTGCACCGGACATCCCGGCACGCATACGATGGGAATATCCGCCTTCGAACGCCACTGCCAGCCCAGATAATCCGCCAGGCCCATGCAGCCCGTGGGATTGCCTTCCATGGCATGGATGCCGCCATAGGTGGCGCAGGTCCCGGCCGCAATCACCGCCCACGCCTTGGGCGCCAGACTATCAATCCATTCGCAGGTGGTGATCGGCTGCCCGGTCTTAGGGTCAGTACCGAATGATGCCCAGTATCCTTCTTCTTTATTGGTTTCGTCCGGAATCGATCCTTCGATGACGAGAATAAAGGGTCCCAGCTTGTCCTGCGCTGCCAGGTGGAAACGCTCCATGAACTCGTCGCCATTTTCGATCGCGAGGAAAGGATTGAGGAAGTTGACTTTGGGAATCCAGGGCAGGGCGCCGTTCACGATGTCTTCGATGCTGGGCTGGGTGGCCGCCGTCATGGCGATGGTGTCGCCGTCGCATCCCAGGCCCGCGGTAATCCAGAGGACATCGATTTCGGTGATCGCAGGTTGAGTTCCACGGCGAGCGTCAGTATCCGCCATTTCGAGCTCTCCCTTCGACCTGATGGGCCTTTAGAGCTACTCGCAGCCCGCAGAACTACCCCATCGAACCGCCATATCTTACCCTAATCCAAATCCAATGGCCGCCCGGATGGATGGGCAACCGGCGCCTAGTTCGGGCCGGGACGGGCCACGCCTCGATCATATAAATCGATCGTATGCAGGCGGATGCGGACGACCTCAGGGTGACTGCCCTTGAAATTAAGCCCCCGGTCGGTCTGGTCCCCGTTCCAAATGCGCAGGGCTTGCCAGGAACCGCTTACGTAGCGGCCCTCTTCAGCGCGGAGAATCTCCAGTTGCTGGTTCTGTCCCTTGCCTGCTGTGTCCCCCAGACGGAAACTGACGCTGGCATCAAACCCGCTCACCAGGTACTCCAGCGGGCCAAGTTGGGCCACCATGGCTCGTCCGTGCGAATCAGCGTTCCCGGGCGGCATCTCGCCATCGCGCTGCGGAAAGCCGAAGGAGACCACCGCGTCCACGTCGCCGAAATGAAGCGGCACCCTCACACTGCCCTTATCTTCATCTTCGATTGCGGTCTGCAGCTTGCCGTCAAAGTTCAGTTGCGCGACCTGGCTCGCGATGGGCGCAAAGAGAGCGAAGTCTTCCGACAGCCAGCCGGGTATTTTTTCATCGGAGATGGTCCAGCCGGTGTAGTCCACGCCAAAGGGCGAGAACCCGATGGCGCCATGGCCCAGCGCGTAGAAGAAGTACCGCCCAAAATTGTTCTGCATGCCCGTCTCCGGGATGAAGAGGGCGTTGTCATCGCGATGATAAGCGGCGATGATCTCGTGATAAAGCCTCATGTCATCGGAGTAGAAGTCGGGCGCGAGAAGATCGATGGCCGGAGCAGCCGCCTTCCATATATTGATGTTGTCCTGCTGGGGACCGCCGCTGGGGTATTCCTGCCCAGGGCTGGCGCGGTCGCGATCCTCCAGAGCGTGCACCGGGTACTTGATCCACACATTGCAATACATAGGCAGGGGATATTCGGCCTTGCCGGCGCGCGCTACCTCGTTGATGTAGTGGGCGACTGAATAGGCGGCAAAACTCTCATCCGCGTTGGGACCAAAAACCTGGGACCAACTGCCACTTCCCACATGCAACGCGCTGGCCAACGCCGGCGGAACCGCGCCGGCGAATTCTTTCTGGGCGGCAACCGAGTAGTCGCGGACGGTCCCGATCGAGCCGGATTCGTTCTCCACCTGCACCATGATGACGGTGCCCTGCGCGGAGTCCGCTTCGCGGAGATGGCGCATGAGCGCGGCGAAGGCGTGTTTATCGGCCTCGAGATTATTGGCGGAGCTGGCGGAAAGAACCGGAAGCACTTTTCCGTAGGCGCTCAACGCCCGCGGATAACGCTTGGTGTCGTTCTTCATCCACTCCGGAATGTAGTGCGCCTGCCCATTCTTCCAGGTGCCGAACCAGAGCAGCACCACTCGCAGGTGGTGCTCGCGAGCCCCGGCAAGCAGCGCATCGACGTTAGAGAAGTCAAACTTGCCGGGCTCGGGTTCCATCTGCTCCCAGTACACCGGGGCTTCGACGGTATTGACGTGCATGGCTTCCAGCGCCGGCCACACGTTGGGCAAAGTGGCAGGCCAGGCGCTGGAGTTGTTGATCTGTGCCCCCAGAACCAGGAAGGGTTTACCATCCACGACCAGAGCGAAACGTCCGTCCTTCTGCTCCAACCTTGGGGTATCAGCAGCGATCAAAAGAGTAGGCAGGATGCACAGCCCTGCGAGGAATACCTTGGCGACCGCCAGTCTCATGTTCCCTCCCGTCAGTTCAACGCCGGTTCGTGCCGAACTTTACTACGCCGTCCGGTTCGTGTAAATCGCCGCCCCTGGCAAACAGCCCTCGCCCGTTGTTCAGACCGGGGAGACAGGCGAGTTAAAGGGGCGACCGGGCCAGGCTTTTACAGAAAATGGCGTTTGCGGGGAATTTGATCAGCGGGGTGCAGGCTGGGCACCTGAGTGAAACTGGAACGGCCCCGCCATGGGTGAGGCCGCCGAGTCACGTGGTACTCAGCCCCGCTTCATAAAGAAACGGACTGCCAGGATAACGATCGCGGCCACCACTACGATTTCCACCACATTTGTCAGGGTCATGGTTTCTTGCCTCCAAGCGGTAGGCTAGTCTTGACGGGGGTCGCCGTCCGTGTCAAGTGCATAATCGGCAGGAGGTCGTGGGCACGGCTTTGTGGAAACGATGTCCCGCTAGGGAGGCGCTGGGGCCTTCGACTTGGTCCCCAGAGCGATTGGCACTGTGATTCCGCACCTCTATTTCGCAGCGGGCTTAAGGACCACCGTGTTGCGCTCGTCGCTGGCGATGATTCGGTAGAATTTCTTCAGCTCTTCCGCCTTGCTTACGGGCACGCTCAGCTCTTTGACTTCGAACGTACGGTTGTAGCGGATGGCATTCCCCGACACGGCAGTCTTCGAGTGATAGCTGGCAAAACTGAAATCCACATCGACCGGCGGAGGCAGGTCATCCACTTCGTAGCCTGGAGGCAGCGTGATCTCGAAGGTGTCCGTGTCCTGGGCGGGGCCTTCGAACTCGATGGAAAAGCTGCGCGGCTCCCTGGTTTCCAGCAATGCGCTGGATTTGGACCCGATCACCCGCGGCCGCACCAAAAGCAGGTTGCCCGCATTTTTGGCGTAGTTCGCGGCTTCGAAGGAGTAGTCGAAACCGAAGGGCAGGTCAGTCTGATTAAGATTCACCACGCTGGCATGAGTGATCTCGAAAGTCGAAATCGAGCTGGCCAGCAGGCCCTCGATGGGCTTGATGCGGTCAATATCTTTGGTGGTGGTGCGCAGCGCCCACCGTTGTGACCAGGCCCGATCGCCGACCCGTACCTCCTTGACCTCACCCTTCAGTGTGCCGTTGGCGTCGAGCGAAAGTTTGGCGGTGCGCTGAATGCCGTTCATCGCCGGCGGCTGTTTGGGCACCTCAACCAGTTCGCCGCCGTCCGGAGTCACCAGCAAGCCGTAATTGTCCTGAAGGTATCCGCCGATCTGACCGAAGGGCGTCAGTTCATTGGTGGGATCGAAGAACAAAAGCTTCCCCAGCCGGGGGTGTTGTAGCGTGGCAATCAGCAGCGGGTTGGTCAGTCCGTCGGGCAATTTAATGGCAAGAATCACGTGATCGAACCCGCCCGCGTGCGCCGGCATGTCGGGCGTAACCGATCCCCGCTCCGAATTGATCACCACATAGTATGAATCCACTCCGATCTCATGCAGCATGGAGGCCATCAACGTGGCTTTGTCCTTGCAGTCTCCGTAGCGGTGCGAAAACACATCGGTGGCGGGATGGGGCTGGAAGCCGCCAATGCCCAACTCGATCGCGACGTAGCGAATATCGTGCTGCACGAACTGCGCGATCGCCATCATTTTGGCCAGGAGCGTGCCCGACGCGGTGAGTGCCGCCACCCTCTGCTTTATGTCGGGGGATGCATCGAGCCGGCCGCTGGTGAGATTCCGGTACCAGTTTCCCATCTGCTGCCAGCTGGCAAACCCATTCACAGCCACGCCGCCCGGGGGGAAGAACGACACGATCATCTGGCCCGCGACCCCCTCCAGCGGCGGCATCTCGTCTTCCTTCCGGATGCCCTTCACATCGCTGACCACCCACTGCCACTGGTTGTTTCCCGGCGACGCAGGCTTGGTTTCCGGGTAGTTGAGCCATGACGCTTTGTACTCCCAGCCGGGGGGAAGCTGCAGAGAGTAGTGGCTCTCCCGAACCGGGGGCTCGGACTGGAAATTCCAGATGTCCTGCAAGACCAGGGGCTGTTCTTCCTTTTCGTACTCGTATCCGATGATGTTGCCGGGATCAGGCGCCGGTATGCGCAGCAGCTTGTCCTTCACGTCGGAAACCAGTTCGCTGCCTTCGACCTTGGGCAGGGAGACTTCCAGGGCATCCTTGTCCTTAACCTCATAGTCCTTGCCCTGGGCGGGGATACACCAGCCATGCAGGCTGGTGATCTTCTGGTGGGTATTGAAGGAGACTGCAACCACGCCGTAATCGCGCCCGCCAGGGCGCAGAATCTTGTATGCGACACGCACCGTCTTTTTGATCTTGTCGGCGGAGAGGACGGTGACCGTCTTTTCCGAATACAGCAGGACCGCGTCGGTCTTGTCATCGTGAGCGGGCAGGGGCGCGTTGACCAGCGCGTGCATCCACTGCGGCGCATCGCCACCGGCCGCGGCCGGAGAGACGCAAGCCAGCAGACAGGCAGCGGCCCCCAGAAAAACCCGCGCGATCTTCCGCCTAGTTGGCAGCGCTCGCGGTTCCCGGTTGCAGGACAATTTGTTCCTCATCGCTGGTTCGAACCACCTGAAAAAAGTTTCGCAGCGCGCCGTAATACTTCGGGTCCAGCAGGAGAAAATCCACGTTCAAGTTCCGCGTCAGGCGCAGCGTGTTGCGGGAGTTCTCCACTTGCAGGGAGTACACGATCACGTGCGCGTCCTGCTTCTGCGCCGGCGGCAGGCTGCTCACTTGCCAGCCGCTGGGCAACTCGATGGTGATGTCATCGTGTTTTTCGAAGGGAAAATCAAAATAGATGGGATGGACCCGATTGGCGTGATCGAATACGTGTTTCTCCGTTCCGCTGAAGAGCCCGACGGGAACCAGCGCCCTGCGTCCCGCCCCTGCCACCCAGCCCGGAACCTTCAAATTAAATTCCGCCGTCAGCGAGGACTCGGAACTGCTCCACTCCGGCTTGTTCGTCAGTTCCACTTCGATGGCCGCCGGGACGTATTCCTGCACCTGGTCCTCGAGAAATTTCTCGCGGTTGGTTTCATCTTCATGGCGCATTTCGACGCGCCGTCGCGTGGCTTCCAGCCCGGTAAAGGTAATCGTCAGCTTCCCTTCCAGATCGCCCGTGTCTGAGAGTTTCAAATTCGCCTTGCGCTCGATTCGCGATGCCGCACTCTCTGGAAGAGTGGTCTGGACCCAACTTCCGCCGTCCTTATCGAGCCGCAATCCCGGGACACTGGTTTCTGGCCAGGTCAGGAATCCGAAGGGCGTATATGCCGCTCCCGGATCGCAATAGATGTCCTTGCCATTGAGCTTTACCAGCACGACATTGGCGTCCAGCTTGGAGCGGTCCATCATCCTGGGCTGAAAAAAATAGTTGCTGCGGTCCGCCACCCACACCCCGTAGGCTTCGAATCCCGCCGCCCGGACCAGTGCGAGATACAGCCAGGTGAGCTGCACTCCATCCGCGTAGCCTCTTTTCCATGCGTCTTCGACGTTGCCCGGGCTCTTCTCTTTCTCCCGCTTCTGCTCTTGCTCCGTCTTACTGACTTCGTAAGAAGTGTTGCGCAACTGTTGCACCCGGGCGTAAATCTTCTGCAATTTCACGTCCGGCGGATCGGCGGGCGAAACGATCTGGGCCACTGCCTGTTCCATGGCCTTGCGCTTACCGATAAAACTCTCCAGTTGTTCGTTGAGTTTCTTGCCGGTTCTCTTCCAGAACACCGCCGGATCCGCCTCAAACTGATCTTCGCTGTAGGTAAAGTCAACCCGCGACTTCATCTCGTTCTCCGGCGGCATAAAGTCTTCCGTCTGGAAGGCGGGGATATTGCTGGCCTCCAGCCGGACCACATGGTCTCCGCCCTCCGCCGGCGGGACCGTGCCCGGGGGCAGACCCTGCCAGCTCCAGCGAACCCCCATGGGACCGTAGTCGGAGTGGTAAGGCTTCAGGGAGAACTTGGCGCTTTTCGTGAAAAGCTCGTTGCTGAGGATCCAGTGCGAGTCGAAAACGAAGTTTTCGGCCAGGTCGATGGTGTAGTAATACTCGATGATGCTGCCCACCTGAACCTCGGGCAGAGTAAAAGTTTTTGCCAGGTACTTAAGTCCTTTGGCCTTGGCGATGGATTTGTCAAAAACCTTTCCGTCGAAATCCGCGATGGAACCGTCAGGCCGGATGGTCCGAGCCCGGATAGCGGTGACGCTGCCCCGGTCCTTGAAGTAGGGGATTTCGATGTCGGCGTACTTCCGCCCTTCTTCCGTCAATATCTTGACGCGGAAATAATCGTTCTCATGGGCGGTGCGGCCGGTATCGTCCCGGTCCACCTGGCGGAACAGAACGATTGCCGCCGCCCCGGGCGCCAGCGGCTCCCTGGTCATCTTCAGTTCTTCGGGCGAGACGGGCTGGAATCCGGCGCTCACTACCGGCGAGCGCAAGGCAGCTATCACCAGGACAATCAAAAACGTAAACGAAGCAATTGCAAGCAGGCGACGAAGAGACACGGTAAACATCCTTCGAGCTGTTTCAGCTCAACCTAGACCATCTCGGCCAGAGACGACCTACGGCACGCGACAATATAAGTGAGCGGTCGCGAGGTCAAGGAAAACCTGCGTCTGGGTATCCTTGGGCGCAACTTGCGTCGCTTTTCCGTCGGGCCGACACCATAAGTGGAAAAAGATTGCAGTAATTCCTATCCGAATGGATAGTCTTGGGCACCATTGAAGACTTCGAGGGATGCGCAATTCCCTTATCTGTCCTCCTGAGCGGAGCGATAGGTTTCGCTCGCGAAACCTATCGCGGAGTCGAAGGACCCCTATTAGCGGATGAATCTCCGGCAAAATAGGGGTCCCTCGACTTGCTCTCACCGCGCGAGCGCGGCTCGGGCGGCGCTCGGGATGACACGTTCTTTACAGAATGCCGTTTATGACTCCCTACGACGATCGCGGCTTCAACTCTCCGACAATAAACCAATAAGCCAGCAATCCCGTCAGAAGCACGATCACGCCAAGCTCAAAGCCCGGAACATACGAACCGTTGCGCTTGATCAGAAACCCTACCGCCAGCGGCGCGACAATTCCCGCGAGGTTGCCGGCAAAATTCTCCGCTCCGGTCCAGATTCCGACTCTTTCGAATGGAGCGCAGCATTGCAGGATTACCAGCAGATTGCCGGTGGCCAGTCCGACCAGCGAGGCCCCGATCAGGCAACCGATCGCCACCGAAGTAGCCGAGGCCCGCATGGCTGCGACCAGTAACAGGCCCATGAAGAATGCGACGGTCACGATTCCTTTGCGGGTGCGAGTTTCATCCCAGCCGCGACGGATCAGGATATCGGCCAGCCATCCTCCCAGCGGTTCGGAAACTCCGAAGGTAAAAAACGCCAGTGAGGCATAGAAGCCGGCCTGCACGATGCTGAGGTGGCGGACGGTCACCAGATAGTCGGGCAGCCACGTAACCAGCACATACCAGTAATAGTCGAAGCAAAAAAATCCCAGGCAGATGCCCAGCAGGTTGCGATTGAGCAACGCGCTCCACTGCATCCGCGGGCGCACCGCGGCCGGCGATGAGATCGCGCCCGCCGCGCGCATGTGGCGGGGAAAAACCACAAGCCAGGGAATGACCCAGACTAGCCCCGCAAAACCTAGAAGGAGAAAAGTGTGACGCCATCCATGACGCACCAAAAGCCAAGGGACCAGGATGCCTTCGAGCACCAAACCGGTGCGCGTGCCAAAGTCGAACAGTCCTGAAGGCAACCCGCGCTCTTCAGGCGGGAACAGCACGCTGACGATTTTTGTTCCACCGGGTAGGTAGATGGATTCTCCGACGCCCAGAAGAATGCGGAACCCGATGAGGACGGCGAGACTTTCCGCCAGGCCAGTAAGACCCTGCGCCAGCGACCAGAGAGCGAAGGCCCCGGCATAGAGCCAGCGCAGATTAAAGCGGTCGGCGCACCACCCAATGGGAATCTGCATGAGCGCGTACGACCAGAAAAAGGAAGACAGCAGCAGGCCCTTGGTTTCCGGGGTCAGATGGAAATCCCTGGAGATCAGCGGCAGCGCGAAGGAGATCGCGGCGCGGTCGAGGTAGTTGATCAGCGACGCGGTGAAAAGCAGGCCGACGATGCCCCAGCGGCGCTGCTTGGAAACGTTCGTCAGGTCCATCCCTGGGTCCTCTCCCGTGCGCATCCAGAGTCCGCCGCCTGGGCAGCATAGCCTAATCCGGGCCGTCCCCGAGAGCAAGCACGCGTGACGAAGCGCAGGCTTTCGGGCGATAATCTCCCACTGCCGTTGAATCCTGCAACTGATACGGAAAGGCTGCGATGGTTCGCATCAGCTCAGTCTCGGTTTGTGTAGTTCGCGTGCCGCTCGACCGGGTCACGTCATTCGCCACCCGCACCGTAAGAGCGCGAGAATACTGCCTGGTGAAAATCCGGTCAACGGAGGGCGTCGAGGGCATTGGATTTTGCTATGCCGGAACTGCCGGGGGAAACATCGCCCGGGTTGCGATCGAAGAACTCTTCGCTCCCATGCTGCTGGGCCAGGAGAGCCATCGCGTGGAGGGATTGTGGGAAGAGATGTATCGCGAAACCATCCTTCACGGGCGCGCCGGCACCGTGATGCGCGCGCTCAGCATCCTCGACATCGCCTTGTGGGACTTGAATGCCCGGGCCGTGGAACTGCCGCTCTACCGCCATCTGGGCTGCTGGACGACAGAGAGAGTGCCGGCCTACGCCAGTGGCGGATATTATCTGGAAGGCAAGACTCCGCGTAACTTAGGTGAGGAACTCGCCGGCTATGTGCGCCAGGGCTTCCGTGCCGTCAAGATGAAAGCCGGACGTCTCACTCCCGCGCAGGAGGAAGAGCGAGTCCGCGCCGCGCGGGAGGCCATCGGTCCCGATGTGCTCCTGATGCTGGATGTAAACAACGCCTGGTCGGACCTGCCCACCGCGTTGCTCTACTGCAAGCGCTTTGAGAAGTACGATATCTATTGGGTCGAGGAGCCTTTCAGTCCGGACGACATTGAGAATCACGCCAGGCTGGCTTCTTCCATCGATATTACAGTCGCCACCGGCGAAATCGAAGCCGGGCGCTGGCGCTTCAAGGAAATCCTGGAAAAGCGTGCAGCCGAAATCCTGCAGGCGGATGCGGCCGTCTGCGGCGGAATCTCGGAGTGGCGCCGGATCGCGCAAACTGCAGCCAGCTACGACGTGACTATATGCCCGCACTGGCTGCACGATCTGCACGTGCACCTGGTGGCGTCCACACCCAACGCGCGCTATGTCGAATTTTTCCCCGACGACCAGGTCTTGAATTTTCGCAAGCTGATCAACCGCCAGTTGGAAGTCCGGGATGGCGAGTTGATGCTGCCTCAGACCCCCGGCCTGGGCTTCGAGTTCGACGAAAAGGCCGTTGCGAAGTATGCCCTGAACCCGGCGCAACCCTGGACCGAGATCAAATAGTTTCCGAACCGACGAAAAGCCACGTATGACCCGCCGGTGGTAAACTGCGCCTATGGCTACCCGAAAGAAATCCAGGAAAAAGCAGGCGAAGCCGAAGAAGGCAGCGCCGAAGAAGAAACCGGCCAGGAAAAAGCTGGCGAAGAAAAAGGCGCCTGCGAAAAAAACAGCGAAAAGAAAGGGCGCAGTCAAGGCCACAACCGCCCGGAAAAAGGCGGTTGCACCCGTGAAGAAGCCCCGGCGCAAGAGCGAACGTTCCTATGCCGTGACCTTCCGGCGGGGGGCCTCAGGCGCAGGCTCGGCTGGTCAATCGGGGGACTTGCAGGGATTGTCCAGAGTCGAGGATGTGGACTCCGAGAGTGTGAACGAACTGATCGAAGAGGGGAATGCGTTCGAGGCTGACGTGGTGCAGGGCGTCACCGACGCCGGAAACGCTGACGAACAAGAAGTCCACACTCACGAAGTGCCGGAGGATGATGTCCCCGGCGAATATCTGGACAAAGATTAGGCCATCCCGCTAGCTGATTTTCAGGCCCGCTGGAACCATGGGCAGAGAGCGCAGGCGCACTCCCGTCGCGTCGAAGATCGCATTGCCGATCGCCGGTGCCAGGCCCACAATCGGGCACTCGCCTGCACCCGCCGACGGAAGGTCCTTGCGATCGAGCAGGACGGTCTCGAGCACGGGCACATCGCTGAAGCGGGGAACGCGGTATCTCGACAGGCGTCCGTTCAGGACGCGGCCGTTTTCGAATTCAATGGCCTCGAAAAGCGCGCCGCCCAGTCCCATGATGTTCGAGCCTTCAATCTGATTGCGCAGGTTGTCAGGGTTGACGATTGCCCCGCACTCGAAGGCCGTGACCACCCGCACAACTTTAACCTTGCCGGACTTCCGGTCCACCGCAACTTCCGCACAGGTCGCGACGTTCCCCAGCTTCTCGTATCCTCCGCCCATGCCGAAGCCTTGGCCTGCAGCGGACTTTGCTCGCCCCCATCCGAATTTCTGGGCGGCCGCCTCGAACACCGCGCGCAAGCGTTCGTTCTTCAGGTTCTTCAGCCGAAACTCGAGTGGATCCATTTTTATCGAATGGGCCAATTCGTCCATGAACGATTCGCGCGCAAAGTGATTAGCGGTGGCGGCCAGCGCGCGATACGATCCCTGGCGCAGGGGTGAGCGGGTGCGATGAAAGCGGACGCTCTGGTTCGGAATTTCATAGAAAGTCTTTATGCCCGCCGTCCCCGAATTGTAGTTATGGAATTCCCACGCGGTCAGCGTGCCATCTTTTTGCACCCCGCCGCTCACCTCCATCACTCCTGCGGGACGAAAGTACGCCCAGGTAAATTCTTCCTCGCGAGTCCACACCAGTTTTACCGGGCGCTTGGCTGCCCGCGCCAGTCGCGCCGCCTCAATCGCCGCTTCCCCGGTGTGCTTTCCACCGTAACCCGAACCCATGTCCGGCATCAGCACCCGGATTTTGTCTTCGGGAATGCGAAAGGCCTCGGCGAGTTCGCCGCGAACTCCGAACGGCCGCTGCGTGCCCGTCCAGACGGTCAACTCGTCGCCTACCCATTGCGCCACCGCGGCTCGCGGCTCGAGCGGAACATGGGCGATGTAGGAAACGGTGTAGGTCTGTTGCGAGTGATGGTCGGCAGCCGCCAGGGCTTGCGCCACCGACCCTGAATCGAAAACGGATTCCTCCGGATCGCGCCCTTCGTCCGGAGTCTTCTTCAGATAGTCGAACAATTCTTTGTTTGAAGGTTGCGGCTCCGACTTCCATTCCGCTTTAATGGCGGCGGCCGCACGGGACGCGGTTTCGACGGTGGGCGCAGTCACACCCACAAAGTTGCCATCGCGGACCACGGTCACACCGGCGATCAGTTCGGCTGCTTTTGTGTCGAGAGACGCAAGAGACGCTTCAAAGGCCGCTGGCCGAAGAATCTTCCCATGCAGCATGTCGGGCACTTTCTGGTCCGACGGATAGCGGTGCTTGCCGGTAACAACATCCCGGCCATCCACCCGAGGCAGGGATTGACCTGCGACCGTCCACTGCGCGGCGGGAACAAGCGGGCCTTCTGCCGGGACCGTTTCCGAAAGTTGCTGCCCCTTCGCAAGGGCTGCGTAATCAAGGGACCGTTTCGTCGCGGGATCAGTGACCCTGCCGTCAGCAGCAACCAGGTGCTGCCGGTCCACCTTCCATTGCGCGGCTGCCAGGCTAATCAGCACTTCCCGGGCAGCAGCAGCAACTTTCCTGAGCTGCAGATTCATCGTCGGGGTAGTGCGGCTGCCAAACGTCCCCATGTCAAAAGGAGTGAGTTTGGTATCGCCCATGACCATTTCAATCTGGCTGGTTGAGACTCGCAGTTCTTCGGCAACGGCCTGGGTCAGGGAAGTGCGGATGTTCTGCCCCACCTCCACCTTTCCGGTGAAGGCGGTGACGCGCCCATCTTCGCCGATGTGCATCCAGGCCCCGATCTCCGCGGGAAGGGCCTCGCTCCGGGACCGGCCGCCGGATTCCTGCGCGACCGCGGCATCTTTCAAAACACAAACCACCAGAATGCCGGCGCCGAGAAATTTGAAGAACCCGCGGCGGTCCACTTCAAAGCGATAGGCGGGCGGCGCGGCCAGTTCGTAACGTTCCGGTTCGAGCGCGTGGGGAGACTTCACGTTTGCGCTCATCGTCCTGGCCCCTTCGCCGCGCCTGAATCTCTGAGAGCTCTTGCCCCTTTCGCGATCGCGGCCACAATGCGCGGGTAGGTGCCGCAGCGGCAAACGTTGCCCTCCATGTACTCGACAATCTCAGCTTCGGAAGGATTCGGCTTCGTTTTCAAAAGCGCCACCGCGGTCATGATCATCCCCGAGGTGCAATAGGCGCACTGCATGGCGGCTTCGTCGAGGAAGGCCTGCTGCAGGGGATGCAGACGGTCGCCTTCGGCCAGGCCCTCAATGGTGGTGATTTTCTTCTCGCCTACCGCGCCAACGGGGGTGATGCACGACCGGCGCCACTGGCCATCGATCAGGACCGTGCAGGCTCCGCATGCGCCTTCGCCGCAACCGTACTTGGTGCCGGTGAGATCCAATTGGTCGCGAAGCACGCCCAGCAGGCTGACCTTCTCATCGGCTTCAATGGCGTGCACGCTGCCGTTCACATTCAATCGGGAAACATTGGCCATCTTCGACCTCGCTATCGCAAGCCCCTGGCTTGCAGCCGTTGACCACGGGATGATGATCCCAGAATAGACGAGCACGAAATGAGAATCAAAGCCGTAAGCGCGGGCTTTGCAAAAAAAAGGGCACGAGCCGAAGCCGTGCCCTCAAGCAACTACGTCACCCGATACTCAGAAAGAGAACTTCAGCGCGAATTGCCCGATGCGAGGATCGCGGGCACTGGTGACCTGGCCAAAATTGCTCCCGACCACGTCGCCATCAGGATTCTCGAACTGAGCATGATTGAACATATTGAAGACTTCGGCGCGAAACTCCAATGCCATTCTTTCGCCGATCATAGTGGTCTTGCGCACCGCCATGTCCCAGTTGTTGAATCCCGGGCCGTGGAAGAAGCGCCGGTTCGCATTGCCCAGGACACCGATAGTTTCGGGAGTAAATGGGGAAGGATCGAAGAGCTGGTTTCCCGGACCGCGCGGGTCGAAGTAGTGGATCGACTGGCCGTTGTAGTTCGGAACATCAGCGCCGTTGCAGCCGCAAAGCGAGGCATCGTCGCTCTCACTCAGCGTAATCGGGAAGCCTGTGGCAAAGCGCGTGATTCCAGAGAGGCTCCAACCGCCGAACGCCTTTCCCTTGAAACCGTGGTCGTTCCTGAAGAAGGGAAACTCATAGCCGTAGCTGAAGACGAAGTTGTGCGTGATGTCGAACTGCGAAAGCGCACGGCTATTGTTGGGATTGTAAGGATTAATCGGGTCGCTGAAGCCCGAGGAGTTATCGAGGGACTTGGACCAGGTGTAGGCGGTCAGGAAGCGGAAGTCTCCGATCTTCTTTTCCAGGCTGGCCTGCAATGAGTTGTAGTTGGAATTGGCCACCGTGGCTTCCCAGGAGTTGCTGGAGAAATCAAGCTGCCCATTGGCCAATTCACGGCCGGAGGTCACGGAATAGGGCCGCGTTCCATTGACGGCGGTGCCGTTGGTCAGATTGTAAATCTGGTCTTCTCCGAACGGACCGCATTCTCCGCCAGGCGCAATCAGCGGCGGGGCGACCCCCAGACACTTGGACGCAATGCCTGGGTTCGCCTCGATCTGGGAAAACAGATGACGGCCCCACGATGCCACATAACCCATCGAAAGGACGGCGCTCTTGCCTAGCTCGCGTTGAATTGTGAAGTTAAAGTGCTCCGCATAAGGCAGCTTGTTGGTGGGCTTGAAGGTAGGTGAACCTGAAACCGGCAGATATATCGGCCAGATTCCAGTTGCTCCCGCGGGTGGAATCGTGAACGGGAAGCGGTTTCCTACCGGACTTGGCGGCGTGGTGCGGTTCTTGTAGGGCTCCTCCAGGTAAACCGGCACTGGGCTGACGTAGAACAACCCGAAGGGCGCGTCGCCGACTTCAACGAAAAGACTCTGGTCCTGGATGGCGGTGTAGTAAAGCCCGCCACCGATCCGGATGCTGGTTTTCCCAGGTCCACCAAAGATTTTTCCCGCGATTCCCTCCGTGGCCGACGGTGAATAGGCAATTCCCAGCCGGGGAGCGAAGCGGTCATATTGCGTGGGTGCCAGCGTGCTCGGTATGCCCGGGTCGCCGGGGAAAACAAAGCCCCTGGGCGAATCCGGATAAATTTTCGACTGCACGCCGGGCACGAAGGTCTGGATTCTGTTCTGCGTATCGTAGAAGGGCTGGCTCACGTCCCAGCGCAGTCCATAGTTGATGGTGAGGTCGGACCTGACCTTGTATGCGTCCTGGGCATACAGCGCGAAATACTTGGTGCGGGAATCCAGCAGTTGGTGGCTGGTCTGGTTGAACAGGTCGGGCGCGCCCAGCAAATAGTCGGCGAAGTCGTTGCCGGTCTCGCCTCCGTCGAACTCAAACCATCCGTTCGAAGTGTAAGTGTTGCGCTCGTTGATCTGGATGTAGCGGATATCGCCACCAAACTTCAGGGTGTGCTTTCCCAGCACCTTCGAGAAATTGTCGGTGATCTGGTAGGTGTTGTTGTACTGGCCGGTGGTGCCGTCCGGCAGGCCGAAGTACATTCCCAGCTGGCCAAACGAAATCGGCGCAACCCCTTCGGTATCGGGGTTCACCGGATTAATTCCCAGCCCGCCCTGGACATAGCCAAAGTCCGTGATCGGTCCCAGCCCGCCCACGGGCTTGTTCTTCAGGAAGGCAAACCGGGTGTAGTTAAGATGCAGTTCGTTGACCGTGCTGGGGTTTATGACGGCTGTATTGCTCACGCTGATCAGCTGGCCGCGAGAATCTGTGACCGCGGAAAATCCCGGCACGTTGGAGGTGAACGCAGGATAGGGGTTCAGAAAGCTCGAGTCATCGAAGTGCCAGTAAACCGACCAGTTGCCGAATTTGTTGATGTCAACCTTGACTCCGAATTTGTCGTCTCTCACGTTTGTTTTTTCGGCTGTGGTGGAGAAGTTGGGCGATCCGTCAGAGACTCCCGTTGGGTTTGGGATAAACTGCATCGTTTTCACGGCCACCGGAGACCAGGCAGCTTGCGGGATGACCGGCCCGGCCGCGCCCGGAAACACGCAGGCCGCCGTGGTAACGCAGCCGTCGAACCAGTATTGCTCGCCTGGAGTGACCGTATATCCCAACCGGTTGGTCAAAGTGGCGGCAAAATTTGTTGGGCTGTTGTCGCCGCGAACCGCTCCGGTAAAGTCCGCGTAATGAGTGGTCGAGAGGTCGGAGAAATCGCCCGTCCGTTCGAGCAGCGACGGAACGCTGATCAGGCCCGAGGACAGTCCCCGTATTTCGCGTGTGCCCTGGTAGTCGCCAAAGAAGAACACCTTGTTCTTAACCACCGGGGCGCCGATGGTGCCGCCAAACTGGTTGCGCTTGAACACGCCTCGTTCCTGATCAAAGTAGTTTCTCGAGTCCAGTTTCTCGTTGCGCAGAAATTCATAGACAGAACCGTGAATTTCATTGGTGCCGCTCTTGGTGACGACGTTCACAATCGCACCCGAGAAGCGGCCGTACTCAGCATTAAAGGAATTGGTCAGCAGACGGAACTCTTCGATGGAGTCGAGGGTGGGAACGATGGACGCGCCGTTTTGCACGCTTTCTTCGACATCGCCGCCATTCACCATGAACGAGTTGGAAGTCTCGCGCTGCCCGTTAACAGACACCTGCCCGGTGTTCTGATTGCCGGAGACGAAGCGGTCGTGGTCGGAAGCGCCCGAGGACACCGGGATGACGCCGGCCTGCAAGCCCAGCAAGTCGATGTAGCTGCGGCCATTCAACGGGATGCCGGTCATCTTCCGGTTCTCGATGACGTCGCCCAGCTGGGTGCTGCTGGTGTCCACCTGGGTCGTGGTAGTAGAAACGTCCACCGTCTGGCTGACCGCGCCCACCACAAGCACGAAGTCGGCACGGTAGTTCTGGTTGACCAGGAGCTTGATGCCGGTCTGGATCGACTTGCGGAACCCCTGGGCCTCGACTTCCAGCACATATTTGTCGCCCACTGGAACGCTCAGGAACTGGTAGGTGCCGGAGGTGTCCGTCTGAATGTGACGATCGAGTCCTGTATCCGGATTCTTGAGGGTCACGGTCGCATTCGGCACGATGGCGCCGCTAGGGTCGGTCACGGTACCCTGGATTCCAGCGGTGACTTCAGCATGCAGCACGGAACTGCTCAACAGGACTACAGCTGCCAAAAAAGCAAAAGCTTTGCGTGACGAGAAAAACACAAAGCACCTCCCGCAGGCGGGTTGGAGTGGAAAGGCTGTCGGCTGACGCAGTCAAATTACAGTCCGGCAAGATGCGTAGTCAAGATATAATTGGCCGTATTTTATCGATTTAATCGATTTAGTTGGCACTCTTGAGGCAGGTGTGTGATTTTGGGCATTTCCCGCGCTCGGGCCGATCATTGGCACACGATTGGAGTCTGTTCGGTCACCTGCCTGCTGGCCGTCCTCTTTCTGCCGGCCGCCCTTAGCTACGCCGCGGAATCGCATCCGCCGGCGCCCACCGTCTCGCGGGCCCAGCCCTACTTCGCTTCTGCCCAGAAAGCCCTCGCCGCCGGCGATTCTGTCACCGCCCTTGAAAAGCTGCACCAGGCCGTCCAAGCCGATCCCAAATTTGCCCCCGCCTACCTCCTGCTCGGTCTCACCGAATTCCGCCTGGGCCACACCACAACGGCCATCGAGCACTACCAGCGCGCCCTCGCGTTGCAGCCGCGCTCCTTTTCAGGCCACTACAACCTCGCTCTGGCATATCTGCGGGACCACCGCCTCGAGGACGGGCGCGCCCAACTGGAGCAGGCCGTGAAACTGAATCCCCATCAGGCCGACGCCGCCTACGATCTCGGAGTTGTGCTTCTTGAACTGAAGCAGCCCGGCGCCGCTCTGCCGCACTTGATCCAGGCCAGAAGGCTGAATCCGCGCCGCCCCGATGTGGCCTTCAATATTGTCCGGGCGGAGCTCGAAGCCGGCCGGGTCGCCGACGCGCGGACCGAGGCGCAAGCGGCCGCAAAGCATCTCGGCTCGGATTTCCAGTGGAACGCTGCCCTCGGCCAGCTTTTCTTCAGGAATGCTCAACCCGGCGATGCTGCGACTTACCTCCGCTCGGCCAACCTGCTCCGTCCTGAAGATATCGAGATTCGTCACCAGCTTGCTTTGGCGTATCTTGCATCCGGCAAAGCGGCGCAGGTCCTGGACCTGATCGCGGAAGCGAAAACGGCCGACGATCATTATTTGCGGGGAAGCGCATTTTATCTCGACCACCGCTTTCCCGAGGCTGACCAGGAATCCGACGCAGCGCTGGCCCTGGCGCCCGACAATCCGCAGATCCTGGTCCTGCGTACTCGCATCCTGCAACGCGCGGGCCAGCAGGAGGCGGCTGTCGAGCTTGCGCAGAAGGCCATTGCCCAGGCCCCGCAGTGGGATGAACCTCATTATCTGGCCGGCGTGAGCTTGTACTTTATCCGGCGCTACGCCGAGGCGGCGCAAAGCCTGGCTCGGGCCGCCGAACTCAATCCGAATTCCGCCAGAACATTGTTCCTCGAGGCGGTGGCGCTGGTCAGCCAGGACAAGCACGCGGAAGCGGAAAAATGTTTTCGCCGAGCGATTGCTCTCGATCCCAACAACGCCCGCTTCCGCTGCCATCTCGGGATCTTCCTCATGCGCCAGAACAAATATCCTGAGGCTGAAGAATCGTTCCGCAAAGCCATTGAGCTTAAGCCGGCATACGGGTTATCGCATTACGAGCTGGGCATGCTTCTGGTGCACTCCGAGCGCTGGAAGGAAGCAGCCGACGAGTTGAGCCAGGCTGTGAGTCGCGACCCGAGTCTGGGCCCAGCTTACTATCAGCTGGCGCGCGTCTATTCCCGGCTCGGCGAAGCGGAAAAATCGAAGCTCATGTTCGCCGAATTCAAGAAGCTCTCACAGCAACAGGAAAACGACGACGCACGCGCCGCGGACCAGGCCCGGGACGAAGACACCAGAAAAGAAACTGAGTTCTGAAGCGGACGTTGAACCGAGGGCGCCCTATCGGGCCGTCCATCCTCCATCAATCAGAATCGTTTCCCCGGTGATAAGCGACGCCGCGCTGGAAGCCAGGAATACGACCGCGCCCGCGACATCCATGGGCTCGCCGATACGGTGCAGCGCGGCGATGCGCTCGATTACGTCGGCCCGGGACGCCGGGTCCGCCAGGTAACTCTCGGTGCCCGGAGTATGGATGAAGGTGGGGGCGACTGCGTTCACCGTAATGTTGTACTTCCCCCACTCCACCGCAAGGCATTTGGTGAGATGTGCGATTGCCGCCTTGGTCATGCAATACACCGACTCGGTCGGAAGCGCAGCGAACCCGGCCTGGGAACTCATATTGATGATGCGTCCGCTCTTCTGCCGGATCATGACGCGTCCGGCAGCCTGGCTGGCGAAAAACGTCCCCTTCAGATTGACCGCCAGGGTCAGATCGAAATCCTTTTCGTTCACGTTCTCCGCCAGATTGTCGGGCGCGAGTCCGGCATTGTTGACCAGGATATCGAGCCGTCCGAAATGACTGACGGTTAGATCGACTGCCTGAAATATCTCATCGAGCCGGGCCATGTCCATCTGCAGGGGAAGCGCGCGGCGGCCCAGCGCTTCGATCTGCGCCACCAGATCTCCTTGCGCATTCACATCACGCAGGCCAAGTGCGACGTCCGCGCCGGCGTGGGCCAGAGCCCGTGCAATCGCATTGCCCAAGCCGCGCGCCGCGCCGGTGACCAGCGCCACTTTACCGCTAAGACCAAAATCCGGGAAACCGTTCAAGATGCCTCCGCAATCGTGGCCGTTCCGCACTTTGCCGACTACGTTCACCTGAGTGTACGTCGGATTGACGACTACCGCCGGGTGCCCCACTCATTCGCGTCTTTTTCGAATGAGTGGGTGACTGGGCCCTCTCTCATCCCCAAATTTCTCCAGCGCCCGACACTTGATCTCTATCGAATGGGCCGCTAGCAACGGAATTACTTGGCCACCCTGCACTCGTGGGCTCGTCCGTTACGCCGCTTCCATCAAAACAGGCTCCAACCGCCGCGGTCGAAGAAACGGCGCGCCCACCCGCGGGTTGTCACGGCGGCGTTCTGACTCAGTCCAAGAATCACCAATTCGGTTTGGGGATCGTTTGCGTAGGCCGCCGCTTTCGCCTCCTCCATGTTCTGAGCAGTGATGAACTTACGAGGGGGCTTCGTGCCCTGTATCTGCCATGCGGCCGAGAATATCGTCAGCACCGCCGGCGGGTAAGATCACCGAAGTGAGGGGGACGGGGGGACAATGGGCGCGCCATTCCCAGCCTTTCCGGCCGGCCGATGTGTCCGCCATTCACTCGCTTCCGGAGCACCCCACAACAAAACTGCGGGATGAACCCCCTTCACCGTGAAGCCGCCGGCGGTTCAGCCGGCTTGCATCTGTTTCAACAGCTCTCGACTTTGGATCAGCAGTTCACGCACACGCTTTTGCTCCGCTAGGGCTTCGGCAGAATAAAGCCCATGTTTCCAGCGCGACCGCCGCGACCGCGCCAGCCCTTCACCCGTGCGCGGTCCAGTACTCACACCGCCGTGCATGCGGCATCGTCCATTGGTCATCGCGGGACCGACACGCCGTGCCTTGGCGGGTCTTCGCTCCGCACACCATCACTGCTCTGACTTCATTCGCGTTCCTCCGGGTTGCCGGTTTCTGGATCCTGTCGCTGGGGTACCCGAAAGTCTTCACGCGCCAATACCGCGTCCGTTACTAGAGTGCGAGTGGCTCATACAATCCACTCCCTAGTCGCAGTCCCGCATTTTTTCTCTTCGCCATAGGATCTCCGCCCCAATTTCAACCTTGCCGGGTATCCATCATGGAGAGGGAGTTCGGCTGATTCCGATTTCCGTTAAACCCCTTCCCTGCCGGTAACAGCCACGGAGAGCAGCGCCCGGACGCTGGTCTTAACCACTTCTCTCCAGGCCAGATCCAGTCCACGCTCCGATGAAATCGCTCGGACTTAATTCACGAACGTTATCGCCGCGCTTTCTCAATCTGCTCGCCAACCTAGTTCCCTGCTGCACATGCCTTTCCGGACAAAACGATCGCTCACTTGCCGCCGCCATCCTTGGCGAGTTGAATGAGCGCATTTCTCAAATAAAGGCTTGCTTCCGATGCAGCATCAGATTCATCCCGCTCCGCTCGCTTGTGGGGAGAGCACGAGCTTGGCACTGGAGCGGGCACTCTCCCACGATTTATGTTTTGGCTGAGTCCCGGATCACTTGTTGCCGAACCCTCGGCGCGTTCGTACAGGCTGCTAATCTGGCGCGCGACTTTCTGCTCGCGTCGCCACGTCCGGTCCACAAACAGGTCCGCCTCTTGGCGAATTTCATTCTCGTTCTGGTCCAGAAATATCAGCGTGAACGGAACGGCCATCCCGTGATAAAACTCAACCGGCATCGGTTTCAGCCCAGTGAACAAGATCACACCTTCAACCATGTCATCGTACCCGTGGAACTTCAGGGAGTTCATGATGCGCGGATTGAGTACCTGGCTCCGTGGATAGTCTCGCCGGCCGAGCCAGCAGTGGGAAGTTCGCTCATCGAAGAATCCCTCAAGCACGATTTGGTCGTCCCAGGCTGTCGTCATCGCGCAATCCAAGATAGTGACTCGACGTCGCGCGACCAGGCGGACCCAAATGGCAAAGGCGGCACTACCACCCGGCAAATCAAAAATGACGGTTGCAGGGCGGCCAGCGATAAAAATATCAAGGGAACGAGTCTTTTCCAGCCAGCGCTCAGGAATTACAACCGCGATACCTTCCGCCTCCATTTGTTGCAGGCAGGTGAGATACTCCGCCTCTTCCCTTCGGCTTACTGGCGTATTCGGACTGGCCTGGTCTCCTCCAAAATTGTTCAGAAAGTTAAGAAACTTCAAAAGTCGTTTGTGCACAATCACTTGTGGGTCCTTACAATCGGCACAATTCGGCACTTTCGGAAGCTCCAGCCCGAACTGTATGGCCAAGTGGTGGATTCGGCGACGCATTTCGCGGTCGATGCGCAAGACTTTGCACTTTCCGTTGTTATGGCGATTGAGACCCATGTTTCGCAATTTCCAACCCAGCTGCTTTTCGTTATAGGTGGAAATCTCCCCCGCCAGCGCAGAAGGGAAGTGAAATTTCGGATTGCGAGTTCTTTGACCGGGAACTCCTTTTCGCTGTGCAGGGGCGACCAGAAGGCTTGCACAATCGCCACCGCGGGATCGAGCAAGCGCCGCTCCTGCAATGTTTGCTCGTGAGCCTGCAGCAGCGAAACAACTGCCTTCACGGACTCAGGTTCTGCCTGGACGCAAGCCAGCAGGCTGCGGCCGAGTTCAGATCCTGGTAATCTCGGTAGGCCAGCAATAGACACAGATCGATGAACCCAGTGCAAGTGGTGCAGGCGATACATCAAAAACTGCGGCTGAAATTCCGCGGCGAGCGATTCCTCCACCAGCGCAGTCAGAGGCGGAGGTTCGTTGGTGTCGGGCGACAACCGAAGGTACATCGACTCCCGCCCCCATTGCTCCCGCGAGTCATCTGCTGTTTCCGAGAAAATTATCTTTGAGCATGCGAGATTGCTCACGGTCCCGCGGCCGCCCGGAACGAACACACTGCGATGGTTGGTGGCTCGCTAAAAGCTGCGGCCTTTCTTCGACATCGCTAGGTCAACTAATTGCAGCGTCGGGTGTACGTAGATGGGAAGCTGACGGCTAAGCTCGGCCACGGTGAGCGGGCGTCGACAGAAAATACCAACCATCTCGAAGAATCTCATGGCTTGCGGCAGGTCCGAGCCGGTAACGAACAGCGTGAGTGGGCTCGGGTAGCACTCGGCGAACCACGTACCGAAAATAACGAGCGTCGCGAATGCTGCCAGTTCTTCGGAAAATCGCAGATATTGACGGAAGAGGCCGGCAACCTTCCAGAACAATGTCTCCGTGCCGCCATACTCCGCTGCACCGCTCGGAAACCTTGTCGCCCGGAGAACACTGGGATCGAGGAAGGGTGCGACGTAGGTGGTTAAGCCAACCTGAATTTGCGGTGCGATAAGGCATTGCTTTCCGTCAAAGTGGAGGAGCGCAAGCGTGCCAGGCAAACCTCCAGTTACCGGCTCAATGGCCCTACCATCGGGCAGAATCTCACCAAAGGTGGGGCAAATTCGAAACCCGGTTTGAAAGTCGTTTTTTGAATTTTCGTCCACGTTCAGTCTTCCCATTGCCGAGCGGCTGCGCAGCAGATGCGGCGGCAAACGCGACTGCTTGTCCGTGTTGTCGCCGTGCTACTGCAGGGGCCACGGCTGAATTTGACTAGCTGTTAACGCGTTTGGAGACCAATCGGGGTGAAAATCAAAACCAATGGCTAGAAAGCAATACTTACCGTGGGTCGAACGAGGAAAACCAATCTGCGGTGCACGGACCACTTTCTCCTGATTTTTACCACAAACCTCGAGTTGCCTGCAACTGACAATGCAGAACTGGGCGGCGAGCGTCTCTCATCCCGCGACGATCCTCACGACTCGATGCCCAGTACCCAAGTCGAAGGTTTAAAGTCTTCCCTACGCTGCCGGACTCGGTTCTGCCGTTTCTACGCGTGTCCAAGGCTCGTCGATTGCTATGCCACCAGCCAAAGTGTGAATCATGGCTGTCTGGAAGTCGGGGCCGCACGCCTCGCAGATCAGCTCGGATCCGCGGTACTTGAAGGTCTCAATCCTGCTCTCTGAGTGGAGCACCACCAGGACCGAAAAGTCGCTTTCGATTGTCGGGCGATATCGCATCTGCTGGTCTGCTCGACTTCAATAAATGTACCGGGATCGAAAACGTACGTGGCTTGGGCAAGCCCTCGATCCTTGCGGCATAGACAATATTGACCGGGAATCCAGCCAGGCGCGGAGCCCAGACATTGTCCCAGTGGGATTCGATGGCATGCGGAATGCACGCCAGAAAACTGGGCGGGGTTGCTTGATTCGACATGACGCATCCTCCTCTTTGGAAAATGCCTGGTCTGAAGCCGCCGGGCTTAATATTTCGAGGCACTTCAGATACGGTGATTCGACGGGTTGCCTGTAACGATTTCGCGAAAATGGGATAAAGATTACACGCTAGCGATGATGTTACGATTACCTACGTGAAGTCAAAGTCCCCCCTCCTTATAGCAGACGAAAATCTATCCGGTATACGAAAGCCGCGCCACGCGCCGGCTTTGGGGCTGCGCGACACGCTTGGGGCGGTTCCTTTCCGGGGGGTGGCGGCCCCAATGTTTTCGCATCAGGACCGGAAGGGGATGACGAGCCTTTAGCCTGTCCGCAGCCGTTCAATACTCTTTGCCTTGCCGCGTTCGTCGTGCAAGGAAGTGGTAGACCGATGGGACGACGGTGCTGCGATTTCTGTTAAACCCTATCCTTGCCGGTCAACAGCCACTCGATTGTTTTTCCCGACTTGCGTGCAAGTCGGAGCAGCACCGTTGCACCGATTTCGTCTCTCCCTTGCTCGTATTTCGAAAGCTGTCCTTGGCTCACACTAAGTTCCAGTGCAAACTGCGCTTGATTCGTTTCGAATCCGCGAAGCTCGCGTACGCGGCGCCCAACGGCCTTCCAGTCAATCTCGTATTTTGTCCGAGCCGCCATGTCGGATTGACATAATTCGCATAAGAATATATAATTCCTATACGAATCACAGTTCGCCTATCTAGAGTGATATTGGATCTTTATACCCGATAAGTCGCTTCGAAGTAATCGCCCAGTCAGGTACCGGGCGGGAGGATCACCGAGATGGAAACGCATCCAACGCCGAAGAAGTCCCCCAAGGTCCATCACAAATAGACCCACTAGCGACCTTGCTCGATGGACGAAGGGATATCGTTTCTCTGTCGAATCCGGGGATCTAATCTGGATTAACGATCACTGGTACGTGAGTCATTCCGGTCTCATTCGTCTGGCCCGACGGAATCGCTGCGCAGGCATCCATGTCGAACCAGTCGCACAGTTTTCGGATCCAGCCAGTTCCCGATGGGCCTTCAAGGCAACTGTATTCAAGTCGCCAAAATGCCGGGGTT